>NZ_WXTX01000013.1 GCF_009848685.1 Andreprevotia sp. IGB-42
CAGCTTCGGCAGCTTCGGCAGCTTCGGCAGCTTCGGCAGCTTCGGCAGCTTCGGCAGCTTCGGCAGCTTCGGCAGCTTCGGCAGCTTCGGCAGCTTCGGCAGCTTCGGCAGCTTCGGCAGCTTCGGCAGCTTCGGCAGCTTCGGCCGCTTCGGCAGCTTCGGCCGCTTCGGCAGCTTCGGCATCCAGTGCCAGCGTGAACGAGTCGGCCGCAGCATCGGCAGGCAAATCGCCCCAGTCTTCCACTGCACTCCCGGTCGGCGCCCATACCTCGATCACGTCATCCACTTCAACGGTATCGGTCACGACCGGAATCGGCAGTTCTTCCGGCTGCGTTGCTTTTGCATCCACCTGTGGCGACAGCGCTGCAACAAAGTCGGTGTCGTCAAAGGCAGGCGTATAGGCGGGCTGCGCAGTCAGCGCGGTCAGGTCCAGCAGCGGCAGATCAAGGAATTCCGGTTCGCTGGGCTTGGCAACCGGCGTGGCTACCGGCGCTGGTTTCGGGGCTGGTGCGGGTGTGCGCCTGGTCAGGAATTCTGCCGGATCGAACATCAGCCCGCCGGTTTCCACGGTATCCGTGAGGACGGGAATCGATTCCTCCGCCGCGCGCGCAGGCGGCGGTGCGGGAACCAGCTCCATCAGGTCGTCGGCCTCGTGCGTCAGCACGGGGATGTGTTCATCGCGCGGTGGCGTGCCGCGATGGCGTGCCATCAGCGCATCCATCTTGTTGAACAGCGGGCTCATGCTGTCGTCATCGGGGCGGCTCATGCTGCGCCTCCCTGTGCCAGCTTGAGCATGTCCACCGCCACCGGGGTGACGCCATGTCCCTGATAGGCGCGCCAGCGCTCGCGCGCTGCAGCACGCTGTTCCTCATCCTGCTCGACGATTTCCACCACCCGTTCATACTGCTGGAAGCCCTGCGGCACGCCATCGGTCCAGTTGAACAGCGCATCGCGCACCGCCAGTTTTTCATAGCGGTGATCGATCACGATGGGAGTGATCGCTGCAATGTCTGCGTCTGCCGCGCAATGCGGCAGAAAGCCGATCTGTGGCACTTCCCACAACAAACGGTCTAGCGCGGTTGCGGCGGCTTCGCTGCCGGCCAGCACATTGAGCTGCATGCCGCGTGCCAGCGCCTTGCCCACAAGCTGGCACAGCGCCTGCTCGCGGTTGCGCACGTTGAAGTAGAAAGTGACTTCCATATTGCTATTGTGGCCTTATTTCTTTGCTTTCTTCACGCTGCGTTGCACAAGGTATTCCACCAGCAACGGCACCGGCCGGCCGGTAGCGCCTTTGGCTGCACCCGATTTCCACGCGGTGCCGGCAATATCCAGGTGCGCCCAGGTATAATTCTTGGTAAAGCGTGCCAGGAAGCACGCTGCAGTGACCGATCCGGCCGGGCGCCCGCCGATATTGGCAACGTCGGCAAAATTGGATTTCAGCTGTTCCTGATAATCATCCCACAGCGGCAGGCGCCACGCCTTGTCGCCGGTATTGCCCGCTGCCGCCAGCAGCGCATCGGCCAGGCCGTCGTCGTTCGCGTACAGGCCGCTTGCCACATGGCCCAGCGCAATGATGCATGCACCGGTCAGCGTGGCGAGGTCGATCACCACTTCCGGCTCGAAGCGCGCGGTGTAGGTGAGCGCATCGCACAGGATCAAGCGCCCTTCGGCATCGGTATTGAGGATCTCGATGGTGGTGCCCGCCATCGATTTCACGATATCGCCTGGTTTGCTGGCATTGCCTGCGGGCATGTTCTCGCAGGTGGCGATCACGCCCACCAGATTGATCGGCAGGCCCAGCTCGGCCACGGCACGGAAGGTGCCCAGTACTGCAGCGGCGCCGCCCATGTCGTATTTCATTTCATCCATGCCTTCGCCCGGTTTGAGCGAAATGCCGCCGGAATCGAAAGTGATGCCCTTGCCGACCAGTGCAACCGGTTTGCCGGTCTTGCTGCCGCCACGGTATTCCAGCGTGATCAGCTTGGGGGGTTGCACTGAGCCCTTGGCTACGGACAGGAAAGAGCCCATGCCCAGTGCTTCCAGCTCCGGGGTATCCAGCACCGTGCTCTTCATGCCGTAGTGGCGTGCCAGCTTGACCGCTTCTTCGGCCAGATAGGTCGGGGTGCAGGCGTTGGGTGGCAGGTTGGCCAGTTCCCGCGTGAAATTCATGCCATGACCCACTGCCAGGCCACGTGCGAGCCCCGCTTCGGCTGCTTCGGTATCGGCTTTCTTTGCGATCAGGTAATCAACCCGCGCCAGGCTGGATGCCGGTTCCGGCTCGGATTTGAATGCGGTGAAACGGTAGGATTCAAACACGATCGCCTGCGAAATGGCGGCGGTCAGCGCATCGGTCGCCACATCCTTGATGCCGCCCAGCCACACGGCTGCGCTGGCAAGCTTGCCGCCTACCAGTGTTTTGGCGATCACATCGGCCAGTTTGCGCGCACCGGCAGCGTCCACCTCCTTGCCGGTCTGCAGCAGGACCAGCTTTTGCAGCTTGTTGTCGTTGGGTGTTTGCGTGCCGGGCAGATGCGAGGTCAGCACGCTGCCGGCTTTTTCGCCCAGCTCGCCGCTGGCCAGTAATGCGCTCAGCCAGCCATTGCTTGCGGCATCCAGTTTGGCTAGGCCGCTTGGTAATTTTTTACCTGAGACGGTTAAAACCAGGCATTCGGCCTGGGCTTTTTCGGGGGCGGCGAGATTTATGCTAAATTCCATGGCGATCTCCATGCTGGCGCAGGTGGCGACAGGCAGCTGCATCCAGACCATGGTCCGGTTGCCGGGCTGCCTGATATTGAAAAGGGTGTGTGGGTCGCCGTCTTTACGCTGCGATCACCCTGCAGGGTTGATCGCCCGATTATTTCCCAGCCCCCCTGTCCAGTCAAACCCAGAGCCGCTTTACGTATGCTGTTTCGAAAAAGCCTGATCCACGAACTGTCGTGGATGGCCCTTGCCGTATTCTCGGTACTCCTGCTGATGGTGCTGACAACCCAGGTCGTCAAGCTCATGGGCCAGGCGTCTGTGGGTGTGCTTGCGTCCAGCGCCGTGTGGGCGCTGATGGGCTTTGCCGCCGTACGTTACCTGCCGGTGCTGATGTCGCTGATGCTGTTCGTCAGCGTGCTGGCGGTGCTTACCCGCCTGTGGCGCGATCATGAAATGGTGATCTGGTTTGCGAGCGGCATGTCGATCAGGAGTTTCCTGCGCCCGGTGCTGGAGTTTGCGCTGCCGGTGGTGATACTGATCGGCGCGCTGTCGCTGTATGGCTGGCCGTGGGCACTGGGCAAAGGCGATGTGTTCCGCCAGCAATCGATGGCGCGGCAGGAAACCACCCAGGTGTCTCCGGGCGTATTCCGTGAATCATCGGGCGCGGACCGCGTGTATTTCGTCGAGGACTTCACCGGCGAGCATGCCAACGGGCGCAACGTGTTCGTGCAGCTGCGCAAGGATAACCAGGTATCGGTGATCCTGGCCGAACGGGGTGGCATGACGGTGGATGCCAACAGCGAACGCTGGTTGTGGCTGGGCAATGGCCGCCTTTACCGCGGTACCCCGGGTCAGGCTGACTATGAAACAGTCCGGTTCGAAAAGGCGCAGTTGCGCATCGATGCCAACGAGCGCCCCATCTCCAGCCCGTCCACGCGCGCCAGCGATACGCTGACCTTGCTCAACAGCCACGATCCCGAACACCAGGCCGAACTGGCCTGGCGTATCGCCATCCCCATTTCGGCGCTGATCCTGTCGCTGATGGCCATTCCGCTGGCGTTCTTCAACCCGCGCGGCGGGCGCTCGCTCAACCTGCTGTACGCGGTGGCGCTTTATTTCCTCTACTACAACTGCATCAACATCAACCAGGCGTGGATTGCCGATGGCCGCGTGCCGGTCTGGCTGGGCATGTGGCCGCTGCACCTGATTGCCGCAGCGGCAACCGCTGCTTTGTTTGCATGGCGCAGCCGTTTGCGGATGGGATGATGACGATTCTTTTCCGCTACCTGTTCCGCGAACTCACGCTGCACGTACTGTTCACGCTGGCTGGCCTGTTGGGCCTGTATACCTTTTTCGACCTGATTGCCGAGTTATCCGAGCTGGGCAAGGGCGGCTACGGGCTGAAGGACGCGCTGATCTACGTGCTGCTGCAGATTCCTGCCAACGCCTACGAGTTGATGCCCATTGCGGCGCTGATCGGTGGCATTTTCGCGCTGGCGGCATTGTCCGGGCAATCCGAACTCACGGTGATGCGTTCGGCCGGCATTTCGGTCAAGCGGCTGCTGTGCTGGTTGCTGGCCATCGGCAGCCTCTATGGTGTGGTTACCGTGGCGCTGGGCGAGTACGTGGCGCCGGCCACCAAGCAGATGGCCAACCAGTACCGGCTTTCCGCCACCAAGGCCATGCTGGTGGGCGAGTTCCGCTCCGGCGTGTGGGTGAAGGATGGCAGGCAGATCGTCAATATCGGTGAAATGCTGCCGGACTTGACCATTTTCAAAGTGCGCATCTACGAGTTTGGCGAAGGGCTGTCGATCGGCCGCGTCATCGAGGGCGAACAGGGTCGCTTCCTTGGCAAGGGGCAGTGGGAGCTCACCCAAACACGGGAAACCACCTTCCTGCCGGGTGAGGCGGGCGTCACGGTCAAGGCCAAGCCGCAAGCCACCTGGCAAACGCAGGTGTCGCCGGAAATGCTGGCGGTGCTGCTGGTGGAGCCATCGCAGATGTCGGCGCGCTCGCTGTACAGCTATATCGATCACCTCAAGCGCAACCGGCAGACCACCAAGCGTTACGAACTGGCGCTGTGGGGCAAGCTTTTTTACCCGCTGGCCTGCCTGTCCATGCTGGTGATCGCGCTGCCCTTTGCGCAGACGCAACGCCGCAGCAGCAATGTGGGTGTACGGTTGTTTGCCGGCATTCTGGTGGGGCTTTCGTTTCACTTCCTCAATCGCATCGTCGTTTACCTGGGTGAGCTCAACAGCTGGCCCGCATCACTCGTGGTCTCGGTGCCGACTGTGCTGTTCATGATCATTGCGCTTTTCCTGCTCTGGCGGCAGGAACGGCGATAGGAGTTTGCATGCACGTGCTTTTGACTGGCGGCGCTGGCTATATCGGCTCGCACACCTATATCGAATTGCTCAAGGCCGGTTTCACGCCGGTGATCTTCGACAACTTCTACAACGCCAAGCCGGAAGTATTGCGCCGGCTGGAAACCATCAGCGGTCAGCCGGTGCTGTGCATCGAGGGCGATATCCGCGATCGCGCAGCGCTGGATGCGGCGTTTGCGCAATACCGCTTTGATTCGGTGATCCATTTCGCCGGCTGGAAGGCCGTTGGCGAATCGGTGCAGAAGCCGCTGGCGTATTACGACAACAATGTGGTGGGCACGGTGCGCCTGCTGGAAGCCATGACTGCGGCTGGCGTGAAGAACCTGGTGTTTTCCAGCTCCGCCACCGTGTATGGCGACCCGCATGCAGTGCCGATCACCGAAGAATTCCCGCTATCGGCCACCAACCCGTATGGCCGCAGCAAGCTGATGATCGAAGACATGCTGCGTGACCTGCATGTATCCGATGCCAGCTGGAACGTGGCACTGCTGCGCTACTTCAACCCGGTGGGCGCGCACGAGAGCGGCCTGATCGGTGAAGACCCGCAAGGCACGCCCAACAACCTGATGCCGTATGTGGCACAGGTGGCCGTGGGCAAGCGGGCGGAACTGAGCGTATTCGGCAATGATTACCTGACGCCGGACGGCACGGGCGTGCGCGATTACATCCACGTGGTCGATCTGGCGCGCGGCCACGTCAAGGCGCTGGAAAAGCTGGCGCAGCGGCCGGGCCTCGTCACCACCAACCTGGGCACTGGCCAGGGTTATTCGGTGCTGGATCTGGTGCGTGCATTCGAGGCCGCCAGCGGCAAGCCGGTGCCATACCGGATTGCGCCGCGCCGCGCTGGCGACATTGCCGCCTGCTATGCAGATCCGGCACGCGCGCTGGCGTTACTGGGCTGGCAGGCAGAAAAGAACCTGCAGGACATGTGCGTGGACAGCTGGCGCTGGCAATCGGCCAACCCGAATGGCTTTGCGGCTTGATCCGCAGCGCGCTGGCGGTTAGCCTTGCAGCATGAACACAAAGGCTTGGCGCAAATGACACTCCGCTTTACCAAGATGCATGGCCTGGGCAACGATTTCATCGTGCTCGACGGCGTGCGCACGTCCATTGCGCTGGATACCGCAACGGTAAAGCGCCTGGGCGACCGCCACTTCGGCGTGGGTTTCGACCAGTTGCTGCTGGTGGAGCCCGCCGCGCAGGCGGGCAATGATTTCCGCTACCGCATTTTCAATTCCAGCGGCGAAGAGGTCGAGCACTGCGGCAATGGCGCGCGCTGCTTCCTCAAGTTCGTGCGTGACCAGGGCCTGACCGACAAGCGCGAGCTGGCGGTGGAAACCGCGCGCGGGGTGATCTACCCCAAGCTGGAAGACAATGGTGAAATCACCGTGAACATGGGCGCACCGGAGCTGCGTGCGGCCGAGGTGCCGTTCGTGGCCGATCACGAAGCAGTGATCCATGCGCTGCAGGTGGGGGACACCAGCTATGACATCACCGCGGTATCGATGGGTAACCCGCACGCCGTGCAAGTGGTGGCCGATGTCGAAACCGGTCTGGTGCAGCAGGTGGGCCCGCTGATTGAAAAGCACCCGCGTTTCCCGCGCAAGGTCAACGCCGGCTTCATGCAGATCGTCAGCCGTGATGCTATCAAGCTGCGCGTCTACGAGCGCGGTGCGGGCGAAACGCTGGCCTGCGGCACTGGTGCGTGCGCGGCGGTGGTGGCCGGTATCCTGCGCGGCCTGCTGGATGAACGCGTGCGCGTCAGCACCCACGGCGGCGATCTCACCATCAGCTGGGCGGGCGGTGATGCGCCGGTGTACATGACCGGCCCGGCGGTAACGGTATTCGAAGGCGAAATCCAACTCTGAGCGGTGCAAACCGCCTATGCAGAACAAGGGGACATGATGCAAGCGCATGACATTCTTGCCTGGCTGAAACAAAACCCGGCCTTCTTCGATGACTACGCGGACGATGTTGCGGAAATCTATGTGCCGCACAGCCATCGCGGCCAGGCGATCTCACTGGCGGAGCGGCAATTGCTCACGCTGCGCGACAAGAACCGCGCGCTGGAGCTGCGCCTGGGCGAACTGCTGCAGTTCGGCGAGGAAAACGACCTGATTTCCGAGCGGTTGCACCGCTTGAGCGTGGACCTGATGCAGGCACAAGATCTGGCCAGCATCGTTGGCACGCTGGAGTTCCACCTGAAAGAACGCTTCCAGGTGCCGCAGGTGGCGCTGCGCCTGTGGTTGCCGTCCGATTCCAATCTGCGCGAGTTTGCGCCGGTGGGCGATGCGGCACGCAAGCTGGCGGCCAATCTGGTGTCGCCCTACTGTGGCCCTTACGTCACCGATGAAGTGCAGGCGTGGTTCGACGATGCGCAGAACCTCAAATCGTTCGCGCAGTTCGCGTTGCGTACCGGCGAAGAGCCGTTCGGCCTGCTGGTGATGGCAAGTGACGATGTCGAGCGTTTCTATCCGGACATGGGCACGCTCTACCTGCAGCGGCTGGCCGATCTGGTTTCCGCCGCAATCCGCCGTGTGACGCCACTGGTGGACGCGCCGCTGGCGGTCGATGGCGAAGCGTACTGACAGCAGGCAGGCGGCTGAGCCGGCGGGCATCCTGCCGGGCTCGTTCGAGGCCATTGCGTTCGATCATTTCGCACAGGTACTTGCGGGTGAGCGCGCCGCCAGCCCGCATACCCGCAGCAATTACCGCCGCGACCTGGAACAGCTTGCGCTGCTGAGCCGTGAACATGGCGAAGGTCATGGGCTGGATGCGCTGCAGGCGCGGCATATTCGCGGCTTCGTGCGCATGCTGCGTACCCGCCGCTACAGCCCCCGTACCATTGCGCGCATGCTGTCGGCCTGGCGCAGCTTCTTCCGCGTGATGCAGCGTGATCGGGGCTGGCCCGGCAACCCGGTGCTGGGCGTGCGCCCGCCCAAGCGCGGCCAGCGCCTGCCGCAGGCGTTCGATACCGATGCCGCGCAGGGCCTGCTCAACGCCATGCCTGTCGATACGCCACTGGCGCTGCGCGACAAGGCGATGTTCGAGCTGGCGTATTCGTCCGGCTTGCGCGTTTCCGAGATCGTTGGCCTGCAGCGGCTGGAACTGGATCTGGATGCCGGCCTTGCACGCGTGCTGGGCAAGGGCAACAAGATGCGCCAGTTGCCGGTTGGCGGGGAGGCCATCCGCGCATTGCGCGCCTGGCTGGTAGTACGCGGGCAGCTGCTGCACGGTAACGACCCCGCCGAAGTATTCATTGCCCGCAACGGCCACGCATTGACCACCAGAGCGGTACAGATGCGCTGCAAGCATGTGGCACGGCAACTGGCCCTGTCAGAGCCACTGTACCCGCACAAGCTGCGCCACAGCTTTGCTACCCACCTGCTGCAGGAATCGAAAGACCTGCGCGCGGTGCAGGAAATGCTGGGCCATGCCAACCTCAGCACCACGCAGGTGTACACGCATCTGGATATCAAATACCTGACCGACAGTTACGATCAGTTCCACCCCAGGGCGAAGCGCAAATGAAATGCTATTGGGCATTGCTGGCGTTATTTCATCTGGCTAGCGCCGTTGCGGCGCCGTTGCTGGCGGTGGACGTTGGCCATTCGCGTAACAAGCCGGGCGCCACCAGCGCCAGCGGCAAGCACGAGTTCGATTTCAACGCTGCGCTTGCAAAGCGCGTGACCGATGCGCTGGCGGCGGATGGCAATGTGGTGCGGCTGATCGGTGCGGAAGGGGATATCGATGTGCTGACCGAGCGCACGCAGCGCGCGGCCGGGGCGGATTTCCTGCTGTCCATCCACCACGATTCGGTGCAGCCACAATACCTGCCGCAAGCGGGCCGCTTTGCCGGGTACTCGCTGTTCGTTTCCCGCAAGAACGCTGATCCGCAGGCCAGCCTGGCGTGCGCGCTGCAGCTGGCAGATGCGTTGCAGGCCGCCGGCATGCGCCCGACGTTGCATCATGCCGAAGCCGTTGCCGGAGAGAATCGCCCGCTGGCCGATGCCGCGCGCGGCATCTACTGGTTCGATGATCTGGTGGTGCTGAAAACCGCCAGCCAGCCGGCGGTGTTGCTGGAAGCGGGCGTGATCGTCAACCCGCAGCAGGAAGCATGGCTGGCGCTGCCAGCCACGCGCACACTGATCGCCACTGCAGTGGCCCGGGGGCTGAGGGGCTGCCTGCACTGATCCGGGCGGCGGATGCGGCCCAGGCACGGTGGCCGGGTCAGCTCGGCTGGTACTGGAACAGGTCGTAACCCATTTGCTGCTCCACCAGCCGGGTGGCGCGCAGCGTCACTTCGCCATCCGGCGTCAGCACCGACAGTTCACGCAATGGCGCATACATGCCGCGCGCGGTGGCAATCTGTGCCGGCTGCTTGAGTGCAGGTACTTCCGGCATCAGCAATGCGGGCTGGTAACCGCCGTTACCGGTATTGGGCATCGCCACCTTCAGCAGCACGCCCTGCGCGCGCGCCGTCATGATCTGCAAGCCCATTTCGATCTGGCTTTGTTCGCCCTGTTGCAGCCAGCGTATCGAGGCCACCAGCCATTCATTCGAGAATGGCGGGCGCAGCGCCACGATTTCCCCCGCGCGCACACCTTCGTGTGGCGCCAGCCGGGTCTGCACCGCATAGCCGCCCGGGCTTTCGTTGAGGACGCGCCAGCGGGTGCTGGGCGGCTCTGTCGACGGTGCATCTTCGTCGATGCTGGGGTCTATGGGCATGGCACCGGTGCAGGCTGCGCTGGCATTCAGGCCCAGGCAGATTTCGATTTCCGCATCGGTGCGGATACGGTTGAACAGCCGCTTGGGGGCGATGGTCCATTGTCTGGAAACGCGTCGCAGCAGTTCCAGCCACATCATCGCCTTGGCACGGTCGTTGGCCTGCGGGATTTTCTGCTCCAGCGCGGCCAGCGCGCGGTGCAGCTTCTTGCCCAGTTCGATGGTATCGATCAGTACCGCCAGGCCGTTGTAGTCGTCGCCATTGCGCGCGCCCACGTAGAACGGCCCTTCATCGCGGTCCAGCCGCACCAAGAAGAAACCGGCGGTGCTGGCCAGCTCGGTCACGCCCTGGAAATGGATCAGGTTGGCATAGTTGTCTGTCAGCTCGATCACCTTGTCGAGCTCGGCTGGCGCATAGCGCTGCGGGTCGGCCAGCGCCAGCATCAACAGCCGCTTGTACTGCTGGGCAATGGTGATGTCTTCGGGCTCTTCCAGCAGCTTGGCTTCTGCGGCGTGGCGGAACAGCTGGTGCGCCTCCTGCCATACGCCATCAGGCAGGCCGGTATAGACGCGGCTGCACAGCTTGAGCACGCGGTAGTAGATCAGCAGCGTGGTCTGGATCAGCAGCGGTATCTGCTTGTTGGAGCTGAACAGGCTACGCTTTTCCAGTTTGTCCACAATGGCGCGCTTGTAGCCATCTGCCAGTTCCAGCCACAGGCTGCGTGCCAGTTGCGATGCCTGGCGTGCCTGTTCCTTGAGCGGCAGGCCGGGCACGATGTAGATATTCTCGAACCCGCCGTTGAGCAGTTCCAGCGTGGTCTTGTACAGATCCAGCAGCTTGACGCGGTCATCCGGGTCGATCTTGGTACGGTTACAGCTGGCCAGCGCGTCGTAGACCATGCGCCCGGCTTCCACTACGTTGGCCGTGGGCAGGCCGATCAGCCAGTCGCGCAGCTTCTTCGGGTCGGTTTCGACCATGCCTGCCAGTTTTGGGTCGATTTCCGGAAGGTTAAGCAAGAGGGACATCAACGGGTTCCGCTTCGGTAGCGAGTGCGGCGTTCAGCGCCGCCAGTGTTTGTTCTGACAGAAAGTTTGCCTCATTGTCGCCCAGTACGTAAGGGGGCATGAAGTAGACCGTGTTGCCGATGGGGCGCAACAGTATGCCGCGTGCCAGTGCAGCCTGGAACAGGCGCAGCGCAAAGCCATTACCGGCGTCTTGTACCTCGAACGCCCATATCATGCCGCAACGGCGGAAATGCTGCACTTGCGGGTGTTGCGCCAGCGGCATGAACAGCGCATGCCAGCGCTGTGCCTTGTCACGGTTGCTGGTCAGCACATCGTCTGCTTCGAACTGATCGAGCACCGCATTGGCGGCCGCACAGGCCAGCGGGTTGCCGGTATACGAATGCGAGTGCAGAAACCCCCGGCTGACATCGTCGTGATAGAACGCCGCGTAAATGTCATCGCTGCACAGTACCGCCGCCAGCGGCAGAAAGCCACCGGTAATGCCCTTGGACAGACACAGCAGGTCGGGCGTGATGCCGGCCTGCTGGTAGGCAAACATGCTGCCGGTGCGGCCAAAGCCCACGGCGATCTCATCGGCAATCAGCAACACCTGGTACTGGCTGCACAACCGGCGTGCCTCGGCGAGGTAGCACGGGTGGTACATCACCATGCCGCTGGCGCCCTGTACCAGCGGCTCCAGAATGAAAGCGGCGATCTCGCCATGGTGTGATGCCAGCAGGGTTTCCAGTGCGGCAGCAGCGCGCAGCGCCACCTGCTCGGCACTTTCACCGTTGGCGGCGCGGCGTGCATCGGGGCTGGGCGCGCAGAAGTGCTGGCCGATCAATTCGGCGTATGCGCTGCGGAACACCGGGACATCGGTGACGGCCAGTGCGCCGACGGTTTCGCCGTGATAGCTGCCTTCCAGGTACACGTAGCGGTGCTTGCCGGCGTGGCCGCGGTTTTTCCAGTAGTGCGCGGCCATCTTCAGCGCGATCTCGGTGGCGGATGCACCATCCGAGCCATAAAACGCATGGCCCAGCCCGCTGAGCGCCGCCAGCCGTTCCGACAGCCGCACCACCGGCTCATGCGTGAAGCCGGCCAGCATCACGTGTTCCAGTGTATCGAGCTGATCCTTGATCGCCTGCCTGATACGCGGCGCGCCGTGGCCGAACAGGTTCACCCACCAGCTCGATACCGCATCCAGGTAGCGCTCGCCATCCTGGCCATGCAGCCACACACCTTCGCCGCGCGTGATCGGGACCAGCGGCAGCATTTCGTGCCGCTTCATTTGCGTGCAGGGGTGCCAGACGGCAGCAAGGCTGCGGGCCAGCAGGTCGGGTTGTGTCATGGGGCGTGGCGCAGATGGGAAGCAACGCCCGATTTTGCCATTCCCGGTGCGGCAGCGTCCGCTTATATCGTGCCTGCCCGAAAGGCCCCGGGCTGAAGGCCCGCGCCGGCACCTGGCCGGCAGGTATACGCCAGGTTTACATCAGGTCGAACAGCGTGCCGGTGCTGCCGCCCAATTGCCCCATCTGCGAGTATTTCTGGGCCAGCGCCTGTGCCTGCATGGTCAGCGCCTTTTCCAGGTTGGCGCGCTTGACGGTCAGCGTGGCGATATCGGCATTCAGCGCCTTGCTCTGCTTCTGGATCGTGCCCGACGTACCCAGCACCGCGTCGATCTGGCTGCCCAGCTTGTCCACCAGGCCCTTTTCCTTGCCGCCCAGCAAGGCGGCGGTGGCTGCGGGGTCGGCAGCAACTGCCGCCTTCAGCTTTTCCGCGTCTACCGTCAGCTCGCCGGTCTTGCTGGTACTGATGCCCAGGCGGTTGAGGTTGAGAAAGCTGCCGTCGCTGCCGGTGCCGCTGGCGCTGTTGAAAATGCGTGCCAGCTGCCCCTGGATGCGGCTGGCAGTGCTGTCGCCCTGCAGCTCCTTGTCCTGCAAGCCTTGCAGTTTGGTATTGAGCGTGTTGTACGCACTGACCAGCGAGGTGATGTTCCTGGTGATCTGCTCGCTGTCCTGCGCAATGGTCAGCGTGGTGCTGCCTTTGCCGGTAAGCGTGAGGGTGGTGCCCGGCACTGCGTCGGTCAGCACATTGGTGGCGCTAGTCTTGCTGGTGCCATTGACGGTGAACATGGCGTCCTGCGCCGCAGCGGTTTGCGTCAGGCTCTTCTTGCCGGCCGGATCGAAATCGAGCAAGCCCTGTACAGCGGCATCGCCACTGGCATCAATGCGCATGCTGCTGGCTGCGCCACCGGCCGATTTCAGGCTCAGCACATAGCCATCCGCCGTTTGCGTCACCGATGCGGTCACGCCGGCATTGGCGGCATTGATCGCCTTGGCGATGCCCTGCAGGCTGGTATCGCCGTTGGTGATGGTGATCGTCTTGGCGGTACCGGCAGGGGTGAAGGTATCGCCGCTGGTGGTACCCAGCTCGATCTTGATCGCCACCGGGCCGCCGTTGCCGATATTGGTATCGGCCTTGGCCTGCGCTTTGGCGGCCAGCACCTGTGCCTGCGCCAGCTGGTCCACCTTGATGGTGTGCGCGCCGGCAACGGCACTGCCCGAGGTGATGACGTTCAGCACATCCTTGGTCGATGACGTGGCCGAGGTAGATAGCCCGCTGCCCGACAATGATCTGGCCAGCGACTGGAACGAGGCCAGCAGGCTCTGCAATTGCCCCAGGCCAGAGAGCTTGGTCTTGTCGCTGGTGAGCGCGGCGTTGATCTTGGGCGCCTGTGTATTCTGCGATTGCATGGTCTTGCTCACCATTTCATACACATCCAGCCCGCTACTCTTGCTGCTGTAGAGATTGGTTGAAGCCAATGGGGAAACCATGGTGTTACCTCGCTAACGGATATGCACTGCGAATTCGGGATGCGGCATGTCGTGGCAAGCCGCATGGGCAGGAATTGCCGGGCATTCTTGCCGGTACGGCAATGCCGTTCTGCCGTTCTGCCCCTTTTTTGGATACCGCCGTGCTTGTAAAGCCGCGGTCAATGGGCAGGCTGAACAATGCCTTACCCGTATATAAGCAACATTGGTGCCAATCCGGGCTGGCGCCCCGACCCGTTGCCGGGCGCGCCACTGCTTCCCGATGGCATGGGTCTGGTCATGCGTGCGTGCTGCATGACGTTCAATTGCGACAATCCGATGCCGCAGGCCGCTTTATGCTTATGTCAAGATTGACCATGCGCTAGAGTGCTCACCGTGACCTGTTCGTGGATCGCCTTATGCGCAAAATCACCCCCTATTGGGAGTGCTTCCCCAGTTTTTTTGCTTATCCATTCAAGATGGATGCATTGCCGGCGCTGCTGTGCTTTTCCATCGGCGCCACGTTGCTGATCAGCGTGATGGGTGTCGGGATATTCAGCGGCCTTGGCCTGCTGATGCTGACGATCGGTTTTTTCCGCTTTGCTTTCTCGGTACTTGAGCGCAGCGCACAGGGCTTTCTGTCTGAAAGCCTTGCTTTCCAGCCCGCTGAAGGTCACAAGTCGCGACCGTATAAACATTTTGCCGCGCTGTTGATTGCCGGTTGCGTGATCGTTGCGGCAATTGTCTTTATCGGCCCCCGCTTTGCGCTGATACTGGGTTTGCTCATGATGGTGGTGTGGCCGGCCAGCCTGATGCAGCTGACCTTGTCCGATAGCCTTGCCGAATCGATTTCACCCGTGCATCTGCTGGCATTGACCACGCAGATCGGCTTGCCTTATCTGGGTCTGTGGGCCTGCGTGGCGCTGTTGAGCGCCAGTTCCAGTGTTGCCACGTCCTGGGCGCCCCACGTGTTTGGCCATGGTTTCGTGGCCAAGTACGTCAGTGTGTTCATTTCCATGTATTTCATCGTGGTGATGTACCGCTTGATGGGTTACGTGCTGTACCAGTACCACGAGCCGCTCGGGCTTTATGTGCATCTGGAATCGGAAGCGGAAAGAACGCCACAGCAGGTCATTACCGATGATGTGGCCGGGCTGCTGAAAGAAGGTGACATGCAGGGCGCATTGGCCCGCCTGCGCGGCGCCACGCGTGATTACCCGGTGGATCTTGCTTTTCATGAACGCTATGTAAAGCTGCTACTGGCGATGGAAGCGGAAACCGATTTGCTGCGTTCTGCCGCAACCAGTTACCTGGGCTTGCTGGTAGGCAGCGGCCGGGCAGGGCAGGCATTGGCACTGCTGGAAAAAGTGCAGGTGCGCATCCCCGGTTTTGCGCCGCCAGACGGCACGACTGCACTGCAGCTGGCGCAGCTTGCGCACGAGCAGCACAACACCGCGCTGGCAGTCAGCCTGATCCGTGGCTTTGATCAGCGCTACCCCGGGCATGCGGATGCCGCGCGGGCGATGTTGCTGGCTGCGCGTATCCTGTGCGAACGGCAGCGCAACGATGCGCAGGCGCGCAAGATGCTCGATGCGTTGCTGACCCGTTATCCGCAACACCCGGCGTGTGAGGAAGCGCGCAAGTTGCAGCAGGTCATTGCCCGCCTGGGCGATACCGCCCCGCAAGTCTGATGGCAGGGGCAGCGATGCTTGGTCGCCGGGTGGTCGTGGTGCTCAGGGCTTGAAAGCAGGATCGGCCATCACCCACTGCACTTCCGTTGCCTTGGGGTAATGCTGCAGCAGCAGACGCCAGCAGGATTTTGCCTTTCCAGGCTCACCCTGATCCCGGTAGACCCGGCCGGTGCGGTAGAGCAACGCCGGCAATGCGGGTTGATCTGCCGCCCGTTTGAGCAGCATCTGCAACAGTGCGTCGCAACTGGCTGCGTTGCCGCAGTCGAGCCAGCCCGCAGCCAGTTTGAGCCATTGGGGCAGTGTGAGCCTGGGCACGGCCAGACGCTGTTTCAGCAGCCACAGCCAGGCATCGGCTGATTCATGCATCAGGGCCTTGTGGCCGTGTGCTGCCAGCAGCATCACGCGCAGCGTGGCACGGTGGCGCAGACCGGTTTCGGTCTGCAGCCTGGCGCTCTTGTAGAAATCGGCAGCAAGACCGGCATCATCAGGCTGTGCGTCGGACATGGCCGCATATACCTTGGCGGCGCGTTCGAAATCGAGTGCTGCCGACCATTTTTCTGCTTCCTTGCGTTGCGCATCATTCTGGCGGGCTTTTTCATCCAGGACCACCTTGTCGGCCGAGCGCCCGCCACGTTGCCAGCGATAGGCAGCCACCAGCAATGCGCCGGTCAGCAAGCCGGCAAAGTGTGCCATGTAATTCACATGGCTTTCCGCATCGCTGCTGTTCATCACCGCTTCCTTGAGCAACCACAGCGGCAGCACCAGCAGTGCCGGTGCGGTGACGGTGCTGAAATAGACCAGCACCCAGTAGAAAAAGCGGATCTTGCGCCGGCCATACAGCACCACGAACATGGCCATCACGCCGGCAATCGCGCCGGACGCACCCAGCGACAGCATGTACGGCGGCGCGCTGCCCAGAAAATCAGGGATGGTCGCGCCCAGCCCGGCCAGCAGATAGAACGCCAGGAACAGGCCGGCGCCCAGCGCCATTTCCACCGTGTAGCCAACGATGAACAGGATGATCATGTTGCCGGCCAGGTGCATCACGCTGCCATGCATGAACATATGCATGAATAGCGCTACCGGTTTGGGGTCACTGGCGCGCAGCGCGTATTTTTCGGTAAAGATCTGCTTGTATAACGCTTCGAACTGGTGGCGATTGGCGCGCCATGCATCGTGCCCCACGGTTTGCAGCGTGATCACTTCATCTGCCGCCAGCCGGCGCTGGAAATCGGTATCCGCCTGCAGCGCAATGACCGTCAGTGGCCATTTTTTCTCCACATCCCTGCCCAGTTCGTTCGCTAGCCGGCTTTTGCCGCGCTTTTCCAGATCCTTGAGGTAAAGCGGTACCTCAAGCTCGTGCAGGCCCGCGTCGCGGTAAGCGGCAAAGGCGGCTTCGCGGCGGGCGTCGTCATTGAACTGCAGCCCGAAATAAATGAAGCAGCAAGCAACGATCAGGAAAAGCGTGATCCATGGTGGACGGCGCCAGTCGGGCTGGGCTGGCAGTGGCAATAGCAGCATGGAGCAGGTTCTTGTAGGGCTGTCGTTATCGTGCAGAAAGATAGGCGAATGGCTCGCCGTCCGGCAAGTTGCTTGGCTTGCGGTGTGGTTTGTACCCGAAACCTGCAGCCGGCCAAGGGTTTTTTTATGCACTCCGCTCTTGAAATGCAGTGGTGCCGTCCCTATCATTGGCACTCGTTAGCATTGAGTGCTAACAGCAGATCGCGGCCTACCGGCACGCGATCCCGATGTCTGCACATGCACAGATTTTCCAACAGGAGATTGAAAGATGGGTATTCGTCCCTTGCACGACCGCGTCGTGATCAAGCGTGTTGAAGCTGAAGAAAAGACCGCCTCCGGCATTGTTCTGCCTGGCGCTGCAGCTGAAAAGCCGGATCTGGGCGAAGTCGTTGCCATCGGCACTGGCAAGCTCTTGGACAACGGTTCCGTTCGTCCGCTGGCAGTGAAGGTTGGCGACAAGGTCATCCTCGGCAAGTACAGCGGCCAGTCCGTCAAAGTGAATGGCGAAGAACTGCTGGTTGTGCGCGAAGAAGATATCTTCGGCATCCTCGAAGCCTGATTCCGGTTTGCCTTCGATCCGATGACTGCGTTGGCTGCGCTGCGTGTCTCCTCGCCGTACTTTGTGTACGGCTGCGTCGAGACTTGCTTGCCGCCTTGCCCTCGAATCGAATGCTTCCCGGAATCCTGCTGCACACCGTGTGCGGCAACCCCAGAATTCAATGAATCGGAGTAAATGCAATGGCTGCTAAAGAAGTCAAATTCGGTGATTCCGCCCGTGCCCGCATGGTGGCTGGCGTCAACATCCTCGCTGATGCCGTCAAGGTAACGCTGGGCCCGAAGGGCCGTAACGTGGTGCTGGAGCGCAGCTTCGGCGCGCCGACCATCACCAAGGACGGTGTATCGGTTGCCAAGGAAATCGAACTGAAGGACAAGTTCGAGAACATGGGCGCACAACTGGTGAAGGAAGTGGCTTCCAAGACTTCCGATATCGCTGGTGACGGCACCACCACTGCTACCGTGCTGGCACAAGGCATCGTCAACGAAGGCCTGAAGTACGTGGCTGCCGGTTTCAACCCGACCGATCTGAAGCGCGGTATCGACAAGGCGGTGATCGCCCTGGTCGAAGAGCTGAAGAAGATTGCCAAGCCCACCACCACCAGCAAGGAAATCGCGCAGGTTGGTTCCATCTCGGCCAACAGCGATGAAATCATCGGTGCCAAGATCGCTGAAGCGATGGACAAGGTTGGCAAGGAAGGCGTGATCACCATCGAAGATGGTACCGGCCTGGAAGACGAACTCGACGTGGTTGAAGGCATGCAGTTCGACCGCGGCTACCTGTCGCCGTACTTCATCAACAACCCGGACAAGCAGATCGCCCTGCTGGACAACCCGTACGTGCTGCTGTTCGACAAGAAGATCAGCAACATCCGTGATCTGCTGCCGGTACTGGAGCAAGTAGCCAAGTCGGGCCGCCCGCTGCTGATCATTGCTGAAGATGTCGATGGCGAAGCGCTGGCTACCCTGGTGGTCAACAACATCCGTGGCATCCTCAAGACTGTGGCCGTCAAGGCACCGGGCTTCGGCGACCGTCGCAAGGCCATGCTGGAAGACATCGCCATCCTGACTGGCGGTACCGTCATCGCTGAAGAAGTCGGCCTGACGCTGGAAAAAACCACGCTGGCAGAACTGGGCCAGGCCAAGCGCATCGAAGTGGCGAAAGAAAACACCACCATCATCGACGGCGCCGGCCAGGAAGAAACCATCAAGGCACGCGTGGGCACCATCCGTCGCCAGATCGAAGAAGCTTCCAGCGATTACGATCGCGAAAAGCTGCAGGAACGCGTTGCCAAGCTGGCAGGCGGCGTTGCCGTGATCAAGGTTGGCGCAGCCACCGAAGTCGAAATGAAAGAGAAGAAGGCCCGCGTTGAAGATGCGCTGCACGCTACCCGTGCTGCCGTCGAGGAAGGCATCGTGGCGGGTGGCGGCGTTGCGCTGCTGCGTGCACGTGCCAACCTGGGCGAACTGAAGGGCATCAACGCCGATCAGGACGCCGGTATCAAGATCGTGCTGAAAGCCATCGAAGCGCCGCTGCGCCAGATCGTTGCCAACGCCGGTGATGAGCCGTCGGTAGTGGTGAACCGTGTTGTGGAAGGTACTGGCAACTTCGGTTACAACGCCGCGACTGGTGAATACGGTGATCTGGTTGAACTGGGCGTGCTGGACCCGGCCAAGGTGACCCGTTCGGCACTGCAACACGCCGCGTCGATCGCTGGCCTGCTGCTGACGACCGATGCCATGGTTGCCGAGTTGCCGAAAGACGACTCCGCACCAGGCGCTGGCGGTGCAGGTGGCATGGGTGGCATGGGCGGCATGGACTTCTAAGTCCGGCTTTCCTGTTGTACTCCAGCTGTACTGCTGCGGAAAACGCCACCTTCGGGTGGCGTTTTTTTGTTTGGTGCCAGTTGGCCGGCTTGGCACGGCGGGCGCATCGATCCATGCAGGGCTTGGGCCTTTTGTCCATCCCCATCCCCATCCCCGTGCCATTGCACGCAGCTCAGGCCAGCCACGGCAGTGCGCCGGGTTTCACCACGTTCATCGACTACGCTGCAAGCAGGGCAGAGAGGACACCATGCGCGATGACCGCAACGACCTGATCCAGATACTGGGCATGTTTGCCATCCGGCTGGCCATTGCCGCCGCGTTGCTGTATTTCGCCTACAAGCGGGACCTGACCTTGCTGCCGTTTGCCGGCGCGGCAGCAGCCTTCCTGATGGCCAAGCCATTGCTGGAAATCGGCCCGGCATTGTTCGGCCGCCTGAAAGTGGCCACCTACAAGGATGCCGATCACTGACTGGCCTATGGCGGCTTCACCGTCCGCGCGTACCGCGATGAACGCGGGCAGTGGTGGTTCGATGCCGATGATTGCTGCCGGCTGATCGATCTGCGTTGGCCTGCCGCAGGCGAGGATGCCGAATTGACGCCCCGGCAACGCGGCCGGCCTGTGTATGGCGAGGCGGCCGTCCATCGCCTGCTCGGCGGCAGCGCGCATCCCTTGGCCCGGCGCATCAGTGGCTGGTTCGGGCGGGAAATGGTGGCTTTGCGCACGCTGGGCGGCGGGCGGGAGGGTGGCCCGACCATGCCCCCGTCATCTGATGGCTTGTGAGCACCCGTTTGCTGGTCTAGTTTGAAAAACAAGCCTTTACCAGCGCGGGGACAACGACCAATGGAGCCGATTCTGATCGCAGAGCAACTCAGGTCATGCCTTGGTGAATACCAGGAGCAGTTTCCCGCCGAGCTGGTTGCCAGTTACCCGCGTATCGCCAGCACCATTGTCGATCTGTGGGGCAGCCGTCATCTGGATAAATACTTCGAAGACCTGCTGATCGACGAGCGCGGCGATCGCCAGGGTTTTCCGCCTTCGGTGGTGCACGAGCTGATGGCGCTGATGCGCGCCTATGACTGGCAACGCAACATCAAGCCCGCCGTGGTGCCCGATATCTGGGGACATACCCAAGATCCGCACATGGAATTCCAGGGCGTGCGGCCGCAATACACCTCACTCACGCTGATCGAGGCAGCCCAGCGCGGTGAACGCGACCGGGTGGAGGCCATGGTCAAATCAGGGGTCTCGCACGACAGGCCGGATGACTTGGGCAAGAGCGCGCTGATCTGGGCGGCGGAGCTGGGGCATACCCCGGTGGTGCAATACCTGCTCAGCCGCAAGGCGGAGCACAACCGCGCGGATCTGGGTGGGTTTCACGCGCTGCACTGGGCGGCCGCCAATGGGCATCTGGATGCAGTGAATGCGCTGCTGGGCCAGCCGGTGCAGATCGATGCGCAGAACAAACGCGGCTATACGCCGCTGATGCTGGCCGCACAGGGCCTCCGGGCCGAGGTGGTCGCCCGCCTGCTGGATGCCGGCGCCAACCCCGATCTGGTGGATGAAGAAGGCAACAACATCCTGCACCAGTTGCTGCTGTATAAGCGCAACCCGGAAGCACTGCCGGTAATCAAGACCTTGCTGGCACACGGTGCCGATGCCCAGCGCGCCAACCGGCAACGGCAAACGCCGCTCACCATCGCCGCCGCACACCCGGAGGCCGGCATCCGCGCGCTATTCGCCCCGCTGGGCTGAACCGGCACCTGCCGACTGCTGCAGGCGCAACGCCCGGCGATGCTCTGCTGCCTGCCAGCGGGCAATCGCGGTGGCGTCTTCCGGCTGCAGCGGAGGGATCACCGCCGGTTTGCCATCCTCTCCCATTGCCACCATGGTGAAATAGCAACTGTTGGTATGCCGCTGCTCGCGCGTGCGGATGTTCTCCGCGCACACGCGGATGCCGATTTCCATCGACGTGCGGCCGGTGTAGTTGACGCTGGCCAGAAACGTCACCAGCTCTCCCACATGGATAGGCTGCTTGAACAGCACCTGATCCACCGACAAGGTCACCACATAAGTACCGGCATAACGGCTGGCGCATGCATAAGCCACCTCATCCAGCAGCTTGAGCAACTGCCCGCCATGCACGTTGCCGGAGAAGTTGGTCATTTCGGGCATCATCAGTACGGTCATCGAAAGCTGGTGTTTGGGCGGTTCCTGCATGCTGGCTCTGGGTTTCAGGTCGTCAAGCTTCCAGTTTGAACCTGTGGTGCCGGCTTGTCAGCCACGACTGCACAACGGTAATGGAGAGCGCCGCCTCATCACGGCATTGCTGCCGGGATAAAAAAACGGGGCAGCGCCCCGTTTTTTCATTAGCCACCCTTGGCGGCAAATCAAATGACACTTACATCGTTCTATTGTTCCAGCGACACCAAATCGGCCGATTCTACAACGACCTGAGCGACTGAACGTCTGTCGCCCCCATAATTTCCTCTGTGCCAGTGAGCGTATCGTGTAGCAAAAGAGGGAACGATGCCAGTCCGCAAGATACCTAAGAACTACCGCAACGTCATCGGCGTTGCCGCCCACGCCAAGGCTGAGGGCACCGCCATGTTCGAATCCACGCTCGACGCGACTTCATTGCGCTGCTTGAGTTTGACCGAGTCGTCGAGCGCTTCGAGGTGCAGCCGATCGCGCTCGATTGGAAGGACGACAAGGGCCGAGCGCGGACCTACACGCCGGACGTGCTGGCGACATTAAAGCTGCACGGGCTGCCGCGCCGTACCGTGTTGTACGAAGTGAAGTACCGCAGCGACCTGCGCGACGACTGGCCCGATCTGCGCCCGGAGTTCAAGGCCGCAATCCGCTACGCTCGGCAACAGGGCTGGCGCTTCAAGATCGTTACCGAGGTCGAGATCCGTACGCCCTACCTCGACAATGCGACCTTCCTGCTACCGTTCGTGCGGCGAGGGCCGGTGGAAGAAGTGCATATGGCCTTGCTCGTCGACCACCTTGCCGAGCTGTGTCGCACTACGCCAACCAGCCTCCTGGCGGCCTGCCGTCAGGACGAGTGGCACCGGCCCGCGCTGATCCCGACGCTATGGTACTTGGTCGGGGACGCGCCAAATTAGTGCGGACCTGAACGAGAAGCTGACCATGGCATCGCCGATCTGGAGTGCGACCGCATGAATACCTCAGCGCAATTGTCCTTCGTGGCAGGCGCCGAAGTGCTCTACCTCGGCCGGCCACACCGTATCGCGCAAGCTGTGGATTTCGAAGAGGTGCTGCTGCGCGATCCAGATGGCCAGACTGCTGCTCGTTGGTGATGCGAGGCAAAGATTGATTACGTACGTCGTGGCGAGAACCGGTCAAGCAAATCCGACTACGGCAGCTAGGCGAGTGCTCATCGAGAGCCGCAAACTGGTCGAGCGACACCGTTTAGTAGGGCTGGCGTGGTGGTTGATCGGTAGGTGGCCAAACCGACTGCGGAGTGTGTGGCGGCGGCGGGCGTACGGTGGAACTGGCTACTGAAGGATTGCAAAGATGCACCTGGATGCTACAAAGAATTTGCCGCAACGCTGTCTGCCAGAAGAGGCCAACCAATATCTGATCGAACGGGCGCACGCAAACTAGCTCAGCTGCACTAAGGCCAGGCCAGATAGGCAGGACCAGATTGAACGATCTTGGGTAGCCATTCTAACGATTCTGATGAGCGGGATTTGAGCCCGCATTCCCAGATGGTTATTATGCGCCACCCCATGACAAGTAGTTGGTCGGTGGTCTCTCTATCTCGCTTGACGTTCTCATCAAACTTCTTGTTCCAGAAGTCTGCTCTCGTGTGCGGCACCGTTGCGTAACGGCAGTCGTTATGGCGATGCCAAAAGCAACCATGCACCAAAATGCAGACGTGATATTTGGGAAGAACGATGTCCGGGCGACCCGGCAACCGCTTGTCATGCAGTCGAAAACGGAACCCCTTGGAGTGCAGGAAGCAACGAACCTGTAGCTCCGGCTTGGTGTCTTGCCCGCGTATGTTCGACATCATCCGCGAACGAACTTTGGGTCCAACGATATCCACGTTTTCATCCTCGTCGTGTTCCTGGTATCCTGGAATCAACAGAACAGCATCCGAGTTACCTTACAATGAGCAGCAAACCAATCCCTATCGTTGACCTTTTCGCTGGACCGGGTGGCCTTGGGGAAGGTTTTTCGTCGTTGTCGGACGGAAAGGCGTTCAGGATCGTTGTGTCGGCCGAGATGGATCAGTCATCTTGGCAAACCCTGCGGCTGCGTGCCTTCTATCGCATCCTCAAGTCGACCAACTCTGTAGGACTTGAAGACTACTACCGGTTCTGTAACGGCGATGCACTACAACCTTGGACCGCCGAGACTGAAGAAGCGTGGAACGCTGCCGGCAATGAGGCTAGACAGATAACGCTCGGGACTCAAGCCGGAAATGAAGAGCTCGACAGTGTCCTTGTGAATCATCTGGATGTCTCAAAACCATGGGTACTCATAGGCGGTCCCCCATGTCAGGCCTACTCGGTCGTCGGACGTTCTCGAAACCGTGGTAATTCCGATTACAAACCGGAAGAGGACCATCGACACTTTCTGTATCGTGAATATCTGCGAATCATCCAGCGATATCGCCCTTCTATCTTCATAATGGAAAATGTACGGGGAATACTTACGGCCAAAGTTGCCGACAGACAAATCTTCCATGAAATCTTGGTCGATCTGGCCAACCCGGATGCTGCGCTGGGGGTGGAATCTGGCCTCCCTGGCTATACGATACATTCTTTAGTCGCTGATGCCACATTCACTCAGGGAATGAATCCGGAGGATATCGACTCCAGCCAGTTCGTCATCTGTTCAGAGCAGTATGGAATTCCGCAGACGAGACATCGGGTTATCTTACTTGGTATCCGTGATGATGTCCGCGCGAAGGTTGGCTTGCTTGACTTGGCGCAAGCGCCTACCGTAAAGCACCTTATCGGGACTCTTCCCAAGCTTCGTAGCACACTCAGCAAGCAGGCCGATTCCGATTCGAACTGGAATATTGAAGTCAAACGACACTTCCAGCATCTACATGCTGCAGCGGTCGCCGCAGGCAAAAAGGAGCTTGCCGATCAATTGCTGGTTGCCCGCGAAGGCATAGGGGCTCCTCTCGACAGGGGTGGATTGCGCTATACGAAGGTCAACGGAGATGGAAGTACAGGGATCGCAACACTGGACAGTTGGCTACTGGATCCCAAACTGTCGAAATGGCTCAACCATGAAGCTCGCGGACACATGACATCCGATCTGAGGCGATACGCATATGCAGCGGCCTTTGCAAAGGCCGCTGGCGCCTCACCTTTCGGGCACGAGCAGTTCGATCTTCCCGACCTCAGTCCTGCACACAAAAATTGGGAGAGCGGAAAGTTTCCGGATCGTTTTCGGGTTCAGGTGGCTGAACGCCCCTCGACCACCATTACAAGCCACATTTCCAAGGACGGGCATTGCTTCATCCATTACGATCCGGTTCAGTGCCGGAGCCTTACGGTTCGGGAAGCTGCGCGACTCCAAACCTTCCCAGACAACTACTTTTTCCAAGGAAATCGGACACAGCAATTCCATCAAGTAGGGAACGCAGTTCCACCCTTGCTTGCTAGCAAGATTGCTCATCTAGTGGCGCATCTGCTGACTGAAAAGCCCGTGGAATCGGTTCTACACGAAGCTGCCGATCAAGTGGAATTGGCCGCCACCTGATTGCGCTCATGTGGTCCCTCGATTTCCACGAGTCGGATAGCGGCTATCATTCGTTAATTAATTCTTCATGCCGGTGTTGCAAAATGGATGGGTCATTTGCCCATTGGTAACCTCGCCGGTTCCTCCATTCTCACGACGGATGATGTGATCGTAGGATACCGATTTAGTTGGGTGCAGATATCCATTGCAAATCGGACATTTCAAAGCATTTGCGAGAGCGGCCGTCACAAACATCATGGATTTTGTGTCGTCGCTGAAATTTAGGGGGGGGTGGATCGAGTTGACATCCAGAATCTTTCCGCGAAGGCCTAGGTGTGCTATTGCGTCCTCAGTTACTAGAATCTCTCCACTCGATACCGTATCAATGAGGTACTCGAACAGCTTCTTCATCCGCGGTACTCTTTGGGCCTTGCTCATATTTTGTTGAACAAGGGCAATAAGTGACTTATTGGCCACGAGAAATTGCTCGACAGCGCTCCGAGCACGTGTGAATTTCTTAAAGAAGTTGCTGTCGTTATTTCTAACTCTTTCGGTAATAAGTGCGGTCATGCCAAGAAACAAGAAGCGGTTGTATTTCCCCCTCTCGTTATAGAAATAAACCGCCGGATGTAACCCTAAGCTTCCAGGAGTATTGCCTGTAATTCGATTAAATATTTCGAAAGATCGCTGAAGTACGCCAATAGTCTCTTCGCCAGTCTCATCATCAAGTTGTTTGTCAATTGTTAGCCCTTCGGCCTGTCGAGCACCGGAGACAGTCAAAAAATCTATCAACAGCGATAGCGCCTCGACTGGTGACACTGAGCCGCCAAAAGGTACGTCCAGCGTCTTCAATGGTAGATTCGACTCTGGCTCAAAAAGAAGCTTATAAAAGTCGTTTGCGGTTCCTTCTAGCTGCTCCCTGCATTCCAGCGAGAAACGTGACCAATACTTGTGGCCAGTTCCTGAGCGCAGAATAGCCCTTGCCCCAATCGCAATTGGTTTGCGACGATTCTTTATGAGCATTTCTTCGGTGTCGTCAAGCGGTGTTCCTTGGGAGTTGATTTTAAAGAAAGAGGTCTCGGCAACATCTGCATTCCCCTGCACCCACTGTAGGTTTAGGGCGCGCGTAAAGAGTCGATTTGCACGTCGCAAGGCGTCCGGATCATCTGAAATCTTTGTACCACTGAGATTTCGAAGGCTGGAGAATCTTCCTACTTTCTGCTCTATTACTTGTCGAGCTCGTTTGGCAACCTTCTTCTGCTCTTCAGATATTTCGCCCTTGTAAAAGGCCAAGCTCAGCGCCCCATCTCCATAGTCATCCTCTATCCAAGCACGAAGTGCGCTTAGTCGATGACCGCCATCAATTACAAAGACGTAGGTTGGGGACTTCCACAGAATCAGGGAGGGAATAACTTCATTGTCGAGAAAGCTCGCAATTAAAGTGGCCACTTGCTCTGGCGACCAATGGTTCGTTTCTCGCTGAAAGTCAGGTTTCCGTAACAGTTTCAGAATCGCTGAATCGGACAACAGATAGCTGATGGAAAAGTTTTGAAAGAGGTCTAGGGTAAACTCTTCGTCAGCAAGAGCGAAATCCTCGCGAGGTATCATTGCGTCGAGCGTCACGCGCTGTGCCATATGCTACTCCCTGTTTTAGGCAAGTTATCACTACATATTACCGGTACAACGCGACGGCTAGAACTCGATTAACGATGGAGCATATCTACACTTTGGTTTGGCACAGAAACTGAGTCGCGGTCCCCACTGAAGGAGCATTAGTGACAAAGTGCACCGCATGCGGATTGCTGGCTTACTTCAATTCCGGAATATTGGTCGCTAGGATCGAGTAGCTCGCGTTCATCACCGCCTCCTTACACTCCGGCCGCTTGGCCCACTCGGAGACCATCTTGCCGCCGGACGAGGAGTGCAGCACGTCGTTGACCTCCTTGGCCCAGACGGCGATCTGCGCGAGCAGCTCCGGCGATGCCGCCTGCTTGGCCCAAATGCGGTCGAGGTCTATGCGGTCGCCGAGCTTCTCAGCCACCAGCGACACCGTATAGGCGGTGACGTTGGCTTGGAAGGCTTGAAACATCGGCCGCAAGAGCTTCTGCGCGTCGCGGTAAATCTTGGCCTTGGCGATCATGGCCTTGAAATCGGCGACGGTAGGCAGCGGTGCCTCTTGCCCGTCGGCAGGCGTCAGGCCGGCCATGAACTTGTCGAAGTTCTTCTGCGAGCCGAGGCTGACGATGTCGGGCTTCTTGTCCCAAGCGGTGATGTATTTGGCCAAGTCCGTCTTGGTGACGCGGCGCGCGTTGGGGATGGCGTCCTTCAATGCCTTGAGCTTGGCTGGCGTGGTGCCCTCGCGCGCAAGCAGCGTGTTGTAGCTGCCCGAGGCGCGCTCGTAGAACCATTGGCCCACGCCATCGGGGCAATAGACCGAGCGCGAGAGCTTCTCGATTTCGACGTGGAAAGGCTTGTTGGCCGACAGATCCGATTGCCGCACGGCGTTTTGGCTGTTTGCAAAGCGGCTGATGTCGGAGACGAGCGCCTCCTCCTTGGCCGAGTCCTGCGCGCGCATAACGATGATCTTGGCGGGCACGCGCACGCGGCTGAGGTCGGTGTCGGGATACTTCTTCTTAGCGAAATAGATCGACGCGGTAGTCTGCCCGCCATTTACAATTTGCAGACCCTTGAGCCAGGCGATGCCGGCGGAGCCGTCGCCAGGCTTGCCTAGGCGCATCTCGTCGGCCACGATCACGATGCCGTTGTTGTAGGCCATGAATCGCTCTGGGGCCGAGCGCAGCGTGTTTTGGATGCCAGCGTTAACGCCCTTACCCTTGACGCTCAGGAAGGAGCGGACGTTGGCCTCGAGAAGCCGCGCGCCGAACTTCTCGTAGAGCAGGCGCAGCGCCTCGGCCGGGATCGCCGTGAGGGCGTAGTCGTAGTCGTCGCTCTCGCCGGGCACGAAGACGCAGGGCAGCGGAGCGCCTGAGACCTCCGTGAAGTCCACCACCAGCTCGTCGCGCGGCTTGCCCTCCGACCAATGCCGGTGCAGCCGCTCAATGTCCATGACCTCCAGGCGCACGGCCTTCCCGCCGATGTCGCGGGTCTTAAAGCTCTTGGACTTTGCGACGCGATCAGTAATAACGTAGACGCGAATCTGCTCCAAGTCGTCATAGATGGCCCGCAGCGTCTCGGCCAGCGAGCGCACGTCGCTCGACGGGTCGAGCTTGGGCGCCATCTTGCCCTCGGCGCACAACGTCAAAAAGCGTAGGCACTGCTCGACGGCAGTCTTGGTCTCCGAGTCGGGGACTGGCGTAGGCACATCGACATTGGCGTAGAGACTCACGAACAAGTCGAGCTGGTCGCTTTCCTCGGACAGCGAGTAGCCGCTCAGGCGCAGGTTGGTGTTGCCGACCTTGCCCTCGAAGTGGCACTCGACGGGCTCGAACGTCATGCCGATGTCAGACATGTGGTCCATCACGATGCCGGAGAAGACCAGCTCCTCATACAGAGCGCCGTCTCGCATCTGCGAGCGGACGGCGGCCTGCGTCTCGCGCAGGAACTCAGGCAAATTCATTCTTAGATCGCTCCCAGTTTCTTCAATGCGCCTTCGGCCCCGACGTTGTCGCCGGGCGTCTTGTCGAGGTCGATTTCATATATGGCCTTCATGATGCCCGCCGGCACCGTGCCCGAGGTCATCCGGGGGAAGTTGCCCGCGACCTCCACCACGCGCGTGCCGGCCTGCTCGAACTTCCTTGGATAGCGGTCGGCGTGAGAGTCGATGTAGCCCGCGGCCAGCAGGCGCTCGGACAGGAGCCGCTCTGCCTCCGCGTCGCCCTTGATGGCCTGGCGCATCGCATCGACGAAGCCAGGCAGGCTCTGGCCGCTCTCGGTTTGCCGCAGGCGAGCTCCGGCCACAAAGAGGGGTTGTCGCGTGGAGTCGTCGAGTTGCTCGAGCGAGCCGATCCGGGCGGGGAAGCCGGCCACCGACAGCGTGGCCTTGACCTCCAAAGCGCCCGCGCCGATCTCAAAGTCCTGGATGCCGTCGAGCGGTCCCACCCACGACTCGATGGCAGTCGCTGGCGCCACGCCCGCCTCGATGATGGCCCGCAACAACGCTAGCTCGCCGATCAGGCCGATCTCGGCTTCGGGGCTCAGGGCCTGGCTCCCTTTGCGCATGAACTCCTGCCACGCGCCCACGCGGCCAATGAAGACACGAAGGAGCTTGCGGTAGTCGGAACCTGCCGCGATCGCCTCGTCGAGCGCACCCACGATATCGCAGGCCATGGACGCGAAGAGATCTGCGCTGCCGGCCGCCTTGCGCGTCAGGGCGAGCCAAAGCTTTCCGCTGCCGTCGGGGTCCGCGCGCTCGACGGCAAAGCCCTGGCCCTCGGAGAGCTTGTCGGCGGTGGCGAGCTTCGCGGATGGGAAGCACACCAACACCGCCTCGGCGTTGTCGGGCGAGCGCCGGCCTGCGCGCAGTTCGAGCGGCCCAGCGGAGGGCAGCGCGATGGCTTGCCATCCTGGCTCGTTGTCGGCGCTGGTGAGCGATGACCAAGCCATCAGGAATTCGTTACTCGGACGGGCCATATTCCTGTATCCAATAGAGGAGGTTCACTTCGTATTCCACGCGAATGCTGTTCTCGGCCGACGGGAAGGCGATGGCGAAGGCCATGATGGGCTTCTCCCACCCGGGCACGATGAGGTTCTCGGGAGCCTTGGCCTTGCCCTTGTAGGGCGACAGTGTATAGAGCAGCAGCAGGCCGCGGTCGGCGTCGCCGCCGAGTCGGTCGCGCGCCTCGCGAATCCCCTTGCCGCTCGGGATCGTGGGCGGATTGACGCGGCCCCGCGCCGGGTCGGGCTTCCACGCCGCGTGGGTGCGGGCGAGCGCGTCGCGCCACGCGCCGTCGTCGAGGTCGATGCCCTCGTCCTTCGGATCGGTCAGAACGCCGATGGCGAACATCGCCGGGTCTTTTGCGCCGGGCGTGCCGTCGATCTTGCGGGTTTGCAGCGACTTGGCCTCGAAGCCGCCGGGGAACGTATAGGGCTCGCCAACGCCGTCGCCGCCGGAGAGCACGGCGACGCTCCAGCGCTTCAACTTGCCGATGTCGAGCATCTTAGCGATGAAGTCGGATAGCACCGCAGCCTTCGCGCTCGTTGCGTTTGGGTGGGTTATGTATGCGGTCAGGAACGCCAGGACGTGAGAGGCGTCCACGTCGCTCCAAAGGCGCGCGCCGGGCCACGAGTCGGTGTCGCCGTCGCGCAGATACTTCGGGCCATCCACGAAAGTTGTCCCGAGGGCGGTGACAAGCGCGTCGGTCGCGTCGAGGTTGGCCTGCTGGATGGCCGCGCTGCGGTGAAAGAGGATGGTTTGCGGGCGTGTGCCGCTGTAACTCAGCGACAGCGTTTGCGCGTTGCGCATCTTCAAGGGCGATGTGACCGTGAGTGTCTCGTGCGACATGACCTTGAGGCCGTATTGCTCGGGCGTGAGCTTGGCCTTAGCCATGAAGTCGAACTCCTCGCGCAGCTCCTCGGAGGCGTCGGCGATGTGGCCGAACCACCTCACTAGGTCCGGCGACGTGTAGAGCCGGCAGAGGTCCAAGTATCCCGGGCGGTAGCCAAACCAACGGCCCATCTGCATCAGCGTGTCATACATCTTCGTTGTGCGCACGAAGTAGCTGGTGCAGAGGCCTTCGAGCGTTAGGCCCCGAGCGAGCTTGTCGCCGCCGACCGCGATGACCTTCAAGGCCGCGCCAGGCGTGGCGTAGTCGAGCGCGTCCTTGGCCGTTCCGTTGATCGAGCGCACGTCGATGTCGGCGAGCACGTCGGGCAGCTTGGCGAGCACGTCGTCCCAAGAGGGCATCGGAGGAGGTAGCTCCTCGGGCGCCGAGAGCCCAGCGACCTTGTCGCACGTCGGGACAAAGTCCTCGTCCCAGATCGCGCGCATCTGCGCGATCAGCTCGTCCGCGTCGCTGCCGCGGGTGATCTTCTGGCGCATCCGGCGCACGGTCTCCTCGACCTGCTCGCGCACATGGTCCTGCACCGCCACGTAGCGGGTGACGTGGATCAGCATGGAGCTGTGCTCGAGCCCTTGGCCGCGCAGCTCGCGAACCGCGCAGGCGAGGATGAAGGAATGGATCGCCTCGCGCAGGGACTTGGGGATCGTCTCCTGGCCGTTGTGGACCGGAACGTGGGTCTTCTTGTGTTTGGGTGGCATCCACCCCGCCTCGGCCTCCGGGTCGTAGTGGTCGAGGATGCTGCGCGAGAGCGGCAGAGCGCCGACGCGGCCTTCCTTGGTCAGCTTGCCGAACATTCTGGCGGGGCCGACATAGTTCGACGGCGCGGCCAGGTTGATGATGAAGGCCTTGGGAAACAGGTCCGGGCCTTCGGCGGTGGTTGCGCCCTTGTGGTGGATGTAGATGTTGGCAAAGGGCGTGGCCGTGTAGCCCACGTAGGCCTTACGGCTGAACGAGTGCAAGACCCGCCGGATGAGGCTGTTGATGGTCTTGGGCGAGTGCTCCTCGTCCGGCGTGCCGTCCTCGTTGAAGAGCTGTTCGCCAGTGTCCACCGACGCGTTGTCCGCCTCGTCGTCGATCACCAGCAGTGGCAGCTTGGTCACAAGCCTCCACTCCTTCCCGTCCGGGAGGGGATGCTGGAGCGGGATTGTGTAGGGAAGCGGGTGGGGCGTGTCGGCCACTCGTTTTTGAATCCACTTGAGAAGCTCCGTGAGCACGGTCTTTTGCTTCTTGACCACGAAGATCCAAGGGCGCTCCTCGGGAGAGATGCCGTTGAAGTGCTTGGCGATGGCCTTGCTGAAATCCCCGTTCTCGGCGCGCGTCGTCGCTGAGTTGGTTTTGAGGTCCTCGCCGAACGCGGCCACCCCGATGGATGCGCCAGGATCGCCGCCCTGCGTCGTCTCGTAGCCTAGGAAGCCCTCTTCAAGGCGAATCTGGGTCTGCGAGCGCAGGTTGTTGTGCAGGCCCGCCAGCACAATGATGATCTTATAGCCCGCGTCAGCGGCCTTGTTGATGAGGCCGGTGTAGTTGCTGGTCTTGCCCGACTGTACATGGCCGACGACTAAGCCGCGGCGGTCCCAAGGGTCTGTCCGCAGCGGGTCTTCGAGAAGGCCTAGGATGTCGCTGGTGGACTCGTCGAGGCCATCGACGACCACGTCAGAGAGTTTCGACTCCTGATAGTCGCGGTAGCGGCGCCAGTAGTGCCAGTCCTTCTTGCGGGCAGCATTGAGCCAGTCGATGTGCCCGGTGTTGTCTTTGAGCGTAGTGGCCTTGCCCATGCGGTGGCTGAACCGCTGGATCAGCGTGGAGACCAGCTTGACCTCGTCGAGCGTCACAGGTGGGTCGCTGGCGAATATCTCGGCGGCAAGCTTCACTTTCTCGGCGATGAAGGCCGGCGTGATCTTCGACGAGTCTTTCTCCGCCTTCACCAGCCGCTGCGCGGTGGCGATGACATCTTCCAGCAACTGGGCTTGCGCTGCTGCCTCTTCCACTGCGGTCATTTTTTGCTCCCAAGTTTCGCGATGAGCGCGGGATATTTTTGAAACGGCTCCGTGCGCAACATCGACTTGCGCGCCTCCTCGATGTTCAGGCCCTTGCGCTCAATGAGATCGTCGAAGAGCACGCTGGCAACCTCGACAACCGCCGCGTTGGGCTCGCCCTCGAATCCCGTGCGCGGCGTCTCTTTGTTCTCGGCTGTGTCCAGCCAAATGCGCTGCACCGGCACGGTCTCCTCGATCACCCGAAGCATCGACTTGACCAACGGGGCGAGGGCGCCAGAGCTCTCCAAGACGGCGGCCACCGACGGATGCGCCTCATCGATGCTGTATCGCATGCCGGCCTTGACTCGCTCGACGCGCCAGGCCTGTTCGATGGGGACGCTGCCCTTCGCCGGAGCTGGCGTGCCTCGGTAGGCAAACACGCGGCGCGCTCGCTCGCGGGTGTTCTCAGCGAGCAGGGTGAGCCACGGCCGCAGCGACACGGGTGGCCGAGCCGTCGATTTGCGAACGTCGATCTTCCAGTCGGCGTCGGCCGTGTTCGGAATGTCCAGCCGAATGCGCGCCAGGCGATGGGCCTCCTCGCGGTTCCACGCGCGTGAGCCCCCAAGGCCAAGCCAACCGCCCGCGACCAATAGCCGCTCGTTGCGGTAGACGTAGAAGCCTTGCTGCGCGGTCCAGCCGGCCGGGCCGGCGTTCTCGTCATACTCGACGGCGGTCAGCTTGTCGCGGTGCGGAAGGACATGCGCCTGCACCGTGACCGTCCCGTAGTCAGTGGCGTGATTGGTAGGCGGCGACGTCCAAGGCTTCGCGGGGTGGCCCGTCATGAAGGGGTCCCATGGAGCAACTGCCCGGCCGTTGACGAGCAGTTTGAGCTTGGCTCGCGGCCTTTGGAGCAAGCGGTGGAAGACCATCGCCAGATGGGACTCGACGGTGTCGATGAGGTCGTGGAAATCATCAGAGGTGTAGCCGGCGGTCACGACGCGGTCCATCGCCTCCCACAGCACGAGCGTTCCGGTCTTCTTGCCCTTCAGACTAGCGAGGAAAGGTTTGGACCTTTGGGCAGGCCCCTCGAACAATAGCCAACCACCATCTGGATTTGCAGCGAGCTCGTCGAGGTCCCAGCGCAGGCAGCTTGCGGCGCCGCCTTTGAGGGTGGCGACAGTGAGTCGGCGGCACTGAGAGAAGGACGCGGTTTTCAGGCCCATGCCGAAACGCCCGAGATCGTGGGCCGAACGCGCGTCAAGCGGGTTCTTGTCGCCCAGGCGCATTGCGCTTTCGAGCTCGGCATCGTCCATCCCGCGCCCGTCGTCGAGGATCGCGATGCGGCTCTTGGAACCGTCCCAAGTGAAATCAAGGCGGACTTCGGAGGCGCCAGCCGACACGCTGTTGTCGATGATGTCAGCCAAGGCCGCGCCGGTTGAGTAGCCCAGGCCCCGCAGAGATTCGAGCATCGCCATCGCGCGCGGCGGCGCGCTTCTTGTCTTGGGCTTCATCGCCAATAGCCTTTCCCTGGCCAGTATTCAAACCCAAGCGCAATCAGCTTTCGGACGATCTTGCGGGAGCGGTTGTCGGGTGTATTTGTGATGTGTACCCACAGCCTGCGTGTATCGCCTTCAAGGGAGTCCTCAACGAGGATGCCAGCCTCTCGCACCTGATCCAAGACCTTGTCTAGGGCCATGGGCCCGGTGTCCATCTGCTGCTCGGGTCGCCGGGCGGCCACCTTGGGCTCTGGAGCAGGGAAGGCGACCATTGCGATTGGTGCGTCGCATTCAAAGTCGCTGTCGGAATCGCTTGATGTGTTAACTCTCAGCTTGCACCTTGGGGTTAGGCCCAGTTCGAGCAAGAACCGGTCGAGCCGCGCAGGATGCCTCAATCGGCGAAGAGCAGTCGCCTCGATTTGCCTGATACGTTCGCGTGTCACTTCGAAGTGAACGCCGACCTCTTCGAGCGTCATCGACTTTTGAACACCGATACCAAAGCGCATGCGTAGGACGTTTTCTTCTTTGGGCTTGAGCATGCTCAGGAAGCGATCCACGGATTCGCCTAATTGGATGTCCTCGACTATCTCCATCGGGTCGCAGAGTGTGAAATGGTCTTTGGCGTCGGCAGTGATGAGGTCGTCGATGTCGGGCAACCCATGGAGAGGTAGCGGGTCCATACCCAGGCGGGAGAGAGTCGAGACCTTGTGAGCGGGCAACTCGACGAGCGCCGCGATCTCCTCAACAGAGGGGCCGTGACCATGCTTGAGTTCAAAGTCGCAGGCAGCCTGCGCGATTCGTTGGGTCTTCTCGTAGACGTGGACTGGAAGGCGGATAGTCTTGCCCTTGTCGGCGATGAAGCGCCCGATCTGCTGGCGAATCCACCAGGTGGCATAAGTCGAGAATTTGAAGCCCTTGCTCCAGTCGTAGCGGTCCACAGCCTTGATAAGGCCGATGTTCCCCTCTTGCAGCAGGTCGTCAAGTGGCTGACCGCTGAACATGTATTTCTTGGCAATGGAGAAGACGAGCTTCAGGTTGGCGACGGCCATTTGGTCTCGCGCGCGCCGATAACCCTTCATTGCCTGCGCGAACGCCAGGGAGCGCTCGGATTCTCCAGCGAGCCCGGAGTCGGCCAGCTCCACGAGAAAGCCGCGGGTCAGGCCCAACGATGTGAGGGTGCTTCGGCACGCTTCCCATTCGGGCGTGTCCTGGCTCGTATCGACAGCGAGGTTCGACAAGAGCTCCGCGCTGGTACAGAACTCCGCCAGCTTGTCGGGGAATTCTTTGGCGTCAAGGTCAAATTGGGAGTCGCTTTCTTCGGCGTCAATGGCTTCGCTCTCGGCCGGCAGCTCCAACTTGGAGTTGAACTCAGTCTCTTCTGGCTCAATTTCCGAGCCGGACGACATGCAGCGCAGGGGCTTCGCGCCTCGCGCTACCTCGCGGGCCGCTTCCAGCACGGCGCCGATGCCGGATGGCCAGGCGGCTAGTGCATCGAGCGATCTCTCGATTCCGCGCTCCATGGCTTGGCCTAAGGCGACTTCAGCCGCAGCGGTAAGCAGCGCTTCGCGTTGGAATTCCCGCTGGTAGATACGCAAAGGTTCATTACGGCGCCCAGCGAGGTCGTCCACGAACGCCAAAGCGTCTGCAACCACCTCCTCTTCGTCAGAATTCTCGCCGGGCGCGACAAACACCTCAAAACTCTCGTGCGGAGCCGAATACTCAAATCGCTCGTCCGTCTCAGCACCGAGGTCGTTGATGACCATACCCAAGAGCGCGTCGGCTTCCGCGTCGGACTCGCCATCATCGCCACGCGTCAAGTCTTCGATGGCTGAATGCGGGACGCTACCCTCACGAATGGCGCGAAGCACAACCAGGCGCAGCCGTTCGCGTGCCTCGCTGTCATCTGAACAAGGCAGGGGCGTCGCCCTGTCGGGCAGGAAAGCCTCAAAGTCGCCCCAGTCGGCGGACGTGTCGATGGGCTGGTGTTCGTTGATTGCGCTTTGGATCTCAAAAGCAGCCGTAGAAAGGGTCTGGTCGCCCTCGGGTGGCGGCTGGTCTTCTTCGGCTTCCCAGCCTGTCAAGTCAAACTCGTCGCACTCATCGTCAGAAGCCTGTGAGGCTACGGCAACGGTAGCGGACTTAAGCTCCAAGATTGCAGCGAGCGCTCCGGTCGGCTGCACTGGACCCGCACAACCATTCCCACCGAAAGCTATGTCGTTCTCAGCTTGCTCCCAACACTCATCCTGAATGAAATGCGTATGCCCATCCAGACCATTGTCACCGGCGGAGGCTGACTTCGGCACACACGCTGCCTCAATTACCGCAGCTGCATCAAGAGCTCCTGTGGCTTGGGCGATGGCGTAGGCATTGCTTCCCAAAGGATCCAGCAAATCGGCATCGGCGCCAGCAGCTAGTAGGAGTTTACAGATAGTGGCCTTGTTGCGGGCCGCAGCAAGCATAAGAGGCGTTTGGCCCTTGTTGTCTCGGGCATTGAGGTCGTCTCCGCGATCAATGTGGATTTGAACTGCGCTTTCTACGCCAGCCATGACCGCCATTCTGAGGAATCGGTTCAGGAGTGGAGCGCCTTGGATAGCAATGCCCTTCACGCGTTGGCCCCTTTCCGGAGTGCTTGAACGGTGATTTCCATGTTTGATCGAAGGTTTGGCGCCCATTCCATTCTTAATTGCCTATATTAGCCCCGGCCTCAATAAAATTCTCCATTCTCATGCGCAAGCTCTTGGCGCAATCGAGAGTGGTAGGCCATGTATGCTTTAGCGCTGCTACGCCTACTTGGTTGGGGTGCTTTGCTTTCTCCCAGCAGCCTTCCGCTTTTGCGACCGCAAACAAGACTGAATGTAATTCAGTATCGCGAAGCCGGGGAGTATCGACTTTCCCAACAATGCCTAACTTGTAATGCTCTCCCTTACGCCACTCGAACTCGATCACACTGAAATTCAACGTACCCACACTAGCATCCGCGACAATGACGCGCCGGCGCGCTTTCGTTTTCGAGTCTAGATACTACCATTGCTTGGTACGCGGAGACTTCAGCAGCGGAATGAATTCTATCTCGGCGACGATTGGACGAATCACAGCTGAAAATGCTTGGGAGCTTGTCCGGTAATCCCCCCGTTTTTAAGCGAGGTCAGAATAGACGTCATTTGGCTAATGCCAGCTTCTGTTTCGGGGTGATGCCCCCAAGCGCCATGTTCGGGCGATCGTGATTGTAAGTCCACATCCAGTTCGTTGCATGCACCTGAACCTGGGCGATCGATTCAAACAGGTACTGGCCCAGCCAGTCATATCGTACGGTGCGGTTGTAGCGCTCAACATAAGCATTCTGCTGAGGCTTGCCCGGCTGGAGATGCAGTAGCTGGATGCCCCGTTTGGCAGCCCAGTGCGTCAGCGTGCTGCCGATATACCCGGACCATTGTCACTGCGAATGGCATCGGGTGTACCGCGCCATTCGATGACCTGATCCAGTGCACGTACCACCCGTTCTGCCGGTAGGGACAGATCCACCTCCATGGCCAGCGCCTCCCGGTTGAAGTCATCAATGACGTTGAACAGCCTGAAGCTGCGCCCATCCGCCAACTGATCGTGCATGAAGTCCATCGACCAGCACGGGTTGGCGACCTGCGGGACTGCAAGGGGTTCGGGCTTCTCTCGCAGAATGCGCTTTTTGGGCTTGATCCGCAGGTTCAGCGCCAGTTCCCGGTAAATCCGGTACACCCGCTTGTGGTTCCAGCGGTATCCCTTCACGTTGCGCAGGTATAAAAAGCACAGGCCAAAGCCCCAGTTGCGCTGGTTGTGCGTCAGCCGGATCAGCCAGTCGGCGATTTCATGGTTGAGCCCGGAACCTCTGGACTGGTAGCGATAGCAGGTCTGACTGATACCGAATGCCTTGCAGGCTGCAGCAATGGCGCAGCCGAAATCCCGCACTGCGCGTTGTGCCATCTCTCGTCGACGAGAGATGGCTTCATCACTTTTTTGTGAGTGCTTCCTGCACGATCTCGGCCTTGAGGCGTTCTTCGGCATACATCTTCTTGAGCCGCCGGTTCTCGTCTTCGAGTTCCTTGAGGCGGGCCATGAGTGAGGCATCCATGCCGCCAAAGCGGCTGCGCCATTTGTAGAAAGTGGCCGAACTGATGCCGTGTTCCCGGCACAGTTCAGGAACGGGTGAGCCGCTCTCGGCCTGTTTGAGAATGGCAATGATGTGGCTGTCGGAAAAGCGTGAGCGCTTCATGTAAAACTTCCTCGGTCGTTCAGGGAGAAAATTCTACTTATGACGACGGTTAATTTCAGGGGGGATTACCGGTTTGGTCATGGCCGGAGTTTACCGATGGGGCTCAGGTGCAGGGCGTTGTGCAACAAAGCCCTGCAGCAGCAAAAAAACAGGGCCGCTGTCCCGTTTTTCATGATTTCCCGCAGCGCGGGAAATCAAATCCCCGCGTGATGAGCCTGCTGATCCGCATGGTAAGACGAGCGCACCATGGCGCCGACGGCGGCGTGTTTGAAGCCCAGCTCGTACGCCAGCGTTTCCCAGGCCTTGAACTGATCCGGGTGCACGTAGCGCAGCACCGGCAGGTGGCCATTGGATGGCTGCAGGTACTGGCCGATGGTGATCATGTCGATGTCGTGCGCGCGCATGTCGTGCATCACCTGCACCACTTCTTCATCGGTTTCGCCCAGGCCCACCATGATGCCGGATTTGGTTTTCACGTCCGGGTACATGGCCTTGAAGTCTTTCAGCAGCTTGAGCGAGTGCATGTAATCCGAACCCGGCCGTGCCTGCTTGTAAAGCCGCGGGGCGGTTTCCAGGTTGTGGTTCATCACGTCCGGCAGGCCGTTGGCAAAAATCTGCAGCGCGATATCCAGGCGGCCACGGAAATCGGGCACCAGCACTTCGATCTGCGTATTGGGCGACATGGCGCGCGTGTTGCCGATGCAATCGACAAAGTGCTGCGCACCGCCATCACGCAGGTCATCACGGTCTACCGAGGTGATCACCACGTAATTGAGCCGCAGCGCGGAAATGGTTTCTGCCAGGTGGCGGGGTTCGTCCACGTCCAGCGGGTTGGGGCGGCCGTGGCCCACGTCGCAAAACGGGCAGCGGCGGGTGCAGATATCGCCCATGATCATGAACGTGGCGGTGCCCTTGCCGAAGCACTCGCCAATATTGGGACAGGATGCCTCTTCGCACACCGTGTGCAGCTTTTGCTCCCGCAAAATCTCCTTGATCTCGTAGAAGCGGCTGTTGGTGTCGGGCGCGCGCACGCGGATCCACTCCGGCTTTTTCAGCCGGGTTTCCAGCTGCACGATCTTGATCGGGATGCGCGCAGTCTTGGCTTCGCCCTTGTGTTTCACGCCTGCAGCGTTGGAGGCAATCTTGAGTTCTTCAGTCATGGGCCTGAAACCGCGCCGGCTGGGGTACGGTTAGTCAATTGATTTGTTGCAGAATTTTGTCGGCCATTTTACCCGCGATGCCCCCGGGTGTCTCGTTCACGCCAAAATCCACCAGTTGCGCCACGCGCAGACCCTCATAACCACAGGGGTTGATCATGCCGAACGGTGCCAGATCCATGTTCACGTTGAGTGACAGGCCGTGGAAGCAGCAGCCGTTGCGGATGCGCAAGCCCAGCGCGGCGATCTTGGCCTCGTCACCAGCGCTGCCGCGCACGTACACGCCGGGCGCATCCACTTTGCCGTACGCCTCGATGTCGTAATCGGCCAGCATGGCGATCACGCTGTTTTCCAGCCGGCGCACCAGCTCGCGCACACCCAGCCCCAGCCGGCGCAGATCGAACAGCGTGTAGGCAATCAGCTGGCCGGGGCCGTGGTAGGTCACCTGGCCGCCACGGTCGATCTGCACGATGGGGATGTCACCGCGTTGCAGGATATGCTCAGGCTTGCCAGCTTGGCCCAGCGTGAACACCGGCGGGTGCTCCAGCAGCCAGATTTCATCCGGCGTCTCGTCATTGCGTGCGGCGGTGAACGCCTGCATCTGTTGCCAGGTGGTGGTGTAGTCGGCCAGCCCCAGTTGCCGGATGGCGGTGGCTGGCCGCAGCACGACATTGCTCACAGCAGCATCTGCACCAGCGGATGCGCGCGCAGCGCCACGTCCACCGCGTGCACCTGCTCGATGGTGTCGAAGGTGATGGATAGCGTGGCCGAGTAATAATTGCCCGAGCTGGAGCTGCGAATGGTGACCAGCCCGGCATGAAAGCCCGGCACATGCTGCGCAGTCACGTCCAGCAGCGCGGCGTGGAAGTCGTCCTGCGGCACCTGCTTGTGGCTGACGGCCTTGACCGGAATCAGTACCGGGAACGTCACCAGGTCTTCCAGCTTCTTGCTGGGGATATCGGTAAATTGGGTCATTCTATTGGTCCTTGCCTTGTCGCATCACATCGTTCTTGAATGAACGGTAGTGCGCGTGCATGGCTTGATAAATGGGGCCGGGCACGCCTTTTCCAACTGGCTGGCCATCGAGCTCGACAATGGCAAGGATTTCCTTGCCCGATGATGTCAGCCATACCTCATCCGCGGCGCGCAGTTCGGCTTCGCCGATTTCCCGCACGCTGAGTGGCAGACCATGCTGGCCGGCCAGCTCGATGATCAGGTCATAGGTGATCCCGGTCAGCATCAGGTGTGATGGCGGCGGGGCCAGGATCACGCCATCGTGCACGATGAAGATATTGCTGGCTGAGCCCTCGATTAGCAGCCCATCCCGCAGCAGAATGGTTTCCGCCACGTTTTCATCGGTGGCATATTGTTTGGCCAGCACATTGGCCAGCAGCGAAATGGCCTTGATGTTGCAGCGCAGCCAGCGGATATCCGCCTGCGTGACCGCCGCGATGCCTTGCTCCAGCAATGCCGGTGCAGGGGGCAGCAGCGGATCGGCAAACAACAGCACCGTGGGTGTAACTTCGGCCGGGAATGCATGGTTGCGCGGGTAAGCCGGCCCGCGCGTTACCTGCAGGTACAGCGATTGATCGGCAAAATCCTGCCGGGCGATCAGGGTGTGGATGATGTCGGACCATTCTGCCGCCGTGTGCGGCGCGGGGATGCGTATCGCATCCAGGCTGCTTTGCAGCCGGCGCAGATGCTCGGCCAGCCGGAATGGCTGGCGCCCGTACACGGGGATCATCTCGTAAACCCCGTCGCCGAACAGGAAGCCGCGATCCAGCACCGGCACCTGCAGCTCGGCAAGCGGCGCGAAGCGGCCATTCAGATAGCCAATCAGATCAGGTATATCCGCCATATTGCTCACTCGCGCTGCAGAGGCTGCGCCAGCATGCCGGTGCAGCCATCCGTGCATGGGCGCTACGTACCGGATCATGTCCCGGCATGCAGTGCGCCCACGGTTATCAGTTGAACTTCATTTTCATGCTGTCCCACGCACGCCCGAAGAAGCCGGCTTCCGGTACGTTGTCCAGCGCAACCACAGGAACATCCTGCAGCGGCTTGCCGCCCACGCTGAGCTTGAGCGTACCGATCTGCTGGCCAGCCTTCACCGGTGCAACCAGCTGGGCGGTCGGCACAAACTGCTTGCTCACCTTGGCGCCATCGCCCTTGTCCACGGTGATGAAGAGATCACGTGCCGCGCCGGCCTTCACGCTCTCTGCCGCGCCTTTCCATACGCGTACCTCGCCCACCGGTTGCCTTGCTGCGGCCACCTTGGGGGTGTCATGGAAGTTTAGCCCCCAGTTGAGCAGCTTGGCGGATTCATCCGCGCGCACCATATCACCGGTAGTGCCCACCACCACCGAGATCAAACGGCGGCCATCGCGGTGCGTGCTGGCAATCAGGTTGAAGCCGGCGCTTTCAGTGTGACCAGTTTTCAGGCCGTCCACGCTCGGGTCGCGCTGCAGCAGCAGGTTGCGGTTGGGCTGGTCGATCTTGTTGTACTTGAACGACTTCATCGAATAGATCGGATAAAACTCGGGGAAGTCGCGGATGATCGCCGCCGACAAAATGCCCAGGTCTGCGGTGGTGGTGTAGAGATTCGCATCCGGCAGGCCGGTGGAATTGGTGAAGTGGCTGTTCTTCATGCCCAGGCGCGCCGCTTCGCGGTTCATCAACTGGGCAAATACTTCCTCGCTGCCAGCAATGGCTTCCGCCAGCGTCACGCACGCATCGTTGCCGCTTTGCACGATCATGCCGCGCATCAGGTCATCCACGCGTACCGGTACTTTCGGGTCCAGGAACATGCGCGAGCCTTCGGTTTTCCAGCCCTTGGCGGAAACGGTCAGCATCTGGTCGGTCTTGATGCGGCCTTCCTTCACTGCCTTGAAGGTCAGGTAGGCGGTCATCAGCTTGGTCAGCGACGCGGGCTCGATGCGCTTGTCGGCATCCAGTGCCGCCAGCGTGCGGCCACTCTGGAAATCGGTCAGGTAGTAGGCCTTGGCGGCAATGGCCGGCACCGGGGGCGTAAAGGCAAGCGCGGGCTGGACCGCAACGAGGGAGAGCAGGGCAGAAGCAAGCAGACGGCGGGATTTCATGGGGCGGTGGCTTTATGTTGCGGTGCAAAGAAAAGGAATTATACGGGAGCCAGCGGCAGCCGGCCCCGCTGGGACTGCGGGATTTATGCCTTGTTCCGCAAACCGCTTTGCCGCGCGCGCATTCACGGGTATCCGAAGCTGCCGCTACCCACTTCCACCACCCGCCCGCCCACGCGGATGGCATGCTCCGTAGCTACCGATAGCTGCAGGTGTGCCAGCCGGCCGGTGCCCTGGCCCTGGATCATGGTGTAGCTGAACGGCGCTGCATGGCCGGCATCGAGCAGCCAGCCACCCAGGTTGGCGCAGGCCGAGCCGGTGCCGTAGTCCTCTCCCAACTGACCGTGCTGCACCCAGAAGAAACGTGCCTGGATGGTGCCGGGCGCAGCGCTATCGAACGCCCACACCAGCGCGCACGCGCGTTGCTGCCGGTTGAAGGTCAGCCGGTTGAATTCGGCAAGATCCGGCGCGGCGGCGGCCACGGCTTCCGGGCTAGCAAGCTGGATGACCAGCTGCTCGGTGCCGGTATCGACAAAGCGCGGCGTGCCGACGATGGCGGCAGCCGGCAAGCCCAGCGCAGCGGCCAGTTCATCACCGGGGGCGGCATCGCGATACGCGGGTGCGTTGGCGGTGAGCGTGGCGCGCTCACCATCCACGCGCACCGGGATGATGCCGGCTTCCAGCGCCAGCGTGACCTGGCCACCCAGCTGATGCAGCCTGTCCAGCGTGGCCGCGGTACCCAGCGTGGGATGGCCGGCAAATGGCAGCTCGTAACCGGGGGTGAAGATGCGTACCCGTGCGTTGGCGGCATCGCTGTGGAAGATGAAGGTGGTTTCGGACAGGTTGAGCTGGCGCGCCAGCGCCTGCATGGCAGCATCATCCAGCCCGCGGGCATCCTCGAATACGGCCAGCGGATTGCCGGCATAAGTGGTTTCGGCAAAAACGTTGACGATGCGGTATTGGTAAGTCGACATGGCGTGCCCCGATGGATGGCGTGGAGTGAAAACGCTAATGCGTTTATCGTGCCGTGCAGTGTGGCATCGCAACAGCGGCAGTCCGCCGGATAACAAACCGGCACAGTCGCAACGGCGCCGCTCTGTATAATGCGTTTTTTGCGCTTACTCGCAGATAATAAAGAACTCATGATCCGTAAATTGATCGGCAAGGTTTTGCGCCGTCCAGGCAAGAAGGTGTTACACGCCAAGCATCTGGGCATACGTCGCGAAATGCTGCATTCCAATGCACTCAAGGTGTGCGACAAACTGCAGGACGCGGGCTTTGATGCCTATATCGTCGGCGGTGCGGTACGTGACCTGATGCTGGGCAAAAGCCCCAAAGATTTCGACGTCGCCACCAGTGCCACGCCCGAGCAGGTGCGCCACGTATTCCATCGTTCGCGCATCATCGGCCGGCGCTTCCGCATCGTGCATGTGCCGTTCTACGACCGCGACGGCGAGGAAATCATCGAAGTTACCACCTTCCGTGGTGCATCCGATGCCCCCACCGATGATGCGGGCCGCATCCTGCGTGACAACGTCTACGGCACCATCGAAGAAGATGCCGCGCGGCGCGATTTCACCGCCAACGCGCTGTACTACGACCCGAATGCCGAGGAAATCGTCGATTTCCATCATGGCGTGGAAGACATCGAAGCGAAGCGGCTGGTGATGATCGGCGATCCGGTGCAGCGTTACCGTGAAGATCCGGTTCGCATGCTGCGCGCGGTGCGGCTGGCCTCCAAGCTGGGGCTGACCATCGCCCCCGCCACGCGCAAGCCGATGGCCGAGCTGGCAGACCTGCTGGAGAACATTCCGTCGGCACGTATTTTCGACGAGATGATGAAGCTGCTGCTGTCCGGCAAGGCATGGGCATGCATGTGCATGCTGCGGGATGAAAAGCTGCACAAGCATGTGTTGCCGCTGCTTGATCGCTTGCTCTCGCGCCCGGAAAGCAGCGCTTTCCTGCAAAAGGCGCTGGAAAACACCGATACGCGGCTGGCAGAAGACAAGCCGGTCTCCGCGGGCTTCCTGTTTGCCGCGCTGCTGTGGCAGGAAGTGGAGCTGCGCTGGAAAAAGAACGAAGCCGCCGGCGAGCATGCGATGCCGGCGCTCGTGAACGCAATGAACGATGTGGAAGCGCGCGTCGAGAAAAAGCTGGCCATTCCCAACCGCTACAGTGCGGCCATGAAGGAAATCTGGTTGCTGCAGCCGCGCTTCGAGCAGCGTGTGGGCATGCGTGCGCATCGCCTGCTGGAGCAGCCGCGCTTCCGTGCCGGTTACGATTTCCTGGTGCTGCGCGCCGAATGCGGCCTGGCCGACAAGGCGCTGGCCGAGTGGTGGACGCAATTCCAGTACTGTGATCAGGATACCCGCGCCGCCATGGTGGCCAATCTTGGCAAGGGCGCTGCCGGTGCCGGTGACAAGAAACGCCGCAAGAAGCCGCGCCGCAAGCCCGCCAGCGAAAAAGCGGCGACCGACAAGCCCGATGGTGGCGGTTCGGAGCAATGAGCACGCGTGCTTTCGTGGCGCTGGGCGCCAATCTTGGCAAGCCGGCGCGCCAGTTGCGCCGCGCCTGCGAACTGCTGGCCCGCCTGCCGGGTACCGAGCTGCTGCGGGTATCCAGTTTTTACGCCAGCCCGGCCATGGGTTATGCCGATCAGCCGGACTTCATCAATGCGGTTGCCTTGCTCGAAACCGGCATGTCGGCGGATGAGCTGCTGGAAGCGCTGTTTGCCATCGAAGCCATCAATGGCCGCATCCGTTCATTCCGCAATGCGCCGCGCACGCTGGATCTGGATTTGCTGCTTTACGGCGACAGCGTGATCAGCAAGCCCGGCCTGACCGTGCCGCATCCGCGCATTGCCGAACGCGCATTCGTGCTCAATCCGCTGCTGGAAATCGCCCCGGATGTGGTGATCCCCGGCCTGGGGGCGGCCAAGGCCTTTCTGGGCTCGGTAGCGGGCCAGCCGATCAGCCTGCACGAAGAATGATCTGGCTACCTGCCGGAATCCCTGATGGTAGGGGACTTTCGTCAGTGTAAGCTGGATGATGCAGCGCACCACAAGTGCCTGCACGCCGTGACCGGGCGCAGCGCCATCCCGCTCGCCCGCTCCGGCCTTGAATACATGCCAACTCCATGGAATGCCCATGAAAACGACGCTCTCGACTTTGCAGAAAATGAAGCAGGATGGCCAGAAGATCGCCATGCTGACCTGTTACGACGCCAGTTTCGCCACGCTGATGAGCGAAGCCGGTGTGGATGTGCTGCTGATTGGCGATTCACTGGGCAACGTCATCCAGGGCAAGCGTAATACGCTGGCAGTGACCATGGAGCAGATGATCTACCACACCGAATGCGTGGCGCGTGGCGCCGGTGATGCGCTGGTGCTGGCTGATTTGCCTTTCGCCAGCTTCCAGCTATCGCCGCAGCAGGCATTCGAGAATGCCGCGCGGCTGATGGCTGCCGGTGCCGAAATGGTCAAACTCGAAGGCGGCATGGTGATGGCGGAAACCGTCGATTTCCTGGTGCAGCGCGGCATCCCGGTTTGCGAGCATATCGGCTTCCAGCCGCAATCGGTGAATGCTTATGGCGGCTACAAGGTGCAGGGCAAATCGGATACCGAGGCCGAAGTGCTCAAGCGCGATGCGCTGGCGCTGCAAGGTGCCGGCGCCGCGCTGGTGCTGATGGAAATGGTGCCGGCCCGCGTGGCCAGGGCGGTGACCGAATCGCTGGAAATCCCCACCATCGGTATCGGTGCCGGGCCCGATTGCGATGGCCAGGTGCTGGTGATGCACGACATGCTGGGTGTTTACCCGGGCAAGAAAGCGCGTTTCGTGAAGAATTTCATGCAGGGCTCAACCAGTATCCAGGCCGCCGTGGAAGCGTATGTTAAAGCGGTGAAGGCCGGTACCTTCCCGTCTGACGAGCACTGTTTCTGATGCAGGCAACCGATCTGGCCCGCTATCTGGCGGCCAGCGATGTGATCGATTTCCGGCACCCGCAGGTTGCGGCACTGGCCGCGCAACGGGCGGGGCCCGATGTGCTGATTACCGCAGGCCGCTGCTTTGACTGGGTACGCGACGAGATTGCGCATTGCATCGATTTCAACCGCGAAGAAGTGCCGTGTTCCGCTTCGCAAACGCTGGCGGTGAAAACCGGCTTCTGCTTTGCCAAATCCCATCTGCTGGTGGCGTTGTGGCGCGCCAATGGCATCCCGGCTGGCTTTGGCTACCAGCGCCTGACATTGGATGGCGCCGCAGCGCCGTATTGCCTGCACGGCTTTGTTGCCGCGTATCTGCCCGGCACCGGCTGGTATCGCTGTGATGCGCGTGGCAACAAGCCCGGCATCGATTGCCGGTTCGACCCGCCGCACGAGCAACTGGCGTTCGCAATCCGGCATCCGGGCGAGTGTACCTACCCGCAGATTTTTGATGCCCCGCCAGCAACACTGGTCGAGCAACTGACCCGCCTGACTTGTGTTGCCGCGTATCGCGCCCAACCTATTGATTTCATCCCGGCCTGAGGGCCGTTTTTCCGGTAGCCATCATGCATATCATCCATACCATTGCCGAGCTGCGCGCCTGGCGCAAGACCGCAGGCCGCGTGGCCTTCGTGCCCACCATGGGCAACCTGCATGCCGGCCATATGGCGCTGATCCGCGAAGCAAGGAAACATGCCGATCAGGTGGTGGTCAGCATTTTCGTCAACCGGCTGCAATTCGGGCAGGGCGAGGATTTCGACCGCTACCCGCGCACGCTGGAGCAGGATGCCCAGCTGATCGCTGCCGAGTGCGGGCAGGCCGTGGTGTTCGCCCCGGACGAGCGCGAGCTGTATCCGCACGTGATCCAGCAATACAAGGTGGAACCGCCGGCCATCCAGGATGAGTTGTGCGGTGCATTCCGCCCCGGCCACTTCCGTGGTGTGGCCACCGTGGTGACCAAGCTGTTCAATTGCGTGCAGCCGGATGTGGCCTGTTTCGGCAAGAAAGACTATCAGCAGCTGTTCGTGATCAAGAGCATGGTGGAAGAGCTGAACATGCCGATCGAGATCATCCCGGTGGATACCGGTCGCGCAGACGATGGCCTGGCGCTGTCCAGCCGCAATGGTTATCTGGGCACCGCCGAGCGGGCCGAGGCACCCCGCATCCATTACCATCTGGCACGCATGGAAAAAGCCATCCTGGGCGGCGAGCGCGACTATGCCAAGCTGGCTGCTGAAGTGGTGGCGGACCTGCGTATCCGCGGCTGGAGCGAGATCGATTACGTGGAAACGCGCAACGCCAGAACACTCAAGCCGGCCACGCATACCGATCACGATCTGGTGATCCTGATTGCCGCGCGGCTGGGTAAAACCCGGTTGATCGACAACCTGGAAGTGCGCTGCTGACTGCCATGAGCCGCACGAAGAAAAGCGCGGCCTGGCCGCGCTTTTTGCTATCTGCCCGGGCTATTGCGGAATGCTCATGCCCGCAGCCATGCCGGCGGTCTTGTTCCATTCTTCCCGGCAATCCGGCCCGCAGCGGTCGAGCCAGCGCTTGACCACCACCTGTTTGACTACCTGTTTGAGCTTGGCCTTGTCTGCGGCGCTGGGGGTTACGACTGTCATCTTGCCGCGATTGGGCAAGGTGCAACTGGCGGCGCCGCTATTGCAGGCGATGCCCAGTTCGGTTTGTGCATTGGCTGCTTGCCAGAGCTGATCAGACAGCTGCGCAATGCCTTTTTCCAGCGTGGCCTTGTCTTGCGGGGCGATCTGTTCCCAACTGCTGCTGTTCACGGCCAGCATCAGCACGCTCCAGCCCAGTGGCAGGTTGTAGAGGTGATCGGTCACCTCATACATTTTTGCGGAATGCGCGGACAAGGTACCGGTGACCAGGCAGTCGACCTCGCCGGATTTGACCTTGGCGTAGGTCAGATCAAACGGAATGTTGACCGTGGTGGCGCCAAACGCTTCGATCAGATCACTGGTGGTGCGCAGGCTTACGCGTACTTTCTTGCCCTTGAGCTCGCTCAGGTTCTTGATCGGCCCGCTGCAAAACAGCTCCTGTGCCGAATAAGGCCATAGTGCCAGCACGTGAACACCGTGCCTGGCTTTGAAGTATTTATCCAGCACCGGCATGTAGGCATGCGCCACGTTGCGGCTGGCGGCCAGATCGGTTGTCAGCCCCGCCAGATCGACGGCTTCGGCACGCGGGTCCTGCTCGGATACGTAGGAGAGGATGGTGGTGCCGAAATCGGTCAGCCCCAGCTTCATCAGGCGCAGCACTTCACCGCCGTTGAGGCCCATTTCGTTGAAGGCATTCACCTCGGTGGTGATACGGCCGCCGCTCATCTCGGGGACAGTCTTGCTCCAGAAAGGCATCTCGTAATCCTGATACTGGCTCAGCATGCTCCATGAGCCGATCACCTTGAGCGTACGTGCTGGCGTTTCCTCTTCGGCGTGCAGATGGGCCGAAGCGAACAGCAACAACAGCGATGCCAGCAACGTACGCATGGGGGTTTCCTTTTATTTCGACGGTGCAGGGGCAGCTGCGCACGCACTATAGTCGTAATCGTTGCCGACGAGTTCAGCGCCTTCGCGATGCAATGGTTCAAGCTCCGTATCGCCCAGTATCTGCTGGCATGCATACAGCGCCGAATCGATGGCGCCAACGATCCACGTATGGTGCACGCTCAGGTGCTCACCAGCAAAGTAGATGTGCCCTTCGTTCTCGCGTGCCACATTGAACAGCCGGCGGAACTGGCCGGGGAAGAACATGGCGTCACCGGTTGCCCATTTGTCCGGCCAGGCTACCGAAAACGCTTCGATGAATTCCGCGTGCACATCCACCACGCCTTCGTACAGCGTCTGCAGATCGCGCAGTCCCAGCCGGATGCGTTCATCTTCCTGTTGCGGCAGCCAGTCGTATGCATCGGTCATCCACGAGTACAGCAGCAGCACGCCGGCATCGTCGTCGCCGATGCCATATGACGGGTACACGCACCAGCGCGACGGCAGATCGCTGATCGATTGACCTCCGTTGGCAGGGCGCGGCACTTTTTCCCAGAAGCGGCTCTTGAAGCGCATGCCGATCTTGTACAGCGGCTCGAAGTGCATCGCGCGTATGCCCTGCGTCTTGGTCGGAGACCATTGCGGGGTATCGATCATGCGAACCGCGGCAGGCGGTAGCGCCAGGATCACCCGATCGAACACCTGGACATCGCGCTCGCGGTAGTGCACGGCCACACGGCCATCCGGCAAGTTTTCGATCTTCCGTACCGGCGCGTCCATGGTGATGTGATCGCGGCCGATCACGTCCGCGCAGGCATTGGGCAGCCGGTCCATGCCGTTGGCAATGGTTTTCCACTGCGCACCGGAAAAATCCATGCTCTCGATCACCAGCTCGGTAAAGCTTTGCTGGAACTGGTTGGTGGCCGAGGTCATGGTCTCAACGTAGTTGACCTTCTCGATCGACCAGCCTTTGAGTTCAGTCAGGTAGGTAAACAGCGACAGGTTGTCGTATTTGACGATCTCGGCAAAGCCGGCATCGAAGTCCTTTTCCAGCAACTGCAGGAACGGGGACAGCGCTTCATCCAGCAATTGCGAGGCGGTCTTGTTGCGGTCTTCCGGCGAGAGCGGAAAGCCCAGTGCTTCCGGATGCGCATTGGCAAACGCCACGCTCATGGTCTGGCCGGACAATTCGCGCCGGCCATTCACGAAAACCAGATCGCCGGTGTCGTCGTAAAGCTGGTAAGGAATCAGTTCGATCCGCTTGCTGGCGGGCACTTTCTGGTTGATGTAATCCACCAGATGGAACAGCGGTTGTTGTTCTTCGGTATCGGGCAGGCGCATCGCGCCGGCTTCAAAGTACTGGTTTTTTTCAGCGTTGAAGCGATGCGTATACACGCGTCCGCCCAGCCGGTCCGGCTGCGCTTCGAACAGATGACAGGTATGGCCGTTTTCCTGCAAGACCAGCGCGGCATAAAGACCGGCCATGCCGGCGCCGACGATGCCTATCTTCAACGCGCCTTCCGGACGGCTTGCCGTAACGGCAGGTTTGTTGCTTCTGGGGCTATTGGCATTGAGCCAGGCCTGATAGGCCGCACGCAGGCTGGGTGTGCCTTGCGGGGCGCTGACGGGGATCGGCTTGGCTGACGACATCATGACTCCTTTCTAATCAGGACAAAATAATGAAGAATACAAGAAAGATAAGATGAAGCTGATTTGGCGAATTTCATTCATAGTTCATAGTCTGCACTTGCTGCAAACAATGGTTAACCTGTGCCGGATAGGCAGCCAGCAAATATATAAATAGTCCAAAGATGAGCAAGATGAACGCTGCTGGATCGTCAGCCCAACCCGCTTCTGCTTACCGGTCGATCGCATTCCGCCTGCGTCTGGCTTTCGGCTTTGCTGCTGCCAGTACGCTGATTGCGTCTGGTGCGGCGTTGTGGGCGTTCCGCTCGGTCAGTGAAACCTATCGGGTTGTCTCCAATCACAGTTTTCCGGCATCCGTTGCTGCTGCAGAGTTGCAGGCGGGCAGCCGTGAAGTGGCTGCAGTGTTGGGTGCGCTGGCGGGCGCGACCACCCCGGAGGCCAGAACCTCGGCCGAGGAACGCATCGATTTCACGCTGGCCGGTTTGCGGCATTCGCTGCAGCCGCTGTCCGGACAGGGCAGCTATACCCGATTGGCCACGCTGCTGGAAACGCTGAAACGCAATGTGGCCGAAACCGATCAACTGGTGGGGGAGCGGCTGGTGCTGGATGCGCGCATGCAGTCGTTGCTGGCACAGAGCGAGGCAGGCCAGCAACGCTTCATCGTAGCGATGGATCCGGTGCTGACCGCCGCCAACGCCGATCTGCTGTCGGCCACCCGGCGCGCATCGGTCGCTGCCGGCGCTGCCGTGCATGGCCTGATCGACAGTGAGTTCGCCGTACTGCACGCATTGATGCAGATGCGTACCAATGCCTACCGTTTGCAGCTGCTGGCTAGTGAAAACAACAGTGGCAGCTGGCGCGACCGCGCTGGCATCATTCTCAGCGAAATGGAGCGGACGCTGCCACAAACCAGCCCGGAAGGGCGCGTGGCCACACAAAAACTGCTGGAAACATTGCGCCCGCGTGGCAAGGAGCCCATGCCGCTGGCAACGGTACAAATGGCGGTGGCCGATTTCGACAAACTGGCCACACCGATGATCCGCAAGTCAACGCTGCAACTGCTGGCTCGCAGCGAATCGGTGACGCTGGATTCGACCAATGCCGTGGTGTTGCTGGTCTCGCAGCAGGTGGCATCGCTTTCTGCGGCAGAGCGGCTGAGTGGTGAGGTGAACCTGATGGCCGGTTTGCTGGGTCAGGCCATGCATTCCGGCAACGAGACCCGTATTAGCGAAATCCGCAAAAGCTACCGCGAGGCACAACAGCGCGCCCGCAAGGCACTGACCGACATGGGCGGCCTGCCCGACCATGCGGCGGTGCGCAAGGAGCTGGAAGGGCTGGAGGCGCTGGGCATGGAGCCCAGCAGCATGTTCGACATCGCCCACCGCGAACTGATGCTGGTGCGTGATCTGCAGGGCCTGGTGGAGCGCAACCGGCAGGCAGCGGAGCAACTGGTGGGCGCGGCACGCCAGGTGGGGCAATCGGTGGGAGGCGAGCTGGACGGCCAGATCGATACGCTGGAACAACGGCTGACCGGCAGTCGCTGGTTGTTGGGATCGGCCACCGCGCTGGCACTGGCGCTGTCGCTGCTGATCGGTTTCTGGTATGTGGGGCGTTCCATCGTGCGGCGCCTGTCGACCATTTCGCAACATATGCGCGATCTGGCGGGTGGCCAGCTCGATGTCTCGATCAATGCGCGCGGCAGCGACGAAATTGCGGTGATGGCGCAAAGCCTGCTGGTTTTCCGTGATGCGCTGGTCCAATTGAACGAGCAGACCGAGGTGCTGCGCCAGGCCAACGAGCAGGCCAACGCGGCGGCGCGTGCCAAGAGCGAGTTCCTCGCCAACATGAGCCATGAAATCCGCACGCCGCTGACCGCGATCCAGGGGTATGCGCATCTGCTGGCCGACAGTGATCTGGCGCCGCGCCAGTCCGAGCAGCTGTCGCGCATCCGTGCATCGTCGCAGTCATTGCTGGGCATCATCAACAGCATCCTGGATTTTTCCAAGATCGAAGCGGGCAAGCTGCAGCTGGAAGTGGTCGATTTCGAACTGGAAGATGTACTCGAGCAACTGGCCGATACCGTGATGTTGCTGGCGGACGAGAAGCGGCTGGAGCTGGTCTTCGCCATCGATGGCCATGTGCCCACGCCGTTGCGGGGTGATCCGCTGCGTCTGGGGCAGATATTGCTCAATCTGGTGAACAACGCGCTCAAGTTCACCGAGCGCGGCGAGGTGGAGCTGCGCGTGCTGGCTGCATTGACGCCGGATGGGCGGATCGAGCTGGGTTTTTCGGTCCGCGATACGGGCATCGGCATGAATGACGAGCAGCGCAAGCGCCTGTTCAGCCTGTTCACGCAGGCGGATAGCTCGACCACCCGCCGCTATGGCGGTACCGGGCTGGGGCTGATGATCGCCCAGCAACTGGTGCGGCAGATGGGCGGGGAGATCGATGTATTCAGTGCGCCCGGGCAGGGGTCGACCTTCCATTTTGCGGTGATCCTCGATGTGGCCGATGAGCTTGCCCCTGCCATTGCGCCGCTGGGCAAGCGCGTGTTGCTGGTGGAAGAGCAGGATGCCTGTGCGGCTGCGCTGTACCGCCAGCTTTCCGATGCGGGGTGCTCGGTGATCGTTGCCGCCGATGGCGATGATGCGAGAGCCTGCTTGCTGGCCGCGCGCGAGAGCAATCATGATTTCGATGCGGTGCTGCTCGATGCGGGCGACCCGGTGCTGCGCCCCAACGAAGCGCTTCAGTTGTTGGGGGAACGGCATTCTTCACTCTTGCTGCTGACCACACCGGCGCATCATGATGCGACGCTGGGGTTGGCAGATTGCGTGGTGCCGGTGATCGACAAGCCGGTACTGCCGCGCCGGCTGCATCATGCGTTGCAGCGTGTATTGGGGATTTCCGAACCGGTGCAGGCGCCGCACGCGGGGGTAGGCAACCCCATGCCATTGGCAGGCTTGCGTATCCTGCTGGCCGAAGATACCGAGGTGTTGCGCGAGTTCGAGCAGGAGCTGCTGCTGTCGCTCGGCGCGGAAGTGGAGCTGGCGGTCAATGGGCGGGAGGCGGTGCGTGCTGCAATTGCACCGTCCAGCCGGTTTGATCTGGTCCTGATGGATGTACAGATGCCTGAACTGGATGGCCTGCAGGCCTGTCGCGAAATCCGCGCGCTGCGCAGTGCCGAGGAATTACCCATCATCGCGTTGACTGCACACGCGATGATCGAAGAGCAGCGGCGTTGCCTTGCCGCCGGAATGAACGATCATATGGCCAAGCCGGTCGAACCGGCACGACTCGTGGAGACTGCATTGCGCTGGGCACGTTCTGAACAAAGTGGTTTGCATGGCGGCGGCACGCCCCGCAGCATGGCCCGGGTGCCATCGCTGCCGGGGCTTGATCTGCCGACAGCATTGCTGCGCCTGGGCGGACGGGAAGAAACGTTGCGCCGCGTGTTGCCGCGCCTGCGTGATGGTTACAGCGACACAGTGGTGCGCCTGCGTGATCTGCTGCAGCAGGGCGATGTGGAAACCGCGCATCGCCTGGCACATACGCTCAAGGGGGTGGCCGCCACGCTGGAGGCCACCATGGTGGCGCGTCTTGCCAGCGAAATAGAACAACGTCTGCAAAGCGGAGATACCGCGCTGGACGCACAGCTGCAGCATCTGGATAGTGCGTTGATCGAAGTGATCAGCAGCATCAACCAGTTCGAGCGTGACGGTGCACCGGCTGTGCCCGAGACCCACCGGGAGAAATCGCCGGATACAACGGCGTCGCTTGATGATCTGGACCAATTGCTGCGCCTGCGCAGCCTGAGCGCGCGCCAGCAGTTCCGCTATGCCGAGCCGCTGCTTGCTGCTGCCGATGCAGCTGCAACGGCAAAGCTGGCCGCTGCCATCGAACAACTCGACTATGTCAGTGCCCGTACGATACTGGCAGGGATCGTTCCGCTGCTGTTGCCCGGCGAGGAACGGCCTGTGCATTCCAAGGTGAAATGATGCGATCCATGCCGCAAGCCACACTCCTCGTCGTTGATGACGAGCCCGCCAATATCGAAGCACTGGCCGCCGTGCTGGACCCCCATTACGAATTGCGCTTTGCCATGACGGGCATCGATGCGCTGGCCGCCATGCAGGATGGCCCGTTGCCCGATCTGGTGTTGCTCGATGTGATGCTGCCGGATATCGACGGTTTTGAAGTCTGCACCCGCATCCGCTCAGATCCGCGCACCGCGGGAATACCGGTGATCTTCATTACTGCGCTGGGGCAGCCGGCACAAGAGGAGCTGGGTTTCGGCGTGGGGGCGGTCGATTACATTGCCAAGCCGTTCACCGCCGCATCGGTACGTGCGCGCGTTCGCAACCACCTGGAGCTCAAGCGCAACCGCGAGCTGCTGCAGCGGCTGGCGATTACCGATGCCCTTACCGGCCTTGCCAACCGCCGGCATTTTGACGAGGCGCTGCGGCTGGAAGTGCAGCGCCATCGCCGCCACGGGCTGTCGCTGGGGCTGGCGCTGATCGATATCGATCACTTCAAGCGTTACAACGATCATTATGGCCACCCCAAGGGTGATGAATGTCTGAACATGGTCTCCAATGCGCTGGCAGGCAGCCTGCGTCGCGCGTCGGACCTGGTGGCACGCGTGGGCGGCGAAGAATTCGCCATCCTGATGCCGGAAACCGATCTGGAAGGTGCACTGTCGGTTGCGGAGCGCGGGCTGGCGGCGGTGGCCTCGCTGGGCATTCCGCATGAAGTCAGCACCACGCAACAGTGCGTGACGGTGAGCATCGGCCTGCATGCGGGCGTTGACATCGACGATGCGCAGCGCTACCGTGCGGCCGATCAGCAGCTGTACCGCGCCAAGGCCGCCGGGCGCAACCAGATCATGTGGGATGACACGCTGAGCATGGCCAAGTAAAAGCAGCCCGCACCGGCAGCAGGTGAACCCTGCCGCCGGGTGCTGCGTGCATTCACCACGCGCGATCAGAGCTTGAAACGGCCGACGATCTCGCGCAGCGTGCCCGCCAGTGTTTCCAGGTGCGCCACCGCCTGCGATACCTGGGCGATGGCATCGTTGTTCACCTGCGTCATGCTGCTGATACGCTCGACGTTATGGGCGATATCGGTACTGGCCGTGGCTTGCTCGCGCGTTGCATCGGCAATGGTCGAAACATTGTCCACCAGCATGCCGGTGCCGTTGCGTACTTCGCCTATGGCGCCCGATGCCTCGCGCGATAGCGCCACGCTGCTGCTGATCTGCTCCTGCGCATGGCTGACCCCCCCCACCGCAGCGCCGATCTCGCGCTGGATTTCCACCACGATCTGGCTGATTTCCACGGTGGCAGAGCCGGTGCGCTCGGCCAGTTTGCGTACTTCGTCCGCCACCACCGCAAAGCCGCGGCCCTGCTCGCCAGCGCGTGCGGCCTCGATTGATGCATTCAGCGCCAGCAGATTGGTCTGATCGGCAATTTCCTTGATCGCCTGCACGATGTGGTTGATCTTGTTGGATTCGGTATCGAGGTTCTGCATCGTTTGTGCAAGATTGCCGATGCGCTCGTTCAGGGTTTCGATCGCGCCGGCCACACGCTCCACCAGTTGCTGGCCGTGATTGGTGGTGTTGCCGGCCTCGCGCGCGATGCGGGCAAACTCGCTGCTGCTGTTGGCGATATGCTGGATGCTGACCGTCACTTCCTCGACACTGGCTGCGGTGGCCGTCGCTGCCTCGCTCTGTTCGCCCGAGGCCCGTGCTACTTCCTGCGCGCTGCGGTTGAGCTGGCCGGTGGCACCGCCCACTGCATCGCTTTGCGTGCGTACCTCGCGGAACATGTCCTGCAGGCGGCCAATGAAGCGGTTGAACGCATCGCTGGTACGGCCGATTTCATCGCGGCTGCTGACTGTCAGGCGGCGGGTGAGGTCACCTTCGCCACCGGCCAGTTCTTCCATCGCCACTGCCAGGCGCTTGAGTGGCAACGTCAACGCGGTCAGCAGCACGCTGAGCGCCACCAGAATGGCCGCCAGCGCAACGATGCCCACCACGATGGCCTTGTTGCGTGCCGCTGCGGCATCCGCCACGATGGCCGAAATGGGAATGGCTACGCCCAGCGACCAGTTCTGGCCGGTATTGCCCACCTTGATCGGGCGGTAGATGTGCAGTTCGCCATCGCGCTCGAATTCGAACGCCTTGCCCGCCTTGATATTGTCGGCAAAGCCATCCGGGTAGTTTTTCGGATCGGCCGGTTTGCCGATGGTGTCGGTTTCTTCGTCCACCACCATCATGCCGCCGTTGGAGAGCAGCTCCACATGGCCGGTGCCCATGGGCTTGATCTGCGCAAACAGGCCCTGCAGGCTGACCAGGGGCAAGTCGACCGCAGCTACGCCGGCAAACTTGCCGTTGCTGTCCTTGATGATGGTTACCAGCGAGGACATCAGCACTTTCTTGCCTTGTACCTCGTACGGGTAGGGCTCGGTGACAGTGTCCTGCTGGCGCTGCTTGGGCACGTAGTAGAAATCACCCCAGCCGGGTGCTTCATAGGGTGGCTTGTAGTCTTGCGGGTGCGATGCAAAGTCAGCCAGCCCCTTGGCCTGTTCGCCGGCCACCATCTGGTCCTGCGTGATCTTGCCGTCTGCGCTGCGCGTCATGTACGGCGAATAGCGCCCGCTGGGATCGTGATGCGGCTGGTCGGCGCGATAGGCATCGTCCTTGCCGTCCAGCGCGTTCGGCTCCCAGATCGTCCACAGGCCGGAGGCATCCGGGTAATCACCCAGCAGGCGCAATATCATCTGGTCCAGCGCCTTGCGCTCGGGCACTGCGCCGGCAATCTGGAAGCCCTGGATGGCCGATGCCAGATGGCGGGGCAGGTTGAAGCCATTGCTGAAGTAGTCTTCCACCTTGCCGGCATAGGCATGCGCTTCTTCGGTGGCACGCTGATAGCCGACTGCACGGGCATCCTGGTAAACCGTGGTGGCGATCAGGCCGATGGTGATGGAAAAACCGATGAAGATGGCAATGGCCGCCGCAGCCAGCACCTTGCTGCGCAACGACCAGTGATTGAGCGCGTTCATGCCGGCATTCCCATGGGATAGTTGCTGCAGTATAGGCAGCGCCGGCTAGCACCGCTTACGGCAAGTGGCGGCGATCTGCCGCGCTGGCGGCATCAGCGGCGTGCAAAGGCCAGCGCGCCGGCAACAGCAAAGAATGCGCTGCCGCAACTGCGGTTGAACACGCGGATGCGGCCGGGATGGCGCAACCAGTTGGCCAGGCCGGTGCCGCCGGCGGCATAGGCTACCTGCCACACGGCTTCGATCACGAAGAAGGTGCACAGCAGGATCAGCCATTGCCGGCCCTGTGGCCGATCTGCGGTGATGAATTGCGGCAGGAATGCCCCCGCGAACAGGATGGCCTTGGGGTTGGACAATGCCACCGCAAGGCCGGTGCGGAAGCGGCTGGCAGCGCTATCGCTTTTTGCCTGCGGCAAGGACAGCGATTCGCCGGCACGCCAGCACTGCACGCCCAGATAGATCAGGTAGGCAGCGCCCACCAGTTTCAAGAGCAGGAACAGTGTGGCGGATGCCTTGAGGATGGCAGCAAGGCCAAACGCTGACAGCGTGAACAGTAGCGCCAGCCCCAGCAGTGCACCGCTCATCGTGGCCAGTGTGGCGCGCCAGCCATAGCGCGTGCCATGGCTGAGCATCAGCAGCATGTTGGGGCCGGGCGTGCCGGAAATGAACAGCGTGGTTGCAACGAAAGCCAACCAGATTTCGAGCTGCATGGTGTCATGTCCTTGTCATTCTGTTTGCGCATGCTGCGAGGTTCACACTGCGGTGAGCCATAGCCTGCGCCGGAAATACCCATGGCAAAAGTGGGAATATCCCGGGTAATGCTGCGCACCGCGGTCACGCATAACCGACGGGGCCATCATGACCAAGACATTTGCCGATAAATCGATTTCCTGTAACCCCAGCGACAATCCGCTGTTCTCCGGCGTGGCCGCACAACTGGATCTGTCGCTGTCGCGGCGCAATTTCTTTGCTGGCGGCGGTGCGCTGCTGGCCGGTCTGACCCTGGCAGGCTCGCCCATGCTGGTGGGCGCCGCCACCAAGCCCACCGCACCGCCGCAATCGAAAAAGCCGCTGGCGCTGGGCTTTGCCGGCATCCCGCTCGGCACCGATGACACGGTGACGGTGCCGCCCGGCTACAAGGTACAGGTGTTGTACGCGTGGGGTGATCCGGTGGGCATCGCCGGCAACATGCCGGTGTTCAAGAGCGATGCCTCCAATACTTGGCACGAACAGGCGGCGCAGGCCGGTATGCACCATGACGGCATGCGCTACTTTCCGCTGGTCAACGCCGGCAAGCGCCAGCGCGGGCTGATGGCGATCAACCACGAATACACCGACGATGGCCTGCTGCATGTGGGCGGCATGAGCGGCTGGAATGCCGACAAGCAGAAGAAAGCAATGGCAGCGCACGGCGTATCGGTGATCGAGGTCGAGCAGATCGATGGCAAGTGGAACGTGGTGCGCCCGTCGAAATACGCGCGCCGCGTCACTGCGGATACGCCGATCGCGCTGTCCGGCCCTGCTGCCGGCCATGCTTTGCTGAAAACAGCGGATGACCCGAGCGGCCGCGAGGTGCTGGGCACCTTCGGCAATTGCGCCAACGGCTGGACACCATGGGGCACTTATCTGACCTGCGAAGAGAATTGGCACGGCTATTTCAGCGACTGGTCGGACAATGGCGACCCCAAGGGCTTCAACGCCAAGCGCTATGGCCTGAAAGGCGAAGGCGCCGGCTACAAATGGGTGGATGTCGATTTCCGCTTCGATGCGCAAATCAACCCGAACGAGCCCAACCGCTTTGGCTGGGTGGTGGAAATCGATCCGCAAGAGCCGGATGCCAAGCCGGTGAAGCGCACCGCGCTGGGCCGCTTCAAGCACGAAGGTGCTTGCCTGTCGGTGGCACCGTCCGGCCAGTGTGTGTTCTACATGGGTGACGATGAAAAGTTCGAGTACATCTACAAGTTCGTCACTGCCAAGCCGTGGAACAAGAACAACCGCAAGGCCAACCGTGATCTGCTCGATGAAGGCACGCTGTACGTGGCGCGTTTCGATGCCGATGGCAGCGGCAGCTGGCTGGAACTCACGCATGGCAAGAACGGGCTGACCAAAGAAAACGGCTTTGCCGATCATGGCGAACTGCTGATCAAGGTGCGCCTGGCGGCCGACAAGCTGGGCGCCACCAAGATGGACCGCCCGGAGTGGACAGCGGTGAACCCGCATAACCCGGGGGAGGTGTTCTGCACGCTGACCAACAACAATGATCGCGGCAAGGAAGGCAAGCCGGGTGTGGATGCCGCCAACCCGCGCGCCAACAACCTGTTTGGCCAGATCATCCGCTGGGTGGAGGCGGGCAACGACCCGACTGCGACCTCGTTCAACTGGAGCCTGTTCGCACTGGCCGGCAACCCGGATGCCAAGGACCCTAACCATCGCGGCAATATCAAGGGCGATATTTTCGGCAGCCAGGATGGCCTGTATTACGCGGAGACCGGCATCCTGTGGCTGCAGACCGACGTATCGACCACCACCATCAATGCCAAGGAATACGCGGGCATGGGTAATAACCAGATGTTGGCGGCCAACCCGCAGACCGGCGAGGTGCGCCGCTTCCTGGTGGGGCCGCGTGGTTGCGAGTTGACGGGGATCACTTTCAGCGGTGATCACAAGACGCTGTTCGTGAACATCCAGCACCCGGGCGAGCCGGCGAGCGAGCGCAACGACCCGGCCAAGCCGCAGGCGATTTCGACCTGGCCGGACGGCCCGACCGGCGGCCGGCCACGCTCGGCAACGCTGGCGATTACACGAGAGGATGGCGGGGTGATCGGGGTATAAGCCGCGATAGCGGCTATGAAGGCTCTTCCGCTTTGAGCTATTGCTGCTTGCTCATGTGAGTGAGCCATGGTTCAGCGCCTGCGGCGCGGTGTTTTGGGGCGCCTTCCGCGGTCGGATGGCCGCCCTACTTTTCTTGGCGAAGCAAGAAAAGTAGGGCGGCCAGCGGGACGCATTCCCGCCCCAAACAGCGCGCCGCAGGCGCTAACCAGATAACGGCTCCATGTCTGAGTAATGCGGCCATGCTCCAGTACTTTGCAAATTCGTAACTACAGTGCCAGCGCGTAGTAACGGAACTCCTGGTCCAGTTGATAACCCAGTGATTCATACAGCGCCTGACCTGCCAGATTGGCATGGGCGGTGGACAGCTCCAGCCGTAATGCTCCGGTCGCAACCCCATGTTGCCGCGCCTTCTCCATCAACGCCCGCGCCACGCCCTGTCCGCGTGCTGATTCGGTCACGAACAGATCGTTCAATAGCCAGATGCGCGCCATGCTGGCGGAGCTGAACAGCGGGTAGAGCTGGATGAAACCGCTGGCCACACCATCGATTTCGGCCAGCAGCAGCACGGATTCGTTCAGTGCCAGCCGCTGTTGCAGGAAGGCGCGCGATGCGGCCAGGTTACTGGCCTCGCGGTAAAACACCCGGTAGGCATCGAACAGCGGGGTCAGCGCAGCGAGGTCATCGAGGCTGGCGTAGCGGACGGAGGTGGCCATCGCAGCTTCCGTTTACTTGGTGGCGATCAGGCCGGCCAGCGGGCTGCTGGGGTCGCCGCTGTACAGCTTCTTGGGCATGCGGCCGGCCAGAAAGGCTTCACGGCCGGATTCGACCGCCAGCTTCATCGCCCGGGCCATGCGGATCGGATCGCGCGCGCCGGCGATGGCGGTGTTCATCAGTACGCCGTCGCAGCCCAGCTCCATGCCGATGGTGGCGTCCGATGCGGTGCCCACGCCAGCGTCGACCAGTACCGGCACCTGGCTCTGCTCGATGATCAGGCGCAGATTCCACGGGTTGAGGATGCCCATGCCGGAGCCGATCAGCGATGCCAACGGCATGATCGCGCAGCAGCCGATCTGTTCCAGCTCGCGCGCCACGATGGGGTCATCCGAGGTGTACACCATCACGTCGAAGCCCTCTTTCACCAGCACTTCGGCGGCCTTGAGGGTTTCGCGGATGTTCGGGTACAGCGTTTGCGGGTCGCCCAGCACTTCCAGCTTCACCAGCTTGTGATCGTCCAGCAGCTCGCGCGCCAGGCGCAGCGTGCGGATGGCGTCATCGGCGCTGTAACAGCCGGCGGTATTGGGCAGGTAGGTGAATTCGGAAGGCGGCAGGTAATCGAGCAGGCTGGGCTCACCCGCGGTCTGGCCGATGTTCACGCGGCGGATGGCCACGGTGACGATCTCGGCACCCGATTCGACGATGGCAGCGCGGGTTTCGTCGAAATCCTTGTATTTGCCGGTACCGACCAGCAAGCGGGAGTGATAGGTTTTACCGGCAATCTGGAACAAATCGGTCATCGTGGGCTCTTGGAAAGCGTGGGGATGGGAGTGGAACGTGCGCGCAGTGCTTAGCCACCGCCGACGGCGACCACCAGTTCAAGGCTGTCGCCATCGTTGAGCGTGGTTTCGGCATGCAGGCGCTTGGGTACGATCTCGCCGTTGACCTCGACGGCAAAACGCTTGCCGATCAGCTCAAGCTGCTCGGCCAGTTGCAGTACTGTCAGCGCGGCGGGGAAGGGGCGGGCTTCGCCATTGATGGAAAGCTGGATCACGGCAGGGTTCGCACAGCGTTGGGATGCGCGATTTTACCACGCTGGCCGCCGCGCGCTGGCAACGGGGATGGGCGAAGTTCAGTTGCGCGCGCGGTTGATGCGGTAGACGTTGGGCAGGCTGCGCAGGCCACGCAGGATCTTGGCCAGGTGCTGGCGGTTGTTCACCTGCAGCGTGAACTGGATCTGCATGTAGCGGGCATCGTCGTCTTCCGGCTCCTGCGTGGAGACGGCGGCGATGTTGGCATCCTGCTCGGCAATGGCGGCGGCAATGGTGGCCAGCGCGCCGCGGGCGTTGTCCACCAGGATGCGGATGGGCACGTCGAACAGCCGGGTGACTTCCGGATCCCACTCCACGTCGATCAGTTTCTCGGTATCGACACGGCCCTTGGACAGCACCGGGCAATCATGAGTGTGGATGATGAGGCCCTGGTCTTTCTTGACGAGACCCAGAATGGGGTCGCCCGGGATGGGGTTGCAGCAGCGGGCAAACTGGATGGCCATGCCTTCGGTGCCGCGTATGGTCACCGCCGGGCCTTTGCGGTTGGCAGGGGCTTCTTCCTTCCACTGGCCGGCCAGTTGCGCCAGGCGCTTGGCCACCATCACCGGCAGGCGCTTGCCCAGGCCCAGTTCGGCCAGCACATCGTCGTGATTGCGCGCGCTGCTTTCCTTGAAATAGCGCTCCCATACGTCGTCGGTAGCGATGTCCGGCGACAGGTGCAGGCTGGCAAAGGCGCTGGCCAGCAGGCGGTCGCCCAGTTGCACCGATTCATCAAAACGCATGGTCTTGAGGAAGTGGCGGATATGGCCACGCGCACGGCCGGTGGTGACGAAAGTCAGCCAGCTCGGGTTGGGCTTGGCATGGGCGGCGGTGATGATTTCGACCTGGTCACCGTTTTTCAGGTGATAGCGCAGCGGCACCAGCTCGTGGTTGATCTTGGCGGCAATACAGCGGTTGCCGATGTCGGTGTGCACCGCGTACGCAAAGTCCACACAGGTGGCGCCTTGCGGCAGGTTGAGGATCTTGCCCTTGGGCGTGAACACGTAAACCTGATCCGGGAACAGGTCGACCTTGATGTGTTCGAGGAACTCGGCCGCATCGCCCGATTCGGACTGGATTTCCAGCAGGCTCTGCAGCCACTGGTGGGTTTTCTTCTGCACGTCCGAGATGCTGTCGTCGCCGCTCTTGTACATCCAGTGGCTGGCCACGCCGGCATCCGCAATGCGGTGCATTTCCTGTGTGCGGATCTGGATTTCGATCGGCGTGCCATACGGGCCGAACAGTGTGGTGTGCAGGCTCTGGTAGCCGTTCGACTTGGGGATGGCGATGTAGTCCTTCACCTTGCCGGCAATGGGCTTGTACAGCGCATGCAGTGCGCCCAGTGTCAGGTAACAGGTGGGGATGTCCTTGACGATCACGCGGAACGCATAGATATCCAGCACTTCGGAAAAGCTCAGCTGCTTTTCCAGCATCTTGCGATAGATGCTGTTGAGGTTCTTTTCGCGCCCGGATACATGCGCTTCGATATGCGCATCGGCCAGCTTGTGCTTGATGCCGTCCAGGATCTTGCTCACCACTTCGCGGCGGTTGCCGCGCGCGGCTTTCAGCGCCTTGGACAGCACGCTGTAGCGGCGCGGGTGCAGGTACTTGAGCGACAGGTCGTCCAGCTCCTGGTACACCGCATTCAGGCCGATGCGGTTGGCAATCGGCGCATAGATGTCCATGGTTTCGCGGGCAATGCGCTTTTGCTTGTCCGGCCGCATCGCATCCATGGTGCGCATGTTGTGCAGCCGGTCTGCCAGCTTGATGATCATCACGCGCACGTCGCGCGCCATTGCCAGCAGCATCTTGCGGAAGTTCTCCGCCTGCGCTTCTTCCTTGCTCTGGAATTCGAGCTTGTCGATCTTGCTCATGCCGTCGACCAGCTCGGCCACTGGCTTGCCGAACTTCTCGGTGATTTCCAGCTTGGAAACGCCGGTGTCTTCCATCACGTCGTGCATCAGCGCGGCGGCCAGCGCCTGTGCGTCCAGATGCCAGGCGGTGAGCATGCTGGCCACGGCCAGCGGGTGCGAGATATATGGCTCGCCAGACTGGCGCTTCTGGTCGCGGTGTGCGGCTTCGGAAAAAACAAAAGCCCGGGCCAGCATCTCGCGGTCCTCGGGCTTCAGGTATTGCGTTTCTTCGGTCAGGAAGTGGTTGGCCGCATCCAGCACGTGCGGCGCCATGGCCGCAAGTTCGGGTACGTCGTGCGCAGCCAGTGCGGCCATGGGCTGCCTTTGATCAGCTGCGGCGGGCCAGCATCTCGCGGCCAACAACGCCGGCTGCCACTTCACGCAGTGCCAGTACGGTGGGCTTGTCGCGGCCCGGGTGGTCTACTTGCGGGGTGGAGCCGTTGGCGAGCTGGCGGGCGCGGTACGCGGCTGCCAAAGTCAAGTCGAAGCGGTTATCGATGTTGTGCAGGCAATCTTCAACGGTGACACGGGCCATGATCATTCTCCAAAAACAGCGCCGCCCGCAGGCGGCGAAAAAACCATTCTACCAGACCCGGCGGCCGGGTTCAGCCTTTAAGGCTGCTGATCAGATCAACGTGACGTGTGCTCTGGCGCGGCAGCTTCAAACGCTCGGCGCGCACGATGCTGACGATGTCGCGCACCGCCTCGTCGATATGCTCGTTGACGATCACGTAATCGAATTCGTCCACATGGCTGATTTCCTCGCGCGCGGCAGACATGCGGCGGGCGATGGTGGCTTCGTCATCCTTGCCACGGTTGCGCAGGCGCGTTTCCAGCACGTCTACAGACGGCGGCAGCACGAACAGGCCGATCGATTGCGGGAACAGCCGGCGCACCTGCTGCGCGCCTTGCCAGTCGATTTCCAGCAGGATGTCGCGGCCGTTCTCGATCACCTCGTTGATCCACACCTGCGAGGTGCCGTAGTAATTGCCGTACACCTCGGCGTGTTCAAGCAACTCGCCCGAGTTGATCATGCGCTCGAACTCGGGACGCCCGACGAAATGGTAGTCCTTGCCATCGAGCTCGCCCGAGCGCGGAGCACGCGTGGTGAACGAAATGGACAGCTGAACATTTTGATCTGCAGCCAGCAGCGCTGCGACCAGGGTCGTCTTGCCGGCGCCGGACGGCGCGGTGACCACGAATACATTACCTTTGGCCATGCTTGGAAACTCGCTGAAAAACTACAGGCAGGTTAGCACATACTCTGCGCGATCGCGCAGCGAAAAAAAGGGACGGCGAACCGTCCCTTTTCGAGCTGCTGCGCCGCTTAGCGCTGCAGTAGCGACAATACCTGCTGCGGCAACTGGTTAGCCTGCGACAGCATGGCGGTGCCAGCCTGCTGCAGGATCTGCCCACGGGTCAGCGTGGCGGTTTCCTGGGCAAAGTCGGTGTCCTGGATGCGGCTGCGCGCCGCACTCAGGTTCTCCGAATTGGTGGCCAGGTTGGCGATCGTTGCCGAGAAGCGGCTTTGCAGTGCACCGAACTTGGCACGCTGGTCGTTGATCAGCGTCAGTGCATCGTCAACCACGCGCAGTGCCTGGGTGGCGCCTTCCACGGTGGAGACATCGAGCTTTTCCACCGTCTTCAGGTCGGCCTGGTACGACACGCCCGAACCGAACACCATGCCGCTGACCGAACCCGCCGGCGGATTGGCGCCGGTAAAGAACACGCCGGAGCCGAATGCCGCGGTATTGGTGGTGAGCGAGTACGACGTGGCCGAGTTGAGCACCACCTGGCCGGCAAAGTAGGCCGTACCGGTGGCACCGGCAGTGAAGACCGAGCCGCTGGCCAGCCGTTGCGACGAACCATTGGACGATGCCGGATCGTAGTTCCATTGCGTGAGCGCGCCGCCGAAACCGCTGGCGATGCCGCTGGACGAACCGAGCACGATGTTCTGCCCGTCATCCGCCACCAGTTTCACGCCGTAGCTGGTGGTACCCACTGTGTTCTGGAATACCTGTACCTGCGCGGTCACGCCGGTGGACGACGATTTGGCGTTGAACGCCGATACCGCCTGCTGGTATTCATCGGCCTCGATGGTGCCGTTGCCGTTGGCATCGGCAATGTTGAACGTCACCGACTGGAAGGTGCTGCTCTTGGAAGCCACTGACAGCGTGAATGCGCCGGAGCCCATGGTCAGCACGGTTTCCGTGCGGGCGCTGGCTTTCACGCCGGTATTGGCCTGGTTGATCTTGGCGGCAATGTCGTTGGCCATGTCGGTATCGTTCACCGAGATGCTCACGCCATTGATGCTGAACGTGCCCGAGGCGGTTACCGCCACGCCGGCCGCATTCACCGAGCCGGTAGCGCCCGGCGCGAACGCCACGCCCGAAGCAGCCCGGTTGCTGATGGCCAGTGCGCCGGTACCGTTGCCATCGCCGATCTGGTACGTGCCGTACTGGTTGGTACGCAGGTTGGCCGTGGTCGCAGTGATGGTTTCGTTGGCGTTGGCGCCCACCTGGTAGATGGCGGCGGTAAACGTGCCATCGAACAGTTTCTGCCCGTTGAACTGGGTGGTTTGCGCGAAGCGGTCGAGTTCCGACGTCAACTGCGATACTTCGGAGTTGATGGCGGCGCGGTCGCTGCTGGAGTTGGTGGCGTTGCCCGATTGCACTGCCAGCTCGCGGATGCGCTGCAGGATATCGGTCATCTGCCCCAGTGCGCCTTCGCCCGTCTGCGACAGCGAGATGCCGTCGTTGGCGTTGCGTTGCGCCTGGTCAGACCCGCGTATCTGCGAGGTCATCCGTTGCGAAATGGCGAGGCCGGCGGCATCGTCCTTGGCGCTGTTGATCCGCAAACCCGAGGACAGTCGTTGCAGCGATGTATTCAGGCTGTCTTGTGACTTGTTCAGGTTATGTTGAGCATTCAGCGATGGAATGTTCGTGTTAATGACTTGCATCTCAATGTCCCTTTCGAGATTGGCGGCACGACGTTGCGATAGAGCCGTCTTGCTGGGGGTCGTGCAGCCCTAGTCAGGTTTAAGGGCGCATAAGAATTGAAGTGACGCCCCGGCTGATAACGCATGAAGCAATCCGCGTGCCAACCCGTATTTCCAGCAGATTCAAGGGTTTGCAGCCACTGGATGCAGGTGCTTGGCCAGCGCGCTCAAGGGGTACCGGCAAACCTTGCCGCTGTTGCCGTTGTGCTTGCCGCCGCTGGCTTACGTTTGGTAGCCCACATTTTTTCTGCCTGAGGAAAGCACCTATAGGCGGGGTGGGCTGCCCGACGGGACTATTGGTTCTTTGTAATATTCGCGTGTGCTAATCGGCTTGTCTGCTTGCAGCGGCATGTCGGCGTTCCTGCTGATTGCCTATACAAGAAATGCAGCTGAGGCCGGATCGCCCTGCAGCCGCCGCAGCGGGCGGGTTTTCGCCCGCATGCCACATTCAACGCGGGTTTGCGGCCATATGAGCCGCAACAAGGAGCAAGACAATGCCTGATCTGAAACAGCTGCTGGCGGTACTGATCGCCGGCGTGATGACGAGCGCTGCCGCAACAGCTGCACCTTCGCGTTACGACGAACTGGCCAATGCGCCATTCCCCGATGGTTACCCGTCGCGCGCCACCGTGGCGGCGCTGCAGGACGAGTTGCTATTCCAGCGCGCGGTGCAGTCTTATATATGGGCGCTGCCGGCACTGAACATGTACGGCATGAAGGAGGGTTCCGAGCGCACCTTCGGCAAGGGCTACAACGTGCTGCCGATCTGGAAGGAGCGCCTCAACGCCAAAACGCTGGTCACCACGCCCAACTCGGACGTGATCTATGCAATGGGCTACCTGGACCTGAAAGAAGATGGCCCGATGGTGATCGAGGTGCCGCCAGGCCTGCAGGGCATCCTGAACGATTTTTTCCAGCGGCCGATCTGCTCTGAAGGGCCGATCGATGGCCGCCAATGGTGTGGCGACGTCGGCTTGCCGGGGCCGGACAAGGGCAAGGGCGGCAAATACCTGGTGCTGCCACCGGACTACAAGGGCGAAATACCTGCCGGCTACTACACGCTGCGCTCGCGTACCTATGGCGTATTCGTATTCTGGCGCGGTTTCTTCAAAGACCCGAAGCAGCTGGATGAACCGGTGAAGGTGATGGCGCAGACGCGCATCTACCCGCTGGGCAAGGAAGCCACTGCCAAGCCGATGCAGTTTCCCAATGCATCGAAAACGCCGGTGAACATGCTCTACCCCACCGATGGCAAGGCATTCGAGATGCTGTCGCGCTTCATCGATAACGAATATGCCGATCCGCAGGATATGGAAATGCGCGGCATGCTGGCGGCGCTGGGCATCATCAAGGGCAGGCCGTTCCGCCCGGATGCCAGGGTGGGCAGCTTGCTGGACAAGGCTGCCAGGACCGCGGCCAAGATCGGCCACAGCATTTCCTACGAGCCACAGAGCATCGTGTCCAACGGTACCTGGTACGAAGACCGCCGCTGGCTGAATGTATTTCCCGGCAATGCCACCTTTACCGCGGATACCTTCAATTACATCGATCCGCGTACCGGCTTCTTTACCAACGCCTATTCGGCCAGCCCGGGCATGGCGGTGAACATGGTGAATGTGGGCGCCAAGTACCCGGCCACGTTCGTGGATGCCGATGGCGAGTTTTTGTCCGGCAGCAAGCATTACAAGCTGCATCTGCCCAAGGGTATTCCGGCGGCACTGTTCTGGTCGGTGACCGGGTATGACTCGATCACCGCATCCGGGCTCGATAACGGCCAGCCTTTCCCGTCGATCAACACCATGGACAAGCCGGCACAGAACGCCGATGGCGCCATCGACATCCATTTTGGCCCCAGCTCGCCCGGTGCCGGCAAGAACTGGCTGCGCACGCTGCCGGACAAGGGCTACTTCGTGATCCTGCGCCTGTACGGCCCCACGCAGCCGTTCTTCGACAAGAGCTGGAAGCCGGGTGATCTGGAACCGCAGAAATAAGTACGGCCCGCCGGCGTTGCTGCTTGTGCAGGCAACGATGCCCGCCATGGCATTCCGGCCCGGTGCTTGCGATGCCTTTGCCAACGTATTCAAAAACTGACTGAGAAAACCCACGATGCCCCTATTCCGTACGCTGATCGCTGCTGCAGTGTTTGCCACCGCAAGTAGCCTGACCATGCCGGTATTGCACGCAAAGGACGCTGCCGCACCTGCGGTTGCCGGCCCGGTTGCAGGCACCCGCATCACCGAGGCTTATGCGCGGCTGGTGGCCCGTGATGCGTATTTCTGGGCGTGGCCGATGACGAATATCTATAACCGCCGCCTGGCGTTCAAGGATTTGCCCGAGCCTGGCCTGATGGGCGGCATCGTGCCGATCGCGCCGATCAACCGCTTGTCCATGCTGACCGATTACATCGATCCGGCTGAGCGACTGGTGGCCTGCCCGAATCAGGACGTGGTGTATGGTGCTGGCAGCATCGCGCTGGACCTGGAGCCGGTGGTGCTGCAGGTGCCGGATTTTGGCGACCGCTTCTGGGTATACTAGGTGGTGGACATCCGCTCGGACAGTTTTGCCGACCTGGGCAAGATGTATGGCACCAAACCGGGCTTCTACCTGCTGGTGGGGCCGGACTGGCAGGGCAAGGTGCCCAAGGGCATCAGCAAGGTATTCCGTGCCAGCACCAATACCGGTTTCGTGATTCCGCGCGTGTTCCAGAACGATAGCGCTACCGACAAGGCTGCAGTGCAAAGCGTGCTGGCAGGTGTGGACATGTATCCGCTCAGCCAGTACACCGGCAAGGCGAAGCAGGTTGACTGGGCGGGGATCAAGCACTTCCCGGCACAGGCAAGCGCAGATGGCGGCGAAACCAGATGGGTGGACCCGAACAAATTCTTTGATGAGTTGCCCGCCGTGCTCAAGGATGCACGGCCATTGCCGGGCGAGGCCGCGCGCTATGCGCAGGTGCTGGCGGTGCTTGCCGCCGCGAAGCAGGACCCGGCGCTGAAAGCGGCCATGGTGGATGAAGCGACCAAGGCCGAGAGCGAACTGGTTTCGCCCTTGCTGCAGTTCCGCAATTACGGGCTGCAATTGCCATCGCACTGGAGCACGGTAAGCAACGGCGCCCAGTTCGGTACCGATTATTTCACCCGCACCGCGGTGGCCAAATCCAATATCTTCGTCAACAAGCAGAACGAAACCAAATACTTTTACCAGGACCTGGATGCGGCGGGCGCGCGGCTCAACGGTGCGGGCCGTTACACGCTGACGTTTGCCAGGGGGCAGTTGCCGCCAGTGCGTGGTTTCTGGTCGGTCACGCTGTACAGCGCCGAGCATTTCTTTGCGCCCAATGATCTGAAGCGTTATTCGATCGGCACCAAGAACAAGGCGCTCAAACCCAATGCCGATGGCTCGCTGACCATCTACGTGCAACCTGATTCGCCGGGCGCGGACAAGGAAAGCAACTGGTTGCCAGCGCCGCAGGGCGACGATTTCTCGCTCTATATCCGTGCCTACTGGCCAGAAGCTGCCGCGGGGGATGGCCGCTGGACGCCGCCTGCCGTGCTGAAGGGGCAGTAAGTGACGCATACCCTGCCAGAGCGGGTCACGATGCCGCGCCGCCTTGCCATGCTGGCTGCGCTGGATGTATTGCCGCAACTGGCGCATGCCGACGATGAACTGCAGAAAAAACTGGCCAACCCGGTGGCCGATATCGTCACCCTGCCGTTCCAGTACAACACCACATTGCATGTGGGGCCGCTGGAAAAACCGCAGCAGACGCTGAATATCCAGCCGGTGTACCCGACTACGCTCAACGATGAATGGAAGTGGATCAACCGCGCCATCATCCCGGTGACGTCCAACCCGGCGATGGCGGCCAACGGCGAGCGTGAAACCGGCTTGGGCGATATCACCTGGCAAAGCTTTTTTTCACCGAAGTCAGAAGGCCTGATCTGGGGCTTCGGCCCGGCCATGTTGCTCGATACGGCCAGCAAGGATGCCTTGGGCACCGGTAAATGGAGCGCAGGCCCTACCGCGCTGGCGCTGGTTGAATCCCGCCAGTGGACAGCGGGGGCGCTGGTAACGCAGCTGTGGTCGTTTGCCGGTGACGACAAGCGTAGCGATGTGAACCTGCTGCAGTTGCAGCCTATCATCAGCTACCGGCTGAATCCGGCTGTATCAGTAGGCTATATCGGCATCATCACCGCCAACTGGGAAGAAAAGCGTTCTTCGCAGCGCTGGACGGTGCCGGTGGGCGGCTCGGTATCGGGACTGACCAAGCCGCACGGCTTCGTGCCGGTGAATTACGTGCTGGGCGCCGGCTACAACGCCATCCGTCCCGATAGCGCAGGCGACTGGTTCTTCCGCTTTCAGGTCAATTTCATCCTGCCCAAATGATTTCCGGATACACCCGCAGGTGTAGCAAAGCAGTAGCGATGTTCCATTCACCCATCCTTGAAGAGGTTAACGATGAAAACCACCCGTATTGCACTGGCGCTGGCCATCGCTTTTTATGGCCTGACCGCCCAGGCGGCCGATACGCAGAAAGCGGCCAGCAAGATCACCCGTGATGCCAATGCCGCCGTGCTGAAAGAACTGCCGTTTGCGGATCAGCAGGATTTCGAGGATGCCAAGCGCGGCTTCGTGGCAACGCTGACGCCGATGACCATCAAGGATGCCAAGGGCAATATCTCGTGGGATCTGACCACGTACGACTTCATCAAGGGCGACGCGCCCGATACGGTGAACCCCAGCCTGTGGCGCATTGCAGCGCTGAACCTGAACAACGGCCTGTTCAAGGTGACGGACCGCGTGTACCAGATCCGCGGCTTTGACCTGTCGAACATGACCATCATCGAGGGTGATACCGGCATCATCGTGATCGATCCGCTGGTGACCGCCGAGGTTGCCAGGGCGGGCCTTGATCTTTATTACCAGAACCGCCCGAAAAAACCGCTGGTGGCGGTGATCTATACGCACAGCCACGCCGATCACTACGGTGGCGTGAAGGGCGTGACCACCGAAGAGGATGTGAAGTCGGGCAAGGTGAAGATCATTGCGCCGGAAGGCTTCCTGGAGGAGGCGGTGAGCGAAAACGTGCTGGCCGGCAATGCGATGAGCCGCCGCACGCTGTACCAGTACGGCGCACTGCTGCCGCGTAGCGACAAGGGCCAGCTGGATGCCGGCCTCGGCAAGACCACCTCGTTCGGTACCTTCACGCTGATCCCGCCGACAGACACGGTGAAGAAGAGCGGCGAAACCCGTACCGTCGACGGCGTGCAGATGGAATTCCAGATGGCGCCGGGCACCGAAGCGCCGTCCGAATTCCTGATCTGGTTCCCGCAATTCAAGCTGCTCAATACCGCAGAAGATGCCACGCATACCTTGCACAACCTGTATACGCTGCGTGGCGCGCAGGTACGCGATGCATCCAACTGGTGGAAGACGCTGAATACCGCCATCAACAAATACGGCGACAAGGTGGAAGTGGTGCTGGCGCAGCATCACTGGCCGACATGGGGCAAGGCGCGCATCAACGGTTTCCTGGCCGGCCAGCGCGACATGTTCAAGTACCTGCATGACCAGTCGCTGAATCTGGCGAACAAGGGCTACACCATGACGGAGATCGCCGAGCAGATCAAACTGCCGGCCGGTATCGGCAACCAGTGGGCCAACCGTGGCTACTATGGCTCGGTCAACCACGATGCCAAGGCGGTCTACCAGCGCTACCTGGGCTGGTATGACTCCAACCCGGCCCACCTGTGGAACCTGCCACCGACCGAAGCGGGCAAGCGTTACGTGGAATACATGGGCGGCGCGGATGCCATCATCACCAAGGCGAAGAAATCGTTCGAAGCGGGCGATTACCGCTGGACCGCCGAGGTACTGAGCCACGTGGTGTTTGCCGATCCGAAGAACCAGACGGCCCGCAATCTGGAAGCGGATGCACTGGAACAACTGGGCTACCAGACCGAGAACCCCACCTGGCGCAACGAGTTCCTGATGGGCGCATACGAGCTGCGCAACGGCGTGCCCAAGACCGAGGGTATCAGCACCGCCAGCCTCGACATGGTGGCAGCGATGACGCCGGATCTGCTGCTCGATTACATGGGTATCCGCCTGAACGGCCCCAAGGCCGATGGCAAGCAGACGCTGATCAACTGGCAATTGCCCGATGGCGGCAAGTACGCAATCGAGCTGCGCAATGGCGTGGTGATCTACACCGAAGGCCGTCTGTTCCCGAAAGCGGATGCCACGCTGACGGTGGACAAGCTGGGCTTTGCCGGCCTGGTGCTGGGCGGTGCGGATCTGCAGAAGGAAATCGCCGGCGGCAAGGCCAAGGTGGATGGCAGCGTGGAGAAGGTGAGCGAGCTGTTCGGCCTGCTCGATGCCTTCCCGCCCATGTTCAACATTGTCGAGCCATGATCGATCGGTATGCTTGACGGCAACAGGCAAAACCCCGCCGCAGCGGGGTTTTGTTTTACGTGCATCGACAGCCACGCCCATGGCTGGCAACAAGCATGCATCTGAAATGCCGTAGATTGCGTATAACACAGCGTTCATCGACAAACGCACGGGATACCTATGCGCTGGCGCAATACCGCATGGCTGCTGATCATTGTGTTAACCACCGGTACTACTTGGGCAGAGGCGAGTCGGCCGGTGGATGATCAGCAGGTGCTGGAGCAATTGCCGCGGCGTGACAACGATGCGCTCAACGCCGGCATTGCCCGCCTGCAGCAAGCGCGGCTGCGTGCGCCGCAGGACATGGATACCGCACTGAAGCTGGCCGCATTGCACTTGCAGCGCTTCCACCGCGATGCAGATCCGCGTGACCTGGGCCGTGCCGAGGCGGTGCTGGCGCCATGGCTGGCTGCACAGCCCGTTCCACCACGGGTGCTGTTGCTCCGCGCCAGCGTGCGCCAGAGCAACCATCATTTTCCGGAAGCCATTGCCGACCTGCGCCAGGTGCTGGCGCAACAGCCGGGCGATGCGCAGGCCTTGCTGATGCTGGCCAGCATCCACCAGGTGCGCGGCAACTACGAGGAAGCAAAGCAGAGTTGCGGCGGGCTGGTGATCCAGGATCCACCCATTGCCAGCCTGTGCCTGGGCAATGTGATTGCCGTCAGCGGCCAGCCACTGCAGGGGTTGGCGTTGATCGGGCGCGGCATCGATGGTTTGCCGCCGGGTGGTACCGAATACCTGTGGGCACTGGCCAGCCGGGGCGAAACATTGGCCTGGCTGGGCCGCAGCGCAGAGGCCGAGCAGTCGTTCCGTGCCGGCCTGAAGCTGGATTCGCGCGATGCCTACCTGAAAACTGCATTGGCCGACCTGCTGCTGCAACAGGGTCGGCCAGCCGAGGTGATCACGCTGCTGCGGGATGACAGCCGTAACGACAACTTGCTGCTGCGGCTGGCGATTGCCGAAAAACACGCCGGCCGCAGTGCCGACCTGATTGCGCATGTGCAGGACCTGAAAGCGCGTTTTGCCGCCGCCGCCGAGCGTGGCGACCGTGTACACCTGCGCGAGGAAGCCCGTTTCAACCTGGAGCTGCTGAACGAGGCCGAAACAGCGCTGCAACTGGCCGAGGCCAACTGGCAGGTGCAGAAGGAAGTGGCTGATTGCCGGCTGTTGCTGGCCGCTGCACTGGCGGCCGGGCAACCGCGCCGCGCCGCGCCGGCACTGCAATGGCTGCGCAACGCAAAGCTGCTCGATCCGCAACTGCTGCAACTGCAGCGCAAGCTTGCCGGTGATGTGCAGCCCGTGCGGGGGGCGTGGGCATGAGGTGCCTTGGCCTGTTGATCTGCCTGTTGCTGAGCGCGGGTAGCGTGCATGCGCACAAGCCCAGCGATAGCTATCTGACACTGGGTGTGCAGCAGCACACGCTGACTGGCCGCTGGGATATCGCGCTACGCGATCTGGATGCGCCGCTGGTGCTGGATGCCGACGGCAACGGGGCGCTCACCTGGGGCGAAGTGCGCGCACGCGAGGCGGAAATCAGCCAGTACGCGTTCGCCCGGCTGAAGCTGTCCGCAGACGGCCAGCGTTGCGTGCTGACGCCGGGCACGCTGCTGATCGATAGCCATACCGACGGCAGCTACGCGGTATTGCCATTCAGCGCGGCATGCGCCACTGCACCGCAGCGTTTGACCATCGATTACCGGCTGTTTGCCGATACCGATACGCTGCACAAGGGGCTGATCCACGTGGCGCAGGGGGCGGCGATGGCAACGGCCATCGTCGGCGTCGATCACCCGCAGGCCAGCATTGATGTGCGCGGGCAATCGGCGTGGCGCGCGTTCCGCGAGTTTGCCGTCGAGGGTATCTGGCATATCTGGCGCGGGCTCGATCACGCGCTGTTCCTGATCTGCCTGGTGCTGACCGCCGCGTGGCTGCCACAACACCGGCGCTGGGTGGCCGGCGCACCGGCGCGCGCGGTGGCACTGGATATGCTCAAGGTGGTGACCGGCTTCACCGCAGCACACGCGCTCTCGCTCACGCTGGCCAGCCTGCAGTGGGTGCAGGTGCCATCGCAATGGGTGGAGGTGGGCATTGCGTTCACCATATTGCTGGCCGCGCTGAACAATATTTACCCGGTGATGACGGGCCGCAAATGGCTGGTGGCCTTCGTGTTCGGCCTAGTGCACGGGCTGGGCTTTGCCAACATCCTCACCGGCATGGCATTGCCCACCTGGCAACTAGTGGTTGCGCTGGCCGGCTTCAATGCCGGCGTGGAGCTGGGGCAACTGGCGCTGGTGCTGCTGGTGCTGCCGCCGCTGTTCATCTACCGCGAGGGCAGGGTGTTCCGCGCGGTGGTGATTTACGGTGGCTCGGCGTTGATCGCGCTGTTTGCGCTGGTATGGATGTATGAGCGGGTGACCGGGCTGAAGCTGCTGGGGTTGTAGGCGGGGGCGTAGCCTTTACGCCTGCCTGGCAGCGCGCAGCGCAAGTGGCTGCATGACGGGCTGCATGCATTCAATGATCAGTGATGTGTGGTCGCCAGATTTCCCGCATTGGTGGCGCGAAGCAGTCAGGACAGCAACAGCGCCCGGTGCGATAGCGTGAGTACCAGCAGGCCGATGGCAATGCTCCAGCTACCCAGCACGCGCACGGCGATGCCCACCCAGCCCCAGGGTAGTGTCAGCAGCCAGGAAATCAGCGCCATGCCATACGCCTGCAACAGCAGGCCGGCAGCCATCAGTCCGGCAATGAAAATGGCCGGGTGGATATCGGCCGAAATGGCCGAGCCATTGGCGTAGCCCACCACCACGCCGCACAGCAAAACCAGCGGTGCCGTCACCGCAATCGGCAATGGTCTGGCCCACGCCAGCAATGCGCCCAGCAGCACCGACAGCACCATTGCTACCAGGAAAGCACCCGGCAGCCCGGGCAGCAGCAGGGCCATCACCGCGCCGGCAGCCAAGGCTAGCGGCAGCAGCAGCAAGGTGAACGACATGCGCTTGTGGCCGTTCTGGCCGGCAAGCAGGCCGGTGAGAAGCAGCGGCAGCATGTGTTCGGGGGAAGTGAGCGGGTGCAGCGCACCGGCATAGAAATCGCCGGCGCCTTGCAGCGCCGCATGGGCAAAGCAGCTGCTACTGCTGCCCAGTAGCACGGCGGCAATGGCAAGCTGGCGTGATGGGCGGCAGCGCATGGCTCAGCTCAGCGCGCTGTACAGGAAATAGCTGCCGCCAGCGGCAATCAGCACGCCGGCCGCACGCAGTGCCTGCGCGCCCTGGCGCCAGCGGTGCAGGGTACCGAATACGATGCCGGCCAGGTGCAGCAAGCCGGTGGCGATCACGAAGCCGGCCGCAAAAGTGAGCGGATTGGCGGATTCGGGCAATTCCCTGCCATGCGCATAGCCATGGCAGATGGCGAACAGTGCCACGATCACGCCGGCAAACCACAGGGGCGGGCGCACGGCGAACGCCACCATGCCGCCAAGGATGATGCCGGACAGCGCAATACCGATCTCGATGCCCGGGATATTGATGCCCAAGCCTCCCAGTACGCCGCCAAATGCCATGACCACCGGAAACGTCACCGGCAGTACCCAGATGGCCGGGCGTCCCAGCTGCGCGCCCCACAGGCCGACCGCCACCATGGCGATCACGTGATCCAGCCCTTCCAGCGGGTGCAGGAAGCCGGCGATGAATCCGCCGGACACATCGCCCTGGCCGATATGGGCGTGGGCCACTGCAGGCAGCAGGGCGAGTAGTGCAATCAGCAGGCTGGTGATGCCGGGCAGGCGTTGTGTGCGCATGGGGTCTCCGTTTCTGTGTGTTTGATGGATGAATGGCGGGTATCAGGCCAGTGGCATCAGCTTGCGGTTGGCGCTGATTTCCTTGCCGTAGCGGCGTGCCGGGTCCAGATCGCCCTGCAGCGCAGCGGGGAAATTCTGGCAGCGGCTGTCGCGCTGCGCCTTGGGCAATTGCGCCAGCGCCGCTTGCCAGGCCATGCGCTGGCTGGCGAACTTGTCGGCCATGATCTTGCGGTATTGCTGGTACTTGGCAGGCTTGTTGCCATCGGGCAATGCGCGCAGGTAACGGTCGTAACGCTTGTCGTATTCGCTCAGCAGTGGCTGGTTGTCGCGTTTCCAGCCGGCATAGGCCGTATCGATGCCTTTGGCAGCGGCGGGCAATTGCTGGCGGCACGCCGCGCGCTCGAAATCCACCTGTTGGATGCCGGTGTAGATTTTTGCCAGGTTATCCGTGTATTGCGGATTGCTGGCGGCGTGACCGGTCAGGCTGGCAAGCAGCAGCGGGGCCGCGATGAAGAGGGGGCGGAAAGCGGGCATGCCGGGCTCCTTGTATGGGGCCCGGGGCTGGTTTGGGCCAGCCCCGGGAGGGTGGCTTACTACTTGACGGGGACCGGACCGGCGGTTTCGCTGGAAACGACCGGGATGGCAGTCACGCTGACCGGATCGGCGGTTTCCGATGAACTGGCCGCGATTTGCGCCACTTGGCTGGTAAACGCATCACCGCTGGCTGGCGGCATGGTCGGCACCATAGTCGGTGCCAGCGTTGGTACCGGCGTGGGCGTGGCATCATCCGAATCGCTGCCGCATGCAGCCAGCGCCAGCGCAGAAAAGCCAAGCAGTGTGGAAATGACGAACTGTTTCATATCGCCCCCTTATTTCACGTTGGCGCCGGGTACCGGGGTCTTCAGGTACGGGAACGCGTTATCGAAAGCGCTGGAATCCACATACGCACCGTCGGTGAAGTCGATGGCACCGGCCGGGGCATCGGCAGGCGCGCAACCGATGTTCAGCAGGCACAGGCGGCCCATCACCACGCGCAAGGCAATATCCACCACGTCGTCGCCTGGGCGGCGGCCGTTGGGGAAGCCGGCCGTGTCATTGCCCAGCACGCCAAGGCGGCTTTGCATGGCTGGCGGCGTGACCGCTGTGGTGGTGTTCAGGCGCAGTTCTTCGGATGCCACCACGTTGGCCGGCTTGTTGATGCCCGGTACGCCGGTCAGGAAGGCAGTCACCAGGTCGTTACGCGGGAAGTTGGTCGGTGCCTTCACGCCGGCACTGCCGAACAGGATTTCCAGCAGCGCAGGCAGCGTGGGGTTGGTGACATAGCTGGCAAACTGGCCATCGCCGCTGGGCTTGCTGGCGTTGAACTTGTCCTTGTCCTTGAGGCCGATCACCACCTCATTGACCAGCGGCATGCCGAGGCGCGATACCTGCGACCAGGCGCCGCCTTCCTTGCTGGCGGAGGCGTTGTCGCTACCCGGTGCCGGGTTGAGCAGGCGGGCTTGGCGCAGGCTGGCGGTGGTCCAGCCGCCGATGACCGGCTCGGTGCCATTGGTCAGGCACGCGATCGGCAGTTCCAGCTCCAGCGAGGTGACATTCTTGGTGGCCAGGCTGTCGAGGCCCTTGTTTTCAGCCTGAGGATCGAACGCAGTGGCTGGCGCCTTGATGTTCACCAGGTCGAAAGTGCCCCCCAGGTTCACCACGAACGGGTCCTTGCGCTGGCCCACGAACAGCTTGCCCGGGGTGCTGCAGCCTGGCACGTTGATGGCATAGATATGCTTGGCCGCATACGCATCGTAATTGGGGAAGGATTTGTTGCCGATATAGTCGGCGGGCTTGTCGAAAGTGCTGCTGCCATTGCCGGCATTGGTGACCGCAGTAGCGGTGCCGGTGCGGCGATCACCCTTCACCACGGTGAGCGTGAAGCTCTCCTGCACGTTCAGGTTGGGCGATTTCGGATCGGTGATGCCACCGGTATTGGTGAGCGGTACCGAAACCTTCACGCCATTCACCGGTACCTGCAGATCTTGCAGGTTGTTCTTGAAACGGAACTGGAAGGTCAGGTCTTCTTTTGCATCACCGTTGTTGTCGATGTGGATTTCATACAGCGCATTCGGGTCCATCAGGAAGAAGTTCGGGCCGCCTGCGCCTTCCTGCAAACCCTGGTAATTGGCAATCAGCGTGACGTAATTGCTGCGGCCGGTTTCATAGCTGCGGAACATATAGAAGTCGGTGCCGTCCACCTTGGGGCTTTGCGTGAGGAACGGGGATTCGCGGTGGCTGGATGCGTTGGCGATACCGGGCAATGCCGAGATCACTCCTGCTGCCAGCAGGGAAATTACCAGTGCTGTATGTTTCATCGTCAGTCTCCATGATGCGTGCTTGAAAATGTATTGCGCACACCGAACGTTTTTCTCCGACTGGCTGTCAGATACACGTGCGATTGCTTTCCGCGCGCTCTACATACGCATGAGATTAGGGACCGGATTCAAAAAAGCTGACTTTTTCCGTCGGACGACATGCATGCCTGTGGCGAAAGCGAACCTGACACGGGCTGAGGGGCGCTCTACCGTTGAATTCTTTGAGCTTTCGTGATTATTTTTTCTGGCTGACGTAAATTTTTGTTGTTGACGTTTTTTTGCGCCGAAAGGACTTGCTTTCTAGCTGGCGTTATTGATTTTTCCGGCGTTTCCGGTAGACAGGATCGGTATGCCGCGCAAAAGAGGCGCAGCTGCCCCGATCATAAAAACAGTGTTTCTGCAGGCTTGATGGACTTTCTCGCCATCAACGCCATTAGCCAACTTCATCGCCAAGCTTCATCAACAGCCTATGCCCGCAAGCTATCGCCCCACATCGCGTGAAGAACTCGCCCGCCTGTTCGGTTTGCCTTTGCCTGATGGTGAATGGGCGCAAGAGGCGGCTGAAGACAGCCTGGTGCCCATCGTGATCCAGGGCGAAGACGGCCGGCCGCGCGTGGTGCTGGCAAGCTTCGGCATGGTGCCCAAGGACAGGGTGCCTCCCAATGCCAGGCACTTCGCCACGACCAGCGCACCAGCTGAAACCATCGATGAAAAGCGCAGTTACCGGGTGTCGTGGCAAAAAGGCTTCCGCTGCCTGGTGCCGATGACCGCGCTGTACGAAACCAGTTATGAGCATGGCAAGCCCGAGCGTTACGCAATCGGCCTGCCCGATGGTGCACCCTTTGCGGTGGCGGGCATCTGGCGCCCATGGCTGACGCACGATGGGGAATGGCGGCCATGGCATGGTAGCGAGGCCGGGCATACCTTCTCTTTCAGCCACATCACCGTGAATGCAGACAATCACCCGGTGATGCGCCGCATGCGCAAGCCCGGCGCGGAAAAACGCTCGCTGGTGATCGTTGCTGCTGCCGATCATGCCGGCTGGCTATCGGCCGACCAGCCGCAGACGGCGCACAGTTATCTGGCTCTGCCGGATGCAGAAAGCCTGGCGGCGCAACCGGCCGCCGGGCAGCGCACAGCCTGAGCGGCTGTGCGCATGGGGGTGCCTATTCGATATTCTGGATCTGCTCGCGCATCTGCTCGATCAATACCTTGAGCTCGATCGATGCCTTGGTGTTTTCCACCGCTGTGGCCTTGGAGCCCAGCGTATTGGCTTCGCGGTTGAGTTCCTGCATCAGGAAATCGAGCCGCTTGCCGACTGCGCCGCCTTTTTTCAGGATGCGGCGTACTTCATCCAGATGGGTAGTCAGGCGCGACAGCTCTTCATCCACATCGATTTTCTGGGCGAACAGCACGATTTCCTGGCGCACGCGCTCATCGTCGGCGCTGCCCAACGCTTCGACCAGACGGGCGGTGAGCTTGGCTTCGTGATCGGCCACCAGTTGCGGAATGCGCGGCTTCACCTCGAGCACGATGGCGTCCATGCCGGCCACGCGCTCCAGCAGATGTTCCTTGAGTTTTTCGCCTTCGCGTGCGCGGCTGGCGTTGAAATCGACCAATGCCGCATCGAGCAGGCTCATGGCGGTGGCAGTGAGCGTTTCGGCCTGCGGGGTTTCCTGATTGATCACACCGGGCCAGCGCAGCACTTCGCCCAGTGACAACTCGCGGCTGTCCGGCAGGAACTGACGGGCGGCCTGCGCCACGGCCAGCAACTCCTGTAACAGGCCGGTGTTCAGATCGAGCTTGCCGGCAACACCCGCCTGCGCGTTGAAATTGACGCGACATTCCAGCTTGCCGCGGCTGACCTTCTCGCCGATGCGTTCACGCATGCCGCCTTCCAGCGCGCGCAGTTCCTCTGGCAGGCGCAGGGTCAGATCAAGAAAACGCTGGTTGACTGCACGCAGCTCCACGCTGAGCGTGCCGCCTGCGAGGGCGGACTGGGCGATGGCGTAGCCGGTCATGCTGTGGATCATATGTGTGCTCCGCAGTGCGCGCCTTTACTTTCAACCGGCGGACACCGACAATGTTTTGTATAAAGCACCGAGTATAACGGCAAGCCCCCACCGAATGCCGACACCCAGCAATCAGCCGCTACCGCGCGGTTTCCAGCTTCTGAACTACACCGTCGCCAAGCTTCTGTCTGCTGGCGGGTTTTCCATCGTCTATCTGGCGCACGACGAGAACGACTATCCGGTGGCGATCAAGGAGTACCTGCCCAACTCGCTGGCACTGCGCAAAGAGGGCGAAAAGGTTGCGGCCAGCAGCGACGAGAACCTGGCGCTGTTCCGCCATGGCCTGAAGTGCTTCTTCGAAGAAGGCAAGACACTCGCGCATATCCAGCATCCCAATATCGTGCGTGTGCTGAACTTCTTCCGCGCCAACGATACCGTGTACATGGTGATGGAGTACGAGCGCGGCCGCACGCTGCAGAAGGAAATCCAGCTCAAGCACGGTCGCGAGGGCGTGGAGGAAAAGCTGATCCGCCACGTGTTCTATCACCTGCTCAACGGCTTGCGCGAGGTGCACCTGAACAAGCTGCTGCACCTGGATATCAAGCCGGCCAATATCTACATCCGCAAGGAAGGCTCGCCGGTGTTGCTCGATTTCGGCTCGGCACGCCAGACGCTCACGCAGGAACACAACCGGCTCACGCCGATGTACACGCCGGGCTTTGCCGCGCCCGAGCAATACAACAAGAAGGAAACGCTGGGGCCGTGGACGGATATCTATGGCATCGGCGCATCGATGTTCGCCTGCATCACCGGCACCGCACCGCAGCCGGCCGATCAGCGGCAAAAAGAAGAAAAACTGTTCGATTTGCGTGACCGCTATGGCGACCGTTATTCGCCCGAATTGCTGGACCTGATCTGGCAATGCCTGCTGCTCGATCCCACCGAGCGGCCGCAAAGCGTGCCACAACTGCAAAAAGCCTTGCTGGAGCCGGCCTCGCCGCCCGCCAAGAAACCGGGCTTCGTACGCAGCATCAAGCGCACGTGGCAAAACCTTACCGCGCGCCCCGTGCCGCCATCCCAATAATCCGCGATGAAATTCACCGTATACCAGGACAGCCGCACCGGCGGGCGCAAGTACAACCAGGACCGCGTTGGCTACTCATACAGCCGCAACGCATTGTTGCTGATCGTGGCCGATGGTATGGGCGGCCACCTGCACGGCGAAGTGGCCGCACAGATCGCGGTGGAACTGATCCTCGATCAATTCCAGAAAAAGGCGCTGCCGGCACTGGATGACCCGCAGCGCTTTTTGCTGGACGCCTTCCAGCGCGCGCACGAGGCCATCTACCACTACGCGGCCAATCATCAACTGCTGGAAATCCCGCGCACCACCTGTGTGGCTGCCGTGGTGCAGGATGGCATTGCCTATTGGTCGCATACCGGTGATTCGCGGCTGTACATGGTGCGTGGCGGGCGCATCCTTCGGCAGACGCGCGATCATTCCAAGGTGCGCAAGCTGGTGGAAGACGGCAAGATCACCGCTGAAGAAGCGTTGACGCACCCGGAGCGCAACAAAATCTATTCCTGCCTGGGCGGCGCGTTTCCGCCGGAAATCGATATCGGTGGGCGTGTCACGCTATCGGATGGCGATACGCTGCTGCTGTGCACCGACGGTTTCTGGGGCACGCTGGACGAAAGCGACATGACGCATTTCCTGGGGGCGTTCCCGGTCTTGTTTGCCATTCCGCAGCTGATGGATCGTGCGGAACTGCAGGGTGGCAAATTCGGCGACAACCTGACTGCACTGGGCATCAACTGGCACGACGATGGCCCTGATCTGCCCGACGATGGCTTCGTTTCCACGCAGCGGCTGGATCAGAACACCATCACTACGCATGTGGACCCGATCGACGCGAAATCGGCGGCGGAATTCACCGAAGACGATATCGAGAAAGCCATCGCGGAAATACAGGCGGCGATCAGCAAGTACTCCAAGTAAGGACATGCGCCCGGCAATTGCCACGGGGCACCCAGATCGGGCCGGTTATAATCGGCCCGATCTTCATTCAAGGACACACCATGCGCCAATCCGGCCGTACGCCCGCCCAACTTCGCCCGGTTCGCCTGACCCGCAACTACACCTGCCATGCCGAAGGATCGGTATTGGTGGAGTTTGGCAATACCAAGGTGCTGTGCACCGCCAGCGTGGAAGAAAATGTGCCGCCTTTCCTCAAGGGCAAAGGCCAGGGCTGGGTAACCGCCGAATACGGCATGCTGCCGCGTTCCACCGGCAGCCGCATGAAGCGCGAAGCGGCGCAAGGCAAGCAATCGGGCCGCACGCAGGAAATCCAGCGCCTGATCGGCCGCAGCCTGCGCGCGGTGGTGGACATGAAGGCGCTGGGCGAGCGCCAGATCGTGCTCGATTGCGATGTGATCCAGGCTGATGGGGGTACACGCACTGCCAGCATCACCGGCGCATTCGTTGCGCTTGCCGATGCCATCAATGGCCTGATCGCCGCCGGCAAGCTCACTGCCAGCCCGATCCGCGAACACGTTGCCGCCGTGTCGGTCGGGGTGGTCGATGGCGTGCCGCTGCTGGATCTGGATTACCCGGAAGACTCGGCGTGTGAAACCGACATGAATGTGGTGATGACCGCGGCAGGCCATTTCATCGAGGTGCAGGGTACGGCGGAAGGGGTGCCGTTCAGCCGTGCGGAAATGAACGCATTGCTGGACTTGGCCGATGCTGGCATCCGCGAGCTGATCACATTGCAGATTGCTGCACTGCAAGGTTGAAGCCGGTTTTACCGTGATCGCGCATGTTCACACCATCGGGCCAGAACCCGATGGTGTAGACATGTGCAGGTTTTAAAATACCCGTCATATTTCACTCATCTCCCGGTCATTTGGCAGGCCTAGCATCCATTCCTTGTTGTTTTTTCATGACACGTTGAATGGAGAGCCCGAATGCCTTTTTCCCATGACGAAAGCCGCCGCCGCCTGCTGAAAATGCTGGGTGGCGCCCCATTGCTGCCGCTGGCTGCCGGTGGCAGCCTTGCCGCTATCCTGAGCGCCTGTAATTCGAGCGACGGCGATGCTGCCGTCGTTCCGACTCTGGTACCAACCCCGACGCCGGTACCCAAGCTGAGCGCACTGGGCTTCAATTCGATGCCCGCGCCCAGCCTGGCCAATCCTGGCGCCATGGCCACCACCACCGTGGGTTCCAGCTTGGTTGCCACCTACAGCGATGGCAGCAAGCAGACATTCGCACTCAAGTACGAGCCGTTCTTCGTCACCGGCGACATGGTTGCCGATGGCAAGGGCGGCACCATCCTCGCCGGTGGTTATGTCGATATCAACAACAAGCCCATCATCGACAAGTCGGTGGTTGGCAAGGAACGCCAGTTCTTCTCCGATGCGCCGGACGGCTCATCACTGCTGACCCTGCCCAACGCAGCGGTACCGGGCCTGAAGGGCAAGCCGGTATTTGCCGTGGTGCAGTTCGAATACACCACGCGTGACCAGAGCCTGGCTTCCACCTACGGCATGCTGCCATCGCCGATCGCCATCCTCACGCTGGATCAGGACCAGGCAACCGGCAAGCTCACGCTGGTGAAGTACCACAATGTGGATACCTCGGGCGTGAACGGTCTGTGGATCACCTGTGGCGCCAGCCTGTCGCCGTGGGGTACGCACCTGTCGAGCGAAGAGTACGAACCGGATGCCAGCACCATTGCTGGCAACACCCAGTTCCAGAATTTCAGCAAGAACCTGTACGGCGACGCCACCAAGGCCAACCCGTATCACTACGGCCACATGCCGGAAGTCACCGTCAATCCGGACGGTACCGGCAGCATCAAGAAGCATTACTCGATGGGCCGCATCTCGCACGAGCTGGTGCAGGTGATGCCGGATCAGCGCACCGCGCTGATGGGCGATGATGCCACCAACGGTGGCCTGTTCCTGTTCGTGGCCGACAAGGCCGCCGACCTGTCGTCGGGCACACTGTACGTGGCCAAGTGGACACAAACCTCTGGCACCGGCCCGGGTTCGGCCACGCTGACTTGGATCAAGCTGGGCAGCGCCAACAGCGCCGAAATCAAGGCACTGGCCGATACGCTCAAGGCGTCCGACATCATGGACATCAAGACCGCCGATCCGCTCGACGCCACCTATACCAAGATCGCGTTCAACGGCAAGTTCAACTGGATCAAGATCAAGCCGGGCATGGAAAAGGCCGCCGCCTTCCTGGAAACCCACCGCTACGCTGCCTACAAGGGCGGCAGCATGGGCTTCACCAAGATGGAAGGCACCACAGTCAATACCAGGGACAAGATTGCCTACTCGGCCATGTCGTCGATCACCTCGTCGATGCTCAATGGCTCGGGCGACATCAAGGTGGAAGGCCCTACCTCCGGCGCCGTGTACGCGCTGAACCTGAAGGCTGGCCAGAACGACATTGGCGGCACTGCCATCAACAGCGAATGGGTGCCGGTCGACATGGCCCCGCCAGCGGCGCTGATCGGTGAGGACCTGAAAGTGGCCGATGCACTGGGCAACCTCTCCAACGCCGACAAGATCGCCAACCCGGACAACATCAAGTTTGCCGAGAAGCTGCGCACGCTGTTCATCGGTGAAGACAGTGGCCGTCACGTCAACAACTTCCTGTGGGCGTACAACGTCGATACCAAGGTGCTGTCGCGCATCCTGTCGACGCCGTCGGGTGCAGAATCCACCGGCCTGCACGCGGTGGACGAAATTAACGGCTGGACCTACATCATGAGCAACTTCCAGCACCCGGGCGACTGGGAAACACCGCTGCATGACGTGGTGAAACCCGTCCTCGATCCGCTGGTGCGCGCCAACTACAAGGACCGCTTCGGTGCTGCTGTCGGTTATCTGACCGGCGCCCATATCGTAGCCTGATCGCCCATGCAATAACCCGCCGGCCTGACAGCCCCGCTTGCAACAGCGGGGCTGTTTTCATTCCGTCTGGCTGTTGCGGCGGGCAAATTTTGCCTATGGCACCGTATGTGGTGGCTGGCTGTTATAAAATTACCCGATGATTTCCTGCACCTACCGTCCCGCCATGCCGGGCAAGACCGCTGCCCATGCCTGTTCACGCTGAATCAACCGCTCCGATTGCCCCGTCAGTGCCTGGCCGGCGCTTCTGTATCGCCCCCATGCTGGACTGGACCGACCGCTTTTACCGGCGTTTTGCGCGCGAGCTCAGCCACAATGCGTGGCTGTACACCGAAATGGTGAACACCGGCGCGATCATCCATGGCGACAAGATGCGCCATCTGCGCTTCGATGCGGTCGAAAACCCGCTGGCTTTGCAACTGGGGGGCTCCGAGCCGGCTGACCTTGCCAAGTGCGCAAAGATTGCCGGGGACTGGGGCTACGACGAAGTGAACCTCAACGTGGGGTGCCCGTCCGAGCGCGTGCAGAGTGGCAGCTTTGGCGCGTGCCTGATGCTGGAACCCACCTTGGTGGCCGACTGCGTGAAAGCGATGCGCGATGCCTGCAGCATCGACGTAACCATCAAGCACCGTATCGGCATCGATGCGGTGGAGGATTACGGCTTCCTGCTCAACTTCGTGGCCGAGGTGCACGAGGCCGGCTGCAACACCTTCATCGTGCATGCGCGCAATGCCATCCTCAAGGGCCTCAGCCCCAAGGAAAACCGCGAGATCCCGCCGCTTAAATACGATTACGTGTACCGGCTGAAGCGCGATCTGCCGCAGCTGGAAATCATCGTCAACGGCGGCATCAGCGATCATGCCGCTGCGCAAGCGCACCTGCAGCATGTGGATGGCGTGATGATAGGCCGCGAGGCCTATCACAACCCGTGGATGCTGGCCGAAGTGGATGCCCTTTACTACAGCAGCGGCTGGCATCCGCAGAGCCGCCACGCTGCGATGCGCGCGTTACGTGGCTTTGTCGAGGCGGAGCTTGCCGATGGCGTGCCGCTGCGCATCGTTGCAAGGCATATACTGGGTTTGTTCCAGGGTGTGCCGGGTGCGCGCAACTGGCGGCGTACGCTATCGGACGCCAAATTGCTCAAGGGAGCGGGCTGGCCGTTGATCGAGACTGCATTGCTCGAACTGGCGCCCGCTATGGACGCCGATCTGACCGGGATAACACAATGAAAAAATGGATGCTGCTGATGGTGGCGGCCCTGTTGTCTGCATCTGCGATGGCTGATGAAGTGACACTGATCGGTTTGCTTGGCGCCAAAGCCATGCTCAGGATCAATGGCAAGCAGCAGATACTGGCGGTAGGCCAGGAGGCCGGGGGCGTGAAATTGCTGCGTCTCGATGCCAACAGCGCATCGGTGCAGGTCGGCAAGCAAAGCCGCACGCTGCAACTGGGTGAAGGGTATGTGACTGTGAGTGCCAGCCAGGGCGACGGGGCCGGTTCCATCGTGGTGGCCGCAGATGAAGGCGGGCACTTCTATGTGGACCTGAAAGTGAATGGTCAGGCCCAGCGTGGCCTGATTGACACGGGCGCCAGCAATCTGTCGATGTCGCAGGTCATGGCCGATCAGCTGCATATCGATTACCAGAAAGGGCGGCAGACGGCGGCCAAGACCGCCAACGGCCTTGCCAAGGTGTGGGTGGTGACGGTACCGCGTGTCGACATCAACAATCTGGCGCTGTTCTCGGTCGAGGTGGCAGTGATTGAAAGTGCCGGACTCGACACCATACTGGTTGGTAGCTCGGTGCTGAACCGGTTCCAGATGAAGCGCGACAACGGCGTGCTGACCTTGATCAGGAAATAGCCGCTGCCGGCACCTTGCCATTGCCGTGCCGGACCCCGCCATTGCCCGCATCCGTCGGGCGAGGCCAGACTGGATATATAGACTTGAAACGTATCGTTCTCGCCAGCAACAACGCCGGCAAACTGAAAGAGTTCCGCCGCCTGTTCGCGCCGCTGGATATCGAAATCATTCCCCAGGGCGAATTGGGCGTGAGCGAGGCGGAGGAGCCGTTCGGCACTTTCGTGGAGAACGCGCTGGCCAAGGCACGCCATGCCAGCCATGCCACGGGCCTGCCCGCACTGGCGGATGACTCCGGCATCTGCGTGCATGCGCTGGGCGGCGCGCCCGGCGTTTACTCGGCGCGCTTTGCCGGCGAGCCCAAGTCGGATGCCCGCAACAACGAGAAACTGCTGGCCGACTTGGCCGGCAACGCTGACCGGCGCGCGTGGTATTACGCGGCGCTGGTGCTGGTACGCCACCCGCAAGATCCGCAGCCGTTGATTGCCGATGGCGTGCTGCTGGGCGAAGTATTGACTGCGCCGCGCGGCGATGGCGGCTTCGGTTACGACCCGTTGTTCCTGATTCCTTCGCTGGACAAAACCGCTGCCGAACTCACGCCGGATGAAAAAGGGCCGATTTCGCATCGCGGCAAGGCGCTGGCGGTACTGCTGGGCAAGTTGCAGGAAACCGCGCTGTGAGCGACGAAAAGCGTTATGCGGTGTGGTGCCGGCCCGATCAATCGGTGGTGTCGTGCACCGAGAAAGTCAAGGTCATGAATGAAAACCTCGATGAAATCGTGCAGGCCATGCAGGATGCATTCGAGGACGGGCTGCTTATGGAAGTGGCCGAAGACCAGATGAAGGCCGTACTGCACCGGCTGGTCGACAATCTGCATAACCCGTACCAGAAGCGCTGAAGCCATGACCGCCATTGCCATGCCCGTTGGCCGCGCCAACTGGGGCCTGACCGCCTTGCCACCGCTGGCGCTGTATATCCATTTTCCGTGGTGCGTGAAGAAATGCCCGTACTGTGATTTCAACTCGCACGCGGTGCGCGGCCAGGGTGGCAGCGGGCTGGACCCGATACTGGAAGCGCAATACATCGATGCGTTGCTGAGCGATCTGGAAACCTGTCTGCCGCTGGTGTGGGGCCGCCCGGTCACCAGCATCTTCATGGGCGGTGGCACGCCCAGCCTGTTTTCCGCACAAAGCATGGATACGCTGCTGGCCGGCATCCGCGCACGCGTGAAGTTGCTGCCGGATTCGGAAGTCACGCTGGAAGCCAACCCGGGTACGTTCGAAGCCGCCAAGTTTGCCGGCTACCGCGAAGCCGGCATCAACCGGCTATCCATCGGCATCCAGAGCTTCAACCCGGCACACCTGAAGGCGCTGGGGCGTATTCATGACGACAACGAGGCGCGCCGCGCGGTGGAAATTGCCCACCAGCATTTCGACAATTTCAATCTCGACATCATGTATGCGCTGCCGCAGCAAACGCTGGCCGAAGCACTGAGCGACATCGATAGCGCGATTGCCTGTGCACCCACGCATCTGTCTGCATACCACCTGACGCTGGAACCCAATACGCTGTTTTATCGCTACCCGCCGGATCTGCCCGATGATGATGTGGCGGCCGACATGCAGGATGCCATCGAGGCGCATCTGGCGCAGGCCGGCTTCGAGCATTACGAAACCAGCGCATTCGCACGGCCCGGCCGGCGTGCGCGGCACAACCTCAATTACTGGTCGTTCGGTGATTATCTGGGCATCGGCGCCGGTGCGCATGGCAAGATCAGTTTTCCGGACAAGATCATCCGGCAGATGCGCTACAAGCAGCCCTCCGACTACCTGCAGAAAATGGCCAGTGGCAGCGCGGTACAGACCGAAGAAACGGTCACACTGGAACAACTGCCGTTCGAATTCATGCTCAATCTGCTGCGGCTGACCGAAGGGTTCGACCTCACGTTGTTCACCGAACGCACCGGCCTGCCCATCACGAAAGTGGTGCACGAGGTGGAGCGCGCCTGTGCTGATGGGCTGCTGGAGCGGCAGCTCAACCATATCCGCCCCACCGCGCGCGGGCGGCGCTTCCTGAATGCATTGCTCGAGCGCTTTCTGGCCTGACGCAATCCAGGCAGGAGGGCGCTTACAGGGGATATGTGAAGATTTCACGTTTCGCAAGATTTTGCCCCGATGGCATGAAATCTGTCCCAGAATGAGGGTTCACCTTTTCGACCTTACCCGGGAGTGAACCATGACTGTAAAAGCAGAAGAAAACGAACTGATCGACGACCTGCGCACGGTATTGAACGACACGGAAAACCTGATCAAGGCTGCCGTGGGTGAACAAGGCGACAAGGCTGTGGCGTTGCGCGAACGCATTGCCGCCAACCTGACCACTGCCAAGGCCAAGCTGATCGAGACCGAACAGGTTGTTGCCACCAAGGCCAAGGCCGCTGCCAAGGCTACTGATGAATATGTGCACGAAAACCCGTGGACCGCCATCGGTGTTGCTGCTGGCGTGGGCTTCCTGCTGGGCCTGCTCGTTTCCCGTCGCTGATCATGAGTGAAGCGAGTTCACCGCAGCCGCAAGCAGTGAGCCCCGTGCAGCGGCTGGCCGCCAATGTGGTGGGGCTGCTGCATAACCACCTGTCGATTTTCAGCATGGAACTCGAAGAGGAACGGGACAAACTGGTATTCGGTATTGCGCTGGTTATTGCTGCTGCCGGCCTGGTGATTCTGGGGCTGGCACTGGTTTCGGTTGCTGCGGTATGGCTGGCCGACCCGGCCTGGCGTGGCTGGACCTTGCTTGGCGTGGGCCTATTCGATCTTGCGCTGGCTGGCCTATGCGTTGGCGTGGTGAAAAACCGCTTCGGCGCTGGTGCCAGCCCGTTTCCGGTCACCCGCGCCCAGTTGCGCAAGGACAGGGAGCAATTTCTGCCATGACAGCATCGATACCCAAACGACTGACACGCAGGCAATTGCGTGAGCTGAAAAAAGAGGCGCTACAGGTGCAGGCGGATGCATACCGGATGCAACTGGGGGCCGATTGGCAAACGTTGCGCAAACCCCTGCAGGGCGGCGCGCTGGTGAAAGGGTTCTTTGGCGGCGGTCCGGCTGCCGGGCTGGCCGACGTAGCCTTGACCATGCTGGGTGGCCCCAAGCTGGGCTGGCTGGGCCGTTATCTGCCCATGGCCATGACCGGGTGGCGGGTGGCCAATGTATTGAAAGTGTGGCTGGGCAAGGGCAAGGCGCCGCATCATGCCGAGCCTGCAGCCACGCCAGCTGCTGACCCGAGCACGGTGATCCCGGAAGCGTGACGGCATTGCAATCATGAAGGGGGTGACGACAGTCACCCCTTTTTTCATGATCGGTGCATGTTTTATTGGCCGCAGCCGGGCGCGTGGCCTGTCCCCGATAGCGCCTGACTGATCCTGGAAGCGATATGCGTTGTTGCATGGGCATGCTTGCATATTCTGTTGCGGAAGCTGCTAGTACAACAGTGGCTCAAGCGGTGCGTTCCCACGTACTTCCTGGAGTGATGTCCGGTGCGATGTACACGCAACGATCGCATAAGTAATCAGCAGGATAAAGGCTTCCCGCCTAGCGGGGAGTGGTTATTTCCGGATAATCCGCGCGCCTCCGGGCAGCCCGGGCAGCGAGGTATCGGCCCATATTTCATGGGCGGCGGAATGCTCATGGCGGAGCCGTGCCCATACAGTGCATGCAGCATGCGCAGGCAAAAAATACGGGCCAATGGCCCGTATCTTTCCTGCAAGTGCAGTGCTCAAGCATTACATGCCGTAGGCAGCCTTGGCCTGATCGACACAGCTGGTCTTGGCATCGCCAGCCAGCGCATCGCATTTTTCCTTGGCAACCTTGTAGTCGGCTTCGCGCTTTTCCTTGCTGGCCTTGTTGTGTGCTTCGCCTTCGGTCTTGCCGGCCTTGATGTCGGCCAGTGCCTTGTCGCGGGCAGCCTTGGCTTCCTTCACGCACACATCCTTGGGGTTGCCGGCGAGGTCATCACACTTTTCGTTGGCCACTTCGTAGCGAGCCTTCACCTTGGTGCGGGCGGCTTCGGTACGTGCCTTCGGGGTGTTCTTGTAATCGGCTTCGTTATCGGCCAGCGCCACGTCGCGGTCTGCCTTGGCTTGTGCCACACAGACGTCATTGGCATTGCCGGACAGCGAATCGCACTGCTTTTTTGCGCCGTCGTAGCGCTGCTTGATCATTTCTTCCTGCGATTTGTAGGCATCGCTGGTAGCAGCATGTGCGGACATGCCGATGCCCAGCAGCAGGCTGGCGAGCAGGGCGGAAGTACATTTGGTCATTTTGGTCATGGTGTTTCTCCTGAGTAGATTGTTGTTGTTTTTTGTCGGGTTGTGCAGCAGGGCAGCGCCAGCCTGGCGGCGCTGCCGGAACCGGCTCAGTGCCAGGTGTAATCGTCGCGGTGGCGTTCTTCGAAATCGCGCACCTGTTCTTCTGCTTCTTCACGGCTGATACCGTAGGCTTCCTGCACCTTGCCGGAGAGCTGTTCGCGGCGGCCATCGATCTGCGTCAGATGGTCATCGGTGAGCTTGCCCCACTGCTCGCGGACCTTGCCCTTGAATTGGTGCCAGTTACCTTTGACTTGATCGCTGTTCATGGTGTTGCTCCTTGACGGTTCATGGAGGGTTCAACGGAAGTAGCGCTGCAGCGTGTGGTGCTGCCCGTTGACGACATGGTATGCGTACCGCCGTGCGGGCTCAGTCAGCGGCATCCCATCTGCTACTAAGCGGAGCGCAGCAAACCGGGTGGGACTGCACCTACGCGGCGCGCTTGGCGCTAGAATCACGCTTTAACCCCATGCCGGAGCAATGCCATGAGTAAAACCATCATCCACAGCGACCAGGCCCCCAAAGCAGTCGGCACGTACTCGCAAGCCGTCAAAGTGGGCGATACCGTTTATCTTTCCGGCCAGATCGGCCTCGATCCGGCCAGCAATGTGCTGGTGGAGGGGTTCGATGCGCAATGCCACCAAGTATTCAGGAACCTGCGCGCGGTCTGCCAGGCGGCGGGTGGTGATCTGTCCGATATCGTGAAGCTGGGTGTGTTCGTGGTGGACTTGGCCAACTTCGCTACGCTGAACGAAATCATGGGTGAATACTTCAGTGCGCCGTTCCCGGCGCGGGCGGCCATCCAGGCGGCGGCGTTGCCCAAGGGCGCGCTGGTCGAGGCCGATGCGGTGCTGGTGCTCGGCCAGTAAGCCGCTCGGGTATAATCGGGCCATCATTCGATTCCGGGCGCCGCTTTTGCGGCGCTTGGTCTTTTCAGGACAGGCTTTATGGATAACCCGAATTACATGCGCCGCATCCGCAGCTTCGTGCTGCGCCAGGGCCACCTTTCCGCCGGGCAGGAGCGGGCCATCAATGAATACGGTCCGCAGTTCGTGCTGCCGTACCAGGCCGGCGCGCTGGATTTTGCCGCCGCATTCGGCCGCGAAGCACCGCGCGTGCTGGAAATCGGCTTCGGCATGGGGCAGGCCACTGCGGAAATCGCGCAGGGCCGCAGCGATACCGATTTCCTTGGCGTGGAAGTGCATACACCTGGCGTGGGCAGCCTGCTCAAGCTGATCGGCGAGCAGCAGATCGGCAATATCCGCATCGTCCAGCATGATGCGGTGGAAGTGATCGAGCACATGCTGCTGCCGGGCAGCCTGGATGGCGTGCACATCTACTTTCCGGACCCATGGCACAAGAAGCGCCACAACAAGCGCCGCCTGGTGCAGCCGGATTTCATCAGGCAACTGGTCTCGCGCGTGAAGCCGGGCGGCTACCTGCACCTGGCGACCGATTGGGAGGACTACGCGATCCAGATGCTGGAAGTGCTGTCGGCCGAGCCGCAGTTGCAGAACACCGCCGACGGTTATGCGCCGCGCCCGGATTACCGCCCGCTGACCAAGTTCGAGAACCGCGGCATCAAGCTGGGCCACGGCGTATGGGATCTGGTGTTCACGCGCCGTGCTGGCTGAGCGGGTAACGAGCGGCTAGACTCGCATTATCTACAGTGAACGAAGCGGAGTTGGCGATGATCAAGCGATACGCAGGCGTGGCCTGTATTGCCGCCGGCATGCTGCTGGCAGGTTGCAGCAGTTTGAAGCCTGCTGCGGGGCCTGTTGCCGGCGTTCCCGGTGCGCCCGACGTGATTGTGCCTTCCCGCGTGACTGCCGTCGGCTATGGCGCGTTGCCAAATATGGATGGCCTGTCCAACGCGCAGCGCCGGATGATGGCGATGCGCGCCTCCAAGCTCGATGCCTACCGCGCGCTGGCGGAAACCGTGCAGGGCCTGCGCCTGACCGGGCAGAGCACCGTATCGTCGCTGGCGCTGCAGAACGACAGTTTCCGTTATTACGTCGACGCCTACCTGCGTGGTGCCCGTGTGCTTTCGATCAACCCGCTGCCCGACGGCGCATATGAAACCGTGCTGGAACTGCAACTGAGCAGCGACTTTGCTCGTGATGCCGGCGTGGCGCAGCAAGGCATGCAGGTCGAGGCGCCCAAGGTCGAGTCTGCACCGGCACCTGTCCAGGCCGCTCCGGCGCCCGCCGCCGCCGCACCGGCCCCGGCCGGTGAATCGGTTGCTGCCACGACTTTCTACTACGCGCGTTGACCATGCGCATTGCTGCGTTGCTGCTGGCGCTGACGCTCGGTAGCGTGATCACGCCGTGCATTGCTGCGCCCGTGCTGGGCGGTGCGCCATACGAGGGCGACCTGGCCGCCGCGCGCGAAGCGGCCATTGCCGATGCATTGCAGAATGCCGCGCTTTTCAACGGGGTGGCTGTCAAGGCCACCGGCCGCAGCAGCAAGGGCTGGGGCGCCGAATCCCAGCAAATACGGCCAGCGCCATTGCCAGCCAGTTATACGTTGCTGCGCGAATGGCGGGAGGGCAATCTGTACTTCGTGCAGATCGAGCCGGGCAAGGCGTTGCCGGTGGCCGCTGCCACGCCGGCACCTGCAGCAGCACCCGCACCGGCTGCTGCTGCCGGGAAAGCGCAACCTGCAGCGGCAGTACCCGCAAGCAGCAAGCCTGCTGCGGAAAGTGCTGCCGGCAGCGCTGCGCAGGCGGCATCCATGGCTTGCAGTGGCGCCAGTTACCGCCGCAAGGCGCTGGTCACGCCGTTCTGGCTGCGCGAACCTGCGCAGGCCAATGACTTGGCATCGCCATCGCAGGGCTTCCAGCGCATGCTGGCGGACCAGTTGGTCGGCGGAGGCCGTTTCCTTGCTTATTCGGCAGCGGATGAGCTGGCATTCACGCCACAGCCCAACTGGATAGATCCGCAACTGCGGCCGGAACAGGTGCGCATGCTGGCGCGCCGCTATGGCGTGCAGTTCGTGATTGGCGGTGTGGTGCACGACCTGTCGACATCCGGCGAGAAATATCGCCCGACCTATGGCCAGGAGGTGCGCCCGGAAGAGCGCAAGGTAACGGTAGGCCTGCCCGTGCTGGACTGGATGGGGGTGGGGGTAAAAGCCATGCCCCGATACCGGCAGGTTGATCTGGAAGTGTATGTATTCGATGGCGTATCCGGCGCGCTGGTCAATCGCCACCGCAACCAGCTGGTGGCGAGCGGCCAGGTGATGGGCCGTCCGGACCAGGCTACCGACAGTGCATCGTTCAACCACAGTGATCTGGGCCGCACGGTGACGCATGCGCTGACGCAATTGTCCGGCCAGGTTGCCGGTGATGTGTCGTGCATTCCGTTTTCTGCCCGCGTGACACGCGTTGAAGGGCGCCGGCTGTATTTCGATGCCGGTACCTTGTCCGGCATTGCGCCGGGCGACAAGCTGCAGCTTTACCGCATGCGTGCCGGACAGAACATGCAGGCGCTCAGCGGTTACGAAGCGCAGGCCATGGGCATGGTCGAGGATCTGGCCGGCAATGTAAGGGTCGAGCAGGTGCAGCCTTTGTTCTCGCTGGCATTGTTCGATGGCGCACAGGCTGAAGTCGGCGATTACGTCCGTTTTGTCAGTACGGGGAAAATGCAATGAGACAGCTGTTGATCGTCGCCTGCCTGCTGGTTGCCCCGCTGTGTGAAGCGCGCCTGTTGCCACCGTCGCGCAGCCATGCGGTGATGGCGCTGCCGGATACCAGCAAGGTAAGGGTATTGCCGATCAGCGCACTGCCCCGTGATGCCATCGTCCCGGTGCCGGTGCAGTCGGTGGCACGCATGACGCTGGAATCGTCTGTGGCCAGGCCCGCCGCCGCTGCCGTGCGCAAGGATGACGGCCCGCAATGGATCCCGCTGACCAGCGATCAACGCTGGCAGCAATACAGCTATCCCTGACGGCAAGGCGCGTACGGGTGTGGTCAGCCATGCCATTGCCAGGCTGCACCCGCACATGCCATTTTGACAACTCGCCAGGCCCATGCCGGCGCAGCCTTGGTTCAGCCGGGGCCGCAGTACGTTGGTGAGGCTTGCGATGAACGAAACCCGATATGCCAAGACGCTGTCGCAGATGGTTTGCCATGCTGCCGTTTTACTGCTGCAGGATCAGGTACGGGCTGAGCGATGCCGCAGGTTCCGGACGGGGATCAAAATCGCTTAACAGTCGGCCTGATGGCGATGCTGCATGAAAAAAAGCGGCTGGCTGGCCGCTTTTTTCATGGCGTCGGCCACGGTCAGTTGCAGGCCACCTTCTCAACCTGCGAACCACGCAGCAGCTCGCCCACCTTGATCAGCTTGGCCTGCTGTTCTTCACTGGCCTTGCGGATCAGGAAGCTGGTATGGCGCACGCCGTCGTCGCGCTCGCGCACGATGGCAGACTTCACGCCCTTGTTGCGCAGCTCTTCCAGCCGCCGCTCGCCGGCCTCCTGCGTGGAGAAAATGCCCAGCGAGATGGCGTTTTGCCACTTGCTGCCATTGTTGACCACGAAGTAGTCATCCACGCCCAGCTCGGAAAACTGCTGGGCTTTTTTCTTGGCGGTTTCAATGTCGGCCAGTGGGGGCACATAGACCCAGAACTTGGCGTTTTGCGCTGCGGTGTTCTCTTGCCCGGTCAGACCAAGCTGGCGCAGTTTGTCACGCGCGAGGCTAGCCTGGTCACCGGTAATGCCGGTCCAGCGCAAGCAAAGGTTACCTGCTGCCTGAGCCTGGGTCACCGGTGCGGGAGAGGGACTGGGAGCGGGTGACGGCTTGGGGGCGGCCGTGGGCCTGGCTGGCGTGGTTGGCTGCGGGGTGGCTTCCGGAGCGGCTTCCGTACTGGTTGGTGGTACGGTCGGGGCCGGGCTGGCCGCGTGTTCCGGCATGGCGGCAGATGCCTCGCTGGTGTTCGCACCATTTACCACATTAACTTGCGATGCATTGATTTCCTTGGGCGCCACCCGGGGGGGCGGAGTTTGCGGTACCAGCCGCGTGTAGCCGAAGAACAGCAGGTTGGCGATCACCAGTATGCAGAACAGCCACTTCATTGATTGAATTCCTTGGCTTGGGCCAGCGCGGCAAGGCCACGCAAAACGAGGTCGGGTTCAAATTGCGCCGGGGTCGCCAGCAATGGTGCGATACGCGTGGCATCGCCGCCAGCCAGCAGCAGCAAGGGCTCTTCCGCGCGGCGGAGCATGCGGCTGAGCGCAGCTTCCACGCTGGCGGCAAGTGCCGTCAAGACACCCGTTTCAATCGCATCTTCGGTACTGGCGGGGAAATCATGATAATTGCCGCCGGCATCGGGCAGCCGCGCGGTGCCAGCGGCGAGCGATGCCTTCATCAGCCGGTAGCCGGGCAGGATCATGCCCCCGAGAAACGTGCCATCAGCTGTCAATGCATCGATGGTCAACGCGGTGCCCGCGCTGGCCACCACCAGCGCTTGCCCCGGGTACAGGCTATGAGCGCCCAGGATGGCCGCCCAGCGGTCGGGCCCCTGTTGTTCCAGTTGCCGGTAACGGTTGCTCACGCCCAGCGCCTGGCGGCTGACGCGGAGCCAGCTGGCCGGTATGGCCCACTGCGCCATGCAACTATCGTGCAGCACTGCGGTGAGCGCCGGGGAGGCCACGCTGCAGCCGAATATCTGTTCGGGCCGGGGCAGCGCCGCAAAGCGCGCGGCCAGCAGCTGGAAATCGGCATGTGCGGCATCGCCTGCTTCGTGGCGGCCATCGCTGTGCTGCAGCAGCCATTTCAGCCGCGTATTGCCCAGGTCGAGCAGCAGGCGGGTACGGCTGGCGGCGGGCAGGGCGGTGCTCATGCGCGCCTCAGGCTGACGTCGCCAGCGTGGATGATGGTTTCGCCATCCGCGCCGGCAAGGCGCAATGCACCGTCGCCGGTCAGACCGGTGAGGATGCCATGGCGTGCGTTGCCGGCCGGGTCCACCACGTTGACGCTGGCACCGGCCCACGCATGGCGTGCTTCCCAGTGGCTGCGGAATGCGGCAAAGCCCTCACTCTCGAATCGCTGCAGCCCGGCTTCCAGCGCGGCCAGCAACTGGCTCAGCAGTGCATTGCGGTCCAGCACCAGCCCGCCCTCGCGCAGGCCGGCCACCGCCTGGTCACTCACGCGTGGCGCATCCAGGTTGATGCCGATGCCGATGACCGTGGATACCGGCCCCATGGCGTCGCCGGCAATCTCGATCAGGATGCCGCCGGCCTTGCGGCAGCCATGCTCTGCGGTATCCAGCAACAGGTCGTTGGGCCATTTGAGCCGGATGCCGGCCACGCCGGCAGCAGCCAGCGTATCGGCCAGCATGCTGCCCACTGCCAGTGGCAGGCCGGCCAGCGTGTTCGCCCCACCGGGGAAGGTCCAGCACAGCGAAAACAACAGGCTGCCGCCCAGTGTGCCCTGCCAGCTGCGGCCCATGCGGCCGCGCCCGGTGTCTTGCCATTCTGCGGCCAGCACGTGGCCGTGCGCGGGTTCGCTGGTCAGCCGCTTGTTGGTGGAATCGGTACGGGGCAGCACGGCTACGCGCAACGCACTGCCTGTGCCCAGCGCGGCCTGGATGCGTGCAGCGTCCAGCCAATCCAGCGGCTGGCTCAGCCGGTAGCCGGCACCGTGGCGGCGTTCCAGTGTGATACCGAAATCCTCTGCTGCAGCCAGTGCAGTGGACACGCTGGCACGCGATAGCCCCAACTGTTCGGCGATCACCGCACCGGAGGTAAATTGCGCTGCGTTGAGAAAACGCAGGCAGGAAAGCGTATGGGTCATGGCTTGGGATTGTAGCCGGAGCGGGCCGGCGGCTACAGCGCCGGGCGGAATGGAAACGGCGGTTTTGGCAAAACTGTCGCTATTTGATTGACGGCCAGTTGGTACCAGACTGGCCTTTGTAGCGCTGCAACGGCAACACTGCCGCGTTTACAGGCTTTCCAGCACGTGGTTCTGGTTGGTGTAGATGCAGATGTCGCCGGCGATTTCGAGCGATTTCTTCACCACTTCTTCCGGCGACAGATCGGTGTTGTTGAGCAGCGCGGTGGCAGCAGCCTGCGCGAACGCGCCACCCGAGCCGATGGCGGCAATGCCTTGCTCGGGTTCCAGTACATCGCCATTGCCGGTGATCACCAGCGTGGCGGTGGGGTCGGCAACGATGAGCATGGCCTCCAGCCGGCGCAGTGCACGGTCGGTACGCCAATCCTTGGCAAGCTCGACTGCTGCGCGGGTCAACTGGCCCTGATGCTTTTCCAGCTTGGCTTCAAAGCGCTCGAACAGTGTGAAGGCGTCTGCAGTGCCGCCAGCGAAGCCGACGATGACCTTGTCGTGGTAAAGCTTGCGCACCTTGCGGGCGGTGCCCTTGATCACGACATTGCCGAGCGTGACCTGCCCGTCGCCGCCAACGCAAACCTTGTCGCCACGGCGGACAGAAACAATGGTGGTACCGTCAAATTGCTGCATGAAGCGCGCTCACAGGGAAGATAAGCGATCAGGTGGGGGCGGTTGCGCCTGGCGCAAGCCCCGTTGCCGCTCAGCCCTTGGATAGCGGCATCAGTTCGGTGATGCCCATCAGCTTGAACAGGCCGGCAATGGGCTCATTGGCGCCGACGATGGTCGGCGTCTTGCCTGCCTGCATCAGTTCCACGCCCACATTGAGCATCTGCCCGGCCGATTCGAAATCGACCCGGCTGACTGCGCTGAAGTCCAGCACCGGCTTGCCATGCTCATTGGCAAAGTGGCGGATCTTGCTCATGGTTTCCGCTGCGCCGCCGGTCAGATCGCCAGTCAGGGCCAGCCTGTCGGTCACTGCAGCCTGCTGGCTGGCGCTGGCGGTATTGCCGGCCGGGGCCGGGGCACTTTTCACTACCAGCTTGGTATCCCACGACGGCGGGGATACTTCGAAGGTCACTGCATAATCGATGGCAAGGTTGTCGAAGCTTTCTTGGTCGCCTACCGTCTGCTTCACTTCCATCAGCAGCAACCAGAACGGGGCCTCGGCATGGTTGCGCCGGCCGGTTTCGATCTTGCCGGCCAGCAGCGCACCCAGATGATCCGCACCGAGGATCTGCAGGCTGGCCTTGAGCTTGCGGGCGCGTGGCCATAGCGACAGCAGCTCGGCAGCAGCGGTCACGTCCAGGCTGTTCACGCGGCTGAAGTCGATCCGTACCTGACCACCGTTTTCGCTGGCCTTGAGAATCTTGACGGCTTCGTTCTGTACGCTGCTGCTGTTGAGTTCGGCCGGCATGGTGACAAGGCCGGCACTGGTACCCGCCGCCTGCGTCACCGGCTTGCTGCGCATTTCACGCCAGACCGGCGGTGAGGTTTCGAATTCCACCACGTATTGCAGTGCCAGATCGTCGAACGCAGCGTGGTCGCCGGCCAGTTGCAGCAGGTCGAACATCAGCAGCCAGGACGAGGTCTGGCGGCTACCCGCCAGTGCAGGCAGGGCGGCCTTCAGGCTGTCGATGGCGGCAGCCAGCTGACCATTCGCGTACAGCACCACGGCTTCTTCTTCCGCCGGGCTGAGATGTTCACCCGCATCCTCGACTTCGATCATCAACTCGGAGAGGTTATAGCTTGCGCTGTCAGCCGGCGCGTCCATCGGGGACGGCGCAGGAGCGGGCGCGTGCTCGACCTCGGGCAAAACAGACGGGCGCGACAGCGTGGCCGGGCCGGATGGCGTGGGCCGGGCTGGGTCGTTGTCTTTTTTGCGGAACAGGGAAAACGCCACGGTATTGGTTTCCTGGCCACGCAGGGCGTGGTGGGCGGGTTATCGGACAGACTGCAATTCTAATGCCAAAATAGCCATCACAGCGAATCTTGCAAAGACGGAAAGGCAATCCGCGTGGATTAGGCAGGATTGCATCCATTTGTACAAGTGGTGGAAACGCCGTGGTCAGAAAGTGGGGCCTGACGCTATAGTTTTAGTTCCATCCCCGCTGCAGCGCCATGTGATGAAACCAGCAAACCTGCTTGCCGTGCTACGCCGCCGAACCCGTTCGATAGCGCTTGTTGTGGCACTGATCCTGCTGTTTGGCATTGTGGGCGCATGGATAGGGCCGTGGCTGGCCAAGCCCTATGTCGAGCAGGCATTGTCCAGCGTGCTGCATCGGCAGGTCACGCTGGGGCGGCTGGCATTCAACCCCTATACCCTGCAAGCCACGGTGGAGAATGTGGCGGTACGTGAATCCGGCCAGCTGGTGCTGGGCGCCGGCAAGACCGTGGTCAACCTGGAGCTAGCTTCGTTGTGGCGGCGTGCGCCCGTGGTGCGTGAACTGACGATCGATGCGCCTTACATCAGGGTGACCCGGCTCGCCGCGCATCGTTACAACTGGTCTGATCTGCTGGAGCCGTTGCTGGGCAAGCGCGTGGCCGAGCCGGCCCATTTCGCCATATACAATATCCGCGTGCGCAACGGGCTGCTGGAGTTTGTCGATACCCCGCTCGGACAGCGGCACAAAGTGGCCGGCATCGAAGTCGATGTGCCCTTTGTTTCCAACCTGCCGGTGTTCATCGATACCGAGGTGGCGCCCCGCCTGGCGTTCAGCGTAGATGGGGCGCCCATGGTGTTGCAAGGGCGCACGCGCCCGTTTGGCAAGCACATCGATACCACGCTGGACGTCACGCTCGATGGTCTCGACTTGGCCGCATACTGGGATTACCTGCCCATTTCGTCTGCATTGACGCTGCAGCGTGCGGTGGTGGATACGCGCATGCGGCTGGTGTTCCGGCAACAACCCGTCAGCGTGTTGCTGGAGGGCGATGCGCATGTCCGCGACGTATCGCTTGATGGCTACGGGCAACCGCTGCTGCGCCTGAAACGGCTGGATGCGGTGCTGGACAGGGTGGAGCCGCTGCATGTGCAGGCACGGCTCAGGCAGTTGGCCGTGACACAGCCGGTGCTGACGGTCACGCGCAATGCGCAAGGCAAGTTCAACTGGTTGACCGCGCTGGAAACCATGCTGGGCAACAACGCCGCAACAGTCGAGAAAGCCCGGGCACAAAAGGCGCCGCTACTGGCGATCGCACAACTGAAGGTCACTGATGGGGCGCTGGACTGGCGCGATGCGCTGGCGCCGTTCCAGACCCGTATCGATGGCATTGCGCTGCAGGTGGATCACTTCGATACCGCTGCGGATCGACCGGCCACGGTGCAGTTATCACTGGCGGGTACCGATGTGGGGCAGGTGCGTTACGAAGGTGCGCTGCGGCCTGCCGCGCGTCAATCCAGCGGCAAGCTGACGGTGATTGGCGCACCGCTCGCCGCCCTGGCACCGTATTACCGCAGCATCGTACGGAGCGAGCCTTTGGCAGGTACTGCGGACGTGACGGCCAGCTATGAGGCGAGCTTGCCCGCAGAGGGCCCGCCGCAATTGAAGCTGATCGACAGCAGCGTGCGCCTGCACGGCTTTGCATTGAGGCCGCTGAAAGCCAGGCGCCCCGCGTTGGCCTTCAAGGAGGCCGGCCTCGAGCAGTTGTCCGTCGATCTGGCCAGCAGGCAAATCGGCATTGGCCGCGCCTGGGCGGATGGGCTGGATCTGGATACCTCGCGCAAGCGTGATGGCCAGTTCGTGCTGTTGTCCACGCTGCTGCCTGTTTCCATCCCGCCCACCAAAGGCGAGGGCGTGGGATGGCGGCTGAACCTGCAGCAGGCACAGCTGAGCAACAGCGCGGTCGGTGGCGTGGATGAAACGCTGCCCAACCCCATCCCCATCGGCAGCAAGCAGATCGCGCTGACTGCAGGACCGCTCAGCTGGCCGCTGGCGGGGGATACCCGCGTCAAGGTCAGCGGTGCCGGTACGCATGGCGGCACCTATTCAGCCAACGGCGGGGTAAACCTGCAGAACCTGACCGGCAAGCTGGCGGTGCAGGCGGGCCAGCTCGACATCATTTATGCACAGCCGTATTTCAGCCGCTATCTGAATATCTCGCTGACCAGCGGCCGCCTTTCTGCCAAGGGTGATCTGGTGCTCAAGGGCGTAAAGCCGTTGCGCGCCGCTTATACCGGCAATGTGAACATCAATGGTTTCAATGCGGTGGACAAACTCACCGGCGAGGATTTCCTCAGGTGGAAAAGCCTGTACCTGAATGCGGTGGCGGCGAACACCGAACCCTTCGATCTGGCGGTCAAGGATGTGGCGCTGACCGATTTCTATTCGCGCATGATCTTGTCCAGCGAAGGCAGGCTCAACCTGGCCGATATCGCGGCCAGCGATACGCCCGTATCCGTCACGGATGCAAACGCGAAGCCCCGCGCGGCCAGTACCCCTGCTGCGGCGAAGACCGTGACCGTGCAGCGGGATGTGCGCTCCGCCAGCCAGCCTGACAATGTGGTGGTCACCACCTTGCAACTGGCCAGCAAACTCAAGACGGTGCTGCCGCCGTTGCGGATCGGCAAGGCCACGTTCTCCGGTGGCCATATCGTATATACCGATAACTTCATCAAACCCAATTACACGGCCAATCTCACTGATATGGCCGGCTCACTGACGGGCTTGTCATCGGTGGAAGATACACGCGCCACGCTCGATCTGCGTGGCAGCGTCGATCGTATAGCGCCGGTCAGGATTTCCGGCCAGATCAATCCGCTGGCCAAGGACATTTTCTTCGACATCAAGGGCGGTGTGCAGGGCTATGAGCTGACCGCAGCATCGAGCTATGCAGAAAAATACGCCGGCTACGGTATCGAGAAGGGCAAGCTGTCGATGGATGTGAGCTATCACATCGAGCATGGCAAGCTGCAGGCGCAGAACAAGATACTGCTTGATCAACTGACACTGGGCGACAAGCCTTCCGGCAGCCCGGACGCCATCAAATTGCCGGTGAAATTCGGCTTGTCGCTACTGACTGACCGCCATGGGCAAATCAATCTGCAGATACCCATCAGCGGCTCGCTGGATGACCCGAGTTTCAGCATGGGCAGCGTCGTCTGGCAGGCGATCGGCAACGTACTGACCAAGGTGGTGACCTCCCCGTTCGATGCATTGGCCAGTGCTTTTGGCGATGGCCCCAGCTTCGCCTATATTCCCTTCGAGCCGGGCAGCAGCGCGCTGGAGAAAAAACATTATGATCCGCTGACCAAACTGGCGGAATCGCTGGCGGATCATCCGGCATTCAAGCTCGAAATTGCCGGCTGGGTAGACCCGGAGCTGGACCGCGAGGGGCTCAAGCAAGGCAAGCTGGAAAAGCTGATCCGCGCGGCCAAGGCGCGTGATCTGGCTGACAACGCGCAGGAATCGACCGATACGCTGGAAGTAGATGTAGCCGATTACGACCGCTACCTGGGCACCGTGTACAAGGCGGCCCAATTCCCCAAGCCCAAAAATGCGCTGGGCCTGAACAAATCGCTACCGCCCGAGGAAATGCACAACTTGCTGCTGGCCAATATGCCGGTCAGCGACGATGACCTGCGCCAGTTGGCTGGCCTGCGCGCGCAGACGGTGAAGGATTTCCTCAAGGGGCTGGGCGTGGGGGACGAGCGGGTGTACTTGGTCAAGCCCAGGCTGGATGCCACCGCAGCCGATGGCGCCAAGGACAAGGGTCCGAGCACGCGGGCGATGTTCACGCTCAAGAGCTGATGGACTGCGCGCCTCCGGAGCGGGCAGTCCAGTATTGCTGCCCCGAGCATTGCGCTGCCCCGAGCGTTGCAGGCAACGGCTGAGGTTAGCCGCTACCGCGTCCGTTAGCCGGTCTGCTGCAATGCCAGGTATGTTGCCAGCTGATCCAGCGTGCCGCCAAAGCCCATGCGCATCGAATCGAAGCCGGCCACGAAGATGGCGTGTTCGATCTCGCTGGCATTGAACGGGATGCCGCGCAGCGTCAGCGTGGTTTTGCCATCAGCTTCGCTGAACGTCCAGGTGTTGAGGACTTCCAGCGGCCAGTTGGCATTGAACGGTGCACGCGTGGTATTGCCGGCTTCGTCGGAGAAGCTGTTGGTAAATACGATGCGCTCGGGCGCCTGTACTTCGCGGTAAACGAATTTGCCCCACATGGCCATGCCGTTGCCGGCACGCATGCAGTAGTGGAACACGCCACCCGGCGAGACATCGAGTGCGGCCACTTCGATGGCAAAGCCCTTGGGCCCCCACCAGTGGGCCAGATGCTCTGCCTGTGTGAACGCTTGCCAGACGAGATCACGCGGCGCATCGAATGTGCGGGTGATCAGCAGCTCCTGCTGGCCTGGGGCCAGCGCGGCAGTATCGGTAGTCATGGGTGTTCCTTGGCGTTGAGGTTATTGTTCGGCGTTGGCCTTGAGAGCAACAAGGCCGGCTTCGAAATCCTTGCCCACCATGTTGTCCATGCTGAAGAACAGCTGCATGACCTTGCCGATGAAGGTATTGGGGCCATGCATCACCCAGTTCACTTCGGTGGCGCTGCCTTGCTGGGCAAGGGTGAATTCGGCGGTGTTGTGGGCTTCGAACGGCTTGAAGAAATCGAGCTTGATCACGATGCGCACAGGCGTGGATTCGACGATTTCCATCCGGCCTTCACCCACGTTCTTGTTGCCCTGCCAGCTATAAACGGCCCCCACGCCAGCGGTGCTGCTGCCATAGCTGCGCTGCATGGCGGGGTCTTTCTTTTCCCACGGTGACCAAGCGGTCCAGCGCTGGAAATCGTTGATCAGTGCGTGCACCCGTTCCGGCGTGGCGTTGATGGTGGCGCTGCGGGCGATGCGGAAGGTGGCGGGCTTGGTGCTGGCAAGCAGCAGTACCGCGGCAATCAGGCATACAACGATGATGGCGATGATGGACAGCATGAATCTCTCCGTGATGGGTGGACCAGCCTTGCAGGTGCGTGGCCAGGTTGCTCAGCAATGCCTCGCTCCCGTTGCGGCGCCCCCGGCGTTGCCGGAAATCGTACGCTACCGGCTCTGCATGCGCATCGGCTTCGAAGCCACAAGGCTTGCCCGCAAGCTCGGCAGCGCTGCTTGCCACGCCCCCGATGCAGATCGAGCGGATACCGATGACCGTAATGCTCAGACAACCGCGGTTTCTTCTGCTTGTGCCCATTGCCTGATTTGCGCGGGCGCCGGGTAAGCGGTGACTTCGTGGCGCACGGGAGCATATGAGGTTGCTTGCAGCAACTGCCCGGCATTCGCTGCTACCTTGTGCCAAGGCACTTGCAGTACGCCACCTTCCGGCAGCTGGAAGCTGATCAGGTCGGTTTGCGGCAGCAAGGCGTGCACGCCTTCGGTCCATACACAGTAGCTGATCGCTTCGCCCTGCTCGTTGTACATGCCTGTATAGCTGGCAACGAATACATCGATGCCATCGCGCTCGAATTGCCGTTCCAGCAGTTGTTTCTGCGTGGCATAGTCGCTGCCGTCCGAGCGGATACGCAGCAAGCGCAGCGCGCTGGCATGCGCTGCAGGCTGCCAGTTTTCCCAGCCCTGACTGCCAAGCCGCAGCATCAGCGGTGACAACGGGCGCGGCTGGTCGAGCAGGGTGGTTGCGGTTTCCAGTATGGCAGCGAGCGCTGGCAGATTGTTCTCGCCGGTAACCAGCAGGATGGAGCGGTTGGGAATCATCACGACCGGTGCACCATCGAGTGGCAGGCGATGCAGTACATCGGTCAGCAGCAGGCGTGCTGCGTCGTAACAGTCTTCATAGGGCGTGCGGAACGCGCCGCCAAGATCTTCCAGTGCCTGTGTGGAGCGCTCACGCAGATTGAGCAACGCATCCTGATAAGCAGCTTCGAAGCTTACGCCCCAGTCGGCCAGTTGCGCGCCCGAAATGCGCGCCATTGCATGTTCGGTGTCGTAAACCAGATTGATTTCCAGATCGGCACACAGCGGCTGGAATGCCAGTTGCAACTGGCTATCGAGTTGCAGGTCACTGAGGCCCCGTTCGGCAGCCGGGCGTACTACCGGCAGCAGGCGTGCGCGTGCGTCTGCATAAAGCCCGGGCAGGTTGGCTTGCAACTGGCCATGCGCGGCGGCTTCCAGCATGGTGCCGCGCTGCCAGCGGCTGGCGGCACGGAATTCGGCGTACAGCGTACCCAGGTTGATGGCTGCGGCCGGCCGGCCGTTTTGTGCGGCAGGTAATGCGAGCTGCTCGCGGTCTGCATGGTATTGCCACGGGCGGGTATCACCCAATGCGCGCAGTTTGGCCTGCAGCAGCGCCGCATAGCGTCGCTGCGACGGCACAAACAGGAAATCGATGATCGACATGATTGAAACCATCCGGATAAGCGAATGGCATCAATCTAGCATGCAACAAATCATTGCTTGCTGGCCCCGTAATGCAGTGTTGCGTTCCTGTCTCTGCTTGGCGCTGCTGGCCAGGCATGGCTAACGCCGTTGACCAGCGCAATGCGCAGCAGTCGCGATTCAGGCCCCGGTGAGCTGTATCCCCGGCAATTCCGCCACACACACCTCACGCACGATGGCGACAAAATCCTGCAGGTAGGCGGTGCCTGCGCGATCCTGCAGCACGGCGGCGTTCAGCTCTGCGCGCAGGCCGGTGGCGGTGATGGGGCGGGCGGCCACGTAATCGCGTTCCAGGTAGTGCTGCACGCTCCAGCCCGGCAGCGCGGCCACGCCGCGACGGCTGGCCACCAGTTGCAGGATGGCCACGGTCAACTCGGTGGTGCGGCGCTTGGGGTTGATGCCGGCCGGCCTGAGCACCTGGCGCACCAGATCGAGCATGTCATCGGGAACCGGGTAGGTGATCAGCGTTTCATCGGCAAAATCCGCCGCTTCCAGGTATGCCTTGGCAGCCAGCGGATGATCGCGCGCCAGCAGCGCCACCATGTCGTAGGCAAACAGCGGCAGGTGCGCGATGCCCGTCTCTGCCTCGGGCACCGATACGATGGCCAGGTCGGCGCGGTCTTCAAACAGCAGTTGCACCGGATCGGCATGGAAGCCGGACACGATATCGAGCTCCACCTCCGGCCAGCGCTCGCGGAAGGTATCCATCGCGGGCATCAGCCAGTCGAAGCAGGTATGGCATTCCACGGCAATACGCAGGCTGCCGGCTTCGCCCTCGCGCAGCTTGGCGACCTCGCGTTCGGCATTGGCGATCATCGGCAGTACCGCGTCGGCCAGCTGCACCAGTTTGTCGCCAGCAGGGGTGAGCTTGAGCGGCGCGGTCTTGCGGGCAAACAGCGGCAGCCCGTAGTGCGCTTCCAGCTGGCGCAACTGGTGCGAAAGCGCAGATTGCGTCAGGAAGAGCCGTTCTGCCGCGCGGGTGAGGCTGCCGGCATCGCGTATCGCGGCCAGCGTTTTCAGGTGGCGCAGTTCCAGTAGCGATTGCATGAATGAGGCTCAACATAATCGTGAAAATAATGAGTTTGAATCATATTAGGCTTGTGCGGATGATGCAAATAACATTCATTGAATTGGAGCTTTCAAATGACTATTGCTCATGTTCTGGGTTTCCCCCGCATCGGCGCACAGCGTGAACTGAAGTTCGCGGTCGAATCATTCTGGCGTGGCGATATTGCCGAGGCCGAGCTCACTGCCGTGGGCAGCACGCTGCGCCGCCGCCACTGGCAGTGGCAGAAAGATGCCGGTCTCGATCTGGTCACCACCGGTGATTTTGCCTGGTACGACCAGATGCTCAATACCGCCGCGCTGCTGGGTGCGCTGCCGGCGCGTTTCGGTTTCGATGCCAGGGCACTGTCGCTCAAGCAGTATTTCGAGCTGGCGCGTGGCAATGCTGCGCAGCCCGCGCTGGAAATGACCAAGTGGTTCGATACCAACTACCACTACCTGGTGCCGGAGCTGGACGCCGAAACCCGCTTTGATGGCGGCGTGGACTGGTTCTTCTACGAGCTGGAAGAGGCGCGCTCGCTGGGCCACAATGTGAAGCCGGCGCTGATCGGCCCGCTGACCTTCCTTTACCTGGCCAAGAGCAAGGCAGCTGGCTTCGAAAAGCTGGGCTTGGCGGCACGCATCGTGCCGGCGTATCGCCGCATCCTGGAAAAGCTGGCTGCACAGGGCGTGGAATGGGTGCAGATCGATGAACCCATCCTCGCGCTGGAACTGGATGAGCAATGGCGCGATGCGTTTGCGCCGGTTTACCGCGAATTGGCCAATCTGGGCGTGAAGCTGCTGCTGGGTACGTATTTCGACAGCGTGGCCAGCCATGCGCAACTGCTGGCCGATCTGCCGGTGGCTGGCGTGCATGTTGACCTGGTGCGCGCGCCAGAGCAGCTCGATGCGCTGCTGGACGTGTGGCCGCAAGACAAAGTGCTGTCCGCCGGCGTGATCGATGGCCGCAATATCTGGGCCGCAGACTTGAGCGCGAAGGTCGCACAACTGGAAACAGCCAGCGCGAAGCTGGGCAACCGGCTGTGGGTGAGTGCCAGTTCGTCCTTGCTGCACAGCCCGGTGGATCTGGCGCAGGAAGACCAGCTGGATGCCGAGCTGAAAGGCTGGCTGGCGTTCGCCAGGCAGAAGCTCGATGAAGTGGTGGTGGTGCAGTGCGCTCTGAACGAAGGCCGCGCTGCGGTTGCCGCCCAACTGGCTGCCAGCGATGCCGTGGCGCAATCGCGCCGCACATCCGGCCGTATCCACAACCCGGCCGTGGGCAGCCGTGTTGCTGCATTGACCGCTGCCGATGCCACGCGGAACAGTGTTTACCCGCAGCGCGCCGCTGCCCAGCGGGCATGGCTGAAGTTGCCGCTGCTGCCGACCACCACCATCGGCTCGTTCCCGCAAACGCAGGAAATCCGCGCTGCGCGTGCGGCATTCAAGCGTGGCGAACTGCCGGAAGCGCAGTATGTGGCTGCAATGCAGAACGAGATCAAGCTGGTGGTGGCCAGGCAGGAGGCGCTGGGGCTGGATGTACCGGTGCACGGCGAGGCCGAGCGCAACGACATGGTTGAGTACTTTGGCGAGCAACTGGCCGGCTTCACGTTTACCCGCTTCGGCTGGGTGCAAAGCTATGGCAGCCGTTGCGTGAAGCCGCCGGTTATTTTCGGTGACGTCAGCCGTCCCCGCGCCATGACCGTCGAATGGAGCCGCTACGCACAATCGCTGACCGCCAGGCCGATGAAAGGCATGTTGACCGGCCCGGTAACCATCCTGCAGTGGTCGTTCGTGCGCGATGACCAGCCGCGTGAGCAAACCTGCCTGCAGATTGCGCTGGCAATCCGTGATGAGGTGGTTGATCTGGAACAGGCCGGCATCAAGGTCATCCAGATTGATGAGCCGGCCTTCCGTGAAGGCCTGCCGCTCAAGCGCGCCGCGTGGGGTCGCTACCTGGAATGGGCGGGCCGCGCGTTCCGCGTGTCGGCATCGGGCGTGGTCGATACCACGCAGATTCACACCCACATGTGCTATTCGGAGTTCAACGACATCCTGGCAGCCATTGCCGCGATGGATGCGGACGTGATCACCATAGAAACCAGTCGTTCGGACATGGAATTGCTGGAAGCCTTCGGCACCTTCGCATACCCGAATGAAATCGGCCCGGGCGTGTATGACATCCACAGCCCGCGCGTGCCGCCGGTGAATGAGATGTTGCGGCTGATCGCCAAGGCGCTGGAAGTGGTCCCGGCCGAACGCCTGTGGATCAACCCGGATTGCGGCCTGAAAACCCGTGGCTGGCCGGAAACCGAGGCGGCATTGGGCAATATGCTGGCCGCCACGCGCGAAGCGCGTGCCGCGATCAGCGAAGGCCGCAAGCTGGTGGTGGAAGCCGCCGCTGGCCATGCGCACGCTGCCGGTGCGTGCGGCTGCCACTGAGCCTGCTCATGGCAACCAGCCAGTAGCCATCGCCGTGCGCAGCACGGTGGTGGCTTTTTCCAATCGGGGGCGCGCATGCATGTGCAGATCGTACGGTTCAGGCTCAAACACCTGGCAGGCAGGCCGCACTTCATGCAGTTGATCGAACAGATGGTGGCCTGGCTGCAGCAGCAGCCGGGGTTCTGCGCCTACGAATTTTACCAGGGCGAGCATGATTGCCTGGATCGCCTCGCCTGGCACACGCAGGCTGATTGCATCGCCGGCGCGCTCGCGTTCATGAGAACGGAAATGGCAGCGCAGCTGATGGCGCTGTGCGATGACGATATCAGTGTGTTTTTTGGTGAAGCCGCGCAGCAGGCGGTGGCACTGACGCAATGATGTCCATCATCTGCACCGGCTACTGCGGTGGCAGCGCATTGAGCAGCGCGGCTGCCTGTTTGGCGGGGAAGTATTTTTCGAAGATGCGCTGCATGCTGCCGTCGGCGCGCATGCCGTTGATCAATGCACGCCATTTTTCCTGCTCGGCAGCCGGGATGGCCTTTTTGGACATGATCACGCCATGCGGCACCGGCACGTCGTCGAAATCGATCAGCAGGGTCTGCTCGCGCACCTTGTATTCGTCAAAGCTGGGGTAATCGAATGGCTCGATGATCATGCCCTGGATGCGATTGATGGCCAGGTTCTTGAACAGCGCATCGAAGGTGGCGGTGAGCGTGATGCGGTTTTTGGCGGTCAGCGTATCGAACAGCTCATTGCCGCGGTCGCTATAGCGGAAGGCGGGAATCGCACCCAGCCGCAGATGCGGCTTGGCGGCAAATTCCTCGATCTTGCTCACACCGGCATCGCGCCGCACCAGCAACGCGAAGTGATCGGCAAAATACCAGGCAAACGCGGCAAACTGATCCCGTTGCGGATTGGTGATGCCGGACAGGCTGAAATCGAGTTCGCCGCTTTCGATCAGTTTCCAGATGCGCGCGCGCGGCATCAGCGAGATGTCGAACTTGCAGCCGCTGCGCCTCGCCATCTCGGCGGCGATGTCCTTGTCGATGCCGGTATCGGTCTGCTGTGAATACAGCAGGCCATGATCATGCAGTGCCAGCGTCAGTGGCCGCGGGCAATCCGGTTTCTCCCCGGCGTGGGCGGTTGCGGTCAGCCACAGCGCGCAAGCCATTACGAGTGGCCAGCGGGCCACGGGCAAGCGTAATAACGAAGGTATGCAATTCATGGTGATCCTGGGCACATGCGCCGCGGCAGATGCCTGGCTGCATGGCTGTGTTTCATACTAGCCCGAACGGATTGGCCCGGCAGGAAAAGCCCGCAATGCATGCGGACGGCTAGACCAGCGGTGACACCAACGTATCGGAAATGCAACATCATGCCGTATTCACCTGTCATTTTGCACATACATTGTGCACGGCGTGATCTTGCCGTTGTACCCAATGGCCGCGTTTGAGTGCTGCACGTAGCATAGTCCCGGTCTTTCCCGAGCCTTCTGCCATGTCTTTTACCCACCGCCCGGCGCTGCAAGCCGATTTGCCAGCCATTGTCGCCATCTACAACGCCACCATCGCCGGCCGCATTGCCACAGCCGATACCGAGCCGGTTTCCGTGGCAAGCCGGCAGGCCTGGTTCGATGTGCACAGCGCAGCGCGGCGGCCGATCTGGGTATGTGAAGTGGCTGGCGAGATCGCCGGCTGGCTGAGTTTTTCCGATTTCTATGGCCGGCCGGCGTATTCAGGCACCGCCGAGCTCAGCATCTATGTGCATGCCGATCATCGTGGCCGCGGGCTGGCGCGCTATCTGTTGCAGCAAGCCATCGCCGCTGCGCCTGCGTTGCATGTGCATACCTTGCTGGGCTTCATCTTTGGCCACAATGCGGCCAGCCTGGCGCTGTTTGCACAGCACGGCTTTGGCCGCTGGGGCGAGCTGCCGCATGTGGCGGTCCTCGACGGCATCGAGCGTGATCTGCTGATCCTGGGCCTGCGGCTGGATTGAGTGATGCTCAGTTGCCCGGAGCAACCGGCTTGGGCAGCGCGGCGATGGCCTGGTTGATCCGCTGCAGCATGGCGTCCGGCACCAGCTTGTTGCACAGCAGATAGCGCGTGTTGCCGGCGGGGATGTCCGGCAGGTTGATGCCGGCCAGCGCCAGGTTGCGCAGCCCTGGCTGCTTGCGCCACCAGCTGAATTCGGCCTGGTCGACCAGCACATAATCCACGCGGCCGTAGCCCGCCTTGGCGAGGTTCTGCTGCATGGTCTGTGCGGTGTTGTCCACGCGCGTACCGCGCACCCGCAATAATTCATCCAGATAGGGGCCATAGCCATAGCCCATGATGGTGCCCGGCGTCAGCGCAGGCTCGGCCAGCAATGCGGCAGCGCTCCCGTAGGGCTTGAAGCGGGCCAGTGCATCGCTGCGGGTTGCCAGCATCACCGGTGGATCGCGGAACAGCGCATCGCTGAAACGGCCATAGCGCTCACGCTCTGCGGTCTTGAACCAGCCGACCGAACAGGCGGGTTCGGTAGGGTGTTCTATTTCCAGCAGCGCGCGCAGGTTGGGGCGCAGTTCCGCGCGTGCGCGGATGCCGGCTTTGTCCAGTACACGCAGCGCATGCTCCAGCAGGAAGCCGCCCGGCTTGTTGCCTGCATTCAGTTGGTAGTACGGCGGCTTGTCGATGAAGGTCAGCAGCAGCGGCGCGTCCGCTGCGGCACAGGTGGTGCCTTGCAGCATCAGCAGCACAAGCGGCAATCGCATGGCAGTGGCCCGGCCAGCGGTGAAATGGCGGGCGCAGCGGAAAGTATTACGGATCATGCATATTCCATGCGGGTGGTCACGCCAATATAGCAGCACGCTGCGCGCTTGGTGTCTGCAGGCGGCAAAGGCACAATGCGCGGGTGAACACTGCCATCCATTCCTGCCAGCCGCTGGGCTTTCTGCAAACCCCGTTTCCGGACAAGTTCGGCATTCCGCGCCAGCCCAGCCTGGCGCCGCATGCGCTGGGCCAGCTCAGGCTGTTGCCGCCGTTTGACCGCGCGGAGGCCGTGCGCGGGCTGGATGCGTTTTCGCACGTGTGGCTGACCTTTGTATTCCATCAAACCGGTGGCCAGTGGCAACCAACGGTGCGCCCGCCGCGGCTGGGCGGCAATGCGCGCGTGGGGGTGTTTGCCAGCCGCAGCCCGTTCAGGCCCAACAGCTTGGGGCTGTCGCTGGTGGAGCTGGCCGGTGTGCAGACGGATGGCGGGGTAGTGCTGACGTTTCGCGGTGTGGATCTGGTCGATGGCACGCCTATCCTCGATATCAAGCCCTACATCCCGTTCGTGGAAAGCGTGCCTGCTGCGCGTGGCGGTTTTGTCGATGGTCCGCCGGCACAGCTCGCCGTGGCATTCACGCCGGAAGCCGAAATGGCGCTGACCCTGCATGCGGCAACGCGCCCGGCCCTACGCGCGCTGATCAGCGAAGTGCTGGCGCAAGACCCGCGTCCCGCCTATGCCGATGCGCCCGAGCGCGTATATGGTGTGCGCCTGTATGAATTCGATGTGAAATGGCGCTGCAACGGCAGCCAGGCCGAAGTGCTGGCGGTCGAGCAGGTTTGATTCTGCCGGTTGGTGGTAATCCAACCGAGCGATGCACCGGCAATTGCCCTAAAATCGCACGGCGCCGCATGCAGGCGCCCTTATCCATCATGCCGGGCTGCAACGCCGGGCCGAGTTCACCCAGATCATGAATCGCCGCCACGTTTTATCGCTGTTCGCCGCCGCATTGCTGGCCGCGTGCAGCAGCACCCCGCCCGTTACGCCGGATGCTGTCCCCAAGCCCTTGCCGCAGGCGCAGCCGGTCAAGCCGCTGAAGATCGGCATCGCGCTGGGCGGTGGCGCTGCCCGGGGTTTTGCGCATATCGGCGTGATCAAGATGCTGGAAGCCAATGGCATCCATCTGGACGTGGTGGCCGGTACCAGCGCCGGCAGCGTGGTGGGCAGCCTGTTTGCCAGCGGGCTCGATGCGTTTCAGCTGCAAGAGAACTCGTTCTCGCTGGATGAGGCCAAGATACGCGATGTCAGCCTGATGTCCGGCGGCCTCGTCAAAGGCCAGAAGCTGCAGGATTATGTGAACGGCCTGATCGGCGGCCGGCCGATCGAGAAACTGGCACGGCCATTTGCCGCGGTGACCACCGAGCTGGAAACCGGCCGACGCACTGTGTTCGTGAAAGGCAATACCGGCATGGCGGTGCGCGCATCCAGCAGCATCCCCGGCGTGTTCGAGCCGGTGCTGATCAATGGCAAGAAGTACGTGGACGGTGGCGTGGTCAGCCCGGTGCCGGTGGATGCCGCGCGCGAACTGGGCGCGGATATCGTCATCGCCGTGGATATCTCCGCCCGGCCGGATGGCAAATCCCCCACCAGCATGTTGGGCATTGCCAGTCAGTCCATCATGATCATGGGGCAGAAGCTGGGCGAGCAGGAGCTGGCACGTGCCGACGTGGTGATCCGCCCGCGCGTGGGCAAGATCGGCCCGGCGGATTTCGACCAGAAGAACACCGCGATCCTGGAAGGCGAAAAGGCCGCATTGGCCGCATTGCCACAAATCCGCGCCCGGATAGAGGCCAAGCGCCTGGCGGCTTCGATCAAGTAAATCCATCCGATTGTATTACCCATGAAAAAGCCAGCGTGAAGCTGGCTTTTTCAATCTGGAACGTTAGCTCGAAATCTGAACCACTGATGAGCAACAGCGAGACGCCCATGCGGCGGCGAGGGTGGGAGGCATGGAATCAAGCCGAATGAGCCGTTGGTTCGCCAGCCAGCATGGCAAACGCCCGGCTTCGCCGGGCGCTTGATGCGTTGCCATCCACCGCTTGGGTCAACAACGATCACACTCAGGCGATACGAGCGACAGCGAGGCTCCCTCGCGGCGGCAAGGGCGGGGGAGTGGAATCAAGCAGGATAAGCCGTGGTCTCTCCAGCCGGAATGGCAAACGCCCGGCCTGGCCGGGCGCTTGATGCAGTGTCATCCATCGCTACGGTCAACGATCACACTCAGGCGATGCAGATCCGGTTACGGCCACTGCGTTTGGCGATGTACAGCACATCGTCCGCCGCCTTGATCAGTGCATCGCCGTGGTTGAACATCGGAAAACCGGCAATGCCCGCGCTGAAGCTGAGCTGGAAATGGCCGCCGGAATACGGGTGGCGGATTTCCGAGAAATCCTGCCGGATCATGTCCAGCGTGACATTGGCTTCCACTTCGTTGGCGCCGGGCAGCGCCACCAGGAATTCCTCGCCGCCGTAGCGGCCGATGATGTCGCTCTTGCGCAGCCGCTGCTTGAGCAACCACGCAATGCTGCGGATGATCTGGTCGCCGATCGGGTGACCATAGGTATCGTTCACGCGTTTGAAATGGTCGATGTCGATCATCGCCAGCGACAACGGCGCGCCTTCGCGCCGTGAGGCTTCAATGGCCGCATCCAGCCGCGTCTTGGACGTGGTGTGGTTCAGCAGGCCGGTCAGGCTGTCGTGGTACATCGAGCGGCGCAGCGCGCGGTAACGCTCGATCTTGCTCTTGACGATGGCATTGAGAAACAGCGGGTTGAATGGCTTGGTGAGGAAATGATCCCCCCCCAGCCGCAACGCGTCGATCTGCAGGCCCAGATCGGTTTCGCCGGACAGGTAAACAATGGGAATGCTCAGAAATTCGTTGTGCTGGCGGATCACGCGTGCGGCTTCCACGCCGGTGCACTGCGGCATGTACATGTCGAGCAGCAGCAAATCCGGGTTGAACTGCTGCAGTGCATCCAGCACCGCCAGCGGATCGGTCAGCGTCTGCACGATGATGCCGTTCTCTTCCAGCGCGCGCTTGATCACATGGCTGGCGGTTGGCGAATCATCCACCACCAGCACGCGGAAGGCGTCCTGCTCCTGACTGTCGTTGAGGTCGAGGATCTGCGTGACGATGGCGGCCAGCGGCGTGCCTTCCGGAAAACAGATGTCACAGCCGGCGCGCAATGCGTTCTGCAGCAGGATGAAATCGGACGGTACCGACAGGCAGATGATCTGGCTGGACGGGAAGTCCTGGCGGATGCGCCGCACCGATGCCTGCGCGTCCGGCAGGCCGGCCAGATCGACCAGCAGCAGCGGAATCTCGTCGCTGGCGGGTAGTGTTGCCCAATCGTGGTTTTCCACCTGCAGGCCAAAGTAGCCCAGTTGATCCTGCAGCGGTTGCCACACGCTGACATCGTTGCTGATGAACCACAGCAGTTTCTGCCGGCGGGTATCGATATTCGGGTTGGGCTGGTTGCGGCGCTCGGGCGCGTGGCTGGTGCTGGCGCCGAGGAAGTCCTCGATCAGCCGTGATAGCTCGTGCAGGCTGTGATCCAGGTTCTGCAGGATGGGGTCTTCGATCGGGTGCGTGGCTTCATCGCCAAATAATGCCAGCGCCTGCTGCTCCAGCTGATGGCCGGCCCGGTGCAGGCCCACCGCATTCTTGTCGCGCAGGAACTCGGTCAGGTTGTTGAGCATGACCGCGAACTCGACGAAATTGTCGAATCGCGGCGTATGCCGGTAAGTTTGCCAGGCGCGCAACAGGTTCTGTTGCTTGAGCGGAAGATCCATCTGGTTATTTATTTTGTGCAGGTCATCCGATGATGCAAGCTGCGCTGCCGGGTGGCAAGCACGTTCAGCAGATTACAGGTTTTGTCAACGCGCGCCATACACCATGCGCCGTGCAAAACCGCGTCGCAGCGGTGCCACATGGTCGAGCGCCAGCAGGCCCAGACTGCGCAAATGCTTGAAAACGGGGTTGGGCGATTCGAACAGATGGATCACGCTATCCGTAAAGAAAGTGACCCTGCCGGCATCGCTACGGCGTAGCCGTGCATAGCGCGCCAGCGTGGCGGCATCGCCTGCGCGGTTGTGTGGCGTGGCTGTCAGCAGACTGGCCAGCGTATCGGCATCGCGCAGGCCCAGGTTCAGGCCTTGGCCGGCAACCGGGTGCAGCGTTTGTGCGGCGTTGCCGATCAGCACCACGCGCCGGCTGACCACGCTATCGAGTGTTTTCAGCGCCAGCGGCCAGCTGGCGCGTGTGCCCACGCGCGTAAACCCGCCGATGCGGCCCGCAAAGCGGGCCTCGACGGCAGACAAAAAGGCTTCATCGCTCATGGCCAGCCGTTCTGCCGCCTGTTCCGGTGTCTGCGTCCAGATCAGCATGAAATCGTCGCCGCTGGGCAGCAAGGCCAGCGGGCCATCATCGGCAAAGCGCTCGTAGGCCATGCCCCGGTGCGGCTGGCTGGGGGTGATGCGTGCCAGGATGGCATGCTGGTCATAGGGTTTGACGGTTTGCTTGATGTCGCCAAGCTGCGTGACCAGTTTGCCGCCGTCAGCCAGGATCACCAGGCCCGCGGTCAGCATGGCAGCGCCATCCGGGCCGGCCAGCTGCAACTGTGCATATCGGTCCAGCTGGCGCAGCCCGGTCACGGTGTGGCCAAGCGCCAGCGGCACGTTGCCGGTTTTGAGCCGCTCCAGCGCCAGCGCGGCCAGTTTTTCGTAGGGTACGGTAAAGCCGAGTACCGGCAGGCCCAGCTCGGCAGCAGATAGCTCGGTGCGCCCCAGTGTGCCCGCCTGCGATACGTGCACTTTTTCTATCGGCGTCGCCGCCAGCGCATCCGACCATAACCCGGCTTCCAGCAGCGTATCGCGGCTGGCCCATGACAGCGCCAGCGCGCGCGGGTCTGCCGGCGTGCCGGTACGCGCTTCGATGGCCATCACATCATGCCCGCTGGCCGCCAGGCGCTGCGCCAGCAGCGCGCCAACCGGGCCACCGCCGACGATGGCAATGCCTACATGGCCGGGCAAGCTGTTCACGATCACGCGCGGGCCTCGGCAATCCAGCCCTCGATTTCCGCCACGGTGCGCGGGCAGTCTGCGGTCAGCAGCTCGTGGCCATCTGTGGTGATCACCGCATCATCCTCGATGCGGATGCCGATATTGGCGAATTCGGCTGGCACATTGTCCGCCGGGCGGATATACAGGCCGGGTTCGATAGTGAAGACCATGCCCGGCTGCAGCACACGCCAGTCGCCATCCACCTTGTAGGCGCCGGCATCGTGCACGTCCAGCCCCATCCAGTGACCAGTGCGGTGCATGTAGAACTGCCGGTAGCTCTCGGTTTCCAGCACCTGTTGCAACGAGCCCTGCAGCAATTTCAGGTCGATCAGCCCCTGCGCCAGCACCTTCACCGCGGCATCGTGCATGTCGTTCCAACGCTTGCCGGGCCGTGCTTCGCCCTGTGCGGCGCTGTGCGCGGCCAGCACCAGCTCGTACACGGCTTTTTGCGGGCCGCTGAACTTGCCATTGGCGGGGAAGGTACGCGTGATGTCGCTGGCATAGCCTTCGAGCTCGCCACCGGCATCGATCAGCAGCAGGTCGCCATCGGCAATGCGGTGATCGTTTTCCACGTAGTGCAATACACAGGCGTTGGCGCCGGTGGCAACGATGCTGCCATATGCCGGGAAACGCGCGCCATTGCTGCAGTATTCGTGCAGCAGCTCGGCCTCCACCGCGTATTCCATGGTGCCGGGCACGGCGGTACGCATCGCGCGCTTGTGCGCGGCCACGTTGATTGCTGCAGCGCGGCGCAGGATGGCCAGTTCGTGCTCATCCTTGAACAGGCGCATTTCGGCAATGGCATTACGCGGGTCGACCACCTCGGTCGGCACGTTGATGCCGGCGCGGGCAAACGCGCGCACGTCATTGAGCCAGCCGGTCAGCTTCACATCCCAGCCGGCGTCCATGCCCAGCGGGAAGTACACGCGCGGCTGGTTTTTCAGCAGCGCCACCACCTTGCTGTCGAGGTCGCTGATCGAATGCGCTTCATCAAAGCCGAATTTCTCACCCGCCGCCGCCGGGCCATGGCGGTAGCCATCCCAGATTTCCCGCTCGATATCCTTGTCGCGGCAAAACAGGATGGAACGCGGCGCCGGGCCGGTTTCGATCACCAGTACTGCTTCGGGCTCCTGGAAGCCGCTCAGGTAATAGAAACTGGAATCAAACCGGTAGGGAAAGCCGGTATCGGCGTTGCGCGCCAGTTCCGGCGACGTCGGCACGATCAGCAGGCCGGGCTGCAACTGGGCGGCAAGGCGGGCACGGCGTTCAGAATAAGGATGCATGGGCATAAATCCGGTAGCGATACTGAAAATTATACGGCCACCTGCGATGGCAGGTGGCCGTGATTATTCAGCGCCATCGCCCGGGCTCGTCAAGCGCGCATCGTATTGCGCAGTTGCCGGGCGAGCTTGCCGATGTGCGCTTACTTGGCCTTCTTCACCGTCCTGGTATCCGGTGCCGTTGGCAGCTTGCCGACGATGCTGCGAAAGCGTGCAGTATCTTCAGTGCCGCCGGCATAAGCATCCAGTTTGTCGCCAGCCAGTTCTTCGATCTTGCTCAGCCGTTCAGCCGGGCTGGGATGAGTACCGAACATCAGCGCAACGGAGCCATCCTGCGGGTTCACCGCATCCAGCGTCTGCAGCACGCCTACCAGCGCATACGGGTTGTAGCCGGCGCGTGCGCACAGCACCATGCCGTTGATATCGGCTTCGAACTCATCGTTCTTGTCCAGGCCGCGTACCTGCACTTCCGACAAGCCCTTGATCGCGTTGGCCCCCAACTGGTGATTGGCCGAGCCGCCTTTATACGACACCACGCCTTGTAGCACATTGCCCAGCGCATCCTTGCCCTTGCTGGCCTGGATGGCGCGCGTGTGGTGGTGCTTGAGTGTATGCGTGACCTCGTGGCCCAGCACGCAGGCCAGCTCCGCTTCATTGCGCAGTTTGAGCAACAGTCCCTTGGTGATCAGGATGGCGCCGCCCGGGGTGGAGAAACTGTTGAGATCCGGGTCATCGGTCACGCCAAAGCGCCAGGCTACACCGCTTTGCCCGGCCTGATCGGCAACCCAGCGGCCGATCTGGTTCACATAGCGTTGTACCGCAGGGTTGTTGAGCAGCGGCTGTGCACCAAGGATGTTGGCTGCCAGACCGTCGCCGAGCACTTTTTCCTCGGCCGGGCCGATGTCGCGATTGGCTTCGATGAGGTTTTTGCCCGCGTCGAAAACGCTGTTGACGATATCGCCCTTGCTGTCGGCGTTGTTGCCACTGAGTGGCTTGAGCAGATTGCCCAGATCGATGGCCAGCGCAGGCTGGGCGATCAACAGGGGCAGCAGTACTGCCGCGATTGCACGCTTCATGGTCCGCGCCTCCGGTTGCTGTCAGACGGTGCGGTGGTATTGCTGCCGCCGCTGGAGCTGCTTGAAGAACTGAAGCCGCGCGGTAGCGCGATTTCCGGCACCAGCACCACCACCAGCTTGGCCTGCTGCGCGGCCCGTGCGGCATCTTGCGTGCTCACGGCCATACCGTCGAGTTTGGCCAGTTCCTTGAAATCGGGCTCCGATTTCTGCAAATCTTCCTTGGAAACCCCTTTGACGCCGGTGGTGACCGTGGTGCCGGAAGAGCCGGTCGTGACCACATTGGCCAGCGTGCCGATGCCGTTGCTGCTGCCGGTCTTGCCGCTGCCGGTACGCACATTCAGCAATTTGACCCAACCGCTGCTGGCACCGGATTTCACCTGCATCCATGCCCCCTGGCGTGCCACGATGTCCAGCACGCTGTTTGCGGGTAACTGGCCGGCGCTGGCCGCGTCCAGGAACGGTTTTTGTTTCAGATCGGCAGCGCGTATCAGCGTGCCGGATTCAGCCAACGCCATGCTGGCAGTCAAGGTCAGGGCGAGCATGCCCGCCAGCCTTGCCGGGTTGAGCCCCCGAAAAATCAAAAGCGGGTTCATTGCCCCTCCTCTTGCGCCTTGTGGCGCGGTTCAAACAGTTGCACGGCTTGCTCCCGACCTTTAACAGAATGGCTGCCATGATCGATGAATTCAAACTCATCCCGGCAGGCGGCACGTGTGACTTCGGACACCAGCACTCGCGAGATTCCCTTGGTGGTGCCTTCGATGCGACTGGCAAGATTAATGGTATCGCCGATCACCGTATAGCTCAGTTGTGCATCCGAGCCGATGAAACCGACCACGGCCTTGCCGGTGTGCACGCCGATACCGATGTCGAAGTCGGCCTCCAGGTCGGTCAGCTCCTTCTTGAAGGCTTCCAGGTCGGCCGACATCTCGATGGCAGCGGCAACGGCATGCCTGGCGTGATCCGGGTCCAGCACCGGTGCGCCCCAGAACGCCATGATGGCGTCTCCGATGAATTTATCCAGCGTGCCGCCGTGGCGGAAAATGATGTCGACCTGCCGGTTGAAGTAATGGTTTAGCAGGTTGACGATATATTCGGGCGGTCGTGTTTCAGACAGCGTGGTGAAGCCACGGATGTCCGAGAACAGGATGGTGATCTGGCGTGTTTCTGCACGCTTGGCCTCATCGATCTGGCCGCTTTCCACCAGTTGCTTGACCACGCGGCGGTCAAGGAAACGCCCGAACAGCTGGATGGCTTGCTCGCGGCGCAATTTTTCGGCCAGATACGCCATCATTGCGGATAACAGGAAATAGCTCCAGCCCCACGCCAGACTGCTGCCTACCGGCCAGTAGACGTTGCGTGTGAGTGCGGCGTAACTGCCAACCACCAGCACCACACTGACCCCGGTCAGCGCAAAACCCAGCCACAGCGTGTTGATACCACGGTAAAAGCCCAGCCACAGCAGTGCCAGCAGGCTGATGCTGACCAATGCCGGCAGCCAGGGTGGCGCATCACGCAGCCAGTTGCCGTGTTGCAGATTGTCGAAAGCGGTTGCCAGGATGCCGATGCCCGGGTAGATGCTCGATAGTGGCGTGGCGCGCAAGTCCTGCAAGCCGGGCGCTGCGGTGCCGATCAGGATGATCTTGTTTTTGAATTCATCCGACGCCCGCCTGCGGTGTTCACGGTTGAAATCCAGGTACAGGTCGCTGAAGCTCACGTGCTGGTGGCCGCCGGTCCAGTTCAGCCGCAACTGCCGGGCATCCGGTACTGCCCAGCCCAGATCACGCGCTACACGGGCAGGCAGCGATGGCAGTCGCCAACCGGGGGCCACGGTTTCGTCGATCAGATAGTGGCGGCCCACACCGTCTGCTTCGCTGCTGAAGTTGATCAGGCCGCCACGCCATGCATCCTGCGGTAACACCACCGGCAGCAGCAGCGGCGCGCGTACATCGCGGACGGCATTGCCGTCGGGCAGCAAGCCCAGGCTGGCCGGCAACGTGCCCAGCACCGGGCCGTGGCCATCGGCCAGCAATACCGATGGGAAGTAGGCATTGGCATGGCGCTCGGCTGCCTCACGGAACGCCGCGTCGCTATCGGGGCGAAAGCTGTCCGGCTCGTTGAACATGATGTCGAACACGATGGCGCGTGGTTGTTGTGCATTCAGCCCGTCCAGCATTTCGGCATACACCGAACGTGGCCAAACCCAGTTGCCCAGCTCGCCCATCAGCGCCGTCAGCGATTTCTGGTCGATATCGACGATCACGATGTCCTGGCTGGCCGGCCGGTGCTGCGCATGTTGTGCCAGCAGCGCGTCACCCAGCGTGTTGTCAGCAGGCCGGGTGAGATGCAGCCAACTGCAGTCGAGTATCAGCAGCGCAGCAAATGCGGCCAGTATATTGGTGTAGGACAGGTGTTTGATCATGATGCGGCGCGCAATGAGACCAGCCTTTTTTATAGTCGCGCCAGATGCATGCCTGCAAACCGGCTGCCTGCCGGCAGTGGCGCATGCGTTGGCGTGTACGTTGCCAAAACGACGATGGGGCCGGTTGGCCCCATCGTTTTCAGATGGTGATGTCTATTCTTCCTCGTCCATCACGGCGGTGGTGTAGACCGCCTGCACGTCGTCCAGGTTTTCCAGTGCATCCAGCAGCTTCTGCATCCGCGCTACATCGTCACCCAGGATTTCGGTCTCGCCTTGTGGCTTCATGGTCACTTCGCCCACTTCGGCCTTGAAGCCGGCGGCTTCCAGCGCATCCTTGATGCCCACGTATTCATAAGGCGGAGTGATGACTTCGATGCTGCCGTCTTCGTTGGTCAGTACGTCGTCGGCGCCGGCTTCCAGCGCTGCTTCCATCAGCGCATCTTCATCGGTGCCCGGCGCAAAGATCAGGTAGCCGCAGTGCTTGAACTGGAAGCTTACGCAGCCGTCTGCGCCCATGTTGCCGCCGTATTTGGAGAACGCATGGCGTACTTCCGCCACCGTGCGTACCTTGTTGTCGGTCAGGCAGTCCACCATCACCGCCGCGCCGCCGATACCATAGCCTTCGTAACGGCATTCGGCGTAATCCACGCCTTCCAGATTGCCGGTGCCGCGGTCGATGGCGCGGGTGATGTTGTCCTTGGGCATGTTGGCCGCAAGGCCCTTGTCCACGGCCAGGCGCAGCCGCGGGTTCATGTTCAGGTCGCCACCGCCCATCTTGGCGGCAACGGTAATTTCCTTGATCAGACGCGTGAAGACCTGGCCGCGCTTGGCGTCCTGACGGCCCTTACGGTGCTGGATGTTCGCCCATTTGCTATGGCCGGCCATGGTAGTGATCCTGCAGGTAAACAACGAAAACGCGGATTCTAACATGCCGCCGCAGCCGCGATGGCGTGCACGATGTGGGCAGCTGCATCCGGTACTGAAAAGGCTACAACCGGTGTGCAGCAACACGCCGGACGCTACAGCACATGCCCCAGTCGCCCCAGTGCGAAAGCCAGCAAACCGGCCAGCAGTACGAAGCCGCCAGCCAGGCGCCCCTTGCCACCCGCAGCAACTGCTGCGCACAGGATGATGCCGGCTGGCAGCCCCCAAGGCGCTGGCAGCCACGATAGTGCCAGCAGCATGGGCAGGCTGGCAGCCAGCCATGCCAGCATGCTGAGCATGCCACATAACCCCCTGCCGGGCAGGCCGGGTGCCAGTGCAGGCAATCTGACCTGCAGCGCAGGCCATACGCGGCTGGCATCCGCGCGCAGCGCCGCAGTCAGTGCCAGTGCTTCACTGGCTGTTGCGCCAGCTGCCAGCAACTGACCGGTGATGCCCACGCTGTCTTCCGGCCCGGGCAGATCTGTGTCGTCCCGGCCGACTGGTGGAGCAGTGCGGATTGCACGCCAGCCTTGCCAGGCCATGCCGCCCAGCATCAGCAGCCAGACCGTAAAAAGCTGGATGGCCGGTAGTCTGTCAAATCCGGCCAGCAGTGCGGGAAGTGCGGTGCACGCCAGCGCACTGTCACCGGCAACCTGCGCCAGCCGCTGCCACAGTGGTGCCATGCTGCGCGTATAGAGCGCCAATCCCGGCAGTTTCTGTTGCCTGAGCCAAGGCCATACCAGTGCAGGGCCGCCTCTGCGCAGCAGTATTGCGGCAGGATGCAGGCGCGACGGGGGGGGCGACGCAGGCTGCGTGGCGGCGATTTCCAGCCAGAACCACTGGCGTGGGGTGCCGGCCTCCAGGTCTGACAGGATCAAGGCCAGATCGCGCGGGGAAACAGGAGAAAGGAGCGGAATGGGCATGGGTTTCGCGTTGAATTCACCGCAGTTTGCCGATGTTTCAGCTATCAATAAATAATGTTTTTCGAGCGTAACCTTCAAGAACCGCAAAGATGGTTCGTCCAGTCCGTTCGCCGCCTTGCCGCAGCTGGTTCTGCTGCGGGCGCCGGGGTATCCAAAGAGAGAAAAAATGCTGCAAAATGTTTCGATACGTACGCGATTGCTGGCTTTCGGTGCACTGACCATCGTGTTTGTGCTGGTCATCTGTGCGATCAACGTCACGCAAACCCGCAGCCTGATTGCCGCAATAGAAGAAAATTCAGTCAGCGTGGTTGCACTGCGCCAGCATGCCGATACCGACATGATGCACGATGCAATCCGCGCCGACGTGCTGGCCATGTATCACCACAAGCAGACCGCGCCCGACAAGGCGGATGATGCAAAGGCCATCGAGGATGGTTTTCACGAGCACGCCGACATCATCCGCAAGAATGTGGCGGCCAACGAGGCACTGTCACTATCGGATGAGGAAAAGCAGGCGCTCGCCGCGTTCAAGCCCGATCTGGACAGCTACCTGAAGCAGGCGCAAGTGCTATTGGATGAATACAAGGCGGGCAGTGGCAACGAAGCCGGTTTTGAAACATTCATCAAGAGTTTTGAAACGCTGGAAGACAAGCTGGGCAAATTCAGCGATCTGATCGAATCGCATGCCAAGCAGAAGCGTGATCAGGAAGCCGCCACCGCCCTGCGCGCGCAAACGTTGGGCTGGGTGGCAGCCTTGATCGGTGTGGTGTTGATTGCCGCGACCTCGATGATGCTGATCCGCAGCATCGACGTGCCGTTGAAAAACCTGCGCCAGTTCATGCTGACGCTGGGTACCGCGCTGGGCCGGCGCATAGAGCCCCAAGGCAAGGACGAAATTGCCGATATCGCCCGCACCGTCAACCAGTTGCTGGCTGATCTGTCCAGCCTGATCCGCGTGGTGCAGGAATCCGCCCGGCAGGTTACCGGTACCGCGCGGGATGTCGCCGCGCGCGCCAGCGAAGCCAGCGGGCATGCGGAATCGGCCGATGGCCGCATCCGCGGCGTGGCACAGCATGCCGAGCAACTGAATGCCTCGGTGCTGGATGTGAGCGAGCGCATCCGCAGCAGTGCCGATGCGGCCAGCACCGCTGCAGATCTGGCACGTGGTTCGGCCGCCACCATGCAGCAGGTGGTCGAAACCAACAACACGCTGCTGGCGGCCACGCACCGTTCTGCCGGGCATATCAACGCCTTGTCCGAATCCGCCGGCAAGATCGGCCAGGTGGCCGGTACCATCCGCGAGATTGCCGAACAGACCAATCTGCTGGCGCTCAACGCGGCGATCGAAGCCGCCCGCGCTGGCGAACAAGGCCGTGGCTTTGCGGTGGTGGCGGATGAAGTGCGCAAGCTGGCCGAGCGTACTGCGCTGTCGACCGCGGATATTGCCGGCATGACGGAAACTATCCAGCGCGCCACGCGGGAGGCCGTCAGTGCCATGCACGATGTCACGCAGGGCGTTGAAACGGGCGCCAGCCATTTGCAGCAGGCGTATAGCGCGCAACAGCAGATCGTGGCCAGCACCGGGGAAATGCAGCAGATCGCCCGCGATATCGCCGCGGTATCGCAGCAGCAGGCCAGTGCCGTGGCTGATTCCGCGCATGGCGTGCAGGATATCGCGTCACTGATTGCCGCCAATACCGGCCAGCTGCAATCGGTACGCACGGCCAGTGCCGAGCTGGACCGGCTATCTGGCGAGCTGGCGGCACAGGCGGACCGCTTCAAGGTCTGATCGCTGCAATGATGCCTGCCCCTGTATCAAGTAAAACGGCCGGATCAGCCGGCCGTTTTCGCTTGTTGCCCGGGCCACTCAGCCGTGCAGCAGGTAATCGAGTACCAGCGCTGCAAAAATCACCCCGCCAATCCGGTTGTTGGCAAGAAAAGCGCCAAAGCAGCGCTGCGGCTCGCGCAGGCGGATGCGCGGGTATTGATCGAATGCCACCAGTACTGCAGCGGCCAGCAGGCCCCCGTGGTAGATCAGCCCGCGCCCTTCGGTCATGCCGATCCACGCCATCATCACCAGGAACACCGCGTAGCAAAGTAGCACCGCCGCTACATCGAAGCGGCCAAAGGTGATGGCGGAGGTCTTGATGCCGATTTTCAGGTCATCCTCGCGATCGGTCATTGCGTATTCGGTATCGTAGGCCACGGTCCAGAACACATTGGCGATCAGCAGCAGCCACGCCTGCAGCGGTACGTGTCCGGTCAGCGCCGCATACGCCATGGGGATGCCGAAACCGAATGCAATGCCCAGATAGGCCTGCGGGATTGCCAGGAAGCGCTTGGTATACGGATAGCTGCCGGCAAGAAATGCCGCCGGTATCGCCAGCAGCAAGGCCAGGCCATTGAGCGGCAAGGCGATCAGCAACGCTGCCAGTGCCAGGCCGCCTGCCAGCAACAAGGCTTCTTTCTTGCTGACGAGGCCTGCTGCCATTGGCCGATGCCGTGTGCGCGCCACATGGCCGTCGAAATCCCGATCCGCGTAGTCGTTGATCACGCAGCCGGCCGAGCGCATCAGCACCGTACCCAGCACGAAAATTCCCGCTACCAGCCAGCCCGGCTGGCCATTGCCGGCAAACCACAAGCCCCACAGCGTGGGCCACAGCAGCAACAAGATGCCGATGGGTTTGTCCAGCCGGGCAAGGCGCAGGTAGAGGGGCAGGCGTTCAGCAAGATTCATCGGGTCATTCGCCGGGTTCTGGGTCGGGGGTATGCAACGTGGCCTGCAGCAGGCCGCCACTGCTGAGCAGCCTGCCCAGCAGCGGCGAGGAAAATTCGGCATGAAAACGGTACTGGCCGTCGTCGATGTACTTGTATGCGTTTGAGCGGGGCAGCAACCATGCAGGCATGGCGATGCCAGCCATGCCGCGCCCCATGCGTATACCTACTTCGTCAGGCAGCGTGCGGCCATGCCGGTGCAAAGCCTGCAACAGCGGGTGCAGCCCGGCAAACCGGCTGCCAAACCAATACGAAACGATGCCCGATGCCGGCGCTGCAGTCACAGGCTTAGCCTTGCAAGCGGAAGAAGGGCGGGAGGAATACCTCAGTCACCATCAGCGCATCCGCGCCGGCGCGGAACAGCGAACGGCGCGCCCAAAGCGGTCCGGACAAGCCCGGCAACTGCTGCGCAGCCTTGCGCCACAGCGGGTGGCGACGGTCCAGCCGTCGCCACGCCAGTGGCGAGCGTGTGATGGTCGGCGTGGCAAACAAAAAGGAGCCCAGCGAGCGGTTGCCCAGCTTGCCCACCGCGCGGAAGCCACGGCGCAGTGCGGCCGGTGCCGCCACGCTGTGCGCATACACCAGGGGTGTTGCTCCGCTCATCAGCAGTACCTCGCGCGCTTCTACACGGCCCCGCGCCACGCGCAGCGGGCGGCGTTCGTCGCGATGTGGCGGTGCGAGCGTCTGGCGCAGCACGCGAACGGAAAAATCCGGGTAGTGCGCGATCAGCCTTGCAGTGAGCGAGCCGGTGGCGGTCAGCCACGGCCGCAGTGTGCGTGGCGCCAGCAGTACCGGGTGCTGCCAGCCTTTACGCATCCAGCACCAAGCGCTGCATGGCCACGAAGCGGATGCCGTTAACGATCTGTTCACCACTGGTGGCCACAAAGCCGAAGCGCAGATAGGCGGGAACCGCGTTGGGGCTGGCATTCACGGTGATGATGGACAGCGCCGGATAGAACGCGCAAGCCTTGGCGATAGCGGCCTCGGTCAGAGCCCTGCCCAAGCCCCGGCCTTGCTCGGCAGGCTCCACGAACAGCATGCACAGATGGTCGGGCAGCTTGAACTGCACCATGCCCAGTACCTTGCCGTCGCGTTCCGCCACCAGCGTGAGATGGCTGTCGGCATCCCTGTCGGCAATGGCATCGGCCAGCGCATAGGCATAGAACGTGGCGCGGCCGGCCTGCTCCAGTCGGGGCGCTACGGCTACATCGAATGTGTGGTGGACAAGTGCGGCCAGCGCGCCGTATTCGTCGGCACGCGGCGCACGCAAGATGAAATCGACTGCGGTCATGGCCCGATTATGCCATGCCGGACAGGCGCTTCTGTCTCTGCGCCACCCGTTCGCCGCAAAAGGGCGCCAACTGTAATGGTGCAAATCGCGGCGGCATCCCTAAGATGGGGGATGACAAAATCTGCACCAATTTCAACACATCCTGCCGCCGCTGGCTTTCTGGCGGGCGCGCGCGATACCTTGCCCATGCTGGTGGGCGCAGCACCGTTCGGCGTGATTTTCGGCACGCTGGCGGGGCCAGCGGGGCTGGCACCATGGGCGGCGCTGGCCATGTCGCTGTTTGTCTATGCCGGTTCCAGCCAGTTCATCGCGGTCACGCTGCTCAGCGGTGGCGCCAGCATTCCGGTCATCGTCGCTACCACCTTCGTGGTGAATGTGCGCCATGCGCTGTATAGCGCCAGCCTGTTGCCCCATGTGGCCGGCTTGCCGCGTGGATGGCGGATGCTACTGGCCTTTTTCCTTACCGATGAAACCTATGCGGTGGTGTATCACCGGCTGCAGGAGCCCGGCGTGGTCAACGTGCAGCGCTATTTTCTGGGCTCGGCACTGGCCATGTACGGCAACTGGTTCACCTGGACGCTGGTTGGCGTGCTGCTGGGGCGCAGTGTGCCGGGCATCGAGCGCTGGGGGCTGGAGTTTGCCATGGTGGCCACGTTTGTCGGCATTGTGGTGCCGCTGCTCAACAACCGCGCGCAGTTGGCCGCGGCGCTGGCAGCAGGGCTGACCGCACTGGTCACCACTGCGGTGCCCTACAAGCTGGGCTTGATGGTGGCGGTATGCGTGGGTATTGCCGTTGGCGTGTTGCTGGAACGCAAGGATGAGCCGGCATGATGCAAGTACCTGTTGAAACCATCCTGATGCTGGCCGGCATGGCGGTTGCAACCTATGGCGTGCGTGTCGGCCTGTGGCTGGGCAAAAGCCGCGGTTTTCCACCCCGGCTGCGCCGGCTGCTCGATTACGTGCCGGTAGCGGTGCTGTCGGCCATCGTGTTCCCCATCGTGCTGTTGCCTGGCGGGCAGCTGGATATCACCTGGCACAATGCGCAACTGGCCGGTGCAATCGTGACCGGGCTGATCGTCTGGCGCTTCCGGCAACTGCTGGCCGGCATCGGTGGCGGCCTGCTGGTGTACGCGGCGTGGCGGGTGCTGCTGGGCTGACGGGGCTGCCTGCCTGATGCCGTCGCTAGCGTAGAATACGCGGCTTGCCGTCCTGGAAAACCGCCGTGCCTTATTCCGCCCTGCAAGCTGAACTTGCCGCCCGCAGCCAGCAGCACCTGTACCGCCAGCGCACCGTCATCGATAGCCCGCAAGGCGCGCAGGTGCTGGTAGATGGCCGGCTGCTGAACAATTTCTGCAGCAACGATTACCTTGGCCTGGCGCAACACCCGGACATCATCGCCGCCGCGCAGGCCGGTGCGCAGCGCTGGGGCGTCGGCAGCGGCTCCGCCGCGCTGGTTGCCGGCCACTTCGGCGTGCACGATGCATTCGAGCATGCAGCCGCTGCATTCGTCGGCAAGCCCGCCGCGCTGTCGTTCTGTACCGGCTACATGGCCAACCTGGCGGTGATCACCGGTTTGCTGGGGCGTGAAGACGTGGTGTTTGCCGACAAGCTCAACCACGCGTCGATCAATGATGCCTGCCTGCTCAGCCGTGCCACCTTCAAGCGTTATCCGCACAATGATCTGGCCGCGCTGGAGCGGCTACTGGCCACTACCCCGGCGCGGCGCAGGCTGATTGCCGTTGATGCGGTGTTCAGCATGGATGGTGATACCGCGCCACTGGCCGGATTGCTGCGGCTGGCGGAGCAATACGATGCCTGGCTGTACGTCGACGATGCACATGGCTTCGGCGTGCTGGGCGATGGCCGGGGCAGCATGGCTGCGGCCGGCGTCGAATCGCCGCGCCTGATCTACATGGCCACGCTGGGCAAGGCGGCGGGGGGGGCCGGCGCGTTCGTCGCGGCCGAGCAGGTGGTGATCGAGTACCTGCTCAATTTTGCCCGGCCGTATATCTACACCACCGCCGCGCCGCCGCTGCTGTCGCAGGCACTGCTGGCCAGCCTCGCGTTGATCGAGCAAGAGGCATGGCGGCGCGAGCGCTTGCAGCAGCATATCGCCACCTTGCGCGGGGCACTGGCCGGGCATGGGCTGCTGAGCTCGGATACGCCCATCCAGCCGCTTGAAGTGGCCAGCAGCGCAGCGGCGTTGCAGTTATCTGCCGCATTGCGCGAGCGCGGGCATTGGGTGGCGGCCATACGCCCACCCACCGTGCCCACGCCGCGTTTGCGCATCACGCTGTCTGCCGCGCACGAGCCGCTTGCGGTGGCGCAACTGGCTGCGGACCTCAGGCAATTGCTGGAGCAGGCGGCATGAGCATCCATTTCGATACCGTTGGTCATGGTGAATCCGTGGTGTGGCTGCACGGCTGGGCGATGAATGGCACCGTATGGCAGCAGGTGGCCAATGCAATGGCGGATGATTACTGCCATCACTTGGTTGATTTGCCGGGCCACGGCCATAGTCCTGCGCTGCAGCCATTGACGCTGGACGGCATGGTAGCCGCACTGGCGGCCGCTTTCCCGCTGCCGGTGCATGTGGTGGGCTGGTCGCTGGGGGGCGCGGTAGCAAGCACCTGGGCGCTCCGGCACCCGGCGCAGGTGCGCTCGCTCACGCTGGTGGCCTCCAGCCCGTGTTTTGCGCAGCGGGATGACTGGCCTGGCGCCATGCCAGCCAGTACGCTGGCGCAATTTGCCGCCAACCTGGGTGACGACTGGCGGGGTACGCTCAAGCGCTTCATCAGCCTGCAAACGCTGGGCAGCCCCACAGCACGTGAACTAAGCAAAACCCTGCTGTCAGACCTGTTGCAGCACGGCAAACCCGATCCGGCCGCATTGCGTGAGGGACTGGATATCCTGCGGGATACCGATCTGCGTAGCGACATCGGCAAGCTCGATCTGCCCATGCTGCTGCAATATGGCGACAGGGATATGCTCAGCCCGCTGGCAGCCGCGCAATGGCTGGCTGCACAGCAGCCGCAGGCGCGACTGGTGGTGCACCACGGTGCCGCGCATGTGCCGTTCCTGTCGCATCTGGACGATTTCGTGGCGGCGCAGCGCCGTTTTATCGCTACGGTCTGACGGGCGGTAATATTCAACCCTGCAATTTGCGCCAAACCGGCCGATGAAGAGAGGGGCGCCAATTTCTGGTGCCGGCTCGTCCGTGACCACCACGTAGTTCAATACGCGGTCACGCAGCCTTGATTACCGCAGCAGGCGGCCGGTACGGGTCGCTGTAAAGGAGTAAACCATGGCCATCAGCAGCGTAGGTACAACCCAGACCACCAGCGTGAGTACGCAAACCAGCAGCACGCGTACATCGACCAGCACCAAGAGCAGCGGCACCCCGCAGGAAGCGGTCAGCCTGTCCGGCAACAAGGCCGAAGAGCTCACCTATACCGATCCGCGCAAGGCCGCGGGTGCTGACGGCACCGATGAAGTGGATCTGGCCGGCATGCTGGAAGATTCCAACCGCAAGGTGCAAACCTTCATCGACATGCTGGGCGGGCTGCTGCAGAAGCAGGGGCTGGAGTGGAGCAAGGTGGTTAGCGGCGAGCAGAAACTGTCGGCCGATCCTGAAACCATCGCTGCAGCCAAGGAAGCCATCTCGGAAGATGGCGAGTTTGGCGTGCGCAAGACTGCAGAGCGCATCCTGACCTTTGCCAAGGGCATGGTCGGCAATGATCCGGAAAAACTCGCCACCATCCGCGATGCGGTGGAGAAGGGGTTCAAGCAAGCGGAAGAGATTTTTGGCGGCAAGCTGCCCGAAATCAGCAATCAGACGCATGCGGCCATTACTGCCGAGTTTGATCGCTGGGAGAAGGAAGGCATTCCGTCCGGCAATACCGTGACATTGCCAAAAACCGGCACCACGACCACGGACAGTACAACAGCGACCGGCAGCAAGGTGGCCTGATCCCGTATAGGGTATCGAGCGGTGTGCCGGCAATGGGCCGTTCTGCATCAGTATTTGCCGCCCGGTTACCGGCTAACATCAACCGGGCCGGCAATTGACCCACTGCGGCTGGCAGCAAACCCACGCTGTGCCCCATCCATTGGCAACGGCAGTGTGGCAGCATGAAAAAAGGCCAGAATGAATCTGGCCTTCCATCTGCGGCGCAGCTAACTGGCGGCTATCAGGCGTCGCCTTCCATGCGCGGTGCGCGCTCCATCAGCTCGCTGATGATCTCGGTCACCGGCACATCATCGAACAGCAACTTGCATACCGAGCGGGTGATCGGCATATCCACACCCAGCGCCTCCGCCTGTCGTGCTACTTCGCGGGCAGTGGGCACGCCTTCCGCCACATGGCCCAGGTTCTTCAGGATGTCATCCAGTTGCAGCCCTTGCGCCAGCATCAGGCCCACACGGCGATTACGCGATAGATCGCCGGTGGCGGTCAGCATCAGGTCGCCTATGCCGGCCAGCCCCATGAAGGTTTCCGGCTTGGCACCCAGTGCCGCACCAAAGCGCGCCATTTCCACCAGGCCGCGCGTCAGCAGCGCAGCGCGCGCATTCAGGCCCAGCGCCAATCCATCGCAAACGCCGGCAGCAATCGCCAGCACGTTCTTGACCGCGGCGCCGATTTCTACCCCCACCAGATCATCGCTGGCATACAGGCGCAGCACGCTGGTGTTGAGTGCTTCCACCGTGCGGCGGGCAAAATCGGCATCGCTGGCGGCGATGGTGACCGCGGCAGGCTTGCCCGCAGCTACCTCCTGCGCAAAGCTCGGGCCAGACAGCATGCCGCGTGCGATGGCCGGGTCGAGCTCTTCGTCGGCTATCTGGTGCGGAAACTTCATGGTGTCCGCTTCCAGCCCCTTGCAGGCCCACAGTACAGGTGCACGGCTACCCAGAGCCGTCAGTGCTTTCAGCGTCGGGCGCAGCCCGGCCAGCGGGGTAACGATCAGGATGGTATCCACATCACCGATGGCTGCAGCAAGATCGGCAGTCACGGTCAGCGCAGCGGGAAAAGGACAGTCGGGCAGGTAAGCGGTGTTGGCGCGTGCCTCGGCCATGGTTGCCGCTTGCGCGGCATCACGGCTCCACAGGGTGACACGGCCGTGATCGGCAAAGCGGATCGCCAGCGCGGTTCCCCAGGCGCCGGCACCCAGAACGGCTAGTTTCATGCGCCCCAGGCCTCTTCAATACGGATATAGCCAGTCTGGCCATCACGGTGCTTGATCTTCAGCCAGCCGTTGCGGGCATTTTCCACCAGCTCCAGCAGCAGGTCCTTGCCGGCCTTGAAGGCCACGGCGGAGCCCGCATCCGGCTTCTGGTAAACGCTGGTCGCTTTCAGCACCGCCACGAAGCGCTTGTTGCTGGCATCGGTTTTCTTCAGCCAGGCCAGTGTGCCGTCGCGGTCGCGCACGCGCAGCCATGTACCGTCCTCGGACAGCAATTCAAGCGGCGTACCGCGGCTGACAACGAAGAGCTTCTTCGCGCTGTCCTGCGGCGCCTGGTAGAGCACCACGCCATGCCTGGCGGCAGAGCGGAATTCCAGAGCGTGGCTCGCGCCGGCGATCAACGCCAGCGCGACCAGAACCACAAGCTTAATGCGTGGTTTGCGCATTGGCTTCGGACGCTTGTGCCGCTTGTTGTGCACGCTGTTGCAGGTAGATCGCTTCAAAATTGATCGGTTGCAGCAGCAACGGCGGGAAGCCGGCACGCGTCGTCAGGTCAGAAATGGTTTCACGCAGGTACGGGAACAGGATGCTCGGGGCGCCGATGCCCAGCAGCGGGTCCATTTCTTCCATCGGTACGTTCTCGATCTGGAACAAGCCGGCTTGCGTGGCTTCCACCAGGAACACGCTGCGCTCTGCGCTCTTGGCTTCTGCGGTCACGGTCAGGCTGACTTCGTAGAAACCGTTGTCAAAGCCACGTGCCGAATTGCGGAACTGGATGTTGAATTCAGGCTGATCGTCGATGAACACTTGCGGGGTGTTGGGCGCTTCCAGCGATACGTCTTTCACGTAGATCTTCTGGATAGCAAAAACTGGCTGTTGCGCCTCTTGGTTGTTCTCTTCGCTCATGGCGATTCCTTCTTGTGTATGGGTTTGCTTTTAACTACAAATGCGGCGGGAATCATCGCACGATTCGATGACACCTGCCATCTCACTTATCGTGCCAGCAGCGGTAACAGCTGGCCGGCATGATCCAGCGCCGCCAGATCGTCGTAACCACCCACGTGCGTATCGTCGATATAGATTTGCGGCACGGTGCGCCGGCCGGTGCGGCTCATCATCTCGTCACGGCGCGCCGGCTCCAGGTCGATGCGTACCTTTTCGATCTCGGTCACCCCGCGCTGCTTCAGCAACTGCTCGGCCCGGATGCAATAAGGACAGATCGCCGTGCTGTACATCAGTACCTTACTCATACCAATACTCCACTGCTTGATGGCTAGATGATGGTGGCAAGGGCGATCTTCTACAAGAGGCATGGCGGTCTGCACGGATGGCGCCGCTCACCTTTCGTTGGCCGGCAATCAAATGCATATAGATAACGCGCGCGAGGCTGGCGGGTAATCTACCGTGCGTAGTCGAGCGTTGTATGGACTGCTTTGTGATTGGCCATCTGCTGCCAACTTGGCAACGTGCTGGCATCCTCCGTCCCGATACATAGACAGCGCAGTCGTCCGTCTCGTGATGATCATTCGGCTGGTTCAGGTCATGCGCGCTCTGCGCGCATGACGGGG
>NZ_WXTX01000014.1 GCF_009848685.1 Andreprevotia sp. IGB-42
GCTACGAGGCGGGAAATCAGCTTTTGATTCATGGGATGCTTTGTCCTCAAATTAATGGAGTGTCTTTTGTTATGGTGTCAAACCTTGCGAAATCATGTCCGACGGATGCGCTGCTGCCATGGAGCGAGTTTGTCAGCCGATGATGCTAGCAGACTCGGAGAAACAAGAATGGCGCTGTTTTATGTTTATTTGATAAATAACCACGTATGAATGGCCTTGCTTAATACCATGGCCCATCCAGCGGAACAGTGATTGATTGGCGATCAGGTTGAGACGAATTGCCGTTGCTTGCTGTATTGGGGATCAGATCGGATCGTTCAGCCTGGACGCGATCGCCATCCTGTCATCGGCTCGCGACAATGACGCTGGCTTGCTTTGCCAGCGAAGCATGAATTCCCAAGTATCAATCAATGGCAAGCGCTGAAGGCGGAAACCCCGCCCGGACTGCAACGCAACGGCAGGGCACCGCATTGCCTGCGCCCGAGCCAGCACGATGGGCTGCCTGGCTGCCCGCGTGCACCGGGTTACAACCAGGGCGCTTCGTCACCCGCATAGGCAACAAAATCAGGAAAAGGAATGCGCGCAGTAACCGGGCGGCCGCTATCTGCCGGCACCGACCGCAATGCGGGCTTCGCCCGCTTGGCCGCAGCAGGTGCATCTGCCAGCTGCTGCAAGACCTGTGCCGCATCGTCCGGCAGCCATGGCTGGAACAACCCCACATCCACGCCATGCGGCACATACCAGCGCTTCACCCCGCCATCGAAGCGCGCGCCCAGCGCCTTGGCCTTGTCTTTTTCGGCAAAGGGCACGTTGAGGTAAAGCTGGATTTTATGGGTGCCGGGTGAGCGGTTGAGGGGTTTGCTGCCAGCGCCTGTCATGAAATCAATTCGCTACGGTTTGGAGATGCCCGTAATGTAATTGAGCGTGGCATACATTCAAAGAGAAGCAATGCCCGTTGATATCTGCCAAATCGGGTACTTGCTGAACGCAACCGAAAATTGGTCAGGAATGACTGCCACACTTTGCGAAGAAGTTGCCGGAATTGATAGTCGCCGCGCCGCACGACACCTCAGTGAGGTTGAACCTGGCAGCGAGTGCATACCGTGCGGAAACCCATCCGGCTGCGCTGATGCTCACCATACGTAACGTAGGGCAACGACAAAACCACCACGGCTTCATCCGCCCATTGCGGAACCCGGCGCGCCGACCGCCTGAATCCACCCATTGTTTTTCCAGCGCCTTACCCATAAAAGGACACCGAGCAATGGCCGATGAAAATTCCACCCTCGTCGAGTTGCTCAAATACCCGGTTGCAATCTTCTCGGTCCTGCTGGCGCTGATCATCGGCAAATACGCGCTCGGGATCACCTTCGGGCTGGTTGCTGAAATATCCACCGACTGAGTGAAGTTCACGCAGGATGCCAAGGCTGAAATTGCCGATCTCGCCAGCAAGCTCAACGGCACACTGGTCTCCATCGGCGACTTGAACAAGCATGCACCCGCCGGAGAAATGCAATCAGCGCAGGCCAAGGCAGATGTATTCCAGGCCACGCAAACCGTTTCCGACCAGACCGCGCAGCTCACTGGCTCACTGCCCTGTCGGCGCCCCAGCCAGCGGCGCGCCCAAACCGCGTGGCTATATATGGATCGGTGACTATCGCTCAGCGTGGAACTCCGCCTCACCCACCCGCCAATCGGGATAGACCGCGAATACGCCAAGCAATATTGGGCCGCGGTCGAGTTGCCCTGAGGGCGACATTGCACCGAAGCCCAGCCATTGGTTGAATACTGGCAGAGCAACCCTCAGTGGCGTGCGCAATCGAGACCGTCGTCAAAGGCTTGCCGCCTTACCATATGCAGATACAGGCGCCGCCAGCATTCCCCTTGCCGATTTACCGCCGGCCCGAATGCAAAAAACCCCCTGATTGCTCAGGGGGTTTTCATATATTTGATGGGGTGGCTGATGGGGCTCGAACCCACGACAACAGGAATCACAATCCTGGACTCTACCAACTGAGCTACAGCCACCACCGAAGCGGTTCTGCCCGCCGTGGCGTGCAGTTTCAATCTAGTCGATTTTTCGGGTGCCAGTGGCGCGCCCGACAGGAATCGAACCTGTAACCTACGGCTTAGAAGGCCGTTGCTCTATCCGGTTGAGCTACGAGCGCCGGGTACAAAGAGCGGACTACGGTACAACTGGGAAAGGTCTGGTCGGGGCGGTGGGATTCGAACTCACGACCCTCTGCTCCCAAAGCAGATGCGCTACCGGGCTGCGCTACGCCCCGAACAGAGGCAGAAATGTAGCAGTACCCAAACCGGCCGTCAAGCACTGTGCGAGTAGATTTGAGCCAAGCGGCCGAAAAATGCGAGAATACGCGCTTTGCATCAGCCCGCCCGGAGCCCACAGATGACCGCACAGATCCTTGATGGCAAAGCCATTTCGCAGGAAATCATTACGCAAGTTCGCGCCCGGGTGGACGCCCGCATCGCCGGCGGCAAGCGCGCGCCTGCGCTCGCCGTGGTGCTGGTGGGCAGCGATCCGGCTTCGCAAGTCTATGTAGGCAGCAAGAAACGCCAGTGCGAAAACGCCGGCATCACCTCGCTGGCGTACGATCTGCCGGCAGAGACCTCCGAAGCCGATCTGCTGGCGCTGGTTGCCAAACTGAATGAAGACGACGCCGTGGACGGCATCCTGGTGCAACTGCCGCTGCCTTTGCACCTGAATGCAGAAAAAGTCATCGAGCTGATCACCCCCAACAAGGATGTGGACGGTTTCCATCCCTACAACATCGGCCGCCTGGCATTGAAGATGCCGCTGCTGCGCCCGTGCACGCCGCGTGGCGTGATGACCTTGCTGGAAAAAACCGGCATCGATCTGGTCGGCAAGGATGCCGTGGTGGTGGGGGCGTCCAATATCGTCGGCCGCCCGCAGGCGCTGGAGCTGTTGCTGGCGCGCGCCACGGTCACCGTCTGCCACAGTAAAACCCGCGATCTGGAAGGCAAGGTACGCGGCGCCGATGTGGTGGTGGCTGGTGTAGGCATCCCCAACTTCGTGAAAGGGGAATGGATCAAGCCGGGCGCCATCGTCATCGACGTGGGCATCAACCGGCTGGAAAGCGGCAAGCTGTGCGGCGATGTGGAATTCGATGTGGCCAAGGAGCGCGCCAGCTGGATCACCCCGGTGCCGGGCGGCGTAGGGTTGATGACCGTGGCCACGCTGATGCAGAACACCATCGATGCGTGCGAGGCGCGCGGCCGATGAGCTACGGACTGATCCGCCCTTTCCTGTTCATGCTCGATGCCGAGCGTGCGCACCGGCTTACCCTCCATACCGCCGATGTATTGCACGGCATGGGTTTCCTGCGGGTATTCACGCCCGGCATCCATCCCATGCCCACGCGGGTAATGGGCATCGATTTTCCCAATCCGGTCGGCCTGGCAGCCGGGCTGGACAAGAACGGCGGGCACCTGGATGCGCTGGCTGACTTCGGTTTCGGCTTCATCGAAGTGGGCACGGTCACGCCGCGCCCGCAGCCGGGCAACCCCACACCACGCATTTTCCGGCTGCCGCATGCCGAGGGCATCATCAACCGCATGGGCTTCAACAACGGCGGGGTGGATGCGCTGGTAGAGAACGTGCAGCGCGCGCAGTACAAGGGCATCCTGGGCATCAATATCGGCAAGAACTTCGATACGCCGATCGAGAACGCCACCAGCGATTACCTGATCGGGCTGGAAAAGGTTTACCAGTACGCCAGCTATGTCACGGTGAACATCAGCTCGCCCAACACCAAGAACCTGCGCCAGTTGCAGCAGGCGGACGAGCTGAACCAGTTGCTAGCCGCACTCAAGCAGAAGCAGACCGAGCTGGCCGACAAACACGGCCGCTACGTACCCGTTACGCTGAAAATCGCCCCCGATCTGGATGAACACCAGATCCAGGACATCGCCGAGCGGCTGATCGCCAACAAGATCGACGGCGTGATCGCCACCAACACCACGCTGTCACGCGTGGGGGTGGAGCATCTCAAACACGGCGGTGAAACCGGCGGCTTGTCCGGTGCGCCGGTACGCGCCAAATCCACCCACGTGATCCGCGAGCTGGCACAGGCGCTGGATGGCGCACTTCCCATCATCGGCGTGGGCGGCATCACCGAAGGCGAACATGCACTGGAGAAAATCCAGGCCGGTGCCTCGCTGGTGCAGGTGTACAGCGGGCTGATCTATCGTGGCCCGCAGCTGGTGGGCGATTGCGTCGAGGCGATTGGGCGCACGTGATGCACAGCGCCGATCCGGCGTTGATCAGGCAGATCGACGCCATCCTGCCGCAAACGCAATGCAAGCAATGCGGCTTTGACGGCTGCCGCCCGTACGCGGAAGCCATTGCCGGTGGCAGCGCCGATATCAACCAGTGCCCGCCCGGCGGCATGGCTGGCATCACCGAGCTGGCCGCACTGCTGGGCCGCACGGTGATTGCACTCAATCCCGAGCACGGCATGGAAAAACCGCGCGAGCTGGCAGTGATCGACGAAGCGCGCTGCATCGGCTGCACCTTGTGCATCCAGGCGTGCCCCACCGATGCCATCGTTGGCGCAGCCAAGCTGATGCATACGGTGATCACCGACGAATGCACCGGCTGTGCGCTGTGCCTGGCGCCCTGTCCGGTCGATTGCATCGATATGGTGGTGCTGCAGCCGGTGGTCAGTTCACGACTAGCACTGCCGGAACGCGTGCATGCACGCAAACGCTATCACTTCCACCAGTTCCGGCTGGCGCGGGATGCGCAAGAGCGCGCGGCAAGGCTGGCGGGCCGTTCTGCAGCCAAGCGCGCCGAAAGTACACCGCCACCCGATGCAACCACCGACCCCGGCATCACCCCGGAAGCCGCGGCACGCGCCGCCAAAATCCAGGCGATGATGGCGCGGGCGCAGGCCAGGCTGGCGGGCACGGCCCCCGACGCGGCATCACCCGAAGCAGAACAACCCGCCGCTGCAGAAGCACCGTTAGATGATGCCGCCACCCGGAAACAGGCACGCATCGCCGCCGCCATGGCCCGCGCCACCGCGCTGCGCCAACCCAAGTCATCCTGAATGATTGCAGCGGGCCCGATCAGCGCAATGCCATGGCGCCGCACGGTGTGCCGCATGCTGATCCTGCTGGCGGTCAGCTATGCGGTCATCTGCACGCTGATGTATCTGCTGCAGCGCCGGCTGATCTATTTTCCGCAACCTGCAGCCATCGCCACGCCCGCCAACAGCCAGGCGCTGAAGTTGGGCGAGGTCACGCTGCAGATCTCGGTGCAACAGAACCCGGGACGGCAGGCGGTGCTGTATTTTGGCGGCAACGCCGAGGACGTTTCGCAAACGCTGGCACCACTATCCGTCGCCTTCCCCGGGCGCGCACTCTATCTGCCGCACTATCGCGGCTACGGTGGCAGCGCGGGCAATCCGTCCGAAGCAGCACTGGTCAGCGATGGACTGAAGCTGTTTGACTGGGTACACCGGCAGCACCCGGATATCACCCTCATCGGCCGCAGCCTGGGCAGCGGCGTAGCCATCCAGGTGGCGGCGCAGCGACCTGCCAGCAAGCTGGTGCTGGTCACGCCGTACGACAGCATCCAGCGCATGGCGCAGCAGCAATTTCCCTGGTTGCCGGTATCGCTGCTGTTGGCCGACAAGTATGAATCCTGGCGTTATGTGGCTGCTTTGAAGATGCCGACCATGCTGATCATGGCGGGCGATGATCGGGTGATTCCGCAAGCGCATACGCTGGCGCTGTGGCAGCAGTTTCCTGCCGGGCAGGCCACCCTGCATACGCTGGCCGGCATCGGGCATAACGACATCGGTGATGCCCCGGCCTACCTGCGTTTGCTGGCGCAACCCTGATCGGCCAGCAGGGCACGGACAACACCCATTTCTCACCCATTTCTAGCGCGCCGTATAACTCACCCGCCAGATCACCCCGGCCTCGTCATCCGACACCAGCAGTGCACCATCGGGCGCTACCAGCACGTCCACCGGACGCCCCCATGCATTCTGCCCCTGCAACCAACCTTCGATGAACGGTTGCACCGCCACCACCTTGCCAGCCGCATCCACTTTGGCGCTCACCACGCGGTAGCCGCTCTTGTTGCTGCGGTTCCACGAGCCGTGTTCGGCAATGAAGATCTGCCCACGGTATTCAGCCGGAAACTGCTTGCCTGTATAAAAACGCAGGCCCAGCGCGGCCACATGCGCCCCCAGCCTGGCGGCCGGTGCCACGAACTCGCTGCACGCACGCTGCTTGCCCAAATCCGGATCGGCCACATCGCCCTGATGGCAATACGGGTAACCGAAATGTGCACCGGCTTTGCCCACACGGTTGAGCTCATCGGACGGCAGATCGTCGCCCAGCATGTCGCGGCCATTATCGGTCAGCCACAGCGTATTGCTGCCGGGCTGCCAATCGAATCCCACGGTATTGCGGATGCCACGCGCCACTACCTCGCGCTGCTTCCCGTCCGGCGAGATGCGCTGCAAGTTGGCGTATTGATCAGGGGCGGGCGCACAGATATTGCATGGCGCACCCACACCCAGGTAAAGCCAGCCATCCGGCCCGAAGCCCAGATAACGCCCGCCATGGTGCCGCTCTGCCGGCAAGCCACCATGGAATAGCTGCGGCTTGGGCGGCTGCGCCAGCTGTTTTTCGATCCCCGGCAATTTCACGATGCGATCCACCGACGACACATACAGATCACCCGCGCGGAAGGCCACGCCGATCGGTGCGGTCAGCCCGCTGGCAATCTGCAGCGGCGCGCCAGCCTTGCCACCATCGAGCGGCACCGCATACACGCCATTGCGGCGGGAGCCGACAAACAGCGTACGTTCGCCCAGCGCCATGCCGCGCGCCTCCGGCACCTTTGCCAGGATGCTGATGCTGAACCCGGCGGGCAGCTTCAGTTGCGGGATGCGTTCATCCAGCGCATCGGCACGCGCTGGCATGACGGCGGCCAGCCATAGCGCGGCCACAAGGTGCAATCGCATATTCATCCCCCCGGCAAAGTGAGCAACGCTGCATTGCCTGTCTTTATCGCACGCATGCCACTGTTTGGCAGCACGGATTTCCTGCTAGCATCGACAGCCATACCCGTCATGGCGAAACAGGCAATGCATCCCGTTCTGATCATCCCCGGCATCGGTGGTTCCGGCGCCGGGCACTGGCAAAGCCGCTGGCAAGCCTTCCACCCATCCTGTAGCCGCGTGGAGCAGGCCGATTGGGATCACCCGCTGCTGGCCGCCTGGCTGGCCAGGCTGGATGCCGCCATTGTCGCCAGTGGCCCCGATACCCTGCTGGCAGCGCACAGCCTGGGCTGCCTGCTGGTGGCGCACTGGGCGGCCAGCACGCCGCGCCCGATACGCGGCGCCTTGCTGGTGGCCGTACCAGATCCGGCCGGCCCGGCCTTCCCGGCAGAGGCCGCCAGCTTCGGCCCCACGCCAGCCAATCGCCTGCCCTTCCCGGCCACGCTGGTCGCCAGCACGGACGACCCTTATGGCAGCCTGGACCATGCCAGCGCCACCGCCACCAACTGGGGGGCGAACTTCGTCAATGCCGGTGCGCACGGCCACCTGAATGCCGCCAGCGGCCTGGGTGACTGGCCCGCTGGCTGGCAGCTGCTGCAGCAGTTTTCTGCACCAGACACCGCACCATAGGGGTAGGAATGCAATGACGTTTGCTGATCATTTCATCCTGCTGGCCCGCTACAACCAGTGGATGAACGCCAAGCTGATCGACGCCGCCGGCCAACTGCCGGAACAGGCATTGCTGCAAGACCGGGGCGCATTCTTCGGCTCGCTTTTCGCCACGCTCAATCACCTGATCGTGGCCGATACCATGTGGCTGAAGCGCTTCATCAACCACCCGGCCCAATTTGCCGCACTCACTCCGGTGCAGGCACTGCCGCAACCGGCCTCACTGGATGAAATACCCTGTCCGGACCTGGCCAGTTATGCCGCGCGCCGCGCGCTGCTGGATGATGCCATCAGCGGCATGGCAAGCGCGCTCACCGATGCCGATCTCGCCCATGTTTTGCAGTACAAGAACGCCAAGGGCATTGCCGGCAGCAAGCCGTTCTCCGCATTGCTGGTGCATCTGTTCAACCACCAGGCCCACCACCGCGGCCAGGCCAGCACGCTGTTTTTCCAGGCCGGCATCGACATCGGCGCCACGGATCTGCCGCTGCTGATTCCGGATCAGCCGGCAGTAGCCTGAACGGGACGCCCCATGGCCATCAAGATCGAAAAAGCCACCGAAGCCCGGCTGGTTGCCTCCATACAGCGTTACTTCGCCACGCACATGGATGAGCCCATCGGCAATATGCAGGCCGCGCAGTTGCTCGATTTCTTCCTCGCCGAAGTGGCACCCACCGTCTACAACCAGGCGATTGCCGACGCGCAGCACTACATGCACGAAAGAACCATGGATCTGCCGGCCAATTGCTTTGAACCCGAACAAACCTACTGGTAAACCATGAACAAGGAAACGCGCCGCATCTTCTATCAGCGGCTGGCCGATCTCGACCCCAACCCCACCACCGAGCTGCACTACACCACGCCGTTCGAGCTGCTGACTGCCGTACTGCTGTCCGCGCAGGCTACCGATGTGGGCGTCAACAAGGCCACCAAGCGCTTGTTTCCGGTAGCCAATACACCGGAAACCATTCTTGCGCTCGGCCAGGAAGGGCTGGAAGGCTATATCGCCACCATCGGCCTTTATCGCAGCAAGGCCAAACACCTGCTGGAAACCTGTCGCATCCTGATCGAAAAGCACGGCAGCGAGGTACCGCATGATCGGGGGTCGCTGGAAGCACTGCCCGGCGTGGGCCGCAAGACGGCCAATGTGGTGATGAATACCGCGTTTGGCGAAGCTACCATCGCGGTGGATACGCATATCTTCCGCGTCTCCAACCGTACCGGGCTGGCGCCCGGCAAGGATGTGACCGCGGTCGAGCACAAGCTGATGAAGGTCACGCCGCTGGAATTCCGCCTCAATGCACACCACTGGCTGATCCTGCATGGCCGCTATATCTGCAAGGCGCGCCGGCCGGAGTGCTGGCGTTGCGCAGTGGCGGACGTGTGCGATTACAGGGCCAAGGAAATGACGCCGCCCAAGGGCCGCTGACGCCACACGGGTCCGGCGCACTTGCAGCAGCCATGCTGGCGGGATACTGTATGGCCGCCGTAAGCATCAAGCTGGCACACGACTAACAATAACTTCGGTGACTTCATGCATCCCGCGCTCGCGCAGAACCAGTTTTTTGTCAAAGAACACGTCGGCATGTTCAAAGCCGCCAACAATTTCGATATCTATGACCCGGCCACCAACCGCATCGTGCTGGAATGCCGCGAGCCGGATCTGGGCATGGTTACCAAGGTGTTCCGCTTTACCGACTACAAGCGCCATACCCCGTTCGATATCCGCATCACCACCCCCACCGGTGGCCCGGTGGTGCGCGTGCAACGCGGCGTGTCATTTTTCCGCTCGCGTATCGAAGTGCTGGATGAGCGCGATCAGCTGATCGGCACCTTCCAGCAAAAACTGCTGAGCCTGGGCGGCAAGTTCGAGATCCTCGATGCCAAGGGCAACTCGCTATGCTGGTTGAAAGGCAAATGGACCAGTTGGGAATTCAACTTCGAAAAAGACGGCAAGCAGTTTGCCTCCGTTTCCAAGAAGTGGGCCGGTATCGGCAAGGAGCTGTTCACCAGCGCCGACAACTACATGCTGTCCATCGACCCGACCGTGCCGGCCGATTCCCCGCTGCGCCAGCTGATCATTGCCGCAGTGATGTGTATCGACATGGTGCTGAAAGAGTAAGTACTTCAGCGCTGACCAAGGACGGGGGCGCGGCCCCCGTTTTTCATTCCCCGTTGCCAGCCGCATCTGTATCGTATTGACGCGGGCCGGAACAGGAAAAGGCGCGGGGAAGCATGCATTTCGTGAATTGGCGCCAGCAAAAAACCCCAGCAAGGCATTGATTTAAAAAGGCATCAATCGTCCCATCCGGTCAGCCGTGAACACAGCACTGCCAGCAGCTTCCCGCCTGCACCTTCTCTTGTCACAGTGGCGCACGGCGCAAAAAGCGCCCGACAAAACATTCGAGGATGGAGACAATGCGTTCACTTGACTTATGGATGCTGGCAGCCGTGCCGGCAATCATCGTGGCGGCACCCGCCATGGCGGCACCGGCATGGAACAGCGGCACGATTTATACCGGCGGCGAAATCGTCAGCTATGCCGGCAAGGACTGGAAAGCCAAATGGTGGACCCAGAACAATGTGCCGGGTGCAGACCAATGGGGCCCATGGGAACTGCAGACAGTGGTACCGGTCACCCCGACCCCGACCATCAAGCCGACCAGCACACCCACTCCGGTCGTCACCAGCACACCGACGCCAACCGTCAAGCCGGTTACTCCTACACCGACCACAACACCGACGCCGACCGCCAAACCGGTCACACCCACACCGACCGTGACCCCGACACCGGTCAACGGCTGCGTACCATGGTTGAGCGCACCCGCCTATGTGTCCAGCAATTGCGTGATCTACAACGGCAACCTGTACCGCGCCAAGTGGTGGACACAGGGCGCAGTGCCAGGTGCAGATCCATGGGGCCCGTGGGAGCTGATCGGCCCGGCCACATCGCCGACACCTACCGTGACCGCCACGCCGACACCGGTGATTACCACCACCCCGACCCCCGTCATCACCGGCACCCCCCTGCCACAGGTGCCGGCGCGCATCGGGGCGGTGAAAGTGGACACCTGGCGCAATGGCGCCACCGGCGCATATTCGATGGTGCACGATGATTTCTGCTCCGGCGGCACCATAACGCCAAGCCAGATCAACATTGCCGATCCGGAACTGACCAAGCGTGGCCTGGTTGCTGCGTTTGCCACCATCACCGGCTGGTGCAATGCCGGCAACTGGAGCTCGGCCAAGACCTTCATCGCCCACGGCCATGAAATCGCCAGCCATTCGCGCAATCACCCTGCTGGCAGCACCACCGATGCCGCATGGGTAAGCAGCGCGGAAATCAACGGTTCGCTCAACGATATCGCAACCAACCTGGATGGTTATCAGGCCACTTACTTCGTATGGCCCAACGATACCGCTACCGATGCGGCAGCGACCTATCTGCGTGCGCAACCAGGTTATCTGGGCGGCCGGGCAACCAATCGTGATCTGGGTGGCAACAACATCGAATACATCGGCTTGCCAGCAGGTGTGAATCCAGCCAATTTCGCTGATCCGTATTTTGTGAAATGGGATCTGTTCACACGCAGCGGCATCTACTCGCTGTACCCGCAAGGCAGCGAAATCCTCAACCTGCATGTAGATGCGGCCATTGCACAGGGCGGCTGGGCCACACGGACCATGCACGGCATAAGCGATACCGCCACAACCGCAGATGGCTACGAGCCGGTACCGGTAGCACGCTATACCGGCCACCTCGACTACGTGAAATCCAAGGTCGATGCCGGTCTGTTGTGGGTAGCCACGCCATCCACAGTGATCCGCTACCGCTTTGCCCGTGACTACTGCGCACCGGTGCTGAGCAGCAACGGCGGCCAGGCCAACTTCCCGGCGACCGATGCCAACTGCGTGAAGTACGCAACACCGCTCTCGCTCGAGCTGTCGGTAGCAGGTGCTGGCGTAGTGTTCTGGCAGGCAGGCAACGTACTGCCGGCCAAGGCACTGGGCAACGGCGTGTATCGCGTGGATGCCTTGCCGACCGCAGGCGCAGTCACCGCGACCAGCAACCCGTAAAACAGCACGGAGCAATTGAAAACGGCGGCAGGCTCAGGCCTGTCGCCGTTTTTTTTGCAAAACCGACAGCCGGCCCGGCAATGCTGCTTGGCGGCTCAGCTCTCCAGCAGCGTATGGAAGATGTAGTGCTCCAGCAGCAGGCGCTCCATCATGCCCGGCTCCACGAACTCCACCCCGGCCTGCCCATCGGCACGGCTGGCATTGCGCACCTCGGCCTTGATGGCCAGCGTGTGCTCGATACCGGCAGCGGGCAGGCGGAACGCCAGTTGCACGCCAGTGCCTGCGTGCAGTACGGCAGTACGGCAGTACTCACCAGCATGGCGCCACCGGCAGACAGGTTGATGATGCGCGCCGGCACCATGGCATCGCCCACGGTCAGGCTGGCAATCACATCGATATCCACCCGCTGACCCTTGCGCAGTTGCTGGCGCTGCATCTGCTCGGGAAAGCTCAGGATCACATGCGGCACCGGTGTGAAAGTGACCTTGTTCACGGTACAGCTGAACGCCACCACATCACGCCCGGCCAGTGTGCGCAGCGACAGCGTTTCCCCTTCGCGGAACGGCAGCACCGCACCTTGCGCGTTCACGCTGCTGAGGAATACCGCGCTTTTATCCACCCAGCCGATCAGCCGCACACTGGTCTTGGGCCGCCCGCCGCTGCCGCTCTCGCCCAGTTGCAGCCAGGTCCCGGGCAGCAGCTTCAGCTCCGGCAACACCTTGCGTTCGGCTTGCGAGCTGTCCGCTGCGCGCACCGGCGGTGGTGCAGCGGCTTCGCGCGGCGTCACCCGCGCACCACCGGCGCTGGCCGGCTTGCGCAATGCATTCCATTGCGGGTTGGCATAATGGCCCAGCGTTTGCAGCGTGCTCAGCAATTCAGCATTGCGTATCACCTGCCCGGCGGAAACCAGCAGCGTGCCCTGCGGATCGAACACTGCGTAGGGCACGGGCTGGCCCAGTTGAAGATCCTGTTTGCGCACGGGCAATAATTGTTCGGGCATGGCGATATCGTTGTCAGGCGTTGAACGGGAATACGGAAATCCGCTTTCGGTACAAGCAGATAGCTTACACCAGCTAAGCCATACCGCTGCAATACATTGCCGACAAGCGCAGGCAGGGTGCAACCATCGCGCGTGCTAGAATCGCCGCTTGCATCAAGCCCTTGTTTTGTCGAGTTTTCCCCATGCTCCATCTGCTCAATCCCGCCCAGCGCGCCGCCGTACAGTATCTGGATGGCCCCTGCCTGGTCCTTGCCGGCGCGGGCTCCGGCAAAACACGTGTGATCACGCAGAAAATTGCCTACCTGATCGAGAAGGCCGGCATGGATGCCCGCAATATCGCCGCCATCACCTTTACCAACAAGGCTGCGCGCGAAATGAACGAGCGCGTGGGCCACCTGATGGATGCGCCGCGGCTGCGCGGCCTGACGGTCTCCACTTTCCATAGCCTGGGCATGCGCATCCTGCGCGAGGAAGCACGCCACCTGGGCTACAAGCCGCAGTTCTCCATCCTCGATAGCGCCGATGCCGGCAAGATCATCAGCGACACGCTGGGCACCACCGACAAACAGCTGATCCGCAGCGCGGTCAGCCGCATTTCCACGCTGAAGACCGACCGCATCTCGCCGGACCGCGCCATCCTGATGGCCGAATCGGAAGGCGAGCTGCACCTGGCACGCGTATACCGCATCTACCAGGACACACTGATGGCCTATCAGGCAGTCGACTTCGACGACCTGATCCGCCTGCCGGTAGACCTGTTCGAACAGAACGCCGAAGTATTGAAGAAATGGCAGCAACGGCTACGCTACCTGCTGATCGACGAATATCAGGACACCAACATCACCCAGTACCTGATGGTGAAGCTGCTGACCGACATCACCGGCCAGTTCACAGCGGTGGGCGACGACGACCAGAGTATCTATGCATGGCGCGGCGCGGACATGGAAAACCTGCGCAAGCTGCAGGTGGACTTCCCCAAGCTGCACGTGATCAAGCTGGAACAGAACTACCGCTCGGTGGCACGCATCCTCAAGTGTGCGAACGCGGTCATTGCCAACAACCCCAAGCTGTTCGAGAAAACGCTGTGGTCCGACCTGGGCATCGGCGACCCGATCCAGGTGGTGGAGTGCAAAAGCGAAGAGCACGAGGCCGAGCTGGTGGCGATGAAACTGCTGGCGCACAAGTTCGAAGCCAATACCAGCTACAAGGATTACGCCATCCTGTACCGCGGCAACCACCAGGCGCGCATCATCGAAACCGCGTTGCGCACCCACAAGATCCCCTACCTGATTTCCGGCGGGCAAAGCTTTTTCGACCGCGCCGAGATCAAGGACGTGCTGGCCTACCTGCGGCTGGTGGCCAACGAGAACGACGATCCCGCCTTCATCCGCGCGGTGACCACGCCCAAGCGCGGCGTGGGCAATATCACGCTGGAGCGGCTGGGCGCCTATGCGGCAGACCGGCAGATCTCGTTCTTCCAGGCAGTCTATGAAGAAGGTTTCATCTGGCAGGTGCAGGCCACGCAGTACGAGCCGCTGAAGACCTTCTGCGATTTCATCGGCCGGCTGCAGTACCGCGCACCGCGCGAACCCGCCGGCCAGGTGCTGAACGAGCTGCTGGAAGCCATCGACTACGAAACCTGGCTGTACGACAGTGACGAGCCCAAACCGGCCGAGGGTAAGTGGAAGAACGTGCTCGAATTCGTGCAGTGGGTAACGCGCCAGGGCGAAGAAAAAGGCAAGGATCTGATCGAGATCGTGCAGACCATCGCGCTGATCACCATGCTGGAAGGGCGGGATGAAGAAGACGTCGATGCATTGAAGATGTCCACACTGCACGCCAGCAAGGGGCTGGAATACCCGCACGTGTTCCTGATCGGCTGCGAGGAAGACATCCTGCCGCATGCCAACTCGATAGAAGGCGGCATGGTGGAAGAAGAGCGCCGGCTGATGTACGTGGGCATCACCCGCGCGCAGCGCACGCTCACCATTACCTATTGCGGCAAGCGCAAGCGCGCCGGAGAATGGCAGGTGACCGAGCCCAGCCGCTTCCTCAAGGAGCTGCCGGCCGAGGATATCCGCGTCTCGGGGCGTCTGGCCGGCGGCAAGCCCGAGCAGGCCATCAGCAAAACCGAGGGCCGCGCCATGCTGGCGGGCCTGCTGGCAAAATTGAGCTGATTTTCGCGCTTGATTCTTGCATCGGCAGGACGAAGCAGTTATCATCGCGGGTTTCCGAGTGTGCCGTTCCGGCCTACCGGGACTCGTACATTTCATTTCCAAGATTGGAGTTCAAGACATGGCTAACAGCGCCCAAGCTCGCAAGCGTGCGCGTCAGGCTGAACAAGCCCGCCAACACAATGCCAGCCAACGTTCGGCATTCCGCACCGCAGTGAAAAAGGTGCTGAAGGCAATTGAAGCTGGCGACAAGACCGCCGCACAAGCAGTATTCCAGCAATCTGTCAGCATCATCGACAGCATTGCCGACAAGAACATCTTCCACAAGAACAAGGCCGCTCGCCACAAGAGCCGCCTGTCCGCCGCCATCAAGGCGCTGGCCTGATTCTTTGTCAGATGCTTCAACAAAAAACCCGGCGCTGCCGGGTTTTTTGTTGCCTGCCGTATCGGCACCAGCGGTTCCTGACCCTTCAGAAACGCCGCGACAGCCGGAACGCTGGCAACAGCGTACGGTAATCCGTCTCCTCAAAATCCAGCCACACCCCATCCACGGTTTCGCTGGCATCTTCGAACCAGCAACTGATGCGCACGAAGCGCCCCAGCGCATGCCACAGGTGCGCCACCATGCGCTCGGCAAACCAGCGCGGGGTTTCCTCGTGCAGCGCTACCTCCAGCTCCACCAGCAACAAGCACCCTCGCGGGTGTGGCTGGCGCATGGTGCGCAAGACCGGCAGGTGCTGGCGTGCCAGCTCGAGCAAAACAAGATCGATCTCGCGCGGCGATAGCGGGGCCAGGCTGATTTGCAATGGAATGGCGCTCATCCTGTCAGCTTAACACCGTGGTTTGCATACGCCAGCACCGGCCGTCCGGGAAAGCCTGTCACGCCAAAGGCTGCGTGCTGTGCTAGATTGGCGAAGCATCTGTAGAGAGCCTTTGCCATGACGCAAGCAGCCACCGAACTCGCACCACTCCCGACCATCCTCATCATCGATGATTCGCGCATCGTGCGCGCCACGGTGAAGAAACACCTGTCCGAGCACTACACCGTGCTGGAAGAAGCCGATGGGGAAGCCGGCTGGCGCAGGCTGCAGAACGAGCCCGATGTGCAACTGGTGGTATCCGACCTGACCATGCCCGAGCTGGATGGCATGGGCCTCCTGGCGCGCATCCGCGGCAGCGGCGAAGGCCGTCTGATGCAATTGCCGGTCATCATCATCTCGGGGGAAGAAGACGAAGAAACCAAGCGCCGCTGCGTGGAATGCGGTGCCAACGACTTCATTACCAAATCGACCGATCGCTCCGAGATGCTTGCGCGCGTCAACGCCAACATCCAGCACGCGCAAACGCAGAAAGCACTCGAAACTGCGCGCAGCCAGCAGGCAGAAACCGCCACCACCGACCATACCGGCGCCGGCTCACACCACCTGCTGACGATGCAGACCGAGCAATCGCTTGCGTTCGCGCACCGCCATCACAGCGAAGTAACCTTGCTGCTGATCGAAATCGACCGTTTCGGCCAGTTGCAGGACAAGCTGGGCACACGACTGGCCGAACAGATGCTGGGGCTGCTGGCCAAGCACCTGGGCGCCAAGCTGCGCCGCGAAGATACGCTGGCCCATGTGGAAGGCCCGCAATTTGCCGTGGTATCCCCGGGCACCACGCTGACCGAAGCCAGGATACTTGGTGAGCGCCTGCGGCTGGCCATTGCAGGTGCACGCGTGCATTTCCGCGAAGAGCTGGTGCAGGTCACCGCCAGCATCGCGGCCGCCAATTCGATCCACGATGCGCAAACCAGTGCATCCGGTCTGTTTGCCGCCGCCACGGATCGCCTGTATGCGGAAGCAGGCCAGAACCGTGTGGTGATTCCGGAAGGTGGCCCGGACCGCAATGCCGTGCCACTGCTGGCGGAGGCAGTACTGATGCTGCACAAGGGCATGACGGACGAAGTGAAGCCACATCTGCCTGCACTGATGAAAAACCTGTTGCCGCTGCTCAAGCTGGCCAATGGCGAAATGGGCCTGGGCTGGGATATCGCCGCGCTGGAGCAGGAGCCGGATCAGCCCTGATCCGGATTTGCGCCAGCTAACCGGCCAGCAGGGTGATCGCCGCGCCCTGCCCGTCCACGCTGCGGCGCTCTACAAACAGACTGGAGCCCGGCTCGCGCTTCGCGCAGCGTTTGGCCGCAGCTGCGGCAGCAGCCACTTCGTGATGTGATGCAAACAGCGCGGGATCGACCTCGACAGCACCAACCGACAAGGTCACCAGCGCATGCCATTGCAATTCGCCACGCCTGTCCGGCGACCAATAGCCACCGGTCGCGCAATGCGTTGCGTCGAAGTGCTCAAGGCGGCGCGCATCAAAATCCCGCAATAGTGCGGCGCAGCGCGCATCCCATCCTGCGCTGCGGAACAACACCACAAAATCATCGCCACCGATATGCCCGACAAAATCATGCTGCGGGTCGGCCGCTTCCAGCAGCATCGTGCCGGTCAGCTGGATCAATGCATCCCCGCTGGCGTAGCCGTAAACATCGTTGTATGGCTTGAAATGATCCAGATCGAAATAGGCCATGGTGAAGGCCTTGCCCTCTGCCAGCAGCCCATCGATTTCTTCCTGGATCGGCACATTGCCGGGCAATAACGTGAGCGGATTGGCGTAGCGTGCCGCGCGTACCTGCAGCTCGGTGATTGCGCGCATCAGGTCGTGCCCGGTACCCATGCCCTGATAATAACCATGCTCGGTCACGATGAAACCATCCGCCAGGTAGCGGCGCTCGGCAGCCGTCACCAGCAGCGACAGCTCCTGCAGGCTCATCGATGCCTCGACGATCAGCGGCGCCGGGTCCATCAGCGCGCGGCACGGCCGGTTGCCATACAGCTCGTGCGTGAACGGGCGGGCAAAGAACTCCAGCACCTCGTGGCGCTTGAGCAAGCCCACCGGCCGCTGTCCTTCCACCACCGGCAATGCATACAGTTCGGGTGAGCCGGTGAACAACTGGCACACCGCCTCGCTGCGCTCGCCCGGCGCCACCGTCTGCACGTCCACCAGCAGGCTGCCTGCCGTGCGTGCCCGCCCCCCATCCCGCCCCCGCGACGTGTCGTGATCGGCCAGGTCCAGCGATAGCAGCCGCGTCGGGTGCGGCTGGGGGCGGCCGATATGGTAACCCTGGCCGAAACCGATGCCGATACGGCGCACCACATCCAGCTCCTGCTGGGTTTCGATGCCTTCGGCAATCACCCGCGTGGCGGTATTGAGAGCGATATGCTGGATGGAACGCACGAACTGGCGCTTCTGCGCGTCGTTCGCCAGGCCCTGCACGAAGTACTTGTCGATCTTCACGAAGTCGGGCTTGAGCTCGGACCAGAGCCGCAAGGTGGAAAAGCCCTCGCCCAGATCATCGATGGCAATCTGGAAACCCATTTCGCGGTAATGCAGCAACGCATCTTTCAACAGCGCGTAATCATGCGTGGGCTGGGTTTCGGTCAGCTCGATCACCACCCGCTGCGGTTGCAGGCCCACATTGCGCAGGATGTCCAGCGTGATGCCCGGGCGGAAATCCGGCGCAGTCAGACACGATGGGCTGACATTGAGGAACAGCCGCCCCGGCAGGCGCTCAGCCACGAATGCGGCGATGATCGTGCGGCGGCACGCCAGATCAAGCGCAGGCAACAAGCCCACCGCGTCGGCACTACGGAACAGGTTGATCGGCGAATGCAGGAAACTGTCCGATGGGCCGCGTATCAAGCCTTCATAGCCAAATATCTCGCCATCATTCAATGAGGCGATGGGCTGAAACAGCGCCGAAAGCTTGCCGCCATCCAGCAGCAACACCAGCTCATGGCGCAGGCTTTCCAGCTCGGGCAGTTGGGGCATAAAGGGGCGTCCAGAACGACAAAAGCGGCAAGTCTAGGCACTGCGCATTACCGCGCAGTGACAAATGCGCACTGTCGTCTACATCTATGGACGACCTTGCGTAAGGGTTGAGGCAACAACGACCCGCGGGGCCGTTGTTGCAACAGGTGTTACTCGCTATACGCCCACAGGTCGACGGATTGGCTGCCGTCATCCGCAAGCAACCGGAACCGTGCCGGTGCATAGGCGGTATCCGCCACCAGGATACCGCTGGCGCTTGCCGGCAAACCACTGCAGCCGGCCAGCGTCAGCGTGACTGCCAGCGTACCGGGCAGCTTGCCCGCCACCGCCTTGCCGGCCAGTTGGCACACACTACCCGCCAGCGGTGCCAGCGTGCCATCTGCCGCCAGCGTGAACGCAGCATTGGCGCCAGCCGGTGTTTGCGCGATATAGCGACCGACCAGCTTTGCTGCATCGGTCACCGCAGCGGTCGCCGTATCACTGCGTAGCAGGCTGATGGTCGCCGCTGTTTTTGCCGCCGGTACCGATGTCCATGCGCCGCCTGCAGTCTGCTTGTACAGCGTCTGTACCCGCTCGCTGTCATCGTTGACCACCAGCAGGCGCGTACCGTCCGCCGCCGCATAGTACTGGCCGCTGGCAGGCTGCGCTTCGTTACCCAGCGCCACCATGTAGGTGCCTTCAGCCAACGCGTCGACCTTCAGTACGGGTGCAGGGGTAGGCGTGACGACAACCGGGTCATCACTGCCGCAGGCAACCAGCAACGCCGGCAGCAAGGCCAGCGGCACCAAGAGAAAACGATTCATGTCGCCCCCTTACTTGGCAAGCAGGTCGCGCAAACGCAGACGCAACCATTGTTGCGATTGCGGGCGCGCCTCGAAACCGACCTGCATCGCCGTCACGGTGATCTTGCCACCAGCATTGAGCGCAGCTTCGTTATCGGCTTGCGTGCTGTCCGGCTTGCCACCGATCACAAAGGTCACACCCGGGTAAGGCGCTTTTACGCCATAGCCCGATGCAACCGGGTCTTTGGACAGATCTGCCACGAACTTGGGCGAGGTGGTGGAGAACGTGCCGAAACGCGAGAATACCCATGGCAGATTGGCCGAGCCACCGGCGGTAAAGGTAGGAAAGTTGACGTTCAGCGACGTGCCGGTCGGCAGCAGCGGGCCGCTACCGGCCTTGGCTTGCAGCGCAGCCAGGAACTTGATCGACAGCACAGCCACTTCATCGGCAAGCGCAGCATTGTCGGTGGTATTGGTATCGGCACTGATCGCAATCGCCGGCAGGCCGCGGTTGGCGGCGAAGATCGCATTGCTGACGGTACCGGAGGTATTGACGATGCCCCCCAGGTTCTGGCCTTCGTTCGGGCCGGAAATCACCACGTCCGGCTGCTTGCCCCAGCGTGCCGGTGCCAGAACATCCAGCCCGTACATGGTGGCCATTACCGGCGTGCCATCGACATAGCTGATGTCGGCATAGGTCGGATCAGTACCCACACCCGGGGCACCAACCTTGACGGTACCGCCGCGGCAATCCTTGGTCAGTGCGGTCAGCGGGGTGAGGAAATTGAGCGAAGCACCCTTGCCGCTCTGATTCTGGCACGGCGCGGAAACGATCACATCGTGGCCGGCAGCTTTGAGCTTGATATAGAGCGCACGGATGTTGGGGGCGGCAAAACCATCATCGTTGGTCAGCAGGATATTGAGCGCGAAGGCTGGGGTAACAGCGCCTGCGGCCAGAATGGCCAGGGCGATGCGAGTTGTTTTCATGGTGATGGCTCCCGTAAAGAGCCGCCATATAAACAAACCTTCATGTCTTTTATATTAAAACGACCTATAGTCATGCGAATACAACCGGGCACTCACGATATTGGTGATATCCCTAACAAGCCAAGGTAGAATTCGCTTATGGCTACTCAAATCCAACGCTCCAACCAAACCCAGCAGCAATTGCTCGCTGCCACCGAGCGCCTGCTGGCCGAACAAGGCTATGCAGCGGTGAGCGAGGCACGCATTTGTGAACTCGCCAACCTGACGCGCGGCGCACTACGCCACCACTATCCGAACGGCCGCTATGACCTGCTGCCGGTACTGGTGGAAAGGCTGATCGCCCGGCAAAGCGAGCTGATTGCTGCCGCCCAACCGCAAAACCCGCTAGAACGCATCTACCTGATGCTGTTCGGCCTGCTTGACGCGCCGATACAGTCCGATACCGTCGCCATCCTTGAGGTCTGGATGGCTGCACGTGGCGATGCCAAGCTGGGCGAACGCATCAACCCCATCATGAACAGCGCGATCGAGCGCTTGTTCGGCATGACATCGGCAACGCCTGCGGATCCGGACGCACTGGCATTGCGCTGTCTGCTGCATGGCGCATGCATGCATTGTTACAGCGTGGATTACGACCGCAACGCGCTGGTTGCGGCCATCCAGTGGGTACTGGAAAAGCTGCCGCCCCCAGCCGGCTTCGTCGAGCGCCTGCAGATGGAACAGGCGGCATAGGCACCGCCAGAACCGACTTCTACCTTCTGTGATCTGATGGAAAACGGCAGCCTGCGCTGCCGTTTTTTATCCGCTGAACCTGCAGGCGAACCAGCCGCCGGACAGATCGCTCAATCGCGGTAACCGTTGGTGATCGGCATGCGCCAGTCCTTGCCGAACGCGCGGCTGGTCACCCGAGGGCCCACCGGCGCCTGGCGGCGCTTGTATTCGTTGATGCGCAGCAGGCGCACCACCTTGTCGACGTCCTCTGCGGCAAAGCCGCGTGCCTTGATCTCGTCGCGGCTGAGGTTTTCTTCGACGTAGTGCGCAAGGATGGCGTCGAGCACTGCGTAATCGGGCAGCGAATCCTGGTCTTTCTGATCCGGCCGCAGCTCGGCGCTCGGCGGGCGGGTAATGATGCGCTCCGGAATCACCAGCCCCTGGCTGTTGCGCCAGTGGCACAGCCGGTACACCAGCGTCTTGGCCACGTCCTTGAGCACCGCAAAGCCGCCGGCCATATCGCCGTACAGCGTGGCGTAGCCGGTAGTCATCTCGCTCTTGTTGCCGGTGGTCAGCACCAGCTTGCCGCTCTTGTTGGACAGCGCCATCAGCAAGGTGCCGCGGATGCGGCTTTGCAGGTTTTCCTCGGTGGTATCCATGTCCCGCCCGGCAAACTCGGGGGCGAGCCCGGCCATGAAGGCTTCATACATCGGCCAGATTTCGATCTCGGAATACTTGCAGCCGAGGATGTCTATCATCTGCCGCGAATCGGTGACGGAAATATCCGCGGTATAGCGCGACGGCATCATCACCGCGTGCACGTTTTCCGCACCCAGCGCATCGACGGCAATCGCCAGCGTCAACGCGGAATCAACCCCGCCGGACAGCCCGAGCAAAATACCGGGGAACCCGTTCTTGCCGATATAGTCCTTCACCCCCAGTACCAGCGCCTGGTAGACGCTGGCTTCCTCGCCCGCATCGGCCGCTACCTCGCCGGGCAGGAAATCACCATCGGCATAATCGACCATCAGCAACGCGGGCTCGAATGCCGCCGCCTGCGCTACCAGCTCCGCAGCCCGGTTCATCGCGAACGAATGCCCGTCGAACACCAGTTCATCCTGGCCGCCCATCATGTTCACGTACGCGATGGGCATGCCGGTTTCATCGATGCGATGCGCCACCACCTGATCACGCCGCACCGCCTGCTTGGCCTTGTGATATGGCGATGCGTTGAGGACCAGCAACAGTTGTGCGCCTTCGTCGTGCGCGGCGGCGGCGGGTTCGATATCCCAGATATCCTCGCAGATCACCACGCCGACCTTGATGATGCCCTCCGCCCCCACATGCTCGAACACCAGTGGCGAATAGCCGGGCGTGAAGTAGCGCACTTCATCGAACACTTCGTCGTTGGGCAGCAGCATCTTTTCGTAGCGGCCCAGCACATGACCATCACGGATCACCGTGGCTGCGTTGAAGCGCTCGTCACCAGCCGCATGTGGATGGCCGATCACCACGGTGATGTCATCCACTTCGTCGATGATGCGGCCGATCAACCGCTTGCACTCGGCCAGAAAGCTCGGGCGCAGCAGCAGGTCTTCCGGCGGATAACCGGACAGCGCCAGCTCGGGCGTGACGATCACATCGGCGCCCTGAGCGCGTGCATCGGCAATGGCGGCCAGGATCAGATCGAAGTTGCCGGCAAGATCGCCGACCTTGGGGTTGAGCTGGGCAAGCGCAATTTTCATCGTGACAGGCATTCTGGGTGGCGGACGCATCATTTTACGGCAGCCGGCGCTTGCCTGCCCGCCGATCACTCGCTGCTGCCGTCCTGCCACTCGATCGTTGCGGGTTGCACCCGGGTAAAACGGTCCGGATGCCTGTGCACCCAAAGCACTGCATGCAGCAGCAACACGGCGGCCAGCAGGTTGCTCCATGCCAGCCAGCGATGGCGGCGCACCAGCCGTGCCGGGTTCCGTGCGCTGATCACGAAAGGCCGGCCATCCGGCGGGCAGCTCAGGCTGTGCGTTACCGGCGCCATGCCGGCGCGCACGCGTTCGGCCTCCACCTCCTGGCTGGCAGCGCTGCGCGCTGCCTCCCATTCATCCAGATCGATCTCGCCGTTGCCGTCCCGGTCGAAGCGTTCGAGCAGCGCGCTGCGGTCTGCCTTCCAGTCCTGCAGCCGGTCCGATACGGCACTGCGGATTGCGCGGGGCGTATGCAGATCGGCGCGCCTGCTGCTGAAATCACCGGCGGCATAGAGCTGGGTGCGCTCCAGAATCGCCCATTCCTCGAAACGGTCTTCGCCGCGATGGTGTACTTCGCATGCGGGCAGGTCGAAGTCGGCGCCTGCCGGGGCGATCACGCACTCGCTGCGCGCATCGGCAATCAGGAAAGGCGTTTCGCTTTGCCAGGTGCTTACATGCTGCCAGCGCTCACCGCCGCCACGCGCTGCACTACGCCGCATGTGGCGGCAGCGGTACCACACGCACTCGATGCCGGTTGGCGTGTACTGGCGGTCCAGATACACCCGCGCCCGCCCTTCGATGGCCGCATAACCCTGTGCCGCAGCGGCAATCGATGTCACCGGGGTATTGGCCAGCGCCTGCTTGCGCCCGAGGTTATGGCGCCATGCCGCCAGGCTGATCAGCGCGCATGCGGCAAAGGCAGCCTGCCACAGGCCGGGGCGCCCAAGCATCAGCGCCGTCACCAGCAATAGCAGCTGCGCCGCGATGGCCAGGCCATTGAATTGCCACAGGCGCCGGTCGGTGAGCACCACGTCCGGCAGCGGCAGGTCCAGCAGTTCGTAGAGCCAGTGCAAGCGTCAGTCCCTGAACGCCTGCGCCATATCGACATCGGCTTTTTCCGGCTCGGCAAATTCCAGCGACAGCGCAGCACGGAAACCGAAGTTGCGCGCCACGATCACATCGGGAAACTGGTCGATCCGCACGTTGTTGAGGTTGACCGCCTCGTTGTAGACCTCGCGCCGATCGGCAATGCCGTCCTCCAGCTCGGTGATGCGTGCCACCAGATGGGTGAAATGATCATTGGCGCGCAGTTCCGGGTAAGCCTCCACCGTGGCAAACAGCGCACTGAGGCCGGCGCGTAAGCGCCCTTCCGCAGCACCCAGCGCCGGGATGTTCTTCGCCTCGCGCGCGGTGGCCACGCCGGCGCGCGCCTGCATCACCTTTTCCAGTGTTTCGGTCTCGAACTTCATGTACTGCTTGCAGGCTTCCACCAGCTTGGGCAATTCGTCATGCCGCTGCTTGAGCAACACATCGATATTCGCCCATGCCCGCGCCACACCGTGCTTGAGCGCCACCAGATTGTTGTACACCGACACCAGGTACAGCAGCACGACCACCAGCAGGCACAGAAAAATCACCAAAGGCATACACACACTCCACAGGATACGGGCGCGCCAGCACGATTGTTACAGGCAGACGCTTCCCGCAGATTAGCCGACAAGCCGCGCCCCACCAAGCGTTCAGCGCCGGCCAAGTTGCTCCACGACGAAATCGACAAAGCTGCGCAGCTTGGGGGTAGGTTGCAGATCACGCGTCCGCACGATGTGGATATCGCGCAACGGCAGCGCCCACTCCGGCAACAATTGCACCAGTTGGCCGCTGGCAATCGCGTCGTCCAGCAAGACGTCCGCCTGCACCACGATCCCCATCCCGCACAACGCTGCCGTGCGCAGTGCCTGGCCATTGTTGGCAAGGAAACCACCCTGCACCGGTACATGCACCGTTTGCCCGTCAAGACTGAACCGCCAGGTGTGACTGCGCCCCCACGGCATGAAACCCAGGCATGCGTGGCTGACCAGTTCATCCGGGTGCCCGGGCGTGCCGTGGCGCTGCAGGTAATCCGGGCTTGCCACCGCCAGCATGCGCGACTGCTGCAGTGGCCGCGCAATCAGGTTGGTGTTGTCGAGCACGCCCGAGCGGATGGCAACCTCGAACCCCTCTTCCAGCAGATCGACCACGCGGTCGTTCAGTGTCAGTTCTACCCGCACCTGCGGATACGCCGCCATGTAACCGGCAATCACCGGTACCAGCCGGTGCGCGCCGTAGGATACCGGCGCGGTCACCCGCAAGGTGCCTTGCGGCGCCATCTTCAGCGTCTCCGCCACACGCTCCGCAGCGGCCGCAGCGGCCAGCACCTCGCGGCAACGCTCCAGATACACGCTGCCGACTTCGGTCAGCTTGTGCCGGCGCGTGGTGCGCTCCAGCAATCTGGCGCCCAGTTGCTGCTCCAGCGCGCGGACATGGTTGGCCACCATGGTGGTGGACAGGCCGAACCCCTCCGCCGCTGCCGCAAAGCTGCCCTTTTCCACCACCTGTACAAACACCGCCATGCTGGTCAGTTTGTCCATTCCAAACCTTGAGTGTCGATTGATTCAAGCAGCACCCACTTTATCAACCCCTGCACCGGGAAGACACTGGCAGCGTTCAATCACTCATTCAACCCCACCCGAGGTGCACCATGCCATCCCGCTTCTCCACCCTGTTTGCACTGCTCATCGCAGCGCTGGCTGCCAACACGATCGCCGCGCAATCCGCAACAGCGCCGGCTGCGCTGGCACTGCCCGACGACTGGTACCCGGAAAGCGTGGCGCGCGATGCGGATGGTGCGTTCTACGCCGGCAGTTGGCGCCAGGGCGCGGTAGTGCGCATCGCCGCCGATGGCAGCAGCCGGATGCTGGTGCCACCCGGCTCGAATGGCCTTGCCAATGTGCAGGGGGTACTGGTGGATGAAACCGCTCAATTACTGTGGGTATGCTCGGGTAATATGGGCTTCACCACGGTGCCGCAGACCCCCAGCGCCCTGAAAAGCTATGCGCTCGCCAGCGGCAAGCCGGTAGCCAGCTATCTACTGCCGGACCGTGGCTATTGCAACGATCTGGTGCAGGACAGCCACGGCACGCTGTACGTGAGTGATTCGAAAAACCCGCGTGTGCTGCGCCTGCCACGCGATGGTGCCGCACTGCAGGTATGGCTGGCGCTCGCCGACCATCCTGCAGGCAAGGATGGCTTTTTCTTCAACGGCATCGCGCTCGACGGCGACGACCAGCTTTACCTGAGCGAGGTATCCGCCACCGATCACCTGCTGCGCATCGGCATTACCGCAGACGGCACGCCCGCCGCACCGGCAACCATCCGCTTTGCACGCCCGCTGAAGAATGCCGATGCCATCCGCAGCGCCGGCCCGGGCAGGCTGGTAATTTTCGAGAGCAACGCGTTCGGCAACGACGGGCCGTACGGCGGCCAGATCAGCATCGCCAGCATTTCCGACAACACCGGCACGCTGCAGACGCTGGTTGCCGGTTTGAATGATCCATCGTCCGGCGTGGTGGCCGATGGGCGCGTGTATTTCATCGAATCGAAGTACGGGCTGCTGATCAAGCGCACGCAGGATAAACTGCCGATACCGCAGCACGTGCCTTTCGATTTGCAATCGCAGCCGTTGCCGTAAGCGGCAGTCGCCGCACTCACACCAGCGGCACAGTCACCAGCATGTTGGCATCGCGGCAGAGCAGCCAGCGGCCGTTTTCGCGCCGGAGCACGCTCAGCGTGTTGCCGGCGCGCTGCCTGACATCCCCCCCGTTGCGCGGGGTGATCGTCACCACCAGCCCGGTCCAGCAATACGCGTAGTCACCCTGCATGCGGATTTCCTCTACGGTCTGCGTGTAGTCGATGCCGTATTCGCCGATCACCGAGCGGAACACGGCGGCAAATGCAGCCGCACCGTGCATCGGCGGCTGGCCCGGTTGCAGGAACACCACATCATCGGTACACAGCGCCTGCAGTTGCGCCGCATCACCATGCTGCGTGGCTTCGCGCCAGTCCGCCAGCAGATCACGTATTGCCTGTTCATCCTGCATTCATCCCTCCTTGAAGGCCGTCCCGCTGCCGCGGCAGCAGCATTGGTACAGGCAGGCGCTAATCGGGCAGCCCGTTCAGCAGTGCTGCCTCATCCACCGGATCGATCTGCTGCGGCTGCATGTAGCGCTGCGCGTATTCCAGATACACCTGCGAACGGATGAACAGCCGGAACAGCCCCGGGTCCACATGTGCATCCTGTGCCATGCGTGCCATGATCTTCAGCGATTCGGACAAGGTCTTGCCTTTCTTGTACGGGCGATCGATAGCGGTCAGCGCTTCGAAAATATCGGCAATCGCCATCATGCGTGCGGTCAGACTCATCTCGTCACGCTTGAGCCGCTTCGGATAACCGGTGCCATCCATTTTCTCGTGATGGCCGCCGGCAATTTCCGGCACGCGCCGCAGGTGGCGCGGGAACGGCAGCTTGTTCAGCATCACGATGGTCTGCACGATGTGCTCGTTGATCTTGTAGCGCTCTTCCTCGGACAGCGTACCGCGTGCCACCGCCAGGTTGTAGATCTCGCCACGGTTGTACAGGTGCGCGGGCACTTTCATGTCGAAGCCATGGCCCTGCGGCAACTGATCGCGCGGGCCGCGCGCGAACACGTGGTCCGGCCGGTCTGCCAGCAGCGGCTCATCCACCGGTAACGCAGCTTCCGGCGCGCTGGCCTTGCGCTCGGCCTCTTCGTGCGAGATACCGATGCGGTCGGACAAGGTGCGGCGCCATGTCCTGGCGGCAATCGCCTTCACGCGCTCCACGCGGTCCGGCGCCATGAATTCGCCACCCAGATTGCATTCGGCAATGAAGGCGAAATCATCATCCAGCTGCTGCAATTGTTCATCCAGCAGCAGCTTCAGCCGCGCCGGATCGCCACCGGCCACCACCGCATGCCAGTAATCGATTTCCGCATCGCGCTTGAGCACCTCGAAGCGCATGCGCACCTCGTGGATGCGGTCATACAGCGTTTCCAGCTTGGTCGCCTTGTCGACCACGTATTCCGGCGTGGTGACCTTGCCGCAATCGTGCAACCATGCAGCAATATGCAGCTCTTCCCATTCATCCGGGCTGAGCGTGAAGGTGGCGTAGGGGCCGCTTTCGTCCCGCTCCGCCGCGCGCGCCAGCATCTTGGTCAGCTCCGGCACCCGCTGGCAGTGGCCGCCGGTGTACGGGCTCTTGGCATCGATGGCACCGGCAATCAGCTGGATGAACGATTCGAGCAATACCTTCTGCTCCAGGATCAGCCGCTGGGTTTCGATCGCAATCGCCGCCGTGCCCGATACCGCCCCTACCAGCGCCAGCAGCGCGTCATCGGTATGCTGGTTGCGCTCGTCCTGCAGCAGCACCAGTACGCCCAGGCACTCGTCCTGCTGGTTTTTCAGCGGCACCGCCAGCACGGTCAGCGGGTGATCGAATGAATGCAGCGAGCCGAACAGCAGCCCCAGCGCCAGTGCATCCAGCGATGTCTGGATGGTGCGGCCGGCTGCATATGCCTGCCAGGCCGGGTGTTCCGCGTCATCGGCGGCCAGTTGCGCCAGTTGCTGCACCGGCTCGCGCAGTGCGTTGCTGCCCCAGCGCGCCTGCGCAGGCCGCAGGCTGTCATCCACTTCATGCAGATAGATGATGCCGCCCGATGCGCGGGCAATATCGGTAGTCTCTTCCAGCAGGCGCGCGATCAGCGAGCTGAACTCTTTCTCGCTGGCCAGCGCCTGACCGATATCGAGGAAGTTGCGGATGGTCGACTTCATCTTGCCCATCGATCGGGCCAGTTCATCGATTTCGTAAATGCGCGAACGCACCGCGATAGGCTTGTCGAAGCGCAGCGCCTGGATTTCCTTGGCCTCTTCCACCAGCGCGCGGATCGGATTGGATGCCAGCCTGGACAGCCAGATGGCAATCAGCACCGAAACAGCCACCAGCACTGCAGTAATCATCAGCGAACGGGTACGCAATGCCATCGCGTCACCAAGCAGCTCCTCCTGGGGGGCGGCCACCGCCAGATACATGGGCGTGCCACCGGAAACCGGTATCGGGGCAAGAAAACCATGCCAGTCCTTGCCACCCACGTCGAACGCGGCCCCCGCACCGGCCGCCTCGCCCTGCTGTGCCAGCTTGTTCAGCGCCGGGATACCCAGCTCCTCCAGTTTGGCCAGATGAGCCTGCTCGCCCTGCTTCTGCCGGGTCAGCCGGGCCGGATCACGGTAAGCCAGCACATCCCTGGACGGGCTGAACAGCGCCAGTTCGGCGCTCGGGGAAATCCGCTGGCTGGCCAGCAGGCTGCTCAATTCACCTAGCGTGATATCGGCAGCCACCACCGCATCGCCATTTTCGCTGCGGCGTGCAAATGTCGTACCCACTTCTTTCACGCTGAAAAAAAGGTAGGGATCCGTCACATAAAGATCGGCCTGCCCGATCGCGGTTTTGTACCAGGGGCGCGTGCGTGGGTCGAACTGGTAATCGGGCTGCGAGCTATCGCGCATCAGTTGCAGGCCGGCATCGTAGAACAGGTATTTGCCGTGGATGCCATCCGCGCGATGCTCGACGCTCTGCACCATGAACATCGCCCCTTCAGGGGTTTCGAAACGCTGCTGCAGCAGTTTCGAACTGTCCAGGCGGCGCACCAGGAAGAAATCGCCGTTCTGGTACCCCACGTATACCGACGCAAGGCCGAAATTGCCGCGCAGCGCCTCGGCGAAGTACGGCAGGCTTTGCAACCGCTCGCCCAGCGAGCCGGCAAACATGATGCGCTGGTGCGACATCAGGTTCACCACCATGCGCGTGGGCTCGTAACGCGATTCGATGGTCTTGACGGTTTGCGCGCCAATGCGGTTGAACAGCGCTTCGGATGCGGACAGCAGCATGCGGCTGGTCTGGCTGTACTGGTAAGCAATGTTCACCATTGCAAACACTGCGATCAGGGCAACGAAAAGTGTAGAAATATGCAGGTACAGCGGGTAACGCGGGCGTAGTGGTTTTGCTTCCGGGATACTCATTGCGACACCGCCGTAAGTGGTTTTACCTGAGCTTATTCTTTGATTACATCAAGCTCAAGACTAGCCCGATAAACCTGCGCCAGCAGGCCATTTTCCCGCTGCGCCGCAACGCCGGGCGCAGGCACTCGTGCTAGAATTGCGCGGTTCCGATTTTCCAATTTATGGTCCATGGCACACGTACCCATGGCCGCACTGCCACGCATGGAGAGCAGCATGAGCAACTCGATTTTTGCCGCCGTCGAACTGGCGCCTCGCGACCCGATCCTGGGCCTGAACGAAGCCTTCAACGCAGATACCCGTGAAACCAAGGTGAATCTGGGCGTGGGCGTGTACTACGACGACAATGGCAAGATCCCGCTGCTGGCTGCTGTAAAGGCCGCTGAACAGACTCGCCTGCAAACCCAGCCGCCACGTGGCTACCAGCCTATCGAAGGCCTGGGTGCATACAACACCGCCGTGCAGAACCTGCTGTTCGGCACGGGTTCCGAACTGACCAGCGAAGGACGCGTGATCACTGCCGAAGCGCTGGGCGGCACCGGCGCACTGAAGATCGGTGCAGACTTCCTCAAGCGCCTCAATTCGGATGCCAAGGTCTACATCAGCGATCCAAGCTGGGAAAACCACCGCGCACTGTTCGAATCGGCCGGTTTCGTGGTCGAAAACTACCCGTATTACGATGCAAGCACCCGTGGAGTGAACTTCGCCGCCATGAAGGCTGCGCTGCTGTCGTACGCACCGGGCTCGGTGATCGTGCTGCACGCCTGCTGCCACAACCCGACCGGCGCCGACCTGTCGGATGCGCAGTGGGCTGAAGTGGTGGAAACCTGCCGCGAGCGCGGCCTGGTGCCGTTCCTCGACATGGCCTACCAGGGCTTTGCCGATGGCATCGAAGCCGACGCGGTTGCCGTGCGCCTGTTCTCGGCCTCCGGCCTGCAGTTCTTCGTATCCAGCTCGTTCTCCAAGAGCTTCTCGCTGTACGGCGAGCGCGTCGGCGCGCTGTCCATCGTCACCGCCAGCAAGGACGAAGCCAGCCGCGTACTCAGCCAGCTCAAGCGCGTGATCCGCACCAACTACTCCAACCCGCCCATCCATGGCGGCGCCGTGGTTGCTGCCGTGCTGTCCAGCCCGGAACTGCGCCAGCAGTGGGAAGACGAACTCGCCGGCATGCGTGAGCGCATCCGCGCAATGCGCACCGGCCTCGTCGAAGCCATCAAGGCGGCCGGCGTCACACAGGATTTCAGCTTCGTGATCGCCCAGCGCGGCATGTTCAGCTACACCGGCCTGACCGCCGCACAAGTGGAAACCCTGAAGAACGACTTCGGCATCTACGCGGTATCCACCGGCCGTATCTGCCTTGCTGCGCTCAACAGCAAGAACATCGGTTACGTGGCCCAATCCATCGCCAAGGTGCTCTGATCCCGCACCGCCGGACAGCATGAAAAAACCCGGCTGCGAAGCCGGGTTTTTCTTTGGGTGCCGTTGCTGTAACCGCTACTGCAAGCATTGTGGCAATCACAAGCTGCCGATGCGATCTCAGTGTTCTGCGTGTGCTTTTTCAGCCGGGGCCTTTTCTGCCGGTGCTTTTTCCGCGGCAGGTTTGGCACCGGGCTTGCTGCCTTCCGCCGCCTTGCCGTCGGACGTCGGTGCCTTCGATACCCCCAGGCAATCCTTCCAGTCTGCGCCCTTGGAGCCGGTGCTCAGTACGCAGTCGCCTTTCTTGGCAAACTTCGGCGTGACCGATGCGCCGCTGGGCGCTGCCGCTTCGCTGCCATGTGCATCCGCCTCGCCATGCGCGGCAGCAGGTGCCGCTGCAGCCGGCCGCGCGTCGGCATTTCCACCACGGCCAGCTTGCTGCTGCGCTTCATCAAGCTTGAGTTCCAGATCGTGGATTTCGTCCCGTTTTTCCTTGAGCTCTTCACGCATTTTTTCCACCCGCCCTTCCGACTCCTTGCGCAAATCGACTGACTCGGCCAGCGCGGTCTTGAGCTTGATGATCTGCTCCACATAGCCCTTGCGCTCGAACTGCCGCTTGGCCATGCCGATACCCACCCCGATGCATACAAGGATGATCACCGCCAGCACGCCGCCACCGATCATCAGTGGCAACATCAGCTTCCTGGCTTTGGGTTCCGCCGGCTGGGCGGCTTCTGCGTGAGTGGGTTCGGACATGATCTCAATCAAAAATGTATATAAAGCGGACGAGACAGCTTAGCCAATAGCGGCCTGCACTGGCTTAAAAATTTTCGCTGCCGGGCACAAGCTGATTGAACAGGCCCTTCAGCGCCGGCAGATCACCCTCGTAGGCAAACGGCACGCCATCGGCGCGCATCGGCACGAACAACCGACCTGCCAGCGTATATTTTCCTTCGCCCTGCACCGCACGCCATGCCTTGAGCAAGCCGGACAGATTGGCCGTCACCTCCACCGGCACCAGTGCCTCGCCCAACGCAGGCAGCGTCACGCGCTCATGCGATACGCCCTGCGCCAGCGGCTTGCCGGCAATCGCCAGCGTGGTATCGAGCCCGTCGATCGGTATATCGACCTTGTTGGGATTCTGCACCCGCAGCGTCAGCACGAAACGCTGCTCCAGCAAGCCCGCCTGCTTGAGGCGAACATCGGCAATGCTCAGCCGCGGCTTTTCGAAATGCTCCGGTATGCCGGCACATGCGGCCAGCCACAGGCAGGCCATCAACAACAGATAACGCTTCATCATTCGGCCCCTTTCATCGCGCCCAGCCGGCTGGCCAACTCGCCTTCGATCACCAATGCGCCCGCGGTATCCGGGTGCACCACCGCCAGCGTCACATCGGCCTCGGCCACCAGCTTGCCGTTGTCGGCGCGCACGATACGCTGCGTCACGATGGCAGCGCGCTCTTCCAGTTGTGCCAGTTGCGTTTCGATCACCAGCACATCGCCCATCGTCGCCGGGCGCTTGTAGCGGATGTCGATCCGTGTCACCACCAGCGCCAGTTGCTGCTGCATGAACCAGCCGATGTCGCTGGCATCCTCCAGCAAGCCCCAGCGCGCCTCTTCCAGAAACTCCAGGTAACGTGCATTGTTCACGTGGCCATACAGGTCCAGATGGTAACCGCGGACCTTGATTTCGGTTTTGTGCAGCATCGGTTTAGCCGTTGGTCAGGAAATGCCACGAATTTTAGCACTTTGATTTCTGGCGGGTCTTGGTGATAATCGGTCGCATCCCTTGCTGGCCCAACTAACATCAAATCCAATGGACCTGCGCCACTCTCGCCCTTTTCGCATCTGCCTGCTGCTGATCGCCATGCTGGTGTTGATCGCCGGTATTGCACCCTATTTCATCGAAGCGGAATGGATACGCAATCTGCTGGTCACGCAAATCGCCCGTGATACCGGCCGCACGCTCAATGCCGCCAGAACCCGCGTAGTGCTGCTGCCGCGCCCGGCGCTGCTGCTGGAAGACACCACGCTATCCGAGCCGGACAGCGCCGCCATTTTCGCCAAGACCGATACCGTGAAGATCACGCTGGCGCCATGGCCGCTACTGTCGGGCAAGCTGGAAATCGCCGCCATCGATTTCGAACGCCCGGCATTGCTGATCGAGCACCGCGGTGACGGCAGCTACAATTTCGAAGACCTGCTGCAGAACCACCAGCCCAACAGCAAGCTGCGCTTCGGCCTGAACCGCCTGCGATTCACCGGTGCCCGCTTCGATTACCGCGATGCGTTTCTTGGCGAAACCGCCAAGCTGGGGCCGCTCAATTTCACCATGGACAACTTGGCCGATCCGAAGAATGGCCGGCTGGATGTGGATGGCCGGCTGGTGATCGGCTCTGAGAAAGACCCGCTCTGGCAAGGCGCCATCAAGGCCGATGCCGCGATGCGTTATCACGAGATACAGCGCAATCTGCTGGTGAACGACTTGCAGATCGCGCTGACGCAGGACGGCGCCAGCCGCCCCAGTGTCGATCTCAAAGGCGTGGCGCTGCAGATCACCGGCAACCTGATTTATGGCTGGCAACCACTGCGCCTGACCGGCGGCCAGCTCAAGCTCACCGGGCAAGGCCAGCGTGCCGACCAGTTCTGGAAGGGCGAGCTGACCATTCCCGAGATACGCCTGACCGAGAACCAGCTGGGGCTGTACCGCTCCAGGTTGAGCCTGAACATGCAGAGCCATGGACTGCGCTTCAACGCCGGTATCTCCTTGCCGTCGCTGGCGGCCACGCAGCAAGGCACCATGCATGCCAGCGATGCCGTACTCAATGTCTACCTGAAAAGCCCGAAGCAGACGCTGGCACTGGATTTCAAAACCCCGCTGGAACTGCATGGCGGTACCGTGGCACGGCTGCCCGGTTATCAGTTGACCGGCCAGTACAGCAGCAGCGCGCTACCGCGTGGCGCCATCCCGCTGATGCTGGCGGGCGATGCCATGCTCGACCTGCGCAACGAATCGCTGCAAGTCGCCAGCCGTGGTGATTTCGACAAGGCCGCGCTGACCGCGCACTTCGATATCGATGACTTCGTCAAACCGCGTTACCGCTTCCAGTTCGACCTCGCCAAGCTCGATCTCAGCCCCTATCTGCCAGCAGTGACCGAAGGCGCCAGATCGGTCGATGCGGATAGCCCGCTCGATCTGGGTTTCCTCGATACGCTCAATGCCGAAGGCGAGCTGCGCATCGGCGAGCTGGTGCTGCAGAAACTGCATGTCGATGACCTGTCGATGAAGCTGGCCGCGCATGACCGCAAGCTCACGCTCGATCCGCTGGCCGCCACGCTGTACGAAGGCCAGTTGCAAGGCCGGCTGGAGCTGGACGCCAGCAGCAAGGTACCCAGTTGGCGCATCGCCCAGAAACTGTCGGACATGAACGTCAACACCCTGCTGGCGGACGTACTCGATACCAGCCGCTTTGAAGGACGTGGCCACCTTGACCTCGACATTGCCGCCACCGGCAACAAGCTGTCGGACGTCAAGAAAACCGCCGGTGGCGATGTGCGCGTGTTGCTCAACAAGGGCGCCATACGCGGCATCGACATCGAAGCGCTGCTGCGCGCCGCCAGCCGGCAGCTCAAGGCCATGCAGGGTGAATCCGCGCCCATCCTCAACCTGGATGCGCGCACACGCTTTTCCGAACTGAAAGCCACTATGCAGCTCAAGCATGGTGTTGCTACCAATGATGATCTCAATGTCACCGCCGGCGTGCTGCAGCTCAAGGGCGAAGGCGTGCTGGATCTGGCCGGTGGCGCCATCGATTACAAGCTGATCGCCAGCGCCAACCCCAAGGTGCCGGAACTCAAGGGGCTGGCCGGCCTGCTGTTGCCGATCCAGCTGGCCGGCACGCTGGGGGCCCCCGATTACCGTATCGATTACGCCAGCCTGCGCGATCAGATCCTGATACGACAAAAAGCCGAGGAAGAAGCCAAGGCAAAAGCCGCCAAAGCCGCCGAGCAGGCGCGCCTGAAACCGGTACCCACGAAGAAGCCCGCAGCGCCGGCAGCCGCGGCCAGAAAGAAATGAGCACCACCCGCTTTGCGCCGCGCCTGCTGGCCTGGCACACCGGCTACGGCCGGCATGACCTGCCATGGCAAGTGAACGACCCGTACCGTGTATGGCTGTCGGAAATCATGCTGCAGCAAACGCAGGTCACCACGGTCATTCCGTATTACCAGCGGTTTCTGGTGCGCTTTCCCACCGTTGCCAACCTTGCCGCTGCCACGCAGGATGACGTGCTCGCGCACTGGAGCGGGCTGGGCTACTACAGCCGCGCGCGCAACCTGCACGCGGCCGCGCAGATGGTGATGAGCCGCTTTGGCGGCGTGTTTCCGCAAGATCCGCTCACCATCACCGAGCTGCCCGGCGTGGGGCCATCCACAGCGGCGGCCATCGCCGCGTTCTCGTTCAATGTGCGCAGCCCCATCCTCGACGGCAACGTCAAGCGCGTGCTGGCCCGCTGGGCCGGCATCAGCGGGTTTCCGGGCGAAAAGGCCATCGAAAGACAGCTGTGGCAACTGGCTGGCAGCCTGCTGCCCGATAACCCTGCCGACATGCCTGCGTATACGCAGGCGCAGATGGATCTGGGCGCCACGGTGTGCACGCCCCGCAAACCGGCCTGTCTTGCCTGCCCGGTCAGTGATGACTGCGTGGCCCGCCTGACCGGCCGGCAGCTCGAGCTGCCTACCGCAAAGCCGAAGAAGAAAATTCCCGAGCGCCATACGGTGATGCTGCTGATCCACGATGCGCAAGGCCGCTTGCTGCTCGAGCGCCGCCCCCCCAACGGCATCTGGGGCGGGCTGTGGTGTTTGCCGGAAACGCCGTCGACACTGGATGCGGTGGCAGACAGCCAGCAGCGTCTCGACATGACCATCGCGCTGGAACCGGCGGGCGCGGATTTCGTGCATGTGTTCACACACTTCCGCCTCACCATCACGCCACAACCGGCGGTGCTGCTGGCGCAGGGCAACGCCGTGCACGATGATGACCGCCGTTGGTTCAGCCGTGAACAGGCCTTGGCGGCCGGCATTCCCACGCCGCTGCGCAAACTGCTGAGCGCATGAAAAAACGGGCCTGCTGGCCCGTTTGCGGTTTGAACATCATGCCGGATACCGGCATGGGTGATTTACTTGAATGCGTAAGTCATACCCACCGACATCAGGTCGGCATCCGACTTCACGCCGCGGTTATCCACCGCATTGAAGTAGCGGGTGTACCCGGCACGCAGGCCTACAGCTTCATTGACCTTGAAGTTCACCCCCAAACCCAGGCTGGGTGCAACGCGCCATTCGTTGTCGGAAACGCCGTTATAGCTGGATTTGACGTACAGCGGGTTCAGGCCGGCAGTGCCATACAGGCCGAAGCGGTCATTCAGCGGCACGGTACCCACCGCCTGGAAGGCGATACCCTGCGCGCTGTATTCCGAACTGTTGACACCCCGGTTGGCGGTCATCTTGCCCAGATTGAGATAACCGGCTTCCAGCGCGAAATTGGGCGAGAACTGATAACCGGCACCCACACTACCGGCAAAATCGGTTTCATCCGAGCTCGCACCCGGCCCCAGCCTGGCGGTGGCATCGTCGGCGTCGTAACGCGATTGCCCGATATCGCCATACATATACACATTGCTGCCACCCACCGGGGCGGCGAATACGGCTGTGCTCAGGCCCAGTGTGGCAATGGCCAGAAGTGTGCGTGCGTTTTTCATGTGCGGGTTCTCCATGTGCATCAGTGAAATACTCAGCCCGCGCTGTTGCGGCGCGGCACTGATCCGGTACCCATGCTAAGAACCTGCGGCGCCGGACGCTGTGACCGATTACCCGGCTGTGAATCATCACACCGTGCAACTTTCTGATTCCTGCACTGCAACACACAATGGCGGGTACGCCGGTTACAATCACGTTTTCACCTGCAACAAGGCTTGTTAACACTCGTTTCACGGTCGCGTCGGGTCGCAAAAAGGCCGGATGCAAGGCACGCAACGCAGGCAACGGCCGGCTATTGCCAAGGCGCGTCAAGCAATGGCTGTTTGCGACGCGGCTCTGCAGGTTCGGGATATTCCGGGCAGCCTGCTGTGTTGCAAACCACTTGCGGTATCGTACCGCGGCGCGCTTCACAGTCCTGCTTGCCATGCCGGGCTGCCCGAACGCAACTGCGAACCGAGTGTTAACAAGCCCTGACCCATACAAGGACCCCTGCCATGCCCGTCAACCTGCCCGAACTCGATCCTGCAAGCCTGTACCCCGTCGCTGGCGTGGAACTGGGCATTGCATCAGCCGGCGTGAAAACGCCAGGCCGACGGGACGTGCTGGTGATCAGGCTGGCAGAAGGCGCGCGTGCAGCCGGCGTTTTCACCCTGAACAAGTTCTGCGCGGCACCGGTGCGCATCTGCCGTGACCACCTGGCGGCAGGCGGCAACATCCGCGCGCTGGTGGTCAATACCGGCAACGCCAATGCCGGCACCGGCGTGGACGGCTACAATCGCGCGCAGCAAAGCTGCGAAGCACTCGCCGGCCTGCTGGATATCGAAGCGGCGCAGGTGCTGCCATTCTCGACCGGCGTGATCCTGGAGCCACTGCCGGTGGAAAAAGTCATCGGTGCACTGCCGGCTGCCATTGCCGACCTGCAGCCCACCCACTGGGCCGAGGCCGCACGCGCCATCATGACCACCGATGTCGCGCCGAAAGCAGCGTCGAAGCAGGTGGAAATCGGCGGCAAGACCATCACCATCACCGGCATCAGCAAGGGTGCCGGCATGATCCACCCGAACATGGCCACCATGCTGGGCTACGTCGCCACCGATGCCGCTATCAGCCAGCCACTGCTGCAGCAACTGGTGAGCTGGACGGCGGATCGCTCGTTCAACAGCATTACCGTCGATGGCGACACCAGCACCAACGACAGCTATATCCTCATCGCCACCGGCCAGGCCGGCAATGCCGAGATCGATGATGCCGGCAGCGCCGATTTCGCCACGTTCCGCTCGGCACTGCTCGACGTTGCGCAAACGCTGGCCAAGGCCATCATCCGCGATGGCGAAGGCGCCACCAAGTTCATGACCATCCAGGTCGAGGGTGGCCGTGACCGCGCCGAGTGCAAGGCGGTCGGCTACGCCATCGGTCGCTCGCCGCTGATCAAGACCGCGTTCTTCGCCAGCGACCCCAACCTGGGCCGCATCCTGTGCGCCATCGGCTATTCTGCGGTGGAAGACCTGGATGTCGACAAGCTGGAAGTGTGGCTGGGCGATGTGCTGGTGGCAGAAAAAGGCGGCCGTGCCGCCAGCTATACCGAAGCACAGGGCCAGCGCGTGATGCAGCAAGCCGAGATCGACATCACCGTGAAGCTCGGCCGCGGCAGCGAAGAAGCCACCGTATGGACGTGCGATTTCAGCTACGACTACGTGAAAATCAACGCAGACTACCGCAGCTGATCCCGCGTATCGTCTGGCGCCTGCTCCACCGCATGGTCAGGCCCGGCTCATCCCTGGCCTGATCGCAACAGCAGGAGGCACGCGCATGACACACTGGATCTACCTCGCCATCGCCATCGTTGCCGAAGTGATTGCCACTTCGGCGCTCAAGGCCTCCGCCGGCTTCAGCCGGCTGATTCCCAGCAGCATCGTGATTGCCGGCTACGGCATCGCGTTCTACTTCCTCGCCCTCACGCTGCGCACGTTGCCGGTCGGCGTTGCGTATGCAGTATGGTCGGGCGTCGGCATCGTGCTGGTGTCGCTGGTGGGCTGGGTGGTCTACAAGCAGGCGCTGGACGCCGCCGCCATGGGCGGCATGGCGCTGATCATCGCCGGCGTGCTGGTGATGAATCTGTTCTCCCGCTCCGTACCGCACTGAGCCACCGTGACCGCACTGCTGCCAACCACGCTGCTGTTCATCCTGACCGCGCTGGCCGAAATCGCCGGCTGCTACCTGCCATGGCTATGCCTGAAACGCGGCGGCTCGCCGTGGCTGCTGCTGCCGGCTGCGCTGTGCCTGGCGCTGTTCGCGTGGCTGCTGACCCTGCACCCCAGCGCAGCCGGCCGCACCTATGCCGCATATGGCGGCGTCTACATCGGCGTAGCGCTGTTGTGGCTGTGGATCGTGGAGGGCATCCGTCCGACCGGCTGGGATCTGCTCGGCGGCGCAGTCGCCATCAGCGGCATGGCCATCATCATGCTGGCACCGCGCTCCTGATCAATCGGCAAACAGGTGCAGCGCTGCATATTGCAGCAGCATGATGGTCTTGCCATCGGCAATCTCCCCGCGCGCCATCATCGCCAGGCTTTCTGCAAACGGCAGCTCCAGCACTTCGATATCCTCGCCTTCCGCCTCCACGCCGCCGCCATTGCCGATCTTCGATGCCGGGTCGTACTCGGCCACGAAGAAAAACAGCTTCTCGGTCACCGAACCCGGACTCATGAAGGCCTCGAATACCTTCTGCACCCGTTGTACACGGTAGCCGGTTTCCTCTTCCACCTCGGTCTTGATGCGTTGCTCGGGTGTGGCGTTATCGAGCAAGCCGGCAGCGGTTTCGATCAGGAAGCCATCGTGGCCGTTCACATACGCGGGAAAGCGGAACTGTCGGGTCAGGATCACGCTGCGCTGCGCCAGGTTGTACAGCAAGATGGTGGCGCCGTTGCCACGGTCGTAGGTTTCGCGGCTTTGCCGCTGCCAGTTGCCGTCGTTGCGGCGGAAATCGAAAGTGGTTTTTTTCAGCAGATACCAGTCATGCGACAGCACCTGCACGTCGACGATCCTGATGCGCTCGGCATCAGCCTGCATGGATTGTTCCATTGATGTCCCCGGCAAGATGACAGCACCCGGGCAGGTGCTATACTGCGCAGCAAGGTATCGTGCAATTTCGTGCATGGTCAAGATTTTTCGTGCAAAGGCCATGTTAACCAGCCAGAGAAAGCAGCACATCCTTGCCATCCTGCAGCGTGACGGCCAAGTAATCGCCAAGGCCGTCAGCCAGGAGCTGGCGCTATCGGAAGACACTATCCGCCGCGACCTGCGCGAGCTGGCGGCGGAAGGACTGCTGCAGCGCGTGCATGGTGGCGCACTGCCGGCATCCCCGGCGGTGGCGGACTTTGCCAGCCGCAACCACATTGCAGCGGATGGCAAAGCACGCATCGGCCGCGCTGCTGCACAGATGATCGGTGATGGGCAGATAGCCATCGTCGATGGCGGCACCACCGCCGTGCAGCTGACCAGGCAATTGCCGGCCAGCCTGCATGCCACCATCGTCACCCACAGCCCCAGCGTGGCGGTAGAGCTGGCATTGCACCCGCACGTGGAAGTCATCCTGATCGGTGGCCGGCTGTTCAAGCATTCGGTGGTAACCATGGGCACCGCCGCACTGGCCGCGCTGGCGCATATCCGTGCAGACCTGTTCTTCATGGGGGTAACCGGCGTGCATGCCCAGGCGGGCCTGAGCACCGGCGATCTGGAAGAAGCGCATATGAAGCGCGCGCTGATGCAACACGCGTCCGAGACCATCGTGCTGGCCTCCGCAGAAAAAATCGGCGCGGCATCCGCGTACGTGATCGCGCCGCTGGCCGAAGCCAGCGGCATCATCACCGAAACCACCATCGGTGATGCGCAGCTGGCACCGCTGCGCGGCGCCGGTATCGTCATCACGCAAGTCTGACAGGTTGGCGGTGGCGAGGGCAGAAAGCGCAAAATCTGCAAACCCACTCCCCGTACAGTGACTGCCAGGAGGTCGCATGAAACACAGTACGCAGCAGCTTTACGCCAGCCGGCTTGAAGCGGTGATCGTTTACCTGGCAAAGCACCTGGATGCCGATCCGGACATGTACCGGCTTGCCGATATCGCCTGCCTGTCGCCGTTCCACTTTCACCGCGTGTGGCACGCGTGGATGGGCGAAACGGTGGCCGATACGGTAAGGCGCTTGCGCCTGCACCGGGCATCCGGCGAACTGACCCGCTCGGCCATGGCGCTGGGCAAGATCGCCAGCAATGCCGGTTACGATTCACCCGCTGCGTTCAGCCGGGCATTCAGGCAGGCATTCGGCCTGCCGCCCAGCTCGTTCCGTGCGTTGCACGCCTCCGGTTATCCACCCGACGAGGAGCACACCATGCAACAGGTCAGCATTGAAACAATCGGCCCGATCACGCTCGCCAGCGTGCCGCACACCGGGCCATACATGGAAATCGGCCAGGCGTTCGACCGCCTGTACGTCTGGGCGCGCAAGCAAGGCATCGATGCCGACCGCGAGCGGTCCTTCGGCGTGTATTACTGCAGCGGCGAAGAACTGCCCGCCAGCGAGCTCAAATCCGCGGCAGCAATGACCTTGCCCGCCGGCCACAAGGCCGCCGATGGTGTGGAAACACTGACCATCCCGGCATTGCGTTGCGCCACACTGGAGTATATCGGGCCCTATGCCGGCCTCACCCAGGCATGCGGCTGGCTGTATGGCGAGTGGCTGCCGCAGCACGGCCACCTGCCCGGCAATTTCCCGGAGTTCGAGGAGTACACCAACGATCCGCGCACCACGCCGCCATCCGAGCTGCGTACGCTGATCCGCATTCCGTTGGCAAATTGACCGCAGGCGGGCGCAGCAGGCATCCGCGCTGGAATACCGCCGTACGATTTGCGCAAGCATGAAAAAGGACCAGGGGGCTCACGCCCCCCGGTCCTTTCAGGAATCAGTCCTTACCTGGCCAGGGTAGCTACCGGTACGGTTCCGCAACTTCGAGGGCAAGGTTCCTCGTATCGTCGTGGTCGAGTTGGGTAGAGGGTTTGAAGGCCCGGAACAAGTTCATCAACGCATCGTTGACCGTACTCGCTAAGCCTTCCATGAAGTCGAATCGCATTGCGATCTCCTGCGAAGGTTTCACTATCTACGTCGTGGATTTTGCTGACAGGTATCGCCTCACCAGTCACAGGCAGCGGCCGGTGCGGCGAATCGTTGCCGGAGTGTCGTCTCCGGCCGCGCGGCATGCCTGTTGGCATGCCCGCCTGTTTGCACAACCGAACGTCCGTCACGGCCCAATTGCAATGACGGCGTAATCACTCTAGCACCTGCCCCTGCGCAAGGTCAAACAAGCCTGCATGAAATTAATCAGCACCAAAACAGCCACTTAGGTTATTTCCGCAAGTCTATCAGGCAAAACGGCAAGGACAAGCCAGCGGCTGCGGTTTACCCTGATGCTTTCCCGCTCATACTGTCGTCACGCCATGGATCAGCACCCACTCGCCCCGTATTTCCAGCAGCTCATCGAGCGCACCGACACCTTGCTGAGCCGGCTTGAAGCCGGCCTGCCACCGGCCATACCGGCGCAGGATTGGCAGGCAGAAGCCTACCGCTGGCGCAAGCCGCATGATCGCGGCTATCTGGAAGCAGTGCGCCACCCACACCGGGTGCAGCTGTCTGACCTGCAGAATGTCGAGCTGCAGAAGGGGCGTCTGCTGGCGAACACCCGGCAGTTTGTCCACGGCAACCTAGCCAACAATGTATTGCTGACGGGTGCGCGCGGCTGCGGCAAAAGCTCGTTGGTGAAGGCAGTATGGAACGAATTCCGCCCGCAGGGGCTGCGGCTGATCGAGGTGGAGAAAACCCATCTGGTCGATCTGCCCGATATCGTGGCGCAGGTGGCGGACCGGCCCGAGCAATACCTGATTTTCTGCGACGACCTCAGCTTCGAGGAAGGCGACTGGGGCTACCAGGCACTCAAGACCGCGCTGGATGGCTCGATTGCCGCACCCAGCGCCAACGTGCTGATCTACGCCACCTCCAACCGCCGCCACCTGCTGCCGGAATACCACGACGAAAACCGCCAGACGCGTTACGTGGATGGCGAAATCCACCCGGGTGAGGCCACCGAGGAAAAAATCGCGCTGTCCGAGCGCTTTGGCCTGTGGCTATCGTTCTATGGCTTCAGCCAGCAGGAATACCTGACTGCCTGCCGCCACTGGAGCGATACGCTGGGCGGCGGCGCATGGAACGACACGGCAGAGCGCGCTGCACTGCAATGGGCGCAGGGCCGTGGCGCACGCAATGGCCGCGTGGCGTGGCAATTCGCGCGTGACTGGGTGGGGCAGGAAAAAGAAGGCCGGGATGCGTGATTGCCACGCATCCCGACCGGAGGATGGAGCCATGTGAGCCTGCTGCGGCAATCAGGCTGTGGCCTGTTGCAGCACCGGGCTCAGTAAATCGGTCATTTCGCCATGCATCGGTTGCGCCACCTGGCGCAATCTGTCCAGCGTGTCGTCTGCCAGCAAAACCGGCGGTAGCGAGATCAGGAAGCGCGCGGCCTCTTCCGCCTGCCATTCTGTCAACGGAATAGTCCGCTTGGGCACAAAGAACGCGGGGCGCCCGGTTTCCAGCAGCATTTCGGCCAGGCCACGCAGCATGACCAGGCGGGCGCCACGCAAAAGATAGCTGCTCTCATCCTGTACAATCAGCACATTCAACGCCGCACCCCAGCCTGCGCGGATCACCAGTGTTTGCGGCGCGAAGGCCACAATCACGCACAAGGTGGCGGATTCGGCCACCAGCGTACCCATCTGGCGTATCAACCGGTGGTCCGGCCCGCCCTGCAGTTCTATGACGCGCTTCATGTCAGCCCCAAGCTTACAAAAGCTTTTGTGAATATTAGCAACCAAACTTGCATGAATTCAAGTTTATCAAGCAATTTCAAACATTTATCTACGGGAAAGTACCAATGAGCAGTGGCAAGTCGGTCGCAGTGGCGGCAGGCATCCTGATCAAACCTGACAACAGTTTCCTGCTGGGCAGCCGGCCGGCCGGCAAGCCCTACGCAGGTTACTGGGAGTTTCCCGGCGGCAAGCTGGAGGCGGGCGAAACGGCATTCGATGCGCTCAAGCGCGAGCTGATCGAGGAAATGGGCGTGATCACCACCGCCGCAACGCCATGGATCGTACAAACCTTCAGTTACCCGCATGCGACAGTGCGGCTGCATTTCTTCCGCGTCAGCGGCTGGCAGGGCGAACCCACGCCGCACGAAGGCCAGCAATTTGCCTGGCAACAACCGGGGGCGCTCAGTGTATCGCCCATCCTGCCAGCCAATGGCCCCATCCTGCGCGGCCTGTTGCTGCCGGACCAACTGGTGCTGTCCAACGTCGCCGGGCTGGGCGAGGCCGCCTGGCTGCAAAAGCTGGCAGCGCGCCTGGCTGGCGGCCTGCGCTGGCTGATCCTGCGCGAGCCACAGTTGCCGCCTGATGCCTATCGCACGCTGGCGCTGACCGTGCAGCCGCTCTGCCGTGCGGCCGGTTGCCGGCTGATCGTGCATGCGGATATCGCGCTGGCGCAGCAGATCGGTGCGGATGGCGTCCAGTTGCCTGCGCGCCTTGCCGCCACGCTGACCGAACGCCCCCGTGGCATAGACTGGCTGGGTGTTTCTGCGCACAGCAGCGCCGAACTGCTACAGGCCGAACGTATTGGCGCCGACTACGCGCTGCTAGGCCATGTGACGCCTACCGCATCGCACCCCGATCAAACGCCGCTGGGCTGGGACGGCTTTGCCGATCTCGTCGGCCGCGGCTGGCCCTTTCCCGTTTATGCTCTGGGCGGCATGCAGCAAGGCGATACCAGCCGCAGCCAGCATCTCGGTGGTCATGGCGTGGCCATGCTGTCAGCGGCCTGGGCATGACCGTCAAACCGGCTGTCCGGCTACTGCTGGGCGTCTTCGCCGCCATCAGTGCCACGCTGATCCTGGCGATCAATCTGGGTTGGCGGCCCGATTGGCTGCAATCGGCAGCGGCAGTCCCGACACTGGATCTGGCCTGCCCCGATCTCGCCCGGGGTTGCAACTTCAAGCTGGGCGACAAAGGCTACCGCATCACCACCGATGGCCCCATCAGCGGCAAGCACCCGATGCAGCTCGATCTGGCCGGCCCCGCCACATCGGTTCACGCCAGTTGGCAGATGGCCGGCATGGCAATGGGCCCGAACCGCTACCGATTGCAGGCAGGCGGTACAGGCACCTGGCACACCAGCACGCTGCTACCGATCTGCACACAGGGCCGGCATGATTGGCTGCTGATACTGCAGATCGATAGCCAGATCGTGCAAATCCGCACTATCCAGCAATAAGCAGCTACTGATATGTTGGCGGCGCGCCACACCTAACTGTGCTGAAACGGTGCATACCGTGCGGCTATCGCCCGGGTGGCGTCAACGTAATGACGGGACGCTATCCTTACGCGATAATCGGCAAATGAAATCAGGGTTATTGCTTACCGCCGCCATGCTGGCGCTCTCGTGCATCCAGGCTGCCTCGGCCAAGGTGTACCAGTGGCGCGATGCCGATGGCAACGTGTTTTATTCTGACCAGCCGCCGGCAGGTCAGGTCGCGCGTGAGCGAACCATACGCCAGAACGTGATCAACTCCGGCACGGCCAGCGCCCCCAAGCGCGAGGCAAGCCCGAGCTACGCAGTCACGTTGTACATCAGCCAGGGTTGTGGCTTGCCATGCGAAGAAGCACTGGGCCTGCTCGATAGCCGCAAGGTCGAATACGAAGTGCGCACCGTGGGCAGCTCCGAAGCCGAAATGATCCAGTTCATCAACGCGGTGGGCAGCATGAGTACCCGGCCGCCGGTGATGATCATCGGCAAGGAAGTGATCAAGAACTGGGATCGCGCGATCTGGAGTGCGGCACTGTCCAAGGCCGGCTTCAAGTTGCCGCAACGTTAACCTTCCTGTCAGCAGGCTTGTGCCGCTACACGCAAACCGCGTTGCCAGCCCGCCCGGCAAGGCCACTCCGGCTAGCCGGCCCATTGCGCGCCCATCCCATCGGCCCGTGGCATCCGCTACACTGCCGGCTTTAGCATGGAGTGCCCGCAATGCGCTTTGCCACCTGGAACGTCAACAGCCTGAAAGTGCGCCAGCAACAGGTGCTGGACTGGCTTGCCGCCAACCCGGACCTGACCGCGCTGGCACTGCAGGAAACCAAGATGGAAGACAGCGTCTTCCCGCAGGCCGAGATTGAAGCTGCCGGCTACCATGTCGCCTTCATCGGCCAGAAAACCTATAACGGCGTCGCCATCATTTCGCGGCAGCCGCTGACCGATATCCAGTACAACCTGCCCAACTTCGATGACCCGCAAAAGCGCGTGATCGCCGCTACCGTTGCAGGCGTACGCTTCATCTGCGCATATATCCCCAATGGCCAGTCGCTGGACTCGGACAAATACCCGTACAAGCTGGCGTGGCTGGAAGCGATGAATGCCTACCTGATCGACGAGATCGCACGGCATCCCAAGCTGATCCTGGCCGGCGACTACAACATCGCCCCCGAAGACCGCGATGTGCACGACATCACCAAATGGGCCGGCGGCGTACTGGTTTCCCCGGCCGAGCGGGCAGCGTTTGCCGGCATGATCGCACTGGGGCTGACCGATGCATTCCGCAATTTCGAGCAGGCAGAAAAATCGTTCAGCTGGTGGGATTACCGTGGCTTCTCGTTCAAGAAGAATGCCGGTTTACGCATCGATCACCTGCTGATCACCCCGGACCTCACCCGCAAGCTGACGGCAAGTGGCATCGATATCGAACCGCGCAAGCACGAACGGCCTTCTGACCACACCCCGGTCTGGGCCAGCTTTACCGACTGAGGAATAGCCATGGATAAAAGCAAACTGCTGTCCGGCAGTTGCCTCTTTTGTGACCTGAGTACTGACGAACTGCATGGCCTGGCGCAACACGCCGAGCTGCGCAGTGTCCGTGCCAAGCAGGTGGTGATCGCCCAAAGCACGCATGGCGATGAAATGTATGCGGTGTTGCACGGCCGCCTCAAGGTATCGCGCACCAGTGCCGAAGGCCGCGAAGCCACGCTGGCCATCCTTGAAGGGGGCGAAGTATTTGGCGAGATTGCCATGCTGGACGGCGGCTTGCGCACCGCCAGCGTGGAGGCACTCGAACCTTGTGAATTGCTGGTGCTGCAGCGCGATGCGGTGCTGGGCCACCTGGAAACCCATCCCAAAGTAATGCGCCAGCTGATTGCAGCGCTCTGCCACCGGCTGCGCAGCGCCGATGAATTGCTGCAGGATGCGCTGTTCCTGCCCATGACGCAGCGCTTGGCCAAGGTATTGCGCCAGCTGGGCGAACAACACGGTGCCAGCGGCCCGAACGGGGTGCTGATCGATCTCAAGCTCACCCAGCAGGAAGTGGCCAACCTGGTTGGCGCCAGCCGCGAATCGGTGAACAAGCAATTGAATGCATGGGAAAACGAAGGGCTGATCGAACTCGTCAGCAGCGGCTATATCCGCTTGCTGAAACCGGAACTGCTACCGGTCTGAGCGCGGGAAAACCCTCGCACACGCATCAATCGCGTTCTATCGCATCCCGGCGGCGGCGGATCACATTGGTCAGCCGGGCAATGCACACCAGGCCACCCGCCTCGTTCTCGATCCGGATATCCCACACGTGCTGGCTGCTACCCAGCCGTATCGGCCGCGCAGTGCCGGTTACCCGGCCACGCGTGGCCGGGCGCAAATGGCTGGCATTGATTTCCGATCCCACTGCATAGAATCCTTCCGGGTTGACGACCATATTGCTGGCGAGGCTACCCAGCGTTTCGGCCAGCAGGCACGATGCGCCCCCATGCAGAATGCGCATCGGTTGCACGGTACGTGCGTCCACCGGCATGGTGGCAGACAGGAAATCATCGCCTATTTCGGTGAAAGCGATATCGATGTAGGGGACGACGGTATCGGCGCAGAGCCGCTCCAGATCAGCAATGGTATAGCTGCGATGCCAGATCGACATGGATCAATTCCAGATTTCGGGTTTTGCAAAGCGGGCGTGAGGCACAGGCGCCCGCCTGTCCTGGTTACTTCTGGGCCACCTGCTGGGTAGGCGGTACCCATGCGTAGTAGTTCTTCCATGCGCCATACACCAGATTGGGGTACTCGGCGCGGCCTAGGCTACCGTTATAGCGGCCCAACGCACGGAAGAGGTCCCCATTTTCGATATCCAGGTAATGGCGCAGGATGGTGCAGCCATAACGCAGGTTGGTGGCCAGATCGAACAGGCTTTGCTGCGGCGTGCCGATCTGGCGCTGCCAGAACGGCATCACCTGCATCAGCCCGCGCGCGCCCACCGGGCTGAGCGCATAGCGGTTGAAGCCGCTTTCCACGTGGATCAGCCCCAGCACCAGTTGCGGATCCAGCCCGGCGCGGGTGGCTTCGTACTGGGCAATGGTCAACAGCTTCTTGCGCATGAACTCGTCGGGGATGCGCTTGGCAAGCCGGTCGCTCATTTCATCCAGCCACGCCTGCCCTTCCGCCGCATTGGTGAACACCAGCCTGGGCTGTACGCCATCGGCAATGGCGCGCGACATCGACGACTGTACCGAATCGGACAGCGTCTCTTCGCGCTGTGCACCAGCCATGGCAGTCGTCATGGCCGCCAGCAGCAGCGCGCCGGTGGCCAAGTGTTTCAGCAGCGGTTTTCGTAGTGATAAGTGCGGCATGATCATCAGATAAAAAAAGCAGCCAGAAACCCGGCCAGACACAACAACACCAACCGCGACAGCCTGAACGTCCACAGGCACAGGCGGCGGTGCAGCAACGACGGTACCTGCCGCCACTCGCCACTTTTCAGCAACGGTGGCACCTTGAAGAACGCCTGCAGCGGCTGGTCCAGATTCACCCGGTAATGGTGTGCCTCGTTATCCACCAGCGCCGGATAGGCGTCGCTGAAGATATCGTAGATTTTCTGTACCAGGTAAAGATATGCCAGCGCGCCGACGAACGCACCGCTGATCGAAACCGGCAGCACGTAATCCATCATGAACTGGTGCAGCGTCACGCCATGCACACGTCATGAAACGCCTGCCGGCCCATGCGATCAGACCAACGCTTGCGCAAACGCAGCCACTTCGGCCAGTGCCACTTTCTGCATCTCGCCACCGGCCCGCGCCACGTATTCGACCACGCCATCCGCCAGACCCTTGTCGCCGATGGTGAAGCGGTGTGCAACACCGATCAGCTCCATATCGGCAAACATCGAACCCGGACGCTCATTGCGATCATCCAGCAAGACATCGACACCGGCAGCAGATAGTTGAGCATAAAGCTGATCAGCGGCGTCTTTTACTGCTTCCGAGCGATGATAACCCACGGCAACGATGGCAATTTCAAACGGCGCCATCGCCTGCGGGAACTTGATGCCACGCTCGTCATGGTTCTGTTCGATCGCCGCGCCGACGATGCGGCTCACGCCGATGCCGTAGCAACCCATTTCGAATGGCTTGAGCGCACCATCCACATCGGTGAATACCGCGTTCAGCGCGCTGGAGTACTTGGTGCGCAGCTGGAAGATATGCCCCACTTCGATACCGCGGCACAGCTCCAGCACACCCTTGCCATCCGGCGACGGGTCACCTGCAACCACGTTGCGGATATCCGCCACCACCGCAGGCTCGGGCAGGTCGCGGCCGAAGTTCACGCCAGCCAGATGGAACTTGGGCTTGTTGGCGCCACAGACGAAATCGCTCAGCACCGCCACGCTGCGGTCGGCAATGACCTTGATGTCGGCAGCAATGCCGACCGGGCCGAGGAAGCCGGGCGGGCAGTTGAAGCGGGCGCGGATTTCCTCGTCGGTGGCAAAGCGGAAGTCGCCCATGCCCGCTACCTTGCTGATTTTGACTTCGTTCAGATTATGGTCGCCACGCAGCAGCGCGATCACCAACTGACCATCGTTGGTGACCAGCGCAATCAGCTTCACCGTGCGTTCGATGCCGATATCCAGCAGCCTGGCCACGTCTTCGCAGGTGGTCTGCTTGGGGGTATCCACATCACGCAGTGCTTCTGCCGCTGCAGCGCGCGGCGTGGTCGGCGCCAGTGCCTCGGCCAGCTCGACGTTGGCGGCAAAGGCGGATGTCGGGCAGTAGGCGAGCAAGTCTTCGCCGGCATCGGCCAGCACATGGAATTCCTGGCTGCCATCGCCACCAATCGCGCCCGAATCCGCAGCCACTGCGCGGAACTGCAGGCCCAGGCGGGTGAATACGCTGGCGTAGGCAGCGGCCATCTTGTCGTAGCTCGCCTGCAGCCCTTCAAAGGTGGCATCGAATGAGTACGCATCCTTCATCATGAACTCGCGCGCGCGCATCACGCCGAAACGCGGGCGGATCTCGTCACGGAACTTGGTTTGCACCTGGTAGAAGTTCACCGGCAGCTGCTTGTACGAGCGCAGTTCGTTGCGCGCAATATCGGTGATCACTTCCTCGTGCGTGGGGCCGAAGCAGAAGTCGCGGTCGTGGCGGTCCTTGATCTTGAGCATCTGCGGGCCGAATACGTCCCAGCGGCCGGTTTCCTGCCACAGCTCGGCCGGTTGCACCGCCGGCATCAGCAGCTCTTGTGCACCTGCCTTGTCCATCTCTTCCCGCACGATGCGTTCCACCTTGCGCAGGATGCGCAGGCCCAGCGGCATCCAGGTATACAGGCCCGAGCCCAGGCGCTTGATCAGGCCGGCACGCAGCATCAGCTTGTGGGAAATCAGCTCGGCCTCGGAAGGCGCTTCCTTGAGGGTGGACAGGTAAAATTGCGAGGTACGCATGATGGGAATCGCGATGATTTGAAAAGTGAAGAGCGCAATTCTACCAAGAACCGATTCGCCAGCGCCTATTACGTGCGACGGTTGCCCGATTACGACACTGCCAGCCTTGTGCGGGCCTTCCCGAATGGCCTTGTTTGCCGCAATGCCGGACACTGCCGGCATGCATACCCCTACGCACGCTCCCGTCCCGCACGCCGTGTTCTCCCGCGCCCGCTGGGCCACCATGTGGCTGTTCTTCATGGCCGGCGCCAGCTACGCCACCTGGGGCGTGCATATCCCGACCATACGCGACAAATTCGGCCTGTCTGCCGGCATGCTGTCGATGCTGATGTTCGCCATGGCCGCCGGCGCCATCGTGGTGATGAAGCCGGTAGGCCGCTGGGTGGCGCGCCAGGGCAGCGCCCGCGCCGCCTGGCAGGCGGGGCTGGTTTACGCGGCAGCGATTGCGCTGTTGATGCTGGCGCCCTCGTTCTGGCTGGTGACCGTGTTCCTGGTGCTGTTCGCCATCGGCAACACCGGCTATGACGTGGCGATGAACGCGCAAGCGGCCACCGTGGAAGCCAGTGCACCGCGGCCGGTGATGGCGCAGTTCCACGGCATGTTCAGCCTGGGTGGCATGGTGGGTGCATCGCTGGGTGGCGTGTTGATCACCGCCGGGGTACCGCCGCTGGCGCATTGCCTCGGCATGGCCGCGCTGTTGCTGCTGACGGTGGTCTGGTCGAAGCCACGCATGCAGGAAGACCACCCGGTTGCACCGCCGTCCGCTGCCCATCAACACGTCGGCAAGGTGCTATGGCTGCTGGGCGCGCTGGCGTTCCTAGGGCTGGTGGCCGAAGGTGCGATGTACGACTGGACGGTTATCTACCTGCGCGATATCGCGCTCACGCCGCAATACGCCAGCTTTGGCTATGCCACCTTCTCGGCCGGCATGGCAATCGGCCGCTTTGGCGGCGATGCATTGCGCGCACGCTTTGGTATGGAAAAGCTGCTGAAGCTGTCGGGCTGGGCCGGTTTTGCCGGCATTGCACTGGCCATTGCGCTGCCGTGGCCGCTGACCAGCCTGCTGGGCTTTACGTTGATGGGGCTGGGTTGCGCCAACCTGGTGCCGATTTTCTTCCTGGCCGCATCACGCTTGCCGGGCATCTCGCCGGCCGAGGCGATTGCCGGCGTGGCACGGCTGGCCTACGTGGGGCTGTTGCTGGGCCCGGTACTGATCGGCATGGTGGCCGAGCACAGCACTCTGCGCTGGGGCATGGTGGTGGTGGCGGTCGCCATCGGCTGGATTGCGCTCGATGGCGCCCGTGTTTTGCGCAAGGCGCAAGCGTCAGGCTGATCCGGCCGGCTCGCTGGCCTGTTTTTCCAGCTCGGCCACCTTGGCCGCGGTTTGCGCGGCGCGCTTGGCGGCAATCTTGGGGCGCAGGATGTTCATCATCACGATATCGCGCACGCCCATCAGCAGCAGGATCCACACGATCAGCGCGCCGGCGTAGCCCATCTGGCTGGTAGTCATTTGCGGCGCCACGCTGCGCACCAGCGGGTTGATCACGAATTCGATACTGGCAAATGCCACCACCAGCAATGCCACGGTGGACATCGAGCGTTCTTTCAAAAAGGTGCCGCGCAACAGCACACGTTGCTCCAGGCGGGACAGCCCCTGCAGTTCCGGTACCTCATCCGCTTTCCAGTAAAACGCCATCTCGTTCATTCCTTGTTGCTTTTTGAAGGGAAGCCCACTGGGACTCGCCCGGAAGCCGGCAAGTTTCATGGCGGGCCCGGCAAATTGCAAGATACGGCTGTCGTGGCGACGACTACTGACATCCATACTGTAAGTATGGTATCTAAGCATGCTGCCCCAGAGCAGCCGGCCCGCATCCCTCCGGCGGGACCGACACAGGATGGAAGGAAAACGAAATGGATATCTTGAAAAACAGCCTGCGGCTTGCCCGGCTGGCCGGTGCCTTGCTGGCCATCCCCGCCATGGCTGAAGAAGCCCGTATACAGCCGCCTGAACTGGCCATCAGCCTGACCGACAAGGTGTTGCTGCCGGCCACGCAATCGCTGGAGGCTGCCACCGGCAAGCTGGTCGAATCCGTCACCGCCCTCTGCGCCGCCCCCAGCAAGGACAAGCTGGCCGAAGCGCAGGCCAGCTGGCGCGGCGCCAGCGTGGCCTGGCGGCGCGTGGAAGCAGCACGCGTCGGTCCTCTCGGCCGTGGCAATGCCGTCGAGCTGATCGACCCGTGGCCGCTGGATGTGCAGGCGCTGGATCAGGCGCTGCCCAAAACCCCGGCCGAGCCGACCAGCCCGCGCGCGGTCGGCGAGTGGATGCAGACCCCCACCACCGCAGGCGGCCTGCCGGCTATCGAATACCTGCTGTTCAGCGAAGCCACGCCGGAAAAACAGCTGGCGCAGCTGAAAGACAGCAACCGCTGCCGCTATGCACTGTGGCAGGCGGCCGGGGTAGCGCGCCGCGCCACCACGCTGGGTTATGAATGGCGCGGCCTGCGTACCGGTCTCAATTACGACCTCGCCTATTACCGGCCCTTCCTCACCGATGCGCTGGGCCGCTCGATTGCCGGCTTGAAAGAACTGGCCGGCTGGAAGCTGGCACATAAGGACGTCACGCCGGCCAGAAACCGCTTCCCGGACTGGCGTGCCGGCCAGACCAAGCCCAGCCTGCTGGCCAGCTTCGACGGTATCCGGCAGGTGTTGCTGGGCGACGACAAGGGGATCGGCTTCGATGACTACCTGACCAGCCGTGGTCAGGACGAACTGGTGCAGCAGCTGAATGCCAAGCTGGTGGAAGCCCGACTGGCACTGGTGCAACTGCCGGATGATCTGGCAGACCAGGCCGCGCAGAACCGGGGCGAGCGGCTGCATGCGCAGCGCAAGCTCAACGCACTGGCCGATTTCCTGTCTGGCCCGTTTGCGCAGGCACTGGGCTTCCCGGTGGATGCAGGCAAAAAAACCGATTGAGTGCTGATTAGCAATGCAGCAAAAACCGCCCGCCCAACCGGGCGGTTTTTGTTTCTGGCGGGCAAATCGCGCCTCGGATACGCATGTTTAGCATAAAACATGCACTTCCCTAGACGATTAGCCCGGGAGTTACACACTATCGAAACAATCCGGAGCTAATGTAGCGTCTTGTTATATACCGGATTCATATCATGTTACGCCGTCTGTTTTTCTCGCTGCTGCTTGCCTTGCCACTGGCAAGCCAGGCTGCCGATCTCACCGTTGGCCTGATCGCCACCCGTAACCCGGAAGAGCTGCCGGGCTTCTGGCAACCGGTGATCGATGATCTTTCTGCCAGCATCGGCCAGCCGGTGAAAGTGATCGCGGTAAAAAGCTACGATGAACTGCAGCAGAAATTCCGCAACAACGAAGTACAGGTAGCACGCGTGGGCAACCGGCTGGCGCTGTCGCTGGTCGAGCACGACAACGCCGAAGTGTTCGCCCGCCTGGTGCAGAACCCCGGTCTGTCCGAATACCGTTCCATGCTGCTGGTACGCAAGGACAGCGGCATCAACAACCTCGATACCATCCTGCGCGCCAAGGGCCGTTACCGCTATGCCAGCGACTACACCAACTCGACCGCCGGCTATCTGATCCCGCAATATCACGCGTTCCTGAAAAACAATGTGCTGCCCGAGCAATTGTTCAAGACCACGCGCCAGGGCAACTACGAAGACAATTTCCTGGCGCTGTATCGCAAGGATGTCGACGTGGCCGTTGCCAACTCCTTCGACATCGAGCAATTGCAGGAAAAATATCCGCGCGAGTTCGCCAGCCTGAAAGTGATCTGGACCTCGCCCAACTTCGCGCTTGATCCTTTGGTGTACAAGAACACGCTGCCCGCTGCGATGAAGCAGAAAATCGCTACCTTCTTTACCCGCTACGGGCGTGACGGCGCAGTAGCCACGCAGCAAAAACAGAAGCTCTATTACGCCGACCAGCTCGATGGCTTTTTGCCGGCCAGCAACCGCCTGCTGCGCGAAACGTCCGATCTGCAGCTGTACAACGACCTGTTCCGCCTCACACTCAATGCCAGCGTGCCGGCCACGGAAAAAACCGCACAGGAAAAAGACTACTATCGCCGCTACCAGACCCTGGTAAGCCTGTTGGGCGGCGCCAGATAGGCGAAATCCATACCATGCAGTATAAAAATGGGGGCAAGGCCCCCATTTTTCATGGCTGCCCCGCAGATTGCATTGATGCATGGAACAATCATTTCCAGATCCGCTGTATTTTCATCAATTGAATCGAATGGCATAGTTTATCCATCGCAATCAACGGAGCAAGCCGCCATGACCACCACCCGAACCGACCTGCGCCGCATTGCCCGCGTGGTACACGGCATGGCCGCATCAGACGGTGCCGGCGTGAAGCTCAACCGCGTGATCGGCAGTCAGGACCTGCCCATGCTCGATCCTTTCCTGATGCTGGATGAATTCCGCTCGGACGACCCGGGCGACTATATCGCCGGTTTTCCCGAACACCCGCACCGCGGCTTCGAAACCGTCACCTATATGCTGGCCGGCCACATGCAGCACGGTGATCATCTGGGCAACAAGGGGGACATGGGCCCGGGCAGCGTGCAATGGATGACCGCGGGCCGCGGCATCATCCACTCGGAAATGCCGCAGCAGGAAAACGGCCTGATGTGGGGTTTCCAGCTGTGGGTGAACCTGCCGGCGCGCGACAAGATGAGCGCACCGCGCTACCAAGAATACGCGGCGGAACAGATGCCGGTGGTGGCGCTGGACAACGGTGGCAGCGTGAAGGTCATCGCCGGCGAGTTCGCCGGTGCGGTCGGCCCCATCAACGGCGTAGCCACCGAACCGGTGTATTACGACGTAACCTTGCCAGCCGGCGGCGTGCTGACACTGGATCTGCCAGCCGAACACCACGCGTTTGTCTACGTGTTCCAGAATGACCTGAACATCGTCGACGGCCCGAAGGAGCGCACGGTAAAACGCGGTGAGCTGGCCGCGCTGACGCAAGGCGGTGCACTGGCGGTAGGCGCGCTGGCCGGGGAAGCACGCTTCATCGTGGTGGCCGGCAAGCCGCTGCGTGAACCGGTAGCCCGCTACGGCCCGTTCGTGATGAATACTGCCGAGGAAGTACAGCAGGCATTCATCGACTATCAACAAGGCAAGTTCTGAAATACGCTGGCATGCATGCGGTCCTTCCCGGTGGCGGCAGGATGCCGGCACGCTCCCGCCCGTTTGCACCATAGTCCCGGCAGAGCACCACCCAATCCCCTGCCCCATTGCCGCACAGGAGTTTCCATGCCAGCCACGCCTCAACGCATTGCCGCGCACATGACCACGCTGGGCGAAGGCATGCCCATCCGCCGCTCGCTGCCGCACCGGGAGCGCCGCATGATCGGCGCCTGGTGCTTCCTCGATCACTTCGGCCCGGTGGATATCGGCAGCGGCGCCGGCATGCGCGTCGGCCCGCACCCGCATATCGGCCTGCAAACCTTCAGTTGGCTGATCGAAGGGGAAATCCTTCATCGTGACAGCCTGGGCTACGCGCAGCTGATCCGCTCCGGCCAGGTCAACCTGATGACTGCCGGCCACGGCATCTCGCACAGCGAGGAATCACCGGCCGATCACAGCCGGCGCATGCATGGTGCGCAGTTGTGGATTGCGCTGCCGGATGAAGCGTTCTCCTGTCCGCCTGCGTTCGAGCATCACCCGGTGTTGCCGATCGTGCACGACGGTGGCTTTGTCATCACCGTGCTGGCGGGGGAGTTTGCCGGACAAACTGCACCACCCAGGGTATATACGCCCCTGATCGGGCTGGACCTGACCAGCGCGGGCACAGCGCAACTGGCGGTGCCGCTGCGCGCGGATTTCGAATATGGCGTGATCGTGCTGGAAGGCAGTGCCAGCGTGAACGGTGAAGCGCTGGCCATCGGCGAGCTGCTGTACTTTGCGCCCGGCGCCCGTGCGCTGGCGCTGCAATGCGATGCCGCAACCCGTGTGTTGCTGATCGGCGGCGAGCCGTTTGCGTCACCGCGTATCCTGTACTGGAATTTTGTCGGCCGCGGCGGCGCGGATATCCGCAGCGCAACCGAGCAATGGAATGCGGGCGATGCCCGTTTTGGCGAAGTACACGGCTACGATGGTGCGCGGCTGACCGCGCCCGAAGTACCCAGGCTCAGCGGGGAATGACATGGCCTATGAAACAGTGCACGCCAGGCTGGATGGCGCACCCTACCAGGTGCAAGTGGGTGATGGCACCCATGATTGGCTGGCAGACGTTACCGCCGCATCCGGCGGTGGCGACAGCGGCCCCGGCCCGCATGCGCAGTTGCTGGCGGCGCTGGGCGCCTGCACCAGCATCACGGTCAAGATGTATGCGGACCGCAAAGGCTGGGCGCTGACCGATATCCGCGTCACGCTACGTTACGCCGATGATCACCGCGATGGTGACAGCAAGCTCGAGCGCGTGATCGAACTGCATGGCGATCTGGATGCAGCGCAACGCCAGCGCCTGCTGGAAATCGCCAATGCCTGCCCGATCCACAAACTGCTGAGTGGCCCGGTTGCCATCCATACCGCGCTGGCCGCCTGAGGACTGCATGACCATCAAACTTCTGGCTTTTTCCGCCAGCACGCGGCTCGCTTCGTACAACCGCAAGCTGATTGCCGTTGCCGCGCAGGCAGCGCGCGATGCCGGCGCCGAGGTCACGCTGATCGACCTGCTCGATTACGATATGCCGCTGTACAACGGCGACCTGGAAGCACGGGATGGCCTGCCCGCCAGCACGCAGGCGCTGCAGCAGCTGTTTGCCGGGCACGATGGCCTGCTGCTGTCCACACCCGAATACAACGGGCTGTTTCCACCACTGCTCAAGAACACGCTGGACTGGGTCAGCCGTGGCAACGGGCTGGATCACCTTGCCGGCAAGGTTGCCGGCATCCTGTCGGCATCGCCCGGCCGGGTTGGCGGGCTGCGCTCGCTGATGGCCACCCGGCAATACCTGAACAACCTGGGCTTGCTGGTGGTACCGCAGCAACAGGCGGTAAGCGAAGCCGGCCACGCGTTCGATGAACAGGGGCTGCTGCTGGATGCGCGGGTGCAGGCGGGCGTGAACAACGTCGCCGTGGCACTGGTCGGCACCACGCAAAAACTGCGCGATTAAGCCCGGCCCGCGGCCAGTACTGCTGCGCGCCAGCGCGCCGCACATTCACCCTGCTGTGCGCCACGCAGGCCTGCGATGCGTCGACGATTCGCCAAAATGCCGTAAACCCGCTACATTCCATGCCATAGAACAATCGTTCAGCGGTTATTTCACCCGGCATGGATCTTTCGCTGCTTCCCCCCGGCATACAGACACGGTTGCTCAAACTCGGCATCAGCCGGCCGTTTGATCTGGTGCTGCACCTGCCACTGCGTTACGAAGATGAAACGCAGCTCTACCCGCTGGCCGATGCGCCGCTGGGTAGCCCGGTGCTGGTCGAAGCCGAGGTACAGAGCGCCGAAACCACCTTCCGCCCCAAGAAACAGTTCGTCGCCCGGCTCAGTGATGGCAGCGGCACGTTGCTGGTGCGCCTGCTCAATTTCTACCCGAACCAGGTCAAGCAGCTTGCAGTCGGCAAGCGCGTGCGGCTGTATGGCGAAATCCGCCACGGTTACTGGGGCGATGAAATGGTGCACCCCAAGGTGAAAAGCGTGGGGGAAGACAGCGGGCTGAACGATGCGCTGACACCCGTGTATTCCACCGTGGCCGGCCTCGCCCAGGCACCGCTGGCCAAGCTGATTGCCCGCGCGCTGAACGGCTGCCGGCTGGACGACACGCTGCCACCGGCCATGACGCACGATCTGGGCCTGCCCGGCTTTGCCGATAGCGTGCGCTTCCTGCACAACCCCACGCCGGACGTGGCGCGGGTGCAACTGACCGAACGCATCCACCCGGCATGGCGCCGCGTGAAATTCGATGAATTGCTGGCACAGCAACTGAGCTTGCGCATGGCGCGCGCGGTACGGCGCGAACGTACCGCGCCACAGATCGCCCCACCCGGCCGGCTGGCCGCGCAACTGGTGGCCAGCCTGCCCTTCGGCCTGACGCGGGCGCAAAACCGCGTGCTGCTGGAAATCAGCAAGGACCTGGCACAGCGCCACCCGATGCAGCGCCTGCTGCAAGGCGACGTGGGCTCGGGCAAGACCATCGTTGCGGCGATTGCCGCGTGCCATGCCATCGAATGCGGCTACCAGGTGGCGATGCTAGCCCCCACCGAAATCCTGGCCGAGCAGCACTATCGCAAGTTCGTGCGGTGGCTGGAACCGTTGGGCGTGAAAGTGAGCTGGCTGACCGGCTCGTTGAAGGCAAAGGAAAAACGCAGTGCGCTGGAAGATGCAGCACTGGGCACCGCGCAACTGGTATGCGGCACACATGCCATTTTTCAGCAGAATGTCGAGTTCAAGAACCTGGGCCTGTCCATCGTCGACGAGCAGCACCGTTTCGGCGTAGCGCAGCGGCTGGCCTTGCGCGAAAAAGGCGGCAGCCCCCACCAGTTGATGATGTCCGCCACGCCCATCCCGCGCACGTTGGCAATGAGCTTCTACGCCGACCTCGACGTGAGCGTGATCGACGAGCTGCCACCGGGCCGCACGCCCATCGTTACCAAGCTGGTATCCGATGCACGCCGCGATGAAATCATCGAGCGCATTGCCAGCAAGGTGCGCGAAGGCCGCCAGGTGTACTGGGTATGCCCGCTGATCGAGGAATCGGAGGCCTTGCAGCTGCAAACCGCCGTCGATACCCATGCACAACTGACCGAAGAGCTGGAAGGCATTGCCGTCGGCCTGCTGCACGGCAAGATGAAACCCGCCGACAAGGCCACCATCATGGCTGATTTCCTTGCCAACAAGCTCCAGGTGCTGGTGGCCACCACGGTGATTGAAGTGGGTGTGGACGTACCCAATGCCAGCCTGATGGTGATCGAGCACGCCGAGCGCATGGGACTGTCGCAATTGCACCAGCTACGCGGCCGGGTGGGGCGCGGCGCGCATGCATCGCTGTGCATCCTGCTCTATACCGGCCCGCTGGGCGAGACTGCCAAGGAGCGGCTCAAGGTCATTTTCGAGAATACCGATGGCTTCGTGATCGCCAAGGAAGACCTGCGCATCCGCGGCCCGGGCGAGCTGGCCGGCGTGCGCCAGTCCGGCGTGCCCATGCTGCGCTTTGCCGATCTGGAACAGGATGCCGATCTGCTCGACGCTGCGCGCGAAGCGGCCGAGCAATTGCTGGCTGACGGCCCCGCAGTGGCTGAAGCACACCTGCAGCGCTGGCTGCCCGGGCGCGAAGCACTGCTGCGGGTGTAGGCGCTGCCAGCGGGAAGCGGCCGGAACCATCACGATGCCGGTAACGGGTTGATCGCCACGATACTGCCGCCTGCCGCCTGCCGCCTGCCGCCTGTCGCCAGCGCTGCGCGGGCCAGGCCGGTTTACCGCTAAAATTGGCGTATCCATCCATGCATCGGGTTCACGCCGCCGCCCCCAGTCCAGCATCATGCTCAGCGCAACCAGCTCCATCAGCCAGCAAGCCGCTGCCAGCCTCGTCCCGAGTGGACGACAGGCTGATTCCGCGCGCGCGCAAGGCAGTGGCGGCAGCGCAGATGAAGCGGGCTCGGCCGAAACCGCCAAAGCCAGCGACGGCACGCAGCTGGACGAAAAATCCCGGGCTGCACTGACCGAATTGCAGCAGACCGACCGCAAGGTACGCCAGCACGAGCAGGCGCATCTGTCTGCCGCTGGCGGCCTTGCCACCAGTGGTGCGTCGTACAGCTTTGAAACCGGGCCGGACGGCAAACGCTACGCGGTGGCCGGCGATGTGCATGTCGATGTATCCCCCGGCAAAACCGCGGAAGAAACGCTGCGCAAGGCGCGTATCGTGCAGGCAGCCGCGCTGGCTCCGGCAGATCCTTCCGGCCAGGACAGATCCGTCGCGGCGGCCGCAGCGGCACTGGAAGCACAGGCCAATGCGGAAATTTCCAGCCGCACACCGGGCCAGAACCAGCTGGCAAAATCTTACGGCAGCACCGAACTGCCCCGTTCCAGTTTTGCCGTCGCTGCCTGACTTTCCGCACCGCGCCATCTGCTGCTGACAATCTGCATTGTGGTGCGCACCGAAACGCCACTACACTCGCGCCATGCTTACAGACTCTACGGTCAGCCCCCGGCTGCAATACCGATGAAATCCCGTTTTATCCGCGCGCTGCTGCTGGCCTCGCTCCTGCTGGCCATTTCGCTTGGCCTGACGGTGCGCTTCGAGCAACAACAGCGCAGCGAGCTTGGCCGCGTCACCGCGTTCTCCAACCAGGACGAGCTGTGGCACTCGTTTGCGCTGACCAGGGAATACCTGAAGCTGCGCGAGATCGCGGCGCTGGCGCGCGGCAACAGCGCGTATTACCTGCAGTTGCGTACGCGTTACGATATTTTTGCCGGCCGCGTGGCCGCCATGCAGAACGGCGCGTTCATCCACCAGCTGATCGACAAGCGCGCGTACGGCGAGCACATGGCGGCGGTGAACCAGGTGATCGAGAACACCGACGCACGCTGGGCGGTCTACCCGATGAGCGCGGACGAAATCGACCAGTTGATGCTGTCGCTGGACCGCATCCAGCCCAACCTGCAAACGCTCAGCGATCTCACCCAGCACGGTTTCTCCGATCAACTGGGCGATAACGAAAAGCTGGTGAACCGGCTGGGGCAGACGCGTATCGCACTGGCCATTTTCCAGTCGCTGCTGTTGCTGGGTTTTGCCGGCATGGCCCTGTTCGAGTTGCGGCGCAGCCTGCAGCGCGAGCGCCAGTTGGGCGAGGCCCGCAGCGCGGCGCAGGCAGCCAACGAAGCCAAGAGCCGCTTCCTGGCCAATGTCAGCCATGAAATGCGCACGCCGCTGACCTCCATCCTCGGCTATGCCGGCCAAGTACTCAAGGACCCCGCGCTGGGTAGCGAATCGCGCCGGCAGCTGGGACTGATCCGCCGCAGTGCCGAGTTCCTGGCCAGCCTGTTGGGCAATGTACTGGATGTATCGCGCATCGAAGCCGGCCGGGTGCAACTGCACGCCGAAACCGTATCACTGGCCACGCTGGCCGCCGATCTGCGCGGGCTGTTTGCGTTGCAAGCCGAGGAAAAAGGCATAGCGCTGATCATAGAAAACCCGCCGGAAACGCCAGCCGCACTGCAGCTCGACGGCGGCAAGCTGCGGCAGATCCTGATCAACCTGATCGGCAATGCGGTGAAGTTCACCAGCCATGGCGAGGTGCGGGTGGCCTTTTCGCTCGAGCAAGCGGCAGAGCGCTTCCGCCTGCATGCCCGGGTCAGCGATAGCGGCCCCGGCATTGCCAGCGAAGAACAGGGCCTGCTGTTTTCGCCGTTCGAGCAGACCAGCAGCGGCCGCAATGCCGGCGGCAGCGGGCTGGGGCTGGCGATCAGCCGGGAGTTTTCGCGCCTGATGGGGGGCGATGTGGTGTGCGTGCAAAGCAACAGCGCCGGCAGCGTTTTCGAAGCCACCGTGCTGGCCGATGCCGCCCCCGATCTGCCCGCAGCCCCGCCCGTCACCAGCCCGGCAGCCACGTTGCGCGGCCAGCATGTGCTGGTGGTGGAAGACCAGGCCATCAACCGCGAGCTGCTTTGCGATGTGCTGCGCGACGCTGGCGCCACCGTCAGCGCCGTCGCCGATGGTGCAGCAGCACTGCAGGCCATCGCCGGGCGGCATTTCGATGTCTTGTTGCTCGATTTCAACCTGCCCGATGGCGATGGCCTGGCCCTGGCGCAGCAGATGCGCACAGCGCGCTGGCAGGGCCGCATCGTGATGCTCAGCGCTGCGCTGCACCCGGGGGAAAGCGCGCTGGCACAGGCGCAGATCAGCCACTGGCTGAGCAAACCGTTCGACAGCGAGCATCTGGTTGCCGTGCTGGCCAGCAGGCCTGCGCCACAAGCCAGCCAGATGGCAGGCCGGCAGGCCACGCTGCTTGATGCGCAGCAGGCAATGGCACGGCTCGGTTGCGACGAAGCACGTTACAGGGATATTGCCGCCAGGGGTCTGGCGCGGATACACGCGCTGCTGGGCGATTACAGCGCCGGCGACGTCATCACCCGCCAGCGGCTGGCACACAGCGCGCGCGGCATTGCGCTGCAGATTGGCGCCACCGCGCTGGCCACCGGCTGCGCGGATCTGGAAGTGGCCGCCGTGGCGGGCGAGCGCGCAATCACCTTGCTGGACAGCACCGGCGTGTTGCTGGCCCGCACCGAAGCAGCACTGGCCCAGTTTTGAGGATCGAGAAATGAAACGGATTTTCCTGCGGACATTGCTGGGCGGCGCGCTGTTGCTGGGCAGTACCATGGCCAGCGCGCTGGAGACCCCAAAGGGGCCGGTGGTGCTCACCCTCAGCGGCAAGATCAGCCAGAACAACGGCAACAAAACCGCCGCGTTCGACGATGCGATGCTGGCGAAGCTGCCACAGACGAAACTCACGGTGCCCACGCCGTGGTACCCCGGCCCGCAAACTTTCGAGGGCCCGTTATTGCGGGACGTGCTCGCCGCCGCCGGTGCCAGCGGCAAGGTGCTGAACCTCACCGCGCTCAATGACTATATCGTCACCATCCCGCATGACGATGCCAACCGCTTTGACGTGATCATTGCGCGCAGGCTCAACGGCAAGCCGATGACGGTCCGTGAAAAAGGCCCGCTGTTCATCATGTACCCGTTCGACAGCAAGCCGGAACTGCGCCAAGCCGAGTACTACCGCCGCTGCTCGTGGCAGCTGAACCGTATCGTGGTGGAGTGAGGCCAGCCGCAGCGCGGCAAGCTCAGTGTGGCCAGAACGCCAGTACCAGCGGCAGAATCAATGACGTCCAGATGCCGTTGAGGCCCATTGCCAGCCCGGCAAACGCACCCGCAGTGGGCGAGAGCTGAAACGCCCGCGCGGTGCCCACGCCATGTGCGGCCACGCCCAGCGCAAAGCCGCGCTCGATATCGCCATCCACTTTCAGCCAGCGCAGCAGCGGCACCACGATCACCGCGCCCACCACGCCGGTAATGATGACGATATTGGCCGTCAGCGCCGGCAGGCCGCCCAGATGATCGGACAGCGCCATGGCAATCGGCGTAGTGACCGACTTGGGCGCAAACGACAGCTGCACCGGCCAGCTCAGGCCGAACAGATGCGCCAGCCCCAGCGCGGAGACGATGCCCACGAGCCCGCCTACCAGTAGCGCAATGGTCAACGGCAGCAGCAGGCTGCGCACGCGTTGCAGGTTATCGAACAGCGGTACTGCCAATGCCACGGTGGCCGGCCCCAGCAACCAGTGCAGCGGGCGCGCGCCGACAAAATAATCGGCGTAATCCACGCGGGCCAGCAGCAGCAAGGCCGCCACCAGCGCAATCGAAACCAGCACCGGATGCAGCAAGGGGAAGTGCCTGGCGCGGTGATAGATTTTTTCCGCCAGCAGATAGGCAAACCCCGTCACCGCCAGCCACAGCAACGGCGCCGATTTGAGCATGGCAAACATCGCGGCCACGCTCATCGCCGCACCAGCAGCCACTTGAGGAGCAGTGCCGTCACCGCCAGCGTGATCACCGTGGAGAGCACCAGCACGGCCGCCATCGCCCAGCCCTGGGTTTTGAGCACCGGCCCCAGCGTGACGATACCCACGCCAGCCGGTACGAACAGCAACCCCAGGTAGCCCAGCAAGCCCTGGCTGACCTTGGCAACGCGTTCATCCACGCCCCGCCTGACCAGGCACCACGCAGCCAGCAGCAACATGCCCAGCACCGGGCCGGGCAGCGGCAAGTGCAGCCACTGGCTGAGCAATTCGCCCACCAGCTGGAAAACGATCAGCAGCGTGATGCCGTAGAGCATCGCGCTACAGCTCCACGCGCTCGATGTGGTTGAGGCTGCGGCCAAGAAAGCGCTCGCCCACGGTCTGGAACTTGACCGGCACATCGGTCACCACGTAGCGGTAATCGGGCATGTCGCGGCTGGTATTGGCCAGGCCCTGTGCGTGCAGCAGCTCGGCAGTCTGATCTGCAATCGACAGTGCCGAATCCACCAGTTGCATGCGCTCGCCCGTCAGCTCCAGCAGCAGCGGCTTGATCAGCGGGTAATGCGTACACCCGAGCACCAGCGTATCGATCTGCTCGACAAACACCGGCTTCAGGTACTCCTGCGCGGTCAGCCGTGTCACCGCGTGATCCAGCCAGCCCTCTTCCACCAGCGGCACGAACAGCGGGCACGCTTGCGAATACACGCGGTTGTCCGGATTGAGCTGGTGGATGGCACGCGCATAGGCGTTGGAGTTGATGGTGGTAGGTGTGCCGATCACGCCGATACCGCCTGAGCGCGTACGCGCTACCGCGTTCTTCGCGCCGGCTTCGATCACGTCGAGCACCGGTACCGGTGATTTGGCGCGCACCACGTCGGCGGCCACTGCGGCCATGGTGTTGCAGGCGATGATCAGCAACTTCACGTCCTGCTGCAGCAGGAAATCGGCGATCTGCTGGGTGAAATGCTGGATGGTGGCCACCGATTTCACCCCATAGGGCACGCGCGCGGTATCACCGAAATAAACGATGTCTTCGAACGGCAGCCGGTCCATCAGCGCACGCACGACCGTCAGGCCGCCCACACCGGAATCGAATACGCCTATGGGATGTGAGGGCAGCGAGCGGGCCATGAAGCAATCCAGACTTGGCAAAACCTGCATTTTACGCTGCACTCAGCCGGATGGGCAGCAGCTACAGGCCAACAGCAACGGAAAATAGCCACGTTGCCATTGTCATTCAGGCAACAAACTGTCGTCAGACATACCCCTACAGTTGACTACATCCCAAAAATCCTCAATAAAGCCTTACACCGCGTTACAAAAATGACAGCGGCTGTTAAACCTAAATTCGGAGAGGAAGCAAAATGGGGTTCATTAGCAGCATCATTTATCTGGCAGTCATCGTCGGCATCATTGCCGGTGTGTGGAAAACCTTCGTCAAGGCTGGCAAGCCTGGCTGGGCGGCCATCATCCCGATTTACAACATCATTGTGCTGCTTGAAATCGTGAAGAAGCCACTGTGGTGGATTATTTTGACCTTCATCCCGCTCGTGAACATCGTGGTGGTGTTCCTCATTTCCATCGAACTGGCCAGGAAGTTTGGCAAAGGCACGGGTTTCGGCATCGGCCTGGCGCTGCTGGGCTTCGTTTTCTACCCGATCCTCGGTTTCGGTGACGCGACCTACGACGAGAACGCCTGATCGCAAGGCATACGCGCGGCGGTGGTCTTTCAGGTAGCCGCCGTGCGTATCACCCGGCTTGCCCTCGGGGCAATCCGATTAACGCGCCGCTCCCAGCCTGGCGTGCAGCAGCTGCAAAAATGCCAGCGCATGCGGATTGTCGCCATGCACGCAGATTGAATCCGCATTCAATGCCAGCCATGTGCCATCCACTGCAGTCAGACCACCCCGATTGACCACCGTCAGCGCCTGCGCCAAAGCCGCCTCATGATCCAGCACCGCGCCGGGCTGATCGCGTGGCATCAGGCTGCCATCCGCCAGATAGGCGCGGTCGGCAAAGACCTCGCTGATGGTGGCAAGGCCGGCACGCTGCCCGGCGGCGATCAGCTCACTACCTGCCAATCCCATCAGTGCCAGGCCGGGATCGATTTCATGGATGGTGCCGGCAATCAGGTCTGCCAGCGCAGCATCGCGCGCGGCATCGTTGTACAACGCGCCATGCGGCTTCACATACGAGAACGACACACCGGCTTCAAAACACACCGCTTTCAGCGACCACAGCTGCGCGGTGATATCGATGGCCAGTTTGGCAGGCGTGATCTGCAGGCTGCGGCGGCCGAAATGCGCCCGGTCCGGATAGCTGGGGTGCGCGCCGATGCGCACGCCATGCGCACGCGCTGCCAGCACCGTTGCCCGCATGCTGTCCACATCACCGGCATGCCCGCCACAGGCGATGCTGGCCGACGAGATCAGCGCCATCAGCTCGGCATCGTGCGGTGCACCTTCACCCAGGTCTGCGTTGAGGTCGATTTTCAGACTGTCCATATGGCGCTCCTGCGGCCAGAGCGGCATCGGCCGCGACAGGCGTGACCATACCGCACGCCCGGATACGGCGAGCATACGGCAGATGCCCCATGCATCACACCCCGGCACGCAGCAGATGGTGGATAAAGCAACGCAGCGCGTTACAGCTGCGGCAGATCAGCAGCGATCAGCTGTAGCGGCGCTGGCGTACCCATTTGGTGGCGATCCATTTCTCGCCACTCACCACCGGATTGCCGCCATGCAGTGTCAGCGGGTCTACCTGATCCAGGCTGTTGCAGTATTCGAAATAGACTGCCGAACCCTTTTTGGGCGATACCGCCAGGCCGATTTCCGGAAATATCGTTTCGCCCCCGTCCGGCACGTCGTTCAGGTACATGATCAGCGTGGCAACGCGCTGGCCGCCCTGTTTCAGATGACCCTTGCTGCCGTGATCACGCGGCGGGAAGTAATCGAAATGCGGTTTGTATTCGCCGCCCACCGGATACTTGAGGATCTGGATACCCTCGCCGTTTTCGACCGGCATCTGCATCACTTCGGACAGGCGGCGGTCCAGCGTGGCGATGAACGGGCTCTCGTTCACCGCAAAGAAGGTACCGAAACTGGTGCGGTCCGCAATCACCGCATCGCCCCCGGTTTGCGGATCGACAATCATCGAACGCTTGAGCTTGTCGGCAGACAGCCGTACCAGTTCGTCGCACTCTTCGGTGGACAGCAGGCCATCGAGTATCACCACGTAGGGCTTGGCAAAGCGCGCCGCTACGCGCACCTCACGGTCATGCGTGGTGATGGTATTACCGGTGGCGGCAAGACGCGGTGCTTCGTACTGATAACCGGTTTGCGCCGCGCGCTGGTTGGCATTGGGCTCGGAAGCCTGCGGTATCGGCGCCTGGCCCAGCGCGGTGAAATGGAACACGATGGCATTGGCAAACATCGGCTCGAAGTTGTGCGCCACCATCATTTCGATCAGCGATTGCGGTGCGCAGCCACGGGCCAGATTATCCTGCAGCCAGCTTTGCCAGTCTGGCGATAACTCTATGATCTTGTTCATTAGACTCCATCCTCGTTTGAGCTCTTTGGCTCAGGGTTTTTATGTAAGGTGTATTGTCAGCCAGGCCGACTACAAAGTCATCCGCTTTCCACGCTGCGATGCAATATAAAGTGACATCAATCACTTGGCTGCTTTGGCTGGCATGATCGTGCAGGGCAGCATTGCAGCGGGCTTGCGGTAAGTATTGCCCATATTTTGACCGCCGGGCGGGCAGAGGCTGGTGATATGGCTGTGCTAGAATCCCGCCTTTGTTTCGATCCGCTGCAGACCGCCTCATGGAACTCTCCGCACTGACCGCCCTTTCCCCGCTCGACGGCCGCTATGAAAAGCAACTTGCCGACCTGCGCCCGCACTTTTCCGAATACGCACTGGTGAAAAACCGTGTCACCGTTGAAGTGGCGTGGCTCAAGGCGCTGGCTGAGGAAAGCGCCATCGCGGAAATCCGCCCGTTCTCGGCCGCCACCATTGCCGAACTCGATCGCGTGGTTGCCGATTTCTCGCCCGAGCACGCGCTGGAAGTCAAAACCATCGAACGCACCACCAACCACGATGTGAAAGCAGTTGAGTACTGGATGAAAGAGCGCCTGTCCGGCAATGCCGAGGTGAGCGCCGCATCCGAATTCATCCATTTTGCCTGCACTTCGGAAGACATCAACAACCTCAGCCACGCGCTGATGCTCAAGGGCGCGCGCGACAGCGTGCTGGTGGGCAAGCTGCGCGAGATGGTCGCCAAGTTCAAGGAACTGGCCCACGCGCTGGCCGATGCACCGATGATGAGCCGCACCCACGGCCAGCCGGCAACGCCCACCACAATGGGCAAGGAAATGGCCAACGTGGCCTACCGGTTGGAGCGCCAGCTGGCGCGATTGGAAGAAGTGGAAATCCTCGGCAAGATCAACGGCGCCGTCGGCAACTACAACGCCCACCTGTCCGCTTACCCGGAGTTCGACTGGGAAGGCTTCTGCCGCCGTTTCGTCGAGGGCCTGGGCATCGGCTTCAACCCGTACACGATCCAGATCGAACCGCACGATTACATGAGCGAGCTGTACGATACCTTCGCGCGCATCAATACCATCCTGATCGATACCAACCGCGACATCTGGGGCTATATCTCGCTGGGCTTCTTCAAGCAGAAGGTCAACAAGAACGAAGTGGGCAGCTCGACCATGCCGCACAAGGTCAACCCGATCGATTTCGAAAATTCCGAAGGCAACCTGGGCCTGGCCAACGCGCTGCTCACCCACCTGAGCCAGAAGCTCCCGGTTTCGCGCTGGCAGCGCGACCTGACCGACTCCACGGTGCTGCGCAACATGGGCGTGGGCCTGGGCTATGCACTGCTGGGCTATGTATCGGCGCTCAAGGGCCTGAACAAGTTGGAAGTGAATCGCCAGGCCATGCTGGACGACCTGAACAACAACTGGGAAGTACTGGCCGAGCCGATCCAGACCGTGATGCGCCGCTATGGCGTGCCCAACCCGTACGAACAGCTGAAGGAACTCACCCGTGGCCAGCGCGGCATCACGCGTGAAACCCTGGCAGTGTTCATCGACGGCCTGGCCATCCCGGCGCAAGAGAAAGCCCGCCTGAAAGAAATGACACCGGCAAGCTACCTCGGCAAGGCCGAAGAACTGGCCCGTCGCATTTAACCATCAGCCGTTCCGGACCCGCTTTCCGGCCCTGCCCCCGATGCGGCAGACTGGCAGGGGCGGGTTCACGGCCGGATTGCATCCGGCCTTCACAATGCAAGGGATGTTCCAGCGTGAAACGCAAAGTACTGATCGCCGGCACCGCCGCCGTTGTCGTCCTTGCCGCCAGCTATATCGGCGGCGCTTGGTTTGCCGGCCGCGCGGCCGAAACCACGCTGCAGAAACAGCACGAATGGCTGAGCAGCCTGCCCTACTTCATCGTGAAGGACAGGCAGTACGAGCGCGGCTGGTTCTCGTCCACCGAGAAAACCACGCTCAAGATCAACCCGGAGCTGTACCGCTTTGCGCTGGAAAAGGAAGGCGAGCCGCTGCCCGAGTTCGAAGTCACCTACACGCAGCACATCACCCATGGCCCGTTGCCCTTGCTGGCGCACTTCAACCTGCACCCGTACAAGGCCGTGGTCAGCACCGATTTTGCCTTCGCACCGGAAACGCAGAAGCTGCTGAGCAAATTCTTTGGCGAACAGAAGCCCATCACTATCGAAAACCGCATCGGCTTCGACGATGATGGCGTGATCAAGGTAGCGGTACCCGGCTTCGATTACGAAGAAGCCATTTCCGGCGTGAAGGCCAGGTGGCAAGGCCTGGATGCCACGCTGGACTACGGCGGCGACTTCAACCGCGTGAAGCTCGACGCGCGTGCGCCGGGCCTGTCCGGCGAAGCCAAGGGCAAGGGCACGTTCGATTTCAAGAACCTGCAGGTCTCGCTCGACCATACCCGTGGCAAGACCGGCCTGATGATCGGCCAGTCGCAGGCCACCTTCGACAGCCTCGACCTGAATATCACCGAGGGCACACCATTCAAGCTGCAACTGGACAAGGCAAGCTACAACGGCAAGCTGGTTGAAAACGGCGAGTTCATCGACGGCACCGCCGAATTCAAGCTGGCCAGGCTGGTACTGGACGACAAGCCCTATGGCCCGGCCGAACTGCTGGCCAGCGCGCGCCACCTGCACGGCCCTACGCTGGCCAAGCTGGGTGATGCGTTCACCGCGCTGCAGAAGCAACCACTGAAGCGGGACGAATTTGCCGAGAAGCTCACCAGGCTCGCCCGCGAACAAGGCATGCCGCTGCTCACGCACGATCCGCAACTGGCCATCGACAAGCTGGAAGTTAAATTGCCGGATGGCGCAATCCGCTTCAATGGCCTGGTTGGCCTGAAGGGCTTCGTGGCTGGCGATCTGGACCGCCCGGTCGAGTTCGTGAAAAAGCTCAACGCCAAGGCCGATTTTGTCGTGCCGCGCAAAGTGGTGGAAACCATCATCACCTGGCAGGCCAGCCGCATGTTCGGCGGGCCGGATTCGGGTATCTCGCAGGCTGATCTGGATTACCTGGCCGGCCAGTTTGTCGAGGGGCAGATCAACCGCCTGGCCGAGCAGAAACTGATCCGCGTGGAGGGCGACATGCTCGCTGCCACTGCCGACCTCAGCAAGGGCGCGTTCACGCTCAATGGCGTGAATGTACCGCTGCCGTGGGCGGCCAGCGCACCGGCGGCCGCCAGCCCGGCAGCCGCCAAGTAAGCGGTACGTCATTGCACGGAAACGGGGGGCTAAGGCCCCCGTTTTTTCTTGCCGTCCGTCGTTCAAATATCCGGGTACGCATCCTGCCTGATTGACACTGACATATCAGATTCACATCATGCACGACCGCTTTTACTGGATGGACTCATCATGCGCATAGGCATCGTTACCGACTCCTGCTGCGATCTGCCGCGCGCGTTTCTCGATCAGCACCGCATCGATATCCTGCCCATCACCATACGCAGTGGCGACAGCACCTTCATCGACCGGCGCGACCCGGCCGCCACGCGGGCGTTCTACGCCACGCTGGGCGATAGCGAATTCCTGTCCGAGCCATTCAGCGTGGATGCGATACGCCAGCGCTTCCTCGACCAGATCGTGGTCGATTTCGACTATGTGTTCTGCCTGACGGTAATGAGCTCGCGCAGCAAGATCTTCGACAACGCGACGCAGGCCGCACGCACCATCCTCACCGATTACCGCCCCATCCGTGAAGCCGCCGGGCAAACCCGGCCATTCAGCCTGCGGGTGTTCGACAGCCAGAACCTGTTCGTCGGCCAGGGGCTGATCGTGGCCGAGATCGTGCGCATGGCGGAAGCCGAAGCCACCACATCCGCCATCATCAGCCGTATCGAGCAGCTTACCCATTGCACGCAGGCGTTCCTGATTCCGTCCGACCTGGCGCAGCTACGCAACAACGCGCGCCGCAAGGGCGACAAGAGCGTGGGCCTGGCCACCTATCTGCTGGGCAGCGCGCTGGACATCAAGCCGGTAATCCGCGGCTTCCAGGGCGATACGCACCCGGTGGCCAAGGTGCGTGGCTTCGAGACCGGCGTGCACAAGCTGTTTGCACTGGCCACCAGCCTGATCGAGGGCAAGCATCTGCTCGCCCCCACCATCACCATCAGCTACGGTGGCGACCCTGCCGCCGTTGCCGCCATGCCCGGCTACGCCGATCTGCGCAGCAGCGCCGGCAAGCATGGCGTGGATGTACACGTGTGCGAAATGAGCGCCACGGCAGCAGTCAATATCGGTGCCGGCGGCCTGGCGCTGGCGTTTGCTGCCGAGCACGAAATCCCGTTCGACTAGGCGCGCCATCGCGCGGCGCACCGCCAGAAAAATGGGCATCGCGCTGCCGGCGGCCCGTTGCCGCGCACCGCTTTGGCGCAGCAAACCGGCCCGCATGCCAGCGGAATGGCAGCCCGATCCAGCCGGCACGCGGCTTGGCGGCCGTTGGCGCGTTGCTTGCTAAAGCAGGACTATCTCGCCCCGCCAGGATAGCCTCATGCACCGGATTGAACCCCCTGCCGCCAGTATTTACGACGAGATGCTCGCCAGCGATCTGGCCGTACGTCCGCATTACGACGAGTTCCTGCGCTGGCTGAACCAGCAGAGCGCCGAAACGCTCAGCCAGCGCCGCCAGGAAGCCGAACTGCTGTTCCACCGCGTGGGCATCACCTTTGCCGTATACGGTGACGACAACGATGCCGAACGGTTGATCCCCTTCGACACCATTCCGCGCATCCTGCCCGCAGATGAATGGCAAAGGCTGGAAGCCGGCCTGCGCCAGCGCGTGGCCGCGCTCAATGCCTTCCTGCATGACATCTATCACGATGGGCATATCCTCAAGGCCGGGCTGATTCCGGCCGAGCAAGTGCTGGCCAACGCGCAATACCAGACCGCCATGCGTGGCGTGAACCTGCCGCATGGCATCTATTCGCATATCAGCGGCGTGGACGTGATCCGCCATAACGACGGCGATTGCTATGTGCTGGAAGACAACCTGCGCGTGCCCTCCGGCGTGTCCTACATGCTGGAAAACCGCAAGATGATGATGCGGCTGTTCCCGGAGCTGTTTGCCCGCCACGCGGTGGCCCCGGTCGAGCACTACCCCAGCCTGCTGCTCGATACGCTGCGCCACGCCACATTTGCCGATAACCCCACGGTGGTAGTGCTGACGCCCGGCCACTACAACAGTGCGTATTTCGAGCATGCGTTCCTCGCGCAGCAGATGGGTGTGGAACTGGTGGAAGGCCGTGACCTGTTCGTGCGCAACGACCGCGTGTTCATGCGTACCACCGCCGGCCACAAGCAGGTGGACGTGATATATCGCCGCGTGGACGACAACTTCCTTGATCCGCTGGCGTTCCGGTCCGATTCATCGCTGGGCGTACCCGGCCTGCTGGCCGCCTACCGTGCTGGCAACGTGATCCTGGCCAATGCCATCGGCACCGGCGTGGCGGACGATAAATCCATCTACCCCTACGTGCCGGACATGGTGCGCTTCTACCTGGATGAAGAACCGCTGCTGAAGAACGTGCCCACCTGGCAATGCCGCAAGCCGGCCGATCTCTCGCACGTGTTGGCCAACCTGGATGACCTGGTGGTGAAAGAGGTACACGGCGCCGGCGGCTACGGCATGCTGATCGGCCCCAAAGCCAGCCGCGCGGAAATCGCTGAATTCCGCTGCCGCATCATTGCCGACCCGGCCAACTACATTGCCCAGCCCACGCTGGCGCTCTCCACCTGCCCGACCTTTGTCGAGGAGGGTATTGCACCGCGCCATATCGACCTGCGCCCGTTTGTGCTGGCGGGCAAGGAAGTGAAGATCGTGCCCGGTGGCCTGGCGCGCGTGGCCCTGCAGCGTGGCTCGCTGGTGGTGAACTCGTCGCAGGGCGGCGGCACCAAGGACGCATGGGTGCTCGAAGCGTGAACGACAACAATAACAAGGACATTGCGCGATGATGCTGAGCCGTACCGCAGATCACCTGTACTGGATGAGCCGCTACCTGGAACGCGCCGAGAACCTGGCCCGCCTGCTCGACGTGAGCTTCAGCCTGGCGCTGCTGCCGCAATCGAAGAACGGTGCGCGTAGCGAAATCAGTGCGCCGCTGGTGATCACAGAAATGCTGGAAGAGTACAACCGCAAGCACGATGAGCTGACGCCGGAAAAGCTGCTGGACTTCGTGGCGCTGGACCGCAGCAACCCGGCCAGCATCGTCAGCTGCATCCGCCAGGCACGCGAGAACGCCCACGCGGTGCGCGGCAAGATCACCGCGGAGATGTGGGAAAACATCAACGCAACCTGGATCGAGGCACGCGAATATGCCGCCAAGGGCATCGACAATGTCGGCGCCTTCTTCGACTGGGTGAAAGAGCGCTCGCACCTGTTCCGTGGCGTCACCTACGGCACCATCCTGCGCGGCGATGCATACAGCTTCATCCGCCTGGGCACCTTCATCGAGCGCGCCGACAACACCGCGCGGCTGCTGGATGTGAAAGCACATCTGCTGCAAAGCGATGAGGCCGCCAGCGCATCCGATTACTATGCATGGAGTGCGCTGCTGAAGGCGCTGTCGGCGTACGAGGCCTATCTGGAAATCTACCGCGATGCCGTCACCGCACGACAGGTGACCGAGATGCTGATCCTGTCGCCACGGCTGCCGCGCTCGCTGCGCGCCTGCCTGGAGGCCATCTGCAAGATTCTTGCCCAGCTGGAAGGCGACAACGGCAGGCTGGCGCAGCGCGATGCCGCTGCGCTGCTGGCCGAGCTGAAATTCGCCAGTGTGGACGAGATCCTCGACGAAGGGCTGCACGACTACCTGGCCGAGTGCCTGATCGATATCAATGGGCTGGGTGACCGCATTTACCAAGCCTATCTGAAAGCTGCCTGAGGCCACCGTGAAACTGCATATCCATCACGAAACCGTCTACCGCTACGATGCAGCGCTGCTGCACAGCGCGCAGCTGCTGCGGCTGACGCCGCGCGCCGACCGCGACCAGCAGGTGATCGACTGGTCGCTGGCACTGCCGGCGCCTGCCAGTGCCAGCGACGATGCCTATGGCAACCGCCAGCACCTGCTGGTGCTCGATACCCCCGGCGATACCATACGCATCGTTGCCGAAGGCACGGTGGAAACCCGCAGCAATGTCAGCGCGGACCAGCCGCTGCCCGCCGAGCTGTTCCTGCGCCCCACCCCGCTCACCGGCTGCGATGCGGCGCTGACCGCGTTTGCCGAAGGCTACCGCACGCTGGTTACGCACCACGGTCGAGAGGCATTGCTGGACCTGATGGCCGACCTGCTCGACCGCATGCCCTACCTGCCCGGCCAGACCGATGCCACCACCACCGCCGCTGCCGCATATGCGCTGGGGCAAGGCGTATGCCAGGATCACGCCCATGTGTTCATTGCTGCCTGCAGGCTGCTGGGCATTCCGGCGCGTTACGTCAGCGGCTACCTGTACACCGAGCACGATGGCCATGTGGCCAGCCATGCGTGGGCACAGGCATGGACCGGCAACCGCTGGGACGGCTTCGACGTGAGCAACAACTGCACGCCGGACGAACGTTACGTGCGGCTGGCGCTGGGGCTGGATTACCTGGAAGCCGGCCCGGTACGCGGCGTGCGCCGTGGCGGCGGCACCGAATCGCTGCAATCGCTCGCCAAGGTGGCGCTGATGGACCAGCAGTAGCCGGCATCGCGCTGCTGCTGGCGTACAATTGCGGCAACCCACGCTGTTTTTCCGGAACCCGCTGCATGACTTACTGTGTTGCCATGGCCTTGCAGGATGGCCTGCTGTTTGCATCCGATTCACGCACCAATGCCGGTGTCGACCATATCGCCACTTTCCGCAAGATGCATATCTTCGAAACGCCGGGCGAACGCACGCTGGTGCTGCTGAGCGCCGGCAACCTGGCCACCACGCAAAGCGTGATCAGCCTGCTGCGCACGCGCTGCGGCAGTGATCTGCCCAACCTGCTGAACGTGGCCAACCTGTTTGCCGCCGCCGAGCTGGTGGGCCAGGCAGTACGCGAAGTGATCGCCCGCGACAGCGGTGGCGAAATGACACAGGGCATCGATTTCAGCTGTTCCATCCTGCTGGGTGGCCAGATCAGCGGCGAAGCGCCACGACTGTTCAATGTGTATGCGGCCGGCAACTTCATCGAGGCCACCGAGGACACGCCGTACTTCCAGATCGGCGAATCCAAATACGGCAAACCCATCCTCGACCGCGTGGTGCGCTACGACACCAGACTGAAAGAGGCGATGAAGTGCACGCTGATCTCGTTCGATTCGACCATACGCAGCAATCTGTCGGTAGGGTTGCCGATAGACGTGCTGAGCTACCGCAAGGACACCTTCACCCCGGCCCGGCCGTACCGCGTGACCGAGAGCGATCCCTACTTCAACAACATCCGCCAGATCTGGGGGGCGGGGTTGCGGCACGTGTTCAGCGAGCTGGAAGATGCCGCGTGGTTTGAGCAGTAAGCCATCTGAGCTTTGGAGTCTCCACAAAACAAAACAGCCAGCGCACTCCGCACTGGCTGTCCTGACATCGCATCAGCAGTAATAACCGCTACTGAATGATGCCCCCCCCCATGCATACCTCCCCGCCATACAACACCATCGACTGCCCCGGCGTCATGGCCCATTGCGGTTCGTCGAAGGTCAGTACCACGCCATCCCCGGCGTGGCTCAGCGTGCACGCGGCATCCTGCTGGCGGTAACGTGTCTTGGCGGTGTAGCTGCCCTCGGCCGGCAGCTCGCCCAGTATCCAGGAGCAGTCTTTGGCCAGCAGTGTGGATTTGAGCAACAGCGGGTGATCATGGCCCTGCACCACGATCAGCTCGTTGTTTTCCATGTCCTTGCCCGCCACGAACCACGGCAGGCCCTCGCCGCCGATACCCAGGCCCTGGCGCTGGCCGATGGTGTAGTACATCAGGCCCATATGCTCACCCACTGCGCGGCCTTCCGGCGTGCGCATCTTGCCCGGCACCTTGGGCAGGTAACGGTTGAGGAATTCGCGGAACGGCCGCTCGCCGATGAAACAGATGCCGGTGCTGTCCTTCTTGCGGGCATTGGGCAATTTGATCTGCTCGGCGATCTCGCGCACCTGCGATTTTTGCAGCCCGCCCAGCGGGAACACTGCCTGGCTCACCTGCGCCTGCGACAGGCGATACAGGAAGTAGGTCTGATCCTTGGATTGATCGGCAGCGCGGATCAGCTCGGTCCGGCCATCGGCGCGCACGCGGTTGTCCGCGTAGTGGCCGGTGGCCATCTTCACGCCACCCAGTTCGATCGCGTAATCCAGGAAGCACTTGAACTTGATTTCGCTATTGCACAGGATATCCGGGTTGGGCGTGCGCCCGGCCGAATACTCGGCCAGGAAGTAGCTGAATACCCGGTCCTTGTACTGCGCGGCAAAGTTGACCAGCTCGATATCGATGCCCAGCAGGTCAGCCACCGCAATGGCATCCATGCTGTCTTCCTTGATCGAACAGTATTCGTCGTTGTTGTCGTCTTCCCAGTTCTGCATGAACACGCCATGCACTTCGAAGCCCTGCTGCTGCAGCAGGTGCGCGGTGACGGATGAATCCACGCCGCCGGACAGCCCCACCACGATCTTGTCGCTCATGGCTTGCCTCCGCGCAGCGGCACATCGAAATCGCGCAGCAATGCCAGCGGGTAGCGCTTGCCGGCCAGGTAATCATCGATACAGGCCAGCAGCAACGGGCTGCGGTGTTCGGCGCTGCGCGCCACGATCTGGTCGCGGGTCAGCCACACGGCGGCTTCGATGCCGTCGTCCAGCATGGCGGTATCGTCGAAACCGGTGAGCTCGGCAGCAAAGGCAAAGCGCAGGTAGGTGAGTTCCGGGCGCTCCGGTGGGCTCCACTGGTAGATGCCCACCAGCGCGGTCGGCACCGCGTGATAGGCCGTCTCTTCCAGCGTTTCACGCACGCAGGCTTCGATGATGGATTCGCCGGCGTCGATATGACCAGCAGGCTGATTGAGCTTGCGCTCGCCGAGGATGCGCTCTTCAACCAGCAGGAAGGTATCGCCGCGGGCAATCACCGCCGCGACCGTGGCATTGGGCTTCCACATAAGGCAACCACTTGAATACAAACAGTGATTTTACCCGAAGCCCTGCCCCCTTACGAGTTTTGCGCCCATGAAAAACGGGCGTTGCCGCCCGCTCCTGCTATCGCAATGGGAAATGACTGCAGTTATATCGGCGCTTCAGCAGCAGCGCTGGCCTTCTTTTTGGCCTTTTTCTCGGCCCGGTGGTGCTTCATCTTGTCTTCCTTGGCCTTGTATTCCTGCTGGGTTTTGCCATTGAACTCTTCGGGGGCTTCACTGGCGAGAACGGCACCGGAAAAACACAGTGCGGCCAGTGCAATGATGAATTTTTTCATGATCGTGCTCCTTGTATGCATGCGAAGACGGGTGGCACATCACCAGGCCCGTTCCCGATATACGTAGCGAGGATGCAGAATCGACTGTGGCAAATCACCCGAATGCGTTGTGATTTTTTGGCAAGGATTGATGGCGTCCATGAAAAATGGGCGGTATCTCCGCCCATTCCATTGCCACGATACCGCCTTATTGCATCGCGGACGCTGCCGCGGCGCTGGCCTTTTTCTTGGACTTCTTCGCGGCGCGGTCCTTTTTCTGCTGCTCCTGCTTTTGCACATATTCTTCATGCGTTTTGCCGTTAGCCTGCTCGGATACCGCTTCTCCTGCGTACAACACGCCAGAAATGCCCAGGGACAACAGCACAAAAATTGCTTTTTGCATGGCAATACTCCTTTGGGGTGGTGGATGAAAAACAAGCCCATTGACCGATGTAGCAGACGCGCCATTGCGCCAGGCAAAAATACTTGCAACAAGCAAACGATACATCAGTAACAAGTGAAAGCTAATGCAAGCTGCCAATAAATCAACCGGTGCCTGATCACAACGCTGCCATGCGGCAGCCGGACGACAAGACGCAGCCAGCAGCCGATCAACGGGCCTTGTTCGGACCGCGCCTGCCGCGCTGCTTCGGGCCGGTACTGGCACGCGGTGCCGGCGCACTCACGGGCGCTTTCACATCCAGCTGTCGCCACTGCCCGGGCTGCAGGTCCGCAAGCTGCCAATCACCGATCGCCGCGCGGATCAGGCGCAGCGTGGGAAAGCCCACCTTGGCCGTCATCCGCCGCACCTGGCGGTTTTTGCCCTCGGCAATGATCACCTCCAGCCAGGTGGTGGGAATGGCCGCGCGGAAGCGCACCGGTGGATCGCGCGGCCACAGGCCGGCAGGCTCGTCGATCACCCTTACCTGCGCGGGTTTGGTGACGAAGTCACCCAGATCGACACCCGAACGTAACGGAGCCAGCGCATCATCATCCGGCGCACCTTCCACCTGCACCCAGTAGGTCTTGGGTAGCTTGTGCCTGGGATCGGCAATGCGCGACTGCAATGCACCGGAATCGGTCAGCAGCAGCAGCCCTTCGGAATCGGTATCCAGCCGGCCGGCCGGGTAGACATCCCTGATCGCCACATGATCGGCAAGGCAGTGGTGCGGCGGGCTGGGCGAAAACTGGCATATCACGCCCCAAGGCTTGTTGAATAAAATGAGTTTGGCCATAAGCGCGATTCTACCTGCCCATACATCAGGCATGGCTTGGCACAAAGTGGTGCTTCACGCGATAATCGCGTTTTTGCTGCGCCGTCAAGGCGTTGTCTGACTAACCACCTCAGGGAAGCAACATGAGCCACATCCAAGTTCCGCAGGGCGGCACCAAGATCGTCCCGAACCTCGCCACACCAGATAATCCCATCATCCCGTTCATCGAAGGCGATGGCATCGGTGTTGATATCACCCCGGTGATGAAGGATGTGGTCGACGCTGCAGTCGCCAAGAGCTACGGTGGCTCGCGCAAGATCCACTGGATGGAAATCTACTGCGGCGAGAAGGCAGCCAAGGTTTACGGCAACGACAACTACCTGCCGGAAGAAACGCTGGCCGCGCTGAAAGATTACGTGGTCTCGATCAAGGGCCCGCTGGCCACGCCGGTTGGCGGCGGCATCCGTTCGCTGAACGTGGCACTGCGCCAGCAGCTGGACCTGTACGTGTGCCTGCGCCCGGTACGCTATTTCGACGGCGTGCCGTCGCCGGTGAAGCGCCCGGACCTCATCGACATGACCATCTTCCGTGAAAATACCGAAGACATCTATGCCGGTATCGAGTGGGATGCGCAGTCGGAAGGCGCCAAGAAAGTCATCGAATTCCTGCAGCAGGAAATGGGCGTCAAGAAGATCCGATTCCCGGAAACCAGCAGCATCGGCATCAAGCCGGTGAGCAAGGAAGGGACCGAGCGCCTGGTGCGCAAGGCCATCCAGTACGCGATCGACAACAACCGCAAGAGCGTTACCTTGGTTCACAAGGGCAACATCATGAAGTTCACCGAAGGCATGTTCCGCACCTGGGGCTACGAGCTTGCCAAGAGCGAATTCGGTGGCGTCGAGATCGACGGCGGCCCGTGGCTGCAACTGCCGAACGGCATCGTGATCAAGGACGTGATCGCTGATGCCTTCCTGCAGCAGATCCTGCTGCGCCCGGCCGAATACGATGTGATCGCCACGCTGAACCTGAACGGCGACTACATCTCCGACGCACTGGCTGCAGAAGTGGGCGGTATCGGCATTGCGCCGGGTGCCAACCTGTCCGACAACGTGGCGTGCTTCGAAGCCACCCACGGCACCGCACCGAAATACGCGGGCCAGGACAAGGTCAACCCGGGCTCCCTGCTGCTGTCGGCAGAAATGATGCTGCGCCACATGGGCTGGAAGGAAGCAGCTGACCTTATCATTGCCGCGATGGAAAAAACCATCCAGGCCAAGATCGTCACCTACGACTTCGCCCGCCTGATGGACGACGCAGAAGAAGTGTCTTGCTCGGCCTTCGGCAAGGCGATCATCGAACGCATGTAAGCGCGTTGCTGTGAACCGTTGCACAAAAAGAAGCCCCGCCATGTGCGGGGCTTTTTGTTTGGCCTATCATGAATGAAACAGCCCATAAAAAAACCCCGCCGAAGCGGGGTCTTTCCGAAACACTCAAGCAGCGATTAAGCGGCCTGGATGTTTGCGGCTTGCTTGCCTTTCGGGCCGTTCGCAACTTCGAACGACACGCGCTGGCCTTCTTTCAGGGTCTTGAAGCCCGGCATGTTGATCGCGGAGAAGTGTGCGAAGATGTCTTCGCCGCCTTCGTCCGGAGTGATGAAGCCGAAGCCCTTGGAATCATTGAACCACTTGACGGTACCGGTTGCCATTTGGGGTCTTTCTCCAGATATAGCGTTGATGCAGATGTGTCCCGGATGGGACTCCGGTTTGATACCAAGACCTGCACAACGGTGAACCCGGTATTGCATGAAGCTTGCTTATCAAACGCGATCACTTTGTACGCGAGTAATCATACGGCGGTCAAGCCGCATGGGTAAAAAATACAACAGCAGGTATTGCCCTCGGTAAGCTTGAAAAGCCCGGCAGTCGGGCCAAAATGAGAAACAGAGGTGAATGGAACAGCATGGCTACAGAGCATCACATTGATCCACAACTGGCAGAGCAGGAAACACGTGTGGGGCCACCGCCCCTGTATACGGTGCTCCTGATGAACGACGACTACACACCGATGGAATTCGTCGTGGTGGTGCTGCAGCAATTTTTTGCCATGGCGCATGAACAAGCGAACATGGTCATGCTCAAAGTTCATACAGAAGGTCGCGGTGTGTGCGGGGTTTATCCCAAGGACATTGCAGCCACCAAGGTGGACGAAGTGAACAGCTTCGCCCGCCAGCATCACCACCCGCTCCAATGCATCATGGAGGTACAAGAATGATCGCCCAGGAACTTGAACACAGCCTCCATATGGCGTTCATGGAAGCGAGACAAAAGCGCCACGAATACATCACCGTGGAGCATCTCCTTCTTGCGCTGCTTGATAACCCCTCGGCCGCGGAGGTGCTGCGTGCGTGCGGCGCCAACATGGACGAGCTGCGCCGCGCGCTCGGCGATTTCGTCACCGAGCACACACCGGTGGTTTCCGGTACCGGCGAGGTTGAAACCCAGCCCACCATTGGCTTCCAGCGCGTGATCCAGCGCGCCATCCTGCATGTGCAGTCGTCGGGCAAGAAGGAAGTCACCGGCGCCAACGTGCTGGTCGCCATCTTTGGCGAGAAGGACAGCCACGCAGTCTATTTCCTGCACCAGCAGGGCATCAGCCGCCTCGACGTGGTGAATTTCATCTCGCACGGCATTGCCAAGCAGGCAGGCGGTGCTGCGCCGACCAACAGCGCATCGCGCCAGGAGCAATCCGAAGAGCACGACAGCGAAGTCACCCCGGGTGGCGCGCTGGAGAACTTCACGCAGAACCTCAACCAGCAGGCGCTGGCAGGCCGGATCGATCCGCTGATCGGCCGCGAGCAGGAGCTGGAGCGCGTGGTGCAGATCCTGTGCCGCCGCCGCAAGAACAACCCGTTGCTGGTGGGTGAAGCCGGCGTGGGCAAGACAGCCATTGCCGAGGGCTTGGCCCGCCGCATTGTCGAAGGCGAAGTGCCGGACATCCTCGCGGATGCCACCGTGTATTCGCTGGACATGGGCGCACTGCTGGCCGGCACCAAGTATCGCGGCGATTTCGAGCAACGGCTGAAGGCCGTGATCAAGCAGCTGACCGAAGAGCGCAACGCCATCCTGTTCATCGACGAGATCCACACCCTCGTCGGTGCCGGCGCGGCCTCTGGCGGTACGCTGGATGCATCCAACCTGCTCAAGCCGGCGCTGTCCAACGGCACACTCAAGTGCATCGGTGCCACCACGTATACCGAATACCGTGGCATCTTCGAAAAAGACAACGCGCTGTCGCGCCGCTTCCAGAAGATCGACGTGGCCGAACCGACGGTCGAGCAGACGGTGGAGATCCTCAAGGGGCTCAAGGACAAGTTCGAAAGCCATCATGGCGTGAAGTACACGCTGTCGGCGCTGGCTACTGCGGCAGAGCTGTCGGCCAAGTACATCAATGACCGCCATCTGCCGGACAAGGCCATCGACGTGATCGATGAGGCCGGTGCTGCACAGAAGATCTTGCCGCGCTCCAAGCAGAAGAAAACGATCAACAAGCACGAGATCGAAGAGATCGTGGCCAAAATCGCGCGTATTCCGCCCAAGAGCGTCTCGAACGACGACAAGAGCGCACTGAAGACACTGGATCGCGACCTGAAGAACGTGGTGTTCGGCCAGGACCGGGCGATCGAGGCACTGGCCACCGCCATCAAGATGGCGCGGGCCGGCCTTGGCAACCCGCAGAAGCCGATCGGCGCGTTCCTGTTCAGCGGCCCGACCGGCGTGGGAAAGACCGAAGTGGCACGGCAGCTGGCGTATACGCTGGGCATCGAGCTGATCCGCTTCGACATGTCCGAGTACATGGAACGCCATGCGGTCAGCCGCCTGATCGGTGCGCCTCCGGGCTATGTGGGCTTCGAGCAGGGTGGCCTGATGACGGAGACCATCAACAAGCACCCGTACGCGGTCTTGCTGCTGGATGAAATCGAAAAGGCGCATCCGGATATCTTCAATATCCTGCTGCAGGTGATGGACCACGGCACATTGACCGACAACAACGGGCGCAAGGCGGACTTCCGCAACGTGATCATCGTGATGACGACCAATGCCGGCGCAGAATCGCTGAACAAGCCGGTGCTGGGCTTTACCGCCAGGAAGGAAACCGGTGACGAGCTGCAGGAAATCAAGCGCATGTTCACGCCGGAGTTCCGCAACCGTCTGGACGCGACGATTCCGTTTGCCCCGCTGGATCAGAGCGTCATCCTGAAGGTGGTCGACAAGTTCCTGCTGCAACTGGAACTGCAACTGCAGGAAAAGAAGGTGGATGCGCACTTTACGCCGGCGCTGAAAGCCATGCTGGCGGAAAAGGGCTTCGATCCGCTGATGGGTGCACGGCCAATGGCGCGCCTGATCCAGGACACCATCCGCAAGGCGCTGGCCGACGAATTGCTGTTCGGCCGACTGACCCGCGGTGGCGACGTCACCATCGATCTGGACGAGGACGGCAAGGTAGTCCTGCAGCTGGACGATGCCGAAGTGGCAGCCGAACCGGCCTGATCGCTCTTTCTGATCTGTGCATTGCCCGCAAGAAACCGGTAGCAAAAACAAACCCCGCCTTGAGCGGGGTTTGTTTTTGGCGTGGGGAATGACGCAAAACAGCATACCGCTCCCCGGTTACAACTGATCAGCCCTTGAGCTTGTTCGCCAGCGCTTCCAGCACGCCCGGCGTGCCCAGCGTCACCACTTGCGACGGTGTCGGCGCCGGGAAGCCGGCATCTGCCAGCGCTTCGCGGATGACCATATTGGTGTCGAAGTACACTTGCCAGTAATGATCGGTATGGCAATACGGACGCACCGCCAGCACCGGGCCGACCAGGTTGAACTCGAGGATTTCCACATCCACCGGCGGGCTGGCCAGCACATTGGGAATCAACGCGATCTTTTCCTTCAGCAAGGCAATCGCTGCGCGGTGATCGGCATTGCCGGCCAGTTGCGCTTTCAGATCAACCCGGCGGTATGCATTGGTGCTGTAGTTCTGGATGGTGTCGGAAAACACCTTGTTGTTGCCGATCAGGGTGACCACGTTGTCCGGCGTATTGAGCGCGGTGGCAAACAGGCCGATTTCTTTCACCGTGCCGGTCACGCCACCGGCAGTGATGAAATCACCCACCTTGAACGGACGCAGCACGATGATGAAGGCACCGCCGGCAAAATTGGCCAGCAAGCCCGACCACGCCATGCCGATGGCGATACCGGCAGCGGCGATCAATGCGGCAAACGTGGTGGTCTGCACGCCGAAGTAACCAAGGATGCCGATCACCAGCAGGATGTTCAGCGTGACGGTGATGACCGAGCCCACATAACGCAGCACGGTGGGGTCGACTTTCTGCTTTTCCAGCGAGCCCTGCACCATGCGCACGCACACGTGGATCAGCCAGCGCCCGATCACCCAGAAGGCAATGGCCGCCAGAATCTTGACGCCGAATTCGGTGGCGTAGGTAATTACGATGTCCTGATACTTGCTCGCGGTATTGACGGTCGTCGTGACCAGACTTTCAGCCATGATGGGCTCCCCGGGGTAAGGATGGAAAACCCGGATAGCATACGACAAAGCAAAGACAGCCTTCCGTAATTATTTTCCGCGAGGATGAAAATCCTTATGCAAGGCTTGTAATCTGGCGGTGGCGACATGCGTATAGATCTGCGTAGTGCTGATGTCGCTATGGCCAAGCAGCGCCTGCACGATGCGCAGGTCTGCACCGTGGTTCATCAGGTGGGTAGCAAATGCATGCCGCAGCACGTGCGGCGAGAGCTTTTCGGCGGCGATGCCCGCCGCTGCCGCATAGCCCTTGATGATGAACCACGCGCCTTGCCGCGTCAGCGGCTCGCCACGCTGGTTGACGAACAGGGTGGGCGGGCTGCGCTTGCCGCACAGCTGCGCGCGCGCCTGCTGCAGGTACAGCCCGCACCAGTGCCGCCCTTCCTCACCGATCGGCACCAGCCGCTGCTTGTTGCCCTTGCCGCCGATCACCTGCACATAGCCCGGGTTCAGGTGCAATTGCTCGACCGGCAACGCCACCAGCTCGGAAACCCGCAGCCCGGTGGCATACATCAGCTCCAGCATTGCCCGGTCGCGCAGGCCGGCCGCATCGTCCACGTCCGGCACCGCCAGCAGGGTTTCCACCTGTGACTCTTCCAGCGCCTTGGGCAGCGGCCGCACCCGCCGTGGCGAGGTCAGTGTATCGGTCGGGTCTGTAGCGATCTTTTCCGATTGCAGGCTGTGCCGGTAGAACTTGCGCAGGCTGGCCAGCCGGCGCGCCAGCGTGGCGGCCTTCAGCGTGGCCGCCTGCTCGGCCAGAAAGATCTGGATATCGTGGCGATCCGCACCCAGCAGGGTTTTTCCCGCCCCGGCCAGCCAGGCCAGCCAGATCTGCAGGTCCAGCCGGTAGCTGTCCACTGTATGCTGCGCCAGGCCATCCCCCAGCCATACCGCATCGATGAATTCATCGATCTGCGCCATGCCGGCGGCAGGCAGATCAGTCGAACCAGTCACGCAGCACCCCTTCATGGCGTAATAGCCAGCGTTTCACCGGCATCCAGTCCATGCCGTTGCGGTTGGCATTGAAGCCACCCAGCCCTTGCGCCGACACCACGCGGTGGCACGGGATCAACACCGGCAGCGGGTTGGCGCCGCACGCGCCGCCGATGGCACGTGGCACCGAGCCGATATCATGGGCGATATCGGCGTAGCGGATCACCTTGCCTGGCGGAATCTGCGCGATGCGCAGCCACACCTTGCACTGGTGCTCGCTGCCGTTCAGTTGATACGGCAGATCGAAACGGAAATCCGCATCCTGGCTGTAGGCATGCAGCTGGCGCGCCGTCTCGCGCAGCAAGGGCGTGGCCGGTGCCAGCAGCGCCATATCGGCAGGCACGAAATCGATGCGGGTCAGCGCCTCGCCGCTGGCGGCGAGCCCTACGCGCGCGAAGGGTGTATCGATGACCGCCTGATAATGCTGCGGGCTGAACCCTACTCGTGACACCTGCATCGCCCCTTTCTTGACCAGCCCGCGGCGTGCGGGCCTGCTGCCATGATACCGGTGGATGCACGGGCGGATACACGTAAACGGCGCGCATGAAAAAACGCGGGCCGAAGCCCGCGTTTCCACGCTCCCGGAGGAGAACCCTTGTTACTGGGCTGCAGCTGCAGTCTTGCGAGCTGGCAGCTTTTCCTTGATACGTGCGGACTTGCCCGAACGATCGCGGAGGTAGTACAGCTTGGCACGACGCACATCACCGCGGCGCTTCACTTCGATCGCGGCAACCAGCGGGGAGTAGGTCTGGAACGAACGCTCGACGCCCGTACCGGCCGAAATCTTGCGTACGATGAAGGCGCTGTTCAGGCCACGGTTTTTCTTGGCGATAACCACGCCTTCGAAAGCCTGCAGACGCTCACGCGTACCTTCCTTGACCTTGACCTGAACGATCACGGTGTCGCCCGGTGCGAAATCCGGAATGGTTTTGCCCAGACGAGCGATTTCTTCTTGTTCAAGTTGCTGAATCAGATTCATTGCAATTACTCCTTGTGAAGCTTGTTCCTTCTGCCTGTTTTCGCTTTGGCAGCGATACTTTGCCGGCCGCGCTGCGCCTTGATGGGGCTCAGGCCCTATCTCGTTGCTGCTCACTAACCTTCGCGCCTCGCCACCAAATCGTTCACAGGTCCTGCTGGTCCGGCCGATTGTTCGGCCTTGAATTCAGCCAGAAGCCGAGCTTCCTCTTTTGAAAGCTGGCGATCCACAAGCAAATCCGGGCGGCGCAACCAGGTGCGGCCCAATGCCTGCTTCAGGCGCCAGCGCCTAATGTTGGCATGATTTCCCGAAAGCAGAACTTCCGGAACCGCCATGCCGCGGTAATCTTCAGGACGAGTGTAATGCGGGCAATCGAGCAACCCGTCCACAAACGAATCTTCTGCTGCACTGGCCTGCGTATTGAGCACGCCGGGCCACAGCCTTGCCACTGCATCGATCAGCACCATCGCGGGCAGCTCGCCCCCCGACAGCACGTAATCGCCGATGGAGATTTCCTCATCCACCTGGCGCGCAATCAGACGTTCATCCACGCCTTCATAACGGCCACACAGCAAAATCAGTCCATCCAGTGCGGCCAGTTCGGCCACCCTGGCATGCGTCAGCGGCGCACCCTGCGGCGACAGGTAAATCACCCGCGGGGTAACGCCTGCGGCAATCTGCCTGGCTTTGGCTGCTTCCAGACTTTGTTCCAGCGGTTCCGGCTGCATCACCATGCCGGGGCCGCCACCAAACGGGCGATCATCGACACGACGGTAATTGTCGCTGGTGAAATCGCGCGGGTTCCAGGCATGCAATGCGAAGATGCCCAGCTCCACTGCCCGTCGTGTCACACCGCTTTTGGTCACGGCATCGAACATTTCCGGGAACAGCGTCACGACATCGATCTGCCGTGTCACCGCTTGCGTGTCAGTCAAACGACCATCGCTCAGTAATCCAGGCCCCAGTCGACGGTGATGCTTCCTGCATCAAGGTCAACCTTCAGCACCACGTGGCCAACGAAGGGCAACAGGCGTTCCGTTGCACCATCCATCACCACCAGCACATCGTTGGCACCGGTTTCAAACAGCTTGTCGACCACGCCCAGGCTTTCGCCCTGCGTATTGACGACCGCGAGGCCGATCAGATCGGCCCAGTAGAATTCATTGTCGCTGTCGAGTACCGGCAGCGCGCTGCGCGGCACGGCAACCTGCATGCCCTTGAGCGCAAAAGCGGCATCACGCCCTTCCACGCCTTCGAGCTGTGCAGCCAGCTTCTTGGGCTGTACATGGCCCTCGAGCACCGTGTACGCCTGCCACTTGCCATCGACACCCAGCCACCAGGTGCTGTAGTCGAGCAAACTGTCAGCGTATTCGGTGCTGGCAACGACATTGATCCAGCCACGAATGCCAAACGCCCCACTGACAAAACCCATTTCGACGAGATCACTCGGGACCTCAGCCGGCACAGGTGCCTGCGGGGCGGATGTTTTTTGCGTCACGGCCAAATCAGGCAGCCGGCTTGTAGCTCTTCAGCAGCTTGGCGACGGACTCATTCACTTGAGCGCCCACGCCAACCCAGTAGTTCACGCGGTCAAGCGCGAAACGCACGGCTTCTTCGCCTTCAACGGCTACCGGGTTGTAGAAACCCAGGCGCTCGATGAAACGGCCATCACGGCGGTTACGGGAGTCAGTGGCGACAATGTTGTAGAACGGACGGTTCTTGGCGCCGCCGCGGGAAAGACGAATCACGACCATTTTCAGTATCCAGTATCGAAATCGGTTAATGCGAAACCCGCGATTGTACGGGAACAACGCAAGCAGGCACAAGCAAAAACGCCGTGCGGTATCAATTTATGCAGAAAAATGAGGCGCTTGCGTGCATTCTGCACCACACAAGCGCCGCGGAGCCGGCGGTTTACATGCCGGGCAACATACCCTTCATGCCCTTGAGGCCCTTCATCATTTTCATCATGCCGCCGCCCGAGAACTGCTTCATCATCTTCTGCGTGTCCTCGAACTGCTTGAGCAGGCGGTTGACTTCCTGCACCGAAACGCCGGCACCCGCCGCGATGCGGCGCTTGCGGCTGGCCTTGAGCAGTTCCGGCTTGCGGCGCTCCAGCGGGGTCATCGAATTGATGATGCCCTCGATACGCGCCACCGATTTGTCGGTGACCTGGCTGCTGGCCATCTCGGCCATCTGGCCCATGCCCGGCAGCTTGTCGAGCAGCGCCGACATGCCGCCCATTTTCTTCATCTGGCCAATCTGCGTCTTGAAGTCTTCCAGGTCGAAGCCCTTGCCGGACTTGACCTTCTTCATCATTTTCAGCGCTTCGGCTTCGTCGACGGTCTTCTGCACGTCTTCGATCAGGCTCAGCACGTCGCCCATGCCGAGGATACGGCTGGCCATACGGTCCGGGTAGAACGGTTCCAGCCCGGTGAGCTTTTCACCCACGCCGATGAACTTGATCGGCTTGCCGGTGACATTGCGCACCGACAGCGCAGCACCGCCGCGTGCGTCGCCGTCCATCTTGGTCAGCACCACACCGGTCAGCGGCAGCGTTTCATTGAACGCCTGTGCAGTATTGACCGCATCCTGGCCCTGCATGGCATCGACGACGAACAGGGTTTCGATCGGCTTGATCGCGGCGTGCACCGCCTTGATCTCGGCCATCATCGCCTCATCGATGGCCAGACGGCCGGCGGTATCGACGATCAGTACGTCGAAGAAATGCCGCTTGGCATGATCGAGCGCAGCCAGCGCGATATCCACCGGCTTTTGCGAGACATCGGACGGGAAGAATGCCACGTCGATCTGCGCAGCCACGGTTTTGAGCTGCTCGATGGCCGCAGGGCGGTAGACGTCACCGGAAACCAGCAGCACTTTCTTCTTGTGTTCTTCCTTCAGGCGCTTGGCGAGCTTGCCCGAGGTGGTGGTCTTGCCCGCCCCCTGCAAACCGGCCATCAGGATCACCGCAGGCGGCTGCGCAGCCAGGTTGAGGGCATCGTTCTGCACCCCCATCAGCTTGGTCAGCTCTTCGTAGACCACGCCGATGAAGGCCTGGCCCGGCGTGAGGCTGCCCACCACGTCCTGGCCCAGTGCCCGCACCTTGACGTCCGCAATGAACGCCTTGACCACCGGCAGCGCAACGTCGGCTTCCAGCAGCGCCATGCGCACTTCGCGCAGCGCGTCCTGGATGTTTTCTTCACTCAGGCGTGCGTTGCCACGCAGATTCTTGATCACGCCACCAAGGCGGTTGGAGAGGTTCTCCAGCATTGCAATTCCCTTTTCCGGAACGCGCCGTAGGGTGGGCGCGCTCTGCTAGACTGTGTATCCCGACATTCTACCCGATTTGGCTTCGTGACCTGGCTTGCACCGATCGCCCTCGTGCTCTATCTCGCCCTCGGCTGGCAATTCTATCGCAGCCGGCTCAGCCGGCGCGCGCCAGCCTACCCAAGCGTCGAGCATACACTGCTGACACTGGCACTGGCGCTGCACGGGCTGGCATTGTGGCCAGGCTTCATCGCACTGCCGCTGCACTTCGGCGCGGCCGAGGCGCTGTCGCTGACTGCCTGGCTGGCCATGCTGGTCTACCTGGTGGGCCACCTGGCCTACCAGCTCGAGGGCATACAGCCGGCACTACTGGGCATGGTTGCGCTGCTGCTGGCGGCCAGCATCGTGCTGCCACAAGGCCATGCGCTCGGCTATCCGCAGAATATCGTGTCGCGGCTGCATTTTTTCTCCGCCATGCTCGCCTACGCGGTGCTGGCCATCGCCACCGGCGTGGCGGTGCTGATCCGCATGGCGGATCGCCGCCTTCACAAGGCCGCCGCCAACCTGCTGGTGCAAACGCTCCCGCCGCTACTGGCGCTGGAAAGACTGCTGTTTGCCTGCGTCTACGCCGGCTTCGCACTGCTGAGCGTAGCGCTGATCACCGGCACCTTCTATGCAGAACACATCTATGGCCCGCACCGCGGGCTATGGCACAAGGCGATTTTCTCGGCACTGGCCTGGCTGGCATACGGCGGGCTGATTTTTGGCCGCGTGCGTTCCGGCTGGCGCGGCCAGCGGGCTGCCAACTGGGCGCTGGCCGGCTTTGCGCTGCTGTTGCTCGGCTATATCGGCACCCGGCTGGTGCTGGACGCAATCTTGCAGCGCCCCTGACAGACACCGCTATACTCACGCAATCCTGCCGCCGGACCCGCGAACTTGGACGATATACCGCTTTCCGCTCTCGTCATCGGCCTGTGCATCTGCCTGCTGATTTCGGCGTTTTTTTCCGGTTCGGAAACCGCCATGATGGCGATCAACCGCTACCGGCTGGCCAGCAAGGCACGGCAAGGCCACCGCGCCGCGCTGCGCACGCAGGTGCTGCTCGATCAGACCGAAAAACTGCTGTCGGTGATCCTGCTGGGCAATACACTGGCCAACACCGGCTCGGCCACGCTGTCGGCGCTGATCGCCGCCAAGCTGTTTGTCGACAACGAAGCAGCCATCGGCGTGTCGGCGGTGCTGGTTGCCTTCATCATCCTGGTGTTTGCCGAGGCCACGCCCAAGGTGATCGCGGCCACCCACCCGGAAAAATTTGCCTTTGCCACCAGCGCGCCGCTCACGCTGCTGTTGCGGGTATTCCAGCCTGCAGTGTGGTTCGTCAATTTGTTTGTCGGCGGCATGCTGCAGTTGCTGCGGCTGAACCAGCGCAATCATGGCCAGCAGGCATTGGCGCCGGAGGAGCTGCGGCTGCTGGTGCTCGAATCGGGCAAGTACATCCAGAAGAAGCATCAGTCCGTGCTGCTCAACCTGCTGGAGCTGGGCAGCATTACCGTCGACGACGTGATGACGCCGCGCCACCAGATGGAAATGGTCGACCTGGATACCCCGGCCGACGAGCTGCGCCGGCAGTTGTTTACCAGCCATCATTCGCGGCTGCCGGTTTATTCCGGCAATCCGGACGATATTCTGGGCATCCTGCATGTGCGCAAGGTGCTATCACTGAAAGAAGAAGAAATAGACAGCGATGCCATCCGCGCGCTGACACGCAGTACGTACTTCGTACCATCCGGCACACCGCTGTTTACCCAATTGCAAAATTTCCAGGAAAACCGCCGTCGCCTCGGCATGGTGGTCGATGAATATGGCGAGCTGCTGGGCCTGGTGGCACTGGAAGATATCCTTGAGCAGATCATCGGCGAATTCACCACCAATGCGCCGCAAGCGGGGCTGCGCTTTGAAAAGCAGCCGGATAACACCTATTTGCTGGACGGCGCAACCAGCCTGCGCGAATTGAACCGCAAACTGAAACTGGCATTGCCGACGGACGGACCCAAAACCTTGAACGGGCTGATTCTAGAGTATTTTGAAGAAATTCCAGACGCAGGCACCTGTTTCGTATTGGCGGGGGAACGGCTGGAAATCGTGCAGACACAGGATCGCAGCATAAGAATGGTGCGTCTTTACCCACACTTGTAAGCCACAAATGCAGATGGGAGCTACGAGCCCGCATCGATTTGCTAGACTGCAGAAAATTGCCGACGGAAGGTGGCAATCTCTCCGACAAGGTTAACAAATGGCAATTGCGCAAACACCCCAAAAGTTCAGACGCCCAAGACCATGACCACAGCCCCCATTTCCGGCCTGGCCCGCTTGCTGGTGCAACACGGACGGCTTGTTGAAGCCGATGCCGAAGCAGTCCAGCACTCGGCAACCAGCAACAAGCTGTCATTCATCGAACAGCTGATACAGAGCAGGAAAATGTCCGCCAAAGATGTGGCGGAATTCAGCTCGCAGGCGTTCGGCTATCCCTTGCTCGATCTGGACAAGATCGACACCGGCTACATCCCGGTCGGCGTGATGGATCACAAGGTGATGCAGGGGCAGCGCATCGTGCCGCTGTTCAAACGCGGCACCAAATTGTTCATCGGCCTGTCGGACATCACCAACCTGCAGGCGATGGAAGAAGTACGTTTCCAGAGCGGCATGCAGGTCGAGCCCATCGTGGTCGAGGACAGCAAGCTTGCTGCCCTGCTCGACAAGCTGGTGGAAGCCAGTGGCGCCAACCTGAAAAACCTCGAGGTTGATGAAGCAGACCTCGAAATCACCGGTGGCGACGATGGTGGCGACAAGGGCGATACGGTCAATACCGATGTCGACGATGCGCCAGTGGTCAAATACCTGCAGAAAATCCTGCTGGATGCAATCAATGGCGGCGCATCCGATATCCATTTCGAACCCTATGAAAAGTATTACCGCATCCGCTACCGCCAGGATGGTGTATTGCGGGAAGTGGCCCAGCCACCATTGGCGATCAAGGAAAAGATCGCCTCGCGGATCAAGGTGATTTCCAAGCTGGATATTTCGGAAAAGCGCATTCCGCAGGATGGCCGGATGAAGCTGGTGCTATCCAAGACCCGCGCCATCGATTTCCGGGTCTCCACGCTGCCCACGCTGCATGGCGAAAAGATCTGTATGCGGATTCTGGACCCGACCTCAGCGCAACTGGGGATCGACGCATTGGGCTACGAACCGGAACAGAAAGCAGCCATGCTCAACGCCGTCAACCGGCCCTATGGCATGGTGCTGGTGACCGGGCCGACCGGCTCGGGCAAAACGGTGTCGCTCTATACCTGCCTGAATATCCTGAACCAGCCCGGCACCAATATCTCCACCGCAGAAGACCCGGCTGAAATCAACTTGCCCGGCGTGAATCAGGTCAACGTGAACGACAAGGCCGGGCTGACCTTCCCGGTAGCGCTGAAGGCGTTTCTGCGGCAAGACCCGGACATCATCATGGTGGGTGAAATCCGCGACCTGGAAACCGCCGACATTGCGATCAAGGCGGCGCAAACCGGCCACATGGTGTTCTCCACGCTGCACACCAATGATGCTCCGGGAACACTGACGCGTTTGCTGAACATGGGTGTGGCGCCGTTCAACGTGGCTTCGTCGGTGATCCTGATCACCGCGCAGCGGCTGGCGCGCAAGCTGTGCACCAGTTGCAAGACACCGGTAGACATTCCGCACCAGGCGCTGCTGGATGCCGGCTTCAAGGAAAGCGATCTGGATGGCAGCTGGACACCCTACAAGGCGGTGGGATGCGATCTATGCAAGAACACCGGCTACAAGGGCCGCGTGGGTATTTATCAGGTGATGCCCATCACCGATGAAATGAACCGTATCATCATGACCAACGGCAATGCGATCGACATTGCCGACCAGGCACGGCGTGAAGGCATCAACGACCTGCGACAATCCGGCCTCGTCAAGGTGAAGCATGGCATGACGTCGCTGGATGAAGTCATGGCCGTGACCAACGAATAATAGAGGGGAGCAGCATGGGAACGAAGGCGAGAGCTGTAGCGGTCAAGGAACACACGTTTGCGTGGGAAGGGCGTGACCGCGCCGGCAAAACCATCAAGGGTGAAATGCGCGCAACCGGCGAGGCGGTGATCAAAAGCCAGTTGCGCCGTCAGGGCATCAACGTGGTGAAGGTCAAGCGCAACCGCAGAGGGCCGGGCGGGCGCATCACCGAAACGGACATCGCGATGTTCACCCGCCAGTTGGCCACCATGATGAAATCCGGCGTGCCGCTGCTGACCTCGTTCGACATCGTTGCCAAAGGGCACTCGAATGCATCCGTCACCCGGCTGCTGATGGAAATCAAGACTGACATCGAAACCGGTTCGTCGCTGACCACCGCGTTCCGCAAGCACCCTGCCTACTTTGATGCCTTGTATTGCAACCTGGTCCAGGCCGGTGAGCAGGCCGGCATTCTGGATAGCCTGCTAGCGCGGCTGGCCACCTACAAGGAAAAAATCCTCGGGGTGAAAAAGAAGATCAAGTCGGCGCTGTTTTATCCGACCGCGGTGATCGTCGCTGCGTTCGTGATTACCGCGGTGATCATGATTTTCGTGATTCCGGCGTTCAAGGACCTGTTCTCCAGTTTTGGCGCCGACCTGCCCTACCCAACCCAGGTTGTGATCATCATCTCGGATGCCTTCGTTTCATACTGGTGGATCATTTTCGGCGCCATTTTTGGTGGCTTCTTCCTGTTCATGAAAGCGTGGCGGCGCTCCGAAGCAATGCAAATCTTCATGGATCGCCTGATGCTCAAGCTGCCGGTGCTGGGGGAAATCATGAAGAACGCCACGCTGGCGCGCTGGGCGCGCACACTGGCCACCATGTTTGCTGCCGGTGTGCCGCTGGTGGAATCACTCGATTCTGTGGGCGGTGCATCCGGCAACTACGTTTACCGGCTGGCCACCCGGAAAATACAGTCCGAAGTCACCACGGGCACCAGCCTGACGGTGGCGATGCAAAATGCCAACGTATTCCCCAACATGATGCTGCAGATGGTGTCCATCGGCGAGGAATCGGGCGCACTGGACGCGATGCTGGGCAAAGTGGCCGACTTCTATGAGGAAGAAGTCGACAACGCGGTGGAGGCGCTCTCCAGCCTGATGGAACCCATCATCATGGTGGTGCTGGGCACGCTGATCGGCGGCCTGGTGGTGGCCATGTACCTGCCCATCTTCAAAATGGGCGAAGCAGTTGGTTGATATGGATTATTCGATCTTGTTTGCAAACCCGCCGGTGTTCGGCGGGTTTTTGTTACTGCTGGGCTTGCTGGTCGGCAGTTTTCTGAATGTGGTCATCCATCGCATTCCCAAAATGATCGAAGCCGAATTCCGGCATGACTGTTCGTGCATCGATCTACCCATCGATGCGCCTGCACCGGCAAAACCGCGCTACAACCTGGTGGTGCCCCGCTCAGCCTGCCCGCATTGCGGCCATCAGATCACTGCGCTGGAAAACATCCCCGTCATCAGTTATCTGGTGCTGCGCGGCCGTTGCCGTGAGTGTGGCGCCCACATCAGCCTGCGCTATCCAGCGGTGGAACTGCTGACCGGCCTGCTGACCGCCGTGGTCGGGCTGCATTCTGGCGCCGGGATGCTTGCGGTTGGTGCCATTGCCATGACCTGGCTGCTGATTGCGCTGATTTTCATCGACGCGGATACCTACCTGCTGCCGGACAGCTTGACCTTGCTGCTGCTGTGGCTGGGCTTGCTGTTCAACTTGTATGGCGGGTTCGTGCCGTTGCCGCAGGCAGTAGTGGGCGCGGCAGCCGGCTATTTGCTGCTGTGGGGGGTGTTCTGGGCATTCAAACTGACCACCGGCAAGGAAGGCATGGGCTACGGTGATTTCAAGCTGCTGGCAGCATTGGGCGCATGGTTTGGCTGGATGGCGTTGCCGGTGATCGTGCTGCTGTCGTCCTTGGCAGGTGCGGTCATCGGCATCGGGCTGGTGGTTGCAGCCAAGCGTGGTTTTGGCAAGCCGATGCCGTTTGGCCCTTATCTGGGCATCGCAGGCTGGCTGTACCTGATATGTGGCCAGCAACTGCAGCAAGCCCTGTTCCAGTTTCACTGACATGCGCATAATCGGGCTCACCGGCGGTATCGGCAGCGGCAAATCAACCGTTGCCGAGCTGTTTGCGCAGCACGGTGTGCCGGTGATCGATACCGACCAGATCGCCCACGCATTGACGCGGCCACCGTCGACAGTGCTTGATGACATCGCCAGCACGTTCGGTCGCGATTTCATCGCCGGCGACGGCAGCTTGCGGCGTGACCTGATGCGCGACAAGGTTTTTGGCGATCCGGCAGCCAGACAGGCGCTTGAAGCCATCATGCACCCGGCCATCCATGCAGCAGTGGTGCATGCATTGCAGGAACTGGCCCCGGAAACGGCCTATGCCATCGTGGTGGTACCGTTGCTGTTTGAAACAGGTGATTATTCCGATATCGTCGAACGGGTGCTGGTGGTGGATTGCGGTGCGGATGCGCAGCTGGCACGGGTGCTGTTGCGGCCCGGGCTGACCCCCGCGATCGCGGCGGCCATCATGGCGCAACAATGGACATCGGCACAGCGCGTTGCTGCGGCCGATGATGTGATCGACAACCGTGCAAACCTGCAAAGCCTGGCCGATCAGGTCGATGTAGCGCACCAGCAATATCGGCAATGGGCGAATGCCGATGAAGGCTCGCTTACAAAGCGGGTTTTCAAAACATGAACCTTGCTGCAGAATTGCATATCTTTGGCGTTTAGGCCTGACGTGATCAACTACGAGTTTCCGATTACCGAGCGTGTGCGCACTTTGCTGCGGCTTGAGGATCTGTACGATCGAACCACGCTGTTCGTTTCGCGCGAGCACGGCCTCGACCACCACGCGGCGCTGGCCGGCATTTTCGAAATCATGGAAGTGGCCAGCCGCGCCGACCTCAAATCCGACCTGCTGCAGGAGCTGGAGCGGCAGCGCCAGGCACTGTCTGCGCTACGCAACAACCCGCATATCTCCGAAGCCGCACTGGAGCGCGTGCTGGGCGATATCGAGGAAACGCACGCACGCCTGCTGAAGATGACCGGCAAGTTCGGCCAGTACCTGCGCGACAACGAATGGCTGATGGCCGTGAAGCAGCGCATGGGCATTCCCGGTGGTGCCTGCGAGTTCGACCTGCCCGGCTATCACTACTGGCGCCAGCAATCGGCGGAGCGTCGCCGTGCCGATCTGGATCGCTGGTTTGGCCCGCTGCTGCCCATCAAGCAAGGGCTGGACATCGTGCTGCGACTGCTGCGCGATTCATCCAAGGTCAGCCACTACACGGCGCGTAATGGGCATTTCCAGCAGATGTCCGGCGGCAAGAGCATACAGCTGCTGCGTGTGAGCCTGCCTCCCGATCTGCCCGCCATTCCGGAGCTTTCCGCCAACCGTTACGCGATCAATATCCGTTTTGTATTGCCATCCACGTCGGGCGAACGCGCCAAGGTGGTGGAGTCGGATATCGATTTTGCACTGGGTTACTGCAACCTCTGATCATGGCCCGTTTAGTCATCTGCCCCACCTGCGGGGAACGTCACCTCTATAGCACCAGCAATGCCTTCAGGCCGTTTTGCAGCGAGCGCTGCAAGCTGGTGGATCTGGGCGCCTGGGCGGAAGAGCGTTATCGCATTCCCGTCGCAGCACCGCTGGACCCGGATTTCGATTATCAGCAGCTCGATCCGGACCAGCTGGGCCGCAACTGACGCCCGTTCATCATCCCGTCACAAGCAAGTCACCGGCTCTTCACACTTCAGTCATCGCACCGTCATCGCAACCGCTTAGTTTTGTCTTACTCGCAGGAGGAAAGACTTATGCTACAGCAGCTGCATTCGACAACCAGCAAAACACCCAGACGGCCCCTGTCCGTCGTACTGGCACGCCACGAAGATCAGGTGCGCTCAGCCCAGAAATTACGCTACAAGGTATTCGCCGAGGAAATGGGTGCCCGCCTGCCCAGCCGCGACGGCCGCATCGATCGCGACCTATTCGACCCCTATTGCGATCACCTGCTGGTGCAGGATGACGAAACTGGCGAAGTCGTCGGTACCTACCGCATCCTGCCGCCAACGCAGGCCAAGAAACTGGGCAGCTACTACTCCGACACCGAATTCGATCTGACCCGCCTTGCGCAACTGCGCCCGGAGCTGGTGGAAGTGGGCCGTTCCTGTGTGCACCCGGACTACCGTACCGGGGCCACCATCGCGCTGTTGTGGTCCGGCCTGGCCGACTACATGCAGGCACGCAACCATAGCTACCTGATCGGCTGCGCCAGCGTATCGCTGATCGATGGCGGCCATCTGGCAGCCAGCCTGTACCGCAAGTTGGCCGACAAGCACCTGGGGCCGGTGGAATGGCGCGTGTTCCCGCGTTGCCCGCTCCCGCTGGCTGCGCTGAACCAGAAACTTGATGCCGAGGTACCGCCGCTGATCAAGGGCTACCTGCGCGCCGGTGCGATGATCTGCGGCGAGCCCGCGTGGGATCCCGATTTCAATACCGCAGATCTCTTCGTACTGCTACCGATGCAGAAAGTCGACGAGCGGTATGCAAAGCACTTTATCCGCTGATGTTTGGCAATAGCCACATAGCACGATGCCCACGGAGCGGCTAGAATCCGGGGAACTTTTCCTCTCCCTTCCGAGCCTGCCGCCTCCGGTTATGCCTGTCTTCGTTCTGCGCCCCTACCGCCTCTGTCGCTTCCTGTTTCACGTATTGCGCGGCATGGCAACCGTGGCGTGGCGCTTTCCCGGGCTCGACCAGGCCGGCCGCGTTGCGCATATCCAGCGCTGGTCCACCCAGCTGACACGCATACTCGGCATCAGCGTGCGCGTGCAGGGCGTGGTACCGGGCGTTTACCCCGCCAATCACCTGCTGATCTCCAATCATATTTCCTGGCTGGATATCTTCGTGCTGAACGCGGTGACGGTATCGCGCTTCGTTGCCAAGGCAGAAATCCGCAACTGGCCCGTGGTGGGTCGCCTGTGCCTGGGGACCGGTACGCTGTTCATCGAACGCGAACGCAAGCGCGATACCGCACGGGTGGGTCAGGATATGCTGGCCGCGCTGCAGGCCGGCCACTGCCTGGCGGTATTCCCCGAGGGCACCACCAGTGATGGTCAGGCAGTACTGCCCTTCCGCTCGTCGCTACTGCAAGCTGCGGTGGACGGCAATACCACGCTGCAACCGGTTTACCTGCGCTACTGCAACGCGCAGGGCCAGCGTTGCGGACTTGCCGCGTACATCGACGACATCAGTATCGGCCGCTCGCTATGGCGCATCCTGGGCAACCGTGGTCTGACGGTGGAAATCAATTTCCTGTCCCCGCTATCGCCGGAACAGCAGGATCGCCGCAGTCTCACCCGCACCCTGGAAGCACGCATCCAGGCCGCGCACACCGCGCTGGATGCACATAACCGGCCTCACTCGCCGACGGACTGATATACCTGCTGCGCCGGAACCTGAAACAGCTGACCACTATCGAGATCGATCCCGGTCAGCGCACCACCCCAGATACAACCGGTATCGAGCGCGCAAACAGTGGCATCGTGATGCAGGCCCAGCGCCGACCAATGCCCACACACCACACGTGGGCCCGGTTGCCGCGCCGGCCAGTCGAACCACGGCAGCAAGCCGGCCGGTGCGTTGGCTATCTCGCCCTTGTACTTGAGCTGCAATGCGCCATCGGCACCGACAAACCGCATGCGCGTCATTGCATTGATCACGAAACGCAGACGGTCCGTGCCACGCAACCCTTCGTCCCAATGTGACGGCTGATTGCCATACATATCCGGCAAGAAAGTGCGCCAGTCCGGTCCGGCCAGCACCGCGGCCGCTTCGTCTGCCAGCGCCTGCGCCCGCGCCGGCGCCCAGCCCGGCCATACGCCGGCGTGTGCGATCAATGCGTCCGGCAAGGTGATCATCAGCGGCTGATGGCGCAGATAATCGACGAACGTATCGAGCTCCGGCGCGGCCAGCACGGCATCGAGCGTATCGCCGGCCTTCTGTTTAGCCAGCCCGGCCGCGACTGCCAACAGGTGCAGGTCATGATTGCCCAGCACGGTCCGCGCTGCCTGGCGGTGTTGCAGCATCCAGTGCAACATGCCGAGCGAATCCGGTCCGCGGTTGACGAGATCGCCGACCAGATAAACCGTATCCAACTCCGCATTGAAATCCATGCAGTCGAGCAACTGAGTAAATTCGGCAAAACATCCCTGCACATCGCCGATTGCATACCGCGCCATAGGCAAACACCCACTACAATGAAATCACCGTTCTGATGAAGCCGCGTGATGCTCAGCAGCCCCCTCCCCACCCGTACAGCCTGGATTGCACACTGGCAAACACTGGAACTGCCCGTGCTGCAGTATACGCTGGAACAAATGCATGCCCTCCATGGCAAAAGTGACGATATCGGTCTGAAAGATTTGGCGGCGCTGATCGAGCACGACGCACTGTTGACGCTGCGGGTGATCCGTTTCCTGCAGGAAAATCGCCATGTCAGCCAGATCACCGATGTCAGTACGGTCGACCGCGTACTGCTGATGATCGGTGTGGAAGGCTTTTTCAAGGAATTTGCAACCAGCGAGGCACTGGAGGCGCGTCTGAACGACTTTCCATCCGCACGCGAAGGGCTGCGCCGGGTGATGGCGCGCCATTACTTTGCCGCGCGGTTGGCATGCGCGATTGCCGACCAGCGCCACGACCTGGATCCGCTGGAAGTGAAAACTGCATCACTGCTCAGCGGCCTGGCAGAAATGCTGCTGTGGCTGTCCGCTCCGCAGCTCGCTACCACCATCATGCGCAATCAGCTGCAGCAACCCGCGCTGCGCAGCCGTGACGCGCAGATCGCCGTGATCGGCCTGCCACTGATCGAACTGCAGCTGGAGCTGGCAGCACGCTGGCACCTGCCCGAGCTGCTGACACACCTGATGGATGAGAAGCGCGCGGACGAGCCGCGCGTGCGCACGGTGAGCGTTGCTACCGCCTTGGCACGGCATCTGGCCACCGGCTGGCACAACGCCGCACTACCGGACGACTACCGCATGGTTGCCGACCTGCTGTCGTGCAGCCTGGATGATGCCTACCGCCTGGTGCTGCGCTGTGCGATCAACAGCGGGCATCAGTGGCAATGGTTCCATTGCCTGCCACCGATCAGCCAACGGCCGCTGGACGCAACGCCACCACCTCAAACACAGGACGGTGGCGAAGCGGCCGCAGCAACGAGCGACGCCACACCGGATGGCATGCCCGCGGCTGTCACACCACCGGGTGACGAGCCATCCAGCGGAACGCCGCCGGCCACAGCCAAATAAAAAGGCCGGCATAAGCCGGCCTTTCTACTGTCATGAAACAGCTTATTCAGCTGCTTCAACCACTTCTGCATCTTCCGGACGGTCGATCAGTTCGACAAACGCCATCGGCGCGTTGTCGCCTGCGCGGAAACCGCACTTCAGGATACGGAGGTAGCCGCCGTTGCGGGCGGAATAACGCGGGCCAAGTACGTCGAACAGCTTGACGACGATCTCGCGATCGCGGGTGCGATCGAAGGCGAGACGACGGTTAGCCAGCGACGGTGCCTTGCCGAGGGTGATCAGCGGTTCTGCGACGCGGCGCAGTTCCTTTGCCTTCGGCAGCGTGGTTTTGATGACTTCGTGACGCAGAAGCGCATTGGCCAGGTTGCGGAGCAAAGCCTGGCGATGGCTCGACGTACGATTCAGTTTGCGATTGCCATTACGGTGACGCATTTGTCAGTTCCTTTCCGTTGGCCGCTCAGGGCTTTTCCAAGCCGGCCGGCGGCCAGTTTTCGAGGCGCATACCCAGCGACAGGCCCTTCGAAGCCAGCACTTCCTTGATTTCGTTCAAGGACTTGCGGCCTAGATTCGGCGCCTTCAAGAGTTCAGTCTCGGTGCGCTGGATCAGATCCCCGATGTAATAGATGTTTTCGGCCTTCAGGCAGTTCGCCGAACGGACGGTCAGCTCGAGGTCGTCCACCGGACGCAGCAGGATCGGATCGATCTGCGGCGCTTGCGGCTTCTCTTCCTCAACCGGCGTACCTTCGAGATCGGCGAACACAACCAGCTGATCCATCAGAATGCGTGCAGCTTGGCGCACGGCATCTTCCGGCGTCAGCACGCCGTTCGTTTCGATATCGAGGATCAGACGATCCAGGTCGGTACGCTGTTCGACACGTGCGCTCTCAACGGCATAGCTGACGCGACGGATCGGGCTGAACGACGCATCCAGCTGAATGGTGCCGATGGTGCGGTTTTCGTCATTTGCAAGACGAACCGGCGCCGGCTGGTAACCACGGCCCTTTTCGACCTTGATTTCCACATTCAATTTGCCACCGGCGGAAAGATGGGCAATCACGTGATCCGGATTGACGATCTCTACATCGTGCGGCAGCTGGATGTCGCTGGCTTTGACCACGCCTTCGCCATCCTTCACCAGTGTCAGCGTCACAGCCTCGCGGCCGTGCAGCTTGAGCACCACACCCTTCAGGTTCAACAGGATGTCGACCACGTCTTCCTGCACGCCATCCAGCGCGCTGTATTCGTGGACGACACCGTCGATCTTGACTTCGGTAGGGGCAAAGCCCGGCATCGAAGACAAGAGGATGCGGCGCAAGGCGTTACCGAGCGTATGGCCGTAACCGCGCTCGAACGGCTCCATCACCACCCGGGCTTGGGCAGCCGATTGAGCCTGCACGTCGATGATGCGCGGCTTGAGCAACTCATTAGCGAGGTTTTGCATATATTCAGTGATCCTTGGCCTGAGCGGGTTTTAGCAATTACTTGGAATAGAATTCCACCACCAGCGATTCATTCAGATCGCTGGACAGGTCGGAACGCTCCGGCGTGCTCTTGAACACACCTTCCATCTTCTTGCTTTCAACCTGCACCCAACCCGGAAAACCATTACCTTCCGCGAGGGACAGGGCCTCAACTACACGAGCTTGCTTCTGTGCTTTTTCGCGCACGGAAACGACGTCACCAGCCTTCACCTGGAAGGATGCGATGTTGACGACCTTACCGTTGACGAGAATCGCCTTGTGCGACACCAGTTGGCGCGCTTCAGCACGAGTCGAACCGAAGCCCATACGATAAACGACGTTATCGAGACGGGATTCGAGCAACTTCAGCAGGTTCTCACCAGTCGAACCTTTACGGCGGCTGGCTTCTTCAAAATAACGGCGGAACTGACGTTCCAGCACGCCGTAGATACGACGGATCTTTTGCTTCTCACGCAGGTGAACACCGTAGTCGGAAAGACGCGGTTGTTTACCGTTAGCGCCATGCTGGCCTGGGGCTTGTTCCAGCTTGCACTTGCTATCGAGCGAGCGACGGGCGCTCTTCAGGAAAAGGTCAGTCCCTTCGCGGCGTGCGAGTTTGCACTTGGGTCCAATATAACGAGCCATGAATTACTCCGGGATTAGATACGACGCTTTTTCGGCGGACGGCAGCCGTTGTGCGGCACAGGCGTCACATCCGAAATGCTGGTGATCTTGAAGCCGAGTGCGTTCAGAGCGCGCACAGCGGATTCACGACCCGGACCAGGACCCTTGATACGGACTTCAAGGTTCTTCACACCATATTCTTGGGCAACTTTACCAGCGTGCTCTGCAGCAACCTGTGCCGCAAAGGGTGTACTTTTCCGAGAGCCTTTAAAACCAGCACCGCCCGAGGTAGCCCAAGAAAGTGCATTGCCTTGGCGATCGGTGATGGTAATGATCGTGTTGTTGAAGGAAGCGTGCACATGCACGATGCCTTCCGACACGCTCTTTTTGACTTTCTTGCGTACACGCACTGTGTTTGCTTTAGCCATTTACATAAATCCTTTGATTACTTGCCGGCTTATTTCTTGCCAGCAATTGCCTTGCGCGGGCCCTTGCGGGTGCGGGCGTTGGTACGCGTGCGTTGACCGCGAACCGGCAGGCCTTTGCGATGACGGAAACCACGATAGCAACCAAGGTCCATAAGACGCTTGATGCTCATCGTCACTTCACGGCGCAAATCGCCTTCGACGGTAAACTTGCCAACTTCTTCACGCAGCTTGTCCAGCTCAGCTTCACTGAGATCCTTGACCTTCTTGTTCGGCGCAATGGCAGTAGCATCGCAAATCGCGTAAGCGCGAGTGCGGCCAATGCCAAAAATCGCCTGAAGGCCGATCACAGCATGCTGGTGATTGGGAATGTTAACCCCAGCAATACGGGCCATACTTCTTTACCCCAGGTTAAAAAAGTTTTCGAGTATAACGCTAGTTGCCGATTAAAACAATCAGCCTTGGCGTTGCTTGTGCCGCGGGTCGGTGCAGATCACGCGCACAACACGGTTGCGGCGAATGATTTTGCAGTTGCGGCAGATTTTCTTGACCGATGCTTGAACTCTCATCGTCTTTCCTTTCAGTCAAAATGAAATCCCGGGAGGGTTACCTCGCCCGGAATACGATGCGCGCCTTGGTCAGAGATCGTAGAGGGTAAGCACTACGGTGACTTGCCGCCAGGAAAGATGCGCTTGCGGAGCAATCACGTCTTGCCGGCGATATGACCAAGAATCACATGCCCGTTTGGAGTTGCACCCGGTGGCCAAACCTGAAACACCGGGTACCGCTCATTGCATTTGAATGACGTTGCTTCGCCACACGAAACACCTGCAGATCAGCCCTTGAAATTGGCCTTCTTCAGCAAGCTTTCATACTGGTGCGACATCACGTATGACTGCATCTGTGCCATGAAATCCATGGTCACCACCACCAGAATCAGCAGCGATGTACCACCGAAGTAAAACGGCACGTTCCACTTCAGGATCAGAAACTCGGGAATCAGGCAGACCGTGGTGATGTAAACAGCACCGATCAGCGTCAGCTTGAGAATGAGTTTCTCGATATAACGCGCTGTATGCTCACCAGGACGATAGCCCGGGATCATCGCACCGCTCTTCTTCAGGTTATCTGCCGTTTCCTTGGGGTTGAAAACCAGGGCGGTATAGAAGTAACAGAAGAAGATGATTGCGGCAGCGTAGAACAGCACATACAGCGGCTGGCCCGGATGCAGCTTGTCGCCGATGCTCTTCATCCAGCTGAAGCGATCAAGGTTGCCTGCAGTGGACAAGGCCATTGCCGGGAACAGGATGATCGACGAAGCGAAGATGGGCGGAATCACACCGGCCATGTTCAACTTCAACGGCAGATGGGTACTTTGCGCCTGCTGGATGCGGTTGCCGACCTGGCGCTTGGCATAGTGCACGGGCACCTTGCGCTGACCACGTTCGACAAACACCACCGCTGCAGTCAGCAAGATCACGCCAACGAACAATGCCAGCACCAGCAGTACCGGCAAAGCGCCCTGGTTAGCCAAGGTCAGCGTCTTGCCGATCGCAGCGGGCACACCGGCAGCAATACCGCTGCAGATCAGGATCGAGATCCCGTTGCCCAGACCACGCTCGGTGATCTGTTCACCCAGCCACATCAGGAACATCGTACCCGTCACCAGCGTAACCACCGCGATGATGACAAACTGCGTATGCGGCACTGTCACCATTGCCGGCTGCTTGGCCAGCGACAAAGCCAGAACGGAACTCTGCACCGTAGCCAGCAATACAGTCGCATAACGCGTGTACTGCGTGATCTTGCGGCGACCAGCGTCCCCTTCCTTTTTCAGCTGCTTCAAGGTCGGGAATACTTCCGACGCAAGCTGCAAAATGATCGACGCCGAAATGTAAGGCATGATACCGATGGCAAACACGGTGGCACGCGACAGCGCGCCACCGGAGAACATGTTGAACATGTTCAACAGGCCCGCTCCATTCGAATCAAACAGCTTCAGCAGTTCATCTGTATTGATACCTGGAACCGGGATATGCGCGCCGATGCGATATACGATCAGCGCGCCTACCAGGAACCAGATCCGTTTCTTCAGATCTGCAAATTTGCTGCCTGCAGAAGCCAGAGCGGGGTTTGCCACGTTATGCCCTATTCCTTCAAAAGCCGATTAGTCGACGATGCTGCCGCCAGCTGCTTCGATCGCAGCACGTGCACCCTTGGTGGCAGCGATGCCCTTCAGCGTGACGGCGCGTTCGATCTTGCCGGACAGAATCACCTTGGCCTGGTTCGCGTGCTGCGAAACAAGACCAGCCTGCAGCAGAACCAGGAAGTCGATCTCGCTGACCGGCAACTTGCCCAGGTCCGACAGATTGACTTCAGCCGACTTGCCGGCTGCCAGCGACTTGAAACCGCGCTTCGGCAGGCGACGTTGCAGCGGCATCTGACCGCCTTCGAAGCCAACCTTGTGGAAGCCGCCAGTACGGGATTTCTGACCCTTGTGGCCGCGACCAGCGGTTTTACCCAGACCGGAGCCGATACCACGGCCCACGCGCTTCTTGGCGTGAGTCGAGCCTTCGGCCGGCTTCAGATCATTCAGAACGAGAGACATGATTAGCCCTCCACTTTCAGCAGGTAGCTGATCTTGTTGATCATGCCGCGGTTTTCCGGGGTATCGATCACTTCAGCCGACGAGTTGAGTTTCCGCAAGCCCAGGCCACGTGCCGAAGCTTTGTGGCTTTCCAGGCGACCGATCAGGCTCTTGACGAGCGTGACCTTGATCTTCTTGGAATCAGACATTACGCATCCCCCAGAATTTCTTCGACGGACTTGCCACGCTTGGCCGCGATGTCGCCTGCGGTGTACAGCTTGGAAAGGCCGTCCAGCGTTGCGCGAACAACGTTGTACGGGTTGGTCGAGCCGTGGATCTTGGCGGAGACGTTATGCACGCCACACACTTCGAACACAGCGCGCATCGGGCCACCAGCAATGATGCCGGTACCTTCCGGAGCCGGCTGCATGAACACGGTGGTCGCGCCATGCTTGCCGATTACGGTGTGCGGTACGGTACCGTTCTTCAACGGCGCCTTGAACATCTTCTTGCGTGCTTCTTCCAGAGCCTTCTGCACGGCGACCGGAACTTCCTTCGCCTTGCCCTTGCCCATGCCAACGCCGCCATCGCCATCACCGACCACGGTCAGTGCAGCGAAGCCCATGATACGACCGCCCTTGACGACTTTGGTGACGCGGTTAACGCCAACCATCTTCTCGCGAAGGCCGTCCGTACGATCTTCTACTTCATTTCTAGCCATGTTGTAGCTCCAAGCTCAATTAGAAGACGAGGCCGCCTTCACGAGCCGCGTCAGCCAGAGCCTTCACGCGACCGTGATAGTGGAAACCGGAACGATCGAACGCCACTTCCTTGACGCCGGCTGCGGCTGCTTTTTCAGCAATACGCTTGCCAACCAGGGTTGCTGCATCGACGTTGCCGCCATTCTTGATTTGACCACGCACTTCAGCCTCGAGGCTGGAAGCGGTTGCCAACACCTTGCCGCCGGTCGCATCGATGACCTGGGCGTAGATGTGGCTGTTGGTCCGGTGCACCGAAAGGCGCACCACCTTGAGCTCCGCAATCTTGGCACGGGTTTTACGTGCACGACGGAGTCGGGTTTCATTCTTGTCCATGATTCAGCCTCGATTACTTCTTCTTGGTTTCTTTCAGAACCACGACCTCATCCGAATAACGTACACCCTTGCCCTTGTAGGGTTCCGGTGCGCGGTAAGCGCGGATATCAGCAGCGACTTGACCAAGCGCATGCTTGTCAGCGCTCTTCAGGACGATTTCTGTCTGTGTCGGGGTTTCAGCCTTCACGCTCGCCGGCAGCTTGTGCGCGACGGGGTGAGAGAAGCCAAGCGTCAGATTGACAACATCACCAGCGGCTTGGGCACGATAGCCCACGCCAACCAGAGTCAGCTTGCGCTCGAAGCCCTTGGAAACACCAGTCACCATATTGTTGACCAGTGCACGCAGGGTGCCGGACATGGAACGGGAGAACTTGTCGCCGTTCTTGGCCGCGAACACAACGGAGTTGTTTTCAATTGTTACATCGACAGTACCGTTCAGCGGTTGTGTCAGCGAGCCGTTCGGGCCCTTGACAACGATTGCTGCAGCATCGACTTTGACTTCGACGCCAGCCGGGATGATTACCGGGTTTTTAGCTACGCGAGACATAGTTCATCACCTCATCAAGCGACGTAGCACAGCAGCTCACCACCAACACCGTTGGCGCGCGCTTTGCGATCTGTCATCACACCCTTGGATGTGGACAGGATCGCCACACCAAGACCATTCATTACTTGCGGAATGTCGTTCGCACCCTTGTACACGCGCAGACCCGGCTTCGAAACGCGGTCGATGCGCTCGATAACCGGACGGCCGGCGTAGTACTTGAGTTCGATCGTCAGAACCGGCTTCACATCGCTGGTTGCAGCAAACGATTCGATATAGCCTTCGTCCTGCAGCACCTTGGCGATAGCCAGCTTCAGTTTCGACGACGGCATCGCTACTTCTACCTTGGCCGCACGCTGGGCGTTACGGATGCGGGTCAGCATATCGGCGATAGGATCATGCATTGCCATGTTTCAGTTCTCCTATTACCAGCTGGCTTTCGTCATGCCGGGGATTTCACCCTTCATGGCGAGCTCGCGGAGCTTGTTGCGGCCCAGGCCGAATTTGCTGTACACGCCACGCGGACGACCGGTCAGCGAACAACGGTTATGCAAACGATGCTTGCTGGAGTTGCGCGGCAGGGCCTGCAGCTTCAGGCGAGCAGCAAAGCGATCTTCTTCGCTCACGCTCTGGTCGTTGATGGTCTTGAGCAGCGCAGCACGCTTGGCGGCGAACTTGTCGACGACGGCCTGGCGCTTCTCTTCACGTTTAATCAGTGCAAGTTTTGCCATGATCGCCTCAATTCTTGAACGGGAACTTGAAGGCAGCCAGAAGGGCGCGAGCCTCTTCGTCAGTCTTCGCGGTCGTCGTAATGGTGATGTTCATCCCGCGCAGAGCATCGATCTTGTCGTACTCGATTTCCGGGAAAATGATCTGTTCCTTCACGCCCATGTTGTAGTTGCCGCGACCATCGAAGGACTTGGCAGATACACCACGGAAGTCACGGACACGCGGCAGCGCAACCGAAACCAGGCGATCGAAGAATTCATACATCCGTTCACGGCGCAGGGTGACCTTGCAACCGACCGGATAGTCATCACGAATCTTGAAGCCAGCAATGGATTTCTTCGCCTTGGTCACGACCACTTTCTGGCCGGTGATCTTTTCCAGATCGCCCACAGCGTGTTCCATCACTTTCTTGTCAGCAACCGCTTCGCCCACGCCCATGTTCAGCGTGATTTTTTCGATGCGCGGCACTTCCATCACAGACTTGTAACCGAACTGTTCAACCAGCTTCGGCACAACTTGCTCATTGTAAATATCTTGCAGACGAGCCATGTTTTACCCCTTAGGCGCCGACGACTTCGCCGCTGGACTTGAACACGCGCACTTTCTTGCCGTCATCAAGCAGCTTGAAGCCTACGCGGTCAGCCTTGCCGGTTGCCGGGTTGAAAATCGCAACATTGGAAATGTGCACCGGCAATGTCAGTTCGACGATGCCGCCTTGAACGCCACGCATGGGGTTCGGCTTCTGGTGCTTCTTCACAACGTGCACGCCCTCGACAATGACTTTGTCTTCGGTCGGCAGGACACGCAGCACGGTAGCGCGCTTGCCCTTGTCTTTACCGGTCAGGACAACGACTTGGTCGCCTTTACGAATCTTGTTCATTCCGATCTCCTTACAACACTTCCGGCGCAAGCGAAACGATCTTCATGAATCGTTCGGTGCGCAGCTCACGCGTGACCGGCCCGAAGATACGGGTGCCGATCGGCTCAAGCTTGTTGTTAAGAAGAACGGCGGCATTGCCGTCGAACTTGATCAGCGAGCCGTCTGCACGGCGTACGCCCTTGGCTGTACGCACGACGACCGCGCTATACACGTCACCCTTCTTGACGCGGCCACGCGGGGCTGCGTCCTTGATTGTGACTTTGATGATGTCGCCCACCGAAGCGTAGCGACGCTTGGAGCCGCCCAATACCTTGATGCACATAACGTGACGCGCACCGGTATTGTCTGCAACCTCCAGCATGGATTGCATTTGGATCATGGAAAAACAACCTCCAACTTATACCGCACATTCAATCCCGGCAAAGCCGAGACGCTCGGCCCAACCGAGCCAGGATGCGGCCAGTTTTGGACCCCTCCAGGACGAATCCATCGGGGGAAGAACACGCTACAGCCGGACACGCGCCGTAACATAGAAAAACGGGCATTCTACACAGAGTAGAATGCCCGCGCAAGCACGACTGATCAAAAAATGATCAAACTACCCGTGCCTTCTCCAGCAGCGACGTCACGTACCAGGATTTGGTCTTGGAAAGCGGACGGCCTTCCTCGATCATCACCAGGTCGCCTTCGTTGTACTGGTTGGTTTCATCGTGCGCGTGATACTTCTTGGAACGACGCACAACCTTGCCGTACAGCGGGTGCTTGACCAGATGCTCGACCAGAACCGTAACGGTCTTGTCCATCTTGTTGCTCACCACGCGGCCGGTCAGGGAACGCTTGAGTTTAGCTTCGCTCATGATTACGCCTTGTCAGCCAGAATGGTACGAACACGCGCAATATCCTTGCGCACCCGGTTGATTTCGGTGGTCTTGGCCAGCTGACCGGTTGCATGTTGCATGCGCAGACCAAACTGGGCACGCAGCAATGCGGTCAACTCAACCTTGAGCTCATCAACAGATTTTTGACGAAGTTCAGCAGCTTTCATCATTGCCCCACTTGGCGCGATACGAAGGTCACTGCGAACGGCAGCTTGGCCGAAGCCAGGCGGAACGCTTCGCGAGCGATTTCTTCAGTAACGCCGTCGAGTTCATAGAGAACCTTGCCCGGCTGGATTTCAGCAACCCAGTACTCCGGACTACCCTTACCGTTACCCATCCGGACTTCGGCAGGCTTGGTCGAGATCGGCTTGTCCGGGAACGCACGGATCCACACGCGGCCACCACGCTTGATGTAGCGGGTGATGGCACGACGGGCAGCTTCGATCTGACGCGCGGTCAGGCGGCCGCGGCTGGTTGCCTTCAGGCCGAAAGTACCGAACGCAACAGTATTGCCACGCGTGGCAATACCGGTGTTGCGGCCCTTCTGGACCTTACGGTATTTAAGTCTAGTTGGCTGCAGCATTGCGAGGCCCCTTACGTGGTTTCTTCTGTGCTTCCGGCGCCGGCTCTGCAGCCTTCTCGCCCGGCTTCACTTCGCCCTTGTAAACCCAAACCTTGATACCGATGATGCCGTATGTGGTCTTGGCTTCGGACGTTGCGTAGTCGATGTCGGCACGCAGTGTATGAAGCGGCACACGGCCTTCGCGGTACCATTCGGTACGGGCGATCTCGATGCCGTTCAGACGGCCGGACGACATGATCTTGATGCCCTGGGCACCCAGACGCATGGCATTCTGCATCGCACGCTTCATGGCGCGACGGAACATCACGCGCTTTTCAAGTTGCGACGAGATGCTGTCGGCAATGATCTGTGCATCGATTTCCGGCTTGCGCACTTCTTCGATGTTGACGTGGACCGGTACCTTGAGAATATTTTGCAGCTCTTTCTTGAGCAGCTCGATATCTTCGCCCTTCTTGCCGATCACCACACCCGGACGTGCCGTGTGGATGGTGATTTTGGCATTCTTGGCCGGACGCTCGATCACGATGCGGCTCACGGAGGCATTCGCCAGCTTCTTCTTCAGGTAGTCACGCACTGCGATGTCGGCAGTGAGCATTTCCGAGAAGTTCTTGCTGTTGGCGTACCAGCGCGAGGCCCAGTTCTTGGTGACGGCGAGACGAAAACCCGTCGGATGAATTTTCTGACCCATATTCGCTCCTTAGTCGCCAACAGTCAGCGTAATGTGGCAGGTCTGCTTCTCGATGCGGTTACCGCGGCCCTTGGCACGAGCGGAGAAACGCTTCAGGGAGGCACCCTTGTCCACAAAGATCGTGGTGATCTTCAGCGCATCGATATCAGCGCCTTCGTTGTGCTCGGCATTGGCAATGGCCGACTCGAGCACTTTCTTGATCACAACTGCAGCTTTTTTCGGGCTGAAGGCGAGGATGTTCAGTGCCTGCTCGACCGACTTGCCACGGACGAGATCGGCAACCAGCCGCGCTTTTTGGGCGGACAGACGCGCACTGCTCAGTACAGCGGATACTTGCATGTCTTCACCTTATCGCTTGGCTTTTTTATCGGCGGCATGACCCTTGAAAGTACGGGTGAGTGCAAACTCGCCCAACTTATGGCCAACCATGTTTTCGTTCACGTAGACCGGAACGTGCTGCTTGCCGTTGTGCACAGCGATCGTCAGACCGACGAAATCCGGCAGAACGGTCGAACGACGCGACCAGGTCTTGATTGGGCGCTTGTCGTTCGAACCACGCGCAGCCTCGATCTTCTTGATCAGGTGCAGGTCAACGAACGGGCCCTTCTTGATAGAACGTGCCATGTTCAATTACCTCTTATTCGCAGGACGGCGACGTACACGCATGCCATCGGTACGCTTGTTGTTACGCGTACGGTAGCCCTTGGTCGGCTGGCCCCATGGGCTGACCGGCACACGACCTTCACCAGTACGACCTTCACCACCACCGTGCGGGTGATCGATCGGGTTCATGGCGGTACCGCGTACGGTCGGGCGGATACCCAACCAGCGCTTTGCACCGGCCTTGCCGTAAGAACGCAGGCTATGCTCTTCGTTACCGACTTCACCCAGGGTGGCGCGGCAATCGATGTGCACCTTGCGGATTTCGCCAGAGCGCAGACGCAGCTGGGCGTAAGCACCTTCACGAGCCAGCAGTTGCACCGAAGCACCGGCGGAGCGGGCAATCTGCGCACCCTTGCCTGGCTGCAGTTCAACGCAGTGGATGGTCGAACCGATCGGGATGTTGCGGATCGGCATCGCCGAACCCACCTTGATCGGCGCATCAGCACCGGACTGAACCGGTTGACCAGCCTTCAGGCCCTTGGGCGCGATGATGTAGCGGCGTTCGCCATCGGCATAGCACAGCAATGCGATGTTGGCGGTACGGTTCGGGTCATATTCCAGACGCTCTACGGTGGCAGGAATGCCATCCTTGTTGCGCTTGAAGTCGATGATCCGATAGTGTTGCTTGTGGCCACCACCCTTGTGACGGGTCGTGATCACACCGCGGTTGTTACGACCGGCAGTCTTGGATTGCGGCTCAAGCAGCGGCGCGTACGGCGCGCCCTTGTGCAGGTCCGGGTTCACGACCTTGACGACAGCGCGGCGACCCGGGGACGTCGGTTTGACTTTAACCAATGCCATTTTTAAGTCTCCTTATTGCGCAGCGGCAACGTCGATTTCTTGGCCCGGAGCCAGGCTGACATAAGCCTTTTTCCAATCCTTGCGTGTGCCGTTGAAACGGCCGAAACGCTTGGACTTACCTTTGACGTTGAGCACGGTTACGCCTTCGACCTTCACCTTGAAGAGAAGCTCGACGGCAGCCTTGATTTCCGCTTTGGTTGCATCGGTTGCAACACGGAAAACGATTTGTTCCGTCTTCTCGGCGACGAGCGTGGTCTTCTCGGAAACGACCGGACCACGCAGCACCTGAAGCAGACGGTTTTCAGAGAATTGCGTCATGCGAACATCTCCTCGAACGCAGCCAGCGCTTCACGGGTCAGCACGACCTTCTTGAAGCGAACCAGGCTCACCGGATCAGCTTGCGACGGTTCCAGCACCAGCACGTGCGGCAGATTGCGCGACGCGAGGTACAGGTTCTCGTCCAGCTCCTTGGTGACGATCAGCACGGAGTCCAGCTTGAGCGAATCAAGCTTTTGCACCAGTTCTTTCGTCTTCGGAGCTTCAAGCGCCAGCGAGTCAACCACCACCAGACGATCTTCACGCACGAGTTGCGACAGGATGGTCGCAATACCGGCGCGGTACATCTTGCGGTTTACTTTCTGGCTGAAGTTTTCGTCCGGGCTGTTCGGGAATGTCTTACCACCACCACGCCACAGCGGGGAGGAAGTCATACCGGCGCGGGCACGACCGGTGCCCTTTTGCTTGAACGGCTTCTTGGTGGAGTGATGAACTTCCGCACGATCTTTTTGAGCACGATTGCCGCTGCGCGCGTTGGCGAAGTACGCGGTCACCACCTGGTGAACGAGTGCCTCGTTGAATTCGCGGGCGAACAGCGCATCGGATGCGGCGACGGCGGCTTGCGCCTCACCGCTAGCATTGATGACTTTCAGTTCCATCATGCACCTGCCTTCACGCTAGGGCGAACGACAACGTCGTTACCCTTGGAACCCGGAACCGCGCCCTTCACCAGCAGCAGCTGGCGCTCGACGTCGATACGCACGACTTCGAGGTTTTGCACGGTGCTCTTTACATTGCCCAGCTGACCGGCCATGCGCTTGCCCGGGAAAATACGACCCGGATCCTGTGCCTGACCAATGGAGCCCGGTGTATTGTGCGAGCGGGAGTTACCGTGGGTAGCACGGTTGGAACGGAAGTTGTGACGCTTGATAACGCCGGAAAAACCCTTACCCTGGGTCGTACCGGAGACATCGACCAATTGGCCGGCAGCGAACAATTCAACGGACAGCGCATCACCCGCCTTCAGATCGGCAAGCTTGTCAGCAGCAACACGGAACTCGACGAGTGCCAGACCTGCTTCCACACCTGCTTTGGCGAAATGACCAGCTTCCGCTTTGTTGACGCGGCTTGCCTTCTTGGCGCCGAAAGTAACCTGCACGGCTGCATAGCCGTCGGTTTCCACGGACTTGATTTGCGTGACGCGGTTAGCCGACATATCCAGCACCGTCACCGGGATGGATGCACCATCCTCAGCGAAGACGCGGGTCATGCCGACCTTGCGACCTACAAGACCTAAGCTCATAGTTATTTCCTTTTCAGGGCCGATTACGATTGATCGGCTAATAACTGACTAATAAAAAAAACAAAAGGGCTTACCACCCTAAAGTGGTAAGCCCGCGATACTAGCACAGCTTTTTCTTTTGCTGCAAGTACTTAGCGCACTTGCAGCGGCAAAATTACTGCAGCTTGATCTCTACATCCACACCAGCCGGCAGATCCAGCTTCATCAGTGCGTCAACGGTCTTGTCGGTAGGATCGACAATGTCCATCAGGCGCAGGTGGGTACGGATTTCAAACTGGTCACGCGAAGTCTTGTTCACGTGCGGCGAACGCAGAACGTCGAAACGCTCGATCTTGGTCGGCAGCGGAACCGGGCCCTTGACGACAGCGCCGGTACGCTTGGCGGTGTCAACGATTTCTTGAGCCGAACGGTCGATCAACTGGTAGTCGAACGCTTTCAGACGGATACGGATTTTTTGGTTTGCCATGGTTTTTCCCAAAGAGCGCGGTGATTCGATCACCGTAACAACATGAAAGAACAGAGGCAGGCCCCACGGGCCTGCCCTTGGTTCGAGTGATTACTCGATGATCTTCGCAACAACACCGGCGCCGACGGTACGACCGCCTTCACGGATAG
>NZ_WXTX01000015.1 GCF_009848685.1 Andreprevotia sp. IGB-42
GGTGAGGCAGGCTTCTGGGTTACAAACAAGGTTGATGGCTTCATCGGTGATGTTCATAGTGCATTGGGGACGAAGCTAAATTCAGCCGAGTTGGCTGAATTTAAGACTATAGACCCGACAGCGAAAATAGGACTGACAGGTAGCTCTGCAACGGGGCGAGTAGGTAACCCTAACAAGCCAACCTTCGGCCAGCCAATCAATATGGAAAAATTTGATTTGGACCTATTTGTTCAAAGCGATGTGCTGTTAGAGCAGTTTGGTACAAAACTCAAGGCGGCACCAATCTTGAGGCAATCACTTGTGGATGATTTTCCTACCTTATTCCAAGGAATGAAACCAGGAAAGGAAGGGTTGTCAATTAAATTCAGGCCTCATGGCGAGCCGCCAAAGGGTTCTATAGTTTTCGATAATTAGGAATGCGCGTGAATATTCAGAGCCAACTTAAGCATGCGCTATCTCATTACCTTGAGTCCGGTAATGAGGAGGAATTGCGTCAGGCGCTCACCGCCCATCCGGAAGTGATTTCGGCAGAATATGGTGAGTATCCTGACATGCATCGCTTGGTAGATTTACGGATTGGGGGTCGAAATTTTCGTGTTTGCCGTCAAATTTCTCAGCGGGAATCAATTACGCTGATTCCTATCGAAGATTTAGTTGATACGCCAGGAGTTCCTCTCTGGCTGACAGGGGAGAAATTAGTCGTGTGGGCTACAGATGAAGAAGAAAACCCATCGGACGAGCCTACTGACTGGGATCGGTATCGTTAGATGTTCCAAAGAAAGAGTCGCTTGTTCCCGATTTTGTCGACATCTAATGGTAAAGTTGGTTCTACTTTAGGGTTAAGCCCGAAAAAGCTGTTGGCATGGGTTCTGATCTCGATATCGGGATTCGAATTACTCCGGTACAGTTCGACGACTTGATTGCGAGTTCGTTTATCAACGCTAAAATGCACGAGCTGCAACAATGGGGGGGGGCACAATCAAAGATGGCATCATTCAATCCGCGTTGGCATATACACTTGGACGTTGACCGATGAGTACTGCAAACTCTATATTGATACCAGCTTTGACCATGACGAGATGGAAAGTATTTTTGCTCTAGGCTTCAAGGAATGTATTAGCATTCCCGGGGTAGAATTTTCTTTGCTTGAAAATGACAAACACATTGAAGATGTAGAAATTACTTCATCCACTCACCCAGTGGATAGAGCCCGGTATTACGCCGAAATTGATTCCGACCCTGCTGATGCAATTAGAAAAGACGACTTCAATCTATCGATATCGGATTTGGTGATTTGGCTGCGCCTTAGATGTGATTTTGTTGTGGCCGCTTGTGATTTTGAAGATTACATAGTCGAGGTTACTGGTTGGAATTGGACTACTGAACACCCGTTACCACCTGCAAGGTGATTGAGTAAATAAACGAAGGTTCCGGGTCCAGCGTCTACATCAAATTTGGTGAAGGCTCGCTCAACATCACACAGGGCACCTTGGGCGTTCCGCGGAGGGAATGTGTCCAATAGCGTATTTGTTCCAGTAAGCCGGCTGCCGCTTTCACTTGATGAGGCTCGAATAGCGGTCGATCGCACATTCGAAGGTTTTGGTCTCATCCCACCAGAGATGCAATTACATGAGCCGGAAAATCTATCCAAAATTTTCCCCAATCCAATAGTTTTGGTTCGCGGCAAGAGAGAGCATGAGCATCGCTGCGTTTCCTTCGGTAAATACCCAGCAGAACTCTCGGGGACCGACAACACAACACAGATGGGTGCCGTAACAACACGCGGAAGCTAGTTGTCCGCGGCAGTTGTTGTCTTGGCACTATTTGAGTTGGTGGCTCAATAGCCTTTAACGATTCTGGTGAGCTTGATGGCCAATCGTCGTACGACGCAACGACTGTTCGACAAGTGATTGAAGAAAGGCTGGCAGCAAGCAATCTACTACTCGCAACAGTAGATTGATGCAATGCAGCATCCAAGCATGTACCCAATTACAATGCGCAGCCCGCCAGAACTACTTGAGCAAATGCCCCATATGCAGCCGTTTGGTGACCAGGTAATGATATTATTTCCGGGTTAGATTCCACAGCGTACTGCACCCACGCTGAAGATTGACCAGCAATCCGATACCGGAACCGCCAGCCGGATTGCAGATATCCAGGAACAACATCCGGACCAGCGATCAGCTTTTGCCAATCCACCGCTGGTAGTCCTGCACGGCCGCACAGACAATCAGGTTCGGGTCCACGCCGGTGCAAAAAGCCAATACGGTACCGCAGCAGTGGACCAATGCGCGGGCTGAATTGGCGGTAGAACCCCTACTCGGCTCGCAGTCGCAAGCCGAATTGGCGCGGACCACACCAGGCGCAGTCACGACCGTGCCGCCAGTTGCAGAGATGCAAGCGCCAGCAACGCAGATTGCACCTGATTCACAGCAGCCCGTATTACAGCAGCCCGTATTGAGCGGCCAAGGGCAGCCTTTCAACCTTGCGCCATTGGCAGAAGCGCACGCCAGGACCGACAAGCTGGCGGATACGCATGAGGTGATGCCAGCGGAAGGTAGCGGCTATGTGGCAGGGCCGAGCGCGGGAGAGACTGGCGGCGTGCTGTGTTGCTGGCTCAAGTTGACCCGTTTGGGGACATCCGCGCGATTCACGACATCGATGTTCGCCGATTCTGCGTGGTGCAGGGATAGGCAAACGCATCGTTGAAAGCATTGTTGCGAATCAACCGGATGCGGTTCATATTATCGACATGATCCCGAGTGCTCGGGATTTCTGGCGCAAGGTAGGTATTCAAGATGGAACAGAAACAACCCGAACCGACGATTTCATCCAAAACGCAGACCTCAATTGGGAAACCTTCAGGGGGGGTGATGGACGCGCAGCGCCAGAAGCTGCGGGACCAGGCGTGGCAAGACCTGAAGGCACAGAACGTGACGCTGATCACGGAGCGCGTGCAAGCACATCAATCAGCGAAGAAGAACTAAGCCCGGAAGAATTCGCTCGGCTTTTCCCTGATCGCCCCAAGTATTCCCGCCTTGGCCAGCGCACTGAGGGCATTCAGGCCCAACGACTTGCAGAGCGCCAACAGCGCATCAAAGAAGTACAAGACCAACTGAGTGGCCTCGGCGACAGGCTTTCGGACGATGCTGATGGGGCAGAGTCCTTGGTTCCAGACAGTGTCAAAACTGTGGTGTCCGGTGTCTATAAGACTGGTGAAGATGTGCAGGCCATACGCTTTGGTGATTTACAAGGCGGGGGGAATTTTGCCTTTGCTGAGAACGCTAATCGGCGAGGAATCGAGGGGTATTTCATTAATTCCGCAGGTGAGCATGTGCCGGTTTCGTTAAAGAGACTGCCGACTGACAACGTAAAGAATGTGTTTCGAGTTATTCGAGACAATGCGGATGAAATATTAAAGGCAGAAAAGATGCTTGCTACAAGCAATCAAAGCCTGCCAGCAGGTACTCTGCAACGTACGGTTTTGCATGTTGAGACGCCGAATATTTTAAGCACTGCACTCACTGAATATATCAATGGGTCTAAGCCAAATATCTTCAGATCAAATGCATTCCAAGAAATACTGCTGGATGCCAAGGGCGGTTTGATACATGTGCGTGATGGCATAATTGTGAAGGGAGGGTTGTGATGACTACTAAACTTGAAATTATTCCTTCTGGGCAGATCACGGATTTGTCGTTGAGTTCGATTCAGGAGAGTTTGCGTGCTCAACAGCAAGTTGTCATTAGCGATGTCTTGACAGGGGAGACTATTGATGGGGAAGTTACTTTAACCTCAGACGCTTACACTGTCATTGTTGGAGGTTTATCATGTTATTTGAGAAAGAGCTTTCAAGACTTCGATATCGAACCTGCAATTGAATACTTAAATGGAGAGTATTGCGTAGGGCTTGATGTTAATGAGATTGCGCAGGGATGGGAAAAAGCTGGATTGAGTTATCAGCTATCATCTGACAGCCCGTTATATGATGAGTCTCCAGACTTTGTTAATTTGGTTGCTGCTGTTTGCAATGTGGTATCTGGCGTGATTTTTGTTACATCAGATTATTATGATTGGTGTGAGCCGGGCATATATTCTGTTGAGCAATTTTTGGCTAGGTATGATGGGAGGTAATCAGGTTAAGTAGATGTAGTTCCAGACAGTGCAGTTGATGCGCAGCAACCACTCCGCGTATAAGTGGCAAGCCGGCGTGGCTACGGCGTCTCGACCAAGGAAACGACTTCAACGCTGAACGCTCTGTGGCTTACCCGTATAATGAAGTTTACATCAACAGCCCAAGGGTTCTGGATATACCCGCCTTGATTCGTACAATCCAACTGCTGGTGAAATTGTTTCCCGTAACTTTACGCAGCTTTCCGAGGTTCAAGAGCAGAAAGTAGTTGGCCATATAAATGAATTTATTGCCAAGTACACGGTCAATGCAAAAGTTGCGCATATTCCTTCCAGTGGAAACTTGGCTGGTCAGCCGTTATTTGGCCAGCATTACCTGGAAGTTCCGGTCCAGCTTCGCCCAATTCCACAATCAGTTCCAGAGGCAGCCGAACGTGCAGGCGTGCTGATCCAGGACATTAATGCGAGAATTCATTGATGGACCGTGAAATTTATTCCTGCAAGTCATGGTTTCGCGCCAAGAAAAAGTCCACTATGTCTTGGTCCGAAGCTCAAGCAAGGGCTGCACACGCCAGTAAGCAGCAATACACCGTGCTGGTGGGCTCTGTTGATAAGCCATACTGCTTTTTGGATGTGGCTGATAAGGTAATTGGCGTCAGTTTTTTGGACGACCACCTGCGGGAATCTCTCACTTACGCCTTCCAGGAGACTGAGCCAGGAAGGCTGTTTTTGACCATGGCCATCTATCGGAAATTTGACGGCAATACCGACAAAGTGGTCAGCGATACATCTTATTTGCTTAACCCAAATGGGACAATCCAAATCAGGATGGAGGTTTTTAATCCGCACCATCTTGAAATATCGAGTTCAGTATCTGATATTAGTTCAAATTATTCGTGCATGCCGGATTTTGGTGAGTATGACGATCTCATTCGCGTAGAGCGAATATGGATAATGCCTTCTTTAAAGGATCGATCCTTAATAAGGATCAACAGCCACTAACTGTTGATGATAAAAAACAAGAACAGTTAGTGCTATTCCAATACATCCAAACAGCAAAGAGGCACAGAAGTCACTTCGCCAGTGATAGGGCCTGAAACAATGCAGTATCCGGCATCCTCCTGTTTACGCAGGCAATCCGCCAGAACTACTTGAGCAAATGCCCCATGCGCAGCCGCTTGGTGGCCAGGTAGTGGTGGTTTTCCGGGTTGGATTCCACAGCGTGCGGCACGCGCTCTGCCACCGGGATGCCGGCGGCTTCAAGTGCGGCGATTTTCTTGGGGTTGTTGCTCATCAGCCGTACCGTGGTCACGCCCAGATCGTGCAGCATGGCCGAGGCCATTTCGTAGCTGCGTGAATCGATGGGCAGGCCCAATGCGGCATTGGCGTCCACGGTATCGAGGCCCTTGTCCTGCAATGCATAGGCGCTGATCTTGTGGGCAAGGCCGATGCCGCGGCCTTCGTGGCCGCGCAAGTACAACAGCACGCCACGGCCTTCATCGGCGATCAGCTGCAATGCGCGGTTCAATTGCTCGCCGCAATCGCAGCGCAGGCTGCCAAACACATCACCCGTCAGGCATTCGGAATGCAGGCGCACCAGCGTGGCTTCGCCAGCGGGCTCGCCCATGGTCACGGCCAGGTGCTCCACGCCATCGCTCATTGCACGGTAGGCATGCGCGGTGAATACCCCGTAAGGGGTGGGCAGCCGGGCAACGCCGGCTTTTTCGATCAGGGATTGGGGGGAAGTCAAAGCGGGCTCCGCATGATGCAATGCACGCCCATTATTTGGGCTCATCCATCATTTGGGGGCTGCCACAGGCGGTTACAAGGGCGGTCAGCGAATACTTGCAGCGTTACTGGCTATCGCCATCAATGCTTGCCGCGGGGCCTGGCGGTGGGTTTCGGGGTTACGGGTGGCTGCCAGTTCAGGCAGTACTGGCCGTAATCGTTATCCACTTCGGTCAAACGCTTTTTCATTTTTTCCACATCGTAGCTATGGTTCACGCCGCCTGCCAGGCGGGTGCGGATCAGCCGGCCTTCTCGGTACAGGCCACTGCAGCGCTTGGCCTCCAGCGCGGCCAGCTTGGCCGGATCAGGCTTGTAGTATTCTTCGGCATGCGCGATGCCACTCTGTGCCAGCGTAGCCATCAGTGTGGCGGCCAGCACGGCGTGCTTCAAAAACATACAGTCTCTTCCGTTGCCATCTTGGTGATCACTTCCTGCAATTGCAGGTCGGCGGCGTGGGGTTCCCAATGGCGGCCCGCCAGCGCTCGTACCGGCACGATGCCGGCCAGGCTGTTGCACAGCCACACGCGATTGGCGCGCAGCAGGCGCTCGGGGGTGACGTTGTTTTCGCTCACCGCCCAATTGAGCCGTGCAGCCGCTTCCAGCGCCACGCCACGCATCACGCCGGATACACCGCCAGTTTCCAGCTTGGGGGTCACCAGCGATTTGCCTTCCAGCAGCAATATATTGCTCATCACGCCTTCCACCACTGCGCCATCGCGGTCACACATCAGGCCTTCAAAGATGGCACTGTCGCGCCATTCATTGCGGGCCAGCACGTTTTCCAGCCGGTTCAGATGCTTGATGCCGGCCAGCCGGGGCTGCCAACTGGTGCGGGTATCGCACCAGCGCACGGTGGCGCCTTCGCTGAACAGCACATCGGCGTACACCGGCAACGGCGCGGCCTGCGCAATACGGTTGGGCTTCACCACATCCGGGTAGGCATACCCGCGCTGCGATTCGCCGCGCGTCACGATGAACTTGAGCGCGGCATCGCGCACGCCCTGCTTGTGCAGCCACGCCATGTCAGCCAGCCAGTCGCTGGCCGACGGCGCCTCGATGCCCAGCACCGCGGCATCGTGGGTCAGGCGGTCGAGCTGGCGCAGCCAGAACGGCACGCCGCCATCCACCATCTTCAACGTGCGGAATACCCCGTCGCCGAACTGAAATGCGCGGTCAGCCAAACTGAGCGCATCCTTGGCCTTGCCGTTGACCAGTCGGTGCATCATCCGGCCACCCCCAGCGCGCGCAGCAGGCCGCGTGCCTTGTGGCGGGTTTCCTGCAGCTCGCGCGCCGGATCCGAATCCGCCACGATGCCGGCACCGGCGCGGAAGTAAAGCTGTTGCTGTTGCTGCATGAAGGTCCGTATCAAGATGTTGAAATCCATGCGCCCGTCGACGCCCACGTAGCCAAGGCTACCGGTATAAGCCGCGCGCGGGGCATCTTCCAGCTCGCGGATGATCTGCATGCAACGCACCTTGGGGCAACCGGTGATGGTGCCGCCGGGAAACAGCGCCCGCAGCACCTGCCGTACCGTAGTGCCCGGCTGCAAGCGCGCGCGGATGTTCGATTCGATATGATGCACGAACGCATAGCTGGCCACGGCCATCAATTCGTCCACTTCCACGCTGCCCGGCACCGCAATGCGGCCCAGATCGTTACGCTCCAGATCGACCAGCATGATGTGCTCGGCGCGCTCTTTCACCGTGCTGATAAGCTTTTGCTTGAGCGCCTCATCCTCGGCCGGCGTACCACCACGCGGATGCGTACCGGCAATCGGCCGTGTTTCCACCACGCCACCTGACACCTTCACCAGCCGCTCTGGCGACGAGCTGACGATCTGCTGCTCACCCAGGTTGAGCAGCGCAGAGAACGGCGCCGGGTTGGCGGCCCGCAGCGCGGCATAAAGATCATACGGGCTACCCGATGCCAGCTGCACGCGCCAGCCGCGCGACAGGTTCACCTGGAATACCTCACCGTCAACGATATAGTCCTTGCAGCGCTGTGCACCGGCCAGGAATGCGGCAGCGTCATCCTCGCTCACGCTGGCCACCGACAGCGGGCTGGCCTGCCATACCGGTGCGGCAGCCACCAGCGCTGCCAGCGCCTGCAATGCGTCATCGGTTTCTGCCACCAGGAAAGCCTGTTGCGCGCCACGGTCCACCAGCACCGCGGCCGGGCAGCGGATCAGCGCGGCGGCGGGAAATTGCTCATCTCCGCGCAACGGCACCGTGGGCTCGAATGCTTCCAGCAGCTCATAACCGGCGTACACCAGCCAGCCCCCCAGGAAAGGCAGCGCGTGGTCCTGCCCGGCATGCACCGGCAAGGTATCCAGATCATGCAGGAAAGCAGCCAGCTCATCATGGCGGTAGATACGCCGCGCTTGCGGCAACGCAAACAACACATCCCAACCTTGCGTGCCGGAGGATTGCAGCACACCGGGAAAGGCCGCCGGGGTAGAGGCGGCCAACGCGGCCAAGTCAGGGATGAAGGCAAGGGTTTGAATCGGCATGGCGCGATTGTATCAAGTGCGCGCGCCAAGCTGATGGCGATCGTGCAGGGTGTGCACGACCCGCTGCTGCCGATGGCCCGGCTGGCCGCCGGATAACGCGGTCAGTGACCGTCGTTTTCCGCTGCGGGCAGCGCCTTGCCCAGCCGCCAGGCAATCAGGCCCAGCACCAGCACCGCTGCCAGCAACACGCCCCACAGCGCCCAGCGCCGCAATTGCTCGGGGGCAAAAAGTGGCTCAGGCTGTGGCGTGCCATCCTGGATAGCGCCCACTTCCGCCGGTGCGGGCTTGGTCTCGCCAATCTGCAGTGCGCCGGATGGCTGCGCCGCACTATCGAGCCCGCGCAAGCCATATGCCAGCGTGAACGGTGGCGTGCCACGCGCCACAAAAGTCAGCTTCTGCGGCAACCAGCCCAGTTGCACGCCGGCCTGCCCCTGCCCCAAGCCGCCACCGCGGGTATCCACGCGCAGCAGCCATTCACGCCGCGCCGTGGGCCAGATGGCAAGCGGCCCGCTGACGGTTTCACCGTCGGCACGCTGCAGCCGGTATAGCTGCGTGCGCGCCACTTCGCGCCATTTGTCGCTGCCATCGTTACGGGCCAGCAGGCTGGCGGCCACCAGCGTATTGGTTTGCGGCAGCGTAATGCGCACGCGGTCGATGGCTGCAGCAGCTGGCGAGGTAAAACGGTATTCGCCACTGGCGGCATCCACACCGGTGGGCGTGGCATCGAACCACACCCGGCGGGTTTCCACCTGCGTGGCGCCCGGCGTGACGCTGACGCCCTGCAGCGTGGGTGAGGGAGTCAGCCAGCGCAGCTTGAGGTAACGCGTACGCACGCCCCCCAGATCGATACCGCGCGCATCCAGCAACTGGCCGTTGCGCTGCAGGCGCAGCACATCGGCACTGGTCAGCAATGCCCATTGGCGCAAATCGTCGCTCACTTCCACCTGCACGCGGCCCTGGAAGCCGGTTTCTGTCCAGTCCAGCGTCAGCGTATCCAGCGGGCGCTTGATATGGCTGGCATCGATGATGAAATACTGCGTGGCGCCTGCAGCCTTGGCATCGCCATGCTGCTGCACCGCCACCAGTGCACCATCGGTGGTTGCCTTGACGGTGACGGACACATCGCCGGCATCCGCCAAGGCCTGCGGCAGCGGAAAATACGGTACTGCCAGCGGTGCCTGCCTGACCTCGTTCACCGCCGGCAGCGACGACAGCGCATACGGCACCGGTTCGCCCGCACCGTTGAGCACCCGCAGGTCACCCAGATCGCTGCGCGTGGTGTAGCGGTAGACGTCTGCCGGCAAATCCAGCGTATAGATGGCGGTATCGCCGGCCATCTTCAGCTCGGCATGGCGCGCAAACGCGCTGGCCGCCGGCACGCCGGCCGCCCAGGCCGGCGTTGCCAGCAACACGGTCAACAGCAGGGCATTCTTCAACATGAGTGGCCGATCCCTTGAAGTTTCATTGCGGCGCATCCGCCGCCGCACGGGCCGGCGGCAGCGGCGATACATAGCCGATCAGCAGCAGCAATACGCCGACGCCGATGAAAGACACGATACGCATCACGCCGGTCAGGTTGGACAGATCCGCCGCGAACAGCTTGACCACCACCACAGCCAGCAACGCCGCGCCGACAAACCACACCGGACGTGCCGCACGCCGCGTGGCCGTGAACATCACCGCCAGCGCCAGCAAGCTCCAGAAAATCGACAGCGCCGTGTGCACCAGCGCCGAACGCCCCAGTGCTTCGATATCCCATGGTACGCCGCCCCAATGGTGCAGCGTGCGCAACAGCACGGCATTCAGCCACAAGAACACCAGTGCAGCCATCACGCTGGCCACGATGGGCGGGCTGCCGGTTGCGTCCTGCCCGGCATCGCGCAGCAACGCCAGTTGCAGCGGCCGCGCCCAGCACCACAGTGCGAACAAGGTCAGCACCATCACCACGTCAACCGGGTTCAGCAGCGGTAGATACGGCAACGGCTGTGCATCTGCCGCCAGCCCGGTTGCCAGCACGCACCAGCCCAGCAACAGCAACGTCCAGAATCCGGCAGCAAAACGCGCATAGGCATGCAGGTACCGCGGGAACGGCCAGCGCTGCCAGCGCGGCGCATTGCTGGCCAGCCAGAGCAGCGCTGCCGCCAGCACGGCCGCCCATGCCGAAATGGCCCAGTCACTATCGGGCAGCGCTTGGTCCAGCCAGGCACCCAGCTGCCAGGCCAGCAGCAATGCGGCGCTTCCACCCAGCACCGCATGCAACATCAGCAGCAGCGCGTGTTCGGCCTTCCCATCATGCCTGTACAGCAGGTACCAGGCACTGGCGAGCGCGGTCAGCCATGCAAGGCCGGCCATACCCGCCAGTGGCTGCCACCAGCCTGTAACCCTGCCGTCCAGGTAAGGTGATGCGTTAGCCAGGGCCACGCACAGCAATACCACCGGCAACAACAATGCCGGCCAACGGGCAGCCGGCCACGTCAGCCTGCTGCTGGCCACACTGGCCAGCCACGCCGTCAAGGTGGCCAGCCCCAGCCATGCCACCATGCCCCCCTGGTGCAGCCGCAACAGCTCTTCCACCAGCACGCCCAGCCAGATCAACAGGCCCAGGCCACCGTAGACCCAGCTCAGGCCCTGGCGCCACGCGGCGGCATCACGTTGCAGCTGCCACGCGCTGAATAGCCAGCTGAGCGCCAGCAGCAGCCCGCCGCAGTGGTGGTTGAGGAACGCGATATCGGCCACCGCATGGCTATCCAGCCCGTACGACACACCCGCAGCCAGTTGCAGCAGCAAGCCGAACGCCAGCGCCAGCTTGCGGCTCTGCCGCAGGGCCGCCCACACCGCTGCCGCCCCTTCCAGCGCCCATGCAGCGCTGGTCCAGCGCGCATCCAGCGCGAGCGGAATCGCCAGCGTGCCGAAGATGATGCCCAGCGCGAAGAACGCCTCTGCCACGCTGCGTGAACGCCCGCGCGCGGTGCGCAGCAGCCACGCCGCCAGCAACAGGTAAAACGCCGACAACGCGGCCGCGCTGAACGCCAAGCCAAACTCGAAATCCTGCATCAGCCGTGCCTGGAAGCCGAAGCCCACCAGCGGCGTGCCGAAAATCAGCGTGCTGTCGATGTAATGCTTGATGTCGCTCGATTGCCGCGCCGCATACAGCACTGCAATGCCCACGTAAAACAGGAAGAACAGCAACAGGAAAGGCTCGGTACTGGCAAACAACCCGGGGGAATACGCCTGCACGCCCCATGCGGCGCCAATGCCGAAGGTGAAGAAGAAGCCCACCAGGTTGAGCGGCCGCCACGCCTTGAACCACGCAATGGCGAAAATGCCGGCATTGAGCAACGCGTAGTAGCTGAACAGCATCACATGGCTGCCGCCACCGGTGGACGTGAGGATGGGCGCCAGAAAACCGCCTATGCTGCCCATCACCGCCAGCGAGCGGGCATCCTGGCGGATGGCGATGAAAGCCGACAGCCCGCACAGCGCAACCATCAGGCCCATGGCCAGCACCGGCGGCAGCAGGTGGTAGAGTTTGAGCGCGCCAAAGCTGGTGAGGTAGAGCATGCCCACGCCACCGCCCTGCAGGATCAGCGCGTAGCCTCGGCGCCGCTCGCGCAGCCGCCAGCCGGTAACCAGCAGCGCAATCGCCCCGACCGCCACACCCGCCAGACGGAACGCCACCGGCAGCATGCTGTGGTCTGCCGCGTACTTGATCAGGAAGCCCACGCCGAAAAACAGGATCAGGATGCCCATGCGCACCACGGTGTTGCCGCCAAACAGCCAGCCTTTGGCTGCAGCAAACGCCTGCTCGAAAAGATCGGGGGCGGGCGGCTTGCGGGGTGGCCGTGCAATGGCCGGTGGTGATGCCGCTGCAGGCTGGCTCGCGGCGGGGGTGGCATTGCGGGCTGCGGCCAGCGCATCAGCCTCTGCGGCAGGCAGCGACAGCATATCCTGCGGCGCTGTAGCAGCCGGCAATGCGGTCGGTGCCATATCCAGCGACAGTGGCAGATCGGCAGTCGCAGCTTGGGCTGGCGACGTTGCCCCGGCAGGCAGCAGGTCTGCCAATGGGGAAGCCGGTCGCGCGGCATCCTTCACTGCATCCGGCTCCGCTTGGGGCTGCGGTACTGTGGTCGTGGCAGCCCGGGCGTGCTCCGGGCTGGCTTGCCGGATGCGGAATCGCTCCACCTCCAGCTTGTGCAGGCGATCACGCAATTCCCGGGCTTGTGTTTCCAGCGTATCGATACGCGCCAGCAGTGATTCGACCCGGCCATCCTTGCTGCCATCGATCAGCATGCCCAGCAACAGGCCCGCCACGATCCACACCGGACCTGCCATCAGCGAAATCAACAAACCGGCAATACCCAGCACCCATTTCCACATCGCCATCATCCCTGCTGCATATGCGTTGCAGGGTAAGCGCCATTGCAGCAGCTTGCCAGTAGACAATTTGGCATTTGCGTATGCCGGGCAGCAGCTGTGTGCAATCTGCAACAGGCGCTGTGCGCTTAACCCGCGCCACGGCGCTGGTGGCCATGAAAAAACCCCACGCATGCGTGGGGTTTCGTACGGCGGAGAGAGCCCGGTATCAGAACTTCTTGAACACCAGCGTGCCGTTGGTGCCGCCAAACCCGAAGGAATTGGAAATCGCCACATCGATTTTCATGTCCCGCGCGGTGTTGGCCACGTAGTCCAGATCGCAACCGCCCTCGATATCCTGCTCGAAGAGATTGATGGTAGGTGGCGAAACCTGGTTGTACATCGCCAGGATGGAATACACCGCTTCAACCCCGCCGGCACCGCCCAGCAAGTGGCCGGTCATCGACTTGGTCGAGTTCACTGCCAGCTTCTTCGCGTGATCACCGAACGCCAGCTTGAGCGCATTGGTTTCATTGGCATCGCCCAGCGGCGTGGAGGTGCCGTGCGCGTTCACGTAATCGACCTGATCGGCATTGATGCCGGCATCGCGCAGCGCGTTGGCTACGCCACGTGCCGGGCCTTCCGCACTGGGGGCAGTGATGTGGTATGCATCCGAGCTCATGCCGAAGCCGACGAATTCGGCGTAGATACGGGCGCCACGCTTCACTGCGTGTTCGTATTCTTCCAGCACCACCACACCGGCGCCCTCGCCCATCACGAAGCCATCGCGGCCCTTGTCCCACGGGCGGGACGAGGTCAGCGGATCATCGTTGCGGGTAGACAGCGCCTTCATCGCGGCAAAGCCGCCGATGCCCAGCCGCGAGATCGCGCCTTCGGCGCCACCGGCCACCATCACGTCGGCATCGCCATAGACGATGGCACGCGCGGCATCGCCAATGCTGTGCGCACCGGTGGTGCATGCAGACACGATGCCGTAGCTGGGGCCCTGGTAGCCCTTGAGGATGGTGACATGGCCGGCGATCAGGTTGATCAGCGAGCCGGGAATGAAGAACGGGCCGATCTTGCGCGGGCCACCTGCACGCAGGTCGCCATCGGTTTCCTCGATCAGCGGCAGGCCGCCGATACCGGAGCCGATGTTCACGCCAACGCGGGTCTTGTCGAGATTGGGAACATCATCCAGCCCGGCATCGGCAATGGCCTGCAAGGCAGCAACGATGCCGTAGTGGATGAAGACGTCCATCCGGCGCGCTTCCTTGGCCGTGATGTACTGGGTCACATCGAAGCCCTTCACTTCGCCGGCAATCGTGCAGGCAAGGTCGGAAGCATCGAAACGGGTGATCTGGCCAATGCCGGACTGGCCGGCAAGCAGGTTGGCCCAACCGGTGGCAACGTCGTTACCCACCGGGGAAATGTGACCGAGGCCGGTGACGACGACTCTGCGTTTGGACACGGGAATTCTCCAGACTGGCGGCGATGCGCATTTCAAACAGCTTTGCGCGCGCCGGATGGAACAAGACCTCTGTGCAGCCGTTTGACGGGCCGCAGCAGAGGTCTTCTCAAGACAGGTATTACTTGTCCAGGTTGCCGGACACGTAGTCGATGGCTTGCTGGACGGTAGTGATCTTTTCGGCTTCTTCGTCCGGAATCTCACACTCGAATTCTTCTTCGAGGGCCATCACGAGTTCAACGGTGTCGAGGGAATCGGCGCCGAGGTCGTTCACGAAGGAGGACTCGTTCTTGACGTCCGTTTCCGGCACGCCCAGTTGCTCAGCAACGATCTTCTTCACGCGCTGTTCGATGTTTTCCATGGATTTAACCTTAGCCATTTAAGGGAATAAAAAAAGCGAGCGCATTGTACCAAAAAAACGCCTCGCGCAAAGTTAAGCCGGGACAACATGGCTTAAACACGCATCAAATCAATCCGGAAAAACGGGCGTTTGAGGCCGCCCGCGATGCCGGATTTGACCTTTAGTTCATGTACATGCCACCGTTCACATGCAAAGTCTGACCGGTAACGTAATTCGCTTTGCTGGATGCCAGAAACCCCACGGCATCGGCAATTTCACTGGGTTCACCCAGGCGCCCCAGTGCAATATTCTGCACCAGCGCGGCCTTTTGTTCATCCGGCAGGCCCCGCGTCATGTCGGTATCGATGAAGCCCGGCGCCACCGCATTCACCGTCACGCCGCGCGAGCCGATTTCACGCGCCAGCGATTTGGTAAAGCCGAACAATGCCGCCTTGGCAGCCGAATAATTGGTCTGACCAGGGTTGCCGGTCGCGCCGACCACGGAGGCAATATTGATGATACGGCCCCAGCGGGCCTTCATCATGCCACGCATTACCGCCTTGGAGAGCTTGTAAACCGGCTTGAGGTTGGTATCCATGATGGCATCCCATTCCTCGTCTTTCATCCGCATCAGCAAATTATCACGGGTGATGCCCGCATTGTTGACCAGCACGGCAATACCGCCAAAATCCTTTTCAACCTGTGCCACCAGCGCTTCACAAGCGCCTTCCTCGGTCACGTCCAGGCGCAGCCCGGCGCCCTGTGCACCGGCCGATTTCAGATAAGCGGTAATCGCTTCGGCACCGGAATCACTGGTTGCGGTGCCCACGACGATGGCACCCTGCGCCGCCAGCTCCAGCGCGATAGCCTGGCCGATACCGCGCGATGCGCCGGTAACCAGCGCGACTTTGCCTGCAAGACTCATGTTGTTTCTCCCTGTGCGGCAAGCTGCGTCACACGCAGGATGCCTATCAATCTTTACCCGACCACCCGTAGTGGCATATCTGCAACAACAGCGCTTTACAGCAGCGCCTTGAGTGCATCGAACGCTGCGGCATCGGTCAGCGCCACATGCTGGGCATTTTCGGCGATGCGCTTGTTCAGGCCCACCAGCACCTTGCCGGGGCCGCACTCGGCGATCACGCCTGCGCCATCGGCAGCAATCTTCTGCGCGGTTTCCACCCAGCGCACTGGACGGTACAGCTGGCGCACCAGCGCATCGCGGATTTGCGCCGGCTCTGCGCAGGCGGTCACGTCCACATTGTGGATGACCGGAAACTGCGGCGCGGCAATCTGGATGTCCGCCAGCACCACGGCCAGCTTGTCTGCAGCAGGCTTCATCAGTGCGCAGTGCGACGGCACCGATACCGGCAGCGGCAATGCACGCTTGGCGCCCTTTTCCTTGCACAGCGCCATGGCGCGCTCGACTGCCGCCTTGCTGCCGGCAATCACCACCTGGCCTTGCGAGTTGAAGTTGACTGCCTCGACCACGTCGCCCTGCGCCGCTTCCAGGCACGCGGCCACGATCACGTCATCGGGCAGGCCCAGAATGGCCGCCATCGCGCCCTCGCCTTCCGGCACCGCCGACTGCATGGCCTCGGCACGCACGCGCACCAGCTTGACCGCATCGGCAAAGGCAATGCTGCCTGCGGCCACCAGCGCCGAGTACTCACCCAGCGAATGGCCGGCCGCCACAGCGGGCGCCGCGCCACCGGCCGCGCGCCACGCACGGTAGACCGCCACACCGGCGGTCAGCATCAACGGCTGCGTGTTGATGGTGGCGTTGATCACCGCAGCATCGGCGCCCTCTGCACACATGGCAGCCAGATCCTGGCCCAGTGCGGCACTGGCTTCCTCGAAGGTTTCGCGCACGGCAGCATTGCCGTCGAAGCCCTTCATCATGCCGATCGATTGCGAGCCCTGGCCCGGAAATACGAAAGCAAGCGTCATTTTCATCTCCTTGCGGATTTGCCCATGCGGCAAATCTTGATACATGTGGATCACTGCGGGGGCGTCTGCGATGAGTGCAGACGCGGCAAAACGGCGCATTGCTGCGCCGTTCCGACTAAAACTTGACGAGCACGGAGCCCCAGGCAAAGCCACCACCAATCCCTTCCAGCAACAGGGTCTGGCCCGGCTTGATGCGGCCATCTTTCACGCCGGCATCCAGTGCCAGCGGAATCGACGCCGCCGAGGTATTGCCATGGCGGTCCACGGTAACGATCACCTGCTCCATCGGCAGATGCAAATGCTTGGCGGTGGATTCGATGATGCGCAGGTTGGCCTGGTGCGGCACCAGCCAGTCGACATCCGATTGCTGCAAGCCAGCAGCAGCCAGCGTTTTCTCCGCCACATCGGCGAGAGCGCGCACGGCAAACTTGAATACCGCGTTGCCTTCCATATAGATATACGGGTTGCCATCGATAGCCCCCTGCTTGACGCGACCCTCGGCCTTGAGGATGTTGCTGTAGCGGCCGTCAGCATGCAGCTGGGTAGCCAGGATGCCCGGCTCTTCCGATGCGCGCAGCACCACGGCGCCGGCGCCATCGCCGAACAGCACGCAAGTGGCGCGGTCATCCCAGTTGATCAGGTTGGTGAGCTTTTCCGCGCCCACCACCACTGCACACCTGGCGATACCGCTCTGGATCATTGCATTGGCCGTTGCCAGTGCGTAGATGAAGCCGGCACACACGGCCTGTACGTCAAAGGCCGGGAACCCATGCACACCCAGCTTTTCCTGCAGCAGGCAGGCAGTGGACGGGAAAATATTGTCCGGCGTGGTGGTGGCAACGATCAGCAGATCGACTTCTTCAAGCGCTACACCACCCGCTTCCAGCGCGCGCGTGACCGCATGCAGCGCCATGTCGGAGGTTTTTTCGTCATCCGCGGCCACGTGGCGGGCGCGGATACCGGTACGCGAGGCAATCCATTCATCGCTGGTGTCCACGCGGGTGGCCAGCTCGGCATTGGTGAGGATTTTTTCCGGCAGGTAGGAGCCGGTTCCGACGATACGCGCGTACATGGCGTCTCTCTTTTCTGATTAGTTCTGCTGCTAGGGGGCGACGGCAGCCGTGCTGGCATCGGGCCGGGCGGCCAGATCGGCAAGCTGCCCGCTCACCTCTTCGGTAATACGCTGGATCAGCCCCGATTGTGCCTCGGTCACTGCCTGCTTGAGTGCCCAGTAGAACGCCATCTGGTCTGCACCGCCGTGGCTTTTTACCACAATCCCTTTCAGGCCCAATAGCGATGCGCCATTGTAGCGGCGTGGATCCACGCGCTTCTTGAAGTGGCTGAGCACCGGCCAGGCCAGCGCCGCCAGCAATTTGGTCCACCAGGTACGGGTGAATTCCTCACGCAGGAACTCGGCCAGCATCTTGGCGAGGCCCTCGGTGGTTTTCAGCGCCACGTTGCCGGTAAAGCCATCGGCAACGATCACATCGACAGTACCGGTAAAGAGCTCGTTGCCTTCCACATTGCCATGGAAGTTGAGCTTGCTGGCACGCAGCAGCTCGGCCGCCGCCTTCACCGATTCATTGCCCTTGATTTCTTCAGAGCCGATGTTCAGCAAACCCACGCTGGGCCGGTCCTTGTGCTGCACCGCAGAGACCAGCGATGCGCCCATGATGCCGAATTGCAGCAACTGCTCCGGCGTGCAATCGACATTGGCACCCAGATCCAGCACACAGGTTTCGCCACCGGTGGCGGTCGGCATCATCTTGGCGATGGCCGGGCGCTCCACCCCTTCGATGGTCTTGAGCACGAAACGGGCCGTCGCCATCAGTGCGCCGGTATTGCCGGCGGATACACAGGCATTGGCCTCGCCCGATTTCACCAGGTTGATGGCCACGCGCATCGAAGAATCTTTCTTGTTCTTCAACGCCGACTGTGGCGATTCGTCCATCGTGACGATCTCGGTGGCCGGATGGATGCGCAGGCGCGGGCCGATGCCGGCCTTGCGTGCACGCAGTTCGGTCTCCAGCGCATCGGGCAGGCCGACGAGCACGACGTTCACATCCGGATGGCGGTCAAGGAAACGCAGGACGGCAGGCACGGTAACGTGCGCGCCGTGGTCTCCGCCCATCGCGTCAACGGCTACGGTAATGTCCATGGGGTTCCAGAATGGCGAACGGCGCAAGCGAGGTTGCCCGCTTGCGCCGTTTTCATAACCAATTGGTTATAAAGGCTTTTGACGAATTACTCGCCCTTGGCCTTGATCACGCGACGGCCTTTGTAGAAGCCATTCGGGGAAATGTGATGCGGGCGATGTGCTTCGCCGGTGTTCGGATCGATCGAGACTGCCGGGGCAGCCAGGAAGTCGTGGGCGCGATGCATGCCGCGCTTGGACGGGGATTTTTTATTCTGTTGAACAGCCATGTCAAAACTCCTTGAAAACCAGTACTTAAGTTCAATTATTCCGCTTTCCTGGTTTTCAAACCAGCCAGGACTGCAAACGGATTCGGTTTGTCTTGCAGGTTCTGCTCTTGCGGGGCATCGCATACTGCATGCGTGGGCGCAAAGGGCAAAGCCAGCAACAATTCATCTTCCAGCAAGGTTTCCACCGACATCGCCGGATCGATCACCAGAGTGTCGACATCCGGATCGAGCATTTCTGCATCGTCGGCAGTTGCCTCATCGGCAAACTGCGTAAAACGGGTATCCACGACAAAGGGCCAAGGCATGGGCTGCAAGCAGCGCTGGCAGGTCAACACCAGCTCACCCGTCAGGCTCACTTCCAGCCATGGGCGTTCCAGCTTGTCCACACCACCCTTGAGGCGCCAGACCATATTACCTTCCGTGCCGACCAGCCGGTCACGCACGCGCGCAAGATCGGCCAAGGGCAAAGCCCCTTCAAGCACACCGCCCTCGCGGGCAAAATCGGCACTATGAATGACCGGCATATCCGTGTCTGAACCTGTTCTACACCCGGCACGACTTTTACTGAAAACAAGTCGGGACGAGTCGGAAACCGCGCATGATACAATCCGCGCCCAGCTGATGTCAAAGCTTTTTATCCGTAACCCCGTGGCGATTTCCCATGCAAAAACAACCGCTTCCCGCCGCAACGCCCCCGCAGCGCCAGTTGGTGCTGGCCTCCACCTCGCCCTACCGGCGCGAACTGCTGGCCCGGCTGGGCCTGCCTTTCGAAACCGCCAGCCCCGGCGTCGACGAAACCCCGCTAGCCGGCGAAACCGCGGCAGCCACCAGCGTGCGCCTGGCCATCGCCAAGGCACGGGCACTGGCCACCAGCCACCCGGGTGCACTGCTGATCGGCTCCGACCAGGTGGCGCTGCTCGATGGCGCGCAACTGGGCAAACCCGGCACGCATGCGCGCGCAGTGCTGCAGCTGCAGGCCATGCGCGGCAAGACGGTGCAGTTCCATACCGCGCTGGCGCTGCACGACGCACACAGCGGCCATACGCAATCTGCGGTGGACGTCACCAATGTGACCATGCGTGAGTACAGCGATGCGCAGATCGAACATTATCTGCAGCGCGATCAACCCTACGATTGCGCCGGCAGCGCCAAGGTGGAAGCACTGGGCATTGCCATGATCGCCCGCGTGGCCAGCAGCGACCCCACCGCGCTGATCGGCCTGCCGCTGATTGCGCTGGTGGGCATGCTGGATCAGGCCGGCCTGCCGGTTTTATAAGCGAGCAAGAGAACAATGACATGACGACCAAGGGCACCCTGTACCTGATCCCCGTACCGCTGGGGGAAGACACGCTGGCATCCGTATTGCCGGCCGACGTGATCGCTACCGCGCAAAAGCTGACTCACTTCATCGTGGAAGCACCCAAAACCGCACGCGCCATGCTCAAGATCATCGGCACCCCGCACGAGCTGCGCACGCTGTGGATGGAAGAACTGAACGAACACACCAGGGACGCCGCGCTGGAAGCGCTGCTGGCACCGCTACTGGCTGGCCACGATGTGGGCCTGATGTCCGAAGCCGGTTGCCCCGGCGTGGCCGACCCCGGTGCCAACCTGGTGAAGCTGGCGCACGCGCGCGGCATCCGCGTGGCGCCGCTGGTGGGGCCGTCGAGCATACTGCTGGCGCTGATGGCCGCTGGCGCCAATGGCCAGAAATTCCGCTTCAACGGCTACCTGCCCACGCAGGACGCCGGCCGTATCGAGGCCATCCGCAAGCTGGAGCTGGAATCACGCAAGCAACAGCAGGCAGAGCTGTTCATCGAAACGCCCTACCGCAACGGCGCGCTGTTCGATGCACTGCTGGCCACGCTGGCACCGGGCAGCCAGCTGACCGTGGCCTGCGACATCACCACCACCAGCGAATACATCCTCAGCCAGAGCGTAGCCGCATGGCGCAAGGGCGCCAAGCCAGACCTGCACAAGCGCCCGACGGTATTCGTGCTGTACGCGGCCTGATCAGCGCCCACATACGCTCAGGCCGGCTGCATGATCCGGCAGCGCCAAGCCATGGCGCTGCCGCTGACGGCTATGCAGCGCGGCGCGAGAAATCGGCCAGCCTGAAACCCAGCGCGAACAGCGTACCGAAGTAGGCGGCAAGGCCTGCCGCCACCACCACCGCCAGGCGCAGCAAACGCATCACCATCAGCCCCTGATCCCAGGCCGGCATCACATGCAGGATGCCGAACAGCACCGCAGACATCACCACCACCGCAACCACCAGCTTCAGCAGAAATGGGGTCCAGCCCGGCTGCGGCTGGAATACACCCTGCTTGCGCAGCTTCCAGTACAGCAGCCCGGCATTGGCGCACGACGCCAGGCCGATCGACAACGCCAGGCCGGCGTGCTTGAGCGGGCCGATGAAAGCCAGGTTCATCAACTGGGTAAGCACCAGCGTGAAGATGGCGATTTTCACCGGCGTGCGCAGGTTCTGCCGCGCATAGAAGCCCGGCGCCAGCACCTTCACCAGCAAGAAGCCCGACAGGCCCACCGTATACGCCAGCAATGCGTACTGGGTTTTCAGCGTGTCATCGGTATGGAAAGCGCCGTACTGCAGCAAGGAGGCAATCAGCGGGCCGGACAGGATGGCCAGCGCCGCCGATGCAGGTAGCGCCATCATCAGGCATAGCCGCAAGCCCCAGTCCAGCAGCCGCGAGTACTCGGCGTGGTCTTTGTTGGCAAAGGTCTTGGAAAGCGATGGCAACAGGATGGTGCCGAGCGCCACGCCGAGCAGGCCATTGGGAAACTCCATCAGGCGATCGGCGTAGTTCATCCACGAGATCGACCCGGCCGGCAGGTAGGAGGCAAAGCTCAGGTTGATCAGCAGCGAGATTTGCGCAACCGATACCCCGAGGATGGCCGGGCCCATCTGCCGCATCACCCGCCACACCCCCGCATCTTTCCAGCGCAGCCGTGGCAGCACCAGCATGCCGATCTGCTTCAGGTACGGTAGTTGCCACGCCAGTTGCAGGATGCCCCCTGCCAGCACGCCCCACGCCAGCGCCATGATGGGCGGGTTGCAATAGGGCGAGACGAACAGCGCAAACACGATCATCGACACATTGAGCAAGGTGGGCACGAACGCCGGCACCGAGAAACGGTTCCAGGTATTGAGCACCGCGCCAGCCAGCGACGAGAGCGAAATCAGGAAGATGTACGGAAAAACGATGCGCAGCATGTGCGCAGTCAGGTCGAACCGCGCCGGATCATCACGGAAGCCCGATGCGGTAATCCACACCAGCACCGGCGCCGCCAGCACGCCCAACAAGGTCACCAGCGCCAGGATCAGCGTCAGCATGCCGGATACGTAGGCAATGAAGGTGCGCGTGGCCTCCTCGCCCTGCTGGGTTTTGTATTCGGCCAGGATGGGCACGAAGGCTTGCGAGAACGCCCCCTCGGCAAAAATGCGCCGCAGCAGGTTGGGCAGGCGGAATGCGGTGAAGAATGCGTCGGTAGCGACGCTGGCGCCAAAGTAGCGCGCCACGATGGCCTCGCGCGCAAAGCCGAGGATGCGGGACACCAGCGTCATCGAACTGACGGCGGCCAGGGAGCGGAGCAGATTCATGGCGGCAGGATAACTGCTAATGCGGCGGCTGGGCAGCCGCCCGGGCGCGCAAATGCCCTGCCGCACCGGGTATTTTTCCCGGTTAGCCCGGCTGGCACCAACGCCTGCCGGGCGCGATAGCGCCATTCATACCCGCTTGCTGCCTGGCCTTTTTGCTGCAACCTGGCTCTCATCACCCGCGTCTTCCACATGCGTTACACGCGGCAAGTGAAAGAAAACATCCACGTAATGTGTTGATTTGAAGCAGTAAAGAACTGCTTCATCCGCTCCGGCTGCAAGGCCGGGCATGTTCAACCCGATCAGGATGAAAACCCATGCTACGCAAGCTCGTTCTCAGTGTTGCCCTGTTGCTGACCGCCGTTGCCGCACAGGCCACCACATCGCTGCAGTTCAAAAGCGAACCCGGCGACTATATCGGCCAGGGCAAGAATGCCACCTGGCAGGAAACGGATGGCACCTTCACCATCAACAAGAACTTCGACAAGGGGGTCAGCGTCAGCTTCAACGGCGGCACTGCCTGGTGGTCACTCGATTTTGCTGCACCGGGCGAGGTTCCGCTGCTGGTGCAGGCGTATGAAGAGGCGCAACGTTTTCCATTCCAGAGCATCACCAAGCCGGGGCTCAATGTCAGCGGTAGCGGCCGCGGCTGCAATACGGTCACTGGCCGTTTCGACGTACTCGAACTGACCTACAAGACCAATGGCGATATCGACCGTTTTGCCGCCAATTTCGAGCAGCATTGCGAGGGCGCCAATGCCGCGCTCAAGGGCACCGTGCTCTACAACAGCACGCTCAGTGGCGTGCAGCCCCCGAAAATCACCGTCACCGCCAACGGTAGCGACAAGCCGCTCTACGTGAACGTGGGCCAGAGCATCACCGTCAACGTGAAGGTGGAAGCCAACAGCAAGAAGAATGCGCTGGTGGAGCGCTGGGCCGGTTTTGTCGGCACCAAGGGCGCGCAGTGGTTCAACGGCAGCGGCTGGAGCTACAGCAGCAATCCGATGCTGGCCGCCGTGGATTACCTGCAGGACGGCACGTTCAACTACCAGATCACCCCGACTGCCGCCGGCGCCCATGTTTTCGAATACGGTGTCGATGAAGGTGCCAACCATGCGTTCGATGCGCAGTACCTGAACCAGTTGCTGATCATCGCCCGCTAAACCCGGGCAGGCAGCAGGTAGCAACAAGGGCGGCCCGCGGGCCGCCCTTGTCCGTAATACGATGCGCCGCTGTACGGCGCCGGGGTGCGGCAATCAGCTACCCAGCCGGTCCGCCCCGGCCAGCATGGGTGCCGCGCGGTTCAGCAGCACGATCTCGTCGCTGACCGAGACGTTTTCCGCCACGTCGCGGCACAACTGCAGGAACTCGAGCATGCCGGGGGTACGGAACTTCTGCTTGTGCACCACGAAGTGGAATTGCCGCGACAGGTCCAGCCCGTCCACATGGATCGGTACCAGGCTGCCACGGCGGAATGCATCCTTCAGCGCCAGCCGCGAAATGCAGCCGATACCCAGGCCGGATTCCACCGCGCGCTTGATCGCCTCGGTATGCTCCAGCTCCAAGCGGATATCCAGCTTCGACAACACATGGCGCATGGCGGCATCGAAGGTCTGCCGCGTGCCCGAGCCGGTTTCCCGCACGATCCATGGCACGCGCGTCAGCTCGGCCAGCGTGGCCTTGCCGGTTCTGGCCAGCGGATGCTCGGGCGCACAGAAAATCACCAGTTCATCGGCCACCCAATTTTCCACCTGCAGATCGGGGTGCTGGCAATCGCCCTCGATCAGGCCGAAATCCAGTTCAAAATGCGCCACCTGCTGCACCACGGTGGCGGTGTTATGTACCGCCATCTTGATATGGCTGGCCGGGTGGCGGCGCAGATACTCGCCCACCAGCAGCGTGGCAAGATAATTGCCGATGGTGAGCGTGGCACCGATGCGCAGGTGGCCAACGCCGGCTTCGCCATTGAGCGCGGCCTCCACTTCATCGGCGCGGTCTAGCAGCTCGATGGCCTTGGGCAGCAATTGCCGGCCCAGTTCGTTCAGTTGCAGCCGCTTGCCGAAGCGATCGAACAGCCGGATATCGAACTGCTTTTCCAGCTCGGCCAGCGCGGTGCTGGTGGCCGATTGCGACAGCCCCAGCTCCTCGGCCGCGCGGGATGCGCTTTCGTAACGGCCGACAGCGACGAACACTTCCAGTTGGCGCAGCGTGTATCTCACGGGGTTCTCAGTATTCCGGGGCGATCAGGTCGGCATAATCATACAGCGCGGCCAGTATGGCCTCGGCACGAGCATCGCCCGCCTCCCCTGCGGCCTCGGCCAGCGTATCGATCTGCTCGCTGTACGCTTCCAGCGTGGTATAGCCGTCACGACCTTCAAACAGCCGCTCGATGCGCAGTTGCTGCCAGCGCTGCTGTTCGGCCTCGGTCAGCGTGGCGGGGAAGTTGCGGGCGCGGTAGTTGAACAGCAGCTCACCCAGGCGCCGGTCAGCGAAATCAGGCCGCGCCTGCGCCAGTTGCTCCGGGCTCAGGCTGCGCACCCGTGCCAGCGTGCGGCGATCTTCGTTGCCGATGAAACCGCTGTACAGATCCTGATCCACGTCCTTGATCGGCGCCAGATCACGCTTGAACACCTCCGGCCACTTGCCAGCCAGATCAGGGCCGGCCTGCAATGCAGCCGCATGGCGTTCCGCCAATGCAAAATCGATGCCCCAGCGTTCGGCCTGCGCCGGCTGCAGCGTTTTCAGGTTGCCGATCACGATGGGTGATTTGTTGATATGGATGGTCTTGATCGGCAGGCGGCTGACGCCCTCGGGCAGGTCTGCCGCACGACTGAACATGCGCTCGCGGATGGCCGCCACATCCAGCGCAAACAGCTCGGCCGGATCGGATGCCAGATCCCACACGATCAGTTCGTTCTTGTTGCCGGGGTGCCAGCCCAGCGGGTACACCAGCGCCATGCAGCCGCGCTCGACACCGAACATGCCCGATACATGAATGAATGGTCGGGGGGCGCTGCCGATCTCCTTGAGCACCGCATCCTTCTTGCGCAAACCCAGGCAGAAATCGAACAACTTGGGCTGTGCATTGCGGATCAGCCTGGCCAGCGCGATGGTAGCGCGCACGTCCGACAGCGCATCGTGCGCGGCCTCGTGCGCCAAGCCATTGGCGCGGGTCAGGTGCTCCAACCGGAAGCTGGTTTTGCCCTCGTCGTTTTCCGGCCACACGATGCCATCGGGGCGCAGCGCCCAGGTGGTGCGCACCACGTCGAGGATATCCCAGCGGCCGCAATCGTTCTGCCACTCGCGCGCGTACGGGTCGATCAGGTTGCGCCAGAACAGGTGGCGGGTGACTTCATCATCGAAACGGATGGTGTTGTAGCCCACACCGATGGTGCCGGGGGCGGATAGCTCACGCTCGATCGCTTCAGCAAAGCGGAACTCGGGCACGCCCACGTCCAGGCAATGTTGCGGGGTGATGCCGGTGATCAGGCACGATTGCGGATCAGGTAACCAATCGTTGGTCGGCTGGCAGAATACTTCGACCGGAGCGCCGATCTCGTTCAGCTCGGCATCGGTACGGATGCCGGCAAACTGCGCGGGGCGGTCACGGCGCGGCACGACGCCGAAGGTTTCATAGTCGTGCCAGAGAAAGGTATGGGGCATGGGCTGGGCAGGGACGGCGGAATCAGCCGCCATTCTAGCAGCGCCGGCCCGCGCAACGATCAGGCTTTGATCGACACCACGTGTTCGGGCGCCGCGTCGTCCAGCCGGCGGCCAGTGCGGCGGCGCTCATGGCGTGCGCGGGTATCGAGCAATGCAGCCTGCCGGTACGCGCGGCGCTCCGGGCCACGGCGCTCACCACTGGCGCGCCGCTCGGTGCCATTCCATTGCTCGTTTGCTGCCGCGCGGGTTTGCACATCGGCATTGGCGGGTGGTTCGCGACGTTCGCCAGCCACCGAGGCGAGTACCTCCGGCACCTGCTGCCAGACAGTCTCGTGGAAAAATCGGGCCAGTTTCATTTCGTTTGCATCCGGGAATCATGGGCTTGGCCCTTGTATCGGCATTCCTGCAGCAAACTTGACCGCAATCCGGACGGCAATAATGCCAATCACCCGGCATGAAACTGACCGCCTGTCATGTTGCCTGCGGCCACTGCCACGCCGCCCCATCAGGCACCAGCAGACTCTCTTTGCAAGCCGTGGCGACACCGCGAGCGCTGTGTCCATCCGTACACCTCCGGGCATTTTTCAAATGCAAGCTTGCTTGTAACCCACATTACGTCTATTCATTTGTGTAAGTTATATGCCATTGGTCTAAATGATACGCCACAGAAAATGCGCGCACATCCTTTCACCAAAGCAAAGATCAATAGCAAGCCGCCCATTCCCATCGCCCTGCAGCCATTGCCAACACCTGGTGCAACCCGGCGTGCGCCGTGCTGCATTCATCGGTCCGGGCGGGCAATCCGTTTTTGATGGCGGCGGCAATGTCATCGCGCAAGCAGGAGACAACAAGCATGGTTTTCACCCGCAGGTTGCAGTTACCCGCACTGGCCGCGTTGCTGGCCATCACCGCCCCGCTGGCTTGGGCCGACGTGGCCGGCTGCGCATACAAGTCCATCGACATCGCCAAATATGGCCGGCAGGAGCTACTGAATCCGCCCAATATCAGCGCCCGCAATGGCGTGCTGAACACCGTGCTGGAAACCCGCTACACCGATCCCAAGACCATCAGCCTGGGCGGCTGCCCGCTCAAGCTGCGTACCTACAACGGCCAGCTGGTGGGGCCCACACTGCGCGCCAGGCCCGGCGACGTAATGGACATCCTGCTGAATAACCAGCTACCGAAGGAAACGCCCGACCAGGTCGAGGATCAGTTCCAGCACGAAGCGCAGAATGCCCACCTGAGCACCCGGCCGGCCTCGTACAACACCACCAACCTGCACACGCATGGCCTGCATGTATCGCCCACCGGCAACAGCGACAACGTGTTGCTGGCGATTGCACCGCAAAGCAGGTTTCCGTACGAGATCAAGCTGCCTGGCAACCACACTGCGGGCAGCTACTGGTACCACGCGCATACGCATGGCTCTACCGCCATCCAGGTGGGCAGCGGCATGGCTGGCGCACTGATCATCGACGACGACGAAGCCAAGATTCCCGCCGCGCTGCGCGAAGCCAACAAGCGCGAGAAAGTGATGGTGTTCCAGACCATCCTCTACGATACCGACGGCGAGCTGAACGACATCACCGCGCTGTTCCCCTCCCCCAGCAACCCCAAGCAATGCGTGGACAAGGGCAACCGCAAGACGTGGAGCTGTTCACTGCGCCGCGTCACCATCAACGGCCAGATCCTGCCGCGTATCCATATGCGCCCGGGCGAGGTACAGCGCTGGCGCATGATCGATACCGCCTTCCGCGAATCGCTCAATATCGGCCTGGAAGGCCATGCGCTGAACGAGATCGCGCTCGACGGCATCTATCTGGGCCGCATCGATACCTGGCCGGCTGGCGGCAGCAACGGCGTGGAGCTACAGCCGGGCTACCGCAGCGATGTGCTGGTGAAGGCCAGCACCAAGCCGGGCGTCTACAAGCTGCTGGACCTGGGCACGCCGGCATTCAAATCGGTGGCGCTGGTGAACGAGCCGCAGAACGTGCTGGCGGAAATCGTGGTCGAGGGCGAGCCGCTGGACATGGCGCTGCCCACGCAGGAAGAAATGGCCAGGCTGGCGCCGTTCCCCGGCGTGGACCTCACCACGCAGGCCAACGGCGTGCAGCAGGTGGCATTCAAGCTGGGGCAAGACCTGAAAACCGGCAAGAACTACTTCCAGGTCAACTACCAGGCATTCAGCCCGCAGCACATCCGTCAGGTAGGGCTGAACAATATCGACATGTGGTCGGTCACCACCGTGGGTGATCCGTCCGGCGTGCCCAACGGCATTCCGCCACTGCCGCATGTGTTCCATATCCATGTGAACCCGTTCCAGGTCAGCCAGGCCAGGCCGGGCGGCACCAATGCCATGGTGTGGAAAGACACCGTGGTGATCCCGGCCGGCACCACGGTCAACATGTACACGCGCTACCTCGACTACATCGGCAAGTTCGTCATGCACTGCCACATCCTCGATCACGAAGACCTCGGCATGATGGAAGTCGTCGAAGTCGTCGATGCCGCGGATGGCGTCACCAGCAGCCACCACCACTGAGTTCACCCCGGCCGGCGTTGCCCGGCCAGCCCAACCCGCCCTGGCCCGGCCTGCCTCTGCAGCGCCGGGCCAGCCGGCAGACCGTACGGAGTACAAGATGGGACACGATGACAAGCAAGCCGCCAGGGCACCGGCAGAAACGCGCCATGGCCGCTTTATCGCGATACTCGATGACGCCGTGACCGGCGCCGATTACCGGCCGGAACAGAAATTCTGGCATCTGCCGCTGGCAGAGCTGCTGGAATACAGCCTGTATGGCGTGCGGCTGATCGCAGCAGCGCGCCCCGCAGCCAGCGGCAGTTGCTGCCATGCGGCCACCACCTGTGCCGGCCGTGGTGATGAATCGGGCCTCATCAAGGGCTTGCGCGGCCTGCCACCTTTCGATGGCACGCGCTTTCCGCGCCTGCCTTGGGGTGGCCAGCCGGTGGCCGATACGGATATCCAGTTCATTGCCGACTGGATCGACGACGGCTGCCCGGCAGACCGCACGCTGGCCGATTATGCAGTGCCGGCCACCGCCGGCAAGGCCGGCCCGGTCACCGTGCAGCAGGAAGCGGTCAGCACCACCGCCACCACGCAGGTTTTCGAGATCTACGGCGGCGAAACCGCCAGCGCCCCCAGCAGTAGTGGTCTGAAGCAGCGCATGAACATCGATTGCCTGAGCCCGGCTCAGCTGGAACGGCTGCGTTATGCGTTCCGTGAAATGTATGCGCTCAACAAATGGGCGGAGGATGCACGCAGCTACAACAACCTGGCGCTGATCCACCAGAACCACTGCCAGCACGGCTGGGAGCGCTTCCTGACCTGGCACCGCGTCTACCTGTACGAATTCGAGCTGGCGATGCAGGAACACGCGCCCGAAGTCACCATGCCGTACTGGGACTGGACGATGCCGCAATACCGGCCGGAAAAGCCCGAAAGCGGCTGGATCATCCCGCCGGCGCTGCAATGCTTCCTGACGCCGGATTCGCTGGTCTTCCTTGCCCGCCACGGCATTCCTGCCGCAGGACTGGAACCACTGGTGGGGCAAACCTTTGCCAGCCAGAAGCGCTTTTTCGATGCGGTGGGCAAGGCCATCGGCGTGCGCTATACCAGCGGCGACTACCGCGAACGCTTCATCGATGCGCTGCTTGATGCCAACCCGCTGTGGTATCCGCTGCGCTACCCGGCCGAGTTCGGCAAGGGCACGATGAATACCGTCATCCACTACCACTACCCCACCGCGGCGGACATGCAGCAGATCCTGGCGCTACGCACCTTCCGCGATTTCGGTGGCGGTGGTGACTACAACGATGCGTTCGGCTTTCTCGATCAGAACCCGCATAACACCATGCATATCTGGACCGGTGGCATGAACCCGCAGTACGGCAGCGCCACCGAAGCCCCGGAAGACCGCAACAAGGGCGTGCAGGTAGCCGGGCGGCGTTTCCACAAGCGCTCCGACCTGTACAGCCAGCCGCAGTTCGGCGACATGTTCAGCAATCTCACCGCCGCCTACGATCCGGTGTTCTGGCCCATCCATGCCAATATCGACCGCACCTGGTGGGAATGGCAGCAGCACCACCCCGATTCGGCCCCGGCCGATCTGGATGCGGTGCTGACACCATGGAGCTACACCGCGCGCGATACGCTCGATGCATTCCGCTTCGGCTACGAATACGTGCGTGGCTCCTACCTGGTGCCGGTGGGTCTTGCATCCGCAGTGGGTCGCTTCGTTTCCAGGCCGATCGCCGTGGCCAAGCCGGTGCGCAGTGCATTCAACCATGCCGAAGTGCGCCTGCACCGCGTGCCGCAGCTGCCGCGCTCGTGCTTTGTGCGGGTGTTCCTCAACCTGCCGGACGCCAACGCGGAAACGCCGCTGGATCACCCCAACTACGCAGGCTACCTCGCCATTTTCGGCCATGGCCCGTGCTACGGCGGCCCCGGCCATTGCGACATCCCCCCGCCGCGCCGCCCGGGTATCGATACCCGCCCGCGCCACCACAATGCCCCGCGCAATCACCGCATCGACGTCACCGCCGCCGCGCAGAAACTGCTGGCAGCCGGTGCGGATGCGCTGCAGATCACGCTGGTGGTGATCGGCGCAGATTACCGGGAAGAAAAAGAACTGCTGCGGCTGGAAGGGCTTTCACTGGCCTTCATGGACTGAACCGAGACCGAGGACGACATGAATCACGATACCCCAAGCTACCGCATCCACCCCGGCATCGGCATTGCCCGCCTGGGCGACAGCCCGGATGCGTTCTGCATCTCGCCGGAGAAACCCGCCGCACTGCCGCTCGATTGCGATGCCGCCGGCAACCCGCTGTATACGCCGGATGGCACCACCGAGCGCACCGTCACCACCTTCAAGGATGCCGAAGGCCGCGTCAAGCGCCAGGCGGCGCGCTTCCAGCTGTATGTGTACGACGATGAAAACCCGCAGGGGCGCCGGCTGAAGATCGGCGACAAGATCCGCGGTGGCGGCAATGAAGGCACGCTGATCGATATCGAGTGGCGCGTGTATGTGGCCAACAAGAAGGCGGTCTGGTACGAATTCAACAGCCTGCAGGGCGAGCACGGCTATCAGGACAACGACCCCAATCAGCCGCGCCGCAATGCGGACATCACCGGCGATACCGCGCGCCAGCAGCTGATCATCGATCCGGGCCCGCAGATCGTCAACACCAGCAAACGCCGCAGCGCCACCATGGACCGCAACCGGGGCGACCAGTACTCGCCTACCTTTCCGCCACCGCTGACGCCGAACAACATCGACACGCTGGGCGAGCTGCGCACCGATGACAGCGGCCGCCTGCTGGTACTGGGCGGGCACGGCAATTCGGGCAGCTTCAAGGATGGCTTCGGCCACCCGCGCATCGACACCTACGCCAACAACGACGGCTGGTTCGACGATACCTCGGACGGGCCGGTGATGGCGCGGCTGGTGATGTATTCGGAGAACGTCGGGCGCACCCGCTATATCGACGTGGAAGCCCCCGCCTGGGTGATCGTCGGCTACCCGGCGTATGTGCCGGAAGTGCTGGACATGATCACCATGGACGACGTGGTGTACGACATGGGCATCCGCCAGTTTGCCACCCGGCCGGATCTGTACGGCCAGCCCGGCAGTTACGACAAGCCGGTGCACATCCCCCCCAACGATGTGGCGGCGCTGGCGCACTGGCAGGCCGGCAAGCGCGAATGGAACCGCGATCATTACCCGTGGTTTTACCGCGACGTGTGGCCGATCCTGTTCCGCGCCGACGAAATGACCCACCTGACCAATGTGCTGGAGCAATCCAACTATCCGCACAACCAGACCGCACGCGGCAATTTCGACCCGGACAAACTCTCGCAGCCGCCACAGGTCAACCAGCGCGCGGTCGAGCGCGACCAGGCGCAGGCGGTGCAGCGCAATGCATCCGGCGAACTGCTGCTCGATGCACTGGAGCCCGCACTGACCCGGCTGGAGCACGGCGGGCAATCGCTGGTGGAGGTACTGGATAAACCGCTGCCCGGCCCCAAGGGCAGCGCGGCCGAAGTACTCAAGGCAGCCGTCGCGCAATTTGCAGCCAAGGTCTCCCCGATCGTGGCCGGTGAAACCCCGGCCAGCTACCTGCTGCGCTGGAAGGCTGCATATACGGTGAGCGAAGGCGGCGGCAACGAGGCAGCACGCCAGGCGCTGGACAAGGTCATTGCCAAGCTGCTGGCCAAGCTCAAGGCAGCGGCAGAGCCGGTCGCCGCGCTCAAGCTGCTGGCACGGCGGGACGACCCGCTAATCACCGATCAGGGCGTGCCGGAAGACCAGAGCATCGAGTTGGCGGTGGAACGCGTGCTGAAGGAATTCGCAAACGGCAAGCTGCTGGCAACGCGCTTCCAGAAAATCATCGCCGACCGCACGTTCGATCCGTGTCGCCCCAGCCGCACCTTCCTGTTCGACCTGTTGCGCCAGCCGGGCGAGGAAAACGAATTCCGCCTGGATGCGCGCCCCAACAGCCGCGTGTACAACCTGCCGCTGATGCCGCTGCTGGCAGGCGACAACCCCATCAACAACATCACGCCATCCAAGTTCCTGCGGCTGACCGATTACCAGCTGTTCCTGTTGCGGCAATGGGCGCAGGGCAAGTTCTACAACGAGGTGGAGCAGGGCTGGGTACCGGCCGGCAGTGTCGACCCGTGGCAGCCGTATGCCAACTGGCAAAACCGCACCGGCCAGCAGCTCGATCAGGGCGTGCTCAGCAATGTGTTGGGCGGCGCGTTCTGCCCCGGGGGCGAAGTGGGCTGGATCATGCGCAACCCGTCCATCTACCTGCACCCGTACCGCATCAAGGCCGACCCGGATTTCTGCAACTTCCAGCAGACCGCCGCAGAAGCCAACCAGCGCCAGTTGCCGGAAGAAAGCTATCTGTCGGTCAGCGTGGATGACCTCAGCCAGGACAGCAATTACCAGCGTGGCATGCAGCCGGGCGATCTCACCAAATCGATGGGGCTGCCGTGGCAATCGGACTTCAACGAATGCACTACGCAGATGATCGACGTCACCTACCCACTGTGGAACAGCATCGACCCGGCGGCCGAGCACGATGTGCGCATGAAGCTGGGCCAGCAAAGCTGGGAAACCCTGTGGTGGCCGGCGCACCGGCCGTTGCAGACCTACGAGGTGGTGAGCGTGGGCAGCGATGGCTCGCCCAATTACCAGTTTTTGCAGTGGGCACGCGGCATACCGCAAACCAATGCGGGCGATCTGAAAATGGTGACGGAATGGTCAAGGCTGGGCTTCGTGGTGCGCAACCCCTACCTGACCGCACAGCAGCTGGACCAGCCTTCGCCCGACTACAAGTACATCAGCGTGGAGCGCACCCCGGCGGACAAGCCATGAGCTACCAGCCCCGGGATGTGGGGGCCGGCAAGCAGCGCCCCCGCAGGGCCTGAAGCATGCACCGCTGCGATGTGCTCATCATCGGCGCCGGCCCGGCCGGCAGCGCCACCGCGCTGGCGCTGCATGCGCACGCGCCGGCGCTGCGCGTGACCATGCTGGGTGGCGGGCAGCCGCAAGTACGCCCGGTAGGGGAAGTATTGCCGGCACTGGCGCGGTCACTACTGGCCCACCTGGGCGCATGGCCGGCTTTTGTGCAGGCAGTCTTCTTGCCGGTGCATGCGTCGGCAGCCGCCTGGGGCCAGCAACACGTGATCGAAAACCATTTCATCCACTCGGCGCGTGGCCATGGCTGGCATCTGGACCGCAACCGCTTCGATGCACTGCTGCAGGCACAAGCCGTAGCGGCAGGCACCAGCCTGCTGCCGGCACGCCGGCTGCAAACCGCCACGCGCACGCCCGCAGGGTGGCTGGTATTGCTCGATGACGGCAGCCAGCTTGCCGCGCGTTTCCTGGTGGACGCCAGCGGCCGCCAGGCAGTGCTGGCACGGCAGCTGGGCGTTGTGCGGCAACGGCCGGACAAACTCGCCGCGTATCTCGCCTATGTGCCCAACCTGCCCGGCAGCGATCCGCGCACGCTGATCGAGGCCCGCCCGGATGGCTGGTGGTACACCGCGCCGCTGCCCGGCGGCGAGCGGGTGATCGCCTGCCTGAGCGATGCCGATCTGGGCCGCCGCAGCGGCCTGCAGCAAACGCAGCACTGGCAGGCACGGCTGGCTGCCACGCGCTGGACGCATGCTGCAGCTGGCGACATCGCGCTGCATGCAGCCAGCATCGACGTGCGCCCGGCGGGCTCGGCCCGGCTGGAACACGCATGTGGTGATGGCTGGCTGGCAGCAGGTGATGCCGCCAGCAGTTTCGATCCGCTGTCGTCACAAGGCATCAGCAAGGCCTTGCGCAGCGGCATCTTTGCCGCATATGCGCTGGCAGACTGGCTGCTGGCTGCGGATAACAAGGGGCTGGCGCGCTATCGCGCGGTGATCGATGTGGAATTTGCCGACTACCTGCGGCTGCACGCACAGTACTACCAGCAGGAACAGCGCTGGGCGGATGCGCCATTCTGGCAGCGCCGTCACGCTGGCCGCGCCATCGCGGCGGGCACCCGGCAGCTCGGCGCGTCTGCAGCCTGATGGTGCCGGTCATTCCGCCTGCGACAGCGCCAGGCTCACGCTGATCTCCACGCCCCTGCCCGGTGCGCCCTGGATCTCGAAATAGCCACCGCGTGCCTCCACGCGGCTACGCATGCCGGCAAGGCCGTGGCTGCGCGGCTTGTGTACCGCATCAAGCTCCATGCCTTTGCCATCATCGCGGATGACGAGCCTGACGGTATGCTCATCTGCTTCCAGAATGATCTCGACGCATTGCGCCTCCGAGTACTTGGCGGCATTGTTCAATGCCTCCTGTGCCACGCGGAACAGCGTCAGCGACAGTTCTTCCGATAGCGGCAGGTCTTCCTCTACCGTCAGGCGCAATGTCCAGCCGCTGACCTCGGCCATCTCTTCGGCGGTATAGCGCAATGCCTCGGCCAGGCCGAACTGGGTGAGGATGGTCGGGCGCATGCCCTCGACGATGCGGCGCTTGGTCTGGATGCCTTCTTCCAGATAGCGCAATGCGCGCTGCAACTTGGCATGGATATCCGGGTGCGATCCGGCCAGCAACTTGGCGGAAGAAAAAACATCGATGCGCGCTGCGGTCAGGATGGAGCCCAGATCGTCATGCAGCTCGCGTGCCAGTGCGGTCTTTTCTTCTTCCGATACATCCTGCAGGTGCTTGGCCAACTCGTTGAGCTGCGCGGTGCGCTTGCGCACCTGGCTATCGAGCGTGTCGTTGTGGTTTTCCAGCTGCTTCATGATCTGCGCCTGCCGCTCCAGGCTTTCATTGAGCAACTGCGCCTGCACGCGCAGCGCGCTTTCGCGTGCAAACGCGGCAGAGACATCGGCAATCTGCAGCACGCACATGCGCGCCGTCATGTAGAACGACGAGATGGTGACAGTCTGGCGGATCTGCACCGGATCGGAGCGGAAAGGGTCTTCGTACAGCGGCAGCAGGTACTTGTTCAGCGAGCTCGACAGCAACGACGGCTGTCCCTGCGTGATCGCCTGGTCGATGGCAAAACGGATACGCGCCTGCGTGGTTTCCGGCCACAGGTCGAATAGCGATTTGCCCAGCGCCACATCCGCCACGATGCCCGAGCGTTTGGCCACCCAGTCGTTCCAGTGCACGATGCGGCCATCCTGCTCGAGGATGATCAGGCCCAGCGCCAGCGTGGACGACAACGACGAGAACGGTGGGCTGTTGAAGGCGATGGTCGGGTCAGGGCCGCTGCTTGTCATCGCTCAGCCCTGCGCGGCTTTTTCAATGAAACGGTCTATCCGTGCCAGCAAGGCCTGGAATGAAGACACGGTTTGCACGAAAGCCAGATGACCATTGATCGAGTGCTTTTCGACGGTGAAGTCGATCTGCAGCAGCAGCACCACGTCTTCTTCCGACTGCCTTGCGGCGTGGCTTTCGATGATGTCGCCGCACAAACCCGATTGCAGCACCGGCAGCGAAATCGAAAACTGCCCTTCCAGCAGATTGGTCACGGTGCCGATACACGCGTTGAGGATGATATTGCCGATCTCGGTCAGCGCTTCCCGTTCCAGCTCGGTTACCAGTTCGAGCTGCTGCGGGCTGCCCAGCATCAGGCGCACCAGGTCCATGCTGCGCGCCTGCGGCAGGATCAGGATGGCATCGGCGTGGAATTCGCCATCCAGCGTCTGCGTGATGCTGTAAACGCGCTGTTCCGGCCCGCCCAGCAAGCTGGACGCTTCGCTGCGCGGCACCATGCGGATCTGCGGAATGCTCAGCAATACTTCTTCGTTGACGATATTGCTCATCGCCTTGGCGGCCCGCCCCATGGCGATGTTGAACACCTCCGCCAGGGTTTCCCTTTGTAGATCGCTCAGTTGGTATCCCACGATCACAGCCCGGCCAGGATTTTGCGGATGCCTGCTTCGTTGATGGGTTTGTCCACCATGGCAACGAACAGGATGCCCAGCGATTGCACGCGCTGGCGCATGCTGTCCTGGATATTGGCGGTGACAATGGCAATGCGCGCTTGTGGATGGGCTTCGTGCAGCTTCACCGCTGCCTCCAGCCCGTCCATTTCCGGCATGTTCAGGTCCAGCGTGATCAGGTCCGGCGCGGCTTCAGCCGCACGCGCCAGTGCCTCGCTGCCATTGGCCGCCTCCACCACCGTCCAGTCCGGCTGCTGGCTCAACAACTGGTTTTTCACCATCATGCGCGAAACCGAGCTGTCGTCGACGATCAGTACACGTAGCTTGTCGCTCATCTTGCTTCCTTTTGTTATCGCCTTGTTATTGCCTTGGTATGGGCTTGTCATGGTTGCTGCCGTGCTGCCAGCAAGGGCTGCAGCCAGGCATGAATGAACGGGTCTTCTGCATCTGCCACCACCGCAGGTGCAAATTGCAGCAACAGCTGCAGTACAGCGGCGTGCAGATGCCGCACCGCGCGCAGATCGAGCACCACGCCGGCATGCTGCAGCGCAGCCAGCAATGCTTCCACGTCGTTGATGCCGCTGTTGCCCGACAGGGTTACGCGCACCGGTTGTGCCGCAGTATCGATATGTATGGTCATGCTGCGATCAGCTCCTGCATGTCCAGCACCAGCACCACCTCGCCGCTGCTGGACAGGGCCGAGCCGCTGTAAACCGGCATCTGTGCCAGCCCCCCTTCCAGCGGACGCACGATGGTATCGACGGTTTCGCCGATCGCATCGGCCTCCAGCAGGCAACGCCCGCCTGGCAGGTCCAGCGCGATCAGCTCCATGGTATGCCCACGCGGTAGCGATGGCATACCCAATAAATCACCCAGCCGCAGCAGCGGCAATACCTCTCCACGCCAGCCCAGCGTTTCCAGCTGTTTGAAGCGGCGGATCTGCCTGCTCTGGCAGCGGGCAATCTCGCCGATCTGCGCCACCGGCAGCGCAAACCACTGCTGCTGCTGGCGGATATGCAGGATGCGGCTCAGTGCCAGGCTCAGCGGCAAGCGCACCCTGAAGGTGGTGCCACGCTGCCATTCACTGTGTACCTGCACATCACCGCCGGCATTGCGCACCGCGTTGCGTACCGCATCCAGCCCCACGCCACGGCCGGATATTTCCGATACGCTGGCAGCGGTACTGAGCCCGGGCTGGAAAATCAGTTGCTGGATATCCAGCGCGCTCATCGTGGCCAGCGCGGCTTCGGTGTGCAGATTGCGCGCCGCCGCACGTTCCCGCACCTTCGCCACATCGATGCCGTGCCCGTCGTCCGCCACCTGCAGCAGCAACTGGTCGTGAACCACGCTGGCGCTGATCCGCACCGAGGCCACCGCCGGCTTGCCCAGTGCGGTGCGCGCCGCCGCCGGCTCCACGCCGTGGTCGAACGCGTTGCGCAGCAGGTGCACCAGCGGATCGTACAGCGCATCGACGATGCGCTTGTCCGCCACCACGTCTTCGCCTTCCAGCTGCAATTCCACCTGCTTGCCCAGGCTGGAGGCCAGATTGCGCCCCAGCTTGCGCAGCCGCTGGAACGGCAGCTGCAGCGATACCATGCGCATGCCGCGCATGGTGGCATGCAGCGTTTCAAGATGGCGCGACAACGCCGCAATCTGCGTTTTCAGCCCGGCATCACGCTCGTCCTGCACATGGCCCAGCAGCATGTTGCGTACGATCAGCAATTCTTCCACCTGTGCCACCGCGTGATCCAGCTGCGCCACCCCGATACGCAGCATATCAGTGGCTTTGGCCGGCTGCTGCAACGCGTCCTCAATGCTGGCCAGCGGCGTGGCCGGCGCCTGTTCACCCAGCAGTTGGCGGATGGCGTCCACCAGCTGTTGCCGGGCGGCTGGTGCATCGGCCTGCCAGTTGGCCAGCACCGGCAACGGTTGATTCAGGCGCTGCGCGCACAGCAAGGCCACGCGCTGCACCGATTGCAGCGCACTGGGTGCGCCATCGGCCAGCAGGATATTCAGTTGCTGCTGCAATACGGTACGGATGGCGGGTGGGATGGCAGGCGGCCCGGCCGGCAGCGTGGCTGCAGCACCATCGGTGGCGGCATCCGCCCCGGCAACGCCATGCTGCAGCGCCTGCAATACCGGCAGTATCCAGCGGCTGGCGTTAGCGGCCAGCAGGCTTTTCAGCCACGGCAGCGCATTGATCAGCTGTGGCTCCAGCACGGGGGTATCCAGCAGTGGCTCCAGCAACGCGCGCAACAAGGGGGTATGCGTTGCCGCATCCGCCTGCTGCAAGCCTTCGATCAACACTGCCAGCGCCTGGCTGGGCACGGTAGGCCCGGCTGGCAGTGCCAGCTGTGCCAGTGTCACCCCCCCCAGCTGCACACCGCTGGCATCCGCCAGCACCTGCTGCACACCGGCCTGCGGCGCAGTGCTGAGCAACCAGATATCCAGCTGGCACTCGAAAGGATCGAACGCTTCCTGCAGTGGTTCCACCTGTGGCTGCCGGGCGATATGCAGGCCGGCAAGGCCGGGCAGCTCCCGCACGAAAAACAGCGGGTCTTCGCCGGAGAAAAAGCAGCCTTTGCCGGGCCGGTAATGAATGGCCAGCACCTCATCCTGCTGCTGTGCCAGCGCGGCATCGAACGCGGCCAGCCGCTGTGCATCCGGCATCTGCGCCAGCCATGTGGCCGGCTGCGTGGCCGGCGCATCGGCGGCGGGCTGGTCACGTCGCATCGCGCCTTCCGGCAGCAGCATTTCGATATTGCCGGCCAGCAGCTGCGCCTGTTCTGCCGCGCTGTCCGGCATTACCTCGTGGCTGGCCACGTATTCCACCCAGTTGCCGATCACATCGAACGATTGTTGCAACTCGCCGGCAATCGCAGCACTGAAGTTCACTTCGCCATCGCGCAGCATCGCCAGCAGCGTTTCCGCAGCATGCGACAGCGCCAGCATGGGCTGGAAATCGAACAGCGAGCAATTGCCCTTGATGGTGTGCACCGCACGGAACAACTGGTTGAACAGGTCCGGCGTGGTTTCATCCCTTGCCAGCCGCTCCAGGTCGGCATCGATTCCCGCCAGCATCTCGCGGGATTCAACGATGAACTCGGTCAGCAGCGGGCTCACGCTTGCCCGCCTGTCAGCAGATCGGCATACATGCTCAGTGCTTCCGGTGCCACCGGCTTGAGCAGGCAGAGGTTGGCGCCGTGCTCGGCTGCCTGGCGCTCGTGACGGGCCAGTGCCTCGGTGGTGATGATGATCACCGGCGTGGCGGCCAGTGCTGGCTCCGCACGCAGTGCGGCCAGCAGCGAATAACCATCCATGCGCGGCATGTTGACGTCGGCCAGCACCAGGTCGGGGGCGTGCAGCAGCGCCTTTTCCAGCCCTTCCAGCCCGTTGGCCGCATCGGTCACCCGGTAGCCGGCAGCCTCCAGCACCTGGCGATGGTAATGCCTGACCGTAGCGGCATCATCGACGATCAGCACGTGTTTCATGCGTTCAGCCCTTTCTGGTAGACGATGGCATCCGGAAACTTGCGGACATTGAACAGCGACGAGATCCGGCTCATCGATTCGGAATGCCCCAGGCAGATGAAACCACCGGGGTTGAGGCTGTCGAACAGGTTGGCCGCGGCAAGCCGCCGCGACACATCGTCAAAATAGATCAGCAAATTGCGGCAGAACACCACGTCGATGGCGCCGATGGCCGCCACCTGCGCGGCATCGACGATATTCACGTGCGAGAACGCCACGCAATCGCGCACGTCGGCATCCAGCCGGTACCGCTCTTCACCGAACGGTTCAAAATAACGCTGGCGCAATGCAGCGGGCAATTGCTTGACCGCGCGCTCGCTAAAAATGCCTTCGCGCGCTGCAGCCAGTGCCTGCGTGTCAATATCGGAAGCCAGCAATTCCACATCGTGTGTTTCCAGCGCCGGCCAGTGGGTCATCAGGTATAACGCCAGCGAAAACGGTTCTTCGCCGGATGCGCACGGCATCGACCAGATGCGTATCGGCGCACCGTTCTTGCGGGCCAGCAGTTCCGGCAGCATCGACTGCACCAGGCAACGGAACTGGTATTCCTCGCGGAAGAAATACGATTCGTTCACCGTCATGATGTTGATCAGGTGTTCGATCTCGTTGCCGTTGCGCAATTGCATGAAGTAATCGCGGAACGAATCGAGGCCCAGCGCGGCAATGCGCTCGATCAGCCGGCGATCGACGAAATAGCGCCGCGACAGATCGAAATCGATGCCGGTCTTGCGATAGAAGTAATCGCGGAAGCGCTCGAAATCAGCATCGCTGAGCGTGATCTGCGACGCTGGCAGCGTGATATCAGTCATCACCGTCCAGGCGTGCCACGGCAGCATCCACCACTGCCGCCATGAACGGCGACTGCGGAAAACGCAGCTTGAGCGTTTTCAGCAGCGGCACATGGCTGCTGCTGCCCACTTCGCTGAGGATTTCCACTGCGGTGGCGCATACATTGATCTCGGTTTCATAGCCCAGCAGCCCGGCCAGCCAGTCGCCCAGCGCCGGATCACGGGCGTTTTCCAGGATGCTCAGCGCGTAGATGCGCAAGTTCACATCCGGATTGTTCAAGAGCCGTGCCGCCGGCAGCGAGGCCACGTCGTCCATGTCGCGCAGCGCATCCAGCAGCTCGTTGCGCAGCGTGACATCCGCAGCGGGCAACAGGCTGATCAGGTGCTCGGCAATATCAGCGTCGCCAGCGCGGATCAGCGTCAGCAGCATCGCTTCACGCTGTGCGCGATCGGCGGTGTGCGCCAGTTGCTCGGCCAGCCGGAACAGATCCTGCCCGGCGGGCACAGCCAGCACCGGTGGCAGGCTGGGGCTGCTTGTAGCGGATACGGCGGATTTCTTGAGCGGCAATGGCTTACTCCTGCAAGGTAAGGGGTTGCGGCAGATGGCCGCTGAGCGCAACCAGCGCATCGGCAATCGCCCATGCGGGCAGCACGTGGGTGGCGCCGCCCAGCTCAATCAGCGCGCGCGGCATGCCGTACACCACCGCACTCTCTTCAGCCTCGGCAATGGTGGTGCCCCCCAGCTGGAACAAGCGGTGCATGGCGCTGGCGCCATCGTCGCCCATCCCGGTCAGCATCACGCCGACCAGTTGCTTGGCAGGCACATGTTGCAGCGCGCTTTCCACCAGCATCTGCACCGAAGGGTGCCAGCGGTATTGATCCGATTCCGGCTGCGGCTGCAGCACCAGGCCGCTGGCTCGGCGCAGCAGCTGCAGATCGGCACCGCCGCGCGCCACGTAAACCGTGCCGGCCCGGGGTGCCACTGCGCGGCTCACTTCCACCACCGACAGCGCGCACAGTTGATCCAGCCGCTGCGCAAACGGGGCGGTGAAGTACGCAGGCATATGCTGTGCCACCACCACCGGGTAGGGAAAATCCGCCGGCAATGCCGACAGCAGTCCTTCCAGCGTGCGCGGCCCGCCGGTGGATACGCCGATCAGCACCAGGCGCTCATGCGCATGCGCCGGCCGCAAGATCGGGTCCACACGCGGCAGCCTGGCCTGCCAGCTGGTGATTACATGCGCTGCGGCAGCCAGCCGCACCTTGGCAACGATCTCCGCCCCCAGCTGTGCGGCATCGAGCTTGCCATCAGCCGGTTTGAGGATGTAATCGACCGCACCCAGTGCCAGCGCCTGCAGGCTTGCCGCAGTACCCTTGGCAGTCAGTGCGGAGAACATCACCACCGGGCATGGCCGTTCCACCATGATGTGGCTGAGCACGGTCAGGCCGTCGGTATCGGGCATCTCGATATCCAGGCAAACCACGTCCGGCGCAAATTGATGCAGCGCGCGGCGGGTTTCCTCGCCGTTGCTCGCGCATTGCACCTCGAAATCGTCCTGTGCCCGGAACAGGTCATTCAGGTAATGGCGTATCGTTGCCGAATCATCGGCCACCAGCAGCCGGATCATTGCGGCATCCTGCCGGCGGCATGCTTATTCATCATTTGCACCATCGGCCGCACCTGTCTCACGGGCAGGCGCAATGCGGGCATACAGCCCGGCAGGGTCCAGCTCCGCCAACAGGCGGCCATCCGCTTTCTGCACCACGTAAGGGATGATGCTTTCCTGCTCGGCAGACAGCGCGGGGGCGCTGCTGCGCTCGCCCGGGTAAACCGGCTCTATGCCGTCCACGCGATCGACCAGCAGGCCATGCAATACGCCATCCAGCGTCAACAGCACGATGCGTTGCCCGATGCCGGGCGTGGCGGCAGGCAATGCCAGCACCTTGCGCAAATCCACCACCCCCACGGTCTTGCCACGCCAGTGCAGAATGCCCGCCACCTGCGCTGGCAACTGCGGCACTGCGCCAAAGTCTGCGGGTACCCGTAGCAGGGTCACCACCGCCGCCAGCGGCAGCAGCATGGACTGCGCATCGACCTGGATCAGCAGTGCTTCGAAATCGGGTGTGGCTTGCATGGTTGGCTCTTCGTTGGCGGATGGCGCGGGCTGGTCGCCGTCTGCTGCAGTTGGCGATGCCAGCCCGGCGGTATCGATGCCGCCCAGATCCAGCAGTGCCACGGTGCGCTCCCGCGCGGCGTCGTGCCAGATGCCGGCCAGGTCCTGCAGCGCATGGCGCGCAGCCAGCACCGGCGGCACCGGCTGGATGGCGCTGTCATCCAGCAGCACCATGTCGTGCAGCCGGTCGACCGGCAGCCCGATCAAGCGGCCCGCCTGCAACGCCAGCACCAGCAAAAAACGTTGTGTCGCCGTGCCTGCAGCACGCTGCCATTGCGCGCCCACATCCAGCACCGCTACCTGGCCGGCCGGCAGCGTAGCTAAGCCCAGCCAGCCAGCCGTATCTGCAGGCTGCAACTGATCTGGCATCAAGGTAGCCTGCTGCAGGCTGGCCAGCGGCAAGCCGTATTCTTCGTCGCCAATGGCAAAGGTAATGAATGGTTGCCCGCGCTGCGCTGCTTCAGCGGCCTGTTCCGGCCGTGTAGCACTGGCGGTTTCCTGCACTGGCTGGCGCTGCCAGCTGCCCAGCAGATGCCGGCAATGCGCATCGAGCAAGGCCGCGATATCCGGCTCCGTCACGCCATCGGGTCGGGTTGCATGCTGCACCAGCACTTCGTCCACCAGCAGGCCCAGGCGCGCCGGGTTGCCCAGCATCAGCACCCGGTTGATGGCCGATGGCGGGCTGGCCGCATGCCCGCACAACACGGACAGCGCCAGCACCGGGCATACCCGGCTGCGGTGGTTCACGAGGCCCAGCACTGCGGCGGGTGCCAGCGGCATGGGCACCACCTGCCCGGGCCGCGTGATGGCATCGATGCCATGCAGCGCAAATACGTACTGCGTATCCGCCACCCGGCATACCAGGTAGCCGGAATCGATGGCGGATGGCTCGGCGCCGACGGGCGCGGGGGCCAGTGCCGTACTCATAGCGTGCTCAGTTCCTCGGCGACGGAGGCGATATCGTCAATCGCGCTCGACAACTCTTCTGCAGACTGCATCTGCTGGCGTGCGGCGGCAGCGGCAGCGGCAGCGGCTTGGCGCGCCTGCACCGCGGTGGTGGCAATCTGGTCGATGTTCATCCGGTGTGCGCCCAGGCTTTCGGCAATCTCGTGCGCGGCCTGCTGCAACTGCTGGCCCTGACTATCCAGGTCGGCCAGGCCACCATGCATGCCATCCAGATCGTTGCGCAGCGCAACCGTCTTGCCGGCCTCGGCCTGCGTGATCACGCCCACGTCTTCCAGCGTGCGGCGTACATCGGCCAGGTTATCCTGCGTATCGCGGATGATGTCCTTGACCTCTTCGGCGTTCTTTTGCGCTTCGGTGGCCAACGCCCGGATATCATTGGAAACCAGCAGAAAGCCCTGCCCGGCTTCCGGCGTACGCGCCGCCTCGATGGCACCGCTGACCGACAGCATGGTGGTCTGCATCGCCAGCAACGTCAGCTTGTCGACCAGTTTTTCAATCTGCCGGCCAACCCGCCCCAGTTGCACCACGTTGCCATGCCCGGTTTCATTGCCTTGATGAATGGTTTCAATGCCATTGATCAGATGCGTGACCACTTCACGGTTGGCCTGTAGCTGGCTGCTCATCTGCTGGTAGCGCTGCTGGATGGCCACCGATGCATCCGATGTCGCCTGCGCGCCCTTGCCGATCTGCTCGGCCACGCGCACCAGTTCTGCGGCGGCCCCTGCCTGCTCGCTGGTGCCGGTGTTGATCTGGCCCATCGCGGTCATGATCTGCGTGGCTGAAAAACTCAGCTCCTGCACCGCGGCCGCCAGTTGCTGGGATGATTGCGCCATTTCATCGGCGCGGATGCCCGATTCAGTGCCGGAGACGAGTTGCTCGGCCAGTGCCGCCAGGTTCTGCGCGGCCTGCTCGGCCTGTTGCAGCGACACCGATTGTTCTGCCACCGTGCGGGTGGCTTCTTCGGTAGCGGCGGCCTGCTCTTCCGCAGCGGCGGCAATCAGCTGCGCGCTGCGCGATGCCTGGTAGGTGGACGTGCTGGCATCCTGCGTGGCCAGGTTCACCTGCCGAACAACGCGCACGATCTCCTGCATGTCATTGATCATCTGCTGCAGTTGCCCGTTCAGGCCTTCTCCGGACGCCACCAGTGTTTCGATCTGTTGCAGCGATACCTTGATTTGCCCGGCCACATCACGCACCGCATTCTGGATCTGCTCGACCAGCAGGCGGATCTGCGCCGCATTGCGCTCGGCCGCACCGGCCAGATCACGCACTTCGCTGGCGATCACGGTAAAGCCCTTGCCGTGCTGGCCCGCCTTGGCCGCCTCGATGGCTGCGTTGAGTGCCAGCAAGTTGGTCTGGTCGGCAATGTAGCTGACGCCATCCAGAATGCCGGAAATGCGCGTGGCAGCGCCTTCCAGCTCGGTCACTTGCTGTACCGACAGCCGCTGCTTTTCCGCTACACGGGTCACTGCCGCGATCAGCGCATTGATGGCCGTCGATGCCGATTCGATCTTCTGCTGCAGTTGGCCGGCACGGCGCTGTGCCGCCTCGGTACTTTGCGATTGCGAGGCAATGGCGCCAGCAATGCGCTCCATCACCGCCGCGGAAGACTGCGATGCACGCGACGATTCCTCGGCCCCCACGGCGATTTCCTGGCTGGCACGCTTGAGTTCTTCCACCGCGCTGGCTGCCTCGACCACGCCGGACAACAGCTCGCTGGTGGCATTGGACAGGCGCTCGGCGATTTTCTGCTGGCGGCCGATCTTGCGGGCGCGCTCGCGCAGCCGTTCGGCGTCACGCTCCACGCGTTTGGGTTGCGCCGCCTCCTGCTGCTGCGATGCCGTTGCATTCGGAGTACCGGAAGTATTGATCAGCGCCATGGGAAAGACCTTGGATTGGAGTGCGTGCGTTTACCGTCGCGCTGCATGACAGCGGCGTCAGTTCTGCATGATAGTGAAACGACTGTAGGAAGGATGTAGGGAAACGTCTGACTCCTCGCACTACTCAGGTGCAATGCAAGGGGCGGCAAGCAGCGCTGGCTGTGCCAGCCGCGTTAGCGCCGCCCAAACAAAAACCGGGTTTGCGCTTGCGCAAAACCCGGTTGCTTGCCTGCGGCAATGCCGAGGGGTGCCTGAGGAGAGTCAGGCGAATCAGAACGGAATATCGTCCTCGAAATCGTCAAAGCTGCGTGCCGGCGCTGCCGGCTTGGGTGCTGCGGCCGCCTGTTGCTGGCGCGGTGCCGGTGACGGTGCGGCGCTGTATTCCTGGTTGAATTCGTCGCCACCACCCATCGGTGCGCTGCTGCCCGCGCCACCCCGGCCGCCCAGCATCTGCATCTGGTCGGCAACGATTTCAGTGGTGTAGCGGTCTGCGCCGGTCTGCTTGTCTTGCCACTTGCGCGTTTGCAGGCGGCCTTCCACGTATACGGCGCTGCCCTTCTTCAGGTATTCACCGGCGATTTCCGCCAGTTTGCCGTACATGGTGATGTTGTGCCATTCGGTCTTTTCCTGCTTCTGACCGGTTTGCTTGTCTTTCCAGCTGTCGGTCGTGGCAATGCTGAAATTGCACACCGCGCCGCCCGAAGGCAGGAAGCGGGTTTCCGGGTCGCGCCCGAGGTTGCCAATCAGCAGCACCTTGTTCAAAGAAGCCATCAGTGAGTCTCCGCAATCAATTGTTGCGCGGCGGCTTCGTCCCAGCCAGCTTGCAGGACTTTCAGCAGCGCCACGCGTTCGTCTATCAGCACGACGGCCTCTTTCACGCCGTCTATGGCTGCCAGTTTAACAGAGAGCGCCGCCGCATCGCCGGCCCACTGGTCACCAATATGGAACATGCGGGTCTTGACCGGCAGTGGCGGCTGCATGCCCCATGCCACGGCCAGCCAGATGCCGATCAGCACCGCGCACAGCGCGAATACCGGCGCCGGGCTCTGGAAATGCTGGTACAGCCAGCCCGCCGCTACCGAGCCCGCCCCCATGCCCACCGCCTGGCAGGTACCGTACACGCCCATCGCGGTGCCCTTGGCTTCGGCCGGGGCGATCTTGGAAATCAGGCTAGGCTGGGTAGCTTCCAGCACGTTGAATGCGGTGAAGTAGACCGCCAGCCACACGACGATGCTGGCAAGACTGGGTAGCCACAACGTCATGCCCAGTTGCGCCACCAGCATCAGGCCGATGGCAGCCAGGAACACCTGCTTGAGCAGGTGGCGCTTCTCGCCCACGATCACTGCCGGCACCATCAGCACGAAGCCGAACAGCACCACCGGCAGGTATACCCACCAGTGATGCGCCACTTCCAGCCCGCCGATCTGCCGCAGCAGCAAGGGCATCACCGTGAACATGGCCATCTGCGCCGCGTGCAATGCAAATACGCCGTAGTTGAGCCGCTGCAGCTGCTTGTGCCGCAGCACCATGGGCAGCCGTCGTGTATCGGTCTCTGCATCGGAATGGAAACGCGATACCACCGGGTCGGGAATCACCCGCCACACGCCGATCACCGCCGCCACCGCCAGCAAGCCCGTCAGCAGGAAAATGCCCGGCAGGCCGATCCACTCCGCCAGCTTGGGCGCGATCACCAGCGATACCGCAAAGGTGACGGCAATGCTGCCGCCGATCATTGCCATGGCCTTGGTGCGGTTTTCTTCCCGCGTCAGATCGGCCAGCAAAGCGGTAATGGCAGCGGAGATCGCGCCGGCGCCCTGCACCGCCCGGCCGACGATCAGCCAGCCGATGCTGTCTGCCGCCGCGCAGATCAGGCTGCCCAGCGCAAACAGTACCAGGCCGAAATAGATCACCCTCTTGCGGCCGATGTGATCGGACCACATGCCGAAAGGCAGTTGCAGCAGCGCCTGCACCAGGCTGAAAGCGCCAAACGCCCAACCCACCAGCGCGTGATTATCACCGCCCGGCAGATGAGCTGCGTAGACGGCAAATACCGGCAAAATCAGGAACATGCCCAGCATGCGCAAGGCGTAGAGCCCGGCAAGGCCGAGCGAAGCGCGCAGTTCGATAGGATTCATAGACTCGGGCCCGGAAATCAGTCACTTATCCGACTGACTTGGTACAAGAAAGTCCGATATATTAGCGGATTGCCCCTAGCAACGCAGAACCGCCAACAATGGCCGACACACCGACTTACAAACTTGCCAACAACACCGACGTGCCGATGATCCGGATACGCGGTGCACGCACGCATAATCTGAAGAACATCAACCTCGATATTCCGCGCGGCAAACTGGTGGTGATCACCGGCCTGTCCGGCTCGGGCAAGTCGTCGCTGGCGTTCGATACGCTGTACGCCGAAGGCCAGCGGCGCTATGTCGAATCGCTGTCCGCGTATGCGCGGCAGTTTTTGCAACTGATGGAAAAGCCCGATGTCGACCTGATCGAGGGCCTGAGCCCGGCGATCTCCATCGAGCAGAAAGCCACCAGCCACAACCCGCGCTCCACCGTGGGCACCGTCACGGAAATCCACGATTACCTGCGCCTGCTGTTTGCACGCGTGGGCACGCCGTATTGCCCCGAGCACCAGTTGCCGCTGCAATCGCAAACCGTCAGCCAGATGGTCGACCATGTACTGGCCTTGCCGGAAGAAACGCGGCTGATGGTGCTGGCGCCGGTGATCATCGGCAAGAAGGGCGAAAACCTCGACCTGTTCGACGAGCTGCGTGCACAGGGCTTCGTGCGGGTGCGCGTGGATGGCGAAGTGTTCGAGATGGACGCGATCCCCAAGCTCGACAAGAACAAGAAGCACACCATCGAGGTGGTGATCGACCGCCTGAAGGTGCGCGAAGACCTGAAGCAGCGGCTGGCCGAATCGTTCGAAACCGCGCTGCGCCACGCAGATGGCCGCGCCATCGCGGTGGAAATGGATAGCGGCAAGGAATACTGGTTCTCGGCCAAGTTTGCCTGTCCGGTATGCAACTACAGCCTGCCGGAGCTGGAACCGCGGCTGTTTTCGTTCAACAACCCGATGGGCGCCTGCCAGAAGTGCGATGGCCTGGGCCAGATCACCTTCTTCGATCCCAAGCGCGTGGTTGCCCACCCCGATCTGGGCCTGGCTGCCGGCGCGATCAAGGGCTGGGACAAGCGCAACCAGTTCTACTTCCAGATGCTGGTGAGCCTGGCCAATCATTACGGCTTCGATGTCGGCACCCCGTGGGATGACCTGGGCAGCGACATCCAGCAAGTGGTGCTGCACGGCTCGGGCCATGAGCAGATCGCCTTCACCTACATGAACGAGCGCGGCAGCAAGTTCGAGCGCGTACATGCATTCGAGGGCATCATTCCCAATCTGGAACGCCGCTACCTGGAAACCGATTCGGTCACCGTGCGCGAAGAGCTGGCCAAGTACCAGAACAACCAGCCCTGCCCCAGCTGCGGTGGCTCGCGCCTGCGGCTGGAAGCGCGCAATGTGCGCGTGGGCACCGAGAACCTGCACACCATTTCGCAGATGGCGCTGCGCGACACCGCCAACTACTTCAAGGCGCTGACGCTGGAAGGCGCCAAGGCACAGATTGCCGAGAAGATCGTCAAGGAAATCGGTGAGCGGCTGGGCTTCCTCGTCAACGTGGGCCTCGATTACCTGAGCCTGGAACGCAGCGCCGATACACTGTCCGGTGGCGAAGCACAGCGCATCCGCCTGGCCTCGCAGATCGGCTCCGGCCTGACCGGTGTGATGTACGTGCTGGATGAGCCCAGCATCGGCCTGCACCAGCGCGATAACGACCGCTTGCTGGGCACGTTGCGCCGGCTGCGTGATCTCGACAACAGCGTGATCGTGGTCGAGCACGACGAAGACGCCATCCGCGCAGCGGATTACCTGATCGACATCGGCCCCGGTGCCGGCGTGCATGGCGGCGAAGTGATCGCCGCCGGCCTGCCTGCGGACGTGATGGCGCATCCGGATTCGATCACCGGCCAGTATCTGACCGGCAAGCGCAAGATCGGCCGCCCCAGCGCACCCATCATTCCGGACCCGGACAAGTGGCTGATCCTGAAGGGCGCGCACGGAAACAACCTCAAATTCGTCGACCTGGCGCTGCCGGTGGGCCTGCTGGTGTGCGTGACCGGGGTATCGGGCTCGGGCAAATCCACGCTGATCAACGATACGCTGTACGCACTGGCGGCGCGCGACCTCAACGGCGCATCCAGCGAACCGGCACCGTTCCACGAAGTCCACGGCATGGATCACTTCGACAAGGTCATCAATGTCGACCAGAGCCCGATCGGCCGTACACCGCGTTCCAACCCGGCCACCTATACGGGGCTGTTCACGCCGATCCGCGAGCTTTTCGCCGGCGTGCCCACCAGCCGCGAACGCGGCTACGGGCCGGGCCGCTTCTCGTTCAACGTCAAGGGCGGCCGCTGCGAAGCGTGCCAGGGCGATGGCGTGATCAAGGTGGAGATGCACTTCCTGCCCGACGTCTACGTACCGTGCGATGTCTGCCATGGCCAGCGCTACAACCGCGAAACGCTGGAAGTGCAGTACAAGGGCAAGAACATCACCGAAGTGCTGGAAATGACCGTGGAAACCGCACAGGAGTTCTTCAGCGCGGTGCCGACGGTAGCACGCAAGCTCAAGACCATGATGGAAGTGGGCCTGGGCTACATCCGCCTGGGGCAAAGCGCCACCACGCTGTCCGGCGGTGAAGCGCAGCGCGTGAAGCTGGCGCTGGAGCTTTCCAAGCGCGATACCGGCCGCACGCTGTACATCCTGGATGAACCAACCACCGGCCTGCACTTCCACGATATCGACCTGCTGCTGACGGTATTGCATCGCCTGCGCGAGCACGGCAATACCGTGGTGGTGATCGAGCACAACCTGGACGTGATCAAGACCGCAGACTGGATCATCGATCTGGGGCCGGAAGGCGGCGCCGGCGGCGGCCAGATCATTGCTACCGGCACGCCGGAAATCGTGGCAAGAAATCCGGCCAGCCATACCGGCCACTATCTGGCACGCATGCTGGACGCGGCGCCCTGACGGCATTGCCGGTGCTGCAATGAAAAGGGGCCGCATATGCAGCCCCTTTTTTTCATGCACGGTATTTTGTCAGGACAGGCGGGTATGACGGCGGCCCGCGACGGCTACAGCCCGCGGGACGGCGCCAGCTTGTCCAGCCATTTCATCGCGGTCATGCGTTGATCCAGCGTGCCGTGGTACAGCGTTTCTTCCAGCAGGTGGAAGGCAGTATCCAGATCGTTATCTGACAGATGCTGGGCAATCTGCTGCAGCAGCGGATCATCCGATACAAACTGCTTCGGGTCGATATCGGCCACTTCGGATACGACCATGCCGGTTGCCGGAGTAAACACCAGCGCATCCGACTCATCCACATCAAAACTCAGCCGCGGCAAGATGGATTCATGCCCGGTGCTGATGTCTTGATGATGCACCGGCGCTGCGGCCGGAGCCGGAATCGGAATCGGAATCGGAATCGGCGCAGGCTCACGCACCTCCTCAACCCTCACCGGGGCAACAGGCGCCTGCTGCGGCAGCGTACCGCCAACGTTGCTGGGCGGTGCCAGCCCGGCTTGTTCGTGCATCATCGATGCGAAATCGAGTGCATCACGCTCCGGCGACGAAGTCATCACCGGCGGCGCATTGGAAAGCTCCAGCAATTCGTCAGGCTGGTCATCCAGCGAACGGTAGAGCGGATTATCCGGATCCAGCTGGCGGCCCAATGCCTGCACCTGCTGCCAGAGTGCGTCACTGGCAAACTGCAGGCGGAATGCTACCGCGCGTTCCTGGAACGCCTGTTTCATGCCCTGCTGGCAATGCACATCGAACAGCTTCATCCACAATGCAAGTGCAGTCGGGTGCTGGCCCAGCTCGTGATCAAGCAGATTGATCGCCTGCTGGATCAGCCCATGATCAATCAGCAGTTGCGCCTCTTCCGATACATTGTTCGGCTGCACCACATCGACTTCATCATTGTGGAAGTCTGTCGCCGCCTGGGCGATGTTCTGCACCAGTTCACGCATGCCCAGTGATGTGTTGGGTACAAAGCCCGGTTGCGGGATCGCGCTGCGCACAACCGGCTGGGCACCCAGATTGGTCGCAAACGAGAAAGACTCGGCTTCTTCATATTCACGACGCAACCGCCAGCGGCGGTATAGCCAGGCAGCAGCGCCACCGATGAGCACGAAGGGAGCGAGTGCCCACCACCAAGCAGGGCCGTCAGCAGGCTGCGCGGGCTTGCCTGCTTGCGGCTGTGAAACGCCGCCCTCTGCGTCGGGGGTTCTGGACTTCACTGCCGAAAGTTGTTTTTCCAGCTCGGAGATCTGGTATTTCAGCTGCAACAACTGTGCGGTCTGATCATCCGACGACAGCGCCAGCAGGTGCTCACGTACCCGCAGGCTCTCCTCCGGGCTCATGTCCGATTTGCGGCTGGTATCGAGCGTGGGCGCGGACAGGCGCAGCTGGAAGCCGCCATCACCTGCAGCAATGCGATTCTCGTCGCGCGCTGCCTGCCGGGGTTGCTGCGCAGCATCGATCGGCGACGCCTCAATACGCAGCGGCGGCAATGGTGCAGGTTGCGCCGGCATGTGTTGCGGCTCTACCGGCGCTGCCGCCACTTCGTCTCGCCGTTCCGGCAACACACTCATGCGATCAGGCAAGCGGATCTGTATATCTGCCTGCAACCTGGCCTGCAGGCTTTGCGGCAAATCGGGATTCAGCAGATACAGTGCATCGACAAAACGGGCGCGGCTGCCCTTGTCGCGCGGGAAATAGGCTTTGGAAATCTGGTCGACCCTGTCACCTTCACGGCTCAGCCAGATCCCGCCCAGCGGTGGCATGCTGCGCCGCGCAGCCGGTTCGCTACGCAAAGCAGCGCGTGCCTCGGCTTGTGGTGGTGCCGTGTATTCACGCGGATCGAGCAGGATGCTGTAGTCGCGCTGGAACACACGGCGGTCTTCATCCGGGCATTTGGCCCGCACCGCAACGCTCATCAGCGGCTCGTCGACCTTGTCTTCGCCGTAGATCATCAGGCGGCCACTATGCTCGTCTTCAGGCTGGTAGACCAGCCGTGCGCGGCGCAGCACCGGCGGCGCATCATCACCCAACTGCTGCGGTGTCACCAGCCGGAAACAATTACTGGCCAGACTTTCGTCGTCCGCACCAGCCACACTGACCGACGCCTGAAAACGCTCGCCCAGCGCAGAGCGCACCTGTATCTCGCCCAGCATGGCGGCGTGTACAGGCGTAACGACACCCAGGCCTCCAGCCAGCAAAGCGGATCCGAGTGCTGCAAAAAGCGGGGAATACTTCATTCGGCTCAATTTATCCTCATCAGGCACTTCTGAAGGTGCCTTGGTCGCTAGCTCAATGATAGAGCCGCGCTAGACGATGTCCAGATGATCGATTCCGGACAGTACATCCTTTTGTTGAGCATCGGTACTGTTGAGTTTGATCTGCAAGCGCAAGTCATTGACCGAATCGGCGTTTCTGAGCGCATCTTCGTAGCTGATTTTCCCGGCTTCATACAGATCGAACAAGCCCTGGTCGAAGGTCTGCATGCCCAGCTCGCGCGAGCGCTTCATGATTTCCTTGATCTCGTGTACTTCACCCTTGAAGATCAGGTCGGAAATAAGCGGGGAATTGAGCATCACCTCGACAGCTGCAACCCGCCCCTTGCCGGAACGATGCGGCACCAGCCGCTGCGACACGAAAGCCTTCAGGTTCAGCGACAAGTCCATCAGCAACTGCGTGCGGCGCTCTTCCGGGAAGAAGTTGATGATGCGGTCCAGTGCCTGGTTGGATGAGTTGGCGTGCAGCGTGGCCATGCAAAGGTGACCGGTTTCGGCAAACGCAATCGCATAGTCCATGGTTTCGCGGTCACGGATTTCGCCGATCAGGATCACGTCCGGTGCCTGGCGCAGCGTATTTTTCAGTGCGGCCATCCACGAATCGGTATCCACGCCCACTTCGCGCTGGGTAACGATGGAATTGCGGTGCTGGTGCACATATTCGATCGGGTCTTCGATGGTGATGATGTGGTCATACGCGCTTTCGTTGCGGTGCCCCACCATCGCAGCCAGCGAAGTCGATTTGCCCGAGCCGGTACCGCCAACGAAAATCACCAGGCCGCGCTTGGTCATCGCGATGTCCTTGAGCACCGGCGGCACGCCCAGATCATCGAGCTTGGGAATTTCGGAATTGATGGTCCGCAGCACCATGCCCACATGCGATTGCTGCATGAAGGCATTCACACGGAAGCGCCCCAGGTTGCCCGGGCTGATGGCGAAGTTGCACTCCTTGGTGGCTTCGAACTCTTCGGCCTGGCGGTCGTTCATGATCGAGCGCGCCAGCTCCTTGCTGTGCTGCGCGGTCAGTACCTGGTTGGAAACCGGTGTAACCCGGCCGTCAATTTTCATCGCTGGCGGAAATTCCGCGGTGATGAACAGGTCGGATGCGCCCTTGGCACGCATGTGCTTGAGCAGATCCTGCATAAATTTGGCGGCTTGTTCTTTTTCCATGACGGGCTCTATTCAATGACTGCTGGGCTATGGATCAGCCGCGGAAGTTGTCGGTGTTCATCGCCTTGCCGCGGGCTTCCGCCACCGACACGATATTGCGGCGCACCAGGTCAGACAGACACTGATCCAGCGTCTGCATGCCGAACTGCTGGCCGGTCTGGATGGACGAGTACATCTGCGCGATCTTGTTTTCGCGGATTAGGTTACGGATGGCCGGAATACCGATCATGATCTCATGCGCAGCCACACGGCTGTTGCCATCCTTGGTCTTGAGCAGCGTTTGCGAAATCACCGCGCGCAACGATTCGGACAGCATCGAGCGCACCATTTCCTTTTCCGCGGCCGGGAACACGTCGACGATACGGTCGACTGTCTTCGCCGCCGAACTGGTATGCAGCGTGCCGAACACCAGGTGGCCGGTTTCCGCAGCGGTCAACGCCAGGCGGATGGTTTCCAGGTCACGCATTTCGCCCACCAGAATCACGTCCGGGTCTTCCCGCAATGCCGAACGCAGCGCGTTGGAGAAACTCATGGTATGCGGGCCGACTTCCCGCTGGTTGATCAGGCATTTCTTGGATTGGTGCACGAACTCGATCGGGTCTTCCACGGTCAGGATATGGCCGTATTCGTTTTCGTTGACGAAATTGATGATGCCGGCCAGCGTGGTGGATTTGCCCGAGCCCGTTGGCCCGGTCACCAGCACCAGGCCGCGCGGGTTCTGCGCGATTTCCTGGAATACCTTGGGTGCATTCAATTCTTCCAGCGACAATACCTTGGAAGGAATGGTACGGAATACCGCACCGGCACCGCGTTGCTGCACGAAGGCATTGACGCGGAAACGCGCCAGATTGGGGATCTCGAACGAGAAGTCGCATTCGAGCGTGTCTTCATACACTTTGCGCTGTCCGTCGTTCATGATGTCATACACCATGTCGTGGACATCCTTGTGTTCCATCGGCGGCAAATTGATGCGGCGTACATCGCCATGCACACGGATCATCGGCGGCAGGCCGGACGAGAGGTGCAGGTCAGACGCCTTGTTCTTTACGGCAAACGCCAAGAGCTCGGAGATTTCCATTTATAATTCTGTCCTTTGGCGATGTCGGCCCGATAGATAAGACGCCGCGCGCAAACGCTGCCGGCCACGTAGTAAGGTTCAAACCATTATGGCAACGATATTTGCGAGGTGGCAAGGCGTGTTGGCACGCATCCGGACAGCCGTGACGCTGGCCGGCCGTCCTGCCGATGCCGTGCAACTGCTCGCAGTCAGCAAAACTTTTCCCGCCGCGGATATTGCCGAACTTTACGCGCACGGCCAAAGGGATTTTGGAGAGAATTACGTGCAGGAGCTTGCGGGCAAGGCAGAAATGCTGGCCAATCTGCCCGAACTGCGCTGGCATTTCATCGGCCCATTGCAAAGCAACAAGACCCGTATAGTGGCAGAAACCGCCAGTTGGGTGCATGCAATCGACCGGCTGAAAATCGCTGAACGCCTTTCCAGCCAACGTCCGGAACACTTGCCGCCCTTGCAGGTCTGTCTGCAGGTCAATGTCTCTGGCGAAACGAGCAAATCGGGCGTCACCCCCGAAGGACTGGGCGAACTTGCACAGGCAGTAGCCGCGTTGCCAAGACTGAAATTACGGGGGCTGATGTGTATCCCGGAAGCGACAAATGATCAAACCTGGCTGTCGGAACAATTCCGCCAGTTGCGGCAGCTGCAGCAGGCATTGAATACACAAGGCCTGCAACTGGATACTCTTTCCATGGGAATGTCTGGCGATCTCGAAAGCGCAATTACCGAAGGGGCCACACTGGTCCGTATCGGCACCGCCCTGTTCGGCACGCGGACCATCTCAAATCAAGCGCAAGGAACAACATGAAAATCAGCTTTATCGGCGGCGGCAATATGGCTGCAGCAATGGTTGGCGGCATGGTCAGCCAGGGTTTCAAGGGCAACGAGATCCATATCGTCGAGCCCGACGCAGATAAGCGCAGCGAGCTGGCCCGCCAATTCGGCGTCAGCGTGGGCGCGCCGGACGACGTGCTGCCCGCCAGCACCGCGGTGATTTTCGCCGTCAAGCCGCAGCAATTGCGCCCGATCGCCAGCACGTTGGCGCCCCAACTGGCCGATACGCTGGTGATCTCGATTGCGGCCGGCGTACGCGCCGATACGCTGTCGAAATGGCTGGGCGGGCTCGACCGCATCGTGCGCGTGATGCCCAATACCCCGGCGCTGGTACAGGCCGGCATTTCCGGCGCGTTTGCCAGCGCCGGCGCTACCGCGGATGACAAGGCACTGGCCGAGCGCATCCTCGATTCCATCGGCGAAACCGTCTGGGTAAACGAAGAAGGCGATATCGACGGCGTGACGGCGATTTCCGGCTCCGGCCCGGCGTATGTGTTCTATTTCATGGAATCGCTGCAGGCAGCAGCGCGTGCGCAGGGCTTCGAGCCGGAAACGGCCCGCAAGCTGGCGTACCAGACCTTTGCCGGCGCCATCAAGCTGGCGCTGCAAAGCGATGACGATGCCGCCACGCTGCGCCAGAAGGTCACCAGCAAGGGCGGCACGACAGAGCGCGCGATCAATGCACTGGAAAACAGCCAGGTGCGCTCGACCATCATCGCGGCAGCCTCGGCTGCGGCTGCGCGCTCCAGGGAGTTGGGTGACGAACTCGGCCGCGATACGCAGGAATGAGGAGCGCACAGCGATGATAGCCAATGCAATGGATTTCCTGATCCGCAGCTTCGCCGGGTTCTTCATCCTGGCGCTGCTGGCGCGGTTTTACATGCTGGCGCTCAAGGCCCCGTTCAAGAACCCGCTGGGCCAGTTCATCATGGCGCTGACCAACTGGATGGTACTGCCCACCCGCCGCGTGCTGCCCGCAGTGCGCCAGTATGATTCGGCCACCTTCGTGGTGGCCTGGGGCTGGGCGTGCAGCATGTACGTGCTGCTGCTGTGGCTGTCCCCATGGCCGTTTGCATTCGGCGCACTACAGTCGGTAGTGGCCATTGCGCTGACCGGCCTGCTGGAGCTGCTGAAAATGTCGCTCTACCTGCTGTTTGCCGCAGTGATCGGCCAGGCGCTGCTGTCATGGGTGGCACCGTACAGCCCGATGATGCCGCTGTTCAACACGCTGACCACGCCATTCCTGCGGCCACTGCGCCGGGTCATCCCGCCGGTGGGGCATGTGGACATCACGCCCATGGTGCTGGGCATTGTCATCGTGGTGCTGAACATCTTCGTTGCCGGTGGCCAGCAGGCGCTGCTCAATGGCATCCCGCTGCCCACGCTGAACTGACGGGCGCGCCGCGCGCAAGTCAACCACACGGCCAGCCAACCAGTTAGAGCACTGCTACCCGAGGGGTGGTCGTGCAGCAAGCGATGCCGGCCATTGCCGGCATCGTTGCAAGGGGCCATCAGCCCTGGTCGCCACCTTCGAGATGGCGACTGCGGTCGGTGCGCGGGTCTACCCGGCGGTATTCGCCTTCCAGCGTACCGTCCTGGGGCGCCTTGGCCGCAGCCTGGCTGCGCCCCCAAGGCAGCAGCATCAGCAGGGCAATCACATCGCCGATCACCCCGGGCAGCAGCAGCAACAACGCTGCGATATAGTAGCGGGCTACCCAGAACAGGCTTTGCGGCGTCAGTCGGCCGGCGCGCGCATCTGCCAGCAGCGACATGCCGATGGCCAGCTTGTGATGGCGCAGCATCAAAAAGCCCGCCACGGCAGCGATGGCTAGCCAGGCCAGCAGCCAGCCGGTGCCAATGGCATCCGCCAGCAGCACCATGGCAATGATTTCAGCTACTGGGTAGGCCAGCAGCAACAGCAACAGGTAAGGCATGAATACTCCGATCCAATCTCGTACAAGTCCGGCCCCACTAAATGGGGTTGCTCTGGTAATTTGCAATTGCCCCGATACCGCCACCGCCGAACGGCTAGCGCACGGCCTGATCGAAAACAGGCTGGCCGCATGCGTGAACCGTTTGTCGCCGGTGCTGTCGATCTACCGCTGGGATGGCCGCGTGGAAACGGCCGAGGAATACCCGCTGCACATCAAGACCACGGTCGATGCCTGCCCGCAACTGCTGGCCTGGCTGGTGGCGCACCACCCCTACGACGTGCCGGAAATCATCGTGCTGCCTGTCACCGACGGGCTGCCCGCTTATCTGGCATGGGTACATAACGAGGTTAATGCATGATACGCCTGCTGTTCACACTGATCCTTGCGCCGTGGCTGGCGCTATGCGCCGGGCTTGCGCACGCCGAACCCGATCTGCTGCCGCCGGACAAAGCCTTCCGCGCGGAAATCAACCGCATCGATGCGCGCACCGTCAACATCCAGTTCCGCGTGGCCGATGGCTACTACCTGTACCGCGAACGCATGCGCTTTACGCTGCAGCCCGCCGGCGAGCTCACGCCGCAATACCCGCAGGGTGTGGTCAAGGACGACCCCAGCTTCGGCAAGGTGGAAGTTTACAAGCACGATATCGCCGTCACACTGCAGGCCGCGCAAGACCTGCCCGAGGGCTTCAGCGTGGCCGTGCGCTACCAGGGCTGTGCAGAAGCCGGTGTGTGCTACCCGCCGCAGACCGTACAGCTGAGCATGAGCCACACCGGCCGCAACGGCGGCAGCGCAGTGGAAAAACTGTTCGGCGATGCACAGCCGGCCCAACCCGCCGGAGAGAACTATTTCTCCGGCACGCCTGTTGCAACACTCGGCCTTTTTTTTCTGGCCGGGCTCGGTCTTGCCTTTACCGCCTGCATGTACCCGCTGCTGCCGATCGTGTCGTCGATCGTGATCGGTGCGGGGCAAGCAGGCCGGGGCCGAGCCCTGATGCTGACGCTGACCTATAGCCAAGGGCTGGCACTGACCTATACCGCAGTGGGGGTGGCGGCAGCGCTTACCGGCACATTGCTGTCGGTGTGGCTGCAGCAGCCATGGGTGATCGGCCTGTTTGCGCTGTTCTTCGTGGCCATGGCGCTGTCCATGTTCGGCGTATTCAGCGTGCAGATGCCCGGCGGCCTGCAAAGCCGCGTGGCCAACTGGTCCAACCGCCTGCCCGGCGGGCACTACACATCGGTATTCGTGATGGGCGCCATTTCGGCCGCCATCGTCGGCCCGTGCATCGCACCGCCACTGGCAGCGGCACTGGCGTATATCGGCCAGCAGGGCGACCCGCTATTGGGCGGTGGCGCGCTGTATGCAATGGCGCTGGGGCTGGGCGTGCCGCTGATCGTGGTGGGCGCCGTCGGCAACACCCTGCTGCCACGGTTACCCAGCTGGGTGATGAAAGCGGTGCAGAGCGTGTTTGGCGTGGTGCTGTTGCTGATGGCGGTATGGATCGCACGGCCGCTGTGGCAACCGTTGCTGGCCGAAGCGCCGCCGGTGGCATTCGTTGCCGTGGGCAGCAGCCAGGCGCTGGACAAGCAGCTTGCCGACGCTGGCAAACCGGTCATGCTCGATTTCTATGCCGACTGGTGCGTCAGCTGCCTGGAGTTCGAACGCGAAACCCTCAGCGATGCCCGTGTGCAGGCTGCACTGAAAGATTTTGTGGTGCTGCGCGCGGACGTGACCAAAAACAGTGCTGACGACGCCGTGCTGCTGCGCCGCTTCGGCCTGTATGGCCCGCCCGCCATGCTGTTCTTCGATGCTGCGGGCAAGCCATTGCCGCAGCGCGTGATCGGCTTCCAGAATGCCGATGCCTTCCTCACCACCCTGAACGCGATACGGAAACCCTGATGCGCCCATTCCCGACCATGCTGCTGGCCGCCACCCTGCTGGTTGCCATCACCGCCCCCGCTTTTGCCGCCAAGACCTTTTTCGATGCCAGCCTGAAAGGGCTGGACGGCAAGCCGCAGACATTGGCCAAGTATCGCGGCAAACCGCTGGTGGTCAATTACTGGGCCACCTGGTGCTCGCCGTGCCGCGAGGAGATTCCGGAGTTCGTCGCGCTATCGAAGAAATACGCCGGCAAGGTGCAATTCCTCGGCATCGCCATTGATGACGCCAAGCTGGTTACGCAGTTTGCCCGCGAGTACAAGATCGACTACCCGCTACTGGCCGACGAAACCGGCGCCTTCACGCTGATCCAGCAGGAAGGCAACACGGCCGGCGCCTTGCCGTTCACCGTGGTGTACGACAGCCAGGGCAAGAAAGTGCTGACCAAGCTGGGACGGATCAAGGGCGAAGCACTGGACGCGGTGCTGAAGACGATCAAGTAATCACTACTGACAAAACCTTGCTGGCGGCGTTGTGCGCAGCGACCGGATCGGCAGCGCTTGCCTGCCGCGCAGCATCGGTTTTTGCCTGGCAGTGCCAAGCGCAGTAGTAAAGTATCGTATGCTGTTTAAGATGTCGCGCCGGAGGTAACAGCTTGGCGCTGGTAGTCTGCAGGGCCAGACAGGCCCCGGAATGGAACTTACTTGGAGAAGGCGCAGAACACGTCGCGGAGCATCGCAATCACTTCCAGCGTGCGGATATCGCCCACCCGGTAGTAAACGCGATTGGCATCCTTGCGGGTACGCAGTACACCCTTCTCGCGCATCAGCGCCAAGTGTTGCGAGATATTGGACTGGGTCGTTCCGACCTGGTCGACGATATCCTGCACACTGACTTCCTGGTCCCCCAGAACACACAGTATTTTCAGCCGCAAAGGATGCGACATGGCCTTCATGGCCCGCGACGCCTGCTGGATATGGTCGTCGCTCATCAAATCAGGATGGTTCACCGTCTTCCTCTAAGTCTTTGGTGGCACTTGCTACCCGCCCACTGGTGCATTATAGGGATACGGGTACATAAGTGCTTTCTTATTTTCTTATATGGCGACTGCTGCCGCTCTGTTTGTACCGAATTGCCCAACGGCAGGCGTGGGCAATCGATTTCAATCGGTTAGAATACTACCCATCTTTGGAACCCCTCCGCAACGGCTTACAGGCCTGTTGCGTCTCTTTACAAAGCGAACCCGATCATGCCTAACGCCAGCGCCACGCCTTCCGTCAAACCAGTATTGCTGCTCATTCTCGATGGTTACGGCTACCGGGAAGAGGTCAAGGACAATGCAATTGCCGCGGCCAGCAAGCCCAATCTTGACCGCATCATGGCAGAGCACCCATGGACGCTGATCAACGCATCCGAACATTATGTGGGTTTGCCGGATGGCCAGTTCGGCAACTCGGAAGTGGGCCACCTCAATATCGGCGCGGGTCGCGTGCTGCAACAGGACATCAGCCGCATCGATTGTGACGTGGCTGACGGCACCCTCGGGCAGAACGCGGTGTTTGCCGCCGCCATCGAAAAAGCCCGCGCCACCGGCAAGGCACTACACATCCTGGGGCTGGTTTCCGACGGTGGCGTGCACGCGCACGAAGCGCACATCCATGCACTGATCGCCGATGCCGCCAAGGCTGGCGTAAAAAACATTTACATCCATGCATTTCTGGATGGCCGCGACACCCCGCCGCGCAGTGCAGAAAAATATCTGCAGAAACTTGATGCCGTCTGTCAGGCAGCGCAGAGTGCGCGCATTGTCGGCATCGTTGGCCGCTACTGGGTGATGGACCGCGACAAGCGCTGGGAGCGCGTGCACCCGGCGTACACGCTGATCACCGAAGGCCAAGGCCTGCACCACGCCGATACCGCGGTGGCAGGCCTTGCCGCCGGTTACGCCCGCGACGAGAACGATGAATTCATCGGCGCCACCAGCATCGGCGCACCGGCTCGCATGGAAGACGGTGATGTCGTCATCTTCATGAACTTCCGCGCCGACCGCGCGCGTGAAATCACCACCGCGCTGACTGACCCGGCTTTCGACGGCTTCGAGCGCCCGCGTCTGATCCAGTTCGGCACCTTCTGTACGGCAACCAGCTACGGGGAAAGCTATTCCTTCCCCATCGCCTATGAAAAACCCAAGGTCAAGAACAGCTTTGGCGAGTACATCGGCAACCTGGGCCTCAAGCAGCTGCGCATCGCCGAGACCGAGAAATACCCGCACGTCACCTACTTCCTGTCCGGCGGCGAAGAGAAAGAATTCCCCGGCGAAGACCGCATCCTGGTGCCCAGCCCCAAGGTAGCCACCTACGATCTGCAGCCGGAGATGAGTGCGGTTGCCGTGACCGAAAAGATCGTGGAGGCCATCGAATCGCAACAGTACGCGGCCATCATCTGCAACTACGCCAATGGCGACATGGTGGGCCATACCGGCATCCTGTCCGCGGCGGTGAAGGCAGTGGAAACACTGGACGCCTGCGTGGCGCGCTGCGTCGAAGCGATGCAGAAGATCGGCGGCGAAGTGCTGATCACCGCCGACCACGGCAACTGCGAGCAGATGTATGACCCGGTTGCCCACCAGCCACATACCCAGCACACCACCGACGTGGTGCCGTTCATCTACGTGGGCCGCCCGGCCACGCTGGCTGCACGTGGCGAAGGCGCGCTGAAGGACATTGCCCCCACGCTGCTGAAGATGATGGGCGTGCCGCAACCGGAAGAAATGACCGGCCACGCGCTGGTGGAGTTCAAGTAAGCAGTGCGCAGCGCCGTCTTTTTCCTGTTGCTGGTGGCTGCATCAGCCGGGGCCATGGCGGCTCCGGCTGATGGGAATGCACGCGTGCAATCGGCGCAGACGCAGGAAGAACTGAAGGCGCTGCACGGCCAGATCGATGACCTGAAGAAGAAGCTGGCGGCCAACGAATCCAACCGCAAGGAAGCGGCTGATGCGCTGAAGGATTCGGAAAGCGCCATTTCGGATGCCAACCGCGTGCTGGGCGATCTCACGCAGAAGCGCCAGCTGACCGAGGCCGAACTCGCCAAGCTGGAAGGCGATATCGCGCAGACGCGCATCCATATCCGCGCCAGCCAGCAACGGCTGGCTGAGCTGCTGAACACGCGCTACCGCGCCGGTGACCTGGAAGCGTGGAAGCTGCTGCTGAACCAGCAGGACCCGAACCAGGTCAGCCGCACGCTGGGCTACTACCGCTACCTGGTGGATGCACAGCAGCGCTTTGCCGCGCAATTGCAGGGCCAGTTGAACGAGCTGAGCCGCCTGGCCGAGGAAATCCGCGAGCGCAATGCGCAGCTGAAAGCACTGGCCCGTGCCAAGGCACAGCAGAAAGAAGCGCTGGAAGACCAGCAGCAGGAACATGCATCGCTGGTCAGCCAGCTATCGCGGCAGATCGACAGCCAGCGCAACGAAATCCAGAAACTGGCGGCAGACGAAAAACGCCTGACGCAGCTGGTAGACCGGCTCAATGCCATCATCAGGGAACAGGAACGCCAGCAGGCGCTGGCCCGTGCCCGTGAACAGGCCCGGCAGAAGCAGCTGGCAGCGCAGCAGGCGCGCGCGGCCGCCAAGGCCGCAGCCAAAGCAGCTGCGCAAGCCAAGGCAGCAGGCAAGCCCGTGCCGCCCGCCCCCACCCCGGCACCGGTTACCGCAAAGATCAACGATCAGCTGCCGGATGCGGCGCAGGCCGGCCAGGCGTTTGCCGCGCTGCGCGGCAAGCTCAAATTGCCGGTGAAGGGCGAGATTACCAACCGCTTTGGCAGCCAACGTGCCGAGGGCACTAGCTGGAAAGGCCTGATGATCCGTGCCGGCGCTGGCCAGGGCGTGCACGCGGTGGCATCCGGGCGGGTGGTTTTTGCCGACTGGCTACGCGGTTTCGGCAATATGGTGATCGTCGACCATGGCGGTGGCTACCTCAGCCTGTACTCCGGCTGCGAGAGCGTACTGAAGCAAGTTGGCGACAATATCAAGGCGGGTGACACAATTGCCACTACCGGCAACAGCGGTGGCATGGCAGACTCCGGCTTATACTTCGAAATAAGACAAAACGGCCGCCCGCTCGATCCGCTCGCATGGGCTGGCTGACTACTCGGCAGTACTCACCTCAACCCGCATATCCAAGCTCCCACGACAATGAAACATAAAATCCAGAAATTCGGTCTTCTTGCAGCCGGCGCCGGTCTGGGCGTGGCGATCTCGCTGTCCTTCAATGCTGCGGCCGATAAAAGCGCCGAAGCCAATCCGTTGCCCGTGGACGAACTGCGCGCTTTCACCACCGTATTCGGCTTGGTGAAGCAGAATTACGTCGAGCCGGTTGAAGACAAGAAACTCATCAACGAAGCGATCAAGGGCATGGTTTCCGGCCTGGACCCGCACAGCAGCTACCTAGATGCCGATTCCTTCAAGGATCTGCAGGAAAGCACGCAGGGCGAATTCGGCGGTCTCGGCCTGGAAGTGAACATGGAAGACGGGCTGGTGCGTATTGTCAGCCCGATCGAAGACACGCCTGCCTACAAGGCCGGCATCAAGGCGGGTGACTTCATCGTCAAGATCGACGACACCCCGGTGCAGGGTATCTCGCTGGGCGATGCGGTGAAGAAGATGCGCGGCAAGCCGGGCACCTCGGTCACCCTTACCGTGCTGCGCAAGGGCGAAGCCAAGCCGCTGGTGTTCTCGCTCAAGCGTGCGGTGATCAAGACGCAAAGCGTGAAATCCAAGCTGGCCGAGCCGGGCTATGGCTATATCCGCGTCACGCAATTCCAGGAACACACCACCGAGAACGTCGCCAAGGCGATCGAGGCGCTGTACAAGGAAAACAAGGCGCCGCTCAAGGGCATGGTGCTGGACCTGCGTAACGATCCGGGTGGCCTGTTGAACGGCGCGGTGGGTGTTTCCGCCGCCTTCCTGCCCAAGGATACGCTGATCGTGTACACCGAAGGCCGCAGCGCGGATGCCAAGATCCGCCTCACCGCCAACAAGGACAACTACATGCGCCCGGGCAGCAAGGCAGATTACTTTGCCAACACGCCCAAGGATGTGAAGACCGTGCCGCTGGTGGTGCTGGTGAACGGTGGCTCGGCATCGGCATCGGAAATCGTTGCCGGCGCACTGCAAGACCAGAAGCGTGCGCTGATCGTGGGTACGCAGACCTTCGGCAAGGGCTCGGTGCAGACCATCCTGCCGATCGACGAGAAATCGGCGCTCAAGCTCACTACCGCGCGTTACTACACGCCAAATGGCCGCTCGATCCAGGCCAAGGGCATCGTGCCGGATATCGAGGTACAGGAAGCCACGCTGAACGGCGTGGAAGACAATGGCCTGCGCCTGCGCGAAGCAGACCTGGGTCATCACCTCGACAACCCGACCGACAAGGATGCCGGCAAGGCCGCCAGCAAGCCGGAAGTGAAGCTGGAAAAACCGCCGGTCATCAAGGCGCCCAAGCTGAACGCCAGCGAGCCGGACAGCGAAAACAGCCCGCGCGAGCTGGTTTCCAAATCCGACTACCAGTTGCAGCAGGCATTCAGCGTGCTGAAGGTGCAGCAACTGTTGCTGCAAAAGCAGGCACCTGCCGCAGCAGCCAAGTAAGCCCGCCAGTACGGCAAGCAACACGGAGAACCCCGCCAAGCGCGGGGTTTTCTCATTGATCGCCTGCGCAGCTTCGCAAGCGCACAGCGGCGACAGCGGCTGAACGGCTTATAATCGGGGCCTTGCCGTTTGCCACCCCGCCATGACAGAACCTGCTACCACCGCTGCCACGAGCGCATCCAGCCTGCCGCTGGATGACGAACAACTGCTGCGTTACAGCCGCCATATCCTGCTCGACGAGATCGGCATCGAAGGCCAGCAGGCGCTGGCAGCCAGCACCGCGCTCATCATCGGCGCCGGTGGGCTGGGCGCGCCGGCCGCGCTGTACCTGGCCGCTGCGGGCGTGGGCCGGCTGGTGATCATCGACCACGATACGGTAGAGCTTTCCAACCTGCAGCGGCAGATCGTGCACGACGCCGGCCGGCTGGGCGAGCCCAAGGCCACCTCCGCCGCACGCACGCTGCAAGCGATCAACCCGCTGATCGACATCGTGCCGCTGGTGGCGCGCGCCGATGATGCGCTGCTGGCGCAATGGGTGGCGCAGGCCAATGTCGTACTCGATTGCAGCGACAACTTCCCCACCCGCCATGCGGTCAACCGGGTATGCGTTGCCGCCGGCGTGCCGCTGGTATCGGGCGCGGCAGTGCGCTTTGACGGCCAGCTGACCACCTTCGATGCGCGCACGCCCGGCCAGCCTTGCTACCACTGCCTGTTCCCCGACGAGGGCGATGCCAGCGACGGCCCTTGCGCCACCTTCGGCGTGTTTGCGCCGCTGACCGGCATCATCGGCTGCGGCCAGGCCGCCGAGGCACTCAAGCTGCTGCTGGGCATGGGGGAAACACTGGTTGGCCGGCTGCAATTGCTCGACGGCAAAACACTGCGCTGGAAAGAGCTGCGCTACCGGCAAGACCCGGCGTGCCCGGTGTGCGGAGCATACGCATGACGCTGCCCTGCCTGATTTTCGATATGGATGGCACGCTGGTGGACAGCGAAATGCTGGGCAACCGCGCGCTGCTGGAACTACTGCCGGATTGGGACGAAGACCTGATCGCGATGACCGAGCGCTATCGTGGCGAAAAGCTGGCACGCATCCTTGCCGACATCGCGCTGCGCATCGGTAGCGCGCTGCCCGCCGATTTCGAATCGCGCTACCGCGCACATGCCGCAGTGCTGATGGCGCGCGATCTGCAAACCATGCCCGGCGTGCCGGCCATGCTGGACAGCCTGGCACACAGCCGCTGCATTGCGTCCAGCGGGCCGCCAGCCAAAATACGCGATGGGCTTGCCATCACCGGCATTGCCCACCATTTCGGCGAACGCATCTACAGCGCCTACGACATAGGCAGTTGGAAGCCGGACCCCGGCGTGTTCTTGCATGCGGCAGCGCAGATGGGCATCGCGCCCGCCGACTGCATCGTGATCGAAGACAGTGAAGTGGGTGTAGCCGCAGCGCAGGCGGCCGGCATGCGTTGCTGCCAGTACCTGCCCGCTGGCGGCACGCCACATCCGCACGCACGGGTGTTTGACGATATGGCGAGACTACCCGCACTGCTGGAAGAGATGGCCCGCCACTGAACAAAGCAAGCTTACGGAGTACGCATGACCGAGACACTGGGATATGGCGCGCGCGCCAGGGTGGTACGTGATGGCGACAGTGCACTGAAGCTGTATGCGCACGATGTGGACAAGGCCGAGGTGTTTTACGAAGCGTACGTGCATGCGTTGATCGAACCGACCGGGCTGCCTATCGCGCAGGTGCTCGGGGTCGAACAGCATGCCGGGCAATGCAGCCTGCGGCTGGCACTGATAAAAGGCACGCTACTTGGTGATGCCTTCCTGCAGCAGCCCGCAGAAGGGCCTTTGCTGTTGCAGCGTTTTGTCGAACTGCAGCTACGCATACACCGCCAGCATGCGGCTTTGCCGTACCGGTTGAAGACCACGCTGCACCACAAGCTGGCGCAGTTGGCCGGACAGTTGCCTGCCGATAGGCTGCAGCAACTGCAGGACCAGCTGGCCGCGCTGCCAGACGGCGATGCGCTGTGCCATGGCGATTATCACCCGCGCAACGTGATCGTGAACGATAGCGGCCTGCATGTGATCGACTGGTTTGATGCCACGCTGGGCGACGCCCGCGCCGATGCCTGCCGCAGCTATCTGATCCTGCTGACCCATGCGCAACCGCTGGCTGCACCTTACCTTGAATGTTACTGCGCCAGCGCAGGCGTAGCAGATGCCGAGGTGCTGTGCTGGCTGCCGGTACTGGCTGCCGCCAAGCTCACCGAAGGGCTGGCTGATGAACATGAAGCACTGCTGGCGATATTGAACCAGGCTTGACTGGCCAGCGCCGCACCACGCGGCAGGCCGCGTATGGCACAACCGCTGGCTAGCGCACCTGCGCCAGCATGCGTGCCAGCCGTGCCAGCCAATCGCGCTGCGCCTGCAAAGCCGCCAGCGCATCTTTTACGCCGACTTCGACAAAGTGCAGCGATTCACCGGGGCGGAACTGCGCGGCGCGCCACAGATCGGCCTGGATCACCACCAGCGGCCGCGGGTAGCCACCGGTGACCTGTGCATCGGCCAGCAGCAGGATGGGCTGGCCGGACGCAGGCAATTGCAACAGGCCCGGTTGCACCGCGTGTGAATCGAGCTCGGCCAGCGTGTGCGCCAGCGCATTGCCTTCCAGCCGAGCGCCCATGCGGTTGCTGGCTGCGCCTACCCGCCATGGCAGCGACAGCAGCCCCTGCTGCACCCGGCGCTCCAGCAGCGGCCACTCGGGGCCCGGCAATACACGCAACACGCCACCGCGCCCGGGCGCACGCACCACCGCAGCGCCTTGCGGTGGCTGCTGCGCTGCCAGCGGCAATACATCGCCCGCAGCCAGCGCGCGGCCGGCAAAGCCGCCCAGCCCGGCCAGCAGGCCGGTGGCGCGGCTACCCAGGATCAACGGGACATCCACGCCGCCACATACGCACAGCATGATGCGCGCGCCCGTTTCCGCATACCCCAGCGCCAGCACCTGCCCTGCTGCAGCACGCACGCGTGCCCACATGGCGACCGGTTCGCCATCCAGCGTGGCGCTGACCTGCGCGCCGGTCAGCGCGAATACCGCCGGCTGATCGAAACGAACGCACAGCCCACCCAGGCTGATTTCCAGCCCGGCTGCCTGTTCTGCATTGGCCACCAGCAGATTGCCCACCCGCAATGCCAGCGGATCGCACGCGCCCCCCGTGGGTACGCCGATGCCGGCATAGCCGCTGCGCCCCATATCCTGCACCGTTGTCAGCGGGCCGGGTTTGAGTATGGTCAGCGTCATGCGCGCACCGCCACGAAACGCACTTCGTCACCGGGTGCCAGCAGCACCGGTGATTCGGCGCCGGGATCGAACAAGGCAAGCCTGGTGCGGCCGATCAGTTGCCAGCCTCCGGGGGAAACCAGCGGGTAAATACCCGTCTGCTCGCCACCGATACCCACCGCACCGGCCGGCACCTTGAGCCGTGGCGTAGCGCGCCGCGGGCAGGCAATGCGCGCATCCAGCCCGCCCAGATAGGCAAAACCGGGCAGGAAGCCCAGGCAGAACACCGTGTAGCTGCCAGCCGTGTGCAGATCGATCACCTCGGCGGTGCTCAGGCCGGCATGCGCGGCCACCGTGGCCAGATCGGCGCCGTTGTACAGCACCGGTACCTCCACGGTTTTGCCGTGGTAATCGGCAGCGCCTTCGCTGGCGGCCCACGCCGCTTCCAGCGCACGTTCGATCTTGCCGGCTTTCAGGCGTAGCGGATCAAAGCGGCCGGTGAGGTTGCCCATGCCCAGCACCCACTCCACATCGCCGTGCCTGGCCTTGAGCCAGTGCCACGCCGCCCACAGCCGCCGCTGTACCGGCAGGCTGGCGCCGCAGGAGAGTACCAGCGCCGCCTCGCCCAGCGGCTGTATGCTGGGGAACGCCCCGGCCGACTGATTGCCTGGTTGATCGGCCGGTTGCTTCACGTTTGCTGCTGCCACCTTGCTCATCCGCTCTCCATGCCTGTTTCAATCCGGCGCTTTATCTACCGGCTGGCGCACCGCATGCTGCGCCAGCGCCCACTGCACGTGCTCGTTCAATATGGCGTCATCGCTCTCCTGCCGCGATGCCAGTGCGGCCAGCACCGCCGGCGTGCCGGGGGCGTTGCCGAGGCCCACCGCCAGGTTGCGCAGCCAGCGATCATAGCCGATGCGGTATATGGCGCTGCCCGCCATGCGGCTCTGGAAATCGGCCTCCGACCACGCAAACAGCTCGGCCAGCGTGATGTCGTCCAGCCCATGGCGCACGTGGAAATCGCTTTCCGCAGTATCCACGGCAAAGCGGTTCCACGGACAGCACAGTTGGCAATCATCGCAGCCATACACCCGGTTGCCGATCATGCTGCGGAATTCGACCGGAATGGCACCCTTGAGCTCGATGGTCAGGTAGGAAATGCAGCGCCGCGCATCTACCGTGTAGGGCGCCACGATGGCCTGCGTGGGGCACACATCCAGGCATTTGGTGCAGCGGCCGCAATGTTCGTTCTGCTCGGGCGGATCGCTCGGCAGCGGCAAATCGGTGAACAGTTCGCCCAGGAAGAAGTACGAGCCGTAATCACGGTTGATCAGCAGCGTGTGCTTGCCGCGCCAGCCCAGCCCGGCCTGCTTGGCCAGCTCCACCTCCAGCACCGGCGCGGAATCGACGAACACGCGGTGGCCGAACGGGCCGATATGCGCAGCCAGCCGGTCGGCCAGCGTTTGCAGCCGGTTGCGCAATACCTTGTGGTAATCGCGCCCCAGCGCATAGCGGGAGATATGCGCTTTTTCGCCATCGGCCATCACTGCTTCGCTACTGGCCACCGCCGGCGGGCGGTAAGGCAGGAAAACGCTGACGACGGACCGCGTGCCCGGCACCAGTTCAGCCGGACGGGCGCGTTTGAGCCCGTGCCTTGCCATATAATCCATCTCGCCGTGGTAACCGGCATCCAGCCACGCCTGCAGCCCTGCTTCGGCATGGCTGAGGTCGGTGCCGGTAATGGCCGCCTTGGCAAAGCCAAGCTCCAGCGCCCACGCTTTCACGCGCAGCGCCACGTCGGCAAGGTCCAGCCTTGCCGTAGCCACATCCGTTTTAACGGAATCGAGTTTCTGATGCATACCCTGAATGATAAAGCCTTGCGCCGCTTCCTTCCCGATGAAGCGGCAACCATCGCATTTGGCCACGATCTGGCGCATGCATTGCAGCCGGGCATGACGCTTTTCCTGGAAGGCGACTTGGGCGCGGGCAAAACCACGCTCACGCGCGGCATCCTGCGCGGGCTGGGTTTTGCAGGCCGCGTGAAAAGTCCGACCTATACGCTGGTTGAACCTTATGTGGTTTCGAACTTATACTTGTATCACTTTGATTTGTATCGTTTTAGCGACCCCTCCGAATGGGAGGACGCCGGGTTCCGCGATTACTTCAACCGCGAATCCGTTTGCCTGATCGAATGGGCGGATAAAGCCGAAGGTTTATTGCCCACGCCAGACTGGCTGATCACGCTGGTGCCGGAGGGTGAAGGCCGGCAAATCACGCTGATTGCGAATACCGAACACGGAGCGGCATGCCTCGCCACACTGAGCCCCGACTTGGGGACCCTGCCGAACTGAACCCGGATACCGCGCCTGCCGCAGGCGTGCACCGGCGCACGCTGCTGGGCGGCGCCATTGCCACGCTGATGCTGTCTGTCGTGCCCCGCAGCCGCGCCGCTGGCGGCGATGCCAAGGTGGTGGCGGTGCGGGTGTGGCCTGCCGCTGCCTATACCCGCGTCACCATCGAATCGACCACGCCATTGTCTTTCAAGCAATTTGCGCTGAAGAACCCCGAACGGCTGGTGGTGGACCTGGAAGGCATCGATCTCAATACCGAGCTGCAGAGCTTGGCCACCAAGGTGGGCGATGATGACCCCTATATCAAGCTGCTGCGCGCCGGTCGCAACAAGCCCGGCGTGGTACGGCTGGTGCTGGACCTGAAAACCGAGATCAAGCAGCAGGTGTTCACGCTGGAACCGGTGGGCGAATACAGGCACCGGCTGGTGATCGACCTCTACCCCGCCGTGCAGAGCGACCCGCTGCTGGCCTTCCTCAATGATGACGACAGCGGCGTGCACATCATCAAGCGCACGCCGGCCGCCGAAGCCAGCACCCCGGAAACCACTGCCGAAGCCCCTGCCCCGGACACGCCGATCAGCCGCGACAAGCTCAAGGTAGACCGGCTGATCACCGTTGTGCTCGACCCCGGCCACGGCGGCGAAGACCCCGGCGCAGTCGGCCCCGGCGGCAACTACGAGAAAAACGTGGTGCTGGCGGTGGCCAAGAAGCTGAAAGCGCTGTTGGAAAACGAACCCAATATGCGCGTGGTGCTGACGCGTGACGCCGATTTTTTCGTGCCGCTGGGTGTGCGGGTGAAGAAAGCGCGCGCGGTGCAGGCTGACCTGTTCGTCTCCATCCACGCCGACGCCTTCATTCGCCCGGATGCCAGCGGCTCGTCGGTATTCACGCTATCCGAAGGCGGCGCCACCAGCACTGCCGCCAAATGGCTGGCCAAGACGCAAAACGACGCCGACCTGATCGGCGGCGTGAAGATCAACACCAAGGACGTGCACCTGGCGCGCGTGCTGATGGACCTCACGCAAACCGCCACGCTGAACGACAGCATGAAACTGGGCAAATCCATGCTGGGCGAGCTGGGCGGCATCAACCGCCTGCACAAGGGCAGCGTGGAGCAGGCCAGCTTTGCCGTACTCAAGGCCCCGGATATCCCGTCGGTACTGGTGGAAACCGCCTTCATCTCCAACCCGGAAGAAGAGCGCCGGTTGATCGACGAGGGCTACCAGCAAAAGCTGGCATCGGCACTGCATGTGGGGATCAAGCGCTATTTTGCGAAGAACCCGCCGCTGGCGCGGACGAAGCTGGCTTCGCAATAGAGTGGGTCACCCCCGGCAAGTTCGCACACAGAACCAGCCGATAAACATCCTTTATTTTGAATCAGATGAAACCACTCCTTGTACTGCTGGCTTTGACACTCAGCCAGCCCATCTTCGCTGCAGAAAAACTGGAAACAGTCACAACACAGATAGAAATGAGCGCGGACAAAGGCAAAGGACACGCATTACGGGCACAAGTCCATGAAATCGGTATCTTGATCAAGGCAGGAAAGTTCGCCGTAGCAGAGAAACTCGCGAACACGCTGCAAGCCCGTTATGAAACGTTGTTTGACAAGAAACTCAAGCAGTACTCGTTTTTTACCACCACAGAATACCGAGAGTTCAAGCAATCAAGCACCGAGCAATTCGAGTGGATTGACTGGGGCTACGGGCAAATCCTGCACTGGAAAGCTTTTATCGCTGTTGAACACAAAAACTTCGATAGAGCGTTACTTCTGCTCGCACGTGTAGAAGCATTTGCACCAGTATCGGCAGTCGGTGCCTGTGAGCACGGTTATGTCCTCAATCAGCTTGGCAAACACGAAGCCGCGCTTCAGACGTATCGACGCGCGCTGGAGCTCACCGAAACGTACCCATCGCAAATAGCAGCGCGCGCACTGGCTTTACGCGGCTTGGGTTCGACCCTGATCGACCTCAAGCAACTGGATAAAGCGCGGGATGTGCTGCAGCAGTCGCTGGAAATAGAACCAGGCAACCCAACTGCCCTGAATGAACTGGGATATCAAGGATTTACAGGCAGCGCATTAGGCGCAGTGGTGTGGAAGACTGGGCCCATTGTCCAAATGAAGAAGGCCCCTTCCGGGGCCCTCTCACCTTTCAATACGGCTATCCACCAATCAAGCGTGCGGCGCTGCTTCACCCTTGGTCTTGTGCAGCGAATACAACACGCCCGCCAGCAGCAAGCCAAATGTCACCGTCAGCGACACCAGCGACGGAATCTTGATCTCCAGGTACACCAGGCCGATCTTCACGCCGATGAAGATCAGCACCACGGCCAGCGCATACTTCAGGTAGTGGAAGCGATGCACCATGGCGGCCAGCGCAAAGTACAGCGCACGCAGGCCGAGGATGGCGAAGATGTTGGACGTGTACACAATGAACGGGTCTTGCGTGATGGCGAAAATCGCCGGGATGCTGTCCACCGCAAACACGAGGTCTGCACCCTCCACCATCAGCAGTGCCAGGAACAGCGGCGTTACCCAGCGGCCGGGTTTCAGGCCTTCGTCTTCACCCCGTACGAAAAAACGCGAGCCATGCAGGTCGTCGGTCAGGCGCAGGTGCCGCTTGAGGTAAAGATACATGCGGGTCTGCTTGATGTCGGTTTCTTCATCCTTGGCAAACAGCATCTTCACGCCGGTAAACAACAGGAAGGCACCGAAGATCAGCAAGATCCAGCTGAACTCGTGCACCAGCGCGGCGCCGATGCCGATCATGATGGCGCGCATCACGATGGCGCCGAGAATGCCCCAGAACAACACGCGGTGCTGGTACTCACGCGGAATGGCCAGGCTGGTGAAGATCAGCGAGATGACGAACACGTTGTCCATCGACAACGATTTTTCCACCAGAAAACCGGTGTAGTAATCCAGGCCGGCTTGCGGCCCTTTCAGCCACCACACATAGGCGCCAAACAGCAGGCCGGCGCTGATGTAGAACGCGGAAAGCTTCAGGCTTTCCTTGATGCCGATCTCGTGGCTGTCCTTGTGCAGCACGCCCAGATCGAACACCAGTAATACCAAAACGACGGCGGCAAAAACACCCCAGGTCCATAATTCGATCACAGTGCTTCCCTTATCCCGTACTTTGTTTGAAATCGTAATGACGAATGACTGATTGTCTTGCTGGAAAAGAGTTCAATGCTGATTGATAGTCACTGCCACCTGGATGCGCCAGAGTTTGATGCCGACCGCGATGCGGTGGTGCAGCGCGCGCACGTAGCCGGCGTGGCGCAGATCGTGGTGCCGGCCATCACTATCGCCACCTTGCCCAAAACCCGCGAGATGCGCGAGCGCTATGGCGCATTCCTCGCGTTCGGCCTGCACCCGATCTACATCGATGAGCACCGGGATGCACATATCGATGAGCTGGCGCGCTGGCTGCAGCACGAGCAGCCGGTGGCGGTGGGCGAGATCGGTCTGGATTTCTTTGTGCCGGAGCTGGATGCCACGCGGCAGGTGGCTATTTTCGAAGCGCAGCTCAAACTCGCGCGTGATTTCGATCTGCCGGTGATCGTGCATATCCGCCGCAGCCAGGATCAGGTGCTGAAGTACCTGCGCAAGTGGCAGGTGCGTGGCGGCATTGCCCATGCATTCAACGGCAGCCGCCAGCAGGCGGATGAATTCATCAAGCTGGGGTTCAAGCTGGGTTTTGGCGGCGCGATGACGTATTCAGGCTCGCAACGCATCCGCAAGCTGGCGGCAGAACTGCCGCTGGAAGCCATCGTGCTGGAAACCGATGCACCGGATATCGCCCCCAGCTGGCTGGATCAGCCCGGCCAGCCACGCGGGCGCAATGAATCGGCCCAGTTGCCGCGCATTGCGGGTGTCCTGGCGGCGCTGCGCGGCACCGACTTGGCCAGCATTACCGCTGCCTGCAGTGCCAATACGCGGGTGGCGTTGCCGGGGCTGAACGGGCAGACTGCCTAGATCAGGCCGCTCAGCTGCAACCTTCCACCCAGCTCACCATCGGCTGCAGGCCGGCACGCATGCGCGTGACCTTGCCGGCTACCTCCTCGAACACCAGTGCGGTTTTGTCATCCTTGCCCGCCAGCAGCAGGTAGTGGCCATCCGGCTCGTATTTGTGTGGCTGCAATTGCACCTGCGGCCAGTTGCGCTGCACGCTGGCCAGGCTATCGTGCAACTTTACGCCGGCGCTGTTGGCAACGCCCTGCGGTGCATCTGCGCGCACGATCACGCCATGCTGCAGCATGAAGTTCACGCCGGGGTAGCGCTTGAACTTCACATATGCGCACTCCGCCTTCAGTGGGCGCGGGCTGGCGCGCTGCCCCACGCGTTTTTCCGCGGTGGTAAGCCGATCACCGAAGTGCACCGGGCCGTAACCGTCGGCAGACAGCACCGGCCGCGCCGCCAGTGCGGGGCCAGCCAGCAACACACCCAGCAGCGCGGTGATGGCGATATGGCCATGCGTGTTCAGTACACCGGTATTGATCTTCATCCGTGCTCCTTCCTGCCAATCTCATGCAATGCATGCTGCGCATCGCCTGCGCGATCAGCAACGGGATTAATGCCCGGAACCACGCAGTACCACCATCAGGCGGCAGCCCGCAGGCGCTGCAATGCCGTTGCTGCGGCCTGACTGGCTACACGGGCGCCATCTGCCAATACGCGCTGCAGTGCATTGCGCTCTGCCAGCAAGGCGGTGCGGCGCTCGCGCAATGGCGCCAGGAAGCGCTCGGCGCAATCGCCCAGGTGGGCGCGGATCACGCGCTCGGATAACCCGCCACGGCGGAACTTGGCTTTCAGGTCATCCTGGAAGTGGATATCCGCTTCGAAGATTTCCAGCAGCTGGAACAGCGGGTGCCCCTCGGTCTCGCGCGCGGGCAGGCCCAGCGTGGCGCCAGCGGGAATGGCATCGATGGCGCGCGCCAACGTATCGACATCGGCAGAGAACGGTACATCCAGCGCCACGCGCGGTGCGTTGAACGGGCTGCGCTGGGCCAGCAGCGGCTGCGCCTCGGCCAGCAGCATGACGCCTGCCCGTGCATTGATGCCGCGCACGATCTGGTTGGCAGCAGTCACATCGGCGGCGCTGGCTGCCTGTGGTGATACGAACGAGGGCTGCAGCGCTGCCAGCAGCGCGGTGGTGTGCACGGTGCCGGCCGGGGCCAGATCGGCAAAGCGGGTGCGCAGCTCGGCCAGCTCGGGCACACGGGCGGGTTCGAAGACGGCAATCTTGTGCGGATCGATACCGGCAGCGATATGGTCGGCAACCACGTGCAGCGCATCGTCGCCACCGGCGTCCAGCATCAGGAACTGCGTGTGGCGATGCTGGAAGTGCAGGCGCTGGCGCATGCCGCCCACGAGCAGGCCAAGAGACAACGGGCCGGAGGCGCGCTCTGCGCAAAGGATGGTGGAGGGAGTGGCTTGCATGATCGGTATCCTTGTCTGGGCCACCGATCGGGGGGAGTCTGGGTGTGAGCCCAAAACAACAATGCCGCCCTGATCGGCGGCATTGTGAGAGTCAAAACGTCCCGTGCCGCCCTAGCTATAGGAGCGGTACCAAAACGAAGCCTGAAGCGGACAGGCAGCGTGGAAGGGGCGGTTTGCAGTAGTCATGGCTGCACTGTGCGCCATATGCAACAGCATCGCCTATTCGGGACAACCCCTACACGACGCAGCTACCGCATTACGCCGGCTGACGCTTGCAGCGCATTTCCGGCGCGCCATAGCCCCATGTCACCAGCACCTCGCCCTGATGCTCCCACAGCGATTCATTGCGGCCCTGGTATTTGCTGCCGCTGCCGGAAGGCACTGCATACATCAGGGATTCGGTATCGCCATAACGGGCAATCAAGGTGGGGGGATCGGTTTTGAAGAAACGGGCGCTCACCACGTCACCGGGCTTGGCGCTGCAGACGAAGTGAGCAGCACCTGCCTGCGCCACCAGCGCGTAACGCGCCTGCAGCTCGGCAATGCGCCGCTGGTATTCGGTTTGCGTGCATGCGCGCTTGTCGTCGGCTTTCCAGCACTCGTTGCGCCCGTCCAGCCAGCCGTGCTGCTCGGCCTTGAGCAGCTTCAGGCTGCGTGCATCGGCCTTTTTGCTGGCGGCGGCATAAACAGCGGTCATCTGCCGGTCCAGCGTGGCAAGGCCGGCATCCTGGCAAACCAGCTGTTCGATTTCGTGCGCCGCCTGCTTGCACGGCGCAGCGGGTGCGGCAGCCATGGCAAACGCCGCGGCCGCACTGAACAGTGCGCCGGGGATGCCGATGAGAAAAGAATGTCGGTAGCGGTTGCCTCGCGGCATGGCGGCCTCCCAAGGTGGGTTATGGGCGAATCAGATCACTTCATGGCCCCAGCATACGCCGGCCCATAGGCCTGCTTTCCGATCCTATTTACAACGGGAAAGGTTAATTTTTGCACGCTATTGCAGCCAAAGAAGGGGATAAAGAACCAGCCCTGCACAGGCAGTTACATGTAGTGACCTGCTGCATGTAGCCGCACCGCACTGCTGCCGCGTTAATCATCAAAAGCTGCCAAGGATGCATCCATGCTCAAGCTTGCCACCCTGTTTGGTGCGCTGTTCATTGCCACCAGTGCCATAGCCGCCCCGCTGACGGCCCCGCTGACCGATGCGCAACGCGCGCTGCATGCGCTCAACCGCTTGGGCTACGGGCCGGCACCGGGCGATGTGCAGCGCGTGCAGGCAATGGGTGTGGAGCGCTATATCGATCAGCAACTGCACCCGGAAAAGATGGCCCTGCCGCCCGTGCTGGCACAAAAGCTGACTGCGTTGCAGCGCGCAGCGCCCGCCCCCGGCGAGATGCTGAGCGAATTCCGCCCGCCACGCGGCAGCGACACGCTGACCGCCGAGCAAAAGCAGCAAGCGCGTCGCGAGGTTTACCAGCGCGCCGCGCAGCAGGTGAACGAAATGCGGCTGCTGAGCGCGGTATACAGCCCGCGCCAGCTCGAAGAAGTAATGACCGATTTCTGGTTCAACCACTTCAACGTGTATGCAGACAAGGGCATCACCCGCGTGTTCGTAGCCGATTACGAGCGCAGCGCCATCCGCCCGTATGCGCTGGGGCGCTTCCGTGATCTGCTGGGCGCCACGGCAAAACACCCGGCCATGCTGTTCTACTTGGACAACTGGCAATCCACCGCCACCGGCTACCGGGTGAATGGCAAGGGCAAGGTGCTGGGCCTGAACGAGAACTACGCGCGCGAGCTGATGGAGCTGCACACGCTGGGCGTGGACGGCGGCTATACCCAGCAGGACGTGACCGAGCTGGCCCGCATGCTCACCGGCTGGACGTTCGACCCGCGCGGCGATGCCGCTGGTGCAGTTGCCTTCCGCTACGATGCCGCCCGGCACGACAACGGCAGCAAAACCTGGCTGAAGCAGGCAGTAGCCCCGGCCGGCCAGGCAGAAGGCGAGCGGGCACTGGACGTACTGGCCGCCAGCCCCGTCACCGCGCGGCACATCAGCTACCAGCTGGCGCAATACTTCGTTGCCGATGTGCCGCCGCCAGCGCTGGTCAACCAGCTCACGCAGCGCTACCTGGCCACACAGGGCGACATCCGTGCGGTACTGGCCACGCTGTTTGCCAGCCCGGCATTCTGGGATAGTGCCAATGTGGGTAGCAAGTTCAAAACGCCGTATCAGTACGTGGTATCGGCCACGCGCGCCAGCGGCGCGCAGCTGAACAACGTGCGGCCACTGGTGAATATGCTGCGCCAGCTGGGCATGCCGCTGTACGGGTGCCAGACGCCGGATGGCTACAAGAACACTGAAGCGGCATGGCTGAACGCCAACGCCATTGCCACGCGCATCAGCTTTGCCACCGCGCTGGGCAGCGGGCGCATGCCGCTGGCCCGCGCGCCGGAGCTGGATGCCAGTGCACCGATGAGCGATGCGGAAATCTCCCCGGTAGACCCGGCAGCGCTGGCTGCCACGCTGGGCCCCACGCTATCCGCCAACGCGCGCACCACCATCAGCGCCGCCGATGCCGCACTGCAACCGTCACTGATGCTGGGCAGCCCGGATTTCCAGCGGCACTGACCGCAAACCGCCCATACCACCACGCGCTACCCCAACCGCGCGGCTGATGCCGCGTAGGGAGAAAACCATGGATCGCCGCCTGTTCTTGCAAACCGCCGCACTGGCCGGTGCCAGCCTGATTCCGTTCGGCCGTAGCGGCTGGGCACTGGCCGCATTAGGCCCGGCTGCCACGCAGAAGAAAATGGTGGTCATCATGCTGCGCGGTGCGGTGGATGGCCTGAACGTGGTGGTGCCGTATGGCGACGCCAACTACTACCAGCTGCGCCCCACCATCGCGGTAGCAAAGCCGGGCAGCCCGGATGGCGTACTGGATCTGGACGGCCATTTCGGCCTGCACCCAGCGCTGGGTGCGTTGCAACCACTGTGGCAGGCCAAACAACTGGCCTTCGTGCACGCCGCCGGCTCGCCCGACCCGACGCGCTCGCACTTCGACGCACAGGATTATATGGAATCGGGCACGCCTGGGCGCAAAAGCACGCAGGATGGCTGGATGAACCGGCTGCTGGGCGCGTTGCCTGGCGAGCGCACGCCCACGCGCGGCATCAGCATCGGCCCGCTGCTGCCGCGCATCCTCAATGGCAGCGTGGAAGTGGCCAACATCGCCAACGGCCGCAGCGCCGGCAAACCCACGGTGCTGGATCGGCCCAAGGTGGGTGATGCCTTCGGCCAGCTGTATGCAGGCGACGACAAGCTGGCGCAGGCCTACCGCGAGGGCCGCAGTACGCAGAAGGAAGTGATGTCGTCACTGGCGGATGAAATGATGGCCGCCAATGGTGGGGCGCCGCTGCCCAACGGCTTTCCCACCGATGCAAGGCAACTGGCGCGGCTGATGCGCAAGGGCAATGTGCAGCTGGCCTTCATGGCGCTGGGCGGCTGGGATACCCACATCAACCAGGGTGCCGGCAAAGGCCAGTTGGCCGGCCGGCTATCCCCGCTGGGCGAGGGCCTGGCACAACTGGCCGCCGAACTGGGCCCCATGTGGCAGGACACTACCGTGGTGGTGATGTCCGAATTCGGCCGCACCGCCGCGCAAAACGGCAATGGCGGCACCGATCACGGCCACGGCAACGCCATATGGCTGCTGGGCGGCGCGGTGGCGGGCGGCAAGGTCTACGGCGACTGGCAAGGGCTGGATAGTGCAGCGCTGCATGAACAACGCGATGTACCCGTCACCACCGATTTCCGCGCAGTGCTGGCGCAGGTGGCAGAGCGGCATCTGCGGCTGCCGGACAAGCAACTGGTGCAAGTTTTCCCCGGGCTGAATGCAACAGGTCCGGAAGGCTTGATCAAGGCTTGAGCTGCAGATTTCGGCCGCACGTTTGTGCGGCAAGCCATGCCGTTCCCCCGCACGATGCACTTGGGCTGTGAGCAGCCGCGGAAATATCTCACACACGGCAACAGCGGGCTTCTGCCGTACCATGGCATGGCGGCTTTGGGGCTGTCGTGACGGCCAGATTAAATCTTTCTTTTTGCTTGCAATTGTTTGACTCCGCATGGCAATGTCTGGCTCCTTATCACAAGCCGGAATCGTCCCTGCCATGTACAAGCGCATACTCTGTGCCATCCCTTTGGCGCTGCTGGGTTGCCAGGTTGCCGTCAAGACGCCGGATGGCACCACCACCGCCTCACTGCCGCTGCCGCAGCTCGGTACCACAGCCCAGGCAGGCAAGGTCAGCACGGCGATATTGCCGGGCATCTACAGCTATCAAGCCCAGGCACAACGCAAGGATGGCAAAGGTATCCTGCAAAAGGAAATGGCCCGCTTCAGCTATGCAGTTGAAGACCTGGGCAATGGCCAGGCGCTGATCAAGTTCCACGGCGAAGCCAGCGCGGCAGATCCGGGCGGCTTTGGCGGCCTGCTGAGTGGCGAAGTGACAGCGACCGGTATCGCCACCTTCAGCAACGGCATCTGGGTGCTGGCAGGCAAGAGCGAAGACGGCGCATGCGAAAGCCGTTTTTCGCTCGAAGGCAGCAGCATCAAACATCTGGCTGGCCGCTGCAAGGATGCCGGCAATACCGGCGACCTAGCATGGCCACGCGCCAATACCGTGCTCAATTTCACCCGGCCTTTGCGTGACAGCGAACGCGCTGAACTGCAACGCAGCAACCCCACCAAGGTGGCAACAGGCAATCCCGGGGCAAACGGCAACGCTTTCACCGGCGTGATCGGCAAGACTTTCCCCACCATGCAACTGCCCTATCAGGGGTTCGGCTTCGACACCTACAACGCCAAGCTGGAACCCTTCGCTTCTGCCGAAATGCCCGAGGGCAAGGTCACCGTCTATCCGGTACGCAAGGGCACCGCGCGTTATGTGGTGATTGCGGCCAACGCGGGCAACGGCATCCAGCGCGTGGTCGATGTGCGACAAGCTGCATCCGCAGCCCGCACCTTGCGCTTCGTCGCCGCCAGCCCGGACGGCGGAGACGTAGTCACCACCTGCACCGTCAATGGCAAACCGGTCAGCCAGGTGTTCGGCTACGCGCAGCCGGGCAAGAAACGCAGCTACACCGCACAAGCGGGCAGCGCCGGTGAAATCATCTGGCTGGTGCAACCGGGCGGCACCAACGTGATCGCCTTCAAGGCTGGTGAAAAGCTGGTTTGCAAGGATACGGTTTTCAGCGGCTGAGCTGGCTCCTTTCGTACGATGCTGGTTGGCCTGGGATACCTGCACAACCGGTATCCCGGCACAGGCCAACTCGCAAGCAGTCGGTCCCCGCAGGGCATGCCTTGCGCAGCTGGCTGCCAAACTGAAACCGATGTGATAGGGCACCACCGTGGTAATGGAGACCAATTCGGCCCATCATGCATCTGTGCATCTGGGGTCAGGTCTTGCAATCATACATTTTCCATCGCCTTTGATTACCCGGCTGACCATGGCGTAGGACTTTGGATCGGCGGATGAATGGAAAAAGCCAGAAGCCATAAAATGCTGGATTGCAAGACCTGA
>NZ_WXTX01000016.1 GCF_009848685.1 Andreprevotia sp. IGB-42
CTCCCTCTCTGCCACCGTGCTGACGGTGCAAGTGCGGGCGCATTTCCAGTGCGATCTGAATGTACGCGCCGTGTTTGAAGCACCAACCATCGCTGCTTTTGCCAGCAAACTGGGCATCAAAGATGATGAAGTACCGGCGAGCCCCGCCCCATCGGAGCGAAACTGGGTGCTGGTGGAGGACAACCTGGCCAGGCTTGATTCACCTCATGTTGCTGCACACGATATCGTGCTGGTTCCCGGTGCCGGTGGCAGCGCGGAAGTGTTCAACGGTATTGCTCTGAGCTTGCCTGCCGGGCAGGCAAACGTCTTTGTATTGCATCACGACGGCATCGACAATGAAGCGGACCCGCTCGGTTGCTTTGTTGCCATGGCAGAGAAATATGCACCGCAAGTCTTGCGGCACAGCACGGGGCGCATCCTGTTGGCCGGGTATTGCGTAGGCGGCCTGATCGCTTTCGAAATGGCACAAGTGCTGCAGCGGCTGGGCGTTGCGGAATCGAGGCTGTGCTTTATCGATACCGCCATGGTGCCCGCGGACTACACCTTCCAGCCCTTTGATGAAGCCTATTTCAAGGGTGAGTTTTTCAAGGCGATCTGCGACACCTATTCGAGAGTGGGCGACGCTGTGAGCTCACATACTTTCGATGGCATGCCACTGGAAGAATGCGTGGCTTTCGCGGTCCGGCGGATGGATTTGCACGACCCCACCGAGCATGCCATCTGGCACGCCATATTGCGGCAACGCTACCTCGCCGAGAAATATCATGCGCTGGCTACACGCAAATACTGGATCGACCACCATGCAGATGGACGCAAGTTCGGGGAGCCCGCCGGAGGGGGGCGTGAGCCGTTTATGGCCAGAATTATCGAAAGCGATGAAATAGGCTGCATGAACAGCTGGGCCAATAGCTGCTTTGTCGGATCAGTCGTCGACCAGTTCGAGGGCAAGCATCTTGCGATACTGAAAAACCATGAATCGGACATTGCCAACGCGTTGTTTGAATTCATCAATACGCCAGAAATCAACGCGATGACGGAAACCGCCGAATACGACAGTTGAAGCAGTAATCATGACCAAACGCCGCATGCCGATGCGGCTTTTCGATGACCAACGAAAAGGAAACAACGATGACTGACGAAAATATACAAGAGAGCATGCTTTATTACGTAGTGATCAATGCTGAAGAGCAATACTCGATTTGGCCTGAAAATCAGGCCATGCCAGCAGGCTGGCTGGCACAAGGTGATCCGGATTCAAAAACCGCCTGCCTGGCTTTCATCAAAACGGCCTGGACTGATATGCGCCCGCTTGGGCTGAGGAAACAGATGGCCGCAGACCCTCTGCGATAAAGTCACGGCAATCGTGCACATTGCCGGTCGCGGATGGCGGCGCATCTGGCTACCTGCGGCAGCGTGCAATCGAATGGAACGTGGCCACGTAAACGCGGCGGTTCGATATGCGCGAGTGTTTCGCTGTGCAGCTGATGCAGCGGGCAAGGAGCGGTGTTCCCCAAGTTTCACGCCCCTGCCAGGCGCTTTCCCAGGCGGCTCTGAGCGATCACCTCTTGCGCACGGGTTTTTCTATGCCTTCCGTTGGCAGATGCCCTGCATCCAGATCCAGCGGCACTTCGCGACTGTTCGCGCCGCAGGGTACATCCTGATAAACCACACGGTTCTTTTCGTCCACGCATTTACGCAGGTTGGGGTCGACATTGGAGCGTACATCCATGGCAGGTTCTGCCCCCGAGGCATTGGCCGGCTTGGGCGGGCTTGATACACCTGTCACGGCAGAGGTAGCCGGCAAGGTTGTCGGCTCTGCGGCCAGCGGCGGGCCATCGCCATCATCATCGACAAGGCTTCTGGCCGCATAACCGCCGACGCCAACCAGAACCACCAAGACGAGTGCAATCACGCTGCGTTGCATTGAACATCCAGATTTGGGCTGAAGCAGAAAAATAGCAGATTTGCTGCACTGTACGTATGCAGCATTTCACGATTGTGTTTGTGCCTGTATTGCAGCAAGCCAGCTCCGACAGCTACTGGCATTGTCATCGCGACGCCGACGTACGCGTCGTTCCGCGTCATTGCGGCGGCCGAAACGCGGATCGGCCCAATGCAGGAGGAAAAGACGGGCAGATGCATTAATACCGGGTCATTGCCGGCAGTCCGGAACAACACCCCCAACCCCGGACAGCCGTGCAGCCGGCCAGCAGCAGATGGCGTGCCAGGCGCAGCATGCGGCTTCAAGCAACCTGCAATGCGTGTCTCAACCCGATGCGATATTGAGCAGGCGCTGCGCTTCTTTTTCGATGGCGTTCACCGCATCGTCAAAGTGCATGGATTTATCGAAGAAATGCTCGATGCCCAGCTGGCGCGCACGCTTTTCGTACAGCGGAAAAGCATGGTTGGTCAGTACGACGCGGAATGGCGGATTATCGCTCTGGGTATTGGCGATATGGGCCAATACTTCGAAGCCGGTGCCTTCCTCCAGCTCCAGATCGATGACCGCCAGATCAAAGTGCCGGGTTTGCAATGCCACTATCGCCTGCTGCGCGGTTGCGGCGGCGCTGCGCAAGGCGACGATGCCGGAGGCACTGAATGCTTCGATCAGCGCTTCGCGGATCAAGGGTGAATCTTCTACCAGCAGAAGGTCTACCTGCGACCGGGCGTTTGTATCTGTATGTGTGTCTTTTTGAGTATCCACAATTGTCTTCTTGGGTCGCTACCGTGGACGGAATCCCGGATTGACGATCAACCTGTGATCGGGAACTGCTGTAATCGAACAAAACCCCGGAACAGCTCAGTTGATCAATTCGTTCTTGATTGCGTAGTAGGTCAGATCCGCGTTGGTTCTCAGGTTCATTTTTTCCAGCACCCGGGCACGGTAGGTACTGATGGTCTTCACGCTCAGGAACAGCTCGTTGGCAATCTGCGTGGGCGATTTGCCGCTGGCCAGCTTGTAAAACACCTGGAATTCACGTTCGGACAGCATTTCATGCATGCGTTTGTCGCTGGGCTTGGTCAGCTCGCGCGCCAGCAGATCGGCCAGCTCTACCGACAGGTAGCGGCGCCCATTGCAAATGGTACGGATCGCCTTGACGATCTCGTCCGGGCCGGAATCCTTGGACAGGTAACCGCGGCAGCCCGAGCGGATCAGATTGAGCGCGTATTGTTCTTCCGAATAGCCGCTCAGGATCAGCACGGCCAGCTCGGGCCGGATGCGCTGCAGGTCACGCAGTGTATCCACGCCGTTTTTGCCGGGCATGGAGATATCCAGGATGACCACATCAAAATCCTGCTTGCGAACGAGTTCCAGCGCTTCCATACCGGTCGCCGCCTCACCGGTTACCGCAAGGTCGTCTTCCAGTTCTATCAGGGAGCGCAAACCGGAGCGAACGATACTATGGTCGTCCACTAGCAAAATGCGTTTCTTCATTGCATGATTCCAACGAGTAAAAAGATAAGCGTCTGCATCATGGTGCAAGGGCCGGCTTTGCAGCCTGACTTGCATTTGGTTCACACCAGGCGTGCCGGTGTTATGTGTCCTACACATGGGGCAGCGTATTTGCGCCTTGGCACTACTCTAACGGCACCTCAGGCCATGGCCTATCCCGCCACTGCTGAAGGTTATGTAGGAATAATCTCACACATCAACAAGGCATCACTGCCAGAAGAAATGAGGCCAGTCCTTTACACTGTGATGTCACTAAAGTCTTGGGCAGGAGCATCTCAATGCTGAAAGCAGCAGCCGTGGTTCGGAAACTGCTCGAAACACTCCAGTCAATCGGTCGCAAAGGCCAGGTCCGTCTGGCCTTGTGCGTGGTCGCCATCATTGTCGCCGCCACGCTGGCAGACAGCTGGCTGCAGCTTGCACTGAAAGAAAACGTCAAGATCCTCGCTGCACGCGAACGCATTATCGCACTGCACGAATTGAATCTGTCGCTGGTTATTGCCGAATCGGCGGAGCGCGGTTTCCTGATCAATGCCAATGATCGCTACCTGCGGGTTTATGATCAGGCTGTAGGACATGCGCGCAACCAGTTGGGCACGCTGGAAGACAAATATCGCGCGCAAGCGGCATTGCCCGATGCGCCTGAAGGGCGTGCCACGCAGGTGCAGATGCTCTCGACGCAAACCAACCGGAAGCTCACCGAGCTTGACCTGTCGCTGGGCTTTGCACGTCGCGGGGATTTCGCCCGTGCACGCGAGACTGTCGGTGCAGAGGCCGATTTCCAGCAATCGCAGCAACTGATCCGCGATATCCAGTCACTCATCAATATCGAAACGATCGAACTGGCGCAATTGCGCAGTCAGCGCCTCACCATGATCACCATCCTGCGCGTGGCCATTTTTCTGGGCTGGATGATGGTACTGGCGGTCAGCATCTGGGTACTGCTGTGGATGTCGGGCGAGATCGAATCGGGCAACCGCAATGCCAACCGGCTGTCCGAGCGCCAGGAAGAACTGGATGCGCTGGTGCAGGAGCGCACGGAACAACTGGAAAACCTGTCGCTCGAATACCAGGCCAGCGTGGAAAGCGACCGCGCCACGCTGGCGCGCGAGCTGCATGACGAACTGGGCTCCATCCTGACCGCCACCAAAATGGATATCTCCTGGATACAGCGCCAGCTCAAGGAGGTGCAGCCCGCCATCACCGAAAAACTGCAGCGCATGCTGCGCAACCTGGATCAGGGCATCCAGTTCAAGCGGCGCGTGGTGCAGGATCTGCACCCTACCCTGCTGACCACTTTCGGGCTGATTCCGTCCTTGCGCTCGCTGATCGAGGAAGCGGCGCAGCGCAACCAGTGGACACTGAACCTGGTATTGCCGGAAGACAGCGTGGACGCGGGCGAAGTACTGAACCTGATCTGTTACCGCATCGTGCAGGAATCGCTGAACAATTCCACCAAGTACGCCCGGGCAGCGGAGGTCAGCGTCAGCTTGCTGATCGACGATGAGCACATCAAGCTGGATATCGAAGACAACGGTGTCGGCGTTGACCTGTCCACGCTGACCGGAGAATCACACGGGCTGCGCGGTATCCGGCAACGCGTGATGGCCACTGGTGGCCGGCTGGATATCCAGAGCGAACCGGGCAATGGCTTCCATACTTCCGTACTGCTGCCGCTCAAGGCGCGCCACCGCAAAAAAACAGCACCTTTCGGTGCTGTCTAGGGGAAGGCGGTAGAAGGCGCGAGGTTTACTTCGACTTGTCTGCCGCGTCTTCGAGTTTTTCTCCGCCCTTCTGGATATCCTGGCCAGCACCCTTGACGGTGTTGCAGGCGGCCAGCGAGGAAGCGATCAGCAGCATGGCAAGCGCGATGAAGCGTTTCATGGTCATTCTCCTTTGCAATCAGTTGTGCAGTTTGTGCAGGGCAGCGGTCAGACCACTGCCTTGAGATTGACTGTACTGATCGCGGTGTCATTGCGCTGTCATCAGCAGCACCCTCATCGGGTCAGACTAGGCTGACAAACGCATTTATCAGTATTCGTCCTACGCCGGCTCGCGTTTTTCACTGGTACGGCAAAATTCACGCCCCGCTTATCCTGACAGCATATTGATCCATGGCGTTTGCCCGGCGGCAAGCGGATGAAACAAGGAGAGCGCACCATGCAAACCAGCAAAACCCAATCCCGACTGACTATGCGGGCCGCCCGTGCAATGGCTGTGTTGTTGGCCAGAACCAGCTTGTGCGCCGATTGCGCGGCACTGCTGAAAACGCCCGGTGCAGCACGTGTGCCCGGCCACTTGAAACTGCAGGGGCCGGAGCATCAGGAAGCCGGTATCTCCTACCGTCACTACCAGTGCGAAACATGCAACCGCAAGTGGTCGCAAGGCAGCGATTCGCTGAAGGGGGCATATCGATGGACATTGCAGGCACTGCCGAACAAGCACCTGGCATCGTATAACCGTCTGCCAGCCATGGTCAGCTAAAGCCCCTGGCTTTGCGCTGATCGACCGGATGCCCTGCACCATGCAGGGCATCGTCATTTCCACCCTGGCTGCAGGAAATAATCAACGACAGCAGCTGCCATTGCCCACGTTCATCTGCGTGTGTTCACGAGATTGCCACGATCCACGCCTAGCATACCCAGCGATAGTCTGCCCCTGAGGATATGCAATGAACTCGAATAACGAAGAACTGGTCCGGCGCATTCACCGCGATCTGGCTGATCACTACGACGAAGAGCTGGAACTCGAGCTGGAAGACAGCGCTATCGACACCCTGTTCGGACATGAAGTGACAGACGGGCTCGACGAGGAGCAAGTACAGCGCCGCCGCTATTTCCACGAGCTGTTCCGCCTGCAGGGCGAGCTCGTCAAGCTGCAGAGCTGGGTACAGCAGACCGGCCACAAGGTTGTGATCATTTTTGAAGGGCGCGATGCGGCCGGCAAAGGTGGCGTGATCAAGCGCATCACCCAGCGGCTGAACCCGCGTGTGTGCCGCGTAGCCGCGCTACCCGCACCGAATGATCGCGAGCGCACGCAGTGGTACTTCCAGCGTTATGTGTCGCACCTGCCGGCAGCAGGCGAAATCGTGCTTTTCGACCGCAGCTGGTACAACCGTGCCGGCGTGGAAAGGGTGATGGGTTTCTGTACCGACGACCAGTACGAAGAGTTTTTCCGTACCGTACCGGAATTTGAAAAGATGCTGGTCCGCTCCGGCATCCAGGTAATCAAGTACTGGTTCTCCATCTCCGACGAGGAGCAACACCTGCGCTTCCTCGGCCGCATCCATGATCCGCTCAAGCAATGGAAGCTGAGCCCGATGGATCTTGAATCACGCCGCCGCTGGGAGGAATACACCAAGGCCAAGGAAACCATGCTGGAGCGCACGCATATCGAGGAAGCACCATGGTGGGTAGTGCAGGCGGTGGACAAGAAAAAAGCCCGCCTCAATTGTATCCATCACCTGCTGAGCCAGATGCCGTACGTGGAAACCGAACACTCCGCCATCGTGCTGCCGGAGCGTCAGCGCCACGACGATTACGTACGTCAGCCAGTGCCAGACAATATGGTGGTTCCGGAAGTATATTGAAGCACGCCCTGACCCACGCATCATCCGGTAAGCCGGCTGCCCGGTGGCGCGGCCGGCTTACTTGTTTTTGTCATGTGCAGGTAGAAAAGTTGTAACCCGGCAAGTCGATGATGCTGGCATCCCCTGCCGGAGTTTCCTCATGACAATTTCCTCACAAGCAGCAGCGCTACCTGCTTCTGCTGCCCCCCATGCCCCTGCCGCACCGGAATCCCGGCCGCATCTCGACCACAAGCCGGGACGACTGACCGCGCTGCTGTTCTTCGGCCTGATGCTTGCCGGGCTGATCTTCACCGCCTACAGCCTGATCAGCGATATGCACGATGCCGGTACGGTGATGACCACCTGGCTGCCATTCGGCCTGCTGGGGCTGGCTTTGCTGATCGCGCTGGGTTTCGAGTTCGTCAACGGTTTTCACGATACCGCCAATGCAGTCGCCACCGTCATCTACACGCATTCGCTGCCGCCCAATGCCGCAGTAATCCTGTCCGGCTGTTTCAACTTTCTCGGCGTGTTGCTGTCGAGCGGCGCTGTGGCCTTCGGCATCATTTCGCTGCTGCCGGTCGAGCTGATCCTGCAAGTGGGCTCTGGCTCGGGCTTTGCGATGGTGTTCGCATTGCTGATTGCCGCCATTGTCTGGAACCTGGGTACCTGGTGGCTGGGCTTGCCGGCATCGTCTTCACACACGCTGATCGGCTCCATCATCGGTGTGGGTATCGCCAATGCGCTGATGCATGGCCGTGACGGCACCAGCGGTGTGGATTGGGCGCAGGCCACCAAGGTGGGCTATTCGCTGCTGCTGTCGCCGCTGGTAGGCTTCGGTTGTGCCGCACTGCTGCTTCTGTTGCTGCGTGCCATCGTCAAGAATCCCAAGCTGTACAGCGAACCCAAGGGCAAGGCACCGCCGCCGTGGTGGATCCGCGGCCTGCTGATCCTGACCTGCAGCGGCGTATCGTTTGCACATGGCTCCAATGACGGCCAGAAAGGCATGGGCCTGATCATGCTGATCCTGGTCGGTACATTGCCGATGGCCTATGCGCTGAACCGCGCCATGCCGGCAGACCAGGTGGCGCAGTTTGTTGCGGTTGCCCAGGTAACCCGCCAGGAGCTCGTCAAGATCGCTCCGGCCGCCGCGCCTGCTGATGCCCGCAAGACGCTATCCGACTATGTGCGTACCAAGGAAGCCGGCACCGACCTGCTGCCGGCACTGGCACAGGTGACCGGCGAGATCGGCACGCAGGTGAAGGCCAATGGCACGCTGGCACAGGTGCCGGCCGCTGCGGTGGGCAACGTGCGCAATGACATGTACCTCACTTCCGAAGCCATCCGCCTGATCGAGAAAAACGACGTCGGCCATCTGGATGCGGATGCCAAGACCAACCTGAAGGAATTCAAGAAACAGATCGACAGTGCCACCCGCTTCATTCCGCTGTGGGTGAAGATTGCAGTCGCGATTGCACTGGGCCTGGGCACCATGGTGGGCTGGAAGCGCATCGTGGTGACCGTGGGCGAGAAAATCGGCAAGACCCACCTGACTTATGCACAAGGCGCATCCGCCGAAGTGGTGGCGATGCTGACTATCGGCGCGGCGGACATGTATGGCCTGCCGGTTTCCACCACCCACGTGCTGTCGTCAGGCGTGGCCGGTACCATGGCAGCCAACAAGTCAGGCTTGCAATGGTCCACCATCCGCAGCCTGCTGATGGCTTGGGTGCTGACGCTGCCTTCGGCCATCCTGCTGTCCGGCTCGCTGTACTGGTTGTTCTCGCACCTGACCTGATGCGAGCGCGGACCTGACTGCAATGCGCTGGCTGCGGCCTGCGCAGCAAGCGGTGCCTGTTTCAGGCATCGCTTTTTTGTCAGCAAAAATGAAAGCGCTTTCTTTTTCACGGGAGCGCGACAGCTAGGCTGACGGGCCTGCCACAACGTACCGCATCAGCCGTTGTAACTGCCATCAGGCTGTTTCACACATGGCATGCACCAAATTCGTACAGCATTCACCTTAGGGTGCATAGAAATCGATTGACTTGAATTTTTGAAAGCGCTTTCATATGCGCATTCCGGCAACGGCCAACCTCGGGCGATGAACCGGGATCAACCCAGAAACGCAAGCAAGGTGGATAGAAAAACCATGAAACCAACCCTGTTCAATTACGCGGCAGTCGCCGTACTGAGCGCTGTGCCGTTCAGTGCCTATGCGGCCAGCTGCGAAGCACCGTGGTCTGCCGATACGGTGTATGTGGCCGGCAACCGCGTCAGCTACAACGGCCACAGCTACGAAGCCAAATGGTGGACCCGCGGCGACAACCCCAGCCTGTCCGGCCAGTGGGATGTATGGAAAGACCTTGGCAGCTGCGGCACCACGGTGCCCACGCCGGTACCTACCCCGACGGCAGCGCCAACTGCTATCCCGACCCAAGTGCCGACCAAGGCCCCTACGCCGGTGCCAACCAAGGCGCCCACCGCAGTGCCGACTGCCGTACCGACCGCAACACCTACCGTGGCCCCTACACCGGCGAGTGGCGCATATGGCGCGCAGGCCAGCGCCAGCTCGGTTGCTTTCTACGTGAACAACGCGGCATGGGCGGATCTGCATTACACGGTGAATGGCGTGAATCAGCAGAACGTGCGCATGACAGTCAGCGGCAACAACAATACCTATACTGTCAGCGGGCTCAAATCCGGCGATGTGGTCAGGTATTTCTTCACCATCGCGCAGGGTAGCGGCGCCACCGATACCGCCTGGCAGCAGCTGACCATAGGCAGCAGCGTCACCCAGGCCCCGACTGCCACACCCAAACCCACGGTGACCCCGACGGTGAAGCCAACGACCAATCCCACGGTAACACCTACCGTGACCCCCAGGCCCAGCGTAACGCCGACACCCACGCTGCAGCCAACCTCCGTACCGACGGCCACGCCGACCGTCACCCCGACACCGACCAAGGTACCGACGCCCACGCCGCTACCGGGTGCCGCACCCGACTTCGGCCCGAACGTGTACATCTTCGATCCGAGCACACCACCCAACGTCATCCAGGACAAGCTCAACGCTACCTTCGATGCGCAGGTCACCAACCAGTTCGGCAATGCGCGCTATGCGTTCATGTTCAAGCCGGGCTCGTACAACGTGGATGCCAACCTGGGTTTCTACACGCAGGTGCTGGGCCTGGGTAAATCGCCCGATGACGTGACACTGATCGGTGCAGTGCGTGTTGAAGCCTACTGGCTGCCTGACGAGAACGCCACGCAGAACTTCTGGCGCTCGGCGGAAAACCTCGCGGTGATCCCGACTGCTGCTGGCGCACTCAACCGCTATGCGGTATCGCAGGCATCGCCTTTCCGCCGCATGCACATCAAGGGCAACATGACGTTGTGCTCGCCGTATTGCGGCTGGTCCAGCGGCGGCTTCATTTCCGATAGCGTGATCGATGGCGAAATCAGCTCCGGCTCGCAACAGCAATGGCTGTCCCGCAACTCGCAATATGGCAAGTGGGTGGGTGGCGTATGGAATATGGTGTTCGTCGGCGTGAACGGTGCGCCAGCCGCATCGTGGCCAACCCCGCCATATACCGTGGTCGATCAGACCCCGGTCGTGCGCGAGAAGCCGTTCCTGACCATCGATACTGCTGGCAAGTACAGCGTGTTCGTGCCGGCATTGAGCCACAATAGCCAGGGCACCACGTGGTTCAACAAGACACCGCAGGGTGAAACGCTGCCGATCGACCAGTTCTACATTGCCAAGGAAGGCGTCGACAACGCCGCCACCATCAATGCAGCGCTGGCCTCCGGCAAGAACCTGCTGCTGACCCCCGGTGTCTATCACCTGAACCAGCCGCTGAAGGTGGCACGTACCAACACAGTGGTGCTGGGCCTGGGCATTGCCACGCTGGTGACCGACAACGGCAGCAAGGCCATCGAAGTGGCTGACGTGGACGGCGTGAAGATCGCCGGCTTGCTGATCGACGCCGGCCCGGTCAATTCGCCGGTATTGATGGAAGTGGGGCCCAAGGGCGCAAGCACCGCCAACCATGCGGCCAACCCGACCTCGCTGCACGACATCTTCTTCCGTGTCGGTGGTGCCGGTGTCGGCCGTGCTTCGGTCAACCTCGAAATCAACAGCAACAACGTGATCGGGGACAACTTCTGGGTATGGCGTGGTGACCACGGTGACGGCATCGGCTGGAACACCAATACGTCGGATTATGGCGTGATCGTCAACGGCAACGATGTCACCGTGTATGGCCTGGCAGTCGAGCATTACCAGAAATACCAGACCATCTGGAACGGCAATGGTGGCCGCGTGTATTTCTACCAGAGCGAAGCGCCGTACGAAGTGGCCGCGCAAAGCGACTGGATGAATGGCAGCAGCAACGGCTATGCATCGTACAAGGTGGCCGATGGCGTGCAGACGCACGAAGCCTGGGGCGTGGGGGTGTACTGCTTCTTCAACACCAACAATGCCATCAAGCTCACCAACGGCATCGAAGCCCCCAACCGCAGCGGCGTGAAGTTCCATCACCTCACCAGCGTATCGCTCGGTGGCGTGGGTGAAATCACCCACATCATCAACAACATCGGCGCCACGGCGGACAGCAACACCTTCGTCACCACGCTGGATCAGTACCCATAAGCAGCTTGCCGGCCTGCGGGCCGGCATCCTGCGATGGTTTGCTGCATGCAAAAGACCAGCCACTTGGCTGGTCTTTTTCTTTGTCGGAAGGCGTTGGCTGTCGGGACAGTCGATTATTGCCGTTCATCAATCAGCAACTGACCGGCTCAACTTGCCACGCTGCCTTCGCTTGAAGCTGACAACAAAACCCATCTGGCAGCTTTGGTGCGGATACGCCCTGCCACTATTTCGCCGGCCGCACCTCGCCGGCCGCACCCAAGCAGCAACATTGCAGCAGGCTTTTGTCTGTCAGCAGTGTTTATTGCTTGCGCGCATCTGCTGCCGATGCAGCGGTTTTTCCGGCTTTCTTCTGGTACGCAAAGTAATAGCGGCTGACCGTGCTCACGTAATCGATCAGCCTGGGCCCCACGCTCTTGCGCGCCACCTGGGCCACGTTGTTTTCCCAGCGGTTCGGGTCCAGCCCTTCTTTTGCCGCCTGCTTGCGCAACTGCTGTACGCGCCCCTCGCCGGCGTTGTAGGCCGCCAGCATGAAGAACAGCTGGTCGCTATCGCTGATGGCCGGGCTTTCGTACATCTCGCGCAGGTGGGCAAGATAGCGGCCTGCTGCGGTGATGTTACCTTCGTTGCCGTGCGGGTCACTCACGCCCATATTGCGCGCGGTTTGCGGGTTCACCTGCATCACGCCGGTGGGCCCGCCATTCTTGCGGATGATGGGGCTAAGCTTGGTTTCGCGCTGGCCGATCGCCGCCAGCAACAGCCAGTCGAGATTGTTGGCCTTGGCAACCAGCTGGAATACCGGCGCAAAGAACGCCAGCTTGTCGAGCGGATCGACCGGCGCCAGCAGCGGCGCACTGGCATCCGGCGACAGATAGCGTTGCGTGAGCTGTGCGGCGGTAGTGGCGATTTTGCCGCCCTGCTTGCTGATGAAGCGGTCTATTGCATCCCGCAGCACCGGCTGGCCTTGCGATACCGCCCATGCCACCGCCACGGTCTGCTCCACGCACGGCCCCACCTGCAGCTTGCCCAAGCGCTTGGCCCACAGATCGACCACGTAGCGGCTGGCCAGCGTAGGCTTGGCCTCGACATCCGCTGCATTCAATGCGCTCAGCAATTTCTCGCTGGTGCTGCCATACGGCGCATCCAGCGCGGTCTTGCCGTTTTCTTCCAGCAGGTATTTGCCAAAGCTGCCGGGTGGCAAGGCCAGGGTATCGAGCAGGTCATCGCGCTGTGGCATGCCGCGTGCCTGCACCGCACACCAGCGGTCCTGCAGATAGGGCTGGCTGAAATCGACCAGACTGCGGGCGGCATCCGTCACCGGTATCAGGCCGGCAGCCAGGTCGCCATCACCTCGCTTGAGCAAGGGAATCAGCTCACCGGCATCGACCGGGATGAACTGCAGCTTGACGGCTGCTGCCCCCTTGGCTTTCTGCTGGTTCAGATATTTTTCCAGCGCCAGCAGCATCGCGTATTCCACGCCATGCGGGCGGCCATCCTGCAGGAAATACGTGGATGCCCCTTCCGCCACCAATACGCGCAGTGTTGCCGGCGGGTGCTCGGCATCGAAGGTGCTGCTGCCCAGGTCTTCCGCCTGCGCGACCGTGGCGGGCTCGCTGGCTGCAGTGGCTTTGGCAGCCGCTATGGGCTTTTTCGCAACAGCGTTTGCGCGCTTGCTGGTGGCTTTGGCAGCCCAGGCAGGATGGGCCACGGCACAGGCCATAAGCAAGCCCATGAAAACCAAGCCAATTTCTGATTTTGTCAGATTCATCCGCACATTGTAGTGGCATGCCCGCTTCCGGGCGAGTCACCCTGTTGCCGATGTGGTCAACAGGGTGACTGATGCACTGATGACAGTGGTCAGCGCTTGAGCTTGAGCCCAGCCAGCGCGTTGGCCATCGCGCCCTGCGGTTCTGGCTGGCGCTGCACTGCCGCCTGCTGCTTGCGGCTGGCCGGCACGTGCGCGCCGTCACTGGCGGCGCCGTGATCGCGTGCGCTGTCGGTCAGGCGCATGGTCAGCGCAATGCGCTTGCGCTTGATATCCACTTCCAGCACTTTCACCTTCACCACATCGCCGGCCTTGACGACCTCGCGCGGGTCTTTGACAAAGCGGTTGGACAGCGCCGAGATATGCACCAGGCCATCCTGATGCACGCCGATATCCACAAAAGCGCCGAAGTTGGTGACGTTGGTCACCACGCCTTCCAGTACCATGTCCAGCTGCAGGTCTTTCAGGTCTTCCACGCCATCGGCAAAGCTGGCGGTCTTGAATTCCGGGCGCGGGTCGCGGCCCGGCTTTTCCAGTTCGCTCAGGATGTCTTTAACCGTCGGCACGCCAAAGCGGTCGTCGGTGAACTCGGCTGCGTTCAGTGTTTTCAGGAAGGCCACGTCGCCAATCAGCGCTTTCACATCCTTGCGCACCTTGGCAATGATCTTCTCCACCACCGGGTAGGCTTCCGGGTGCACGCTGGATGCATCCAGCGGGTTGCTGCCCGTCATCACGCGCAAGAAGCCGGCGGCAAGCTCGAACGTCTTGTCGCCCAGGCGTGGCACCTTCAGCAGCGCGGCGCGGCTGGCGAATGCGCCATTGTTGTCTCGGTACTGCACGATGTTGTTGGCCAGCGTCGACGTCAGGCCGGATACGCGTGCCAGCAGCGCGGCTGATGCGGTATTCACATCCACGCCCACTGCGTTCACACAGTCTTCCACCACCGCATCGAGCGAGCGGGCCAGCTCGCTCTGGTTCACATCATGCTGGTACTGGCCCACGCCGATCGATTTGGGGTCGATCTTCACCAGTTCGGCCAGCGGGTCCTGCAGGCGACGGGCAATCGATACCGCACCACGCAGGCTTACATCCAGCTCGGGGAATTCACGCGCGGCCAGCTCGGAAGCCGAATACACCGATGCGCCCGCTTCGGATACCACCAGTTTGGTCAACTTGAGTTCGCTGTACTTCTGCATCAGCTCGGCGGCCAGCTTGTCGGTTTCGCGGCTGGCGGTACCGTTGCCGATGGCGATCAGTTCCACCTTGTGCTTTGCGCACAGCGCCGCCAGCACAGCAATGGCGCCGTGCCAGTCATCGCGCGGCGCATGCGGGTAGATGGTGGCGGTATCCACCAGCTTGCCGGTGGCATCGACCACCGCCACCTTGACGCCGGTACGCAGGCCCGGGTCCAGCCCCAGCGTGGCACGTGGGCCAGCCGGTGCAGCCAGCAGCAGATCCTTGAGGTTGCTGGCGAAGACCTTGATGGCATCGAGCTCGGCCTTTTCACGCAGGCCGCTTACCAGCTCGGTTTCCAGGCTGAGGAAAATCTTGGCGCGCCAGGTCAGGCGCACGGTATCAGCCAGCCATTTGTCGGCAGCACGACCCTGGTTATCGATGCCGTAGCGCTTGGCAATGCGCATTTCGCACACATTGGGGCCGGCAGGCTTGCTGGTGGCATCGAGCTCGTCCGGCAGCAGCAATGCCATACTGAGCACGCCTTCGCTGCGGCCACGCAGCACTGCCAGGATGCGGTGCGACGGCATCGCATGCAGCGGTTCATCGTATTCGAAGTAGTCGGAAAACTTGGCGCCCTCTTCGCGCTTGCCTTCGATCACGCCGGTTTTCACCACGGCATGCTTCGCGAGGTAATCACGCAGGCTGCCCAGCAGCTCGGCGTCTTCGCCAAACTGCTCCATCAGGATGGCGCGCGCGCCATCGAGGGCTGCCTTGGTATCGGCAATGTCCGCAGTGATGTAGCCGGCAGCGGTGGTTTCCGGGTTCAGCGTGGCGTCGGCCAGCAATGCATCGGCCAGCAGTTGCAGGCCGGCTTCGCGGGCGATCTGTGCGCGGGTGCGGCGCTTTTGCTTGTAGGGCAGGTACAGGTCTTCCAGCCGTTGCTTGTTGTCTGCATCCTGCAGCGCGGCGCGCAACTCGGGCGTCAGCTTGCCTTGTTCGTCGATATTGCTGATCACCGCCACGCGGCGCTCTTCCAGCTCGCGCAGGTAACGCAGCCGCTCTTCCAGGTTGCGCAACTGCGTATCGTCCAGCCCGCCGGTCACTTCCTTGCGGTAACGGGCAATGAAGGGCACGGTGGCGCCTTCATCCAGCAGTGCAATGGCGGCTTCGACCTGCGCGGCGCGTGCGGCAATCTCGATGGCAATGCGTTGCGAAATCGGCGGCAGCATCAGCGTGCCTCCAGCGCGGCTTGCAACGCAGCCAGCGTCAGCAATGCGGTCAGCTTGCTGTTGTCGACCACCGCCCAGGCGCTGGCGCTCAGGCCGTCGTCACTCACCGCCAAGTTGCTCACCCACACCTGATCACCGCCGATGGCATCCTGCGAGGAAGCCGTACCGCTCGGCAGCAGGTAGATGCCGCCGGTGTCCGTGAATGCGGTCGTCAGCGCATCTGCCGTGACTGGCGCGCCAAAACGCGCGGTGATGCTCAGGCTATGGCCATAGAACACCGGCACATGCGCCAGTTGCAGCGACAAGGGCACACCCAGTTTCTTGGCCAGTTTAGTGGCACTGGCGGCGGCTTTTTCCTGCGCAACGGGCACCACGTTGAACGCGATACGCTTGGCATAGGTGGTGCCCACTTCCACTGCCTGCTGGGCAAAAATCGCGCGCGTCTGCTCGGACAGCTTGTCGATGCCGGCCTGGCCTTCCTGCGATACTGCCAACAGCCCGGTACCCACGGCAAACTGCACGTCTCCGGCGGCCTTGAATGCGCCCAGCAGGCGTGCCAACAGCACATCGGTAACGGGGGGTACGGGTACTGCGCCGCGTTGTGGCTCGCCGCCACTGGCATCCACCACCTTGCAACCTGCTGCCAGCGCATCGGCAATCGCATCGGTATGCGCCAGGAAAATGGCCACGTCGGCCGTTTTCCAGTCGAAGTCAGCCAGTTCCAGCACCGGCCAGTCGTCGCCGCCGAAACTGACCAGCTCACCTTCGTCGTCACGGTCCAGCGGATAGAACGCGGCCAGCGGCAGCTTGAGTTCGGACAGGGTTTCGAGCAGGCCGGCGGCCGAGTTGCAGCCAACAACGGCCAGTTTGAGCAGCGGCATGGACATGGCGGTATTCCTGAAAAAGCAAAGGGCGGTATTGTACCGCCCTTACCCTGTCGTCGCCGTATGCTGTTTCCCTTGACGGCCGCCCGTCTGGCACTACGGCCAGCCTGGTGGCGCATCCGCAGCCCGTCGATCCCCTCGTCCGTTCATCTGCCCTTCAGGCTTACTCCACTTTCGGGCTTGCCGATGTGCCACCCAGTACTTGGCGGCGCGTGGTATCAATCAGCCGCGTCAGCTCGCCACTACGCTGCATGTCGCCCAGTGCCTTGTCGAAGGCAGCCACGATGGCCGGGGCATCAGCACGCTTGCGCGATATCACCACATGCAACGGTGCACTCCAGTACGCGCGATCCGGGCAGCTCAATTGCGCCTGCTCTGCAATGCTGAGCGTGCGCCGCATCAGGTACGGCCCCACTTCGGCATCGATGGGGAACAGGTCGATCCGCCCGCTCAGCAGCTTGCGCAGGTTGGCTTCGTCGCTGGGCGCCGCATCGGTCTTGAGCTTGCCGGATTGCACCAGCAGGTCGAAAGAATCCGAATAATAATTGCCCAGCGTCAGCCCGATCTTGTACGGCGCCAGATCGGGCAAGGTGCGCCATGCGTATTCACGGCCCTTCTTCTGGCAAAACACCATGCGCAATGACATCACCGGCGCGGTGTAGTACAGGTCTTTCTCGCGCTCCGGTGTCCTGGCCCAGCCGAAACTGCCATCGGCAAGGCCGCGACGCGGTGCTTCGATCGCGCGGTTGTTGGGTACTGCTTCCAGCCGGGCTTCGTAACCCGCCCGCTCGAACACGGCCACCACCGCGGCGGTCAGCAAGCCCTTGCCCGGCAATTGCTCGCCCATGAAGGGTGGATAGTCCTGCAGCGTGAGCACCACGGGGGAAGCGCGGGCCATGCCCGCAAAAAACAGCAGCAACAGCAACAACGGTTTCATTTGATCACCAGCAGGCCAGCCCTGATGATTTATCGTAAGGACAAATCGGCGCGTCTACCGGGAAAGTGCTGCGGATTCCGCATCAACGGACATTTCCGCCTTCCAGTAGTCGATCAGGCAGCGCAGCTTGGGCGGCATCTGCCTGCGGCTGGCGTAGTAAAGATAAAAACCGAACCACACCGGGCATGCTTCCGGCAACACGCTGACGAGTTCGCCGCTGGCGAGGGCCGATGCCACAAAGCGCTCGAAGGTATAGGCAAGGCCTGCGCCGCCAGCAGCGGCAAATGCCATGAAATTGCCATCGTTCACCGTCAGCGGGCCGTTGACCTCGATCTCGACCGGCTTGCCATCGCGCTGCAGCTCCCAACGGTAAACGGTGCCGCTGGCAAAGCGGTAGCAAATGCACGCGTGCTCGCGCAGGTCTTCTATCGCCCGTGGCGCAGGGTGCCGCGCCAGATACGCCGGGGATGCCACGATGACCACGCGTTCTTCTCGGGTCAGCGGTACGCCCACCATGTCGTTCTGTACCGATTCGCCCAGGCGGATGCCGGCATCGAATCCTTCAGCCACGATATCGACAAATTGATCATCAAAGCGTAGCTCCAGGCTGATTTGCGGATAGGCCTCGATAAAGCCGCCCAGGCGCGCCTGCACCAGCGGCGCGGCAATGCGCGGCAAGGTCAGGCGCAGCAAGCCGCCCGGCTGCGCCCGGTAGCCCTCCAGATCACTGGCCGCCTGCGCCAGATCCGCCACGGCCGGTGCCACGCGCCCCAGGTAGCGCTCACCTGCTTCGGTCAGGCTGACACTGCGCGTGGTGCGCTGCAGTAGTCGCACGCCCAGCCGCTCTTCCAGCGCCTTGACGGCCTGGCTGACCGCGGGCGGGCTCACCTGCAGCAGCGCTGCGGCGGCAGTGAAACTGCGCTTTTGCGCCACGGTGACGAACGCCAGCAGGCCATCGAGTTGATCCAGCTTCATTACAAAGCCCTGCTTAATACTTTGAAAACAATATCCGGGTTTTTCTAACAATCCGCAGCAATTATTCTGCAGCTGTGTCCACCGCGCGACGTTGCAAGCGGTGGCGAGCCGGTCACTGATCAGCAGCCCGGCAACCCGACGAGCGGAGAAATCATCATGTCGAATCAACACTATTACACGCTGGGCCGCAGCGGTCTGCGCGTCAGCCGCCTATCGCTGGGCGCCATGACCTTCGGTACCGAATGGGGCTGGGGCGCGGACAAGGCGGCAGCGCAGCGGCTGTTCGATGCCTACCTGGATGCCGGCGGCAATTTCATCGATACCGCCGATGTGTACACCGGTGGCACCAGCGAACAATGGCTGGGCGAATTCATAGCCGCGCGGCAGGCGCGCGATCAGGTAGTACTGGCCAGCAAGTTCACCTTCAATCTGGGGCCTGCGGCCAATCCCAATGCCGGGGGCAATGGCCGCAAGAACATCCTGCGTGCGGTCGATGACTCGCTGCGGCGCTTGGGCACCGATTACCTCGACCTCTATTATTTGCACGCATGGGACATGCTCACCCCAGTAGAGGAAGTGATGCGTACGCTGGATGATCTGGTGCGTGCCGGCAAGATCCGCCATATCGGCCTCTCCGACGTGCCGGCCTGGTACGCCGCCCGTGCGCAAACGCTGGCCGAATGGCGCGGCTGGGAACCGGTAACAGCGCTGCAGCTGCAATATTCATTGGCCGAACGCAATCTGGAGCACGAGTTCACGCCGCTGGCGACCGAGCTGGGCATGGGCATTACCGCGTGGAGCCCGCTGGCAAGCGGTTTGCTGTCCGGCAAGTACCGCTCTGATGGCAGCGGCGCTGGCCGGCTGGAGGCGATGCGTGACAGCCCTAATCCGGTGTTCCAGAAGTTCAACGAGCGTAACTGGGCCATCGTGGCAGAGCTGGAACGTGTAGCCCGCGAAATCGATCAGCCCATGGCCGCGGTAGCGCTGAACTGGGTGGCCAACCGGCCGGGCGTGGGCAGCGTGATCATCGGCGCCAGCCAGCCCGATCAGCTCGAAGGCAACCTGCGTGCGCTCGATTTCACGCTGCCCGCCGAACTTGCCGCACGGCTGGATGCAGCAAGCGCGCCGGAAACCCCTTTCCCCTATTTCTTCTTCACCAACAATATGCAGGGCATGATGTATGGCGGCGCCAGCGTGGGCAACAAGCAGCCGGGCTATATCCGGCCGGTTCTGGTCAGCGGCAGCGGCGCTGGCGTGAGCTGATTCCCCGGCCCGCATGCAATGAAAAACGGAGGCCACGGCCTCCGTTTTCTTTGCTGCCGGCTATTTCAAGCGACTGATGCAAGCACCAGTCAGAGCGCCGCAACCACCGCATCACCCATGGCCGAGCAAGATACCTTCTCGGTACCGGCCTCGTAGATGTCTGCAGTGCGCAGGCCCTTGGCCAGCACGGCCTTCACGGCGTTTTCCACGCGCTGGGCAGCGGCTTCGTCGTTGAAACTGTAGCGCAGCATCATGGCCAGCGACAGGATGGTGGCCAACGGGTTGGCAACGTTCTTGCCGGCGATATCCGGTGCCGAACCATGACTGGGTTCGTACAAGCCCTTGTTGTTTTGATCCAGCGATGCCGAAGGCAGCATGCCGATAGAGCCGGTCAGCATCGAAGCCTGGTCGGACAGGATGTCGCCGAAGATGTTGCCGGTGACGACTACGTCGAACTGCTTGGGGTTGCGCACCAGTTGCATGGCAGCGTTATCCACATACATGTGGCTCAGCGTGACGTCCGGATATTCCTTCGCCACATCGATCACGATTTCCTTCCAGAATTCGGTGGCTTCCAGCACGTTGGCCTTGTCGACCGAACACAGCTTCTTGTTGCGCTTCTGCGCCGCCTGGAACGCCACGTGTGCAATGCGGCGGATTTCCGATTCGGCATACACCATGGTGTTGAAGCCTTCGCGCTCGCCATGCTCGTTGATGCGGATACCACGCGGCTGGCCGAAGTAGATGTCGCCAGTCAGTTCACGCACGATCAGGATATCCAGGCCGCTGACCACTTCCGGCTTCAGCGTGGAGGCATTGGCCAGTTCCGGGTACAGGATGGCCGGGCGCAGGTTGGCAAACAGGTTCAGATCCTTGCGGATGGCCAGCAGGCCACGCTCCGGGCGCAGCGGGCGATCCAGCTGATCGTACTGCGGGCCGCCCACGGCGCCCAGCAGGATGGCATCGGCTTCGCGTGCCAGCTTTTGCGTGAATTCCGGGTACGGTGAGCCGTACTGGTCATACGCGGCACCGCCCAGCGGCGCTTCGTCCAGCGTCACATCAAGGCCATCGGCCTGCAGCACATTCAATACTTTCTTGGCCTGCGCCACGATTTCCGGGCCGATGCCGTCGCCCGGAAGAACCAGGATCTTCTTGCTCATAGTCGTTACTCAGTCGGATTCAACAAAAAGCGGGGCAAGCCCCGCCTGGGTGAAACGTGCACCGTGGATCAGTGCGATACCTTGTACTGCACGTCACAGTCGGTCATCACGATCACGCGCGGGTGCGTCTGCAGCAGCGAGGCAGGCACCTGGGTAGTGATCGGGCCATTGAGCGTGCGGTCAAGGATCTCGGCCTTCTCGGCGCCCTTCACCACCAGCAGAATCATCTTGGCCTGCATGATGGAACCCATGCCCATGGTGACGGCGTGCGTCGGCACATCATCGATGCTGTTGAAGAAACGCTTGTTGGCTTCGCGGGTTTCCTGCTTCAGCGTTACCTGGTAGGTAAAGCGCGACAGCTGGTTATCCGGCTCGTTGAAGCCGATATGGCCGTTGTGGCCGATGCCCAGCAATTGCAGGTCCACCGGGCCTTGCTGATACATCATTTCATCGTAGCGGCGGCATTCAGCATCCACATCCGGCGCATTGCCGTTGGGCACGTGGGTGTTTTCCGGTTTGATGTCGATGTGATCGAACAGGTTGCGCTGCATGAACGCGCGGTAGCTTTCCGGATGCGTGATCGGCAGGCCGACGTATTCGTCCAGGTTGAAGGTTTTTGCTTCCTGGAAGCTGACCAGACCCTGCTTGTAGGTCTTGACGATCTCGTTGTAAAGACCGACCGGCGTACCACCGGTTGCCATGCCGAGCACACCGTTCGGCTTGGCGCGCACTACCGAGATGATCAGGTCGGCGGCAGCGCGATCGAGATCTGCCTGATTTTTGAACTTGTGCAGGATCATGATTTTTTTCTTTCCTAGTGAGTCAGTAAATCGTTGAACTATAGCGAATTATTATATTGCAAGGTTGGCGGCCCGGCATGGACTGGTCAGACATTTTCCGGCCCCGGAAGAGCCAAAGCCGCCCGGCATTGCGGGCGGCTGGTCAGGCTATATCGTTTCAGACAAACAACCAGGGTTGCTGTGCTTTGCGCTGCGCTTCAAAGCTGCGGATTACATCAGCATGTTGCAGTGTCAGGCCGATTTCATCCAGTCCGTTGAGCAGACAATGCTTGCGGTGGGCGGTAATGTCGAAACCGAAGGATGCGCCAGCTGGCGTAGTCACGGTCTGCGCTTCCAGATCGACCACCAGCTTGTAGCCCTCGGTGGCTTCTGCTTCCCTGAACAGCTGCTCCACGATATCCGCAGCCAGCACGATGGGCAGCAAGCCGTTCTTGAAGCAGTTGTTGAAGAAGATGTCGGCAAAGCTCGGCGCGATCACTGAACGGAAGCCGTAATCCTCGATCGCCCACGGTGCGTGTTCGCGGCTGGAACCGCAGCCGAAGTTGTCCCGCGCCAGCAACACCTGCGCGCCGGCATAGCGCGGGAAGTTCAGCACGAACTCGGGGTTGATGGCCCGCTTGCTGTTGTCCATGCCCGGCTCGCCGTGATCCAGATAGCGCCATTCATCGAACAGGTTGGGTCCGAAGCCCGAGCGCTTGATCGATTTGAGGAACTGCTTGGGGATGATGGCATCGGTATCGACGTTGGCCCGGTCCAGCGGGCAAACGAGGCCGTTGAGTAATGTGAATGCTTTCATGGCTTATTTCGTTGCTGCATTTTCGATCTTGCCGCCCACTTTCTGCACATCCTTGCCGAATCCCTTCATCGTATTGCAGCCGGAAACCGCAAACGTACAGGAGATCAACAGGGCAAAAAAGATCGACTTCATCAGCAAACGCTCCTTGTAAACGGTGAGTTAGGTGAAAGTACGCACATCGACAAAATGGCCGGCAATCGCTGCAGCGGCAGCCATTTCCGGGCTGACCAGATGCGTGCGCCCACCCTGGCCCTGGCGGCCTTCGAAATTGCGGTTGGATGTGGATGCGCAACGCTCGCCCGGCTCCAGCCGATCCGCGTTCATCGCAAGGCACATCGAACAGCCCGGCTCGCGCCATTCGAAGCCTGCCTCGATGAACACCTTGTCGAGGCCTTCTGCCTCGGCCTGTTTTTTCACCAGACCGGAACCGGGCACGACCAGCACCAGTTTCACGTTGTCTGCCTTCTTCTTGCCCTTGGCGATGCCGGCTGCGGCACGCAGGTCTTCAATGCGGCTATTGGTGCACGAACCGATGAATACCTTGTCGACCGGGATATCGGTCAGCGGGGTATTGGCGGCAAGGCCCATGTACTGCAATGCACGCTCGTAGCTGCCCTTCTTCACCGGGTCGCTTTCTGCAGCCGGATCCGGCACCTTGCCGCTGACGGCCAGCACCTGCTCCGGGCTGGTGCCCCAAGTCACTTGCGGGGCGATGTCGGCAGCCTGCAGGACCACGGTCTGGTCGAACACCGCGCCTTCGTCGGACACCAGCGTTTTCCAGTACGCCACTGCGGCATCCCATTGATCTGCCTTGGGCGAGAACGGGCGATCCTGCAGGTAGGCGATGGTCTTGTCGTCAACAGCAACCATGCCGGCGCGCGCGCCGCCTTCGATCGCCATATTGCACAAGGTCATGCGCCCTTCGATGCTGAGGCTGCGGATTGCATCGCCACCGAACTCGATGGCGTAACCGGTGCCACCAGCGGTGCCGATGCGGCCGATGATGGCCAGTGCCACGTCCTTGGCGGTAACGCCGCGGCCCAGCTCGCCATCCACGCGGATCAGCATCGCCTTCGATTTCTTGGCCACCAGCGTTTGCGTGGCCATCACGTGTTCCACTTCGGAGGTGCCGATACCATGCGCCAGCGCGGCAAACGCACCGTGCGTGGAGGTATGGCTGTCACCACAGACCACGGTCATGCCGGGCAAGGTGGCGCCGTTTTCCGGGCCGACCACGTGCACGATGCCCTGGCGCAGATCCTTGAACGGAAAATACGCAAGCGAACCGAATTCCTTGATATTGGCATCCAGCGTTTCCACCTGCTGGCGCGAAATCGGGTCCTGGATACCCTTGTCCCAATGATCGGTAGGCGTGTTGTGATCTGCGGTGGCCACGATGGAGTGGTTGCGCCACGGTTTGCGGCCGGCAATGCGCAGGCCTTCGAACGCCTGCGGGCTGGTCACTTCGTGCACCAGATGGCGGTCGATATACAAAAGACAGGTGCCATCGGCTTCTTCGCGGACTACATGCGAATGCCAGAGTTTGTCGTACAGGGTTTGTGCGGTCATGGTCGTCTTCCAAGCTATGCCGAATGATACCGCGCCAGCACAGGCAAAACACCTGTCATTGCAGAAGGGGCGCAGCATTGAGCCTGAATTTACGGCCTGCACGGCAGGCTAACAAGACCAGTACATATACTGGTATAAACAGTAACAGGTAACAGGATAAGGAATCGGCGATGTCCATAAGGCGCAAGGAACTGGGTGACTTCCTGTCGGCGCTGCGCCAGAAGTGCGAACCGGCCGCATTCGGCTTTCCGCCCGGCCTGCGCCGCCGCACCCGCGGCTTGCGGCGGGAAGAAGTGGCGCAGCTGGCGCAGATCAGCCCCACCTGGTACGCATGGATCGAACAGGGGCGGGAAATCAGCGTATCGAGCGATGTGCTGGACCGGCTGGCAGCGGCACTGCGCATGGACAAAACCCAGCGTGCCTACCTGTTCGAGCTGGCCGGCCGTCACGACAATCAGCCCGCCGCGCCGGAGCACAGCATGCCACCCGCCTTGCTGGCGCAGATCGTCGAAGATTTTGCCGCGCCCGCCTACATCCTTGACCGTTACTGGGATGTGATTGCCTGGAACGCACCGGCAGCTGTGCTGTTCGGACCATGGATGAATGCGGCGCACGCACCCAACCTGCTGCGTTTCGTGTTTCTGGACCCGGCAGCGCGCACGCTGGTAGAAGACTGGGAAACCCGTGCACGGCGGCTGGCGGCCGAATTCCGCGCCGATAGCCGCAGCAGCCTGGACGACCCGGCCTTGCTGCAGCAGGTGGAAGCGCTCAGCCAGGCCAGTCCGGAGTTCGCGCATTTCTGGAAACTGCACGACGTACTGGAGCGCCAGGGCGGGCTGCGTGGCTTTGCACACCCGCAGCAAGGGCACCTTGCCTTCCAGCAGGTGACCTTCAGGCTGGTGGACCACGAGCAACTGAAACTGGTGCTGCTGATGGCGGAATCCGCGTAGCGCTTGCTCCGGCACCGGGCGGCGGCAATAATCGCTGCAAACTTGTTCAGGAATGCACGATGCGCAAAACGCTGTTTGCAGTTGTACTGACGCTGTTTGCAGTTGTACTGACGCTGCTTGCAACCAACGCGCTTGCACAGGAGCGTTGCCAGGACGTGGCGGCAACCATTGCCAGAGTGCAGCGCATCAATGCCGATGAGCTCACCCGCGTGCTGATCAGCCTGAATAACGATGGCAAGCTGCCTGCAGCGCAGTTCATCACCAAGCGCGAAGCACAGGCGGCGGGCTGGCAGCCGGGCAAGGATCTGTGGGCAGTGTTGCCGCAGCACTCGATTGGCGGCGACCGCTTCGGCAATTACGAGCGGGCATTGCCGGCTGGCAGCTACAAGGAAGCCGATCTGGATTATCGTGGCGGCAAACGGGGCGCCAAGCGGCTGGTTTTCGATGTGCGCGGCAAGCGCTACATCACCACCGATCACTACAAGACCTTCACCGAGGTGCCGCAATGCCACTGAAAACCCGCAAGGCTGCCCTCAAGCAGATACACAGCCTGGATGACGTCTACGATCAACTGGCTGCGCAACTGCCCTTCCCGGCACATTTCGGCCGCAACCTCGATGCATTGTACGATGTACTGACTGGTGATCTGACCGGCCCGGTGCAAGTGATCTGGCACCACGCCGATGACGCGCGCGCTGCACTGGGCGACCATTTCGAAACGCTGCTCACCGTATTCAACGAGGCCGCTGCGGAGCGCGACGACCTCGATATCGTTATCGACTGATCAGGAGCCTGCGCTGCCGCGTGCAGCCAGCCTCAAACTACCCGCTGATAAGTGACGAAGGAGTAACCGGTGCCGTTTGTACTGGTATGCGCTTCACGCGCGCTTTCATGCCAACCGTCACCGATATCCGGGAACGTGGCATCGCCCACCGGTGCCAGCGCCACTTCGGTCAGGTAAAGCGTATCGGCCATGGGCAGTGTCTGCCGGTAGATTTCGCCACCGCCAATCACGAACGCGGTTTGAGCACCTTCGCATGCAGCCAGCGCGGCATCGATGCTGGCAAACACTTCGGCACCCGGCGCCTGCCAACCGGCATTGCGGCTGATCACCAGGTGGCGACGGCCCGGCAGCAGGCCCGGCAACGATTCGAACGTCTTGCGGCCCATCAGCATCGGCGCGCCCATGGTCAGCGCCTTGAAGCGTTTCAGGTCCTCCGGCACATGCCAGGGCATCTTGTTGTCGATACCGATCACGCCATTGCTGGCAATGGCGGAAATCAGTGCGATATGTGGACGTGACATCAGGCGCTCCGGGTGGACGAGGAAGCCGGCGCATTGCGCCAGACGGGGCTGATTGCTAAACGGCTACCGCACCCTTGATGGCTGGCCACGATTCATAGCCGACCAGCTCGAAATCTTCATACTCGAAATCGAAGATGTCTGTCCTGGCCGGGTTGATCTTCATTTGCGGCAAGGCTTTGGGCGCGCGTGAAAGCTGCTCTTTCACCTGTTCGAAGTGATTGGCATAGATGTGGCAATCGCCACCGGTCCAGACAAAATCGCCCGGCTGCAGATCGCACACCTGCGCCATCATCAGCACCAGCAATGCGTACGATGCAATATTGAACGGCACGCCCAGGAACAGATCGGCACTGCGCTGGTACAGCTGGCACGACAGCTTGCCGCGCTGGTCGGCATCGCCCGGCTGTGCCGGTGCCACGTAAAACTGGAAGAACGCATGGCATGGCGGCAGCGCCATGTTTTCGATCTCGCCCACGTTCCACGCCGATACGATGATGCGGCGCGAATCCGGGTTGGTTTTCAGTTGCTGCACCACCTGGGCAATCTGATCGATGTGGCGGCCATCCGCCGTTGGCCAGCTGCGCCACTGGTAGCCATAGATGGGCCCCAGTTCGCCCGCTTCATCCGCCCATTCGTTCCAGATGGAAACGCCGCGCTCTTTCAGCCAGTTGTTGTTGGTTTCGCCACGCAGAAACCACAGCAACTCGTTGATGATGGATTTGAGGTGCACCTTCTTGGTGGTAACCAGCGGAAATCCTTCCGCCAGATTGAAGCGCATCTGGTGGCCAAACACCGATACGGTGCCGGTGCCGGTGCGGTCTTCCTTCCTGACCCCATGTGCGAGCACGTGTTGCAGCAGATCGAGGTATTGGCGCATGGGGTGGTTCCGTTCAGCAAGAAATCAGAACGGGATTCTACCTTTATTGGCGGCCGATTTGCGCTAGCGTAATCCCGTGCCCGTCGCTGGCTTCCGCCAGGTGCTGCGCCGGCTGCTGCAGCGGCAAGGTGACAATGAACGTGGCGCCGTGGCCCAACAGGCTTTCGCAGCGGATGCTGCCGCCCATTTCCTCGATCAGGCGCTTGACGATGGACAACCCCAGCCCGGTGGCGTGCTCGCCGCCCGTAGGCACCGCTGACAGCCGCGAGAACTTGCGGAACAGCTTGCTCATCTCGTGCGGGGCAATGCCGGGGCCGTAATCGATCACACGCAGCATGATCTGCTCGCCATCGCGCTGTGGATCCACGCGGATCAGCGTCTGGTGGGGCGCATACTTGCTGGCGTTGGAAATCAGGTTGTCCAGCACCTGCCACAGCGCCTGGCGGTCTGCCTGCAGCGCGATGCCGGTCGGGTTATACAGCACGCTCTGGCGTTTTTCATCCAGACGGCTTTCCCACGCCTTCTGCAGTTCCTGCATCAGTTCGTCCAGCGCCACCGCTTCCGGGCGCAGGCGAAACTGCCCGGCTTCCAGCGTATTGATGTCCAGCAGGTTGCCGATGATGCGCTGGATGCGCTCTGCATGCTCGTTGATGCCCAGCAGGCGGTCTTTCACCCGCTCGCTTGGCCACTGATCGAGCTTGTGCGCCAGCAGGCTGGCCATGCCGCCAATACTGGCCACCGGGTTTTTCAGGTCATGCGCGGCGATGGTCAGCAGTTCGTTCTTTTCTTCGTTCAGCGCACGCAGCTGCAGGTTGGCCACTTCCAGCGCATCGTTGCGGCTGGCCAGCTCCTCGGTGCGCTCGGTCACCTGGTGTTCCAGGTTCAGGCGGTGATGCTCGACGGTGCTGGCCATGCTGTCGAAACTGCGGGCCAGCTCGCCGATCTCGTCATTGCGCGTGATATCGAGCTCATCGGTGCGGCGCCCTTCTGCCAGGCCGCGGATCGCGTATTTCAAGCGGTTGAGCGGCCGTGCCACATCCACGCGCAGCACCCACGCCAGCAAGCCCAGCTCCACCGCCAATGCAACGAGGCCCAGCAACATCACCATGCTGGCGGCCAGCGCCGCCTTCTGCTGCAGCAGTTTCTTCGGGTACACCACCACGAACAGCCAGTCCGCACCGGCAATCGGCGCCACGCCCAGCCAGTATTTGCCGTCGGCCGATTCGACAAAGCTTTCCTTGGCACCGGCCTGTACTGCCGCCTGGTAGAACTCGGTCAGCAGCGGATCGGCTTCCTTGTTGAGGTTGTAATGGCCCTTGTTCTCCAGCACGTGCTTCATGCGATCCTGATGCGCGATCAGGTCGCCGCCACGGGTCACCATGAAGTTATAAGTGCCCGGGATGCTCACATTGTTGGTGCGCTCGATCAGCTGATCGAGCAAGACATCCTGCCCGGCACCACCCACATAGCGGCCCAGATAATCGATGGGCGTCACCACCGACACCATCCAGCGCAGCGCCTGCTTGTCGTAATAGATGCCGGTCCAGAAGGTCTTGCGCTCGGGGTTGCGCGCCGGCGTGGCGCCCAGCTCGGATGCCAGGTCTTCGGCAAAATCCACCACCGAGCCATTGCGGGCGTAATTGAGCTCGGGCAGGAACATCAGGCTGCCATCCGATACGTTCAGGTCGACAAAGGTATCGTAATAGCGGTTGCGGAACGCCGGGCCGTACTGGCTGAGCAGGTCATAGCCGAGCAGCACCTGCCGCTTGAAATCGGGTGTGAGCTTGACCTTGGGCAGGATGGCCACGGTGGCGTGGTATTCGAAATCATCCTTTTCCACCTTCACCCGCCACATGCCATCGCGGCTGTCCTGGCGCATCAGCGCAGCGAATGCGGCCGTGGGGTCCTGCTCCTGCAACTGTGCATAACGGCGCACGAATTCGTTGCGGATCAGCTTGGTATTGGTTTCCGCCTGCAGGAACAGGTCGCTTTCCAACTGGCTGCGCGCGCTGATGTATTTGCCCAGGCTGGCCAGCGCTTCTTCCTGCAAACGCAAATAGCTGTAGTAGTAGCTGATTGCGGACAGCACCACTGCAGCGAGCGCAATGCGGATCGCCATATTGCGCAATACGCGGCGGAACAGGCTGGAAGGCGGCGGCAGAGTGGGCGTCATAAGGCGAGCAGCATAAAGCACCCGACAATTGCCTGCAAAATTAACAAATTAGCAATGCCGGCCAGCCTGCAGTGACTGGTGGGTGGGCATGAAAAACGCCGGATCAATCCGGCGTTTCCGTTTGCAGTGCAACGTAGCTGACTGCGATGATTTCCAGGTCTTCCACGCCATGTGGCGTGCGCAGCGGCACCACATCCCCTTCGCGCGCTTTCAGCAGCGCCCTTGCCACCGGCGAGGTCCAGCTCACGTAATTGCGCTTCATGTCGGTTTCGTCGATGCCGACGATGGCAATGGTTTCCTCCCGGCCATCTTCGCGCAAATAGCTTACCGTGGCGCTGAAGAAAATCTGGTCGGTGGCTTCGCGGGTTTCCGGGTCGACCACCTCAGCGTTTTCCAGCCGTTTCTGCAAAAAACGGATGCGCCGGTCGATTTCGCGCAGCCGCCGCTTGCCGTACTGGTAATCGGCGTTTTCCGAGCGGTCGCCATTGCTGGCCGCCCAGTTCACCACATTGGTGACGTGCGGGCGCTCCTTGTGTACCAGGTCGTAGAGCTCACGCCCCAGGCGGCGCCAGCCACCCGGTGTCATGTAGTTCTTGCTGCCGACCGGCACCGCCATTTCTGGCGGCAGCTCGTCGTCATCGCCATCACTTTCTTTGGTAAATGCCTTGTTCATGCTGGCAACAACCCGGAATCAACGCTCACTTCTGGCCTGGCCGTTCAGGCGCAACCCCGCCCACTTCATCACGCCCAACACTTCGGTTTCCGACAGTTCGTAGAACTGGCCGCGTTTCAGCCGCGACGGCAGGTTCAGCATGCCGAAGCGCACGCGCATCAGCCGGCTGACCACCAGCTCGTAATGCTCGAACATGCGGCGCACTTCGCGATTGCGGCCTTCCTTGAGGATGACGTGATACCAGTGGTTCTGGCCTTCGCCGCCAGCAGACACGATGCTCTGGAATTTGGCCGGGCCATCGTCCAGCACGATGCCTTTTTTCAGTTCCAGCATCTGCTCTGCAGTCAGCTCGCCATGCACACGCACCGCATATTCACGCTCTACTTCAAAACTGGGGTGCGTCATGCGGTTGGCAAGGTCACCCGAGGTGGTGAAGATCAGCAAGCCGCTGGTGTTGTAGTCAAGGCGGCCGATGGCCACCCACTTGCTCGATGCCATGCGCGGCAAGCGGTCGAACACCGTGGTGCGTCCTTCCGGATCGTCACGGGTAACCAGCTCGCCTTCTTCCTTGTGGTAGATCAGCACGCGCGGCAGGCGGTCCTGCCATTTGAGCGGAATGCGCTTGCCATCGACACGCACTTCGTCGCCATGCGCCACCTTGGCACCCAGCTCGGCCACCTTGCCATTGATGGAAACACGGCCGGCGGAAATCCACTCTTCCATTTCGCGGCGCGAACCGATGCCGGAAAACGCCAGCGCCTTCTGCAAGCGCTCGTCGCCGACCTGGTCACTGGTCAGGCGCTTGGCCCGCAGTTGCTTCTGGATGGCCACTTCCTTCTGCGAATCCGCCCGCTGGCGCATGCGCTTGGCCTTGTGCACCGGTGCCGGCTTGCGGCGCACCGGCTTGAAGATATCACCCTCGGCGCCCTCGCCTTCGGCACGCGGCGCGGTTGCGCGTACGCCGACCGGCTTGGCGCGCGGGGTCGCTGCGCCCTCCGGGCGGCTATGCCATTCGTCCTTGTCCTTGGGGGTGCGGGCAAGCTGGCGGGCACGGCGCACATCACCGGTGCGCAGGCTGGCGGGTTTGCTTGCATCGGTTTGCGGCTTTCTGCCGCGCGGCGCGCCTGCTGGCGCACCTTCGGTATTCTTGAGGCCGGCAGTACCACGCGGCTGGCCGGAACCGCTCCGGGGCGACACGGCCTGCTTGGCCTTGTCCTGCGTATTGGCGCGTTGTTCACGGATCGCCGGTTGCGGGCGACGGGCGCGGGTTTGCTTCATGGCGATAATCCACGGGAAAAACGATCAATTATACCGCTTAAAACAGCAGAGCCGCCCAATGGCGGCTCTTGTTGCGCAAAGCGGCATGCGGTTCAGTTTCCAGTAAAGAAGCCGATTGCCCCGAGGCTGGTCAGGCCCAGATTGAAATGCTGGTCTGCCAGGTTCTCTTCGCTGCCACTCAATTCCGTGCGGCGCAGGATCTCGTGCAGCACTTCCACTTCCTTGAACCACTTCAACAGGCGTGTATCCGCGTTGATCAATCCTTCGATCTGCGCCTTTTCCGGGTGATCCCCGGCTACGCCCACGTTGCCACCCTCGATGCTGCGCAGCTGGAACGCCGGTGGCACCGTAATGCCCCTGGCCGACAACTGGCCTTGCAGATCCTCGCCATAACGCTTCAACTCGCTGGCCGCTTTCTGGCGGATATCTCCCAGCTTGATACCCTCATCCGGATCGCTCACACCCAAAAAACGTGCGATACCGTCATCCAGACTATCCCCGGTTTCGAGATCGTCTACTGCCTCGCCGACGCTATTCACAGCCTTTCCTTTGTCATATCACAAGATTTGAATACCTATCGTAGCAAACCCGCCTGTACGCAAAAGGTGATTTTTCCAGGATTTACATTAAGTTACATGTTTTGACTAATTTTTAAGCAATTGCGCATGCAAAGCGTAAAGCGCATCCAGCGCTGCGCGCGGCGTCATGCTGTCCGGATCCAATGCCTGCAAGGCTTCCAGCACCGGGTGCGTTTCTGGCTCGCTCATTTCACTGACAGGCGGCGCGGCGAAGAGATCGGCCTGCATGCCGTTCGTCGCGCTGCCCTGCTCCAGTTCCACCAGTTTTTTCTTGGCCAGGCGGATGGCATCGCGCGGCACCCCTGCCAGTTGCGCCACCGCAATCCCGTAGCTTTGCGAGGCCGGACCTTCCTGCACCGCGTGCAGGAACACAATGCGATCCTTGTGCTCGACTGCATCCAGATGCACGTTAGCCACCACCTGGTAATCGAGCGCCAGCCGGGTCAGCTCGAAATAGTGGGTGGCAAACAGCGTATAGGCGCGGTTTTTCTCGATCAGTTGCTTGGCAATCGACCAGGCCAGCGCCAGGCCATCAAAGGTAGAGGTGCCGCGGCCCACTTCATCCATCAGCACCAGCGAGTGCTCGCCGGCATTGTTGAGAATATTGGCCGTTTCGGTCATTTCCACCATGAAGGTGGAACGCCCGCCGGCCAGATCATCCGATGCGCCGATACGGGTGAAAATGCGGTCCACCTTGCCGATCACCGCGCGCGTGGCCGGCACGAAGCTGCCTATATGCGCCAGCAGCACGATCAACGCCACCTGGCGCATATAGGTGGATTTACCGCCCATGTTCGGGCCGGTAATCAGCAGCAGCTTGCGCGCCAGGCCAAAGCAGACGCCATTGGGAATGAAATCATCGATCTGCGCCTCCACCACCGGGTGGCGGCCCGCTTCGATATCGATCCTGGTTTCATCGACGAACTCCGGCGCCACATAGCCGCGCAGCGCTGCATGGCCCGCCAGCGTGGCCAGTACATCGACCGTGGCCAGCGCCTGCCCCGCCAGCCGCAATGCAGCCAGATGCGCCTGCAATTGCGCCAGCACGCCTTCGAACAGCTGTTTTTCCAGCGCCAGCGCGCGGTCCTGTGCCGATAGCGCCTTGTCTTCGAAGGTTTTCAGCTCCGGCGTGATATAGCGTTCGGCGTTCTTCATGGTCTGGCGGCGGCGGTAATCGTCCGGCACCTGGCCCAGGAAGGAATTGGTGATTTCGATATAGAACCCGGCCACGCGATTGTATTCCACGCGCAAGGTGGAAATGCCGGTGCGCTCGCGCTCACGCGCTTCCATTTGCGCAAGGTAGGCGCCGCAATCGTTCTGTATGCCGCGCAGCTCATCCAGATCGCCGGAATAACCATCGGCAATCACGCCGCCTTCACGCAGCAGCACCGATGGCTCCGGCAAAATGGCATTCGTCAGCAACTGGTGTATCGCAGCATCCGGCGCCAGCGCATGCGCGATGCCGGTAAAGAATGGTGCTTCCGGCAACGCAGCGATCAGCGCCGGCAATTGCGCCAGCGAATCACGCAGGCTGGACAGATCACGCGGCCGGGCCGATGCCAGCGCGATACGGCCGGCAATGCGCTCCACATCCGCCACGCTATCGAGTATCGCGTGCAGATCGGCATGCGCACCGCTATCGAGCAAGGCGGCAATCGCCTGCTGGCGCTCGAGGATGCGCGAGTGCTTGCGTAGTGGGTGGTGCAACCAGTGCCCCAGCAGGCGCGAGCCCATGCCGGTGGCGCAGTTGTCCAGCAGCGAGAACAACGTGGGCGCTGCTTCGCCTCGGATGGTTTCGGTGATTTCCAGGTTGCGGCGCGTGGCCGCGTCCAGCTCGATGTACTGTGTGGCATGTTCAACACGCAGGCCCGCAAGCGCCGGTAGCGCGCCACCCTGCGTGGTCCGCACGTATTCCAGCAACGCGCCGGCACCGCCCACCGCCAGCATGGGCTCTGTCACGCCAAAGCCGGCCAGATCATGCGTGGAGAAATGCCGGGCCAGATTGCGCTCTGCCGTTTGCGGATCGAACTGCCAGGGCGCAAGCTTGCGAACCGGTATGGTCAGGCGGTTCAGCATGACCAGATCGGTATCGTCCGCCACCAGCACTTCGGCCGGGCGCAGCCGCTCCAGCTCGGAGCCCAGCTTTTCGACATCGGTATCCATCAGCGCAAAATCGCCAGACGCCAGCGACAGCCACGCCATACCCAGCCGGCCCTTGAACGGCACCAGCGCCAGCAGGCGGTTTTCCTGCTTGTCGTCCAGCAGCGCCGCATCGGTGAGCGTGCCCGGCGTCACGACCTTCACCACCTTGCGCTCCACCGGCCCCTTGCTGGTGGCTACGTCGCCCACCTGCTCGGCTATCGCCACCGATTCACCCAGCTTCACCAGCTTGGCAAGATAGCCCTCACACGCATGGTAAGGAATGCCGCACATGCGGATGGGCTGGCCAGCGCTCTGGCCGCGCGTGGTCAGCGTGATGTCCAGCAGCTTGGCCGCCTTCACCGCATCGTCGTAGAACAGCTCGTAAAAGTCGCCCATGCGGTAGAACACCAGCTTGTCCGGGTGATCCGCCTTGATGGCCAGGTACTGCACCATCATGGGAGTGTGTTGCGGCAACGCAGCGGGGTCGATCTTTTTGGCCATGTTCGGGGAGGGAAAGCAGATTGCGGGAAGGGTGCGAGTTTACCGCGAGCCGTAACCGCAGCGGCAGCCCACTACGCCAGAAAAATACACGCTGCCCGCGTTTGCATGGTCAAGGTAGAGCGAATGCGGCGTTACCCGATCGCCCATACCAGTTCGGCCATGTCGCCCACCCGGCCATACACCAGCGCGTTCTGCTCGAAATAGCGCGCCAATGCCAGCGCATCATCCCGGCTGATGCCCAGAATCAGCACGGACAATTCAGGCTGCCAGTCGCTACCAACTGGCTCACCCATGCCTTCAAAGAATACGTGTTGCCCTGTTGCCAGCGCCTCCAGCAGATTCTGATGGCGGGCGCGGTTCTCTTGCTCGCATAGCGCGCCCGAATACGGATTGGCGGCAGCGACAAACGCCCAGCCATCGAACTGACGCCGGGTCAGCAATGCATCCAGGTCTGGATGCCGCTGGCCGATGCGCAGCACCAACCCCAGTGCAGCCACCGTGTAGCGTGTGGCGCGGTAGGCTGCTGCAAGCTCTGGAGAGATGGCAGGTGGCATGAATGCCCGCACGGAAGTCGATACGACAGTGTACGCCACCAGCGGGCGCTGGCGGCATGGCCACTACAAGCCCAGCTCGCTCCAGATTGCGTCCACGCGCGTGGCAACTGCCGGATCGCGCTCGATCACCCGGCCCCATTCCCGGTTGGTTTCTCCTGGCCACTTGTTGGTGGCATCCAGCCCCATCTTGCCGCCCAGGCCGGAGACCGGCGAGGCAAAATCGAGGTAATCGATGGGCGTGTTCTCTACCAGCACGGTATCGCGCACCGGGTCCATGCGCGTGGTGATCGCCCAGATCACTTCCTGCCAGCTGCGCGTATCCACATCGTCGTCCACTACCACGATGTACTTGGTGTACATGAACTGCCGTAGGAACGACCACACGCCGAACAGCACCCGCTTGGCATGCCCCGGGTACTGCTTCTTGATCGACACGATGGCCATGCGGTAGCTGCAGCCCTCGGCCGGCAGGTAGAAATCGACGATTTCCGGAAACTGCTTCTGCAGGATGGGCACGAACACCTCGTTCAGTGCCACGCCCAGCATGGCCGGCTCGTCCGGCGGCTTCCCGGTGTAGGTGCTGTGGTACACCGGATCATCACGGTGCGTGATGCGGTCGATCTCGAATACAGGAAACCAGTCCTGCTCGTTGTAGTAGCCGGTATGGTCGCCATACGGGCCTTCCAGCGCGTGCAGGTAGCCGTTGATTTCCTTCACCGGCACGCCGTGTTCCGATACACCGGCAAAGCCCGGCTCGCACGGCTTGATTGCGCCTTCCAGCACGATTTCCGCAGTGGCGGGCACCTGCAGATCGCTGCCCACGCATTGCGTGAGCTCAGTCTTGCTGCCGCGCAACAGCCCGGCAAACTGGTATTCGGATAGCGTATCGGGCACGGGGGTGACCGCGCCCAGGATGGTGGCAGGGTCACACCCCAGCACCACGGCAAGGGGAAATGGCGTGCCCGGGTGCTGTTTTGCATGTTCGCGGAAATCCAGCGCGCCGCCACGGTGTGCCAGCCAGCGCATGATCACCCGGTTCTTGCCGATCACTTGCTGGCGATAGATGCCCAGGTTCTGGCGCTTCTTGTTGGGGCCGCGTGTAACTACCAGCCCCCAGGTGATCAGCGGTGCCACGTCGCCCGGCCAGCAATGCTGCACCGGTATGGTGGCCAGATCGACATCCTGCCCTTCGATCACGTTCTGCTGCACTGCCCCCTTGCGGACCTCCTTTGGCGCCATCGACAACACCTGCCTGAGCAGCGGCAGTTTGTCCCAGGCATCACGCAGGCCCTTGGGCGGTTCCGGTTCTTTCAGGTAGGCCAGTGTCTTGCCGATCTCGCGCAGTGCGCTCACTTCCTGCGCCCCCATACCCAGTGCCACGCGGCGCGGTGTGCCGAACAGGTTGCCCAGTACCGGCATCGTGTAGCCGGGCACGTTCTCGAACCAGATGGCCGGCCCTTGCGCGCGCAAGGTGCGGTCACAGATTTCGGTCATTTCCAGCACTGGCGATACGGGCGTGAGCACCCTTTTCAGCTCGCCCTGGGTTTCGAGTTGCGCGCAGAAGTCGCGCAGGTCGCGGTATTTCATCGCGGCTCGCTTATACGGTAATGGCAGAGGGAAGGCGCGATTCTAGCGCGCCGCAAACAAACATGCCCGGCGAACCGGGCATGGCAGTCAAACCAAACGGGCAAACATCGGCCGCAATCAGCCAGAGATGGTCATGGTGGCACGGTACTGCTGGCCCGGAGCCAGCTCGCGCGCATTATCGAACACATCGCCGCGCTCGACACACACAAAGCCCGAGAAGTGCTCACGCACATCACCGATATCCCTGGAATGGTCGCCGGGGTTCCATACCACCGCGGTTCTGGTATCCGCGCTGTATACACGGGTGACGCCGGCACTGCTGCTGATGGTCTGCTCGGCCGGTACATCGAGGTATACCGAATCGTGCGTATCCACGATCTTCACCGGGCCGTGCTGCACGGTGCGCTCGTTGGCACCGCCAACGGTGTTGATGCGGGTGCAGCCATCAAGCCCGCCCACTTCGATCTGCGCCACATCGGGCACACTGAAATAGCTGTGCAGCGCAGCGGCAAACTTCACGGACACATTGCCCTTGTGTTCAGCCACCAGTTCGACATCCAGTGCCTTGCCCACAATCACGGTAAACACAAACCGGAACGGGTGCGGCCATACCTTCAGCGTGGCTTCGCTGTCGGTCAGTACCAGGGTCACACTGGTGCGGCCATCGGCCAGCGCCGCTGCACTGTCCAGCGTCCACAGCGCGGTGCGGGCAAAGCCGTGCGAGGGAAAGCCTTCCGGATGGGCACCGAACCACGGCATGCACAGCGGAATACCGCCGCGCACAGCCTTGCCAGGCACATAGGTGGCCAGTGGCGACACCCACAGCAGATCACGACCACCTGCAGGGGTGAACGACAATACATGGGCACCTTGCAAAGTCAGCGCGGCGCGGCCGAGTGGGTTTTCAACCACCAGTACCTGCAGACCTTCACCCTCGCCGCCCACCAGTTGGGTTGACGGTACAACGCTGACACCAGCCACATCGGCAAGGCGGGAATCGAAAACGGACAAACTGGACATGGCAGGCTCCTCGGTTCAGGGCTGGGTGAAAACAAGCTGGAAGTTTAAGACAAGGCGCCAACGGACGGCATGCATGCTATCCCTATGTGGGCCGGATTCGTCGCGCTCAAGGGGCCGGTTTGCGGCCCTGCTGCGAATAGCCATCGCGCCAGATCGACGGATTGCGCGTCGGGTCCAGCCATAGCGACAACCACTTGAAAGTGCGTCGATAGGCGTCTTCGGTCGCCTTGGGATCAGGTGCGCTGGTCACGCCGGCGCCCGGCTTCACGCCATCGGGCACATCCTTGCGCACTTTCAGACTGGTATTGGGGGTATCGAAATCGTGATACACGCCGGGGTAGGTAACGACGTGGAAGGTATCGCCTGGCAGGCGTTCATCTAGCTGCTTGCAATCGTCTGCGGCAGTCCAGTCATCGGCTTCGCCGATCAGCACCAGCGTGGGGATTTCCGGATCGTATTGATCATTGGCCAGCGCGCGCTTGCAGCTCGGGTAGAAAGCCACTGCCACCTTGATATTGGGGGTAGTACGGCCGATCAGGCGCAACACGGTGCTGGCTCCGTTGGACCAGCCCAGCACGCCCACCCGGTTGCCATCGATCTCGCGCCGGGCACGCAGCCAACTGATGGCAAACTGGGCATCGTCGGCGCGCAGCGTGGTATCGATCTTGCGCTGGGGAATGGGCACCGTGCAGATCTCGCGCACGCCACGGCCGGTAAAGCTGTCCAGCATCAGCACGCCGTAGCCCAGTTCCTGCAGCAGCGCGCCCATGCGTGCCGGGCGCGCGCTGATGGCGCCGGATTTGGTCCGCAGGCCACCGCAGCCATGCAGCAGCAGCATGGCGGGCGCATTGCTGCTGCCCTTGGGCGGGCGCAGGTATTCACCAGAGAGCGATGCGCCATCGGGGCCGGCCAGTTTGACTGGCTGCGCCAACACGCCAGCAGAGGCAACGGCAAACAGGAAGAGGCAGAAAATGCGTTTCACGGGTACTCTTGGGTGCAATCTGGAGCCGGGCAATGCGGCTCCTTCAACCGGCGCGGACTGTAACACACTCCTTATACTGGCAACTACGCCACTAATGGACTACATAAGGTGAGTCGGCCGCCACCACCCTGACTGAGCCCGCCATGAGCGATACCCTGCGCATCGATATCGACCCCACCGGTATTGCCACTGTAACGCTGGAGCGCCCCGGGCGCGCCAATGCCATTGATGAAGTGATGATGGCCGAGCTGACCGCCACGCTGGCCGCACTGGCGCAGAACCCCACGCTGCGGGTGCTGGTGCTGACGGCCAGTGGCACCGCGTTTTCTGCCGGTGCGGATCACCAGTGGATGCAACGCACGCTCGATGGTGATCAGCACCAGAACTTCGAAGAAGCGCTGCGGCTGGCGCGGCTATTGCAATTGCTCGATCGTTTTCCCGTTCCCACCATCGCCCGCGTCAACGGCGCTACGCTGGGCACCGGCGTTGGCCTCGTTGCCTGCTGCGATATGGTGGTGGCGCTCTCCACCAGCTGTTTCAGGCTGCCCGAAGTCGAACTGGGCCTGGTGCCCGCGGTAATCGGCCCCTTCGTTCTTGCCAAGATAGGCGCCAGCGCCGCGCGGCGCTACTTCCTGACCGCGGAGGAGATCAGCGCAGAAGCCGCGCAGCGCTTGGGCCTGGTGCATGAAGTGGCCACCGCCGCCGACGAACTGGACCTGATCGTGGAGCGCTGGTGCAAGCGGCTGCAGCGCAATGGCCAGCACGCAGTCACTTCCACCAAGAAGCTGATTGCCGCCGTGGGCCACCGGCTGATCGACGATGCGCTGATTTCCGACACCGCCCACCGCACTGCCCACCTGCGTGCACACCCGGAGGCGCGCGAAGGCGTCAGCCAGTACCTGCGCCACTATGCGCTGCGCCAGGCCAACCTGCATGGCAACCCGGACGACTGATCAGCGCCAGGCGCTGCCCACCTGGAAGTAGAACGCACCTTCATCCGGCCCGCGCGCGATATCCATGCCCACGGCAAGGCCCAGCTTGCGCGCGATCAGGTAACGGAAACCGGCACCATAGCTGTACACATTGGCGGCCTCGCCATAATCATTCCATTTGCCCCAGGCCTTGCCCGCCCCGCCGAAGGCCAGCAACGACCAGCGCGATGAAATATCCCAGCGTGCCTCCAGCTCGCCCACCAGCGTGGTTTCATCCTGATACCGGCCACGCGATACCCCGCGCAGGTCCACATAGGGCAATGCATAGAACGGCACATCGCCCCGTGCCGCCTGGCCTTGCACCCGCGCGCCCAGCACCCACGCCTTGCTCAGCGGCATCCAGTGATAGCCCTTGGCATCGTAGGTTTCAAAATCCTGCGTGCTGCCCAGCCAGCCACGCGCAGCCTGCGCCTGCAGCTCGGCATAGCTGCCGCTCTTGGGGAAGAAGAAATTGTCGCGTGATTCGTAATCGACCACCAGACCGCCCTTGCCGATGCGCCGGTCCTGCGGTTCCAGCCCCGCAGCCTCGGCATACTTGCCCTTGAACTGGCTGGTACCGCTGAAGTACACGTAGCGGGCACCGGCGTACCAGTGGCTGTCTCCGATGCGGGCCAGCAGTTGCTGTACCAGCGCGGTGCCATCGAGCGTATAGGAATGCGGCTGGTTCTTGCGGTCGTAAAAATCGAGGTTGAAGCTGCCCTTGCCCACCGCCCCCAGGTAGCGGTAACGGTCGCCATCCCAGGTATGGAAGTGCACGGCGCCAGCACCCCAAGTGCCGTTCTCGGTCATCATGCCGCCCAATCCGGTGATGTTGGGTGGTTGCGGGCGGCCACTTTCCTTGATGCTCTCCGCAGCGGATTCGGCAATCGACTGATCGAAATACATCAGCATCAGCCCGCCGCCATAGCCCACCGCAGGCTCGGTAATCACCGTGGGAACCGGCAATGCGCCCTTGTGATTGAGCAGGAAATCGCTGACGTCGAATGCGCCATCATCGGGATCGTGGAATTCGCTGGCCCAACTGGCCTGGCTGCAGCCAGCCAGCAGCGCGGTGCAAACAAGCTGACGCCATCCATTCAATACCTTCATCCCCGCCCACCCCGCTTCATCGCCATTGCAGAAAGCATAGCCGATACGGATGGTGCCACGCCGCAGCTTGCGGCGCGATACGGGTTTGCTTGGATAGCGGTCAGTAAATCAGTGGATCACGCCCGGTGCCTTGCCGGTGCCGTGGCCGCCAAACAGTTGCACCACATCGACGGCATCGAACTCGTATTTCTTGCCGCAGAATTCGCAGGTCACATCGACATGGCCCTTTTCGGCAATCACGCCATCGACCTCATCCTTGCCCACCATTTCCAGCATGCCGCCCACGCGCTCACGCGAGCAGGTGCAGGCAAATGACGGCTTGGCGGGCTCGAACACGCGCACCTGCTCCTGGTGGAACAACCGGTACAGCATGTCCTGCGGCGGCAGGCCCAGCAGCTCTTCGTCGGTAATGGTTTCGGAGAGTTTCTGCACCCGCTCCCATGCATCCGGGTCACCCTGGCCGGCCGGCAGCTTCTGCACCAGCAAACCCGCGCTGGTATCGGCATTGCACGCCAGCCACAGGCGGGTTTCCAATTGCTCCGAGCTGGCCATGTAGTGCTCGATGATCTCGGCCACGCTCTGGCCCGGTTCAAAGCCGACGATGCCCTGATAGGGCTCGCCCTCGGTCGGGTCCAGCGTGATGATGAACTTGCCCTTGCCCAGCAGCTCGCCCAGCGACGCTTCGGGCACATCGCCATCCCAGCGTGCCATGGCGCGCATGGTCATCTTGCTGGTGACCTCGACCACCAGCAGCTTGACCGCGCCATCGCCATGCAGTTGCATGATCAGCGTGCCGTCGAACTTGAGCGTGGCCGACAGCAGCGTTGCCGCGGTCATCAGCTCGCCGATGCGTTTTTGCAGTACTGGCGGGTAGTCGTGCCGGGCCAGTACCTCCTTGTAGGTCGCATCGAGCTGCACGATTTCGCCCCGGACCGGGGCATCGTCAAAAATGAAACGCTCAAGCGTGTCTTGCATGGTTTTTCCTTCATCGGCCATTGCCCGGCCGCCAGATCGAGGGCACCGCCACCCGCCAGGCAGGTTTTACGCGGTTTGGATGACAGCAGTAATTGGTGTCGACTGCGGCAGTTACAAGCCCAGCAGGCTGCGGTGGATTTTCACTACCGCCTTGCGTACGGGCTGCGGCGCCGCAATGGCACAGCATGGGCGGTGCAGCTCGCCCGGCAGGAAAAACACGAACATGCCCGGCTGCAGGTCGATGAACACTTCGCGCGCCGGCTGGGCATAAAACGCGATGTCGTGCGTATCGCGCAGGTCTTCCACCACCTGCCGGTCCGCGCCTGCCAGTGCAACGCCATAGCGCTCTTCACCGCTTAGCAGCAGCTGGATATCCGCGTGTTCGCGGTGTGCCTCGGGGCGGTTATCCTGCTGCGGGCGGGTGTGCATCTCCTGGATCATGAAAAACAGCTTGTCGCCATCGAGCGGATAACGCCCGGTGGGCAGGCCGGCCAGATCCTGTTGCAGCAGCAGGGTCAGCGCGTGATTGACCGCCGTGGGGAATGCCGCCTGCTGCAACAGCCAGTTATCCAGATCACTCAGCAGCATGTCATTCCACCTTCAGCGTGTAGCTGGTCATCGGCAGGCTGGAACTCACGTCGAACGTGCAGCCGGTTTCGACGCCGATCCTTGCGATATCGGCGGATGAAAGATCATCCTGCCCGTACACCGCCTGCATCGCGCCGATTGCATAATCACGCCCACTGCCGATGGCCCAGAAGCGCTCGAACTCATAGACCTCGCGCAGGCTGTAGATGCCGAAAATGCCATGCGGGTTGGCCAGCAACACCGTCATCTGGCTCGACTCGTAGGCGTCTTCGTCTTCTTCATCGGGCTTGAGGAAGTAATCTTCCTTGAGCTTGGGGTGCAGTTTGCGGAAGCTCTCGAAAATCGCCATGCGGCTGGTGAAATCGGGCGTCTTGGCTTTCTTCAGCGCGGCCTGCAGCACCAGATCATGCGCAGCGCTGCCGCAGATCGAGAAATAGCCACCATGCGCCTTGAATATCTTGTTCCATTTGGCATCGAAGGGTGCGGCCAGCCGGGTATCGCCAAACGTCGACTGGCTGTCTGCGGCAATGGTGATTTCGCCGCCCTTCTTGACGACAACAACAGTGGTCATCCCTCTTCCTCTATCAGTTGTATCAAGCGGTGCAGCGCGTGGCGCACCGTTTGCGCGCGTACCGCGACGCGGTCGCCGGCAAACAGCTTGCATTCGGTTTCTATGCCGGACGGCGTACCCCAGGCCAGCCACACGGTGCCCACCGGTTTCTCCGCCGAACCGCCGCCCGGGCCGGCCACGCCGGATACCGCCACACCCCATTGCGCGCCGGCCTGTGCCATGGCGCCCTGCACCATCATCGCCACCACGGGCTCGCTGACCGCACCGAGCGCATCGATGACTGCCGGCGGCACATCCAGCATGGCAATCTTGGCATCGTTGGCATAGGTGATATAGCCGCGCTCGAACCACTTGCTGCTGCCGGCAATATCGGTAATCGCTCCGGCAATCAGCCCGCCGGTGCAGGATTCGGCCGTGGTAACCGTCTGGCCGAGGTCCAGCAGCAGTTGGCCCAGGCGCGTGGCCAGCGCAAGGCTGTGCTGCGGGTTGATGGGGGCGGTTTTATCCAAGGGAGTGGAATCCTGCACAAAGATGGGCATCAATCGCTGGGCAGCTCGTTCGCCGGCACTTTCAGGAAGTGCTCGCGATAGAACTTGAGTTCGTCGATGGATTCATACACATCCGCCAGCGCAGTGTGGCTGCCTTTCTTCTTGAACAGCTTGTAGATGGCCGGCTGCCAGCGCTTGCACAACTCCTTGAGTGTGGAGACATCCAGGTTGCGGTAATGGAACCAGTCTTCCAGCACCGGCATCCAGCGCGCCATGAAGCGGCGATCCTGACCAATGGAATTGCCACACATGGGGCTACCCTGGCGCGGGCTGTATTGCGCGATGAAGGCCAGCGCCTCTGCCTGCACCTGTTCTTCGGACAGCGTGGATGCCTTCACCTTGTCGATCAGGCCGGAACGGCCATGCGTGCCCTTGTTCCAGTCGTCCATGCCATCGAGCACGGCGTCGCTCTGGTGTACCACCCACACCGGGCTTTCCGCCACGGTCACGAGGTTGCTGTCGGTAATGACGATGGCAAGCTCGATGATCTTGTCGTTGAGAGGATCCAGGCCGGTCATTTCCATGTCCAGCCAGATCAGGTTGTTCTGGTCTTGCGCCATTGCGCGCTCCTGTGTGTGATGCCGAATGCGTCATTCTACCATTCGGGGATGCCTGCCCGGCTTGGCCGCTGGCTGTGCGATAATTACCGACTGGATTTCAACTGTACCCGCCATGACCGCCCATACGTTTTCCATCCTGTTCGTGTTTGCGCTGATCGTCAGCGTGCTGTTGCAACTGTGGCTGGCCATGCGCCAGATCAATCACGTGCGCCGCAACAGCGCGGCGGTGCCGGCCGAGTTTGCCGGGCGCATCACGCTGGAATCGCACCAGCGCGCCGCCAGCTATACGGTCACCAAAACCCGCTTCGGCATGATCAGCACGCTGTTCGAGGCCATCGTGCTGCTGGCATTCACGCTGGGGGGCGGCATCGAATGGCTGACTACGCTGACCAACAGCTGGTTTCCCGCATCGCCCATCCTGGCCGGGGTAACGATGATTGCGCTGCTGGGCCTGATCAACACGGTCATCTCGTTGCCCTTGTCGTGGATTTCCACCTTCCGCATCGAAGCCGCGTATGGCTTCAACCAGAGTACACCTGCACTATGGCTGGGCGATCTCGTCAAGACCGCCGGCCTTGCCGTGGTGATCGGCCTGCCGCTGCTGAGCGCGGTGCTGTGGCTGATGAACCGCATGGGAGACAACTGGTGGCTGTACGTGTGGGGCACCTGGGTGGGTTTCTCTCTGCTGCTGATGTGGATCTTCCCGACCTGGATCGCCCCCTTGTTCAACAAGTTCGAACCGCTGCCGGACGATGGGCTGCGCAGCCGTATCGAAAACCTGCTGACCCGTTGCGGCTTCACGGCCAGCGGCATCTTCATGATGGACGGCAGCAAGCGCTCCAGCCACGGCAATGCCTACTTCACCGGTCTTGGCAAAACCAAGCGCATCGTGTTTTTCGATACCTTGCTCAAGCAGCTTGATGGCGATGAGATCGAAGCAGTACTCGCGCACGAGCTGGGCCATTTCAAGCGCCGCCACATCGTCAAGCGGCTGGTGTGGACCTTCGTGCTGATGCTGGGCCTGTTGTGGGTGCTGGGCCTGTTGATGAGCGAGAGCTGGTTTTACCAGGGCCTGGGCGTGCAGACCACAAGTACTGCCAACGCGCTCACGCTGTTCTTCCTGGTGATGCCGGTATTCACGTTCATCTTCGGCCCGCTGGGCTCGATCATGTCGCGCAAGCACGAATACGAAGCCGATGCCTATGCGGCCGAGCAAGCATCCGCGCGTGATCTGATCCAGGCACTGGTGAAGCTGTACCGCGACAATGCCGCCACGCTCACGCCGGACCCGCTGCACAGCATGTTCTACGACAGCCACCCGCCGGCAGCATTACGCATTGCCGCATTGCAGCGGCTGGCCTAGAACGAGCAGTGAACCCACCACGGAGCCCAGCCATGTCACTCGCCACCGAAACCTGCCAGGCCGATGCCGGCAAACTGGACGAAATTGCCGCCGAAATGCTGGCGAGCGAACTGAACGAATGGCTGGTGCTGGGCGGAAAACTGGAAAAAACCTTCCGCTTCAAGGACTTTTACCACACCATCGCCTTCGTGAATGCCGTGGCCTATATCGCCAACCGGCAGGATCACCACCCTGATCTGGAAGTCACCTACAGCCGCTGCAAGGTCGTGTGGAGTACCCACTCGGCCGGCGGCCTGTCCCGCAATGATTTCATCTGCGCCGCACGCCTGGACGCACTCTGAACACGGAAACCCCTTGACTGAAATCGCCCGCATCGTCGCCAGCTACGGCAGAGCTTATATTTTGGAACTCGCCAATGGTGAGCGGCGCACCGCCAGTGCCCGTGGCAAGAAAACCGACTACGCCTGCGGTGACCGGGTAAAAATCACCGTGATCAATCACGAGCAGGCGGTGATCGAGGCAGTGGAGCCGCGCAAGACGCTGCTGTACCGCTCCGACCAGTGGCGCCAGAAGCTGATCGCCGCCAACATCACGCAACTGGTGATCGTGGTGGCCACCGAGCCGAGCTTTTCCGACGAGCTGATCAGCCGCGCCATCATTGCGGCGGAAGCCGGCGACATCAAGCCGGTGATCTGCCTGAACAAATCGGAGCTGCCGGGTGCGGACAAGGCGCGGGCGCGGCTGCAATACTTCCTGTCGCTGGGCTACCCGCTGATCGAAGTGTCCGCATTGCAGGATGTGACGCCGCTGCGCACCGCGCTGGAGGGCGAAACCAGCGTGCTGGTGGGGCAATCGGGCATGGGCAAATCCACGCTGACCAATGCATTGATCCCGGAAGCCAACGCGCGTGTGAAGGAAATCTCGGTCGCGCTCGATTCCGGCAAGCACACCACGACCAATGCCACGCTGTACAAGCTGGACGAGCGCTCCGAACTGATCGACTCCCCGGGCCTGCAGTCATTTGGCCTGGCGCACGTGAAAGCGGAAGACCTGCCCTACCTGATGCCGGAGTTCCGGGTACTGATCGGCGAGTGCCGCTTTGCCAATTGCCGCCACCGGCAAGAGCCCGATTGCGCCATGACCAGCGCGGTGAAAGCCGGCAAGATCCCCAATGAACGCCTGAACCTGCTGCACCGCTTGCAGGATGAGCTGGCGCAGCTCAGCACGTATTGAGCGCAGCCGCCGCTCCCGTTGCGGATTCTGCTGCGAGTCAGTGCTATGAATAGCGGCCGCAGCGTAGCCTCGCCATACGGCCGGGTTGCCAGCTTCAATCGTCGAACCACGCCGGATAGAGCGCGCGCAGCCGCGCGATGTACTGGCGCCGCACGGGGATCGCCTCCTTGCCAATGCGCAACTCGTATTGGCCCCTGCCCTTGTGCTCGGCCCGGCTGACGCGCCTGGGGTTCACCAGGTAGGAGCGGTGCACCTGCAGTAACATTTCTCCGGGGAAGTACAGGCGGATGGTGCGCAGGCGCAGCGTTACATACAGCGGCATGGCACCGTCCTGGCAATAGATGCCGCTGTACCCCTTGTCGGCGCGGATGAACAGCAGGCGCTCGCGCCGCGACGCAATCTCGTACAGCTCGGCCAGCACGTGTGGCTGCCGGGTCAGCTCGTTCAGATGCTGGCGTATCAGCGCAATCTGCGCCAGCAGGTGCCGCAGCAGCGCTTCATCCTCTGCGCTGGCAGGCGCATGGAAGGCAATGGCCAGTTGCTGATCCGCGCTATCGTCCACATTGGCCCATGCCAGCGATCGATCCACGCTGAACTGCAGCGCATCCCCTCCCGCGACGCGGCCGGCCCAGTCAGCCTGAGCATCCGCGCCGGGTGGCCAATCACCCGCCTGCTGTTGTGTCTCGCCATCCTGCAACACCACCACGCTGCGTACCCGCGCTTCTGCGGCAAGAAAACCCATCACGGTTTCCAGCATTTTTTCCACGCTGCGTTGCTCACCCAGTACCTGCGTCAGCCGGTTGAGCGCCTCAAGGCGCTCCGCCAGCGATGATGTGGGCGGCAGCGGTTGCTGCGTAGTTGCGGATACGGCGGCTTCATCGGCGAGCACCCAATCCGCATCGATCGGCACGCGGCCAGCCAGTGCCAGCGGGGCCAGTTGCCTTTCCACTAGCCGCGCCTGCTCCCGCAGTGCATCGATGCCCGGCAAGGCAGGCAATACCGCGTAGCCGGGCCGCTGCGGTGCCTGTGCTTGATCGGTGGCAAACTCCTGCTGCAGCTGGTGCAACAGCGGCAGTAATGCCCACAGCTGGCTGCGTATATCCAGCACCGTCAGCGCCTCGCGCTGGCGCGCGCGGTAGCGCAGGTAGTGCCAGCGCAACAGCAACAGCACGCCCAGCGTGAGCAAGGTCGCTAGCACGCCCAGCAACGGATCCACCCATACCGGGCGGCCACGCCAGTACGCCATGGCAAGATCCAGCCGGCCACGCCACGGATGGTAGTGGCGATACACCTGCCGCAGCAGACTGTGTGCGCCGGGCGCATCGCTGCCCAGTTGCCACAGTGCGATGCCGGCAAGGCCCGCCTGATCGGCATGAACCAGTTTGTCCTGCGCGGCGCGCGGGCTCTCGAAGGTGACGAACTGGCGGCGGCCGGCGCTATACAGGTAGCTGGCATGCGCGCGGGCATCCCAGTACTCGTTGAACGCCGGATCTGCTTTCATGTACAGCACTTCGCTGGCGGTAAAGGTGCCGGTGGGGCCGGTATCGGTATCGTCCCAGCTGCCGAACGGCATGCCGGTGGCCGATTGATACAGGCCATTGCCAGTGGCGGGTACGCCGGTCCAGCTGGTGGCCTCCAGATCGAGCACCAGCACCAGCTTGCCGGTGGGGACGCCGCGCTGCTGCAACAATTGCAGTGCCTGCGCTACGCTCCTGGCGTCCTGCGCGTTGCGCCCGTACAAGGGCGCGCTATGCGCGGTGCGGTGAGCGTTGTTGCCCTGGAAATCATAGGCGTCGACCATGGCGAAATCGACGGCGGCCACCTCATCACGCGTCAGCGGTGGTGCAAGCTGCGTACCGCTGACGCCCAGCGTGGTGGAAAGCAGGTAATGACGGCCGCTACGCTGCCCGTGCGCATCCAGCGCGCCGCGCAGCGCCTGCAGCAGCTTGATCTTGTTGACCTGGTCATCGGCACGCGGCACCACATCGCCGCCACCGATCACCGGGTATTGCCAATCGATCTCTACCCCGTCGAAGCCGAACCGGTCGATGAAAGCCAGCGCGCTCTGCACAAAGTGCTGGCGCAACGTCGGATCGGCAGCAACCGCCGGATAGTGGGCAGACCAGCTCCAGCCACCAATCGAAATCAGCGTTTTCAGCTGCGGATGCGCCGCCTTGATCTCGCGCAGCTTGGCAAAGGTGCCCCGCACCGACCCGGCCCCTTGCGGGCCGTTGTAGGCAAAGCTGAGATCAGCGACGTAATCGCCGGGCAGCACGTTGCCATCTGCATCCAGTTGCGCATATGCATAGGTGAGATGGGTCAGCTGATCGAACGGAATCTCTGCCAGCGAGTTCTGGTTCTGATAAATGGTCCAGAACGGGTAATAACCTATAACCAGCGGCGCTGCCGGTCCCTTTGCTGCCTGCGCGATTGCACACGCAGCACCCGCCAGCATGAGCAACAGTCCTTGCCAGCATTGTCTCCACACTCCCGCCATGTTGACCTCAAGTTCGGGTGGGTCAATTGATGCGGTCCATTGTATGGCCCGCACATGCGCAGGGTGGGCTGAACAGGCCGGGAATTGCAGAAAAACAGCAATGTCCGTGAAACGGCAACGCTGAAAAATCAGCTACAAGGCATTGATTAGTAACAAAAAAGCCTGGTAAACCGTGAAAAAGACAGGCGCCCAGATCGCCGCTTGATTTGGCATGCATAAAGCCACCGTACCGCAGCGCGGTGGCTGCCGCAGTTAGCCGGTGTGATTTGCCATATCACTGCGGCAGCACTTCGAACACCAGTAGCTGGGTAATCTGCCCGGGATTGAAATTGTTGTCGGACACCATCACCAGGCTGCGATTGCCGTTGCCGAGCGTGCGCCCCCACGACAGCCCCTCGATATTGTCCAGCCGGGGCAGGCCCAGCGTGTTCAGATCCAGCACCAAGCGTTTGCGCATCGCCTGATAGCGCGCACCGGGCAAGGCCGTCACCGCGCTGATATCGCTGGCTGATGCCGCATCCGCCTCGTACAGGCGGATATGGTTGACGTAGCGGTTATCAGCCAGCTGCACGCCGGCACGCTCGATCACCAGCACCGTATCGTTGCCGGATGCCAGCACCTCGGATACGCCATTGTCTGCTGCCTTGCCGGGTGCCGGCGCAGCCGGAATCGGGTCTAGCGGATAGGCATACTGCGCCAGCACCTTGCCCGCGCGGTCAATGCGGGTGAAGCGCGCCATTGCGCCGGTTTGCGGTGTAGGCGGCGCACCATCCTCGTAGAGCGGCCCTTCCATGGCCGCCCACAACGATTGTGCATCGGTGGAAAAACTCAGCCCTTCCAGCGCCAGGTTGTTGCGTGCGCCCTGCCCGGCGCCACGGCGCGTGCCGAGCATGGCGGGCAATGGCAAGGTTTCGATCAGCTTGCCCTGCTGATCGCTGCGCGCAATGAACGGATCCAGCGCCAGGGTTCTATCGCCCTCGCTGGTCCACCAGATATCGTGCGTTTGCGGATCGATGCGCAAGGATTCCGGATCTGGCACCACGCCGCCGGTGTTGCGGTCTGGATAGGGCTGATCATCTGCCTGCAACAACGTGGTGGCCTTGCGGACCTCCACTTGCGTAAACCCGCTACGGTCATAGCGCAGTTGCGCGGTGTAGAAACGCGCGGGTGCCTGGTCGGAGCGGTCATCGCTGATCAGCAACCAGCGATCGGTGGCCCGGTCGTAATCGATGCCGGACAACCCGCCCACCAGCGTGCCATCCACATACAGGTCATTGGCAATGGTGCGCGTGCCGATCAATCGCAGCGATGCAATGGGGGGCGCTGCATGTGCCGCCTGCAGCAAAGCGGACGACAGCAGCAGCGCCGAAAGGCAGGCGGAAAGGCGCAAAGCAGACCGGTGAACAGACATGGGGCAACCAGATTACATAACCGTGGCCAGTATTCAGATCATCGGTGACAAGCTTGTGAACGGTACCGGCGGTGCCTCAGTGCGGGGTAGCCCGGCGCAGGCGCCGCACCCGCAGCAGCCATAGCACATGCAGCCGCCAAGCCAGCTTGACCAGTGTATAGCCCACCACCGCCAGAATGCCCGCCAGCAGCGGCAGGCCGATGAGCAGCGGCACGCCCAGCGACAGCATCCAGTGGCACATCTGGCTGACCCATTGCATGGGCGTGGCGCCAGACCACGACGGCATGGCCCCCACACCATCCGCACCGGTATGGCCGGTGACAAAACTGCCCAGCTTGAACGCCACCCAATAAATAGGGCCTATGGTGAGTGGGTTGGTATAAAACGTGGCCACCACCGCCACCGGCAGATTTACGCGGCACGCCAGGGACAGGCAACTGGCGGTAATCACCTGCAGCGGGCCGGGAATCATGCCGCCTATCATGCCGACAGCCACCCCACCCGCCACCGAGCGGCGGTTGAGGTGCCACAGATTGGGGTGGGAAAACCAGTGCGAAAAACGCGCCAGGAAGCGGTTCTTCTGCAAAGAAGCATGATCTGGCAGATAACGACGTAGAAAACGTTTGGACATGAAGGCAGCCGGAGTGAAAAGGCCCGGAAATATAAGCGTCTTCCCGGCTTCTAGAGACAGACAGATTACGGCAAAATTCCTTCAATCTCCCAGAGTTGACTATGGTCGCCGTTACACGCCCGCTTGCATTATCGATCGCCGAAGCAGCAAACCCCGAGCACTGGCTTGCGCAACTGGCCGAGCGTTACCCGCCGGAACAGATCGACCGCCTGCGCAGCGCGCTCGATTGGGCGGCTGAAATCTACGGCGACAGCACGCAGGCGGATATTTGCGATCCGTTGTTCAAGCACGCGGTGGCTGCCGCTTCCATCGTTGCCGATCTCAACATGGATGCCGATACCGTCATCGCCAGCCTGCTGTTTGCGGTATCCGATTTTGTGCCCGATGCCGCCAGCGAGGTAGAAACCCGCTTTGGCAAGGAAGTGGCCAAGCTGGTGGATGGCGTGGACCGGGTACGCAAGATACGCGTGCTGGCCAACCTGGGCGCACATGCGGCACCGGCCGCCAAGACGCAGGATGCGGCCGCGCAGGTGGAAGCCATCCGCAAGATGCTGCTGGCCATGGTGGAAGACATCCGCGCGGTATTGATCAAGCTGGCATGGCGCACACAAACCATGCATGTGCTGGCCGCCGCGCCGGAAGACATCCGCACCGCCATCGCCCGGGAAACGCTGGATCTGTTTGCGCCACTGGCCAACCGGCTGGGCGTATGGCAGATCAAGTGGGAGCTGGAAGACCTGGGCTTCCGCCACCTGCACCCGGATACCTACAAGAAAATCGCCAGGCTGCTGGACGAACGCCGTATCGACCGCGAGCATTTCATCGACGATGTGCTGTTCACGCTGCGCCGCGAGGTGGAAGCCGCCGGCATCGAGGGCGCCAACCTGATGGGGCGGCCCAAGCACATCTACAGCATCTGGCGGAAGATGCAGAAAAAGAAGCTCGATTTTTCCGAGCTGTATGACATCCGCGCGGTACGCGTGCTGGTGCCGGAGCTGAAGGACTGCTACACGGTGCTGGGCATCGTGCACAACCTGTGGCAGCCGATACCGGGCGAATTCGATGATTACATTGCCCACCCCAAGGGCAACAACTACCGCAGCCTGCACACCGCGGTGATCGGCCCGGAAGACAAGGCAGTCGAGGTGCAGATCCGCACCTTCGAGATGCACGAACATGCCGAGCTGGGCGTGGCTGCGCACTGGCGCTACAAGGAAGGCGGCAAGGGCAACGCCAAGTACGAAGAGAAGATTGCCTGGCTGCGCCAGTTGCTGGACTGGAAAAGCGATGTGGCATCCGAAACCCAGCTGGCGGATGCATTCAAGGCCGAACTGTTCGACGACACCATCTACGCACTGACCCCGGCCGGCCGCGTGATTGCGCTGCCCAAGGGTTCGACCCCGGTGGATTTTGCCTACCACCTGCATACCGATCTGGGCCACCGCTGCCGCGGTGCCAAGGTGAACGGACAGATCGTGCCGCTGTCCACCGCGCTGGAAAACGGCCAGCGCGTGGAGATTCTTGCCGCCAAGGAAGGGGGCCCCAGCCTGGACTGGCTGCACCAGGGCTATGTGAAGAGCAACCGCGCGCAGCAGAAGCTGCGGGCGTGGATACGCCAGCAAAACCTGGATGTCGCCATCGAGAACGGCCGCGCGCTGTACGACAAGGAAGCCGCGCGCAACGGCGCCACCCAGGTGAACCAGGAGGCGGTGTCGCACCGGCTCGACTACAAGACCATCGAAGAACTGTATGCGGGCCTGGGTCACGGCGATGTGAGCTTGCGCGAGCTGGCCGATGCATTGACCGCGGATGCCAAACCGGCTGCCGAATTTGCCGTCAGCCCGGAAGATGTGATCCGCCGCGCGCGCGCCAGCGGCCAGGGCGAAGGCATCCTGATCGAGGGCGTCGACAAGCTGATGACCTTGCTGGCCAAATGCTGCAAGCCGGTGCCGCCGGATGCGGTGGTGGGTTTCGTCACCAAGGGGCGCGGTATTTCCATCCACCGCGCTGACTGCGCCACGCTCAAGCGCCTTGCCGGCGCATCGCCGGAGCGCTTGATCAGCGCGGATTGGGGCAAGCATGCGGGCAGCGTGTTCGCCACCGACCTGGTGATCGAGGCGCACGACCGCCCCAGCCTGCTGCGCGATCTGTCCGACGTGATGTCGCGCGAGAAAATCAACGTCACCGGCGTGAATACGCTATCGCGCGATACGCTGGCCAAGATGCGCTTCACCGTGGAAATCCGCAGCGCGGATGACCTGGCACGCATCAAGCTGCGCCTGGCTGATGTCACCGGCGTACTCAGCGTCAACCGCGTGTAAATTCTCACCCATTCGTCATGAAACCTGTCAAGCGGGGCAATCCAGCCTAGGCAGAATGCGTGTTCGCCTTCTATTTTGTAAGCACAACCATAAAAGAACACCGCTCCGGAGCCCCGCATGCAATCGCTGCGTACCAAACTGATCTTTTTCATCGTGCTGCTGACGGCAGCAGTCACCTCCATCCTGACCATTGCCGCTTACACCCGCATGCGCAGCCAGGTAGTGGACGGGCTGACCAGCGAAATCCGCGGCGTGGCCACCGGCTACAACGTGGCGCTGCGTAACTGGATATTCGATAAGCAGGAGGTTGTGGCCGGTGGTGCCAAGGCACTGGCTATGGCCAGCGAACCGCAGGCCGCACTGTTGCAGGTGGAAAAAAGTGCCAAGTTCGATCTGGCCTACTTCGGCACCGTCGACAAGCAGATGATCCCGAGCCATCCGGTTGACCTGCCGGCCGATTTCGACCCCACCTCGCGCCCCTGGTACCAGCAGGCTGTCAGTGCGGGCGAGCCCATCCTCACGCCACCGTATGTGGATGCATCTTCCAAACAGCTGATCATGTCTTTTGCGGCGCCGGTGCTCGCTGATGGCCAGCTCAAGGGGGTGCTTGGCACGGATATCCAGCTGACCCAGGTGGTAAAAGACATCCTCAACATCAAGCTGACCGGGAATGGCTATGCCTTTCTCGCCAACAAGGAAGGTGCGGTACTGGCACATGCCAAACCGGATATGGCAATGAAGCCGACCACGGATCTTTCGCCAGATCTCGCAGCCGGCAAGCTCGGTGCCATGGCCAGCTCGCAAGCGCTGCAGGAAATCCGCATCGATGGCGACATGAAATATTTCTACCTGCAAAGCATTGAAGGCACGCCGTTCTATCTTGGCCTCGTCATTGACAAGAGCGCGGTGCTGTCATCGCTGACCACGCTGATCTGGTTGTGTGCTGGCGCATTGGTGGTGGTATTGCTGATTGTGGTGCCCTTGGCCGGTGCCCTCGTGAACCAGTTGCTGAGCGGGCTCACCCGTGTGAAGAACGCCATGCAGGAAATCGCTCAGGGCGGCGGTGATCTGACACGCCACATCGATGTAGCGGGCAAGGACGAGATCGCGCAGACCGCAGAGGCATTCAACCGCTTCGTAGCGCAACTGCGCGACATGTTCCGTGAAATCCGCCAGGAAACCGGCCGGCTGACGCACGGCGTGGCGGATATCAACGGGGTATTGTCCGAGCTGTCACGCGATTCTCAGCAGCTATCCGATCTGTCGGCATCCAACGCGGCCACCATCGAGGAAATCACCGTCAGCATCAGCCATATCGCCGAGAACGCGCACGATGCCAATGATCTGGTGGGCGCTACCGCACAGTTGTCCGGCGAATCGGCATCCACGGTGCGCGATGTGGCGAGCGAAGTGGGCAAATCGGCCAACGAGGTGGAAGAGCTCTCTACGCTGCTCGGCCGCCTGAACCAGCGCTCGCAGGAAATCAGCGGCATCATCCGCGTGATCAAGGAAATTGCCGATCAGACCAACTTGCTGGCGCTCAATGCAGCCATCGAAGCGGCGCGCGCCGGTGAACAGGGCCGCGGCTTTGCCGTGGTAGCGGACGAGGTGCGCAAGCTGGCCGAGCGCACCGGCCGCGCCACCCAGGAAATCACCGGCATGATCGACGGCGTACGCACCGAAACCGACGCCGCCGTTGCCAACATGCAGAAAACGCATGACGCGGTACAAAGCGGCGTGGCACTCTCCGATACCGCTGCCAGCAAGATTGCGCATATCCGCGAGAACATGGACGCGGTGATCGCCAAGATGGGCGAAATTGCCCACGCCACGCGCGAGCAGCAGAATGCCACCACCGCCATGGCGCAAAGTGCCGAGAGCATTACCAGCAAGATGCAGGCATCGGATCACGCGATGCAGCGTGCCACCGGCACCGTGCATGAGCTCAAATCCATGGCGGACTTTCTTGAACAGATGTTTGGCCGTTTCCGGTTCTGATGATGGAGCGTTGTATGCGTTTGCTGCTTGCCCTGCTGTTGACCAGCCTGCTGGGCGCCTGTGTATCGTATGAATACCTGCCGCCAGCCACCGATCAGGGCAAGACCTGCGTGGCCGTATGCACGGGAGTGCGTGAGCAGTGCTACGGCACCGAGGAGCAGAAAGCCCGCCAGGAGCAGGACCGCTGCGAAATCCGCGAAACCAGCAAGCAGACACAATGCCTGCTGCTGGCCAAGACCGATGCCGACAAGGCCACCTGCCTGAAGAACAAGGGCAGCTGCTATTACTCGGCCAATACCTATCGCTGCGATTCGCAATACGACCAGTGCTTCGTGCAGTGCGGCGGGCGCATCATCGAGCACAAGAAATAGTCGGCGGATCGGCATGCACCGGATGATGCGTGATTGAACAGCCAGCAAAAAAACGGCGCCAGTGGCGCCGTTTTTCATTGCATTGCTACCGTACAGCTTAGCGCGGCTTGCGATCACCCACTTTCACGATCTTCATACTGTTGGTGCCGCCGCCCAGGCCAACCACGTCGCCAAAGGTGAACACCACCAGATCGCCATGCTGGACGATGCCGCGGCGAACCATTTCAACTTCGGCACGCACGAGCAGATCTTCACGGTTGGTATTTTCGTGCGAAATCATCACCGGGTAGACATCGCGGAACAGCGCCAGACGGTTGTAGGTGGCCTCTTCCGGGGTCAACGCGTAAATGGGCACGCCGGAAATGAAGCGACTCATCCACAGTGCCGAGGAGCCCGACTGGGTCATCGCGGCAATGGCTTTCACGTTCAGGTGGCTGGATGCAAACAGCGCCGCCATCGAAATGCTCTGGTCGATGCGGGTGAAGCTGCCCTGGCGCAGTACTTCGTCGCTGATCTTGTTATCTTGCGATTTTTCCGCTTCCAGGCAGATACGCGCCATCGCTTCCACGGTTTCCACCGGGTATTTGCCCGAAGCAGTTTCTGCCGACAACATCACTGCATCGGTACCGTCCAGCACCGCGTTGGCCACGTCCGATACTTCGGCACGGGTCGGCACCGGGCTGGTGATCATCGATTCCATCATCTGCGTGGCAGTGATGGTCAGCTTGCTCTTCTGGCGCGCCAGCTTGATCATTTTCTTTTGCAGGCCCGGCACTGCGGCCTCGCCCACTTCAACAGCCAGGTCGCCACGGGCAACCATGATGCCGTCGGATGCATCAAGGATTTCTTCCAGGTTGGTGATGGCCTCGGTGCGTTCGATCTTGGCGATCAGCAGCGCCTTGCTGCCCGCCGCGCGCAGCAGGGTCTTGGCCATGTACATGTCGGCGCCCGACTTGGGAAACGAAACCGCCACGTAGTCAGCCTGCAGTTGCGCTGCCACCTTGATGTCGTCCATGTCCTTGGCGGTCAGCGCCGGTGCGGTCAGGCCGCCACCCTGGCGGTTGATGCCCTTGTTGTTGGACAGGATGCCGCCCACTTTCACCTTGGTGTGGATTTCGCTGCCGACCACATCGGTCACTTCCAGCACGATACGACCGTCGTCCAGCAACAGCACGGTGCCCTGCTCCACGTCGTTCGGCAGTTCCTTGTAATCCAGACCCACGCGCTCCTGGTTACCCATCGGACAGCTGGCGTCCAGAATGAATGCTTCGCCATTGACCAGTTCGATCTTGCCTTCCTCGAACTTGCCAACGCGGATTTTCGGGCCTTGCAGGTCAACCAGCACCGCCAGCGCACGGTTGTGCTTGCGGGCAATCTCGCGCACGAGGCCGGCGCGATCCAGATGATCCTGCGCGGTGCCGTGCGAGAAGTTCAGCCGAACCATGTTGACGCCGGCGGAAATCAGCCGCTCCAGCGTTGCGGCATCGTTGGAAGATGGGCCGAGCGTCGAGACGATCTTGGTGCTGCGCTGCATGGAAAAACTCCTATTAGTAGATGCTTATATGTTTGATTGTGCTGCCGGGAAGGCGACAGGCAAGGTCGCAGCCGTCCGACAGTAAGGAAACGGGGAGGTGCGCTGAGCGCAAAAGGAAGAGAAGCTCTCTAGTGGCCATGAACATGCTGGGTCGTTGGCACGGGCGCCTGGTACCCCCGACAGGAATCGAACCTGTAACTGCCCCTTAGGAGGGGGCTGTTATATCCATTTAACTACGGAGGCCAAGCATTCTTCAAATTTACGACATTATCAATACATTCAACTACTTAACGACGGAATCGCTAGAGTAGCACCGGGCTATTTTCCGGCGTTTCCCCACGTTTTTCGTGGATATTTCCTTTTCGGTGCTACTGAAGTGCTACGCTGCAACACACTTCGGTCTACGAGTAGCAGCCAACATGGCGAGCATTATACTGATCAACGGTCGTTGGCGTGCGCCCGAACGTGTAAAAAAGAAGGGAAAGTCCTACTTAATCGCTCCAGGACTTTCGACAACAAGAAAGCTGCAGGCGACTGGGCCACTTTAGTAGAAGCCGAATTGGTCAGCCAAGATGCGGACCAAGAGTCTGGAACGATCCGTGCGAAAAGCATGGCGGTTGCTGATCTGATTGATCGCTTCACCAAGGAATTCGATCGTCCACCCAAGCCATTCGGCGAGACCAAGCGCCGTTGCCTGGAGATCATCAAGGCATCAGACCTCGGCACGGCTGGCCCGCGCAGCTGGATAGCGATGACGTCATTGCATCCAGCGCATCGAGAACGCACGCAAAGCCCCCACCCCATGGCGCGACCCGACTATTCCGTTCCAGCACAGCCGCGAACGACCTGCCGGCATGCTGCACGAAGATGACGCCTCCGCCATGCGCGCCGCTCGCAGCCGCAACAACTGGGGCCACCGCGCCGCCATGCGTTACAAACAATCTAGTGCCGCCGCTGGCCGTTCTGATCGCGCGGTCTTTGAACAACGACGAACCAGCCGGCCTGCGCCGGCAGACAGGCGCAAATCATGAATATGAATACCGTATTCATGTTGCTTGCCCAATTTGATGGCGCTGCCGCTGAGGCAAAGAACCGGGCGGCATGCAACAAACTGCCCTTCCCGCCCGCGCGACGGCCAGAAGGCACTGATGATGGTGCATACGTTGAATCTGGCGCAGCGGATCGATGAGCAACGCAAAGACGCCAACGAAACCAGGGAGCGGCAAAATTCGTTCTGACCCAGTAGCACCCACGCCTGCAAAAGCCCGCCATGAGCGGGCTTTCTTGTTGGCCTGCAGCACCTGCCGCTAGCGCAGCGATGCTACGAAAGATATTACCTGGCTTTTTTGCCAGGCTTTTTAGAACCCGTTTGTGGCTTAGGCTGCGTCAGTTCGCATACGGTCATGAGTACATGTTCACCCAAAGATCCAGGTAGCACGCTTCTCTCCTGATGCCTTGAAGGGCCGGCATCAATCACCCGGCCACCGAGATCGGGCTTTTCATATATGGCGGATTCGTTGTGGGTTACCGTACGTTGCTCACAATCTACCGTTGCCAGCAGCGCGTATGATTCATAGGATTCCGAATCAGCGCCCACCTTGAAAAATTGTGTTTTGGCAAAGTTGATTCTTTGCCAGAATCGCACAATATCTCCTTGGCGTTTGATCGTTTGCAGATCAATAGCAATCGGGTTATTTTGGCCATCAAGGCCAATATCTAGCCAACGATCAGATGCCGCATGCGCAAAAGCGGCACAAATGCACGCGATTGCCATTAATACCTTGAATGAATTTCGCATATCAGTTGCAGTTTATAGTGTTGCCGATGAATGTGCTGACTTCGCCATTGGCCTCGTGATTGGTATTTGCCAATACTACGATGGAATGGTGCCGTCCGAGTATAGGTCGACACTCGGGGCAGGCGCCACAGAAATTGAAAAGGCCCGCTGTCGGAAGCGGGCCTTGATACCGGGAATGAGTGGGCTCAGCGCATTCAGCGCGCCGATACAGCTCCCACTGTAGACTGTCGCTGGCGGCCAACCGGGATTTGCGGCAGGTTCTGCGCTGCTGCCTGGCTGGCATAGGCTGCATGTGCCGGATCGTATTTCGACTCGACCAGCACAAGTGGTTCGCGCCCGGCCACCTCGATGACGCTCAGTGCCAGATATTGCCGGCCACCGTACTTGAAGACCTCACCCGCTTGCGGGATGGTGGGCAAGCTGTGATCGATGTTTGCGTTCGTAAAGGAAATCGTGAAATTCGGCATGTCCACACTCCGGTTTGATCGCAAGTGAAGTCATATTAGCCATGCCTTCTCTACCATGTTGTCATCTGCCGCCGCAGATGCGTGTGGGCAATATCTGTCAATGGATCAACGGACGGCAGTGTCGTGAATGGCAGCGCCCCGACGTATAACCATTACGAAGCGCGATCCGTTTTTCCGGAAAGTACGTTGCCCGCCAGCAATCGTTCAGGCTTGCTCCTGCTGCTCCGGTGGGCAATCGATGCACACTCGGCGAGCTGATCCAGAAAGCGGCTGGGCGGATAATGCGACCAGCCCCAACCAGGCCACAGGCGCCCATTGCCGCTTAACGTGGCTCAGCCAGTTCGTCGCGCGTTACCGCTGTACCATTCAGCCCGGTCGAGTCGTAATACACCACGGCGCCATCGGCAAACGAGTGAATGACGACAGACCTGCGCTCCAGCGATGCATCAATGCGCACCGAGCCTTCATGCAGCAGGTTTTCATGCCAGATCAGCACGGTGCCTTTTTTGGGGCGGTAAACAAACTTCTCGTAGCGCGCAGCGATTTCCGCCCAATTGGCACAAACTTTGTTGCCAAACTCTTTCCAGTCACCCTTGACCTTGGCACAACCGGTATCGTTCAGGTACACGCGCCTTTCCCGGTGGCTGCGTGGATACACAACGAGCTCGCCACTGTCCGCAACCACATCTTGCAGTGCGATCCAGGTGCCGCACATATAGCCTGCCGGGAACGGGGTGAGGTGTATCGTATCCTGGTGGGCATCCTGCTGACTGCCAAATACATACGCCAAGGTCTGGCATGGGCGGGATTGAACCCCAAAGATCAGATCTGCGTAGCGGCGATGACGCTGATCAAGCCAGAGCTTGCGCATGTTGGGATAATGCAGGTGCAAATGCTCAAGGCGCTGGCTTGTTCCCGGCTTGTACCCCTGGTAGCCCTTGGCAACAGCATCGTCGATTTCTGCATTCACCGATGCCACAAGCTCATCGTCCAGCAGGCCTTCAATGGCGACATAACCCTGCTCGACAAAATGGTGCAGATTCCTCGCCTCCAGCGCCGAGATCTGGCCGGTAGCAAGCAGGCCATCGATATGCTGGGCCGCATCGGGCCGATCAAACCACGCAGTGTGCGTGGGATAAGGATATGCCGTTGAATCACAGGGTCCGACAAAGAAAATCGGTGTGCCGTGCTCTTTCAGCAATGCCGCGGTTTCAACTGCCAGCGAGCCCGCATTGTTGATTTGCAGGGTTGTTTCAAGCGTGGACAAGGTGCCATCCGTCTCCTGAAGGCAGAACACGACACGTTGAGCACCATTGGGTAGTAGCAGGAAATGCACGCCGACAGAAACCTGGTCACCCGGCTCAACCGGCCCCAGCTTGATTTCATTGCCTGCGGCATTGGCTGTCTGCGCCATGAGTTGGCTGCCAGCCAGCGCCTCTGCCGCTACTTTTATCTCGATGCGGATAATTCCGCCGAAATCGGCGGGATTCCCTGCAGAAACCAGTGACAAGTGATCAGCGATGCGGGTTTTCACAACGGGTGTTTCTTCCCGGCGCTGACGCATGGATTTGAAAATGGACAGCATGACATCCTCAATGAATTTTCGTGGCGAAGGTACCTGGCTGTAAGGAAATCCCAAAGCACCATACATACATAAAAGAACCCAAGTGTAATTCTGCCCTAATCTGGCACATGCAGCACAGCAAAAGTGCCATTTTCCAACAGCATCTGGAGCCGTCATTCCATCGAAGGCAATGCAATCGCAAGATAATCGATAAACACGCGTAATTTGGTCGCCAGAAAGCGGTTGGGCGGATAGAGCAGCCACGCCATCCCTGCGTAGGGCGTAAGGTGCTGCCAATCGGGCAGTACCTGCACCAGCTCGCCACTGGCCAACACCTGCTGCGCGGTGAACGAAGGCAGGCTGGCGATGCCGAGATCAGCCAATGCGCCCCCCAGGCGCATTTCGCTATGGTTGGATGCATAACGCCCATGCACAGTCACCATGGCGGATTCCGCACCGCGCTTGAAGCGCCAGCGATTGTCCCCCGGCACCTCGCCCAGATACAGGCAGCTGTGCTGCGCCAGGTCTGCCGGGTGTGCGGGCATCCCCTGTGCCGCCAGATAGGCGGGGCTGGCGGCGATCACGTGCTCCACCTGCAACAACGGCCGGCCAGCAAGGCCAGGCGGTGGCTGATCGCTGATGCGGATGACCAGGTCGACACCATCATCGATCGGGTGCACCAGCCGGTCGGTAATCACCATCTGCACATCCACCTGCGGGTACTGGTGCAGGAAAGCCGGCATCAGCGGGTGAACCACGATGCGCCCGAATGCCTTGGGCATGCTGATGCGTATCGCGCCACGTGGCGCCTCCACATGCTTGTCGCTCAGCGACAGCAGCGATCTGGCTGCCGCTTCCATGGCTTGGGCGCGCTCGAATGCTTCAGCCCCTGCTTCGCTCAGGCGCAATGTACGGGTGGTGCGCTCCAGCAGACGGATACCCAGTGCCTTTTCCAGCCTGGCCAGTTGCCGGCTGGCCGCCGATGGTGTGATACCCAGTTGCAGCGCAGCGGCCGAGAAACTGCCCGCCTCCACTACCCGCACGAAAACAGCCATATCGCGCATCAGTCCGATGTGTTCGTTCGACAAGCCATAGCCCTCCTGAAGCAGCAATCTCGATCAGTTTGAGTTGTGGCAATTCATTCCTTAACGGAACAAGTAATTGACCGAACAAACGGATTATCACCCGATAAACCCGGAATGATAATGATGCTTTGCTACCAGGCTATTGATCACCATGACCCGCTACCTCACCCGCCCACCGCTCTGGCTGGCAGACCTGATGCTGCTGGCCGTTGCCATCGTGTGGGGCAGCAGCTACGGCATCACCAAGGAAGCGCTGGCGTTCTACCCGGTGCTGGGTTTTCTGGCTGTACGCTTCGGGCTGACTTTTCTCTTGCTGCTGCCCAGCCTTTACCCGCTGAGCAGAACGGTACGCCGCGCGGCATGGCGGGCAGGCGTGCCGCTGGGCGCGTTGCTGTTGGGTATATTCCTGTGCGAAACCTATGGCGTCAGCCACACGCGTGCTGCGAACGCCGCGTTCCTGATCAGCCTATGCGTGGTGTTCACACCGTTTGCCCAGTGGCTGCTGCTGCGCCAGCGCCCGGACAGGACGGCGTGGCTCGCCACCGGTGTGTCCTTGCTGGGCGCCGCCCTGCTCACCGATGGCGCAAGCATGCACTGGGGCTGGGGCGATGCATTGATGCTGGGCGCAGCCATGCTGCGCGCCATCCTGGTGTGCCTGACCAAGAAATGGCAACACAACGTGCCGGCGTTGCCGCTGACTGCAGTGCAGGCAGCAACCGTGGCAACGGGCTGCCTGATCATCGGTACGCTGATGCTACCGAACGGCTTGCCAGCCTTGCCGCAGGTCAACGCATTCTGGTTGGCCAGTGTTTACCTGGTGCTGCTCTGCACGGTATTTGCGTTCTTTGCCCAGAACTACGCGCTGCGCCGCCAAAGCCCCACGCGTGTTGCATTGCTGATGGGCAGCGAGCCGGTGTTTGGCGCATTATTCGCAGTGGTGTGGCTGGGCGAGCAACTGACGCCCGTCGCCTGGCTGGGTGGGCTGCTGATTGTGGCCGCTTCGCTATGGGCGATACTGCCAGCGCGCACGCCGAAGTTGCAGCTCGCGGGCTAGCTGCCCTCCCCCATGCCGTGCCCGACAACCCGCCCCGGAGGGATGCATGCTTGAACTTGATCTGAAAACAACCGCGCTGGTATTGATCGATCTGCAAAAGGGCATTCTGCCGGTTGCGCAGGTACACCCGGCCAGCCAGTTGCTGCAACATGCGGCGGCGTTGTCCGTGCGTTTCCGTGCTGCTGGTGCTCCGGTGGTCAGGGTACGCGTGGGCTGGTCCGCCGATGCAGGCGATGTGCTCGGGCAGGCAGTCGACCAGCCGCCAGCGATGCCACCCGGCGGCTTGCCGGCAAACTGGCTGGATTTCCCCGATGATTTGCCCACAGCCCCCACGGATATCCTTATCACCAAGCGCCAGTGGAACGCCTTTTTCGGCACGGAGCTTGATCTGCAACTGCGCCGGCGCGGCATAGCAACCCTCGTGCTGGCCGGCATTGCCACGCACGTGGGCGTGGAGGGCACCGCCCGCGCCGGTTGGGAACTCGGCTATGCACTGGTGTTTGCCGAAGATGCCATCAGTGCGCAGCACGAAGTACAACACCGTTTTTCATTCGAACACATCCTGCCCAGGCTGGGCCGGGTGCATGATACCGCCACCATACTGGCCGCATTGACGGCCGGCGCCGGCTGAGATTGCCCGCACGGGGGTATCCGGGCATCTGTACAATAGATGCCCGCACTCCCAGAAACAGAGCAAACCGCAATGATCAACAACGATATCCTGCGCAGCGTGCGCTACATGCTGGACCTGAGCGACGTGAAGCTGGTCGAGATCATCGCGCTGGCTGGCCGCACGCTCGCCAAGGAAGAAGTGCAGTCCTGCCTCAAGCGTGAGGAAGAAGATGGTTTTGCAGAGTGCAGCGATGAAGTCCTCGCCTACTTTCTGGATGGCCTGGTGATCTTCAAGCGCGGCAAGGACGAAAGCCGCCAAGCGCCGGAAGTAACCTGGCCGGTATCGAACAACACCGTGCTGAAGAAGCTGCGCGTGGCATTCGAGCTGAAAGAGGACGATCTGCACGGCATCATGACTGCCGCTGGCTTTGAAGTTTCCAAGCCCGAACTCAGTGCGCTGTTCCGCAAGGAAGGTCACAAGAACTACCGCGGTTGCGGTGACCAGTTCCTGCGTAACTTCCTCAAGGGCCTGACGCTGCGTATCCGCCCCTGAGCCGCGCATTGTCGCTCGAGATAAACACCGCTTGCCATTGCCGCTGCTGGACGTAATCCGCTGCAGGCAAGCCGTTTCAGCGATGCAGGAGCAAACCGCCTGGAGGCCGGATGAAGATCGCGATATTGGGTGGTGGCGTTGCAGGCATCAGCACTGCGATTGCGCTCAAGCTCAAGGGTTTCGAAGTCAGCGTATATGAGCGGCACGCTGGCGAAACCGGCATCGGTGCAGGCATCGTCATCTGGCCCAATGCGGCCTTCGTAGTGGATCAGCTGGGTGTGCTGGACGCAATGAAAGCGGTATCCGGCTACCCCGCACGCATGCAAAGGCTGTCAAGCAGCGGCGAAGACCTGGGTGCAATTGATATCACTGTAATCAATCGGCAAATGGGCTACCCCAGCCTTTCCATCCTGCGTAGCGACTTTCAGCGTATTTTACTGGACCGGCTGATCAATCTGGGCATCACGGTGCAGTATGGCCATGCAGTGCAGCACATCGCCGATGGGCTAGTCACCATGCAGAATGGCCTGCAAATCAGTGCGGATGTACTGATCGGCGCGGATGGACGCATGGCTTCCGTTGCGCGGCGCTATATCCATGGCAACAATACGCCGGTTTACCAGGGGTTCATCAACTGGATCGGCGTTTATCAATCCAGCCGGCCCATTTTTCCAGAATTGGCAATCCGCGATTACTGGGGCATGGGCGAGCGCTTTGGCATCGTGCCGGTATCAGCCAGCAGCGCTTACTGGGCGGGCGCGATTGCCAGCGAAGGAATCGGTGAGCGTAATCCTGCCGTTTATAAAACCGAGCTGCAGCAGCATTTCGGAAGTTGGCCTGCCCCCATCGCCGAAGTGATTGCTGGTAGCGACAGCGCGCGCATCAACAAGATCTACGTGCACGATCACGATCCTGCCGTGCTATGGCACAAAGACCGGCTGATCATGATCGGAGATGCCGCGCATGCATCGCTGCCCACCTCGGGGCAAGGCGCTTGCCAGGCACTGGAAGATGCCTGGCACCTGGCAAACTGCCTGGCCGCGGGAGCCGATGATCTGACCGGCGCATACACCCGCTTTACCGCCATGCGGCTGGCAAAAACAGCCGGGATCACCATGGCGGGCCGCGGTCTGGCACGTTCGCTGTTCAATACCGATCCGGTGCAGTGCCAGGCCAGGAACCTTGCCAGCAAGGCAAGCGATTTTGCTGCAATTGCGGCGGCCATGGCACGGGGCTGGTCCCAACAACTGCCATTGCCCGCCTGATTTTACTCAGCACGAAGCCCGCCGGTATCGGGCCTGGCAGGCCAATAATTATTTGGCAAGATCGCGCGGATCACGCCCCAGCGGGATAGGCTGATTGCGTGCCTTGGCGAGGTCGATCTGCTTCTGCCGTTCGCGCGCGCCAGCGCGGGTTTTCTCGCTCAGCGTGTTCCAGCAATGCGGGCAGCTGATGCCGGCCACGTAGTGCGGTGACTGGCGGTCTTCCACCGATACCGGTTCACGGCAGGCGTGGCAAAGGTCGAAATCGCCTTCGGACAAATCGTGCCGTACCGTCACGCGGTTATCGAACACGAAGCAGTCGCCTTCCCACTGCGTTTCTTCCTGCGGCACGGTTTCCAGGTATTTGAGGATGCCACCCTTCAGGTGGTACACCTCCTCGAAGCCGGCCCCCAGCATATAGCTCGATGCCTTTTCACAACGGATGCCGCCGGTGCAGAACATGGCCACTTTCTTGTGCTTGGCCGGGTCGAAGTTTTGCTGCACGAACTCCGGAAACTCGCGAAAGCTTTCGGTTTTCGGATCGATGGCGCCCTTGAAGGTACCGATCGCCACTTCGTAATCGTTGCGGGTATCGATCAGCAGCACTTCCGGGTCACTGATCAGCGCGTTCCAGTCCTGCGGCTCGACATAGGTGCCGACCTTGATGTTGGGATCCACCCCGTCTACGCCCATGGTCACGATCTCTTTCTTGAGCTTGACCTTGGTACGGTAGAACGGCTGCTCGTCGCAGTACGATTCCTTGTGATCCAGATCGATGAAGCGCGCATCGCGCTTGATCCACGCCAGCAGCCCGTCGATGGCTTCGCGCGTGCCAGATACAGTGCCGTTGATACCCTCGGCAGCCAGCAGCAGTGTACCTTTGACGTCATGATCGACCATGCACTGCTGCAGTGGCTCGCGCAGTTCGGCGTAATCATCGAGCGTGACGAATTTGTACAGCGCCGCCACCACGATGGGCGGGGTTGTGGATACGGACATGCAATTCTCCTGGTGGTCGCCCTCGCAAAGGGCGGACCGGGGTTTGATACTGCCGGCATCTTGCCGGGCTGATGATTCATATGCCGGCATTTCGCCGGAATGCTGATTCAAATACCGGCGTTGCCGGGCTGATTGATTCATATGCCGGCGTTGCCGGGCTGATTGATTCATATGCCGGCGTTGCCGGCAAGGGCGGGATTTTACCGCAGTCCATGCGTAACGCCACTGCCAGCCGTCACCGCGATCCCTCGCCCGGATAATCAAACCTGGCGGACAAACCCGCGCTCAGTAGACCTTGCGGAATGTCATGTTGATGCGGCACTCGCCCAAGAGCGGATGCAGGCCGGGTTTCAGCGGCAGCACGCCGTGATAGCGCAGCCTGGCCGGCCCGCCCCATACCACCACATCGCCGTGGGCCAGCGGTACGCGCTGCGTTTTGTCGCTGCGCTCGTTTCCACCAAACTGGAACACCGCCGGCAGGCCCAGCGAGATCGATACCACCGGCTGGCTGAAATCGCGCTCATTCTTGTCCTGGTGCAAGGTCATGCGCGCGCCCGGTTCATATCGGTTGATCAGGCAGGCATCCGGTAGGAAACCGGCAAAGCCCGCTTCTGCAGCGGCCTGCTGCGCCAACGCGGCAAAGCCAGCCGGCATGGGCGGCCATGGCTGGCCGCTGAGCGGATCATGCGCCTGGTAGCGGTAACCATGCCGGTCGCTCACCCAGCCGGCATGACCGCATCCGGTCAGCGCAACCGACATGCGAAAGCCGCCCGGTGTATGCATATGCCGGAATGGCGCAGCGGCAGCCACCCGGTTCACACCAGCAAGCAACAGCGGTACATGCGGCAGCGCAAAACCGCGCAGCACCATGGCACCGGGCTCCAGCGCTTCGCGCCAATCAGGCACATCATCGGGGAACAGGTCGTCCATCATGCTGCTTATGCCGCATCGTGAAAAATGATACCCAGCGTATGGCGCTGCCCTGCCCGCACACGGCTGACACCGTGGCGCATGTTTACCCGGTATGCGCCGCGCACACCTTGCACCGGGCGTTGGTGCACGGCAAAGATCACCGCATCGCCCTGCCGCAGCGGCACCACCTGCGGGCGTGACTGCATGCGCGGACGCTGCTCGGTCAGCACGAACTCACCGCCGTCGAAATCTTGCCCCGGTTCGGCCAGCAAGATCGCCACCTGCAGCGGAAACACCTGTTCGCCATACAGGTCCTGATGCAGGCAGTTGTAATCCCCCGGCGCATACTGCAGCAGCAACGGTGTGGGCCGCAGTTGCCCTGCCGCATGACAGCGGGCGATGAAATCCGCATGCAAGGCCGGATAGCTGAGCGCGATGCCCATGATCTGGTTCCAGCGGTTGGCAACCGGCACCAGGTGCGGGTACAGCGTCCTGCGCAAATCCCCGATCAGCGCAGGCAGCGGGTAGCTGAAGTATTTGTATTCGCCACGACCAAAACCATGCCGCTCCATCACCACGCGGCTGCGGAAGATGTGCTCATTGCCATAGCTGGCCGCAATGGCCCGGCACTGTCCGGTACTCAGCAGGCCAGGCACCAGCACCCAGCCCTGTTCATCCAGATCTGTTTCGATACGTGCCCAGTCCAGCATGGCAAGCTGGCCGGTTGTATCCGGCAATACGGCGTGCGCGTTCATGATTGCTGTTCCAGCGCCAGCTCGATATCGAGCAACGCGCGTTTGCGCTCCACGCCCCAGCGGTAGCCGGAGATTGCCCCATCGCTGCGCACCACGCGGTGGCACGGAATGGCCACCGCCAGCGCATTGGCCGCGCATGCGCCGGCGACAGCGCGCACCGCCTTGGGCGCGCCGATACGATTGGCAATCTCAGCATAGCTGGCGGTTTCCCCGGCTGGAATATCGCGCAACGCCTGCCACACCCGTTGCTGGAACGCGGTGCCGCGCACATCCAGCGGCAGGTCCAGCCCCTTGGCAGGTGCTTCCACAAAGCCCACCACTTGCGCCACCAGTTGTGCAAACGCCGGGTCGTCACCGATCAGCATTGCTTGCGGAAAGCGATCCTGCAGGTCGCGCGCCAGCGTATCCGGGTCATCACCCAGCAGGATGGCGCAAATGCCGCGCTGGCTTTGTGCCACCAGAATGGCGCCCAGCGTGCACTGGCCGATGGCAAAGCGGATTTCGGCATTGGCACCGCCCGCCTGGTAATTGCGCGGTGTCATGCCCAGCACCGCATCGGATTCGGCATAGAAGCGGGTATTGGATTGGTAACCGGCATCGTACAGTGCATCCGTTACCGCCACACCGCGTGCCAGCTCCTTGCGCACCCGCTCGGCACGGTGCGCAGTGCCATAGGCTTTGGGCGTGAGGCCCGTCAACGATTTGAAAATGCGATGGAAGTGAAATGCGCTGATGCCCACCTGCGCCGCCAGTTCTTCAAGCTGCGGCAGCACTTCAGCGGTTTCGATGATGCGGCAGGCTGCCGTCACCTTGGCTGCGTATTGCTCCTGCAGCGAGGGCTGATCCGGCTTGCAGCGCTTGCATGGCCGGAAGCCCGCGCGCTCGGCGTCTTCCCGTGTGGCATGAAAGGCCACGTTTTCCGGCCGGGCCAGCCGGGCCGCGCACGATGGCCGGCAGTACACGCCGGTGGTCTTCACCGAGAAATAGAACGTGCCGTCCACGCTGCGGTCACGCGCTTGCACCGCCGCCCAGCGCGGATCGGATTCGGTTGCCGCTGCCTGCGCGGCCTTGCTGGCAGCGGGTGCTGCCGGGGTTGCCAGCCTGTTCATGTCACGCTCCTCGTTCAGATATTGAACGTGAATTTATTCCCATGCCAGCCCCTGTGCACTCCGCGGCTTGCTTTCAAATTCGCGGCCATCATTCTTTGGTATTTGGCACCGTACAGTGGTCATCCAGGTCAGCATTTCGTTCCACCAATGGAACGGTCATGGCCATTTATGCCTGCTATTCAATGCATGCTCTCACCCGTATTATCAATGCCATGACAACGGCCCCCGGGCCACAACAGGAGCACAGACATGAAAAAGAGTCTTGGCGTTTTCAGCAATCCCAACCGGCACTGGGTGGGTGATGGCTTTCCGGTGCGTTCGCTGTTTTCCTATAGCGACCGCACCGATGTGCTCAGCCCCTTCCTGCTGCTGGACTACGCCGGCCCGGCCGAGTTCAGCCCCACCACGCAACGGCGTGGCGTCGGCCAGCACCCGCACCGTGGCTTTGAAACGGTCACCATCGTCTACCAAGGCGAAGTGGAGCACCGTGATTCCACCGGCAGCGGTGGCCTGATCGGCCCGGGCGACGTGCAATGGATGACGGCAGCAGGCGGCATCCTGCACGAAGAGTTCCACTCGGCGGCATTTGCAGAAAAAGGCGGTGCGCTGGAAATGGTGCAGCTGTGGGTGAACCTGCCCGGCAAGAACAAGATGGCCGCGCCGCGCTACCAGACGCTGCTGAACGCGGATATTCCGGTGGTGGCGCTGGCGGATGACGCCGGTATTGCCCGGGTGATTGCCGGCACCATCAACGGCGATACCGGCAATGGCAGTACGGGCCCGGCGCAGACGTTTTCGCCCATCAATGTGTGGGATTTGCGCCTGAATGCGGGCAAGAGCGCGCGCTTGCAAGTGCCGGATGGCCATACCGCAATGGTGATCGTGCTGCGCGGCACGGTGCAGGTAAACGTTGCCGATATCGCACGGGAAGCGCAGATGGTATTGCTGGAGCAGGCAGGCAGCGACATCGTGCTGGAAGCGAACAACGACGCCAGCGTACTGTTGCTCAGTGGCGAGCCGCTGAATGAACCTGTGGTGGGTTACGGGCCATTCGTGATGACCAGCGAAGCGGAAATCCGCCAGGCCATTGTCGACTTCAACAGCGGCAAGTTTGGCGAACTGCTGCACTGAGTAGCTCGGCCGACTTGATGGCCGCATTGCAGCAATGAAAACAGCCCATCGTTTGCACGGTGGGCTGTTTCATGTGGCGAACCGGATTCCGGGGTATGGAATCAGGCCATCACCCTCAAACGGTGGCCCTGTCGGCCTCGTTCTGATATTGCTCGATCTCGTTGAAGTTCAGGTAGCGATACACTTCCTTCGACTTCGCATCCAGCACGCCCACGTCCGCCATGTATTCGGCGACAGTCGGGATACGGCCCAGGCGTGATGCAATTGCCGCCAGTTCCGCCGAGCTCAGGTATACATTGCTGTTCTTGCCCAGGCGGTTCGGGAAGTTACGCGTGGAGGTCGAAACCACCGTGGCGCCTTCACGCACCTGCGCCTGGTTACCCATGCACAGCGAGCAACCCGGCATTTCGGTACGCGCACCGGCTGCGCCGAAGGTACCGTAGTAGCCTTCTTCGGTCAGTTGCTGGGCATCCATCTTGGTCGGCGGGGCAATCCACAGCTTCACCGGGATATCGCGCTTGCCTTCCAGCAGCTTGCCAGCGGCGCGGAAGTGGCCGATGTTGGTCATGCACGAACCGATGAACACTTCGTCGATCTTGGTGCCAGCCACTTCGGAGAGAATTTTCACGTCGTCCGGGTCGTTCGGGCATGCCAGGATCGGCTCTTTCACGTCGGCCAGATCGATTTCGATGATTGCTGCGTACTCCGCATCGGCATCCGGTTCCAGCAGTTGTGGGTTGGCCAGCCATGCTTCCATGCTCTTCACGCGGCGCGCCAGTGTCTTGGCATCGCCATAGCCGTTGGTAATCATGGACTTGAGCAGCACGATGTTCGAATTGAGGTATTCGATGATCGGCGCCTTGTCGAGGCGCACCGAGCAACCGGCAGCCGAACGCTCTGCGGAGGCATCGGTCAGTTCAAACGCTTGCTCGACCTTCAGGTTGGGCAGGCCTTCGATTTCCAGGATACGGCCGGAGAAGATGTTCTTCTTGCCAGCCTTGGCCACGGTCAGCATGCCCGCCTTGATTGCATACAGCGGAATGGCGTTCACCAGATCACGCAGCGTGATGCCCGGTTGCAGCTCACCCTTGAAGCGCACCAGTACCGATTCCGGCATATCCAGCGGCATCACGCCGGTGGCGGCACCGAAGGCCACCAGGCCGGAGCCGGCCGGGAACGAGATACCGATCGGGAAGCGGGTGTGGCTGTCGCCACCGGTACCGACGGTATCGGGCAGCAGCATGCGGTTGAGCCAGCTGTGGATCACGCCGTCGCCCGGGCGCAGCGATACGCCGCCCCGGTTGCGGATGAATTCCGGCAGCTCGTGGTGGGTTTTCACGTCCACCGGCTTCGGGTAGGCAGCAGTGTGGCAGAACGATTGCATCACGAGATCGGCAGAGAAACCCAGGCAAGCCAGGTCTTTCAGCTCGTCGCGCGTCATCGGGCCGGTGGTGTCTTGCGAGCCGACCGAGGTCATGCGTGGTTCGCAATACGTGCCAGGGCGCACGCCCTGGCCTTCCGGCAAGCCCACGGCGCGGCCAACCATCTTCTGCGCCTGGGTGAAGCCCTTGGTCGAGGCCACTGGCGGCGTAGGCAGGCGGAACAGCGTGGACGCGGGCAGGCCCAGCGATTCACGTGCCTTGGCAGTCAGGCCACGGCCGATGATCAGGTTGATACGGCCACCGGCGCGCACTTCGTCGAACAGCACGTCCGACTTCACCTTGAATTCGGCAACGGTTTCACCGTTCTTGATCACTTTGCCTTCGTACGGGCGCAGTTCGATCACATCGCCCATATCGAGCTTCGATACATCCACTTCGATCGGCAGCGCGCCGGAGTCTTCCTGGGTGTTGAAGAAGATCGGGGCAATCTTGCCGCCCAGGCAGTAACCGCCAAAGCGCTTGTTCGGCACGAACGGAATGTCGTCACCGGTCCACCACAGCACCGAGTTGGTTGCCGACTTGCGCGACGAACCGGTACCTACCACATCGCCTACGTAGGCGATCAGGTTGCCCTTCTTGGCGAGGTCTTCGATGAACTGGATCGGGCCACGCTTGCCGTCTTCTTCCGGCGTGATGCCCGGGCGGGCGTTTTTCAGCATCGCCAGTGCATGCAGCGGGATATCCGGACGCGACCACGCATCTGGCGCGGGTGACAAGTCATCGGTATTGGTTTCGCCAGTGACCTTGAACACCGTCAGCGTGACCGATTGCGGTACTTCCGGACGGCTGGTGAACCACTCGGCATTCGCCCACGATTCGATCACGCCCTTGGCGTTGGCATTGCCGGCATCCGCGAGGTCTTTTACATCATGGAAGTAATCGAACATCAGCAGGGTTTTCTTCAAGCCTTCGGCAGCGGCAACGCCGACTTCGGCATCGCCCAGCAAATCGATCATCGGCTTGATGTTGAAACCACCCAGCATGGTAGCCAGCAACTGCACCGCAGTGGTACGGCTGATCAGGCTACAGGTATCCTTGCCTGCGGCTACGGCGGCGAGGAAAGCGGCCTTGACCTTGGCGGCATCATCCACACCCGGCGGAACGCGGTGGGTGATGAGATCGACCAGGAATGCTTCTTCACCGACCGGCGGGTTTTGCAGCAAGATGACGAGTTCGGAAACCTGCTGCGCAGTCAGCGGCAGCGGCGGAATGCCCAGCGCGGCGCGCTCGGCAACATGCTGGCGATAAGCTTCTAACATGATGACCTTCTGAATAGGGTTTGAGAGGCACGGAGCCCGAGTCGCGGCAGCGGCACCATCGCGGTGCGGCTACCTTCCGGACTGGAGAATACGCGCATCCTACAAGGCATTCAAACGAGTAATTGCGACACCCGCTGTGAGTTATACTCACACCATGAGCCAAACCCTGCCACCACTCAACGCCTTGCGCGCATTCGAGTCTGCCGCCCGTCTGGAAAGCTTTTCCGCTGCGGCAAACGAGCTGTTTGTCACGCACGGTGCTGTGAGCAAACAGATTAAGCAGCTGGAAGAGTGGCTGGGGGTGCAATTGTTTGACCGTACCGGGGGCCGGGTCAAACTGACCGATACCGGCTGGCGCTACCTGGTGCAGGTGCAGGATGGCTTCGATCTGATTGCCAACGCCACCGCGCAACTGAAAGAACCCACGCGCCAGCGCCGGCTGGTCATCAATTCCACGCCCACGCTGGCCATGCACTGGCTGTTGCCGCACCTGAGCGAATTCCAGCAGCAGTACCCGGATATCGAGCTGCGGCTGATGACATCGGACCGTGATATCGGCCGGCTGGATGCACCGTTCGATATCGCCATCCGTCGCGGCCCGGGCGATTGGCCTGGCTTCATTGCCAAGCCGTTCCTGGAAGAACGCGAACTGCCCTTGTGCAGCCCGGCACTGCTGGCGCGCCTGCCACTGGAACGCCCGGCGGATCTTGCCCGGCACACGTTGCTGTATGCCGATACACGCCCGGCCGCATGGCAGCGCTGGCTGACGCTGGCTGGCGTGCCCGAGCTCAAGCCCGCAGCCGTGCAGCAGTTCGACCATTTCTACCTGGCATTGCAGGCGGCGATGGATGGCCTGGGCGTCACGCTGGGGCCGTTGCCGATGATGCAAGGCGAGATCGACGCCGGCCGGCTGATTGCGCCGCTGTCGGGCCCCGTTGTGCCGGTGCGCGGCTATTGCTGGGTCGTGCCGCGGCTGGCGATGGACGACCCGGCCATCGGCGCATTCTGCCAGTGGCTGGAAAGCGTGGCCGCGCGCCTCAATGGCCCCGGCCTGCGCATCGGCATCTAGCATGGCCTGGTATGTATACCTGCTGGAATGCCGCGATGGCAGCATCTACACCGGTGTAGCCGTCGATGTGGCCAAGCGCTTTGCGCTGCACCTTGCCGGCAAGGGCGCCCGCTATACGCGGGCGCGGCCACCCCGGCGCTTGCTGATGGTGATCGAATACCCGGATCGCTCTGCAGCACTCAAGGCGGAATACGCAATCAAGCAACTGCCGGCCGCCAGCAAGCGGGCCTTGACCAGCCAGCACACGCTGCCAGATGCGCTACTTCATCTGGCAGCGCTTCATCCGGCAGGTGAAATCCAGCAGGCAAACACCTGATTCAATGGCAATTATTGCCAGGAATCGTGGCAACCGTGCACTGCAGCACCTTGTAGAGACAGGCATCCTGTAGGCATCCCCATCCGCTACAGGAGGCGGAGATGCTGAACCCGGCTCTGGTTGTCACCCCCAGCGCACTGTTTACGCAGCGCTTGGCCGGCAATACGGTAAAACGCAAAACCGATGTGCGAGCCAGCAGCAGCGCCACCGATGCGCCTGATTTGCACGCGGCGGTGTACGAGCCGGTGCGTGCTCCGGCGGACGAATTTGCGCCCGCCCGCAGCCGGCAGGAGCAACACGCACCGCAGGAGGAAATGCTGTCATGGGATAACGCCAGCACGCAGTTGTTTGTGCGCTGGCAGCAACTGGCCAGCCAACTGCGCGATGACCGGGCCTTCAATGCCGACAATGTTGTCGACCTGAGCGCTTACCAAGCCAGCCCGGCAACAGGAACGATAGAAACGGTCTTGAAAACCGCCGCCTAGCAGCGGGCGGCGCCCACCCGATTCATGCCGGCGCGCGCTTCGTCACCTGTCCAGGCTGAAGGAAGTGCCAGGCTGTGCCTGCGCATACCAGGCGATCAGATCCGCCATGCCGGCTTCTCCCTCCGCAGGTGACCAGGCGGCAAAGTCTTGCGGCGCAATCGGCTGATACGGCCCGTGCTTCACTTCGAATATCACCCCGCCGTCATCCAGTGACAGCACTGCATGCCACTCACCAGCCAGCGTTTCCAGCACCTTGCAGTCTTCCCCCAACACCGCGCGGCGCGTTACGACGCCTGCCTCGTTGAAATGCAGCACCACGAAGCGGCCCGATAACGGGTGGAGCAGCTCGAAGGTATGCGGATGACGATGCGGCCGCACATAGGTGCTCGGCTGCATGGCAATGGCAAGGCGCTGGATGGGGTCATCCAGCTGCGGATGGAAATTGTGATTGGCACGCAGGCGCGGGGAACTGCGAGCG
>NZ_WXTX01000017.1 GCF_009848685.1 Andreprevotia sp. IGB-42
TTCCCTGCATAGTCTTTTAGCCATTCCAGATAGACAAGATAATCTTCATCGGCAAAGAAACAAGCCTGACAATTATTACCCCGATGGATCAGATGCAGTGGGAAACCGGGTAGATAAACACGGGCGCGACGTGGCATAGGACATTCGAGTAAGTGAGCTCACTGGAAAAATAGACCATAAAACGTGGTCTGTCCCCTATTTTTGTCTATTTTTTTCTTTTTTTCCCCTATTTTTTGCCTATTTTTTGTTTTGCGTTAAACCGGATTTTTCGGTGACTTCAACGCCACCCTTTACGCTATGCTTGATCCTGCTTCCCAAGTTGCCGCGCCCCAACCCAAGTTGAATTGATATGAATGATCTGATCGAATTGTTGCCATGGCTATTCATCGCCCTGCTGTTTACGCCGCTACCGCTTTTGCTGGTGCTGTTTTATAACCTGCTGCAGGTGGTTGAGTACCCGTGCATCACGCAAATCGATGATCAGCCCCTCGTGCAGCAGGCCGACGAACAGGTTGCTGTGGATGAGTTGGCTGCGCTTGGCTTCAGCATCGTCCGGCACGGGTCATTTTCGCTGGCCAGCCTGTCGCGGCGCTGGGTGCTTTTTCGGCATGAAAATCAGATTGCATTCGCTTCGCTGATGTTCAGCCTTGGCCATGGCGGCAGCTATCCGGTTACATTTTGTAGTTTTACTGCAGAGGGTACTGCACTGCTTACCCATAACCGGTTGCTGCATTTGCTGGCAACACATCCGGCGGGGATCGAGGCTGCAGACCCGTATGCCGATAGCTTGCAAGCACATTGGCAAGCGCACCTGGCAAGGCTGGAGGGGCGTTCGCTGAAACGGCCCGATGATGAAGAAATCTGCCGGCTTGCGCTGCAACAATGGCAGGATGCCTTTCCCGCACGCGTTGCAGCAGGCATGCTGGTGCAGCGTGCTGGTGCATGGTTTTATACCGTCAGGCAGGCGTGGCGCATGGCGTGGAATACTGCGCGCGTACGCCGGAAAATGGCCAAACCCTATCTATCTGCATTGTCCGGTAGCCCGCACATCCCTGAGTTTTATACCTGTTGCTCGATGCAATTGGCCGAGCTGCAGCTGTTGCGGGGCAATCGGCCTTATTTGAATCTGCTGCTATTGCTTGGCACTGGCCTGGTGGCGTTGCTGGGCTGGGCACTGTACGCCAACTGGCAGACCGGTTTGGCGTTGATCATCATCCTGTTGGTGCACGAGGCAGGCCATGCGCTGGCAATGCGCCTGTTTGGTTACGGTGATGTGAAGATGTTCTTCCTGCCTTTCCTGGGCGCGGTGGTTACCGGGCAGCCCAAGTCGGTGGCAGCGTGGAAGCAGGCCGTCATGTATCTGGCCGGACCGTTGCCGGGGCTGATTGCTGGGGTGGTCTTGTTGCTGACGCTGGGCCCGGTCCAGCAAGCATTGCCAGCGGTGAACTGGCACCTGGTGGCCAGCATGGCGGTGTTCATCAATCTGTTCAATTTGCTGCCGGTTACACCGCTCGATGGTGGTCGCCTGGTCGAGCTGGCCCTGCTGCAGCGCTGGCCTTGGGCCAGGCTGGCATTCACCTTGCTCAGCGCCATCGGTATGGCGGTTGCTGCACGGTTCCTGCAGGCGCCGCTGTTGTGGGTATTACCAGTATTCCTGCTGCTGGGCATCCGGCAGCAATGGCGGCAGGTACAGCTGATGCGCATGGCTGACCGCAACCAGCCGGAAGATGCCCAGCTACTGAAGCTGTTTACCCACGCCCGCCAATTGGCGCCGCAGCAACCCTTTGCCAAGCTCAATGCGCTGGTGCGCGGGGTACTGGCCAGCCACAAGGTCCATACCGCGCGCTGGTGGGAAAGCTGCGCCATCGTACTGTTGCTGATCGCACCATGGAGCGTTGCCGCCTGGGCCGTTTACGATGCGATGTGGACGCGCACTGATGTTCCACAATTTACCGAACAGCCAGCGCCCAGGCAGCGTACCCAGCTGCAGCGGGAGTTCGATGCCTATTTCGAAGATGAAGAAGACAACTACGATCTTGAGCCGGCCAAATGGCGCGACCGGCATCAGCAACTGGCGAAAATAGCGGCCAAGCTGCCGGCAGATGATCCCCGTCAGGTTGATCTGGCGGTGGATCAGGTTGCAGGGTCGCCGGTGTCTGAACGTGTCGCCGCGCTCGATGCCATTCTCGCCTCGGGCAAACAGGGCGAGTTCAACGGGCGTGATGTGCTGGTCCAGATGGAGCTGCAATATGCCACCGCTTCCTATGGCCAGGAGCCAGCCCAGCAGGTGCAGACATTGCAGGCTGCCCTTGCCAACATCGAGCACCTCGCGCCCGGCCGGCTTTTGGCAACGCTGGATACGCGCATTGCGCTGGCACATGCCAAAGACCTGGCTGGCGATAGCCCCGCAGCGCAAAGCATGCTGGTGGATTTGCTGGGCAGGGCTGAAGTCAAACGTGACCCGGATGCTTATGACTTGGTTGGCAGCAAACTCACCTGGTTCCATATCGCCCACCAGCAATACGGCAAAGCGCAGCAACTGCAGCACCAGATCAGGCAGTTTGGGAACGCCCAGCCCAAGCCGTGGCGGCGATTCAATGCTGATCTGGATCTGGCATGGCTGCAGTTATTGTCTGGCGACAAAGCCACCGGCTTGGCCACTATGGGCAATGCCGCCTATAGCCACCCCAAGCCACCCCGCTTGAGCCAGCGCCTGTTGGGCGTCGGTTATGTGCGGCCACATTTGCGGTTGCCGGCCGATATGGCGTATGCGCTGGCAGCCAACGGCCAGACTGCAGAGGCACGTGCTTTGCTTGGCAAAACCGACTGGGAATGTCGGCTGTTCCAGGAGCATGAAACCTATCGCGATAGCGCGCCATGGCAACAGGCCCGTACCGGGGCGTTATTCAAAACGCTGAAAGAACTCTGCCCGCAGGCTGTAGCGGGCAAGGCAGTCGGGCCGGCCATCATGATGATGGCCGCTCGCTGCGCTGGCACGGCAACGCATTGATCGCAAATTGACGGCAGGCGCGCTGCATGTGATTCAAAGCCAGCCTGAATGGGGCAATGCCGGATCAACAATGCCCCGAACTTGGGGCGTTGTTGATGCAAACGCTGCAATGGCATTACCAGGCCAGCTTTTCCTCCTCCAGTAGCTTCTGCAATTGTGCGGCAATCAGCTCGTGGTCTTTGGCGGATGGGTGCCATTCACAACCCAGCGCATCCAGCCCGCCATATTCAAAGTAGCGCACCTGTTTGTCGCCAGCAGCTTGTGCTTCGGCCACCACTTCCTTTACCGCGGGGATGAAGTCATCGGCTTGCCAGATTGGTGTGGCACTGGGGATCAGCAGCGTTTGCGGGCCGTATTGCTGGCGCAGTTTGGCCAGAAAGGCGTGGTAGGCCGCCTTGTACTGCTGCTTGCGCGTCGCAGCAGTCCATGCTTCGCCGGTTTTTACCGGGCGTGAGAAATCGTTGATGCCAAGGCCGATCACCACCACTTGCGGTTTCCAGCTCGCCGGGCGTACCCAGGTGCTGCCGGGTGTGCCGGGCAGTGCCAGATCGTAATAGCTGCGGTAATGGGTTGGGGCCAATGCGCCATCGAAGTTGCGGATCATCCCCAAGCCGGAGTAGCCGTTGATCTGGAAATCTGCGCCATAGTGTTGTGCTGTGATTGCGCCAAAGCTGCGTGTGGCATCGGTGGTGGCAAAAATCTGCTGTGGCGTGCATTCGCGCCCGGCACTGCGGCTGCCATAGCCCACCGTGTATGAATCACCGATGAATTCCATCTGCCGCGCTGCCGCTGCGGGCGGTGCCAGCAGCTTGCCATCTTCCGCAGCCACAAAGCCCAGAAAGCGCGCTACGTAATCCGGCGCTTCGGTACGGCGTGCCACACGTACCGTGTGCTCGCCGGGCTGCAGGTTTTTCACCCACACCGTGGTGTTGCCCGGCTTGATCACGTCGGCAGCCAGTTTGCCGTCCACCAGCACGTCATAATGGTTGAGCGTATCGTTGAATTTGACCCCGATGCTGCTGCCACTGAAGCGGCCGTCAAAGTACACGCCCGGCCAGCCATGCTGCGCGCTCGTTTTCTCCAGCGCCACCTTGCCGGCGGTCCGCACGTAATCCATCGGGCTGATGCTCAGGCCATCGTGAATGATCTTCAGCAAATCCTGATCACGGTCGGCAGTGATCTCCCAGATCATTGCGCCGCCCAGCCGGTTTTCCTTCAGGAAAGCCACCTTGGTTGCAATCGATTGCGGGTCTTCGTAGCTGATCGATGCCTGCTTGGCCGCGTTGTACAGATACGGCACCTTGGCGCTGTCAGACCAGTAGCGTGTATAGCCGTTCTTGTTGATGTAGTTGGCTTTCAAATCCTGATAATCCAGGTTGCCCTCGGTATCGCCTTTCCAGGTGCCTGCGCCCATGCCGGTGCAATGCACATACATGCCGTTATTGCTGGCCGGGCAGCCGGTCCAGATATGGCCCGGTAGCTCGAACCCCATCACCAGCTTCTCTGGCGCCACGCCCAGCGACAGATACGTCTTGATCGAATTGGCAATGTTGAAGATACCGGCATTCGGGCCCGGGTTGGCGGCATCGGCATACAGCGGGGCGATATGGCCGCTATCCAGGTTCCATGCCCCGGCATATTCGTAGGTCATCACGTTCAGCCAGTCCGCCGATTGCAGTACCGCCTGCCAGTTGATCTTGGGCAGGTTGTGCGGGTTCACCTCGGTGGCCAGCGTCAGCAGGTAGGGCTTGCCGTCGGCCTTGCCGGCTTCATCCAGCCGCGCCCGCACGGTCTTGAACAGCAATGGAAAATTGGCCGGGTCTTCCGCGCGCATGGTGTTGCCCGGCCAGCCATAATGGGTAGGGAATTCCCAATCGATATCCGCGCCATCAAAGCCATATTTGCGGATAAACGCAACCACGCTGTCGGCAAACACGCTGCGGTTGGCTTCAGTCAGCGCAATGGTCGAAAAATCCTTGGACCAGGCCGCGCCGCCAATCGAAATCAGTGTTTTCAGATGCGGGTGTTTCCGCTTCAGCCGCAGCAAATCCGGAAAGTTCTTTTCGTCCGACCAGCGATCACCCAACACCACTTTGCCATCGACGATATTGGCAAAAGCGTAATTGATATGGGTGAGTTTTTCTGCAGGAATCGATAGCGGCGAGTAATCACGGTACATCGCCCAGGATACGTAATACGCTACCTTTTTGTATTCCAGCGGCGCGGCGGTTGAGGTTGCCGGTAACTGTGCTGCTTCTACCAACTGCCACAAGCCCGGTGCGCTCGCAGGGTTGACACCACTGTTTGCCTGCGTGGCCTGCAACGCAGCGTATTGCTTGCCATCAAACTCGACTTTCGCTGCTGCCGGATAGCTGGCGCCAGCTTGCCATGTTGCTGCCTGTGCGCCTGCAGCCAGCATCAGCCCGGCGGCCAGTATTGCAAGCAGCGCCCATCGCGTTCTTCCTGCGTTCATGTGGTCTCCCCGTGGATCGTTGTGCGAGCTATGCTGTCAATCCGTTTTTATCTGCCGCGCTATCAATGCAGCGGGGCTGATCGAGTATATGGAGCAGGCACGAAACGCAACAACAAGCTCAACAATGCACGAATTTAATTACATGCTTATCCGGGTGTTTGTTGTTGTCAGTTTACAAGGGGAAATGATTGGCGCCGCTCGACAAAAACAAAATGCCTTTCCTGGGTAATGAGTCGCATGGGGTCGTGCATGCGCTGCCCATCGGGATTCAAAGAAGAATTTTTACGATTGCCGCATAAACTTGCTTACCAATACCGAATGCTTTCCAGCAGGCCACCACTGTGAGTGGCAGGTGTTGTTTCAGCCCCCGATTGCCGGGCTGGAACGGGATTCAGACAAAATCTGCAATGGGATGCCCCCGCGCTGGCTTGCATTGGATCATTGCAAAGCAGAATACATGGGCGGGTAGGGGGCGGTATGCTCAGCGCCCCAGCAATGCATCCAGCTGCGCCAGACGGCTTGCCACGTCACCGGTCACTTGCACATAAGGGATGCCGCGTTCGGCCAACTCACGCTGGTACCACGCATGCTGCAACTGCCGGAATGCATCGCCTTGGCGGGTGCCATCCTGCACGAAGGGGAAATCTGCCGCGCATAGCACCACCAACGCATACGGGCGCAAGGCCAGCTCGAACAGCGCAGCCTCGGCCTGGCCGAAGTAGTGCAGGCAATAGAACAGCGTGGTCAGTGGCGAGGTATCGCATACCACGTAGCGGTGTGCTCGCCGGCTGGCCGCTTCTTCATGCCGGATTTGCGTTTGTGCGATCAGCAGCAGATCTTCATAACGCAGGTCTCCGGCTTTTTCTTCCCACAGTGTACGGCCATATTCCGCCACATACGTGGTGCCCAGGTGGACGGCTAGCGCGGCGCTCAGCGTGCTCTTGCCGGATGATTCACCGCCCAGCAGGCAGATTCGGCCAATGAAATCACCGTATACCTCGGGCGCAAGATGCTGGCGGTGCGCATGGATGTCCTGGCGCAGCAAGGTGCCGGAAACCCGGTCCGGTGCTTGCGGGCGTGGCAGGTAAACATGGGCAACGGCATGGGGCGCGCGCAGGTGCTGGCTGAAATCGGCAGCCAACACTGCGGCAAAGCCATCGCCATAATCCTCGCCGGTAAACACCGCATCCATCGTATTGTGCAGGACGTGCAGGCAAAGCTGCGCCACGAAATGCCGGTGCACATCGTCTGGCGCATCATTGTGCGGAAATGGTTCGATCTGCAGGCCGGCCGCGCGCCATTGCAAGACTTTCCCTGTCGTTACCACCAACCGCGTGGCAGCGGGGAAGCGTGCCGCCAGCCATTGTTCGCGCCGTTCCGGTTCATGGCCGGCAAACTCCGGCAGGGTATAGCTGATGATGAATAGCTGTTCGCACTGCGCTTGCGCGGCATGCAGCAGGCGTTCGTGCCCCGCATGCAGCGGTGCAAACTTGCCCACCACCAAGCCGTACCGGAAGCGCGTCATCATTGCAGCGCAAGCTCACGGCGCCAGCGGTACAGGCCGTACCACGCGTTAAACCAGAAAATCAGGTACAGCCCGGCAGTGATATACAGCCCCCGCGAGGCATACAGCGGCACTGCAATGGTGTTGACCAGCAGCCATGCATACCAGTTTTCCAGCCGTCGCCCCATCAACAGAAATTGTGCCAGCACGCTGAAGGTCAGCACCAGCGAATCCAGCCAGGGCGACCACGCATCGGTAAAGCGGTGCAGTATCGTCGCATAGGCCACGGCCACAGCAATCGCCAGGCCCGCCACTACCACAGCGTGTGGCCGGGAGGTGCGCCGTATCGGCGTCGGCGCCCCTTGGCTGCCACGCACCCAGTTGATCCAGCCCAGAATGCTGCTGACGATGAAAAACGCCTGCAAGGTCACATCGGCATAGAGTTTGGCCTCGAAGAACACCCAGCCATACAGTACACAGCCGAGCAGCCCTATCCACCAAGTGTGCACATTATTGCGGGCCGCCAGCCAGACGGATGCGGCATAGCTGATGCTGGCGGCGAGTTCGGGGGTGGAAAACATGGGTTTCAGTCCGGGTTGATGGTGGCGGCAGAACGTTCGTTGAACAGGCGCATTGCCAATTGACTGATTTCCTCTCCCATCACCAGCCTGGATAGCCAGTGTAGCGGGATGGCCTTTACGCCGTAATGCGCGCCAGCAATCTGGCCGCAGATTGCAGCGGTGGTATCCGCATCATCCCCAAGGTTCGCAGCGGCCAGAATGGCTGATTCAAAATCCGTGGTGTGCCAGAAGCACCACAATGCGGCCTCCAGCGAATCAACAACATAACCATTGCCACGTATTTCGTTGATGGACTTATCGCGCCAATCGCCCGCCGCGAGCGGGACCACTTTTTTGGCGATTGCCTTGTAGCCGGTGCCAAACAGTATGGTTTCCTTGCTTTCACCTGCAAGGCCCGCGCGCAATTGCGCTGCAAACAGGCGTGTGCATTCGATGGCTTCTTCCGCGCCATGTGTGGTCCTGGCGCTCTCCCCGGCATATCGAATGACTTGCGCCGGGTTTTCAAAGAAATACATGGGAACGGGGGCAAGCCGCATCAGTGAACCGTTGCCTGCCGTATCGGGCTCGATAGAACCGCTGAACGGATCGCCGCTGCTGCGATAGCGCTGCAATGCGCGTGCCACCGTCATGCCGATATCAAAGCATTCACCGGTGCTGCTCATATAGCCATAGCTGGCCCAATTGCAGTAGCGGTTCATCTGGTCTTCTGCATTGAACCCATGGCGGTGCAACAAGCTGTGTACCAAGCACAGTGCCATCGAGCAATCGTCCGTCCACGCCCCGGCGGGCAGATCAAACGGCCCCCCGCCTACCATGTCGGTAACAGGTGCAAACGTGCCGCGCGGGCTGAATTCAACCGTAGTGCCTACCGCATCGCCGCAGGCCAGCCCCAGCAGGCAGCCGCGGTATCGTTCCAGTTCTGTGGGCATGTGGTTCTCACACGGTCTTGTTGAACAACGCCAGCCGCGCATCATCGCGTAGCCGGTATAACTGCGCCGGGCGGTGCTTGCCCAGGCGCATGGCATCCGGGATGGCTTCCAGAAAATCCATCTCGCCCAGCTTGCGGCGGAATACGCTCTTGTCGAGCGAGATGCCCAGCACCTGTTCATAGGTATGTTGCAGCTCGGTCAGCGTGAATTGCCCGGGCAGCAAATGGCAGGGCAGGGAGGAATAGGTGGATTTGTCCCGCAGCCGTTTTACCGCATGCGTGGTGATGCGCTGATGATCGAACGGTAAATCCGGCAGTGCATCCACCGGCAGCAGCTCGAAGCGATGTTCGTCATCACTGATCAGCACGCTTTCATGCACCAATGCGTAATAGGCAATGCTGGCAGACCAGCCGCGCGGGTCGCGCACGCCGCCGGTAAAGGTGAACAACTGCTCCAGATAAGGGGAGATCAGGCCGGTTTTTTGCCGCAGCACGCGCTCGGCGGCTGCCAGGCTGTCGCGGTCTTCCTCCGGGTGAATATAGCCGCCCGGCAAGGCCAGCTGTTGCGCATACGGGTCGTGCTCGCGCCGCAGCAGCACGATCTTCAGCACTCCTGCGCTGAGTGTGAACAGGACGATATCAACAGTAACAATCAACGGTGCTTGCATGGCTGGCCTTTAGTTAGTTCGATAATAGAACTAAGTGTGCAGCGAGAGCAAGGCTGGCAGAAAGGTGCGTGATCCTGTGCGATATGCCGATCGTTCCCCGTTTGCAACAGCTGTTTTTCTTTCGTTTCTTGTTAGTTGCAAATCAAATATAAGTCTGCCAAGATGGCCTAACCGCATCACCCATACCGGGAGAACACCATGGCCAGCCAGCAAGCAAACGTGCAGCTCTTGATCATCGATCCACAAAACGACTTCTGCGATATTGCGGGCGCCGCGTTGCCGGTGCCGGGTGCCAGTACCGATATGAAATGGCTAACAACGCTGGTGAGGGATTACGGGGATGCATTGTCGGCCATTCACGTCACGCTGGATTCGCACAACCCGTTCGATATCGCGCATCCAGCGTGGTGGCGTGATCAGAATGGCCGGAACCCGACGCCATTCACTGTGATCAGCGTCGCCGATGTAGAGGAAGGCCTCTGGAAGGCCAGCGATCCAGCCCTGCAAGCTGCCAGTCTGAATTATGTGCAGGTGTTGGCGCAGCGCGGCCGTTATCAGCTCATCATCTGGCCGGAGCACTGCCTGATCGGTGGCTGGGGCCACAACGTGCAGCAACAGTTGGCCGATGAGCTCGCCGCCTGGAGCCGCCGCGAACTGAAGGCGGTGAACTATGTGGTTAAAGGCACCAATCCGCTGACTGAGCACTATTCGGCCATCCAGGCCGAAGTGCCCGATGCCGATGACCCGCGCACGCTGCCCGATCCTCGCTGGATCGCCCAACTGGCACAAGCCGATACCATTCTGATTGGCGGTGAAGCGCTGTCACATTGTGTGGCGAGTACGGTGCGCGATCTGGCCGAGCAATTGGGCGAAGCCAATGTGCACAAGCTGATACTGTTGACCGACTGCACCAGTCCGGTGGCTGGTTTTGAGGCATTGGGCCAAATCTTTATCGACGAAATGGTGGCGCGCGGGATGCGCATATCCAATGTCGTCGCGTATGTGAAATAAAGTACTTACGACCACTTGGATTGAAATCATGACCCAATTCGTACCCGTGATCGAGTCATTGCTCGATACCGATCTCTACAAGTTCACCATGATGCAGGAAATCCTGCATCACCAGCCTGAAACGCAGTCCGAATACGCATTCAAGTGCCGCAATCGCCCGGCCACGCCGTTATCTTCATTCAAGGACGAAATCGAAGCGCAGCTCGATCACCTGTGCCAGTTGCGCTTTGCCGATGACGAGCTCGCCTACTTGGGCAGCCTGCGCTTCATCAAATCGGATTTCGTCGATTTCCTGCGGCTGTTCCAGTTGCAGCGGCGCTTCATTACCGTATCGGTGGCGGCAGGGCGGCCGGATGATCTGGATATCCGCGTGAAGGGGCCGATGCTCCACTGCATGCTGTTCGAGATCTATCTGCTGGCCATCGTCAACGAAGTGTATTTCCGCCAGTTTCCGCAAGCGCCCGCGCTGGCTACCGGCCGCGCCAGGCTGGCGGCCAAGGTGGCGCAATTGCAGCAGCTGGGCGATCAGCCATTGCATCGCTTTCCGTTCGTGTTTTTCGATTTCGGTACCCGCCGCCGTTACTCGCGCACCTGGCATGAAGAAATGGTGCAAACGCTGGCGCGCGATGTCGGTCATTTCATGCGGGGCACCAGCAACGTGCTGCTGGCCAAGCGCCATGGCCTTACGCCCATCGGCACCATGGCGCACGAGTACCTGCAGGCGTTCCAGTGCTTTGGCTCCCGCCTGCGGGATTTCCAGAAGAACGCGCTGGAGCACTGGGTGCGCGAGTACCGCGGCGACCTTGGCATTGCGCTGACCGATGTGGTGGGCACCGATGCCTTCCTGCGTGATTTCGATCTCTATTTCTGCAAGCTGTTCGATGGCGTACGCCACGATTCGGGGGATCCATTCGAGTGGGGCGAGAAAATCATCGCCCACTACCAGAAGATGAAAATCGACCCCAGCACCAAGCAACTGGTGTTCAGCGACGGTCTCAACCTGGAGCGCGCCATTGCGCTATACCGCCGCTTTGCCGACCGCGCGCGCACCGGCTTCGGCATCGGTACCGATCTATCCAACGATTGCGGGCAGGAGCCACTGCAGATCGTGATGAAGCTGGTGTCTTGCAACGGCCAGCCGGTGGCCAAGGTCAGCGATACCCCCGGCAAGGGCATGTGCGAGGACGAAAACTTCCTCAACTATCTGTGTGATGTATTCAAGATCGAACGCCAGTAAGGCAATGAAGGGCAAATCATGAGTAAACACACCCTCAAGATCGCCATGGCACAGCTCAACTACAAACTGTGCGATTTTGCCGGCAACCTCGCGCAGATCCGCGCTGCTGTCACCACTGCCGCGGGCGCAGACCTGATCGTTTTTTCCGAGCTGTGCCTGTCCGGCTACTACCCACAGGATATGGTGGAGGAGCCCGATTTCCTTGCCCGCCAGCAAGTAGCGCTGGATGAGGTGCTGGCCATCTCGCGCGGTACGTCTGCCGCGCTGGTGATTGGCGCCGTTACCCGCAACAGCGGTATCGGCAAGCCGCTGCACAACAGCCTGCTGGTGCTGCAGCACGGCGCAATCGCGCTGCAGTATCACAAGCAACTGCTGCCTACCTACAACATCTTCGACGAGCGCCGCCACTTTGAACCCGGCCCCAGCCAGCCCGCATTGCTGACCGTGGGCAGGGTAAAGATCGGCTTCGTGATCTGCGAAGATGCCTGGAACAACAGCGGCGCCGATTACGCCATCGATCCGGTGCAGGGCGTGGTGGCGGCCGGGGCCGCGCTCATCGTCAGCATCAATGCCAGCCCGTCCAACGTCGGCAAGCTGGCGCAGCGCGATGAGCTGTTTGCCGGCATCAGCCAGCACTGGAACGTGCCGCTGGTGTATGTGAACCAGGTGGGCGCCAACGACCAGATCGTGTTCGACGGCGCCTCGTTTGTTGCCCATCCGCAGCACGGTATCGTCAAGCAACTGCCGCTGTTCGAACCCGCTGTGCAGCAGGTGGATTTCATCGCCGGCAGCGCAGTGCTGCCCGGCCATTTCGCCGATAACGGCCAGCCGCTTGCCAGTGCCGTGACGCAAACGCTGGCAGACAGCGAATTCTATTACCGGCAGATCGTGCTGGGCCTGCGTGACTACGCGGCCAAGATCGGCTTCACCAAGGTGGTGATCGGGAGCTCCGGCGGCATCGACAGCGCACTCACGCTGGCGCTGGCTGCCGATGCGCTGGGGGCAGAAAACGTCTGCGGCATCACCATGCCATCGCAGTATTCCAGCGCCGGCAGTGTGGGGGATTCGGTCGATCTGTGCCGCAATCTGGGTGTGCAGTTGCTGGAGCATCCGATTGCCGATCTGGTTGGCGGCTACCGCAGCAGCTTCGAGCGCGATTTTGGCGCCGCGCCATCCCGGCTGACGGTGGAAAACCTGCAGGCGCGCATCCGCGGCACCATCCTGATGGAGTACTCCAATCACTTCGGCCATCTGCTGCTGACCACCGGCAACAAATCGGAGATTTCCGTCGGCTATTGCACGTTGTATGGCGATACCAACGGTGGCCTCAACATCATCGGCGATCTGTACAAGACAGAGGTGTTCGCGCTGGCACGGCACTTCAATGCCCGCCACGGCCGCGCGCTGATTCCGCAAGTGATCATCGACAAGGAGCCCTCTGCCGAGCTATCGGAAGGCCAACGCGATACCGACAGCCTGCCGCCGTATCCGGTGCTCGATGAAATCCTCAAGCTGCATATCGAAGGCACGCGCCTGCGCGCGGATGAATACGCCACTGCCAATGCATTCGTGGCCGATCTGCAGGCCGCGGGCGAGCAAGCCACCATCAGCCGCATTCTGGGCCTCGTTGCCAAGTCCGAATTCAAGCGCCGTCAGGCCCCACCCATCATCCGCGTGCGCAACCGCGCGTTCGGCAATGGCCGGCAAATGCCCATCGCCGCGCAATACGCAACGCAAGGCCAGGGGGCATAGTGCAAACCGATACGCTGGTTTACATCGGCCGCTTCCAGCCTTTCCACAACGGCCACCTGGCCATGCTGCAACAGGCGTTGTCACTGGCCGGCAAGGTAGTGCTGGTGCTGGGTTCCGCAGGCGCTGCGCGCAGCAGCAAGAACCCGTTCAGCTTTGATGAGCGCAAGGCCATGATCACCGCCGCGCTTGCCGCGTGGGATGCCAGCCGCGTGGCGGATATCCGGTTTGTTGGCGTGCGTGATTACTACGACGGCCAGCGCTGGGTGGCTGCGGTGCAGCAGGCGGTGGCCGCCGTTGTGCCGGCCGTTGCAAGCGTCGGCCTGTTCGGGCACTTCAAGGATGCATCGTCCAGCTACCTGGGCGATTTCCCCGCCTGGCCGCTGGTGCATCAAGCCAGTTTTGGCCAGCTCAACGCCGCCGATCTACGCCGCCAGTGGTTTGAGGTCGGTGGCGATACGGCTGCCATCGCTACGCAACTGCCGGCGGCATTGGTGTCTTTCCTGCAGCAATTTGCCGGCAGTACTGCCTTTGCCGATCTGCAGGCGGAATACCGCTACCTGCAGCATTACCGGCAAGTATGGTCTGCCGCGCCGTATCCGCCGGTTTTCGTCACTGTCGATGCCGTCGTGCATTGCTGCGGCCACGTCTTGCTGATCCGGCGCGCCGGCCAGCCCGGCCGTGGCAACTGGGCGCTGCCCGGCGGTTTTCTCGACCAGCACGAGCGCGTGTTCGATGCGGCAGTGCGCGAGCTGAACGAAGAAACCCGCCTTGACGTTACGCCGGCTGCATTGCGCAGCGCATGTGCCGATCAGGCGCTGTTCGATCACCCGGACCGCAGCCTGCGCGGCCGCACGCTATCGCATGCGTTTTACTTCAAGCTGCCATTGGCGCAGTTGCCCGCCATCACCGCCGCAGATGACGCCGCCAGCGCGCAGTGGATGCCGGTGCAGCAGCTTGTCGCCATGGAAAGCACCCTGTTCGAAGATCACCTGATGATCCTCGACCGCTTTTTGCATTTATTTGATACGGCCTGAACCAGGTCTGTATCGCCATTGAAAGAGAATAAAAATGGAGCTGGAAAAAACCAGTAAATTCCTCAGTTATGTATTGCGCCACCGGCCTGACAGCATCGGCCTCACGCTGGATGAAAACGGCTGGGCCGATGTCGATGCGCTGATCGCTTGCGCGGCGCAAAACGGTACCGTGCTCACGCATGCGCTCATCCGCGAACTGGTCATCAGCAACGACAAGCAGCGCTTTGCGCTGGATGAAACACCCGGGCGCATCCGCGCCAACCAGGGGCATTCCGTTGCGGTCGATCTGGGCCTGCAGCCCATCACGCCGCCGGACACGCTTTATCACGGCACTGCCACTCGGTTTGTCGAATCAATCCGTGTCGAAGGCCTGCTGCCGCGTTCACGCCAGCATGTGCATCTGTCCGCTACCGTTGATACTGCCCGCAATGTTGGAGCGCGGCATGGGGTGGTCATCATCCTGCCAGTGCGTGCGGCAGCGCTGGCCGAAACCGGCATACATTTCTACCGCTCGGAAAATGGCGTGTGGCTGGCGGATCATATCCCGGCTGCCTTTATCGACTTTGCCGATGCCATTGCATGAAGCGGCCCAATCCCGACTGCTATTGGGTAGAGCCCGGCCGGTTGCTGGCAGGCGAATACCCGCGCAATGCCGACGACGCCAGCTCGCAAGCCAAGCTGCAGGCGTATCTGGATGCCGGAGTCAGTTGCTTCATCGATCTGACGGAAGAGGGCGAACTGGCACCCTATGCACAGATGCTGCACGCAGCCGTTTCGTCCCGTCCTCTCACGCATCACCGCTTTGCCATCAAGGATAAATCGGTACCGAATGGCCGCGAACAGATGCAAGCCATTCTGGCCACCATCCACAGGGCGCTGCTGCACGGTCAAATCGTCTATGTGCATTGCTGGGGCGGCATCGGGCGCACCGGTACGGTGATCGCCTGCCACCTGATCGAACAAGGCATGTCGCCACAGCAGGCGTTGGCAGCGCTCGATACTGCTGGGCGCGGTTGCAAGCGAAATGCCATGGCGATTGATCAGCCGACACGACGGGATAGTGCGTGCAAAGATCGACTGGCCCGCTGGTAGCGCATGCCAGTTGCGGGCCATGGACGATGCCTGCCTGATATTCGATCAGCAGGGGCGCGTGCTGTGCGTGGAGATGGCAAGCGGCCGTGTCAGCCAGTTTGCCGTGCACTGAGCAGCATCTTGGTGAATGGCAATTTCGCTGACTTTCTTTGTCAAATAATGGATTGGATTGCTTGTTGCAAATTTGCTTGCCGGGTAGGTTTCAGTCGCCGCCTATGCTAATTTCTGCCCTTTACCCAAGCACGCCCGCCGCAATGCAACTGACCGAACAACAAGTGCTGGCGCTCGCGCCCGACAACGGCGCTGCCAGCAATGGCAAGAAGCTTGCACAGGCCAAGAACTGGCCACTGCTGGGGCGCAGCCCGCGCGCGCTGTGGGGCGAATGCCAGGGCAGCGGGTCAAAACCGTATCAGGTGCGTGTGGATCTGGCGGATTTTGCCAGCAAGTGCTCTTGCCCCAGCTTCAAGTTCCCCTGCAAGCACGCGCTGGGCTTGCTGGTGCTCACCGCCAACCAGCCCGATCTGGTGCAGGAAAATGGTGAACCCGAATGGGTGGGCGACTGGCTGGACAAGCGCGTGGATACCGCCGCCAAAAAGGAAGCCAAGGCCATCGCCAAAGCGGATGCGCCGGTGGACGAAGCCGCCCAGCAAAAACGCGCGGAAAAGCGCAGTGAACGCGTGGCCGATGGCCTGGCCGCATTGCAGGTGTGGCTGGAAGACCTGGTGCGCAACGGCCTGGCTCGCCTGCCGGCCGAAGGTCCCGGCATCTGGGATCAACAGGCTGCCCGGCTGGTGGATGCGCAGGCCCCGGCGCTGGCGGCCCGACTGCGCGCGCTGGCTGATCTGCCCGGCAGCGGTGCGGATTGGCCCGAACAGCTGTTGGCAGAACTGGGCCGCATTGCAGTGGCGGTGCGCGCGTTCGAGCGCATCGATCAGCTCACCCCTGATCTGCAGCACGCGCTGCGCCAGTACATCGGCTACACGGTGCGCGAGGAAGACGTGCTCGCTGCTGGCCAGCCGGTGCAGGATACCTGGCAGGTGATCGGCCAGATGGTTGAAGACAACGAACGCGTGCGCGTGCAGCGCACGTGGGTCAAGGGGCAGCATACCGGCCGCCACGCGTTGTTGCTGCAATTTGCAGTGGGCGCCCAGCCTTTCGGGCAGAGCTGGCTGCCCGGTAGCAGTTTCAATGCGGAACTGGTGTTCTGGCCCGGCGCCGCCGCGCAACGTGCATTGCTCAAAGGGACGGCCAGCCCGGCGGCGGCCAGCAGCCAGTTCCTGCATGGCGTGGACTTTGCCCGCTTGCTCGATGCTGCCAGTACCACCCTTGCGCAATATCCGTGGGTAGAGCGCTGCGCCGCGGTGCTGACCGGCATCACGCCGGTGTTGCATGCCGGGCGCTGGTTTGCCGTGGCTGCGGACGGGCAGGCGTTGCCGCTGGCAGCCGGGGATCACTGGCACTGGCTGGCGCTATCTGGCGGGCAGGCCTTCGACGTGGCGGTGGAGTGGGATGGCACGCTGCTGCGACCACTGGGCCTGTTCATTGCCGGTTGCTATCAGCCGCTGAGTGGAGGCCAGCTATGGACGAACTGACCCGGCTGGCCTTGGTGGGCACGGCCAATCTGCCGGCTGATGCCGCCAGTATCGCCGCCATCGATGCGCTGCTGCCCGAAGCTACGCGTGAACAACGGCTGCTCTGGCAGGCGGGCGCGCAGGCGGTGTACCGCCAGGCCGGGCTGCAAACGCAGCCCATCATGCTGCCGCCAGCTGCACCTGTTGAATTGCAGCAGCAAGTTCCCGCCGCGCTGCACCCGTTGCTGGGCGATCTGCTGGCCGGCCAGCTGGACGAACTGTTGCCGTGGGCCACCGCACATTTTGCTGCCCGCCATTACCACTTGCCGGCAGTGCTGCTACCTATGGCACTCAGGCTGAACAACAAGGCCAGCCGGCAACGCTGGCTGCCGCTACTGGGCGAGCGTGGCCGCTGGCTGGCCGCGCAGAATGCCGACTGGCACTGGGCGATACAGCCACAACAAGCCCCGGCGGATGATGCGTTGCTCGCGGCGCATTGGCACGAGGGCACATTTGCCGTACGCCGCCGCGCGCTGGCGCAAACCCGCCAGCGTGATCCTGCGCTGGCGCGGGATTGGCTGGCCGCTGCGCTGCCGCAGGAAAAAGCCGAGCAGAGGCTGGCGCTGGCGGAAGTGCTGGCAGATGGCCTGTGCAACGATGACGAAGCCCTCCTCAGCAGCCTGCTGGCCGATCGCAGCCAGGCCGTGCGCCAGCTTGCCGCTGGCCTGCTGGCGCAGCTGCCGGAATCCGCATTTGCATTGCGCATGAGCGAGCGGGCACACGCCACCCTGCAATGGGCGCAGCCCGAAACGCAGGGCGCATTCGCCAAAGTGGCCAGTTGGCTGGGCAAGGGCAATGCGCCCCAACTGGTCGTAGATCCGCCGCTGGAGCTACCCAGGGATTGGGAGAAAGACGGCATTGTGGCCAACCCGTCTGCCGGGGAGGGCAAGCGTGCGTGGTGGTTGCGCCAGTTGCTGGCGCTGGTGCCCCCGTCGCGCTGGGGCCAGCTCACCGGCGCCACGCCGGCCACCTTGCTGCCGGTGCTGCAAAGGAGCGACTGGGCAGAGGCTTTGTTGTCCGGCCTGGCCGAAGCCAGCTGCCGCTTTGCCGATGCCGATTGGGCGGCGGTGCTGGTCGAGCAATCATTGCTGGCGCCAGGCGGCAGCATGGCCGATTACGGCGCGCGCCTGTGGCAAACGCTCGCCGTGGCAGACCAGCAAGCGGTGCTGCTGCGCCTGCTGGGCGCAGACCAGCTCGACATCGTGGTGGCGGTGCTCAGCCGGCAGGATGGCCCGTGGCCGGCCGCCGTGCAGCAGGCAGTGGAAACCATGCTGGCTGCCCGGCAATTTGCCGACCATGCGCCCGGCAAGATCGAACCCTGCCTTACCCTTACCGCCTTGCTGATGCTGCAGATCAGCGATGCGCGCCTTGCCGCATTGATTGCTGTGCTGGAGCGCAATGTGGCGGCCTTTGCCGACCGCCAGGAATGGATCTACCGGCACTTGACCGACCGCGCCGCGCGCATCGTTGCGCTGGCCCATACCCGACAAACCATCATCCAGGAGACTGCCCCGTGACCGCCCCATCGAACGCCAGCCTGAACGCGGTGCTGCGCCAGCACGCCGAGCAGCAATATGCCGAAGAACTCGCCGAGCTGGTCCGCCAGGACAGCAAGCCCAAGCCACCCAACTGGCGGCTGTCGCCCTGGGCGGTCAAAATCTACCTGCTGGGCGGCAAGCTGGCGGATGGTTTCGAGGTCAGCGCCAAATATATCGGCAGCGCACGGCTGATCGAAATTGCCGTTGCCACGCTGGCCACCGATCGCGCGCTGCTGCTGTACGGCGTGCCGGGCACCGCCAAAAGCTGGGTGTCCGAGCATTTGGCCGCCGCCATCTGCGGTGATTCCACGCTGCTGATCCAGGGCACCGCCGGCACCGATGAATCCGCGCTGCGCTACGGCTGGAACTACGCCCGGCTGCTGGCCGAAGGCCCGTCCGAAGCCGCGCTGGTCGCCAGCCCCATGCTCAAGGCACTGCGTGATGGCAAGCTGGCACGGCTGGAAGAAATGACCCGCGTGCCGAGCGAAGTACAGGACACGCTGATCACGCTGCTGTCGGAAAAAACCCTGCCGGTGCCGGAGCTGGGCATCGAGGTGCAGGCGCAACGCGGTTTCAACGTGATTGCCACCGCCAACAACCGCGATAAGGGCGTGAACGAAATGTCGTCCGCGCTGATGCGCCGCTTCAATACCGTCATCCTGCCCACGCCAGACAGCTTCGATGAAGAAGTCAGCATCGTCACCCGCCGCGTGGCCGAGCTGGGCCAGGCATTGGCACTGCCGGCAGAAAAACCCGCGCTGGAAGAAGTCCGCCGCGTGGTGGCCATTTTCCGCGAGCTGCGCAATGGCGTGACCGAAGACGGCAAGACCAAACTCAAGTCGCCCAGCGGCACACTGTCCACCGCAGAGGCCATTTCGGTGCTCGGGCACGGCATGGCGGTGGCGGGCTATTACAGCGACGGCATCCTGCGCGCGGCGGACATTGCCGCCGGCATCACCGGCGCCATCGTCAAGGATCCGGTGCAGGACAAACTGGTGTGGCTGGAATACCTGAAAACGGTCGCCAAGGAGCGCGACGGGTGGAAAGACCTGTACCGCGCCTGCATGGACGTGGTTTGAGGGGGCCGCCATGACAACGCTCAACCCCATCCACGCCGACCGCTGGCTGGCGCTGGCGAACCGTAGCGCGCAATGGCAGGACGAAGAAGAAGGCGAGATCAACTACCGCTTCCACACCGTCGATTGTGGCGAGCTGTGGTTGAAAAGCGGCCGGCTGGTGCCGTGCGATCCCTTCGTCACGCTCGCGCACGCCGATAACGTCGAAATCGCCGTACCGCCCGGCCGCTATCCGGTACGGGCCACCATTGCAGACGTCAGCGACGAGCAGGACGGCTCGCATGAGCGCGAAGCGTACCTGTCGCTGGTGCTGTCCGATGTGCCTGCGGTGGGCTGGCGCTTCCTGGCGCCGTTGCAACCCGGCGATACCGCGCCGGAAGCCGAAGAAGACGAATTCGTCGGCATCCCGGTCGATGCCGGCACCGTGGGTTTTGTCGATGCCGATGCCGTAGCGCGGCTGATGCCGGACCCGGCCAGCACCGACTGGTACGAAACGCTGGTCGATAGCGGTGGCGACGACAGCTGGTTTGCGCAGATGGATGACGAAACCCGCTTGCGCGCCGGTTGCGCCAACATTGCCTTGCCCGGCGCCAGCGATGGCGAAAACCTCATCCTTGCGCATTCCGGCTGGGGCGATGGCATCTATGCGGTGATCGGTACCTACGCGGCAGATGGCGCACTTACCGGCGTGCATATCGATCTGGCGGTGGTGCCTGCGGCACTGCTGCCGGAGTGGGATTGATGGCAACGCATTACTTCGGCATCCGCCACCATGGCCCCGGTTGCGCCCGTGCGCTGGAAGCCGCGCTTGCCACGCTGGCGCCGGACATCATCCTGCTGGAAGGCCCACCGGAAGCCGACGATATCGTCGCACTGGCCGCTGATCCGGCCATGCGCCCGCCGGTGGCGTTGCTGGTGTACCCGAGCGATGCGCCGGAGCATGGCGTGTTCTTCCCGTTTGCCGAGTTCTCGCCTGAGTGGCGCGCCATCCGTTATGCGGCCGGGCAGGGCATTCCACTCAACTTCATGGATTTGCCGCCCACGCATGGCTTTGCCGAGACCATGGCCAAGGCGTCGCCAGCGGTCGAGGAGGATGCGGAGCAAGGCGCTGCAGTGCCCGCAGCAGAGGGTGATGATCAGCCGGCTGGCGCGGATGCGGAATCATCGGATACCGGCGAATTGACGGATGAGGCCGCAGCCGGTGACAACATGGCCAACTGGCGCATGGATCCGATCGGCGAGCTGTCCCGCGCAGCCGGCTACGATGACCACGAACTGTGGTGGGAAATCGAAATCGAGCAGCGGCGTGATGCCACCGAGCTGTTTGCCGCCATTGCCGAAGCCATGACCGCCTTGCGCGAACATGCACCGCCGCCAGACCTGCGCGAAGCCCGCCGCGAAGCACACATGCGCTGCCGCGTGCGTGAAGCGCAGAAAGCCGGTTATCAGCGTATTGCCGTGGTGTCCGGCGCATGGCATGTGCCGGCGCTGATTCAGCCGGCCACCACGAAGGATGACCAGGCCTTGCTCAAGGGCTTGCCCAAAACCCGTGTTGCCAGTACCTGGGTGCCGTGGAGCGATGACCGCCTGGCGTTCGAAAGCGGCTACGGCGCCGGGGTCACCTCACCAGGCTGGTACCGGCATCTGTGGCAAAGCCCGGACCGTGCCGGCCTGCGCTGGATTACCGAAGCCGCGCGCGTGATGCGTGAACACGGGCTGGATGCATCGTCCGCCAGCGTGATCGAAACCGTACGGTTGGCCGATGCGCTGGCTGCCTTGCGGGGCCTGCCCTTGCCTGGCCTGGCGGAAAACCGCGAAGCCATTCTTACCGTGCTGTGCCACGGCGAGCCATCGCCACTGGCGCTGATCCGTAGCCGGCTGGAAATCGGCCACGGCATTGGCCGGGTACCCGCCAATGCGGCTGCCGCCCCGCTGCAGCGTGATCTGGAGGCACAACAGAAGCGCCTGCGCCTCAAGCCCGGCACCGAAATCAAGCGCATCGATCTGGACCTGCGCGAGGAGGGCGGCCGGGCTCGCAGCCGCTTGCTGCATCGTCTGAATATCCTCGGCGTGGATTGGGGCGAACTGCAGCACGATGCCAACCGCACCGGCACCTTCCGCGAAGCGTGGGAACTGCACTGGCAGCCGGAGCTGGCGGTCAGCCTGATTGGCGCCAGCCGCTACGGCAACAGCATCGTGGAAGCCGCCAGCAACATGCTGTGCGAGCAGGCACGCCAGAATGCCGATCTGCCGGTGCTTACCAGCATGCTCGATAGCGCCGTGCTGGCCGGCCTGCCCAAGGCCATCAACGTGCTTCTGGCCTGCGTGCAGAACCAGGCGGCAGTTGCTGCCGATATCACCCACCTGATGGATGCGTTGCCGCCGTTGGTGTACGTGGCGCGTTACGGTGATGTGCGTGGCACCGCGGCCGCCAGCGTGCAGCCCATCGTGGAATCGCTGGTCGAGCGCATCATCGTCGGCCTGGGGCCGGCCGCCAGCGGCATCGACGAGCAGGCGGCAGAAGCATTGATGCGGCGCGTCGACGACGTGCAGGTGGCGCTCGATACGCTGGACCTGGCGCCACTGCGCGAAGACTGGTTCGATTGCCTGGCACAGCTGCTCGATCTGGATACGGCTGCCCCCATGGTGCGCGGGGGCGCGCTGCGGCTGGCGTTCGATCGCCAGCGCATCGATGCCGCTACGCTGGCTACCCGGGCACGGCTGGCTCTGGCGCCCGCGGTGGCACCGGCGCTATCCACTGGCTGGCTGACCGGGCTGCTGCGCGGCAGCGGCCTGCTGCTGCTGCATCACGATGCGCTGTGGCGCGTGATCGATGAGTGGCTGTTTGCGCTGGGCCACGATGTATTCATGGAACGCTTGCCGCTGCTGCGCCGTGCGTTTGCCGATTTCACCCCTGCAGAACGCCGCCAGATGGGCGGCAAGGTGCGCAATCTGGGTGATGCCTCGCCGCAGCAGCAAGCTGATCTGTCACTGGACGAAGCCCGAGCCGCGCGCGTATTGCCGGTGCTGGCCGCCATACTGGGAACCTGAACGTATGAATCCTGCTCTTGATACCGATCGCATGCAGCGCTGGCGCCTGGTACTGGGGGAAGCCGCTGGCGAAACCTGCGGTGCTGCGCTCAGCCCGGATCTGCAGCGTGCCGATGCTGCGCTGGCTGCGCTGTACGAAAGCGAGCGCAGCGCCGGCCTGGGTGCATCCAACCCCAATGTGGCGCGCTGGCTGGGCGATATCCGCGAATTCTTCCCCACGCCGGTGGTGCAGGTGATGCAGCAGGATGCGATCACCCGCCTCAACCTGCAGAAAATGCTGCTGGAGCCCGAGCTGCTGGAAGCGGTGGAGCCCGATGTGCACCTGGTGGCCAGCCTGGTATCGCTATCGCGCGTGATGCCGGCCAAAACGCGCGATACCGCACGCCGTGTGGTACGCCGCGTGGTGGACGAACTGGAAAAGCGCCTGAAGGAACCGATGCGCCAGGCGATCACCGGCAGCCTCAACCGCGCCGAGCGCAACCGTCGCCCCAAGCTCAATGAGATCGACTGGCACCGCACCATACAGGCCAACCTGGGCCGCTACCTGCCGGAAAAGAAAACCGTGGTGGCAGAAAAACTGATCGGCCATGGCCGCAAGCGCAGTGCGCTGCGTGACGTGGTGCTGTGCGTGGATCAGAGTGGCTCGATGGCGGCATCGCTGGTGTACGCGGGCATCTTTGCCGCAGTGATGGCATCGCTGCGCGCGGTGCGTACCCGCATGGTGGTATTCGATACCCAGGTGGCGGATCTGACCGAAGAAGCGGAAGACCCGGTTGACCTGCTGTTCGGCGTGCAACTGGGCGGCGGCACGGATATCAACCTGGCACTGGGCTACTGCCAGCAGGTGATAGACCGCCCGGAAAAAACCATACTGGTGCTGATCACCGATCTATATGAAGGCGGCAATGCCGGCGAGATGCTCAAGCGTGCTGCCGCCCTCAAGGCCGCTGGCGTCAATTTCATCTGCCTGCTGGCGCTGGCGGATAATGGCGCCCCCGGTTACGACCAGCAACATGCCGCGCGCTTTGCCGCGCTGGGCATTCCCACCTTCGCCTGCACCCCGGATCAGTTTCCCGAGCTGATGGCCGCGGCCATCCAGAAACAGGACGTCAACCTGTGGGCAGCCAGGCAGGGTTTTGTCACCCACCGTGCGGATGATCACCAAGTTGGAAGTCCCCTGTCCACAATGACCGGTGGGTGATTCATTCATCTGGCATGCCATGAGCGGGAACTCCGGCAAATTACCGGGCTGCATATCCTGCCATTCAAGCGCATCGATATGTCGTGAGGGTAAATGCAGATGGAATGAATTTGGTCCGCTCGCCTTGTTTTTCCAATGCTTTTCATCGGCTGATGGCGAAATGCTGCAATCAGCCTGTTGCAATCTTCGTCGGTCTCCGTCAGTCCTTTCCTATTAGAAGCTCCGTGGCAGTCCGGTACGCCATGGCGGGGTTTCTCAATATCTTTCTCCTACGCCGCCGCCATTTCGGGGCCGGGCATGTAGCGATGGCAAGAACGGCTGTCGCCAGTGGATTCCAGTGGAATCCCTTGGAACCAATTTGAAGGAGATTCGAAATGACGAGCGCAAAATCGGGTAAGTTCGGGCTGATGGCATGGGCCAAGGCGGCAGTAGCGGTTGCTGGCCTGGGTTCGGTGTTGTTGTTGAGCGCGTGTAACAGTGACGATGCGATCGATGATCGTCTTGGCCTCAGCAAGCCATCGCTGCGTGTGGTGCATGCGTTCCCCAATGGTCCCAAGGTTGACTTCCTGGCCAACGGTAATTCGATAGCGGCTGGCGCTGATTATCTTTATACCAAGCCCTACGGCAATATCGATGATGTCACTACCACGGTGATTGCGAATCTCGCAGGCACCACTACCCAGGTTTCCTCGTCGGGTGAATTCAAGGCCGCTACCGGTCACAAGTACACCTATCTGTTTGTTGCCGGCACCGGCGCTGCCAATGATGGCGTGTTGATTGACGACCCATATGAAAAAGGCCTGTTCTCCGACAAGGCCCGCGTGCGCGCATTCAATGCCGCATTCAATACCGGCAATGTCGATATCTATTTCCTGAAGGAAGGTCAGAGCATTGATACTGCTACACCGCAATTTGCTGCAGTAGGCTTCAAGAAGGCTTTGCCTGAATCAGGCAAGGATTCGTACAACACCGATGGTGGTGTGGTGCGTGTGGTTGTCACCAATGCAGGCTCCAAGCAACCCATCTTTACCTCGCAATCGGTATCGCTCACATCCAATGCCGATTGGCTGGTGACCGTTCTTCCCAAGGAAGGTATTGCATCGGTATTGCCTGACCAGATCAAGGTGCTGATCGTGAAGACCGGCGATACCAGCGGGGTTGAGTTGACGCCGGAAACCGTTATTTCTCCGACACCGGCCCCGACCGTCATTCCGACCCTGACCCCTACAACGACACCGACAGTCACTCCGGTGCCGTAAATGCGCGGTATGGCACGAGGCGCGTGAAATGAAAAGCCGGAAGCCGCAATACAGCGGTTTCCGGCCATCGCCACTGATCGCGTTGCTGATCGGTGGGCTACAAGCGATATCTTGTCAGTCTTATACCTTGCCGCAATACAGGAACATCGCAAAGCGCTTCCATGGCGGTGCGTCATTCAACCCCTGAGTTTTGCCCATGTGGGTGCTGTCCGCCCAATCCAGCGCTGCGGCCAGGTAATCCTCCAGGCTTTGCTGCGGCCAGCTTGCCGCGTGTTCAAGCCGGTCCTGCTGTAATGCGTGGGCAAAAGCCAGGAAGCTGGTGGCATCGGTTACGTTCTGCAGTCGTTCGTACAGCGTCATGCGGGGATTCCGGCAGGGAAGGGGAAATGCTTAGACGTGCTTGCGCGGGGCCGGCTGGTTCAGCGCCAGCCAGTAGCTGCCCAGCTCACGCGATGCGGTGACGAATTGATCGTAATCCACCGGCTTCTGCACGTAACTGTTGGCAAAGTTCTCATACGCGGCCATGCGATCGCGCTCTTCGATGGATGAGGTAAGAATGATCACCGGCAGGTGGCGGATGCGTTCATCCTGGCGTATTGCCTTGAGCACATCGATGCCGGAAAGCCGCGGCATGTTCAGGTCCAGCAGCACGATCGCCGGAATATCCTGCACGTTGCGCCCGGCGTACGCACCCTGTGCAAACAGGTAATCCAGCGCTTCGACGCCATCGCGCGCGCGTATCACCGGGTTGTGGATGCGTGCCTCTACAAAGGCCATCGCGGTGAGTTCGGCATCCGCATCGTTATCGTCCACCAGCAGAATGGCTTGCGGCCCGATCATCGTATGCATTCCATGCGCGTGCCCCTGTAAGGTTTTTGCTGTCGTTTCACAAAATCTAGGGCCTGGCTGGCATAGCGTCAAGCGGGGCGCGTCATGCGGCGCTGGTCCGGGCTGGCTTCGGCCACAGTGACGAGCATCCGCGCAGTTGCGGCCATGCCTGCCAACCTGACGGCACCTATCGTAACGCATCGCGCAGGTGACCGGCGGCAATGCAGCGGGAAAGCATCGCTTTGTGGTCGTCTGCCCGTGCTGCGATCCGGTTGCACAGGCTAGCGCGGGGCCGGCCGTCATGCATGCAAAACTTGCGGCCTGTTCTGACAGCTAGCAGGCCATGAAGCGCCTATGCTGAAGCGGTATCGCAGCCGCGTCTGCAGCAATGCATGCGCGATTTCATTCGGCAGTTCTGGTCAAGGAGTCATCATGGCTACAAAGGTACTTGCGCTGGTAGGCGGCATCAGCAGCACATCGATCAATCAAAGCCTGTTTCGCGCGCTGCAAAAGCTCGCACCGGCCGGCTACGAACTCACGCAGTTCGATATCAAGACCCTGCCTTACTTCAGCCAGGATCTGGAAGCCGATCCGCCCCAAGAAGCAAAAACCCTGCGTGAACAGGTACAGGCAGCGGATGCCATCCTGTTTATCACCCCGGAATACAACCGTTCCATTCCCGGCGTGCTCAAGAATGCCATCGACTGGGCCTCACGTCCGTACGGGCAAAGCAAGTGGGATGGCAAGACCGCTGGTGTGCTAGGGGCATCGGTGGGGGCCATCGGTACTTTTGGCGCACAGCATCACCTGCGCCAGACCCTCGCATACCTGAACCTGCGCGTGCTCGGCCAGCCGGAGGCCTACCTGAACATCAGCCAATCGCTGGAAAACGGCGAAATCACCAACGAGAAAACGCTGGAATTCCTGCGTGGCTACTGGCAAACCTTCAGCGAATGGGTCGAGCACAACCGCGGTTGATCGGCGGCCCGGCATTGCTCAGCGCACGGGCTTTTGCCTGCCCGTGCGTTTTGCCGCACTGCTGCCGGCCTCCGCAACCGGCATCGGTGTTGGCCAGCGGCCCGCATCCGGCAGGTGCATCGCATACGGGTAAAGCCGGCGCACCTTCAGCACGTACTGGCGGGTTTCATCATACGGCGGTACGCCGCGATGCCGGTCCACCGCCTTTTCGCCCGCGTTGTAGCCTGCTACGGCCAGTGCCACATTGCCCTGGTAGCGATCCAGCAGCCAGCGCAGGTAGCGCAGGCCACCACGGATATTCTGGCTGGCGTTATATGCATCCCGCACGTTGAAGCGGTCTGCGGTGGCCGGGATCAGCTGCATCACGCCCATTGCGTAGGCATCGGAGCGCGCGCCGGGCTCGAAGCGTGATTCCACCGTGGCGATGGTCAGCGCCAGCCGCGGGTCTACGTCATACCAGCCTGCCATCCGCTCCACCAGTTCGGCCACCCAGCGCTTGCGTTTGGGCAGCCCGGCAATGATCTCGTCCAGGTCCAGCGTGGCCTGCAGGTTGACCGGCGCATGCGCCGGGTCCACATTGCCCAGCACGCAGGGCGGCAATGCATCCGCGCTGTAGCGTATGGTTTCCAGCATCGACTGGGCCTCGGCATGGCCTTGTTGCGCAGCGATCGAAAACAGGCTGGCTGCGGCCTTGCGGTCTTCCGGCACGCCGGCGCCAAATGCATACAGGATGCCCAGCCGGTATTGCGCCTCTGTCACGCCCAGCCGCGCGGCGCGGCAATAGCGTGCCGCCGCGCCCCACGGGTCGGCGCTTTCCATTTTTGCTGCGATCTGCAGCGCCTGGCGCACCGAAGCCGGCTCGTCAGGATTGAAGTTGGGGGATCCGCCAGCCAGCAGGGCGGCCAGCGCCAGCGTCAGCATGTGCTGTGCTTTGCCGGCCAGGGCCGGCGGTGGGGTGATCCAGGCAGCATACGCGGCCAGCGCGCCAGATCGTAAGCTGATTGCTGTCTGGTATGGACAGAAGGTGGCATCGTGCGCTTTCAGCCCGGGGCTGACAAGGCCGGCAAGCCGTGGCGCCAGCGCGCATCGTTGCAGCGCTCGTCGCCAGCATCGAATTCGCGACAGGTTGACGAACGCGCGGCGTAGATGCTGCAGCCGACCGCCACGCCCACGGTGCCCTGCAGCGCCACGCAATGCACCGGTTTATGTTCGGTACCGCGCATCGCAACATGGTGGGGTGTCACCGGTATGGTCAGGTGGGCGGGCACCGTGCCACCGGGGGCGGCGTCAGTTTCGCCCCAGTAAAAGGACACGCGGTAGCTGGCGCAACATGCGCCACAGCTTTGACAGGCTTCGCTCATTGCTTGTGCCATGAAATGCGAAGCGCTGATTCTAGCCTGTTGCCGCATGCACTCAAACGCTTGTCTTGCGTGACACCCTGATCGGCGTCCGCGGCAGTGCGCTGCCATACTCGCAGCTTGATACCGCAAGGATGCTCTCATGTCGCAAACCCCTCCATTGCTGCGCCTGTGGCGGCGCTTTGCCGGCAAGCCGGCCGGGAAGTGGTTGTTCTCCCGGCTGGTCTGTTTCAAGGCCCCGTATTTCGGCTCGATTTCGCCACGCTTTGTCGATCTGGCGCCGGGCCGCGCCGAACTCACCATCAGGAAACGCCGCGCGGTATGCAACCACATCGGCACCGTGCACGCGATTGCCATGTGCAATATGGCCGAGCTGGCCGCCGGCACCATGACTGATGTGACCATCCCTGCCAGCCACCGCTGGATACCCAGGGGCATGCATGTTGAATACCTGAAAAAGGCCGAAACCGATCTGCGCGCCGTCGCACAGGTCGATGCGCCGGACATATGGGGCGAGGGTTTTGCGCTGCCGGTGCTGGTGGAGGTATTCGATCGTGGCGGCGAAGTGGTGGTGCGCGCCACGATTTCGATGTGGGTATCCCGCAAGCCCGGCCAGGCGGGTTGAACGCGCTGCCCACTGCCGTGCAGGGGCACATGTCCGTATCATGCTCGCTTTGTGGTAGCAGCAGCGGGAAGCAGCGTGGCAGCAATCGATATCGTTTATTTATGGGTGAACGGCGCAGACCCGGCGTGGCAGGCCAGGCGCTCGGCCGCGTGGAGTGCATGGCTTGCCGCCAACCCGGCCATGCTGGCGCGTTACGGCAATGTGGCCGGGCGCTACCGTGATAACGGCGAGCTGCGCTACAGCCTGCGCACGCTGGAGCGCTTTTACCCCGATCATGGCCATGTCTACCTGGTGACGGACGCGCAGCGACCAGACTGGTTGCGCGAGCACCCGCAGCTGACCGTCATCGATCACGCGGATCTCATTCCCGCTGGCCGCCGGCCGGTGTTCGATGCCGGCAATATCGAATCGTATATCCATCATATTCCCGGCTTGTCAGAGCGCTTCATCTACTGCAACGACGACGTGTTCTTTGGTGCGCCGTTTGACGCGGACAGCCTGTTCGGCCCACCCGGCCTCGTCGTATACCGGGAAGTGGCCATGGTGCCCGACTACATGGCGCTGCAGCCGGATGAAACCGCACTGGTGAACGCGGCCGTGCTGTCGCGCCAGTGGCTGTCCATGCAACTGCCCGGATATACCCACGTTGCCGCAGCGTATGCGCATATCCCGCGCGGCCTGCTCCGGAACACGCTGTTCCAGCTGGAGGAACAGGCGGCCGATCTGTTTGCGCGGGTACGCGGCACCACCTTCCGCAGTTGGCAAACCCCGCCGGTACTCACTGATCTGTACCTGCGCTGGATGGCTGCCAGCGGGCAGGCTGCAGAACGGGTGATCGAACCCTGCTACCTGAGTACCGGCGATGCGGATGCCGCTGCACAGTTCGCGCGCCTGGAGGCCGGTTTCGGCCACATCCCGTTTTTCTGCATCAACGATACCAGCGACGATGCACCCGATGATGATCCTGCACTGCTGCGGGTAGCGACTACGCTGCGCCGCCTGTTGCCGCAGCCGTCGCGTTTCGAGCGTTGAACTGCTGCCGCAGCGTCATGGCGCTGTGGTAGCAGGTCAGCGCAATCGCAATCCAGATCGGCACATAGGTGCCCAGGCTGCTGGCGCTGAATGGCTCGCCAAGCAAAACGATGGAAATCACGAACAACAGCGCCGGTTCCACATAACCGAGGATGCCCAGCAGGCCCATGGGTAGCAGCCGGCTGGCTGCCAGGTAGCAGGCAAACGCCAATGCGCTCATCGCGCCCAGGCAAGGCAATAGCCACCATAGCGCCGGCTTGCTCGCCAGTGCTGCAATGGCCGCATGGTGGGTGGCCAAGTGGTAGGCCGCCCACGGCAGTATGCACAAGATCTCCAGCAGAAAACCGCTGACCGGCTCCAGCCGCACCCGGCGGCGCAGCATCAGGTAGGGCGGGTAGCCCAGCGCGGTGAGCAGCGTCACCCACGAGAACGCACGCGTCAGCCAGAGTTCGTGCAATACGCCCGCCAGAGCAAAGGCCACTGCCATCCATTGCAGCGGGCTCAGCTTCTCGCCATAGAACAGCTTGCCAACCAGTACCATCACCAGTGGCAGCAGGAAGTAACCCAGCGATACTTCCAGCAGCCGGCCTTCCAGCGGCGCCCACATGAACAGCCATTGCTGTACCGCCAGCAGCGCCGCGCAGGCGGGCAGCGCCAGCCATAGCCGTGGTTCTTTGCCAAAGCGCGCCAGCATCGTCCGGAACCGCGGCCCGTGCCGCAGCAGCGCCAGCACGATCACCATGCCGGGTATGGTCCAGACGATGCGCCAGGCAAAAATGTCCAGCCCGGCCAGCGGGGTAAGCAAAGTGGTGAACCAGCCCAGTGCGGCAAATACGCAGGAAGCGACAACGGAGAGCGCAACGCCCTTGCCGGGCAATGCAGATGGATTTCGATCAGGCATGCCGGATGCTAACAAGTGCTGTAGCCGCTGGCTGTCGTGGCTTTCCACGATGAGCGTTAGACTGACGGTTTTTGCACGGGGTACCCATATGTTTGCAGCAGGCCAGCATTTCCGTCACATGGACGGCGGCTTCTATCGTTTCATCGCGGAAGCGCGCCATAGCGAGGACCTGAGCCCGATGATCGTCTACCAGCACCTGTGGCCGTTCGATCCTGGCGTATGGGTGCGTCCGGCGGGCGAATGGGCGGGGCGCTTCACGCCGGTGGAAGAGAATGTGGTGATCCGGGGCATGCAGGGTGATCGCACCGCTGCACAAGCGGCAGTCGAGATCGCACGGAATACCCGGCGTGCTGGCTGATTGCCGGCAGGCTGGCTCCGGCCGGGGCTGCTGTACGGTCTGCTGCTCTTGTCGCGTTGCACGGTTCGTGCCAGCGTGGGGCAGCGACAGACGTAAAAAAACCCGGATCGCTCCGGGTTTTTCCTGCAGCTACAACTCAAGCGCTGATTAGGCAGCCTTGATGTTGGAAGCTTGCTTGCCCTTCGGGCCGGTGGTGACGTCGAAAGTCACGCGCTGGCCTTCAGCCAGGCTCTTGAAGCCGTTGGACTGAATTTGCGAGAAATGCGCGAACAGGTCATCGCCGCCTTCGTCAGGAGTGATGAAGCCGAAGCCCTTGGAGTCGTTGAACCACTTAACGGTACCGTTAGCCATGATAAATCCTTGGTATGAAATGAGTATTTGAAAAGACGAGCCGAAGCCCGGGTGCATGACAGATCAAGGGAATTGGCAAAACGAGGTAATCGCTACAACGAACACCGCAACTTCACGGCTTGATAAATCCTGCGACGACCTTTTTACGCATGTTTGCTGGGGTGTGCAAGCTTTTTCTTATCCATCGATCGTTGTTTCTGCGGCAACGGTCAATATTTGGCTGCGATAAACGGCAATGCACTGTAGAATATGCGCTTCGCCCGGGTTGGGCGTGTGAGTAGTACCCGTTAGCCAACCCGACAATTTTCGCCGTCGTCTACTATTCTATTGGCAGGACGGCGTGACCCGCGTTGAACTGTTCCTGCATCTGGCTTGCTGTCTCCCAGCTCGCCTGTATCCGGTTTCGTTCATCCTTGCGCCTTATGCCGGCGCCTGGCGCCACATCGTGGCGAGCTCACCGGAGTACCAAACAATGGCAAAAGAAGACCTGCTTGAAATGGAAGGCGTAGTCACCGAACTGCTGCCTGATTCGCGCTTTCGCGTGACGCTCGACAACGGTGTTGAAATCAACGCCTATACCTCGGGCAAGATGAAGAAACACCGTATCCGCGTGCTGGCCGGCGACAAGGTCACCGTGGAGATGTCGCCGTATGACCTGACCAAGGGCCGTGTGAGCTTCCGCCACAAGGACGAGCGTCAGTCCGGCCCGCCGCCGACACGTCCTGGTTACGTGCGTCGCTGATCAAACGCCCCTCGGGGCGTTTTTTTTTTCGTCTTTCCCTGTCGGCCCGGTGGCCTGCCGTCGGTCTGGATGGTTTCTTTTTGCCCGTTGCCCGGTCGTAAACTGGTCTTGCGAAGCACTTAACAAGCTGTCGCAAAGACGGCGTGATCTGATTGTTCAACCAGGCCGGGGTGTGTTGCATCCAGCAATGCGTGCTGGCCAGCTTCGGAGCAAATCATGGAAAAGTACGTCAGTTACCAAGGCCCGCTGCTGCGGGCTGTGGAAGCATTACCGCAACCCCAATCCGGGCGGGAACGCCGCAATGCCGAGCGGCGCATGTTGCCCAGCCCGGATGATGCTTTCTGGCACTGGGCCAATCACTTCCTGAATGGCAATGAACGCCGCGGCGCCAGCGGTCGACGTGAAGAAGATCGCCTGCACTGATTTGATTCTGGATACGCAGGCTTGCCGCAGCTGCGGCGAAACACCGGCGCCATGCCGGTGTTTTCAATCGCAGGCCACGTTCCGAAGCATCAATCGCCTCCGGCAGCGATCCTGGCGCGCCGGGCCAATTCTTTTTCGCTGGGTTCCGTTTCCCCGCCTATGGGGCCAGACCGGATTTCCCCGGCTGGTACATAGGTACTCATCAATACGCCGGTACCCGAGACCTTCGAACCCACCAGCCGCAGTGCAGTTGGCCGTGCACCGTATTCGAACAGCCGCTTGCCATGGCCAAGCACCACCGGATATACCCACACGTTGTATTCGTCGATGAGTGATGCAGCTTGCAAGGTCTGGATCAGGTTGCCGCTGCCGATGATCTGCAGATCAGGCCCGGGCTGTGCCTTGAGTGCGGTGATGGCGGTAACCACATCGCCGTCCAGCAGGGATGCGTTTTGCCAGTCCAGTGATTGCAAGGTGCGCGAGGCCACGTGTTTTTTTGCTGCGTTCAGCGTTGTCGCAATCGGGTTGTCCGCCTGCTGGTAAGGCCAGTACGCTTCGAATATCTGATAGGTTTTGCGGCCAAGCACCAGTTCCCGGTCCTTGCCATCGAAACCTGCTGCAGAGATATCCATCGCCGGATCCCCGAACGCATACAGCCAGCCACCCTGGGTGAAGTTGCCGCCCGGATCTTCGGTCGGCCCGCCGGGGGCCTGCATGATACCGTCCAGCGATACGAATGTGGATGCGATGAGTTTCCGCATATAAGCCTCCCGCGAATGCATGGTTACGGGGCTGGCGCGCAGACCGGCGGGTCTACCCGGGTTTGCCGTCAGCACTAAAGCGGATTATCGCTGGCTGGCCGGAAAGCGCAAAGCCACACTGGGTGGCGTTCAATGGCAAGGGGGCGGTGATCTGTTGGGCGGGAAGTGGCGGCTGTCGTTTGCAGCGGCGGATTGGTGGCGAAGAAAACGGGGTAGGGAGCGTCTTGCGCATCACCGCCTTGCGGATGCGGGCCTGGCGATAGTGGTGGCGGCAAGTTTCCCCGGTCGGCGCTCGCCTTTCCCGGCAAGCGGCCTGCCAAAACAGCCGCGCGTTGCCTTGTCGGCGGCGCGCGCTTCGGAATGGTTCGCTGCACGCAGCGCAGCGGATCAGCCGCCGATCAACCGCATCTTGTAGCGCTTGCCCTTGATATTGCAGTCGGCCAGACGCTTGAGTGCCTTGTGGGCAATGCGCTGGTTGAGCGCCACATAGCTGATGAACTCGGTGATGTTGATCTTGCCGATATCGCTGCCGGCAAGGCCGCCTTCGCCGGTAAATGCTCCCAGGATGTCGCCAGGACGCAGCTTTTCCTTCTTGCCGCCGGAAATGCACAGCGTCACCATCGCCGGTTCGCGTGGTTCGGTGCCCGGCGTCAGCGTATCCAGGCCGAACCATTGTGCCGGCGCATTCTGGTATTCCTCGATCAGCTTCACCCACTTCTTTTCAGCAGCTGAGGCCAGGCTCACCGCCAGGCCACAGTCTTCACCGCGGCCGGTACGACCGATGCGATGGATGTGCACTTCGGTATCGCGCGATACGTCCACGTTGATCACCACATCCAGCGTGCTGATATCCAGCCCGCGTGCCGCCACATCGGTCGCCACCAGCACCGAGCAGCTGCGGTTGGCAAAGCGGATGAGGATTTCATCACGGTCACGCTGCTCCAGGTCGCCATACAGCGCCAGCGCGGCAAAACCCTGTTCCTGCAGCATGGCCGCCAGTTCGCGGCAGTGGATCTTGGTATTGCAGAACACCAGCGCCGATTTGGGACGGAAATGATCCAGCACCAGTGCCACTGCGGCATTACGCTCTTCATGCACCACTTCGTAGAAGCGTTGTTCGATCTGGCCGGAATCGTGTAGTGATTCCACGCGGATTTCCACCGGGCTCTTCAGGAAACGCGCGCTTTCCTTGCGGATGGTATCGGGATAGGTGGCCGAGAACATCAGGGTCTGGCGGCGCTTGGGGCAGGCGCTGACGATGCCGGCAATATCATCGTAGAAGCCCATGTCCACCATACGGTCTGCCTCATCAAGCACCAGCGTGCTGATGGTATTGAGGATGATGGTGCCGCGGCCCAGGTGATCGCGGATGCGGCCCGGCGTGCCGACAACGATGTGCGCGCCATGCTCCAGCGAGCCGATTTGCGGCCCCATGGGTGAACCGCCGCACAGGCTGAGGATCTTGATGTTCTCGATATGGCGGGCCAGCCGGCGCAGTTCCTTGGCCACCTGATCGGCCAGTTCGCGCGTGGGGCAGAGCACCAGCGCCTGGATACCGAAGAATTTGGGGTTCACATGCGACAGGATGCCGATGCCGAAGGCGGCGGTTTTACCGCTGCCGGTCTTGGCTTGCGCAATCAGGTCATGACCATCAAGCACGATGGGCAGGCTCTTGGCCTGGATCGGCGTCATGTTCTGATAACCCAGGCTGTCGAGGTTGGCGAGAAACGCTGGCGGCAAGTCGAGGGCGGAAAAAGGTGCTTTGTTCACAAGGACTTGCCGGTTGATCAGAAGGGGCAATAGTCTAACAGGCGGCGCGCATCGGGGATAGCCGACACACCGGTTTCGCTGCCGCTCATCGCGGCCTCAGGCTGGAATGCTGCGCTGGTTGAGCAGGTGCCGGATCAGTGCGTTGAGCCGCATCAGGTCGATCGGCTTGGCAATGAAGGCATTCATGCCGGCGTCCATGCATTGCGTTTCGTTGTCACTGCCTGCATTGGCGGTCAGCGCAATGATGGGCCAGTCACGGCTGTGCGGATCGCTGCGCAAATGCTGCGCGGCGGTCAGGCCATCCATCCGTGGCATCTGCCAATCCATCAGGACCAGATCGAAGTCGAAACGGCTGGCCAGTTGCACCGCCTCCACGCCATCCTGTGCTACCACTACTTCAAAACCCTGCTTGGCGAGGAAGTAGCTGAGCACACGCTGGTTCACCGTACTGTCTTCCGCCAGCAGGATACGGCGTTGATCCAGCGGCGCATGCGCAGCGCCGGTCAGCGGCACCGCTGGCGGTATCGGCGCCAGCAGCGCGCTCAGTTGCCTGACCAGGTATTGCCGGTTGATCAGCGGCAGCTTCAGCACGCGCGCATTGGGCGGCAGTTCGCGCTGCACGTCCCAACTGAGCAACAGCAGCGCCCTGGCATCCGGCCAATCCAGCGCGCTGCGGCACAACACCACGTCGGCTTCCTCCGGCTTCACCCATTCCACCAGCGCTGCGGTCAGGCATTGCTCGATCTGTTCGCGGTAGGCACTCTCGCAGCCCCAAGCCAGCTTGCGCCCGGCCAGCGTGGCGAGGTCGCGCGTGATGGGCTGCCAGTGTTCCTTCCAGATCGCACCAACAGGTGCGGGATTGGCGGGCAGGGTGAACCAGAATGTTGCACCCCGTTCCTCAAAGCTGGTCACGCCGATTTCGCCGCCCATCTGCTCTACCAGCAGCTTGCAGATTGCCAGCCCCAGCCCGGTACCACCGTAGCGGCGGGTAGAGCTGGAATCGATCTGGTAAAAACGCTGGAAAAGTTGCGGTAATTTATCGGTGGCAATGCCGATGCCGGTATCGCTGACCGTCAGCCGCACACCGGCCGGATCTGGCGCCACATGTACCGCCACTTCGCCGTGCTCGGTAAATTTCAGCGCATTGCCGATCAGGTTGACCAGCACCTGCTTGAGGCGCATCGCATCGCCCAGGTAGCCACTGTTCAGATCGGCAGCGACATCAAGCTTGAGCGCCAGCCGTTTTTCCGCCGCGCGCGCACCCAGCATGGTGCACGCTTCGGCGGCGGCCACGCGCAGGTCGAATGGCTTGCTTTCGAGTACGAACTTGCCTGCTTCGATCTTGGAAAAATCCAGCAGGTCGTTGATCAGAGACAACAGGGTATCGCCCGAATGCGCGATGGTATCCGCGTATTCGATCTGCTCGGCCGAGAGCGGCGTATCGCGCAGCAGCTGGACAAAACCCAGCACGCCATTGAGTGGCGTGCGGATTTCATGGCTGATGGTGGCCAGGAATTCGCTCTTGGCACGGCTGGCGGCTTCGGCGTAGTCACGCGCGCTGGCCAGTTGCTGGTTGAGCGCACGCATTTCCTGTTCCACCCGCTTCACGCCGATCAACTGCGACAGGATGGCGGCAAACAGCTTGAGCATTTCGCGCTGCGACGGTTGCAGCGGCCGGCGGCGCAGGAAATTGTCTGCAGAGATCCAGCCCACCATCTTGCCATCCAGCCACAGTCCGATCAGCGCATTCCAGCCACGGCCCACCACCACCTTGTTGTAGTAGAGCGCTGCATCTTCATTGGCGATGACTTCGCCGGGGCGCTTGAGGCTTTCATCGAACATCGGGTGCACCGGCAAGGTGCTCAGGAACCAGTGCTCGTCGGTCAGCTCGCCATTGTTGTTGGTACCGTAGGTGCCGCGCATTTCGTTCTTGTCGAGGTCTGCCTCGAAAATGGCCATGCGGTCGATATCCAGCTCGGACAGCGAAAACGCCACTGCACGGCGATAGAGGTCATCCAGATCGGTGGCTTCGGTCAGCTTGAGGGTGACCTGGTGCAGCTTTTGCAGCAGCGCGCGGTCTTCCTCCGCGTGCATCAGGCTCACGCGCAGCCGCTCGGTGATTTCATCGGGCGAACTGTCACGCCCGTGCTCGTGGGCAATATGCCGGTCGAGCAGCAGCGTGGCGATGGTGCCGCATTCAAGATGGAACGCAGCGGAATCAAGCAGGCCGGCTACATGATCCAGGTCGATGAATTCAACATACAGCAGCCCTGCCAGTGCAGGGCCCTGCATCAAAGGCAACACCAGCCGGTACAGGGTACTGCCTTCGGTACTGCCATCGCCATCGTTATCCCAGATATCGTGCGGCGGGTAGTCAACGGGCTGGATGGATAGTGCGGGTTCGGTCAGCTGGTGCGCCAGTTCGTCCAGCGCCAGGCCATAAAAATGCTCCGGGGCTTGGGCCACGGTAAACGCCAATGGCCGCTGGCCATTGACCGCTTGCGCATGGATGGCTGCACGCGGGCCATCTGGCAGGATCAGGAACGCGCGCTTGCCGTGGAACGCCGCCAGTGTGCGATTGATCAACTCCAGGCAAAACCGCTCCCAATCGCTGCTGAGCATCCATTGTTCCAGCTGCAGCCATGAGGGTTGCTCAAGGCTGGGCAGGATGCTGCGCTGCGGCGTGACAAGTTCGGTCATGTGTACCCGGTACGAAAGTTTTGAGTAATTGTACTACTTGAATTGCTTATGTTAGCTAGGTGGACAACAAGTTTCCACGTCAGTCGCGCATCGTTTCGCACTGGCCTCTGCGCGAGGGTCAAAGGCGTGCCGCCACAGGCCGGGCCGCGTATAATTGCTGGTTTTTACTCAAGTTTTCAGCAACATGCCCATTGCCAAGATCGAATCGCTAGACTTTGAAGGCCACGGCGTAGCGCACGTTGATGGCAAGACCATTTTCATCGATGGTGCACTGCCGTTCGAAACGGTGACCTACAGCAGCTATCGCAAGAAGCCCAATTTCGAGAACGCCCAGGCGATCACGATCCACAACGACAGCTTCATGCGCACCAAGCCCGCCTGTCCGCACTTTGGCGTGTGTGGCGGCTGTTCGATCCAGCACATGGAGTTCTCGGCCCAGGTAGCGGCCAAGCAGCGTGTGCTGGAAGACAATCTGCAGCGCATCGGCAACGTGCGGGCACAAGCCATGCTACCAGCCATCTACGGTCCGGAATGGGGCTATCGCCATCGTGCGCGGCTGTCCGCGCGCAACGTGGCCAAGAAGGGCACGGTGCTGGTGGGCTTCCACGAAAAGCGTTCCAGCTTCATCGCGGACATGACCGAATGCCGCGTGATGCCCAAGGCCATCTCCGACCAGTTGCCGGCGCTGCGTGAACTGGTGAAAAGCCTGTCCATTTTCGATCGCATGCCGCAGATCGAGCTGGCCGTGGGCGAGAATGTCACGGTGCTGGTGTTCCGCAATATGGAAGACATCAGCCCGGCGGACGAAACACTGTTCAAGGCGTATGCAGATGAATGGAACGTGCAGATCTGGCTGCAGCCCAAGGGCCCGGATACCGCGTACCCGCTGTACCCGCTGGATGCACCGGCGCTGACCTATGTGTTGCCGGAGTTCGGCATCGAAATGCCGTTCAAGCCTACCGAGTTCACGCAGGTGAACCACGCGGTCAACCGCGTGATGGTGGAACGGGCGATCAACCTGCTCGATCCGCAGCCGGGCGAAACCATTGCCGATATGTTCTGTGGCCTGGGTAACTTCACGCTGCCGATTGCGCGCCGTGGCGCCAGGGTGCTGGGCATGGAAGGCAGCAAGCAACTGGTGGAGCGCGCATTCGAAGGTGCGCGCCACAACCGGCTGGAGCACCTGACGGATTTCACTGTGGCCAACCTGTTCGAAATGACCGAGGAATGGCTGGACAAGCTGGGCCGCTTCGACAAGATGCTGATCGACCCGCCGCGCGATGGCGCCATCGAACTGGTGAAAGCCATCAGCGCCGAACACGGCCCCAAGCGCATCGTCTATGTGTCGTGCAGCCCGTCCACGCTGGCGCGCGACGCCAACGTGCTGGTGAATGTGAAGGGCTATACCATGATGTCGGCCGGCATCATCAACATGTTCCCGCATACCGCGCATGTGGAATCGATTGCCTGGTTCGAAAAGACCGGCCCTGGCCTCACGCGTGCCGAAGTGGCGGATATGGAGGCGGCCGAGCTGGCGCAACGCGAAGCCGTGAAGGCCGAGCAGAAAGCGGCGCAAGCCGCTGCGGCAGAAGCCAAGGCGATCAAGGACGCCGCAGCGGCGGCGCTGAAGGAAGAAGCACGCGCCGCCAAGGCCATCGAGAAGCAAGCGCGCCGCGCGCACTACCTTGCCACGCAGGCGGCACTGGCTGCGGGTGAGGCCACGGATGGGCAGGCAGCAGGGCAGGGCGAAGAAGGGTAGTCATTGTCGCTGGCAGGGGAAGGCCCTCGAATGCGGGCAAGGATGTGTACACAATGAAAAACGGCGGATGATTCCGCCGTTTTTCATTGATCAGGCCGTACTTATAGCCCGCCACTGGCCTTGAAGCGTTTTTCCAGGTAATGCACGCCAGATGCCATCAGCAGCGTCAGCACCAGATAGATCACCGAAATGGTCAGGTAGGGCTCCCAGTAGCGCGAGTACGCACCCGCTACCGTGCGCGCCGCATAGGCAAGCTCGGCCAGGCCGATGGCGGAAACCAGCGAGCTATCCTTCAGCAGCATGATCGCCTCGTTGCCCAGAGGCGGCAGCATGCGGCGGAACGCCTGCGGGATGATCACGAAACGCATGGTCTGCCAGTAGTTCATGCCCATCGAGCGGCTGGCTTCGAACTGGCCCTTGGCAATCGACTGGATGCCTGCGCGGAAGATCTCCGTGATATAGGCGCCCGCATTGAGCGTGAGCGCGGTCAGGCCGGACATGAATGCGCCGTATTCCTGGCGCAGCGTGCTGGCAAACTCGCCACTGATGAGGATGCCGTTGTCCGGGTGCACCAGCATGGGCATCAGCGCGAAATGGATCAGCAGGATCTGCACGAACAGCGGCGTGCCGCGGAAGAAGGTCACGTATGCGGTGGATGGCCAGCGCACCAGGAAACGTAGCGGATACTTCCACGGCCCGTGCGGCACATCGGCCAGCCGCGCCATGCCCATCATCAGGCCGATCAGCGTGCCGAACACCACTGCGATCAGCGTGATCAGCAACGTCATCTGTATGCCGTCGATGAACAGCTCGCGGTACTCCCAGATCATTTGCAACTGGAAGTTCTGCAGCGGTGGAACAGCGTGCTGCACGCTTTCCCAGAAATGGATGAAGTCCATTGAGTCTACTTTTCAAACGGTGATGATTGCGGTGCCCAGCATGAAAAGAAGCGCACACCGGTGCGCTTCTTTCAGCTCAGGCCAGATGGCCGGAAGATTTTCAGTTGCCGAAGTACTTCTTGTAGATCTTGGCGTAGCTGCCGTCGGCCTTGATGGCGGCAATGCCCTTGTTCAGCTTTTCCAGCAGCGCCTTGTTCCCCTTCTTAACGGCAAAGCCATAGTATTCCTTGGCAAAGGTGGCGTCGTCGATGGTCTTGAGCTTGTCATTCTTGTTGTTGGCGATAAAGTTGACCACCACGCCATTATCGGCCACTACGGCATCCACGCCGCCGTTCAGCAGCTCCTTGAGTGCCAGCGGGGTCGATTCGAAACGCTTGATGTTCGGGTTGGTCTTGCCCAGCAGCTTCTGCACCACTTCGTCGCCGGTGGTACCGGTTTGCACGCCCACTTTCTTGTCTTTCAGATCGGCAAACTTCACCACCTTGCTCTTGGGGCCAACAGCGATCAGCTGCTTGGCTTCAAAGTACGGATCGGAAAAATCCATGCTTTGCTTGCGTTCGTCGGTAATGGTCACTGCGGAAGCCACCACATCACGGTCGCCAGTACCCAGCGTGGCAAAAATGCCTTCCCATGGGGTATTGATGAATTTGGTCTTCAGGCCGGATTTGGCGGCGGCAGCGGTCAGCACTTCCACATCGAAGCCGACGATTTCCTTTTTCTCGTTCTGGGATTCAAACGGCGCATAGGCGGCGTCAGTTGCCACTTGCAATGGTTTGTCCGCAGCGATGGCGGAATTGGACGCAAGCACGGCGGCACAGAATGCGCCTGCCACCAGACCGAATTGACGCAGCTTCATGATAGATCCCCTCGAGTTTTGACTTTTAACCTTGGTGTGACAACGCTGCATGTTTTTTTGCATGCAGCGCTGCTTACAACTCGTTCGTAGCGTAGGTGGCACTGTAAGCTACAACAATTGGGGCAAACCCTAAACGACTGTTTGATCTCTCAGGCCAGGATTTCTTCCAGCCCATTGGGTTCTGACTTGGCCGTTTCCCACAGCGCGAGCGCCTGCTCGGGTGTGATGCCAAGGATTTCCAGCGTGCCGGCCGGCCACTCCGTAATGGCGTCACCCGCATCGCGCGCTTCCAGCCAGATCGCCAGATGCAGCAATGCGGTGAGCTTGTTGGGCTGGGGTTGTGCCTGTGGATCATTCTGATACTTGATGGCAGCCTGGATTTCTTCGGGGAAGTTCCAGCGGCGGGCCAGCTCTTCACCCACCATCACATAATCGAATCCGATATTGTTGTCTTCCAGCAACACGCGGTTGCCGCCACTTTCCACGAAGCGGTCGATCTTGACGGCAATTTCCGGTGCAACGATATGAATCATCATTTCACCGATGTTGTGGATCATGCCGGAGGCAAAGGCGATTTCGCCGTTATATTTGGCCGCCTTGGCAAAAACGCGCGCGGTATTGGCCACCTTGAAGCTACGCTCCCAGAAGCTTTTGCGGTCAAAGCCGGGGATAGAGACAAAGGCACCGGTCACGCCGGATGCGACCACCAGCGTACGCACGGTGTTGAAGCCCAGTACGATCACCGCTTCATTCACCGAGCCCACCAGGCGCGAGGCGCCAAAGTGCGCAGAGTTGGCAAGGCGCAGCACTTTGGCGGTAATCACCTGGTCCAGTGCAATTTTCTTGGCGACCGATTCGATATCCACATCATCGCGGCTGAAGCTGTCGATCAGTTCCTGCACTACGCGTGGAATGGTCGGCAGTTTGTGGGTTTGTTCAAACAGTTCTTCGAGTTTCATGCTTTTGGCCTCCCTTCAGGCTGGCATCTTTGTGTGCACTGCAAAACCATGCTAGATCAGCATTGCGCAGCCTGCCAGAAGACCTGCACAGCTTTGTGCCCGCATTGTGCATATTTGCAGCGTCAGCGTGCATGAAAAAGCCGCTCCGGAGAGCGGCTTTTTCATCTGCTGGCCCGTTGCCGGGCCAGTGAGGGCGATCAACCGTTGCGGGTTTCGATCTGCACCAGCGATTGCTCGCCAGCCTGATCCGCTGCAGGTTGTGCCACATCGCGGCGGCTTGGGCGGGCCGGTGCAGCGGCTGCTTCAGCCACGGCTTCGGCAGCTATGGCCACGTTCTGTGTTTCCACCAGCACCAGTGCTTCGGCCTCGGCAGCGGCAGCCTTGTTCTCTGCCTGCGTATCGCGACGGCGGCGGCGCTGCGGTGCCGCAGCAACAGCCACTTCCGGCACGGCAACGTCGTTGCGGGTTGCCACCATCACCAGGCCCGCTTCTTCCGGTGTTGCCACCTGCAGTACCGGTGCAGCTGGCTTGGCTGCAGGTGCATCCAGCGCCAGCGATGCCTGCGCAGGCTTGGCAGGGGCAACGGCAGCCGGGGCCGGCGCTGCTTCAACCGCTGCTTCGACTGCAGGTGCGGCCACTGCAGCGGGTGCAGCGGCAACTTCCACCGCTTCTTCCGCTGCAATTTCTGCTACAGCCTCGGGCTGCGGTGCTGCTGCAACTTCGGCAACGGTTTCATTGGCAATGACTTCCGGAGTGGTTACCGGTGCAGTCGCCACGGCAACCACGGGTTCGCCGATTTCCGCTGCTGCAGTTGCTGCGGCAGGCGCTGCGGCTTCAACCACAACCGGCGCTGCAACGACCGGAGCTACCACCACCGGCGCTTCGGCAACCGCTTCCACGCTGGCAACAGCGGCGCGTACTGCTTCGAGCGGTTCGCTGACTGCTTCGAGCGGTTCGCTGACTGCTGGCACCTGCGGTGCAGCAGCTGTATCGGCTGTTGCCAGCCCGGCATCGTCTGTCGTGCCTTCTTCTGCTGATGCGCCATCGTTCACGGCGTTTTCGTTGCGTTCACCACCACGGCCACCACGGCGGCCACGACGACGACGGCTACGGCCTTCGCCACCTTCGGGCGGTGTTGCCGCTTCCAGCGCGCCCTCTTGCGTGGCCACGGCTTCGATCACCGCCGGTTCCAGCAGTTCGTTCTCTACCGGCTTGGCTTCACGCTTCTGTTCGTTACGCGGTGCACGCGGCTCGCGGGGTTCACGCGGTGGGCGCTCGGCGCGCGGGGCGCGTTGCTGGCCTTCAGCGCGTTCTGCCTGTTGCGGGCGTTCTGCCTGGTTGCGCTCCGGGCGCTCGCCACGTTCGGTGCGCTCGCCGCGCTGTTCGCGGTCACGCTCGCGGCCTTGCTGGCGCTCGTTGCGTGCGGCCTGATCTTCCTCGATGCGCGGTTTGCCGCCACGACGGTTGTCGCTGCGTTCACCACGTTCGGCGCGCTCACCGGTTTTTTCGTTGCGGTCGCGGCGATTGTCGCCACGGCCTTCGTTGCGGTCACGGCGGCCATCACGGCGGCCATCACGCGAACGTTCATTGCGCTTGGGCTGCTCGGCAACCGGCGCCGGCGTCGGTTCCGACTTGCCGTTGAACCACGCAACGATCCTGTTCCACAGCGACGGCGGCGTCACCACCACGGGGGCCGGGGCCGGCTTTTCTTCACGGACCGGTGCAGGTTGCGCCGGGGTGATGCCCTTCACGGCGGCCTCAGGGCGCTTGGCCAGGTCTTCCTTGGCCTTGCCCGGCTGGTAACCTTCTTCCACCGGGGTTTCCACCATCTTGTACGACGGCAGCGCTTCCTCGATGTGGTTGAGGTCATCGTGGCGCAGGCGGGTCACGCTGTAGTTCGGTGTTTCCAGGTGCGTATTCGGGATCAGCACCACGCCAACTTTCAGGCGCGCTTCTACCGCGAACAGCTCGGCGCGCTTCTCGTTCAGCAGGAAGGTGGCCACATCGACCGGCACCTGCGCGTGGATCGCGCCGGTGTTGTCCTTCATGGCTTCTTCCTGAATGATGCGCAGGATATGCAGTGCCGACGATTCGGTGCCGCGGATGAAGCCGGTGCCATGGCAGCGCGGGCAGGCGATATGGGTGGTTTCTTCCAGCGACGGCTGCAGGCGCTGGCGCGACAGTTCCATCAGGCCGAAGCGCGAAATCTTGCCGGTCTGCACGCGGGCACGATCATGATGCAGTGCTTCGCGCAGGCGGTTTTCCACTTCGCGCTGGTTCTTGGGATTTTCCATGTCAATGAAGTCGATGACGATCAGGCCGCCGACGTCGCGCAGGCGCATCTGGCGGGCAATTTCGTCTGCCGCTTCAAGGTTGGTGCGTGCGGCGGTTTCCTCGATGTCCGAACCCTTGGTGGCGCGGGCCGAGTTCACATCGATGGAGTACAGCGCTTCGGTCTTGTCGATGACGATGGCGCCGCCGGATGGTAGCGCCACTTCACGGGCAAAAGCGGTTTCAATCTGGTGTTCGATCTGGAAGCGCGAGAACAGCGGCACGTCGTCCTGATACAGCTTCACGCGCTGCACATTGCCCGGCATCACGTGGCTCATGAACTGGCGGGCCTGCTCGTAGATGTCGACCTTGTCGATCAGCAGCTCGCCGATATCGGGCTGGAAGTAATCGCGGATGGCGCGAATGACCAGGCTCGATTCCTGGTAAATCAGGAAAGCGCCCGACTGGCCGGTACCGGCGCCTTCGATGGCACGCCACAGTTGCAGCAGGTAATTCAGGTCCCACTGCAGCTCTTCCACTTCGCGGCCGATGGCGGCGGTGCGGGCGATCAGGCTCATGCCGTGCGGTGTTTCCAGCTGATCCATCGCGGCGCGCAGTTCCTGGCGCTCGTCCCCCTCGATGCGGCGCGATACGCCACCGCCACGCGGGTTGTTCGGCATCAGCACCAGGTAACGGCCCGCCAGGCTGATGTAGGTGGTCAGTGCCGCGCCCTTGTTGCCGCGCTCGTCTTTTTCCACCTGGACGATGACTTCCTGGCCTTCGCGCAGCTGGTCAGCCACGCGGCCACGGCCACCGTCGTCCTGCATGTAGTTGCGGGAGATTTCCTTGAACGGCAAAAAGCCGTGGCGCTCGCAGCCATAGTCTACGAAGCAGGCTTCCAGACTGGGCTCGATGCGGGTGATGACACCCTTGTAGATATTGGACTTCCGTTGTTCTTTGCCAACGGTTTCGATGTCGAGGTCGATCAGCTTCTGACCGTCGACAATGGCCACGCGCAACTCTTCAGCTTGCGTGGCATTAAACAGCATGCGTTTCATGTAGGCTCCTGCACGCACTCATACGGCAGGGGCGCCTCGGCACGGGCACAGCACCCGATCGGGGTCGCAATCCATTCCCGAACCAGCGGGAAGGCGGGATAGCAAAACGGGATCAGGGAAATGTGGCGCGGTTTTTGTACATCCTGATTAACTGGATTAAGCCGAGGCCTTATGGGCCGTTGAACCGTCTTGCCGGGCAACAATGTGCAGAGTAGGGCAAGACAGGGGAAGCCGATCGAGTGCGTTGTATGGTCGAATCAATTACCATCGCTACTTTTTTTGCGGTGAGCTGAAATAACCGCATCCCAGCATTGGTGGGTCGCGACGGACGTCAGGCGGGTCCCGCGCTCGCGCTTCCAAGACTTGATTTGCTTCGGAAGGGGCCCCAGAAACAGGGCGGCGGGAAGGCAGTCGCCGACGTTAACGGCGCAACATGAACCAAAGAGCAGGATAATGGGGGCCGAAACGGCCGACGGCATTCGAAGTATTGACGCCGTCGCGCTGCCTGTCAGAATCGCAGCGCAACACAGAGTATATGTCAACATGACCGAGACGAGCAAAGCGTCTGTCACCTTCGTCGAAATCACCGAAGAAACGGCCGGGCAAAGGCTGGATAACTTCCTGCTGCGCCACCTCAAGGGCGTACCCAAAAGCCACATCTACCGCATCGTGCGCGCCGGCGAAGTGCGCGTGAACAAAGGCCGTGCCGATGTCACCCGCAAGCTCGAAGCGGGTGACGTGGTGCGCGTGCCGCCCGTGCGCGTGGCCGAGAAGCCCAGCAACGCGCCGGCCGAGGCGGCCAGTGGCCAAGTCGAGCTGGAAGTACTGTTCGAGGACGATGCGCTGATTGCTATCAACAAGCCATCGGGCATTGCCGTGCATGGCGGCTCGGGTATTTCCTTCGGTGTGATCGAGCTGATGCGCGCGCAGCGCCCGCAGGCCAAGTTCCTCGAGCTGGTGCACCGGCTGGACCGCGATACTTCCGGCATCCTGCTGATTGCCAAAAAACGTTCCGCCCTCGTTAAACTGCATGAAATGCTGCGGGACAATCATCAGATCGATAAACGCTATCTGGCCATGGTGAAAGGCGTATGGCCGGAACCGCGCAGCCATGTGAAGTTCAAATTGCTCAAATATGAAACGCCCGATGGCGAGCGCCGCGTAAAGAAATCGGCCGATGGCCTGACATCGCATACGGTGGTGAATCGCCGGCAAAGCTTTGCCGGGGCGTCCTTGCTGGAATGTGAATTGAAAACCGGCCGCACGCACCAGATCCGCGTGCACCTGGCGGAAAGTGGCTACCCGATCCTGGGGGATGACAAATATGGCGATCCGGTGTTGAACCGCCAGTTGCCGCGTGCCGGTCTCAAGCGCCTGTTCCTGCATGCGTGGCGCTTGACGCTGATACACCCGCTCAGTGGCGACAAGCTTGAACTCGAAGCTCCGCTGCCCAAAGAACTGCAGTCTTACGTGGATACCCTGAACTGATGAGCGATACGATCACCGCTTCTGCGCCGGTGCAAACCGCCGCTACCGCACGCCGCTTCGATCTGCTGGTGTTCGACTGGGACGGTACGCTGATGGATTCGACCGGCACCATCGCGCAAGCCATCCAGCTGGCGTTTGCCGATCTGGGCCTGCCGGTGCCGTCCGATTACGATGCCCGCTTCGTGATCGGCTATGGCCTCAAGGAGGCCATGCAGTACCTGGCACCCGATGCAGATGATGCGCTGGTGCACGCCATCGTTGATGCCTACCGCACGCATTACCTGCAGCGCGATCAGGCGCTGGTGCTGTTCGATGGGGTGGAGGAGGGGCTGAAGAAACTGGCTGCCGCTGGTTATCAACTGGTGGTGGCCACGGGTAAATCCCGCGTCGGGCTCGACCGGGCGCTGCAGGTAACTGGCCTTGGCGCCCATTTCGTGGCATCGCGCACTGCGGATGAATCTTTTTCCAAGCCACATCCGGCCATGCTCGAGTACCTGCTGGATGTGACCGATATACCGGCCAGCCGCGCGGTGATGATCGGCGATACCACGCACGATCTGCAGCTTGCTATCAATGCCGGCTGCGCCAGCCTTGCCATGAGCTACGGTGCGCACGGTATCGATGAGATGCTGGCGCTGCAGCCGCTGGCGCATTTCGATGATTTCCCCAGTCTGGTCGAGTGGATATTGGCGCATGGCTGACACGCCCGGAACCGGCGCGGCACGCATACGCATCTGCGCCAGCAGCGAGCTTGCTGAGCGTGGCCTGGGCGTGCGTTTTGCCGTTGACGTGGCCGGGCGCGAGCAGCAGGCTTTCGTGGTGCGCTTTCACGGTCATGTGCATGCTTATCTGAATAGCTGTGCACATATCCCGATCGAACTGGATTATCAGCCGGGCGATTTCTTTGATTTGAGCCAGAATTACCTCGTGTGCGCCACGCACGGTGCATACTATGCGCCTCAAACGGGGCTCTGCCTCGGCGGCCCTTGTCCGGGGCGCCACCTGACCAAGCTGACCGTGGTCGAAGAAGATGATCAGGTCTTTTATTGTCCCGCCAGGAATGGATAAACAATGCAAGAAAACTGGGAACGCCAGGTCCTCAACGATTTGCTCAAGGACGGTCTGAAAGAGCAGCGCCGCAAGCGTCGCTGGGGCATCTTTTTCAAACTGCTGGGCTTTGCCTACCTGATCGTGGTGACCACCATGCTGGTGGGCGGCTTCAAGTCCGGCGAGCTGGAAAGCGTCTCCACCGGCCCGCATACCGCCATCGTCAACATGGACGGTGTGATTTCCGCCAACGGCGAGGCCAATGTACAGGTGATCCTCGATGGCCTTGACCGCGCGTTCGACGACAAGAACACCCGTGGCGTGATCCTGGCGGTGAATAGCCCGGGCGGTAGCCCGGTGGAAGCAGGGCAGCTCAATGATGGCATGCTGCGGCTGAAGAAAAAGCACCCCAAGGTACCGCTTTACGTGGTGGTGGGGGACATCTGCGCATCCGGCTGCTACTACGCCGCTGTGGCTGCCGACAAGATCTACGCCGACAAGGCCAGCATCGTCGGTTCCATCGGCGTGCTGATGGATGGCTTCGGCTTTACCGGTGCCATGGAAAAACTGGGCGTCGAGCGTCGTCTGCTCACCGCTGGCAAGAACAAGGGCTTCCTCGATCCGTTCTCGCCAGTCAGCGATGAGCAAAAAGCCAAGGCACAGGACATGCTGACCGAGATCCACCAGCAGTTCATCGACGTAGTGAAAGCTGGCCGTGGCAAGCGCCTTGGCAACGATCCGGATCTCTTTACCGGCCTGGTGTGGAGTGGCGCCAAAAGTGTGCAGATGGGCTTGATCGATGGCTTGGGGTCGGTCGATAGCGTGGCGCGTGATGTGATCAAGGCCGACGATATCGTCGACTTCACCCCGCAACCCGGTTACCTGGATCGCTTCGCCCGCCGCGTGGGCGTGACAGCTGCAGCGCACCTGGGCAGCCAGTTGCGCATGTCGCTGCAATAACGCGACGCAGAGGCAGCGATGGCGAGGCGGCGCAGCAGGCACCCGGAAGAACACGACAACCACGAACGCTGGCTGGTGTCGTATGCCGACTTCATCACGCTGCTGTTTGCATTCTTCGTGGTGATGTACGCGCTGTCGTCGCTGAACGAGGGCAAGTACAAGGTGCTGTCCGAATCGCTGGTCAACGCATTCCGCAATGATCCGACCACTTCGCAGAACCCGGTCCGCCTGCCTAACCAGATCGTGCCCGGGGCGCCGCAGAAGCTGGCGCCGCCGCAGCACGCTACGCCGCCGGTCGCGCAGACCAACCCCAAGCTCGAGCAGGAAGCGCGCAAGATGCAGGGCATGGCCGGCGATATCCGCACGTCGCTGGGCTCGTTGATCGATCAGGGCAAGGTACGGGTTACGCAATCGAAACGCGGTATCGCGGTGGAAATCAGTGATTCGGTGTTGTTCCAGACCGGCCGTGCCGATCTGGAAGCGAATTCGGTGGCGGCCTTGCGTGGCGTGGCCGAACTCGTCAAGAACAGCGACAACCTGATCCAGATCGAAGGTAATACCGATAATCAGCCCATCGCTTCGCCGCAGTTTCCTTCCAACTGGGAGCTGTCTGCCGCGCGCGCTGCCAGTGTGGTGCGCCTGTTCGTGCAGGCCGGCGTGGCGCCACAGCGGCTGGTCGCCATCGGTTACGGCGAGTTCCGCCCGCAGGAAAGCAACGACAGCGTGGAAGGGCGCTCGCGCAATCGCCGCGTCACCCTCAACATCCTGGCCGACAACAAGGACGAAGTGGCGGTGCTGCAAAGCGACACACCGCCGCCGCCAGCGCAGTAAGCATACGTAGCGCCAGCTTACTGACTATACTGCCGCTCGTTGCCCATGATGCATATGCCATGTTCCGCCTGCCAGCCCAGACCCCTGCTGTCCGCCTGCATACCACGCAGCTGCTTTACCGCAATGTAACCATTGGGCAGTGGATGAGCATTGCTAATGCCACCTTGCTGGCGTGCGTGCTGCTGACCCAGTTCCGCTGGCTGCACGTGGGCGCATGGTGGGCATTGGCATTGGCGACGGCGTTTTACCGCATGGCGTTATCGAGAAGCTACCGGCGTGCGACGGTGGACGAACGCAATGTGGATTTCTGGCTCAAACGCTATTTCTTCAGTGCGCCGGTGTCCGGCCTGATCTGGGGCGTGGGCCTGGTGCCTTTCATGGTGGGCGCCAGCGATACGCTGCGCTTTTTCATCGCCTTCGTACTTGGTGGCATGGTGGCCGGCGCTGTGCCCATCCTCTCTGCGGTGCTGCCGGTGCTGCAGATCTATGCAGTGATGATGATCATGCCCGAGACCATTGCCAATCTGTTTGGCGGTGGCAAGTACGGCGGCATTTTCAGTGTGATGTCGCTGCTGTTCCTGTTCGGCATCCTGCGCAGCGCGCAATTCTTCAATGAAACACTCACCGATTCGATCAAGGTGGCGCAGGATCAACGCCGGCTGGTGGCTGACCTGCAGCGCGCGCGCGAGGTGTCCGAATCGGCCAGCCGCGCCAAGAGTGAATTCCTCGCCAATATCAGCCATGAAATCCGCACGCCGATGAATGGCATCGTCGGCATGGCGCAATTGCTTTCGCATCACCCGCTCGATGCCGAATCACGTCAGCAGGTGGCCGTCATCCAGGCCTCTACCGATGCGCTGCTGTCACTGGTGAACGATGTGCTCGATTTCTCGCGCATCGAATCCGGCCACTTCGGCCTCGACCCTGCACCGTTCTCGCCATGCCGGCTGCTGGCAGACCTGGAGCGGATGTTCCAGCCGCAGGCCGGCATGCGCGGCGTTACCTTGTCCATACACCTGAGCGAGCGCACCCCGCCCATGCTGCTGGGCGATGCGGTGCGCCTCAAGCAGGTGCTGGTCAACCTGATCGGCAATGCACTCAAGTTCACACCGGATGGCAGCGTACAGGTGGAAGCCGATTGCTGGCCGGGTAGCGATGGGGCGGTGGTGTGGACCGTGGCGGTCAGGGATACCGGCATCGGCGTACCGCTGGGCAAGCGTACCGATATCTTCGAAGCGTTCGCACAGGCAGACAGTTCGATCACCCGGCGTTTTGGCGGTACCGGACTAGGCCTGTCGATTTCCCGCAAGCTGGTGGAGCTGATGGATGGGCGTATCTGGGTGGATGACAACCCCGCAGGCGGCAGCATCTTCCGCTTTGCGGTGCCCTTGCATGAAGCTGCGGTGGAAGCAGCGCCGCCGATCTTGCCGCGCAAGGACGGCCCGCTCAGGGTGTTGCTGGCGGAAGATAACCCGGTCAACCGGCTGGTGGCCGAGCGCTTCCTGGTATTGGCCGGCCATCAGGTCAGCATGGCGGAAAACGGCGAGCAGGCACTGGGCCTGCTCGCTTACGCAGACGCGAATGCCGAGCCCTTCGATCTGGTGTTCATGGATGTACAGATGCCGGTGCTCGATGGCCTGGCAGCCACCAGCCGGCTGCGCCAGCGCGAACGGCTGCTGCGGCTGCCGCATCTGCCGGTGATCGCCTTGTCGGCCAATGCTGGCCAGGAAGACCGCGAGGCCTGCCTGGCCGCCGGCATGGATGATTTCCTGGCCAAACCGTTCCGGCAGGATGAGCTGGCGCAGGTGCTGGCCCGTGCGGCGGCAGGTGAGTTTGCCGCACGGGCCTGACAGGGGAGCTTGCGCCGGGTGCTTACTTCTTTTCCAGATCCGGTTCCGGCTCGGGCGTGAAGCCCTGGCCGCCGAAGCGGTGGATCAGCGCATCGAAGGTCAGGTACAGCACTGGCGTCACATAGAGCGTGATCAGCTGCGAGAACAGCAGACCACCCACCACCGCCACGCCCAGCGGCTGACGCAGTTCCGCACCGGCGCCCAGGCCCAGCGCAATCGGTAGTGCACCCATGATGGCGGCAAAGGTGGTCATCATGATGGGGCGGAAGCGCAGCTCGCACGATTTGCGGATGGCCTCCAGCGGCGACAGGCCCTGTGTGCGCTGCGCATCCAGCGCGAAGTCGATCATCATGATGGCGTTCTTCTTCACGATGCCCACCAGCAGCAGAATGCCCACCATCGCGATGAAGGTCAGCTCCAGCCCCACGATATGCAGGCTGAGGAAGGCACCGATCGCCGCAGACGGAATACCCGCCAGGATGGTCACCGGGTGGATCCAGCTCTCGTACAGGATGCCGAGGATCACGTAAATCACCGCGATGGCGATCACGATCAGCCACAACTGGCTCGATTGCGACGACTGGAACACCGCAGCTTCACCGGCAAAGGCGCCGAATACATAGGCAGGCAAGGCGATCTCGCGCTTGGCTGCCTCGATGGCGGCACCGGCATCAGACAGCGATTTGCCCGGCTGCAGATTGAAAGACAGCGTCACCGCAGGCAATTGCCCCTGGTGGTTGACCGAGGTGGTCACCCGCTCGCGCTCCACGTGGGCAATCGCATTCACCGGTACCAGCGCGCCGCTCTTGCTGGTCACATATAGCTTGTCCAGCGCCGATTCATCGCGGCGCTGTTCCGGCGCCAGCTCCATGATCACTGCGTAGCTGTCCTCCGGGTCATAGATGGTGGAAACCTGCCGGCCACCATACGCGGCGTACAGCGTATCCTGCAGCGATTGCGTATCCACGCCCAGCAACTGGGCTTTCTCGTGATCGATCTTCACGCTGGCCTGCAAGCCGTTCTTCTGCGCGTCGCTGTTCACGTCGGTCACCACGTCCGACTTGTGCAACGCGGCCAGCAGCTTGTCGCCCCACTGGTCCAGTTCATCCGCATGCACCGATTGCAGCGTGTACTGGTACGAGCTCTTCGATGAACGGCCACCTACCGACAAGTTTTGCGTCGGCCGGAAGTAAACATTGAAGCCCGGCAGCCCGCCGGTCACCTTGCGCATGCTGGCCAGCACTTCGTCCATCTTCGGGCGCTGGTCGCGCGGTTTCAGCATGATGAACATGCGGCCGCTATTGCCGCTGTTGACGTTGGACACTACGGTTTCCACCGCCGGGTTGGCTTTCACGCGCGCGGCAATTCTCTGCTGCGCCGCCAGCATGGCAGGGTAGGCGATGTCTTGCGGGCCTTCCACCGTGACCTGGATCTGGCCGATGTCTTCCTGCGGGAAAAAGCCTTTGGGCGCAATCATGTACAGCCATACGGTGCCCACCACGGTGGCCAATGCCACCAGCAGCACCAGGCCACGGCGTTTCAGCCCCCATTCCAGCGAGCTGGTGTAGCCATGCAGCACCTTGTTGAAGCCCGCTTCGAACAGCCTGCTCCATGCCGGTACTTTCTCGTGCGGGTCTTCATGTTTGAGGAAGCGGCTGGCAAACAGCGGGATCAGCGTCAGTGATACTACGGCGGATACCGCAATCGCCAGCGTCACCACCACGGCAAATTCATGGAACAGCTTGCCGATGGTGCCGGGCATGAAGAAGATCGGAATGAATACCGCCACCAGCGAAATCGAGATCGAGATCACCGTGAAGCCTACTTCGCGTGCGCCCTTGATGGCCGCATCCATCGGTTTCATGCCTTCTTCCACATGGCGCACGATGTTTTCCAGCACCACGATGGCATCGTCGACCACCAGGCCGATGGCAATGGTCAGCCCCATCAGCGAGATGTTGTCCAGGCTGAACCCCAGCGCCAGCATCAGCGCAAACGTGCCCAGCAAGGAGATCGGCAAGCTGGCGGACGGGATCAGCGTGGCGCTGGCACGGCGCAGGAACAGCAGGATCACCAGCACCACCAGCACGATGGTCAGCAGCATGGTGAGCGTGACGTCGTGGATGGCCTCGCGGATCGACGTCGAGCGGTCGTTCAGCACCTTGATGTTGATCGAATCCGGCATCTGCGCCTGCAGTTGCGGCAGCATCTTGCGGATGGCATCCACGGTGGCTACGGTGTTGGCACCCGGTTGGCGCTGCACCGCCATCACGATGGAGCGCTCGCCGTTGATCCAGCCGCTGGTGCGCAGGTTTTCCACGCTGTCTTCCACCTTGGCCACGTCGGACAGCCGCACCGGCTGGCCATCCTTGCTGGCCACGATCAGCCTGGCAAAGTCATCCGCGCGCTTGAGGTTGGCATCGGCATTGAGGATCAGCGTCTGGCGCTTGCCATCCAGCTGGCCCACCGGTGCATTGGCGTTGGCATCCTGCAGTGCGGTGGCCACCTGGGTAAGGCTCAGCCCGCGCGTGGTCAGTTGGTCCGGATCTACCGATACGCGCACCGCGTAACGCATCTGGCCAAAGATCTGCACCTGCGCCACGCCGTTGATGGTGGAGAGCGCCGGCGAAATTAGGTTGTCGCCATAGCTGTTGAGGTCGGCCAGGCTCAGCGATGGCGAGTTGATGCCGATCAGCAGGATGGGCGCATCCGCCGGGTTTACCTTGCGGTAGCTCGGCGGGCTGGTCATGTCCTTGGGCAAGCCGCGGCTGGCGCGGAACAATGCCGCCTGTACGTCTACCGCCGCGGCATCGATATTGCGGTCCGCGTCGAACTCCAGCGTGATCGACGTACTGCCGAGCGAGCTGCTGGAGGTGATGGTGGCGACACCGGGAATGGTGGAAAACTGCTTTTCCAGCGGCGTGGCTACCGATGTCGCCATGGTTTCCGGGCTGGCCCCGGGCAGGTTGGCCGATACGCTGATGGTGGGCGTGTCGTAGTTGGGCAGCGCGGCAATCGGCAGCTGGAACCAGGCGGCGATGCCGGCAACGACGACGGCAATCCAGACCAGCAGCGTTGCGACCGGGCGATGGATGCAAAGGGAAGAAATATTCATGGCAGCTCGATATCAAACGGGCGGAGCAGGGCTGCCAGCCAGGCTGGCAGCACGCGAATCAGGTCAGGCGGCGCGGTGGCCGGCCCCGGGTCATTCACCCTTGGGCTGGCTGGCGTCCTGGCCGCCCTTGTCTTTCTGGTCGCCATGCTGGCCACCACGCTTGCCGGCTGGTGCGCTCGCTTCCTGTACCTGGGCACCCGGTCGCAGGTTCTGGCCGCCTTCCGATACCACCTTGGTACCCGGCGCAACGCCGGTCACGATGGCGCGCTCGTCAAACACGCGCACCAGTTGCACCGGCTGGCTGGCTACCTTCTGCTCGGCGCCCACCCGGTAGATGAAGCGCCCGCTCGGGCCGTTCTGCACCGCTTGGGCCGGCAGCACCACGGCATCGTGGGTTACGCCCGCATCGATGCTGACCGGCGTATACATGCCGGGCCACAGCAGATGCTTGGGGTTGGCAAACTCGGCCTTCATCACGATGGTGCCGCTGGCACTGTCGATGGCGTTGTCGATGAAGGTGAGCTTGCCTTGCAGCTTACCCGCCTTGCCCAGGTCGGCAGAAACGATCACCGCGCCCTGCAACTGCGCACTGCGCACTGCGGCCAGATCGGTTTCCGGCACGGTAAAGCGGATGGCAATCGGGTCCAGCTGGGTGATGATCACCAGCGGTAGCGCGCTGCCGGGCTGCACCAGGCTGCCCGGATAGGCGTTGAGTGCACCGGTACGGCCGGAAAACGGTGCGTCGATACGTCGATCACCCAGGGTGACGCGTGCGCCGCTGGCATCGGCACGGGCGGCGGCAATCTGCGCCTTCAGTGCATCGACCTTGGCTTGCGCGGTATCGATCACCGATGCGGATACGAAGCCCTTGGCGGCCAGCTCCTTGGAGCGGGAAAGATCGCGCTCGGCTTCGGTCAGTTGTGCCTGGTACTGGACGATGGTGGCGTCCATCTTCTGCAGGCTGCTGGCGGCGTCGCGGTTATCCAGGCTGAACAGCAACTGCCCGGCCTTGACGTCATCGCCTTCCTTGAAATGGATGCCGCGCAGGATGCCGCTGGTTTGCGGGCGCAGCTCCACCTGGTTGAGCGAGACCACATGGCCTTGCGCGGTGAGGATCACCGGCACATCACTGGTTTCCGCCTTGACGGTGCGTACCTGGGCGGCACGCGGCTTTTTTGCATCCGTGTTTTCTGTTTTGCGCCCGCAAGCGGACAGGCCGGTGACCAGCAGCGCTGAAACGGACAGGGTGAGCAGCAGGGGTGAAACTGTTTTAGTCATGCATGATTCCAGCGCGAGTACCGCGGCGATAGCGCCAGATCACCAGCACCATGCTCACCGCAACGAAAAGACCAAAGCCGAGCACGATAACGTGCATGGGTGGCAAGCCGTTTACAGCGAACAGGTTTCGCACCTCTTGCGTTGCATCGGCGGGCAATGCGCTGCTGAAGTGTTTGATCAGCCACGCATGCAATCCGACCATCACCAGGATGCCCAAGTTCTCGTTGAAGTTCTGAACGGCAATGGAATGCCCTGCACCCATCAGCAAATAACCGCGATGTTGCAGCATGGCATTCAGCGGTACCACGAAGAAACCGGACAATGCCCCCACGATGAACATCAGCAGTGCGGCAATCATGGCGTTGTGGATCAGCAGCATGCTCATTACCAGCACGCCCATGGCAACCCCAGCCGGCAGCACGTTGAATGCTTTCTTCAAGGGGATATAGCGCCCGGCAAGCACGGCGCCAAACGCAGTGCCGAATGCCACGGTTGCCACCAGCAAGGTTCCTTCCTGCATGGTGTAGTTGAGCCAGATCACGGCCCAGTTGAGCACGACTAGGCGCATGGTCGCGCCTGCGCCCCAGAACAATGTGGTCACCGCCAGCGAGAGCTGGCCTTGCGGGTCTTGCCACAGGCGCTTCAGGCATTCCGCAAACTCATGTATCAGCGCGAACGGGCGCCATTCCAGCTTCTTGAGCTGTACATTGAGCTTGGGGATATAGAGATTGAGCCAGCCAGCCGCCAGATAAATTACCAGGATGGTGAAGATTGCGCATTCGGCCGGCGAGAGCCAGCTTGGGCTGAACGACAGTCCGTCCAGCCAGTTGCCCATGGAATGCCCGGTGAGCAGGCCGCCCAGCACGCTGCCGAAAATGATGGCGGCCACGGTGGCCCCTTCCAGCCAGCCATTAGCTTCAACCAGTTTTTCATGCGGCAGGTATTCGGTAATCAAGCCATATTTGGCGGGGCTGTACGCGGCAGCGCCAAAACCGACGATCGCATAGGCAACGATGGGCGGGGCGCCGGTCAGCATGCCGATACAGCCCAGCAGCTTGATGCCGTTGCATATCATCATCGCCTTGCCCTTGTGCATCGAATCGGCAAACGATCCTGCGAACGGGGCCAGCACGACGTAGGAGACGGTAAACCACACCAGCAGCATCGATAGATGCCACTCCGGCGCTTGTTGTTCGCGCAACAGTGCGAGGGCGGCGATGAAGAGGGCGTTGTCAGCCAGTGCCGACAAAAATTGCGCGCCGAGTATCAGGAAAAAACCGCGGTCCATAGAGATGTCGGGCTGATCGAATCACGGCGTTATATCACGTTTATCCGACCGTTGATGCTTGCATGAACCGATTCAATCCGGGATTGTCCGAACGGGAGGCTGTAAGCTGCATGCTACTATGAAGCGCGGCCATCCCCTGATGACGCTAATGGAAGTCAATGGAAGCTCTCCAATACCTGCTCCCCCTGTTTACCGATTACGGCTACCTGGCTGTTTTCCTGGTGCTGCTGATCTGCGGATTCGGCGTACCCATCCCGGAAGACATCACGCTGGTGGCCGGCGGCATCATTGCCGGCCTGGGTTACGCCAACGTGCACACCATGTTCATGGTCGGCATGGCGGGGGTGCTGCTGGGCGATACCATCATGTTCTTTGCCGGATACCACTGGGGCCAAGGAGTGCTGCGCTGGCGGTGGGTGGCCCGGTTGCTCACACCGGAGCGCTACGCGGCAGTGCAGGACAAATTTGCCCGCTACGGCAACCGCGTGCTGTTCGTGGCGCGCTTCCTGCCCGGCTTGCGCTCGCCCATCTTCCTCACCGCCGGCATGAGCCAGAAAATTCCCTACTGGCGATTCCTGATGCTCGATGGTTTTGCCGCGCTGATCAGCGTGCCCATCTGGGTTTATCTTGGTCATTACGGGGCCTACAACCACGAATGGCTGCTGCTGTGGGTGAAACGCGGCCAGACCGGCATCCTGCTGCTGGTGTTCGTGGCGCTGGTGGCTGCCGCCATCTGGGCGTGGCGCCATCATCGTGCCCGCCGCCCGCAATCCTGAACGGAGCAAGTAGTCCATGCCGCGCCCGATCGCTGCCACGATCCATACCGATGCATTGTGTCACAACTACGCCACGCTCAAGGCCCGTGCGCCGCAGGCCCGCGCCTTTGCCGTGGTCAAGGCCAATGCCTACGGCCATGGCCTGATCACTACCGCCCATGCGCTGCCCGATGCCGATGGTTTCGCCACACTGGAATTCCCCGGTGCGCTGGCACTGCGCGGCGCCGGCGTACGCCAGCCCATCCTGTTGCTGGAAGGCGTGTTCGATGCTGACGAACTGCATGGCGCCGCACAGCATGACCTGTGGCTGTCGGTGCATGACGAAGCCTCGCTGGTGCGGCTGGAAGCCATGCGTCTGCCCGCGCCGGTCAGCGTGTTCCTCAAGCTCAATACCGGCATGAACCGCCTTGGGTTTCCTGCGGAAGCTGCGCCGGCACTGGTGGCGCGCCTGCAGGCCAATCCCAATGTGGCTGCCATCACACTGATGGCGCATTTTGCCTGCGCGGACGAAGCCGGCAAGGGCATTGCCGCTCAGATGGCGCGCTTCCATGCCGGTACTGCCGGCCTGGCGTTGCCCGTCACGCTTGCCAATTCTGCCGCCACGCTGGCCTATCCGGATACGCATGCAGACTGGGTGCGCCCCGGCATTGCGCTGTACGGCGCCAGCCCGTTCGGCAGCGCGCGCAGTGCCGCGTCGTTCGGTCTGCTGCCGGTAATGACGCTGGCATCGGAAATTATCGCCGTGCAGGAACTTGCCGCCGGCGATGCAGTCGGTTATGGCGCCACCTTCACCGCCACGCAGCGCATGCGCATCGGTATCGTCGCCTGCGGCTATGCCGATGGTTATCCACGCCATGCGCCCAGCGGCACGCCGCTGCTGGTGGACGGCCAGCGCAGCCAACTGGTCGGCCGCGTATCGATGGATATGCTGGCAGTGGATATCAGCACGCTGCCGGCTGCCGGTGTCGGCACGGCAGTCGAGCTATGGGGGCAGGCGTTGCCGGTGGATGAAGTGGCAGCGGCTGCCGGCACGATTGCCTATGAATTGACGTGTGCAGTTGCCGCGAGAGTAGCGGTGACCGTGCGCTGATCCGGGGGCGCAAGTGGCGAAAGCACGGCTTGATGCTGTGTGCGCTCGTAAAGCGGAACAGCTTTCATTACAATTGTGCCCTTAACAAATTTCGTCTTACCAACCACACAGGTTGCATCATGGCATTGATCGTCCAGAAGTACGGCGGCACCTCGGTCGGCACACCCGACCGTATCAAGAACGTCGCCCGCCGCGTCGCCAAATTCAAGGCCCAGGGGCACGACTTGGTCGTGGTCCTGTCCGCAATGAGCGGCGAAACCAACCGCTTGATCGCGCTTGCCAAAGAGATCCAGGCCAATCCGGATCCGCGCGAGCTCGACGTGATCGTTTCCACCGGTGAGCAGGTCACCATCGGCCTGTTGGCCATGGCGCTGAAGGAACAGGGCATCGAAGCCAAGTCCTACACCGGCGGCCAGGTGAAGATCCTCACCGATTCGCTGCACACCAAGGCCCGTATCCAGTCGATCGACGATACCGCCATGCGTGCCGACCTCAACGCTGGCCGCGTGGTCATCGTGGCCGGTTTCCAGGGCGTGGATGCGGAAGGCAACATCACCACGCTGGGCCGTGGTGGCTCGGATACCTCGGGCGTGGCGCTGGCCGCCGCGCTGAAGGCAGACGAATGCCAGATCTATACCGATGTCGATGGCGTATACACCACCGATCCGCGCGTCGTACCGGAAGCCAAGAAGCTCAAGACCATCACCTTCGAGGAAATGCTCGAGATGGCCAGCCTGGGTTCCAAGGTGCTGCAGATCCGCTCGGTTGAATTCGCCGGCAAATACAACGTAAAACTGCGCGTGCTCTCCAGCTTCCAGGAAGAAGGCGAGGGCACGCTGATCACTTTCGAGGAAGACCCGAACATGGAAAAGCCCGTCGTCTCCGGCATCGCATTCAACCGTGACGAAGCCCGTATCAACGTGATCGGTGTGCCGGACAAACCCGGCATTGCCTACCAGATCCTCGGCCCGGTGGCAGATGCCAATATCGACGTGGACATGATCATCCAGAACGTCGGCCAGGACGGCACCACTGATTTCAGCTTCACGGTGCCCAAGGGCGAATTCGCCCGCACCATCAAGGTACTGGAAGGCGTGCAGGCCCACGTGGGCGGCAAGAGCGTCAACGGCGACGACAAGATCTGCAAGGTGTCCATCGTTGGCGTGGGCATGCGCTCGCACGTGGGCGTGGCTTCCACCATGTTCCGCACCCTTGCCGAAGAAGGCATCAATATCCAGATGATCTCGACCTCGGAAATCAAGATTTCCGTCATCGTCGATGAAAAATATCTGGAATTGGCTGTGCGTGTATTGCACAAGGCATTCGGCCTCGACCAGGCCAAATAAGCATTTCCGGCTTTGCCGGGTGTGGTTTCGGGCCATTGGCGCAATTTTTTGTGCATGGCCCGCAAACCGGCGCAATGTTGTTTGTTATTGATTTTGCAGGTGTTTGATCCGGCAGTATCCGGCCCGATGCATTTGAAAGCGGGCCCGCAGTGAAATCGTCATTTGACGGCTGCCGGAACCCTAGGTAATATCCGGCTTCCCTTGACGGAGATGTGGATGAGTGGCTGAAATCACCTCCCTGCTAAGGAGGCATACGGGCTTAAACCTGTATCGAGGGTTCGAATCCCTCCGTCTCCGCCAAGACCTTCCTTCGGGTTGGTGTAGGAAGTAGTAAAAAGCAGCAAACAGTGCACCCGTAGCTCAGTTGGATAGAGTATCTGGCTACGAACCAGAGGGTCGGGCGTTCGAATCGCTCCGGGTGCACCACTTCTGCTTTACCACGTACTATCCCTTCTGCAGTACCTCGCAACATCCCATCAATACCCCATCCAGCAGTACCGTAATACTTCCCGCTTCAGCTTCACTAATTGCCTTGCATCAGATTTGTTGCTGAATGCTTCAGACTGTTTGCGCATTGCGTTGCCGCATCCATCCGCTTGCCCCTGGATGCAATCACTGCATGCAAATCAATACAAACCGCGCATGAAAAACGCCGCGTGCTGTTGCACGCGGCGCAGTCGTGAAATGCATGCCTGGCTACAGGCTGAGCGCAAGCCGCGTGCCCGATTCAATCGCGCGCTTGGCATCGAGCTCGCCGGCAAATTCCGCGCCGCCGATCTTGTGTACGCGCACGCCGCTTTGCGCCAGCTTATCGAACAACTCCGCCACCGATTCCTGCCCGGTGCAGATCACCACCTGATCGGCCGGCAGGCATTGCTCTTGCCCCTTGATGCGGACGTGCAGCCCGGCATCGTCGATCTGCAGGTATTCCGCGTTGGCCAGCAGGTTTACGCCGCGTTGCTGCAGTGCCAGCCGGTGCACCCAGCCGGTGGTCTTGCCGGGGCCGCTGCCGGGCTTGCCGGGCTTGCGCTGCAGCAGCCAGATAGTGCGCTGATTGTGGTGGTGCACAGCCGGCTGCAGGCCCCCAGCGCTATCCAGATGCTGGTTGATACCCCATTCGTTCAGGTAATCGTTGACCGGTGTGGTTTCCACCGCCGGTTCGGACACCATTACCGCGGTATCCACGCCGATACCACCGGCACCGATGATTGCAATGCGCGCAGCAGGCGCCACCTTGCCGGAAATCAGGTCCGGGTAGCTGACCACCTTGGGATGATCGATGCCGCTGATGGCCGGCGTGCGCGGGCGCACGCCGGTACTGACCACCACTTCATCAAAGCCGGCCAGCTGCTGCGCGCCGGTAATCGGCGTATTCAGCCGGATGGTTACCCCGGCTTCGGCCAGCTGGTAGCTGTAGTAGCGCAGCGTTTCCCTGAATTCATCCTTGCCCGGGATATGGCTTGCCAACCTGAACTGGCCGCCGATGGCATCACCGGCTTCGAACAGCGTGACTGCATGGCCGCATTGCGCGGCGGTCAGCGCACACGACAGGCCGGCAGGGCCGGCGCCGATCACCGCGACGTGCTTGCGCTGCACCGCGGGCCGGATGGCGAATTCATCCTCGCGGCATGCGCGCGGGTTCACCAGGCACGATGCCTTCTTGCCCTCGAATACATGATCCAGGCACGCCTGGTTACAGGCAATACAGGTGTTGATGGCCTGTGGCTTGCCGGCCGCCGCCTTGGCGACGAAATCCGCATCCGCCAGCAGCGGCCGCGCCAGCGATACCATGTCCGCGTCGCCAGCGGCGAGTATGGCCTCGGCAATCTCCGGCGTATTGATGCGGTTGACCGCGATCAGCGGGATGTTCACATGCGGGCGCAGTTGCCGCGTCACCCAGGCAAAGCCGCCGCGTGGCACTGCCTGTGCAATGGTTGGCACCCGGGCCTCGTGCCAGCCGATGCCGGTGTTGATGATGGAGACGCCGGCCGCTTCCAGTGCCTGTGCCAGCTGGATTGCCTCGGGCAGTGCGCCGCCGCCTTCCACCAGATCCAGCAACGACAGGCGGAAGATCACGATGAAATCGCTGCCTACCGCCGCGCGCACCGCGTTGACGATGGCCAGTGGCAGCCGCATGCGGTTCTCGAAGCTGCCGCCCCATTCGTCATCGCGCTGGTTGGTGCGGGTCACCAGAAACTGGTTCAGCAGGTAGCCTTCGCTACCCATGATTTCCACGCCGTCGTAGCCGGCCTGGCGCGCCAGTCGGGCGCAGCGGGCAAAATCGGCAATGGTGGTCTCAATCTCGGCCACGCTCAGCGCATGCGGGGTGAATGGCGAAATCGGCGCGGTGATGGCAGACGGCGCAACGGATTCCGGATGGTATGCATAGCGGCCGGCGTGCAGGATCTGCAGGCAGATCTTGCCACCGGCAGCGTGAACTGCGCGGGTGACTGGCATGTGGTGTGGCAGGTCGGCTTCACTGGCCAGCATTGCAGCGTCCGGATAAATCCGCCCGGCCGCATTGGGGGCAATGCCGCCGGTAACGATCAGGCCCACCCCGCCACGGGCGCGCTCGGCGTAGAACGTGGCAAGCTTTTCAGCACCGTCGGCCGCTTCTTCCAGCCCGGTATGCATCGACCCCATCAGTACGCGGTTCTTCAGCGTGGTAAATCCCAGATCCAGCGGGGCCAGCAGGTGCGGGTAAGCAGTCATCGGTCACTCCATGAAACGATTGTTTCAAGCACGCTATCACTGTGATGCGCGCTGGGTATTGGGGTTTACGCTGGCATCGCCATTTGCATGGCTGGCGCCCAGCGGCAATGCGCCGTCTACCCGGTATTCAACTTAGGCCATTACAGGGCGGCTGGCGGTATTGCTGATGAATCACACCAGGCTGCTTTGCCGGAAGCATCGGTGCCCGTGCCGGCGGCTAATTGCATCTCGGCAAACCTGAGCCCTTGCCGGGTTAAAACGTCGCCTTCCGGCGCTCAAGCTGTCAAAATGGCGCCATGTCCGCACAGATCATCCAAGGCCCGAGGGGCCGATTCATCAGCGTCGAAGGGGTCGATGGCGCTGGCAAGAGCACCCAGTTGGCCTGGGTGGCCGACTGGCTGGCCGCGCAGGGCATCCGTTTCATCAATACGCGCGAGCCCGGTGGCACCCCGCTGGGCGAAAAGCTGCGTGCCTTGCTGCTGTCCGAACCCATGCACCTGGAAACCGAAGCGCTGCTGATGTTCGCGTCGCGGCGCGAGCATCTGGCCGAGGTGATCGAACCGGCGCTGGCACGCGGTGACTGGGTGCTGTGCGACCGTTTTTCCGATGCCACCTATGCCTACCAGGGGGGCGGCCGCGGGCTGGATCTGGCCAAATTTGCCGCACTGGAACACTGGGTGCAGCAACGCGGCGATCTGCTGCTGCAACCACACCTCACGCTGCTGTTCGATGTGCCGCCCGAAGTGAGCGCTGCGCGCATGGCCGGCAGCCGCGAGCTGGATCGCTTCGAGCGCGAAGCTGCCGATTTTCATACCCGCGTGCGCGATGCCTACCTGCGCCGCGCCGAACAAGACCCGGCGCGTATCAAGGTGGTGGATGCCAACCGCGGTATCGAGGCCATCCAGCAGGAACTGGCTGCGCAACTGCCGCAATGGCTGGCCGCATGAGCGCGTTCGAGCTCTACCCCTGGCAACACGAAGCGTGGGCGCAACTGATGCACGATCCGGCACGGCTGCCACATGCGCTACTGTTGACCGGCGAGCCCGGTATCGGCAAACGCCGCTTTGCCGACCGGCTGGCTGCGTGGTTCCTGTGCGAAGCCGCAGACCGCAGTACCGCACCGTGCGGCGGGTGCGATGGTTGCCGCTGGCAACTGGCTGGTAACCACCCGGACTTCCGGCTGCTGTCGCCCGATGACGGCGAAGCCGACGAGAGTGAAGAGGGTGCCAAGCCTGATACCAAGGCCAAGAAAAAATCCGCCATCATCAATGTCGAGAACGTGCGCGAGCTGACCGACTTCGTGCAGCTCACCTCGCACCGCGCCGGCAGCCGCGTTACCTTGGTGTGCCCGGCGGAAGCCATGAATACCGCCGCAGCCAATGCCTTCCTGAAAACGCTGGAAGAGCCGCCGCAAGGCGCACGTTTCATCCTGGTATCACATCACTGGCGGCGCCTGTTGCCCACGGTGCGCAGCCGTTGCCGCGTGTTTGCGTTGCCGCAGCCCGATCTGGCCGCTGCCAGCCAGTGGCTGGCGGAACAGGGCGTGGTCGACCCGGCGCTGCATCTGGCGCATACCGGTGGCTCGCCGCTGGCCGCGCTGGAGGATGCCAGTGCCGAATGGTTGCCGCTGCGCGCCAGCCTGCTGGAGCACCTGGGCAACCCCGGCGCGCTCGATGTACTGGCCGTGGCGGCGGAGTTCGACCGTGCCAAGGTGGAAATGGCGCTGTTGGTCGAATGGCTACAGAAATGGGTGCATGACCTCGTCAGCTTGGGGCTGACCGGGAAAGTTCGCTATTATCCAGATTGTCGCGAAGCCTTGTCGCGTCTGGCGCCACGCGCCGCCGGCATGACCGCTTATGCAGAGCGGCTGTTCGATGCGAAGAAACTTGCGCATCACCCGCTGAATGCACGGCTCGTGATCGAGTCGTTGCTGTTTGATTACCTCGCCGCGCTGAAAAGCGCCGGGAGCCCCCGATGACCGAAGCCCCAAAGCCGCCCGTAAACCGCCCGGGCGTGCTGTCGCTCAATATCAAGGAAAAGGCCGCGCTGTACGCGTCCTATATGCCCTTCATCAAGGGGGGTGGCATTTTCATTCCTACCGCCAAGCCCTACAAGCTGGGGGACGAAGTATTCATGCTGCTGTCGCTGCTGGACGACCCGGCCAAGATCGCCGTATCCGGCAATGTGGTGTGGATCACGCCGGGTGGCGCACACAACAACCACCAGCAAGGTGTGGGCGTGCAGTTCTCGGCCAATGAGGCAGGCGCGCAGGCCCGCAACAAGATCGAGGGTTTGCTGGGCGGGTATCTGCAGTCCTCGCGCACGACGCATACGATGTAATCGGCACTGGCTTGGCGTTGTTTGCCAAGCCTTGCCTATCTTGCGGGGCAATTCAGGTATTAACAACTGCGGCGCGTTGGTTTTGGTGCCGCTTCCGCGCGGCGGATGGCCGCCCTGCGAGCAGGTCAAGGGGGCGTCTCGTGACCCCCTCAACAATCCCGGCGCCCCTACTGAAGCACTCCCTGCAGGAGTCTCCTGCGCTGCCAGGCTGTATGCTGGCAAAGGCGGGGTGGCGCGTAGGCTGGTGATGTCTAAGCTTTGCCGCCTGGCGATGCGGGACGCACTCCCGCCCTAAACGGCATGCAGTGCGAATGTGCTGCATAGCCGCTAAACCTCTCTATGCCCGTGTGCAAACCACACAGCGCAATGTAACCACCACACCCTGCAACCTTTTACCCCACTGTCTGTCCCCCATGCAGTGCTAAAATCCCCGCTAACCCCTCATTGCCAGCTCACCATGTTCGTCGACTCTCACTGCCACATCAATTTCCCCGATCTTGTTGCCGATCTCGATGGCAAGCTCGCTGCCATGCAGGAGAACAAGGTCACGCATGCGCTGGTGGTGTCCGTGAACCAGCCCGATTACCCAAGCGTGCTGGCACTGGCGGACGCGCAGTCCAATCTGTTTGCATCGGTGGGCGTGCATCCGGACTACGAAGACACCATCGAGCCCACGGTGGCTTGGCTGGTGGCAGAGGCACAGCACCCCAAGGTGATTGCCATTGGCGAAACCGGGCTTGATTACTACCGGCTGGAAGGCGATCTGGAGTGGCAGCGCGAGCGGTTTCGTGTGCATATCCGCGCTGCGCAGCAGACTGGCTTGCCGCTGATCATCCACACCCGTTCGGCATCGGAAGACACCATCCGCATCCTGCACGAAGAAGGGCAGGGCAAGGTCAACGGCGTGATGCATTGCTTCACCGAGAGCTGGCAGGTGGCGCAGCAGGCGATGGCGCTGGGCTTCTATATTTCCTTTTCCGGCATCGTCACCTTCAAGAAGGCGGAAGCGCTCAAGGAAGTGGCCAAACTGGTGCCGCTGGAACGCATGCTGATCGAAACCGATTCGCCCTACCTCGCACCGATGCCATTCCGCGGTAAAACCAACCAGCCGGCCTGGGTGAAGCATGTAGCCGAGCACATTGCCGATCTACGCGGCATCAGCGTGGCCGAAGTGGCGGAGGCCACAACGCACAACTTCTTCACGCTGTTTGCCAAGGCCGGGCCGCGCCCGGCGGGCCCGCTGTAATGAGCATCCCGGTCGAAATCACCCTGCTGGGTGTCGGCTCCAGCGGCGGCACGCCGGCGCTGGGCTGCACCTGCAGCACGTGCACTTCGGCCGATCCACGCAACCAGCGCACGCGTGCATCCGCGGTGTTCCGCGCCGGCGGGCAAACATTCCTGATCGATACCGGCGCGGATCTGCGCCAGCAGGCGCTGCGCGAAAAGCTGCTGCATGTCGATGCCGTACTGTATACCCATCCGCATGCCGATCACTTGCATGGCATCGATGACCTGCGCGCATTCTGCTGGCTGCAAAAGGCCGCGCTGCCGGTATATGGCAACACACTGGTGGCCGAGCACATCAGCAGCCGTTTTTCATACACGCTGCTGTCTCCCAACAATTACTGGGATAAACCGGTACTACAGCTCAACGAAATCGACAATGCGCCGTTCGGGTTTGCCGGCGTTACCATCACACCCATTCCGGTGCTGCACGGCAAATGGCCGATACAGGGTTTCCGTATCGGCAATGTGGCGTATATCACTGATGTATCCGAAATCCCCGAAGACAGCTACGAGCGGTTGCAAGGGCTGGATCTGCTGATCCTCGATTGCCTGCGCGAGCAACCGCACCCCACGCATTTCGGCGTGGCGCAATCCATCGCCGCCGCACAGCGCATCGGCGCGCGCCGCACCGTGTTCATCCATATGACGCATGAACTCGAATACCATGCGCTGTCTGCCCGCCTGCCGGATGGCATCGTGGTGGGCTATGACGGCATGCGCCTGTCCGCCGAATGATCGCTACTGACTGAAACCAGATACCCGCCAGGCAAACCACCATGACCCGACGATTGAATGTGCTTGGCCAACCACTGATCCCCTGCAGCCTTGATCCGCTGACCGGCTTCATGCGCGATGGCTGCTGCGCCGATTGCGATGATGATCCTGGCAAGCACACCGTATGCGCGCGCATGAGTGCGGATTTCCTCGCTTACTCCAGATCGCGCGGCAATGATTTGTCCACACCGCGCCCGGAGTTCGGCTTTGCCGGTCTCAAGCCCGGTGATCAATGGTGTTTGTGCGGGCTGCGCTGGGTAGAAGCACTGATGGATGGCCAGGCGCCACCCATCCTGCTGGCCGCCAGTGACGAGGCGATCCTGGATCATGTATCGCTGGAAACACTGGTACTGCATGCGGTAGACCGCCCGCCGCTGCACTGAGCCGGCTGTGCCATCCCACCCCGCCGTCAGCGCATTGCGCGCTGGCGCGTTATTGCTGTTTGCCGTTCAACCGTTGAGTTCAATGCGTTATCTCTCTTCATTGGTCATCCTGGCCATGCTGCTGTCGCTGGGTGCCTGCCAGCGTGTCGACCCCAACTCGCCGCAAGGCAAGCGCCAGGCAGACATGAAGCAACTGCTGCGCCTGTCCGAAACCCTCAGCGGCATGACGCGTGGCCGGCAACCCTTCGTCGCCGCAGATTTTGCCAACACCGCCAGGCTGCTGCAGCAGGCCGCCAGCAAGCCTTGGGCACACTTTCCGGAATACACCTCGGCACAGCCGGCAGATGCAAATGCCGCCAAGGCCTTTACCAAGGCCGCCGCTGATTTCCAGCAAGCCACGGATCACCTGAACGCCGCCGCAGCCAGTGGCAAGCTGGAAGATGTGCGCGCGCCCATGCTGCGTGTGGAAGACAGCTGCAGCACTTGCCACCGGGTATTCCGCCCGCAGTGAATCGACGTGGAATGCGTGCATCGGATTCGCCCGCTGTCGTTTCCTGTCGGATGCACACGCCATCAACAGCCTCAACAAAGTCACTGAACGCCTTTCCAAAAAGTCTGGTGCTGCATTTGCCTAAAGGGCACTTCCAAAAACCCCACACTCAGCCCATT
>NZ_WXTX01000018.1 GCF_009848685.1 Andreprevotia sp. IGB-42
ACGGGCATCCGCCGTGCCCATGCCGGTGACGGTGTACTTGCGGTAGCCCCCCACCACGGCGCCATTCAGGCCAACGATGGTGTTGTCGTAGGTGTACTGGTAATCGGTGGTCACCCCGGCGCCATTGCTGGTGCGGACTACGCGGCCGGCAAAGTCGAAGAAGGTATAGGACGAAATCCCGTTGGCATCGGTGGCCTTGGTACGGCGGCCGGCGGCATCGTATTCGTAATACTCGGTAGGCGTCGCGCCATTGCGGGCGTCCCGCGTTACCCAAGTCAGCAGGCCGCGCTTGTCATAGGTGTAATTGATGGTGCTGTTCTTGCCCGCTTCAATCGTTTCCACGCGCTGGCGTACTTGGCCAAACTCGTCGTAGCTCATGCTGATCGAGCCACCATCGGCATGCAGTTCTTTTTCGACTAGCGCCTGGCCCTGGGCATCACGGATGCCCAGTGTTTTGTAGCCAGTGACCTTGCCCGCGGCATCTACCGTGGCCACCAGTCGGCCCGCCTTGCTGTACACGTATTTGCTGGTCGGGGTGGTGCCGGTGACCACGACCCCTTGTGCATTGGTGTAATCCACCGCCGCATCGCGCCGTTCGGTCAGCAGGCCCAGCGTGTTGTAGCTCAGGCTGCGCACGCGGCCCAGGCCATCGGTCTCGCTGGCGATCTGGCCAAATGCGTTGTAGGTTTGCGAGCGCGTGATAGTGAGGTTGCGCGTGGCGGAGATCGAATAGCTCCAGCGCTCTTCGGTATTGCTCGCCGGCACGCCGGTACCCAGCGTGAAGGTATCGCTGCGGCGGCTGAGCAAGGCGCCATTGGCATCGAACAGGTCATAGAAGTATTCGTACACACGCCAGCCGCTGCCGGGCACCAGCTTGGTGGCATCCAGCGTGAAGTAGCCGTTGGCATCAACCAGCACCCCGACCTGGGCGAATGGCTGTGCGGCGTTCAGGTCCTGGTCGGTTGCCACATGGCTGGCATCTTCCGAGCTTTTGAGGCGGTAATACAGCTTGGCTGATTTGGCGTTGACATCATTGGCCTGGAAGGTGACCTGCGAGGGGGCACGCTCCATGGTGGCGGTAGTCACCACTTGTGCCTGCGCGCCAACGTATACGGTGGCGTTGCCGGTCGCCATCACCCAGTTGCCACTGCTGATGGATTCGAATTTGACGTCGTATAGCCAGTTCTGCGTCGGGTCCGGGATCAGGTAAGACATGTCCATCAGGAAGCTCACCGGGCGATCCGCGGTCAGCGGATACGGCCCTTGTGCGGTCACATCGTAGGTGCGCGTGATGCCTGAATAGCTGTTGCCGTCCGATCGGGCAGTAAAGGTCACCCGCATCCGGTTGGGAATCTCTGCCCCATTGCCAAAGAAGCCACTCAGATTGAGCTGGGACGGGAACAACTGCGTACTGTTTTGGTAATCAACGGTGGGCAGGTAGGCCTGTATCTTGCGATTGGCCATCACGCTGTTGCCGGTATCAATGACGCCCGTCACCTGGCTGATGATCGTGCTGCCGCTGTAACTGGTCAACGCGACTTCATAGCTACCCGAGCCAACCGGGAAATCAGCGCGGTTTGCTTCAAACATGCCCTTTACCAGTTCGCTGGCCCCGGTTGCCCCCCTGACATACACCTGAGTCAACGAGACGGTGCTCCAGTTGGTTTGCCCCACGGCCCGCATATACAGCACCGTGTTGCTTGGCTGCAGGGCAAGGGCAGTATTGGACAACGCCGGATTGACCAGGTTGAGCTTGCCGCTACCGGTAAATTGCGCCTGACCCCCATTGCTGAGCCGATAGGTGGGCATGTCCAGCCGCACCGATACATCATTGGTGGTGACTCTGGGCGGTGGCGCGTCCTCGTCGGTGCTGGGCAGGGTGTAGTAGCTGACCAGCTGGAAATCGAGCTCAATGTCCTGGCCATCGTTGTACGGGTGGTACCAGACCGGGTCGGTGTTTTGCGTGCCCCAGCCCATATTGATCAGATTGGCATCCATCACCAGGGTTGAATCAACGGTGAACCACCCCGGAATGGTGACGCCGTCGATGACCTTGGCTTTCAGGGCATTGATCGGCAGCGGCGCTGCCAGTCTCCCGCGTGGCCCGGTATCCCCCACGGTGATCCAGGTATTGGCCGGGTAACGCTGCACCTGGCCATTGACGATGACTTTGCGTACCGCGCGCACCTGAAGCTGACTGTAGGTGGTCGGCATGGTGGTCAGGTCGGTACGGCCTTGGTCAACGAGGTTGAGCAGGCCATCCGCACCGACGTAAGAGAAGCCATCCCCGCCCAGTTTGGGCGCGGTGCTGGCGACGTTGAAGGTGGCGCCGGTCTGGGCGTGATACAGCGTGCCGCTCTGGCGGACCAGCACCACCGGCCCGTTGGCACCCGGAGGTTGTCCCAATCCGAAGTAGTTGAACTCGTAGGTTTTGCCGTACTGCAGCAGCGTGGCGGCGTCCTTGAGATAGAAGGTGTTGGAGAGCGTTTCGTCCTTCACCAGGGTGGCTTGCTGATAGGCACCCGTGCTGCCGGATTCGCGATAGTTGAACAGCAGCGTATCCACGTCGCTCTGCATGCCGCGCACGATATAGCGTGCTTCAACCGCTTGCGCCGGCATGCTGTAGGTGATCGATACCTGTTGCGCCGGGATGTCCGATTCCCCGGCGTGCTGATGCGGAATCGGCGCGCCACCGATGCTTTCGCCGGCAAGCATCTGCGCGGAGGCCGCCACCAGCTTGCGGGTGTTGCCGCTCAGTTGGTACAGCTCGACCTTGACCTTGAACAGCGACAGGCTGAGCGGCAAGGTGATGCTGTTCGCGGCCCCGCCCTCAAACGCCTTGTAGGTCTGGCCGGTTTTTTGATCGATGACGTTCAGTTCGTAGCCATCGCCCAAGCCATACAGGCCTTGCGGAATGGGGACGGTAATATTGTTCACCATATAGGAAACAATGGTGTCGAGCGGACCGCCGGAGTAAGACTGCTGATATTGGCTGGTTGCGGTAATGGTGATCGGCAGCGCCTGGCCGGCAGGCAGGCCGGTGGCATAGGTCACCCCCGGGTTGGGCACGGTGATGCCCGGCTTGCTGGACGGGCTGCTGCTTTCCAGGCCAGCAGGCAGCGTGGGCAGGCGTTTCTTGAGGCTATTATCCTGTGGCTTGAACGTGCCCTCTCCCGCGCTCAGCACATTGCCGCTGGCGTCGAAGGTCTTGCTCATGAATTCGTATTCACCAGCTGCCAAGTCGGACACATCGACGATATACCAGCCACTGACCGGCTTGCCGTCAAAGTCGATCTTTTGCTTGGCGATGCGCGCGGTGTTGCTGGTGCCCCATCCGTCGGTGCTGCCCAGCGGCCGCACCCACACCTGCACATTGTTGGTATTGGCCGGTTGACCGGTGATATAGATGGCCTTGGTGGGCGTTTTGAGCCGGTTCTGCTCCAGCGTGACCGAGAACTGTGGCATATCGGTCTTGGATTTGGCAATGGGTGCAGCAAAGGTGCCGCTGCCCACGAGCTCACGTGTTTGGCCGTCCAGCTTCTTCCACACGTAGATTTCGTACTTGCCCTGCAGCCGTGGTAATGCCAGCGTGGCGGTGCTGGCATTGGCTGCGGCGGTAAAGGTGGTGGTCACTCCCGCGTTGATGTATTCGATCAGGTAATCACCGCTGCCATAGCCAGCGGGGAATTGCGGCAGGGAAAGGGTGAGATTGCCGCTCTGGAACGGGTAACCCATTTCGACTGATTCACCCGCCTGGCGATCACGATAAACCATACCATGGAACATGGCCTGAATCGGGGTGGGCGGCGTGAACAGGCTGATCTGCCCCACTTCCGGTACTGGCGGCGTAACAGGCGGCGCGGTCTTGGTAACCGAAATGGTCACCGGGTTGGTCGGGGTGAAGCCTTGGCTGACCGACAGGTTGGCGGTATCAATCCGCGCCAGGATATCCTCGACCGTGAAGTCCGGCTGGTAGGTGCGGATCGACTGGTTCTTTTTATCGAACTCGGTAATGGTCTTGGCGTAGCTGTTGTATTGCGCGGCGGTTGCCGTGGTGACATCTTCATTGTTGGCGCCAGCCTGGAAGCTGAGTGTGGCGTTACCGTTGGCATCGTAGATGTAGCGGGTGACCACGCCAGCATTGGTGTTGCTCATCACCATGCGGCCCAGTTGGTCGTATTGCGCCCATTCCTGGTTGCCACCGTTGATGCCACGCTGCGTCACTTCGCCGAAGGCGTTATAACTGGTTTGCGATGTATCGCCAAGGGTAACGGTAGCGCCCTTGCGTACGGCCTGGCGGCTGGTTTCGCGCCCCATGCGGTCGTAGGTGACGATTGATGCATCGGTGAAGGCCGTGCCGTTCATTGCAGATGTACTGGCAAACTCTGTGGCGGCATAGGCCAGATTGCCAAACCGGTCGTACATGTAACGCGTGATGTAGTTGCCAGCGTCAGTACTGCTGGTCAGCTTGCCGTTTTCCCACGCTTGCGTTTTGACTCGATCATAGATCGGGCTCGAACCAACCTGGGTTTGCTTGACCAGTGAGCCCAACCCGTCGTATTCGAAGCGGGTTTTGGTGCCCCTATCGTCGTTGAGGGCAGCCTTGTACATGTAGACGCGCTGCTCGGTCATGCGGCCGAGTGCGTCATAGCTCATCTCGGTGGCGTAGCCATCCGCATCCAGCTGGCGGATGACGTTGCCCAGACCGTCGTACACAAAGGTACTGATCACGTCCGTTGCGGAGTCGGTGACGGAAGGCAGGGATTCGCCCACCAGTTCACCGTACTTCACGTTGCGCACGGTCTTGCTGATCACGCGGCCCAGGCTATCCAGCTCGGAGACGGTGGCCCGGTCATCCGCACTCGATATTGGCAGCGTCATGGTCAAGCCGCGACCCGGGCGGGTAGCCAGTTTGGTCGCGTAGCGATATTCCACCGTACGATTGGGCAGATATTGCCAAGTAGTAACGTAGCCTTCTTGATCGACTACCCCGATCTGACGCCCCTCTCCATCATAAAAATGCAGGATGGAGTTGCCGCGGCGATCGATTTCCTCGATCACATTGCCGACTGCATCGTAATACTTGGTGGTTTGCAGCGCGCCGGTGTTGAGCTGGAAGGTGCTGCCCGACATCGAGGAATACACCACCGAGGTGGAGCGCTCCGTGGCCATGCGGCCCACTACGTCGTAGGTATAGAACAATGCCCGGTCGTTCTTGCTGTCCACCGTCACTGTCGGCGGCACGGTGCTGCCTTGCGCCGGCAGACTGGCCAGCCGGGTTGCGTAGGTGGTGGTGTCGATCACTTGGCCGCCCGCAGCGTAATGCCGCTGGGTGACAACACCTTCGGCTGTTACCTGGCTGATGACCCGGTTGGCTTTATCGTAGAAGTTGAGCGTGCGGTTGGGATCGACGATCTGCCCGGGTGCATTCGCGTCTTGCAGGCCGATCTGGGTTTCAGTGACATTGCCACGTTTGTCGTAGAAGGTGCGCTCCAGCGAGCGGGCCACAATCTGCACATCACCAGACACATAGACGTTGGCCGCCTGACCCAGCTTGGCGACTTGCCGGCCGACCTTGTCGTACGTGAACTCGGTAATACGCTGTTCCTGCAGGCCCGCTGCCTCGATGGTGCGGATGCGATTGCCGAAGGCGTCATACTCATACTGGTTCTTGACCTGCTGGCCAGCAGACCACACGGGCAGCGCCTCTTCCAGCAACTGGCCGTTACGGTCGTAACGATAGGTGTTGGTGCCGTTGGCACGGTTGGTGGCCGTCGCCTGTTGGCCAAAGGCGTTGTAGCTGATGGTGTCGGTGAAGTTGCGCTTGGTGCCATCGGCCTGCATCACGTCTATGGCCGCGCTGGCAACGCGCAGGTTGCGCGCATCGTACTGATCCGCGAACACGAAATCGGCCGAATTGGCGCTGGTATAGGCCGCGGCAAGTGTGCCATTGCCACCTGCCGGGTAAATCTGTACCGCGACGCCGGTATTCAACGCACCCATGACGCCGTTGACGTAAACACGCTTGCCCACCATGTTGCCAAACGCATCATAGCTATAGGTGGTCAGGAAACGGCTGCTATCAATGCTTTGCGTAAGCTGACCTTTGGCATCGTAATTTTTATACGTTGCCTTGCCATTCAAATCGACCAGCCGCACTACATTGCCGAAGGCGTCGTAATCGATCTGCGTCTGGCTACTGAGCTGATTGGTGATACCAGTGAGGCGACCCAGTTTGTCAAAGCGCTGTGTCACGCTCAGTGCAGCCCGGATGGGTGCATACCCGCCGATCTGATTGGCATTGGCCGGCAAACCGCGTGCTGTACGTTCCGCAATAGCCCAAGGCGCGTCCGAGGTGAACAGCGCGTAATTGCGCGGATCCAGAATCGCCACGCGGTTGCCCAAGGCGTCCAGCGTGTATTCGGTCACGCCCACATCGGCAGTGCCGTAGGCGCTGGATTCGCGGATCAGCCGGCCTGCCGTGTCGTAGTCGTAATGCGTGGTAACGGTATCAGTGGTGCCATCGGCCTGGATGCGGTCCATGACCAGGCCACGTGCATCGTAGACATAGCGGGTTTGCACGCCAGCAGCATCGGTTTGTGTGAGTACGCGACCGGCCGCATCGTAACTGGCACGATTGATCAGATCATTGGCGCCTGCGGTATTGGGGCGCAACTGTCCCAGACTGATCGGTGCGCCATTGACGGGGCTGAAGCCACTGGCAAGCGCCTTGGCGGCATAGCGGAATGTCGCCGTGCGCTGGCCCAATTGATCAAACTGGTATTCGGTCAGGTAGCCTTCGGCGTCGACAGTGGCATTTTGTCGGCTCGCGCCGTCATAGGTGAAATAGCTGGTCCGGTCCTTGCCTGTGGTGGCAACGGTGGCCACGGCGAGCGATGCGGCATTGATGGTGGCCGGCAGTGTGATGCGCTGCTCGTATTGCGTGCTTGAAGCAAGGTTGCCGCGCTCATAGCGGTGCGCGGTGACATAGCGTTCGGCATCCACACTGTAAACCAGCCGATCCAGCGCATCGTAGGCCGCATAAGCGCGATGATCTGCCACAATGGGTTGCAGTGCAGCGATCAGCTCCGCGCGTGTTTGCCAGGCAGTCGTGACGATGTTTACATACTGAATCCGCTGTACGACATTGTTATCGCCATCAAAGCGCTGTTCGGAGACATTGCCCAGCGCATCGACCGTATGGGTGAGCCGACTATCCTTGTCATAGGCGTAGCGCGTGGTGCGGGCGGCGAAGTCTATACCTTGCGTGCCATTCGGGCCTGGCCAAAGGACCGTAAGCGTCGCCAGCACCGTGGCATCGGTAACCGTGGCGGGGATGGTGATGGCCTTGCTGTAACGCGTTTCGGCAATACGGTTGCCAGCAGCGTCATAACGGATTTCGCTGATGCCACCCAATGCATCAACGGTATAGTGCGGTCGTCCGGCTGCATCGTAGGTAAAGCGCGTGGCGTTGTTGGCCGCATCAAAACGGGCGGTAACCTGGCCGGCCAGATCATACTCATAGCGGGTGGTGAGCTTGAGCGGGCCATCCGGGTCCAGCGTTTCAGTCAGGCGGCGATTGAAGCTGTCGTAGGTAAACGCGGTGACGCGTTGCGTACCCGTGCCTGCGGCTTCCACCAGACGCACCACATTATTAAGATAGTCGTAGGTATATTCAGTACGCAGCGCAAGCGCGCCGGCCTTGGCTGCGCCGTCCGGCCCGGTCGCAGGATCGATCACACTGGCTTTGACGCGGCCGCGTGCATCGAATTCGGTTTTGGTCCAGACGCCGTCCGGGCGTTTTTCCCAAATTTTGCGGCCGGCGCCATCAAAACGGTACTCGGTTTGCAAGTTTACGCCGCCCGGATCGGACTGTCTCGTCAGCACCCGATTGCTGGCATCATAGGTCAACCGGGTGACGATGCCGCGTTCGTTTACCTCGATCAGATTGCCGGCCAGATCATAATCGTTGTAACTGACCAGATCGGTCTCGTTGAGCCCTTCTACCTTTTGCACCAACTGACCGTCGAGGTTGTACCGATAGCTGGTGACATGGCCTTCCCCGCTACGCACCGATACCACTTCACTCTGCGCGTTGCGCTTGGTGGTGACGCTAACCCCTTCGGGGGTGGTGACCGTGGTTTCTCGGGTGCTGCTGTTGTAGGTATAACGCGTGCTATTGCCGTTGGCATCGGTGGTGCTGTAGACCCGCCCAAGGGGATCATAGGCCGTCAGGCGCGAGGCACCGGTGGGGTCTGTCACACTGATCACGCGCCCAGCGGCATCGTAACTGGTCTTGCTGATGCGGCCGAGCGGATCGACCTGTTCGATCAGGCGGCCAAAGGTGTCGTAGCGGAGTTCGGTAACGGTAGTGGTCTGGTTCCTGCTGAAGCGCAATGCACCGCGCTGGTCGTATTCGCGGGTTTCGTTCAGCCAGGTATTGCCGTCGGCGCCTACCGTTTGCACCCGCTCCATTTCACCGAAGGGGTTGTAAACGTATGCGATGACCACGCCCAACGCATCACGAATTTGACGCAAGACCCCTTGGTTATCGAGGTAACGCTCGGTTTTTTGGTCACGACTGGCATCGGCCAACGACGTCAGCTGCTGCCGCAGCGCGGTGCCCACCACCCCGCCGGTCAGCGTTGCCAAGACCGTGCTGGAAAGACGGTTCGCGTAGCGCAAAGAGGCCGTGACGTTCGCTCCGTTAGCAGCATAGTAAAGCTCTTCGGCCTCGCCATCTGCGTTGACGGTCAGGACGATCCGATCTACAGCATCGTAATAGAAATACGTTTTACGGCCATTGCCATCGGTGCTGCTGATGCGACGGCCCGCCGCGTCATAGCCATAGGTCACGGCACCAGCTTCGTTGATGCGGTTGGATGCTTCACCGCCCAGCTCAACCAGCAGATTGCCTTGCGCATCGTAACGCCATTGCTTGGTGCGCTCGTCTGCGCTACCTGCTGCAGTGACCTGCTTGGCGAGATTGCCAGCCACGTCGTAGGTGTAGGTGGTCACGGTATTGAACGGTTGCCGCTCTTCACGCACCACGCGGTTGAAGTGGTCGTATGTCCAGATAGTGAACTGGTCTTCGCTGTCGGGGGTCGGCAAGGCATCGACCAATCGCGTCGCATTGCGATCCCTGGCCACATGCATGTAATGAAGCTCTGTTTGCTTGTTGCCCGTTACATCGTAGCGGTACTCTGTCAATGCGCCGCCCGCATCAATCACCCCAACCAGTTGACCACGGCCGTTGTAGAGGTAGTTGGTCGTCTGATCGGCTGCATCGGTAACCGGGCGGACCTGTGCCAAAGTACCCGTTTGCTGCAACGTCGATGTGGTGAGCTTGGCATAGCGTAGCGTGGCCGTACGTTGCCCGGCCACATTATAGAAATATTCAGTCAGTGCACCGACAGCATCAAGCTCAGCCAGCAGTAATCCATCATCAGAATAGAACGCGCGTTGCCAACGGTTATTGGCCGGGTCTGCGTTATACGTTGATGACAGGCCTCTGGCAATGCCATCACTGGGCTCGTAGCCCGCATAAAACAGGGAAGTCAAACTACTGGTCGTAATCGGTTTTGCATACTGAATCACGTCCGTCCGGCGCCCGGCACCGTCATAACGGTATTCCGTTACCGAGGAATAGCTATTTGCGCCGTACTCTGCGACTTCAAAACCCAATTGACCAATGCTGTCGTAGAAATAATAAGTACGGCCGGCTGTGTTACCAACGGCAGAACGTACGCCGGAAATGGTCAATCCGGCCGGATTGCTGGCATAGCTTGCCAGCGTAGTGGCAGGGATACGGGCTACATAGTTGACCCGCTGCAGTATCTGCCCGGCATTGTTGTAGACGATTTCAGTCAGTGCACCATCCGGGGCGACTTCCCCGACCTGGCGTGAGTTCTTGTCGTACAGGTAATAGGTTTTGTTGCCGACTTCGTCGGTTTTCTGGACGCGCCGATCCAGCTTGTCGTAGGCATAGCTCACGGTGCCCAAGATGGGCACGCCGGTACGCTCGGTACTGCTCAGCAAGCGGCCTGCCTGGTCGAAGGTGGACGTGACGATCAGGCCATTGGCCTGCGTCTGCGTGGTTTGCCGGCCGGTATCGTCGTAAACGGTGGTCGTGGTGGTGGCGACGCCATTGGCATCGTACTGGCTGACGGTCAGGACCCGGCCCAGGCCGTCATAGCTATAGACAGTGCTGTAATCGTTGGCATCTGCCGTCAACACACCGCGCGCGTCGATGCGCTGCAACAGGCGACCGAAGGCATCATAGATATAGCTGGTCTTGATCGGCAGGACGGGCTGGCCATTGCTATCCATGCCCTCGCTGGTAGTCACCGATTGCAACTGGCCCAGCACATCGTAGGCCATGTCGGTACGGCCGGTCTTGGTGAGGTCCTGAATACCAGTCCAAGTGCTGAGGTCGCTATAGGTCGCAGTGGTGGCCAGATAATTGCCGCCGGTATAGCTGATTTCCTGCGTGCGCAGGCCACGCAGATTGTAGCGGTATTCGCTGACCCGGCCTTCCGGGGTGATCTTGAAGCGCAGATTGCCTGCGGTATCATAAACGAAGCGGGTTTTGAGGGCACCGGTGGCATCGTTGCCAGCCAGACCATCAGGATCTCGGCCAGTGAATTCCGTCACGGAAGTCAGGCGATCATCGGCATCGTAAGCCCGACGTACCGCAGAAGAGTTCTGCCTTAGTTCATATACCAGATTGCCACGTGCGTCGTACGCATATTGGGTCTGGAAGTTGCGCCCATCCATGACTGCCGACACGTTGCCGGATGCATCATAGGAGATCAGCGTGCGGTTGGTGCCGTAATCGTCGGTGGGGTACTGGATCTGCGTGACTTGCCCGGCTGCATCATAGGTAAAGACCGTGTTCTGGTTGAGCGGGTCAGTGATGGTAGTGGTTTTGGCGCTGGTGTTATAGGTGTAAGTGGTGGTGCGGATATCACCGGCACCGCGCACATCCTTCACCGTCGCGATGCGGAAGCTACCGTCGTAGGTAAACTCCAGCCGGCTGCCATCGGTCTGGCTGATGCTGGCTAGCCGCTTGCTGGTGCCGTCGTAGGTGTAGTTGGTGACGTAGGCCTTGCCATCTGCAGTGCTGCCGTCTTCCGGGCTGAGGTCGACGGTGACCTTGATCAGGCGGTTGGACGTGTCGTAGGCATAGCGGACGCGCGTGGTGCTGACATCCTGGTTGCTGCTGTTCTTGGCGAAGTTGCCCACTTCGGTGAGCAGGGTGCCGGAATACACCAGGTCCAAGCCGCTGTTATATGTGGCTTCGCCTGCGCCCCATGATTCCAGTCGGTTGATCTGGCCAGCGGCGTTGTACTGCACGCGGATTTCGTCACCCGCGGCGTTGGTTTGTGTGGCCAAGCGCCAGGCAGTGCCGCTGCCATCGGTCTTGTAGAGTTCGGTGCCGCCGCTGGCGCCGTCTTTCCAGGTCCACTGCTGGGTGCCAGCGTTGTAGCGCAGGCTGTCGAAAGCACCGGCGCCAACGGTGGTGACGTATTCGCCCCGTGCGGTGTCGTAGGTGTAGACCGCTTCGAATTCGTCGCCATCCACCCGCTTGATGGTGCTGCCGGCGGTATTGACCGTGCCGGTCAGGCCGGAGATGCGCTTGTAGAAGCCGATGCGCCACTGGTCGTTGTTGTCGCCATCCCAAGCGCCATTGCTGTTATAGGTGCGCAGCAGATCCGGTTGCAGGCCGCTGCCCAGCAACAGGGTATCGTGTTGCTGCAGCGTGAGATTACCGGTAGTGGCATTGACGTAGACGGCTTCCGCACCGTTGCCGGTGCCGGCGGACCCGACCACGCCGTTCTGACCCAGCAGTTCCCGCGAGGAACCCGACAACCCCAGACCATTTCCACCAATAATCGCGACCATAATGCAGATTCCATCGTTGTGTGCTTGGCTTGACGCCTATGCACAACGTATCCGGGTCAATTCGCGAGAGTTTAGGGAAATGATGAAATATTTTTACGTGCCACGTTGAATCAGGAAGCTGGAGCAAGGGCTAGGCATCCGATGGTGTTGTAAATCGTACCATCCGTACGCGGATTTCACTGGATGAAACGCTGGATATCGGGAGGATTCCAGCACGCCGGTCATGCAGGATTACACTACGGTACCGTTTCGCTTCAACGGCGAATCGCCCAAGTCGTCATCGCCATCAAGCACACCGCACACTCCAGCGCCCCAGAAGGAAGTCGCAGCAAAGACCTCAGATATAGACCAACTACTACGCTATCGTAGGCAAAGAGCGCCAGTCTTCGTCTTGACGCGCGCCTAGCATCCCGGAAACGACAATATTCCATGAGTGAGTTGGAAAGCTATCTAGCTGCGGCAATGATCATGGCCATTACACGGGCTACTTCCGCTTCGAATGAAGACAAAAAGCGATTTTGCAAACCTTCCGATCGTTGCCATCAGCCTTCCTGCAGTCGTAACAGTAATGAAGCATGCTAGGCTAGCAACATCACACGCATCACGATGCGCCAATGACTGAGCTGGAAACTTATCTAGCTGCGGCCACACGCGAAAACACGCAACGCAGCTACGCTTCTGCCATACGCCATTTTGAGGTGGAATGGAGCGGCCTGTTGCCCGCCACGGGTGACAGCATCGCTCGATACCTCGCTGAATACGCCGACAAGCTGGCAATCAACACGCTGAAGCAACGGTTGGCCGCGCTTGCGCAGTGGCATATTGAACAAGGCTTCGCCGACCCCACAAAATGCATATTCCAGAGGGGTTCGATTTCCTATTCCTCGATGAGGTGTTGCGTTATAATTTGCGATAAGGACATCAATAAGCTCTTCTGCGTATTCATATTGGAAGCGGCTATTTATAGCTACCGCTTCCGGATTTCTACCCGCTTTGTCTTTAGGTTTAGCCCCGGTGGTATTGGACATACCCTGAAACCCATTTCCCGCTAGATTCCTAAAAAATGCCTCAATAAAAGGGCGATCATCTTTAGTTCTTCTTTGGGAAAAAGAGGTTGATGGATCGAGTAGCATTGAGCCCAACCCATCAATAAGTATATCTCTGACATGCTTAGATGTTTCGGCCAAGGCACCATCTACGCTGGTTTCGTCCCAAGCCAAGCCAACATATTCACTGCCCAGCACAGATAAAAGGCCAGCTCCTTTTTGATAAGGCGTATCGGAAAATGTTACTTCTCGAGGAACCCATCGTGAAAGCCCTCGTTTAAGAGCGCGTAGGACATCATCCTTGGATACTTCACGTCTCATGCTAAAATAATAACCCACTACAACTCGCGACATCACTTCCAACGCGACTATAACCCACAGGCGGTAGACGATCTTTTCCTGATAGCCTCCGCCAATCAAAGGAATAAGCACACAAAAACGGCCATCAAGTTTATGAGCATCCATTTCGATCCGCTGCATAAATTTCGTGACGGGTCTTTGCGTCCCATCTCCCGATTTCATTTTCCTGACTAAATCGGGTCCGCCGACGCTATCTGCCAATGCTGCCGGGTTGGCATTGAGGACGTTTTTCACATATCGACTTATAGATGAATAGCCTAAAGTTTGAGTATTAAATGGCCATTCGTTTCGAGCTTCGTATCCAAGTGCTCGCAGTTCATTATTAAACCAGATACAATGGTTCATAATTGAGCGTTTTATTGCTCTGAGCTTTACCCCAGATTTAGAAGGAAGGATGCGAGCTTCAAACTTTTTTCGAAGCTCTGGATTAAGGTCCAAAACAAGCTGCAATGCTCCTGCTGCACCATAGCCGAATGCATCAACTTTGATCTTTTGGATTCGCTTAAAAGGATGAACTCTAAGAAAAGGAACCAAGGCTCGCCATCCATAGACGAGACCATCAGGATGTGTTTCAAGACAACGCTCTCGGATGAGGCGATAGACCTGCTTAGCACCGATAGCAGTTTGTTCCTTAATTTCGGAATCGGAAGCGCCAGATAGATAAAGTAGAATGGCTTTCTTTCGGGAGAAATATTGGATTCGTTTTTTGCCAACAAACGCTCCTTCGTCCGGTGTAGGCCACTGGGATAGGTTAACCTCTCTCCCATTCACTCGCCTGTACGACATTTCGTCAACCTGTTCAGTCATACTGCTCTCCTCAAGAGCATGTTGAGCATGTATGGTTCGTGCCACACCCCAAGAGCGCCATAGCACTTCTGATCGTCTTATGGGAGTTTTCACAATCCAAAAAGCAACTGAGCGGTGGGGGAGCCGCTCAATGGTGGGTACGTGCGAAAATGAGATGTGACGAAAGAATCAAGAAAGGTACAATTTTATGCTTATCGTTCAGGTAGGGAACAATTTTATGCTTACGTTCTTCACATGAAGTTGTAGATGCCGCCTTGGGAAGCCGCGGATTTTCGTTGGCGCTCCAGGAACAACTTTATGCAAAGCGACGCTGACTAACTGTGGGCACAAAGTTGTTCCTTATTTTTCTTAAAGTTGTTCCCAGTGCCCAACGCACGCCAACGACCGTACTTCTGACCAAACAGCCACGGAAACAGCCACGGCTCAATCCAAACTCATTGCTGGCAAGAAGCGGTCGAGCCGGGGCTTGGTGGATATGACCTTCTAAATGGATGCCGCCGCTTTGGCTCGCGCCACATGAAGTTTCCTGTAGCTATCGATCAGGCGCTGGTGCCTCTCCAGCCCTTCCAGCTTCATGCTCGTGGGGGTGAGGCCGAAGAAGCGCACGCTGCCATCCACTGATCCAAGTGCAGCATCCATCCGCGGGTTGCCGAACATGCGGCGGAAATTGACTTCGTAATCGGCCAGGTCCAGTTCGTCATCGAGCATGACTTCCAGCACCGCACTGAGCGCCTGGTAAAACAGACCACGCTCGACCGTGTTGTCGTTGTACTGCAGGAAAGCGCCCACCAGATCCAGCGCCTCCTCGAATTGCTGCAAGGCCAGATGGATCAACAGCTTCAGTTCCAGTATGGTCAGTTGGCCCCAGGCGGTATTCTCGTCAAATTCGATGCCGATCAGCGTGGCGATATCGGAGTAATCATCTACCTCGATGTTTTCCAGGCGCTCAAGCAGTGCTTCCAGGCTGGCATTGTCCAGGCGATGCAGATTCAGGATATCGGCACGGAACAACAGCGCCTTGTTGGTGTTATCCCAGACCAGATCTTCTACCAGATAGACTTCCGAATAATCGGGTACCAGAATGCGGCAGGCCGTGGCGCCCAGCTGGTCATGCACGGCCATGTACACTTCCTTGCCCATGTCTTCGAGTATGCCGAGCAGCGTCGCGGCTTCCTCGGCGTTGGAATTGTCGCCCTGGCCGGAAAAATCCCACTCGACGAAGCTGAAATCCGCTTTGGCGCTGAAGAAACGCCACGACACGATGCCGCTGGAATCGATGAAGTGTTCAACGAAATTATTCGGCTCCGTCACCGCATGGCTTTCAAAGGTGGGCCGGGGCAGATCGTTCAGGCCTTCGAAGCTGCGGCCTTGCAGCAATTCCGTCAGGCTGCGCTCCAGCGCCACTTCCAGGCTGGGGTGTGCGCCGAATGATGCAAACACGCCGCCGGTACGCGGGTTCATCAGGGTAACGCACATCACCGGGTACACACCGCCCAGCGATGCATCCTTCACCAGCACCGGAAAGCCCTGCTCTTCCAGGCCCTGGAGGCCGGCCAGAATGCTGGGATATTTCGCCAGCACCTCGTGCGGTACATCGGGAAGCGCGATTTCGCCCTCCAGGATTTCGCGCTTTACCGCCCGCTCGAAAATTTCCGACAGGCATTGCACCTGTGCTTCGGCCAGCGTATTGCCGGCGCTCATGCCATTGCTGACGTAGAGGTTTTCAACCAGGTTGGACGGGAAATACACCACCTCGCCGTCCGAATGGCGCATGAAGGGCAGCGAACAGATGCCGCGCTCTGCATTACCGGAATTGGTATCGATCAGGTGCGAGCCACGCAGTTCGCCATCGGGGTTGTAGATCTGCAGACAGTATTCATCGAGAATTTCAGCCGGCAACGCATCGCCCGCGCCGGGTTGGAACCAGCGCTCATCCGGGTAATGCACGAATGCCGCGTTGGCGATCTCTTCGCCCCAGAACGCGCCGGCGTAGAAATGGTTGTTGTTGAGCCGCTCTATATACTCGCCCAGCGCCGAAGCCAGTGCGCTTTCCTTGTTAGCACCTTTGCCATTGGTAAAACACATCGGCGAGTGTGCATCGCGGATATGCAGCGACCACACATTGGGCACGATGTTGCGCCACGAAGCGATCTCGATCTTGATGCCGAGGTTCGCCAGCACGCCCGACATATTGGCAATGGTCTGCTCCAGCGGCAGATCCTTGCCCACGATATACGTAGCCGCTCCGGCAGAAGCCGGCTGCAGCGTCAGCAAGGCCTGCGCATCGGCATCCAGGTTTTCCACTTCTTCAATCACGAACTCGGGCCCGGCTTGCACCACCTTCTTCACCGTGCAACGGTCGATGGAGCGCAGGATGCCCTGGCGGTCCTTGGCGGAGATATCCGCCGGCAACTCCACCTGAATCTTGAAAATCTGCTGGTAGCGGTTTTCCGGATCAACGATGTTGTTCTGTGACAGACGGATGTTTTCGGTAGGGATATTGCGGGTTACGCAATACAACTTCACGAAGTAAGCCGCACACAAAGCCGACGAAGCCAGAAAGTAGTCGAACGGGCCCGGTGCAGAGCCATCGCCCTTGTAGCGGATGGGCTGGTCGGCCACGACTGTGAAATCATCGAACTTGGCTTCGAGACGAAGCTTGTCGAGAAAATTTACCTTGATTTCCATGCAAGAATTCCAGATTGGTGCTCAAAATGATCTGGTCACCATTATCCGGGTTTTTCAGCTGTAAACCCGAGCTTCTCGGTTGTGGCTGCTGATCGGTTCCCTGTTCCTCCTTGGCGTTCCATCATCCTTCACAGCAAGCAACGCTGGCATTCAAACACGCTGCGCGGCCCCCAGTCCGCAGGCATCTTTGCCGATGGGTAACTATCCGGGGCTTCGCTGGCCACGGCATTTACCTGCACCTCTGCATACCGCTCATCAAGGAGACGTTCGGGCCGGGTTCAATGGTCACGCCGCCACCCAAGGCTTTGCAGGCATTGCAGTCCACACCGCCGCCCACTTCATTGTCCGTAATGAGTCTTTTCATTGAGGCTGGAAAAAATGATTTCGCCGGCTGACGTTGCAGCAAAGGTTCGCCAGTTCTTGGCCAGCCGCGCAAGGGATATTGGCGTGAAGTATTCCATTTTGAACTCGTACTTCATGTCGTTCATGAATGACGACGCGAGATAAATAAAGTGCAAGATATTGAAAATTAAAGGTAATTATGCATTTTTCCTGCCGTTCATGAATTGCCAGCGGCTAGGCGCTGCGCTGCTCGGCTCATCAATGTAATAGTCACTACGCTGCCGTGTGTTGTGAAGCTGGATTGAAGAAGTGCTTTGCGATTGGCAGTACTTCAAACAGTAGTTCAAACAACTTGAGACATCCCGAACTGCGGAGCGACTCCCGCCCTGCACCAGGGGATGCGAGGAGATGTAATGAAACTTCGCAAATCAGCCTTGCGCCAGAGTAACGCGGCGCTGGTGACGTTGAGTTTGCTGGCGGCCATCTGGGCGCCGGCGGCACTGGCAGCGGTGGCTTGGCAGGAAGGCAATACTTATACCGCCGGTAGCGTGGTCAGCTACAACGGCCATGACTACAAGGCACTGGTCACCCATACCGCCTATGTGGGTGCCAACTGGAACCCGTCTGCAACGCCAACGCTGTGGCAAGACCAGGGGCCGGTGTTACCGCCGCCGACATCCACGCCCACGCCTTCACCCACGCCATACGTAACGATCACCCCGACACCCACACCGGTTGCATGTACTTTCAACAGCCCGCAATGGAGCGTGGGCCAGAATTATCCGGTCAACAGCTGTGTGACCACGCGCTATGGCAGCAGCTTCGAAACCTGCACGCATATCTATGCAGCGACCGTTGCGCATCTGTCGACCAGCAGCAATGGCCCGGGCACAGCTAGCTGGATCCAGCAGGACAGCGGCGCCGGCCTGTGTGTGATGATTCCGTTCTATACCCCGACGCCAGTTGTCACCGTCACACCAAGCCCGACACCCACGCCGACTTCCACCCCGACGCCGACGATCACCGTTACGCCGACTCCGGGTGTGATCACACCGGTACCGGGCCTGTGCGCCGCCGACTGGAACACCGGCACCGCCTATACCGGTGGTGCCAATGTTGCGTATAACGGCCGCAACTACCAGGCCAAATGGTGGACGCAAGGCAATATCCCGTCCGCCAATGTCGGCGATGGCAGACCCTGGAACGATCTGGGCGCCTGCAGCAGCAACGCGGTGTCGGTCATTGCAGTTGCCACCCCCACAGAGGGCCAGTCATTCAGCTACGGCGACTATCTGATCCCGATCACGTTGAGTGGCAGTGCCAGCGAAACCGGCGGCCAGATCGTCTCGATCAAGGTAACGATCGATGGCACGCTGGTTACCCAGGTAAACGGTGCGTCTTTCTCGGTACTTTGGGGCCCGTATAGCGGCAATCACCAGATGGTAGTGACTGCAACGGATGCCAGGGGTGCCGTCAGCACGCTGCAACGCAACTTCAAGGTGACCATCAGCGGCCTGCCTACTCCCTACCCGACGGTAACGCCGACCCCGTCCACCACACCTACCGTAACACCGACGCCGACCAGCACGCCGACGCCTACGGTTACGCCAACACCACCCATCTGCCCGCCAGTAATGCCGCCGGCCGGCTACAAGGTGGTGCCTGATCCGGCCTATCCGTGCGGCAAGCCGGTACCGATCGGCGACGTGGTCAACTTCGGCTCGCTCAGTGCCACCCCTGCTGCCAACAGCCAGTACAATATCGGCTGGACGCTGAATGGTGCGTTGCTGCCCGGCTGGACACCCGGCTACTGGCGCGTGCTGGACGCTACGGGCAAGACCGTCACCGCTTCGGGCACGATCATTCCTTCGCCCAATCAGTCGGTAACCTATTACTCGGGCAATCTGACCACCGCTTTCGGCAGCGGAACCAGCAGCTTCCAGGTACAGGTTTGCGATAGCCAGAACAGCAACAATTGCATACTCAGCCAGTTTGCCCCGCTGGGCTCTACAACCTTGGCCAAGCACCTGCTGGTGGGCTACTGGCACAACTTCCCGAACGCATCGGGCCCCACTTTCCCGCTCAGCCAGATCGCGGATGACTGGGACGTGATCATGCTCTCGTTCGGCGAAAATGCAGGCAATGGCAACGTGGCCTTCCATCTTGACCAGAACGCTGGCAGCGAAGCGCAATTCATCGCCGATATCGCCGCCAAACGCGCCAAGGGCAAGAAGGTGGTGCTGTCGCTGGGTGGGCAAGATGGTTCGATCACGCTCAACACCGCAGCCGATGTCGGCAACTTCGTCAGCAGCCTGAACGGCCTCATCACCAAGTATGGTCTCGATGGCATCGATCTTGATCTGGAAAGCGGCGTGAGCCAAGGCGCGGCCATCCAGGGTAACCTGGTGACGGCGATCAAGCAGCTCAAGGCACTGGTTGGCCCCAGCTTCTATCTGTCGATGGCACCGGAACACCCATATGTACAGGGTGGCTATGTAGCGCTGGGCGGCAACTGGGGGTCTTACCTGCCCATCATCGACGGCCTGCGTGACGACCTGTCGGTGATCCACGTGCAGTACTACAACAATGGTGGTTTTACCTTCACCGATGGCCGTACGCTGAACGAAGGCACGGTGGATGGACTGGTGGGTGGTTCATTGATGCTGATCGAGGGCTTCAAGACTGCCTACGGCACCGGCTGGGAGTTCAAGGGGCTGCGCCCGGATCAGGTCGCGTTCGGTGTGCCGAGCGGCAACCAGTCTGCGGGGCGTGGTTTTGTTACCGCAGCGACAGTGAAAAACGCGCTGACTTGCCTGACCCAGCTGACAGGTTGCGATACGGTGAAGCCGAAACAGGCCTACCCGACTTATCGCGGCGTGATGACCTGGTCAATCAACTGGGACAAGCACGACGGCTATAACTTCTCGGTACCGGCCCGTGCTGCGCTGAACGCATTGCCGTAATACGCACCACTGCAGTTGCAATACCCGCACCGGCACGGTTTTCCGTGCCGGTGCTTTTTCATGCCGCCAGATCATTGCTGCCGAAGCGGATCAGCACTTTCGGGGCATCGATTGCCATGGCCCTTTTCGCTAGCCCCTCCTGCATCTGCACGACGCACACAACAGGCGTCAGATGCTCTGGGCAGCGGGTTGCACCAACCGTGTCAAAGTCACGCATTGCGGATCGCCCACCCATACCGCAATGGCCGAGTAATTATCCTGCGCCATGCGTTGGCCCACCTGGGCGGCCAGCAATGTGATCCACTCCTCCGCCGAGCCCGCCAGTTGCAGCAGGCTTTCCAGCTCGTGGTCATGCAGCCCATGCCAGAAGCCATCCGTGCACAGCAGATAGGCATCGCCATCCTGCAGTGGCTGCGGCACGGTCAGCGTACTGGCAACGGTGTTGGCACGCCCGAGCGCCTGGCTGAGCAGGTTGGGATTGACCCGATCATGCGGCAAGCCGGCGGCTGCCAGTTGCGCAACCAGGCTATGGTCTTGCGTGCGCTGTAGTAGCGCACCGCGCCGGAAGTGATACAGGCGGCTATCACCGGCATGCACCCATTGCGCAAAGCCATGGCTGCGATCGATGAACAGACCGATCAGCGTGGCGGCCATGGTGGCGCGATCCGGATTGCGCTGCTGATCGGCAATGATCAGCGATTGCGCGCTGGCCACGCTATTGTGCGCCAGCTCTGCCAGCGGGGTTTGCTGGCGGTTCTCGAATTGCTTGAGCACCCCATGGACGGCGAGCCTGGCGGCATACCCGCCACCCCGCTCGCCACCCACCCCGTCGCTGAGCACGAAGCACGCGTCCTGATCTCGGATGCGCAAACCCAGCGCATCTTCGTTGCTGGCGCGGCTGCCGGCATATGTGCACTGCGCAGTCGTCAATTTCAGCATCGTGCCGACTCTTTGCTGTGTTGCCGGTAGAGCTCTACTTCGGCGTCGTAGGCGGCAAGGAATGCATTACCGAACACGGACTGGAAGTCTTCCTCCACCGCATTCACCATGGATTGATGCAACGCGCGGTACTGCAACCAGGCGCGGCCTTCCTTGCCCGGCGGCAGCATGCGTTCATACCAGCTGCCGGCCACCGTTTTCTGTGCGATCAGGTCCGGGCTGACATCGTGCAGCAACTGGTTCAGTGCCGCGCGCATGCCGGCCAGCATGCCGATCTGGTGGGCATGCAAGTCGTGAAAAGCGTCATCCATCGCCTGCTCGGGCGACATGAAGCCCGGAAATGGTGGGCCAAACATCTGCTTGAGCACGGTTTGCGCATCCGGCAGCAACTTGAGCGGGTTATTTTCCCGATCGAGGATCATGGTGAGATCGGCCTTCACTTCGCGTTTGATGATGGTACGGCTGGAAAGCAAATCCATGGCACCACCGATGAAGCCGGCCAGCATGCGGCCTGCCTGGCGAAATTGTGCTTCGTTCAGCGTGGCAGGGCTTGCCGCCAGCCCCGCGCCTTCCAGGAAGGCCCCCAGCAGTTGCGGCGCCTGCTGAGCCCAGTCTGCAGCCGCTCCGTTCGGCCCGGCTGGCAAACCGGTATCCGCAGCGCGCGGTATGTTGCCGGGCGTGGGCGTAACGGCCTGCGTTATCACCCCGGCAGGCGGCAAAGGGGCTACCGCAGGTGCCACCATCGCAGCAACGGCTATGGGTGCAGGTATCGAAACCGGGGCGGGCGTTGCTGCTATATATCCACCTGCATAGCCATCCGGCGCAGCGGCAGCAGGCTGCGCCGGCGCGACGGCGGGCAGGCTGAAGTGGCTGGCGACTTCCGGCACGTTATCGGTCTGCACAGGCAGATGCTGCGCCGCTGTAATCAGACCCAGCGGGCTGGGTGCGGCCTCGGCAAACACCCCAGCACCATCGGCGAACAGGCTGCTGGCACCATCCCCGGGCATGGCCGCAAACAGGTCCAGCGGATCAACCGGCAGTGCCTGCATGTCTGCCAGAGCATGCGTGGTGGGCGGCGCAACGGGCGGTGCTTCAACGGCTGGCGCCAGCGGCGCGACGATTGCTGCAGGCTGGTCGAACTGCGCTTGCTGCTCTACCGGGGCGAATTCGGATACCAGGCTATCCCAGAAAGCGGCCGGCGGCAGCGATGCAGGGGCAACTGCGGGTAGGGATGCGGATGCCGGCGCAAACTCGGGCAATGCTGCAACAACATCAAAGCCGGCAAACGCAGTGGCGGAGGCAGGCGTACCTGCGCCAAACAAGCCATCCAGGTTGAATGGCTCTGCGGCTGCAGGTTGGGCTGGTTCTGACTGGAGCGCTGGCTGGAGCAGTTGCGCGGCAGCGTTAGCTGGCGGCGGCATTGGTGCAACGTCTGCAACAGGCGGCAGCACGGCAGCGCCTGCAGGCAGGCTGTAGATTTGCCCGGCATCAGCAAACGCATCGAGTAACTCGGATCGGGCCGCGAATTGGGCGGAAAATTGGGCCGGCCCCTGCGCTTCCTGCTGGGCAATATTCACACTGCTGGCTGGCTGCGCGGTAACGGCCGGCGATGCGGTTTCGGCAACAAGGGGTACAACGACGCCGATTGGTTCGGCAACTGGCGGCAATGCTGTTTGTGCCGGGTCATCCACACGCAATTGGTAAACACCGATGCTGATGCGGTCACCCGGGTTCAGCCGGTGCTCCTGATCGCCATGCAATGGCCCTTCGTTTACTTCTATTGCACAGACGCTGCTCAGGTTTCTCAGGTAGCAGCCGCTATCGTCAAGCCTCACTGCGGCTTGCAAGCGGGATATCTGGCGGGTTTCATCCGCCAGCACCATGTGGTTGTCCGCGCTGCGGCCTATGGTGGCACCGGGTGGGCTGAACACGACACTTTGCGAAGGGCTCACCGGCAGCCCGCCGTACTCGAGGATGGTCAATCGCATTGAAGATTCGTTCCTGTTCCGGTCAGCGCTTGCCAGCCGGACACACTGGTTTTGACACACATGCAGCCACGTTCACTTGCGCGCAGACTCATAAATCGGTCCCCAGATAGGGTGAGACCTTTCCGATTCAGACAGCTTGAAGTTCGGATCTATCGATAGAATTTTTACAAACTCCGCACGGCAAAAAGAGGGTTTTCCACTGGCGCAATAGCTGAATGCCAGCAGTTTGTGAGCCCTGACCTGCGTTTCTGTCTTGGCGAGGTTGATTTCGCTGGTGCTGCTCAACACCTTGATTGCGCCCGCAAAATTGCCCGCCTCGTACTGCTTGGTGCCCTCATCCACGGCAGCCTGTGCCACCCGCTGATACGCGGGCTGGGCTGCTTCAGCCTGGCGTGCCGTTTGCGGGCTCTGGCAAGCCGTAAGCGTGAATGCCAATCCAGCAGACCATATCGCAATTAATGCACATTTAACTTTCATATCGGATTGTTCACAAATAGAATTGGAAAGGTATATACGAATACAGGATTGCTGCCACTCTGTAGGATTTGGATGACGATATCAAGTTGCCGTCAGCCGCCTTTAATATTGGTTTTCAGCAGATGCATCTAGTCTGTTTATATTAATTTTTTGTGACCGCCGTGCATTCAATGAGAAAAGTCACATTTTTTCCTGTTTGTAAATCTGCTGTATTGAATTTGTCACGAAGTGGGGATAGCCTTCATCGCACTGCGGCTTGGGGGCTGTCCGAGATACATCCCCGGATCAAGGCTGCATCAATCGCGTTTCAATTGCCGCAATCGGCTTTTACGTCCTTTCGTGATGGGGTGTCATTTGCGTCTGTATTTCCCGGCCAAGATCAGGATAGCTGGTGTTCTGCTGCTTGCAGCATTGATTGTGCAAGGTTGTGCATCAACCGAACGTGCTGCGGCTGTGCCCTATCAGGTAGAGCTGATTGCAGAATCGAATGTGAATCCTGATTTGAAGAACAGGCCTTCGCCGATTGTAGTCCGCGTATTCGAATTGCGCGCCGATGCCACTTTCGAGGCCAGCAGTTTCTTCAGCCTGCAAGACAAACCGGAAATGACGCTGGGCCAGGAATTGATTGCCGTAGAGCGCACCATATTGCGCCCTGGTGAAAGCCGGACAATCAGCCGTACCGGCAATCTGGATGCGCGCAGCATCGGTATAGTTGCCGAATATCGCGCACTGGAGGTCAATCGCTGGCGCAAAGTCATTCCGCTGCCGCCGCCCAAGCAATTGAACCTGTACAAATTCTGGCAAACCTCGCCCGATCAATTGAAAGTGCGCGTGGCCATCAAGAATGGCGGTATTGAAATATTGCCGGCAGCCAAATAAGCATGAAATCCCTCTCCCCTACTCCTACCATTGCCACTGCCTTGCACCAGCGTGTTGTGTGGAGTGAAGGCATGTTTCTGCGGCCACATCACTTCCAGCAGATGGAGCGCTACTTCGAGCATTACGTGCAGGCGCGCAGCCAGCCCATGCAGGGCTTCCAGTGGGGCTGGCATCAGTTGACGGTGGACAGGCAGGCATTGGCCATGGGCAAGGTGGCCCTCGCCGGTGGTGGCGGTTTGATGCCTGACGGCACACCGTTCGCATTCGGCGAAGCCGACATGCCGGCGCCGCTCGATATCGGCGTGGCCGTCAAGGATCAGGTGATCGTGCTGGCGTTGCCGATATGGCGGGCCGGCAGCAATGAAATGGGCTGGGATGGCGCAGCCGACTGGGCGCGTTATGAGGTCAGCGATTTCGAAATAGAAGATGCCAACAGCGTGGCCTTCGGCCCGGCGGTACTGCAGTTGGGCAAGCTCGACCTGCGCCTGATGCCTGAATCCAGCCTCAACGGCGATTGGCAAGCGCTGGGCGCAGTACGCGTGCTGGAACGCCGCAACGATGGTCAGGTGTTGCTGGACGAGGAGTATATCCCGCCGCTGCTCAATGCCATCCGCCACCCGGTGCTGCGTGGCTACCTGCAGGAGCTGCACGGCTTGCTGCAGCAACGCGGTGACGTGCTGGCAGAGCGCCTTTCCGCACCGGGCCGTGGCGGTGTTTCGGAAGTGGCCGATTTTCTGCTGCTGGAGCTCGTCAACCGCTATAGCGCGGTCACCTGGCATGCGCAGCAGGCCGCGTCACTGCACCCGATGCAGGTGTTCGGCGACTGGCTCAAGCTTGCCTGCGATCTGGCCACCTATACCGCAGCGCAACGCCGCCCCACCGTATTGCCCGAATACCAGCACGATGCACTGCGTACCACGTTTGCGCCATTGATGGCCGAATTGCGCCGCTCGCTATCGAGCGTGCTGGAGCAGAACGCCATTGCGATCGAATTGCAGGAGCGCGGCAATGGCGTGCGCGTGGCGCAGATTCCATCGCTGGAATTGATCCAGCAAGCCGGCTTTGTACTGGCGGTGAATGCCGACATGCCGGCCGAGGTGTTGCGCACCCGCTTCCCTGCCCAGCTCAAGATGGGCGCGGTGGAGCGCATCCGCGATCTGGTATTGCTGCAATTGCCGGGCATCGGCTTGCGCCTGCTGCCTGTTGCACCGCGCCAATTGCCGTATCACGCCGGATATACCTATTTCGAGCTGGAAAAAGGCGGCGAGTTCTGGAAACAGCTGGAAAAATCGGGCGGCTTGGCGCTGCATGTGGCTGGTGACTTTCCCGGCCTGATGATGGAATTCTGGGCGATACGCGCATGACCGCAGGTACCGGCACCCTGTTCGACCCGCACGATCACCTGGCGGGTGGCGGCTTCGTCCCCCCCAACCCCGGAGGCAGCGGCCATGCCAGCGCACCGCAACCCGCCGCGGCACCTGCGCAACGTATCATCAGCGGCAGCAGCCCGCTGGTTGCAGCAGCCAACCCGCTGCTCAACCTGGTGCCGCAGATCCGCGCCACCGTGCATCACCCCGATCCTGCCCGCCTGCGCGAGCAATTGCTGGAAGAACTGCGCCAGTTCGAGCTGCGCGCCCGCGAAAGCGGCGTGCCCACCGAGACCATCATCGGCGCGCGCTACTGCCTGTGCACCACGCTGGATGAAGCGGCAACGCTCACCCCCTGGGGCGGCGGTGGCATCTGGTCCGCACACAGCCTGCTGGTGACGTTTCACAACGAGACCTGGGGTGGCGAAAAATTTTTCCAGTTGCTGGCGCGCTTGTCGCACCAGCCACAGCAGCATGTCGATCTGCTGGAGCTGCAGTATTTTTGCCTGATGCTGGGCTTCGAAGGCCGCTACCGCGTGCTCGATCAGGGCCGCTCGCAGCTCGATGCACTCAAGCAGCGCCTGCTGCAACTGATCAATACTACGCGTGGCGAATACCCGCGTGCACTGTCGCCGCACTGGCACGACCCCGCCGTGGCAGCACCCAAGGTGCAACGCGCACTGCCGGTATGGGTCGCTGCCGCCGCCGCCGCGCTGCTGTGCCTGATCCTGTTTGCCGTGCTGCAGATGTCGCTGGCCGGACGATCCGACGACGTGTTCGCCGCCATCGACCAACTGCGCATGCCGCGCGTGCTGACTGCGGATATCGCGCCCAAGCCGGCCAGCAAGCCGCGCCTGGCGCAATTGCTGGAGCCGGAGATCCGCGATCACCTGGTGACGGTACGTGACGAGGCTGATCGCAGCGTGGTCGTGTTACGCGGCGATGGCGTGTTCGATTCGGGCGCTGCCACGGTGATCGAGCGCTACCAGCCGCTGCTGGCCAGGATCGGCGATGCACTCAATACCGCCGAGGGCGCCATCGTCGTCACCGGTTATACCGACGATGTACCGACGCGCGGCTTGCGCTTTGCATCCAACTGGGAGCTATCGCAAGCGCGTGCCGATACCGTCAAGGCGCAGGTGCAGGCGCGGCTGTCCAGCGCCGGGCGCGTGCGCGCAGAAGGCCGCGGCCAGGCCGATCCGGTGGCACCCAATGACAGCGCCGGCAACCGCGCGCGTAACCGCCGGGTAGAGATCACCTTGCTGGTACCGGCTGGTCCGGCCGCCGGGCAATCTGCGGCACCGGCCACCCATCCTGCCGGTGCGGAGGCCAAGCCATGAACCGCCTGATGGGATTCCTCGGCCGCGCATTCGGTCTGATCTTCAGCCGCCACCTGTGGGTGCTGCTGGGCCTGATCGTACTGGCCTGCCTGATCTGGGTACTGGGCCCGCTGATTGCGGTGGGCCGCTTCCGGCCGCTAGACAGCGCCACCGTGCGGATGGTGCTGATCGGGCTGATTTTCGTCATCTGGCTGGCCCGCGTGCTGTATCGCACCTGGCGCGCCGCACAGCTCAATGCGCAATTGCTCAACCAGATCCGCACACCGGCACCACGCGCCGGCGCGGCAGAGGTGGTGACCAACCCGCATCTGGAAGAATTGCGCACCCGTTTCGACGAAGCGGCCGAGCGCCTGAAAACCGCGCAGTTCTCGCCGCAGAACAGCAACGGCCGTACCCGCTGGCTGGATCGTCTGTCGCCGCAATACCTGTACCAGTTGCCCTGGTATGTGTTCATCGGTGCACCGGGTTCGGGCAAGACCACCGCCCTCGTGAATGCCGGGCTGGATTTCCCGCTGGCCGAGCAATTTGGCAAGGCCGCTGTACGCGGCGTGGGTGGCACGCGCAATTGCGACTGGTGGTTTACCAACGAAGCGGTGCTGATCGATACCGCCGGCCGTTACACCATGCAGGAGAGCAACCGCGAGCAGGATCAGGGCGAATGGCAAGGCTTTGTCGAGCTGCTGAAGAAATACCGGGCCCGGCAGCCGATCAATGGCGCCATCCTGACCGTCAGCATCGCCGATCTGCTGGGTGCCAGCGAACAGGAACGTACCCAGCACGCCATGACCTTGCGCAAGCGTCTGCAAGAGCTGCGTGCGCAACTGGGCATCCAGTTCCCGGTGTATGTGCTGGTCACCAAGGTTGATCTGCTGGCCGGCTTTACCGAGTATTTCAACCAGCTTGGGCGCGAAGAGCGCGGCCAGGTCTGGGGCATGACGTTTCCGCTGGCGGCAGTGCGCGCGCCGGGCTTCGATCTCAAGCAGACCTTTGCCAGCGAATTCGAGCAGTTGCAACGTCGCCTGTACGCCAGCCTGCCGGAACAGATGCTGGCCGAGCTGGACCCGCGCCAGCGCGAGCTGGCCTACCTGCTGCCGCAGGAGTTTGCCGGCATCCAGGCACTGCTGGGCCAGTTCCTGGAGCAGGTGTTCGTTGAATCCCGTTTCGAAGCCAGCGCGCTGCTGCGCGGGGTGTACTTCACCAGCGGCACCCAGGAAGGCACGGTATTCGATCGCGTGATGGGCGGCATCAAGCGCTTCCTGCAGGTGGAAGGCAGCAGCCGGCCGCCGCGCATGGGCGAGGCTGGCCGCAGCTTTTTCCTGCGCAGCCTGATGCAGGACGTGATCTTCAAGGAAGCAGGCCTTGCAGGCAGCAACGAGCGCTGGCAACGCCGCCAGTCCTGGTTGCGCCGTGCCGGTTATGCCACGGTTGGTGTGGTCAGCCTGCTGCTGGCACTGGGCTGGTTCAACAGCTACCACAACAACCAGCGCTACGTGGCCGAAGTGGCCAGCCGGCTGCCGGGCGTGGCTGCACAAATCGCCAGCGTGAAGATCGGCGACCGTGCCCAGGCCACCGCAGTGATGCCGACACTGGATCAACTGCGCGCGTTGCCGGTCAGCGCGCGTTTCGATGTGGAAAACCCGCCACTGGGCTACCGCTTCGGCCTTTACCAGGGTGACAAACTGCATGCCGCTGCCGATGGCGCCTATGCACGCGCACTGGAAGACGTGCTGCTGCCGCTGCTGGCAAGAAGGCTGGAAGATGGCCTGCGCCGCGCACCGCAAGGCGATATCGAATACGAGTACAGCACGCTGAAAGCGTACCTGATGCTGTACGACGCCAGCCATTACGATGCGGATTTCCTCGAAGCCTGGCTGTCGCTCGATATCGAACGCAGCATGGGCCGCGAGATCACCCGTGCACAGCGCGATGTGTTGCGCCAGCATCTGGCACGGTTGTTCAAGGGCCGGGCGGTCAGCTCACCTTATGCCCGTGACGATGCACTGGTTACACAACTGCGCGAACGCCTGCGTACCCACACGCTGGCGGAGCGCATCTACAGTGGCATGAAGCGGGTGTTGCGCCGCGATGACAGGCTGGTGGATTTCAATGCCGCCGAAGTGGTCGGTCCGCAGGCATCGCTGGTATTCCAGCGCGCCAGCGGCGCCAGCCTGAATGCCGGCGTGCCGGGGCTGTTCAGCTATCGTGGTTATTGGGAAGTGTTCGCGCCGCGGGTCGAGGAAGCCGTCACCCGGCGTGGCAGCGAGGAAACCTGGGTACTGGCGCTGCGCCAGCCCGAGGCCACCAGCCCAGAAACCATCGCCAACTGGTCACGCGAGGTGAAGCGGCTTTACTTCGACGACTACATCAGCACGTGGGAAAGCTATCTGGCCGATATGCGGCTGCGCAGCGGCAAGGATCTGGCGCAGAACATCCAGATTGCCCGCACCTTGTCGGCGCCCGATTCGCCGCTGGTGCGCTTCATGACCGCCGCATCGCGCGAGACCACGCTGGTGCGCGACAAGGACGACGACGACCGCACGCTGATCGATCAGGCGCGTGACAAGGTCAGCAACACCCGCGCCTCGCTGGAGGACATCTTCGGCCAGCCGGAAACCGCTGATGCGCAGCCTGCCGGCAAAACCGCAGAACGGCCGGAACTGGTAGTGGACAACCGTTTTGCCGGTCTGCGCCAGTTCACCCGGCCGGGCGAGAAAGGTGCACCCGCGCCGATTGCCGCGGTACGCGATACGCTCAACGAGCTGTACACCTTCCTGACCGCAACCGATGCAGCGTTGCGCGGTGGCAATGCACCACCGTCGGACGAAGTGCTGAGCAAGATCCGCGCGGATGCCGGCCGGTTGCCCGAACCATTCCGCAACATGCTGGGGCAGCTGGCGACTTCGTCTGACGGCAATGTGGCGCACGTGGTGCAGCAGCAGATCGGCCAGGATGCTTCTGCCAATATCGGCGATTTCTGCCGCCAGGCCGTCGATGGCCGTTACCCGCTGGCACGTTCGTCTTCGCGGGACATGGCGCCGGGCGATTTTGCCCAGTTGTTTGCACCAGCCGGCATGATGGACGAATTCTTCCAGAAGCATCTGGCCAGCCAGGTCGATACCGCTGCCCGCCCGTGGCGCTTCAAGGGTGAGGCCGGTACGCGCGCCAACTTCCTGTCCGCGTTCGAGCGCGCTGCGGTAATCCGCGATGTGTATTTCTCTGGCGGTTCGCGCACGCCGTCCATCCGCGTGGAGCTCAAGCCGATCCAGATGGATGCCGGCATCACGCAGATCGTGCTGGATATCGACGGTCAGGTGGTGCGCTATGCGCATGGCCCGCAGGTAGGCACCCAGGTGCAATGGCCCGGCACACGCGGCAGCAACCAGATCCGCGTGCAGACCACCGGTGCCAACGGCAACAGCGGCGGCTTTGTCACCGAGGGCGCATGGGCGATGCACCGCATGTTCGACCGCGCGGTGCTCACGCCGGGCCGGGTGCCCGAGCAGATGATTGCCACCTTCGATATCGGCGGCAACAAGGTGGTGTTCGAAGTGACTGCCAGTAGCGTGCGCAGCCCGTTCCGCCTGTCGCAACTTGAATCCTTCTCCTGCCCGGGGCGCACATGAACATGGCCGAGCACATGCCTGGTGTGCCCACCGTGGGCTGGTACGGCAAGATTCCGTCCGCCGGTGATTTCGTCACCCGGCAACTGTCCTACCCGGTGGTGCGTGCGTGGGAGCGCTGGATGCTCAACGGCCTGACCGCCCTGCAGCAGGCCAGCCCGGACATGCTGCCCCGCCACTACGCGGTGGCGCCGGTATGGAATTTCCTGCTGCCCGCCGGGCTGGGCTTCGATTGCGTGCAATTGGGCGCGCTGGCCCCCAGTTGTGACCGCGTTGGCCGGTATTTTCCGGTGGCAGCGGTCATGCCCGTGCCGTTGGCCGAGTTCGATACCGCCCGACTCGACCAGGCCGGGCAGTTTTACCGGCAGATGGGCGAAACCATCCTCGCAGCCATCCGCCATGGCCATTCACCGGAGCGGCTCGACCACATGCTCGAATCCGCGCCGGCGTACTGGGCCGCCCAGCCTGCCCGCATCGCCAGCAACGACATCCTGGCCGTGCTGCAGCCCGGTGCCGCGGGCAGCCAGTCCATCGCCTGGCCCGATCTGTCGGTTTACTTCGAGGCAGCCGGCGTCACCAGCTTCTGGTGGACCCACCAGGGCGACGGCTCGCCGCTGCAGACGCATGCGCATACCGGCGAAATGACCAACGCATTGTTTGCCCGGCTGTTCGGGCCCCAGCAAGGATATCCATCGTGACGCCAGATTCGGTCCTTGACCCTGCCACATCGCAGAACACCAGCGCGCAACCGCTGCCCATGGGCCACCGCATGGGTGAGCTGGAACTGACCGGCGTACTTGGTATCGGCGGTTTCGGCATCGTCTACCGTGCCTTCGATCACGCGCTGCAGCGCGTGGTGGCGGTGAAGGAATACATGCCCAGCATGCTGGCGGTGCGGCGCGGCGACCTGACCGTGGCACTGCGCAGCGAGCGTTTCTCCGCCACCTTCCTGGCCGGGCAAGCAGGCTTCATCAACGAGGCACGGTTGCTGGCACAGTTTGATCACCCGGGCCTGATCAAGGTGCTGCGTTTCTGGGAAGGCCACGGCACCGCCTACATGGCCACACCGTTCTATGAGGGCCAGACGCTCAAGCAACGGCTGACCGGTGGCCGGGCGCTGGCCGAGGCCGAGATTCTGCGCCTGATGGCCGCGTTGCTGGGCGCCCTGGAAACCCTGCACCGCGCGCAGTGCTTTCACCGCGATATCGCGCTCGACAATGTGCTGATCCAGCCGGACGGCCGCCCGGTGCTGCTCGACTTTGGCGCCGCCCGCAAACTGATCGGCGATCTGGTGGATGACAGCGCGGTGATGCTCAAGTCCGGCTATGCGCCGATCGAGCAATATACCGATGACCCCTCGTTCCGCCAGGGGCCGTGGACCGATCTGTATGCGCTCGGCGCGGTGATCCACGTGCTGGTGTGTGGCGATCTGCCGCCGCCTGCAGTGGTGCGCAGCATCCAGGATAACTACGTGCCGCTGGCACGCCGCGCACTCAGCTACAGCCCGCGCCTGCTGCAGGCCGCGGACCAGGCGCTGCAACTACGCGTGGTAGACCGGCCGCAATCGGTAGCGGAATTCGCCGTACTGCTGGGCCTGCAATCTGCTGCGCCAGGCCATTACAGCGTGCCTGAATATGTGCCGCCGGCACCACCAGCAACACAGCCTGTGCCAGCAGCCGTCAGCCAGCCGGCACAAGCTGCCGTACCTGCGCCAGCCCGAACCTTAGCCGAACCAGCTGCTGCACCGGTTGCTCAAGCTGCGCCAGCGGATGAGCACGCTCCGCCTGTAGCAGCCCCCGTGGCAGCGGCTGCAGTGCAAGCCGCCGAGCCGCTTCCACAGGTGGCAGCACCGCCAGCGGGTACCGAACCGGCGGTGCTGCCGCCGGATCTGCTGGGCGATGATGCCTCCATCTCGGACTTGCTCAACGATGACAGCAGCCCGCTGTTTGCGCCGACGGACGAGCCGGCACAGACGCCGCTGCCGCAACGGGCGGCCGAGCCGGAAGTACAGGCAGGCAAGGCATCACCACCACAAGCCCCCGAACCAGCTGTTGCTACCACCGCAGCACCGCGTAAGCGCTTCCCCTGGCTGATCACGCTGGGGACGACCGCGGTGGTTGCTGTCGTTGGCCTGTTCCTGCTGCTGCGTGGCAACACCTCGCCGCAACTGGATGTACAAGCTGCCGCATCGCAGCCGGCCACTCCAGCCACAGAACCCGTCGCCACCATCGCGCCGCTCGCTGCCGCAGCAACAGAAGTGCCAGCGGCGGCAAGCGAAGCAGCCACAGCGCCGGCAAGCAGCGCGCCCAGTGTGCTGCCCACCCAGCCGGATGTAGAGGCACAGGATTGGGCGCTGGCACGCAAGCGCGACAGCGCGGATGGCTACCAGCGCTATCTGCAGCAATACATCGGCGGCAGTCACGAGGCCGAGGCGCGCAAGCTGCTGGCCGCAGCAGTGCAGCGCGATGCCGACAAGGCATTGACCACGGCCGCACCGGTTAGCGCTGCCACACCGACTGTGGCACCCACCACGGTTGGCAAGATCTTGCCGGTGAAGCTGCGCATTTCGCCATGGGGCGAAATCTACGTAGACGGCACCAAGCGGGGCGTGAGCCCGCCCTTGAAGACCCTCTCGCTGCCAGCAGGCTCGTACGAGATCGAAGTCCGCAACGGCAACCTGTCGCCTTACCGCACCAAGCTGGTTGTTGCCCCCGGCAACGCTGGCGAAATCGCGCACAGCTTTGAATGAGAACCTCATGACCACAGCGTTCCCCCCTCGCATCACCACGTTGCTGGCGCCGGTCAGCGGCATCAAGCCCTGCGGTGAAGACCTTGAATACGCCAGCGAATTCCTGCAGTTGACCAAGGCAGCGCAGCCCAAGGCCGAGCAGCAATACGGCAACACCATCATCCCCGCGCAGCCGGCGGATTGGGGCGAAGTAGCCCAACTGGCCGAGCAGTTGCTCACGCAGAGCAAGGATTTGCGTATCGCGGTGCTGCTGGCCCAGGCGTGGACCGAACAGCGTGGGCTGGCTGGCTACAGCGATGCGCTGCAACTGGTGGCTGGCCTGCTGGCACAGCACTGGGATGGCCTCTACCCGCTGCTGGAGGATGACGGCGAACACGATCCGCTGCCGCGCCACAACGCGCTGGCCAGGCTGTTCGATAGCCAGGGCTGCCTGCGCGCGCTGCGCGCAACACCGCTGCAGGGTGCCGGTGGCCTGACCTTGCGTGAAGTGGACATGTTGCTCGACGGCATCACGCCAGAGCGGCTGGAGTACCCGGGCGGGCGCGACCGGCTGCGTGCCGAGCTCTCGCGGGCCTGGGATGCCGGCGATCCGGTGCTCAACGCGCTGCCTGCAACCAAACAGGCGCTCAGCGACATGACTACCCAGGTGCAGATGAAACTGGGCGAAGACTGGCGCCCCGATAGCGGCGCGCTGGAAAAGCTGCTTAACCGCCTGTACGACGCGGCCGCCAGCAATAGCGCCGTCGCGCCAGAGCCGGTGGAAGAGGCACCTGCCGACGATACGCCACTTGCAGCCGTGCAAACCCCGCAGACCGTTGCCGACTGGCGGGCGCTGGAAGTACGCAGCCGTGAAGACATCAATCTGGTACTGGAAAAGGTCTGCACCTACCTCGACCGCCACGAGCCCAGCCACCCGGCACCCATCCTGCTGCGCCGCGCTCAGCGGTTGATGCAGATGGGGTTCTACGAAATCCTGCGCGACATCGCGCCGGACAGCCTGCCGCAGGTCGACGTCTTCATCGGCAAGCCGCTGTGACGGGCAAGCCCGCTTTGTGTGGCGCGGCCGTGCATCTCGCGGCATGCGCTGTCAGTTCCAGATCCGGCGCCGCAGGTGCTGATTGTTTCTCATTACTACCAGGAGCCCATGAGCATGGCAGATACCCGAACCGCCGGCAGCGGTCAGAAATTCGTTGCCCGTAACCGCGCACCCCGCGTGCAGATCGAATACGACGTTGAAATCTACGGCTCGGAAAGCAAGGTGCAGTTGCCTTTCGTGATGGGCGTGCTGGCCGACATCGCCGGCAAGCAGGTCGATCCGCTGCCGGATCTTGCCGACCGCAAGTTCCTGGAAGTGGACATCGACAATTTCGACGAGCGCATGAAATCGCTGCAGCCCCGCGTGGCGTTCCAGGTGCCCAACAGCCTGAGTGGCGAAGGCATGTTGCAGGTGGATATGCGCTTCGAGCGGCTGGACGATTTTTCGCCAGCGCAAGTGGCCCGCAACATCGATTCACTCGGCAACCTGCTGGCCGCGCGCACCGAGCTTGCCAACCTGCTGTCCTACATGGACGGCAAAACCGGCGCAGAAGAGCTGATCGCGGAAATCCTCAAGACACCGGACGTGCTCAAGACCCTGGCCGCCCATGGCCCGCAATCACCCTCGCTGCTCAAGCAACTGACCGAATCCGGCAAATACGGAGAGTGACATGAACCCAGCCGATACCCTGCTCGCGCCAGAGGCGCAGCGTACCGAACACCTCGACAGCGATTTTGCCGCGCTGCTGCAGAAGGAATTCCGCCCCAAGACCGAACAGGCGCGCAGCGCGGTGGAAAGCGCGGTGCACACGCTGGCGCTACAGGCGCTCGAGCACAGCACCACCATCTCGTCCGATGCGTATGGCGCCATCCAGTCCATCATTGCCGAGATCGACCGCAAACTGTCCGAGCAGGTGAACCTGGTACTGCACCACCCGGACTTCCAGCAACTGGAAGGCGCTTGGCGTGGCCTGCATTACCTCGTGAACAACACCGAAACGGATGAGCTGCTGAAGATCCGCGTGCTGCCGATCTCGAAAAAAGAACTGGCGCGCAATCTGAAGCGCCACAAGGGCATAGGCTGGGATCAGGGCCCGCTGTTCAAGAAGATTTACGAAGAAGAATACGGCCAGTTCGGCGGCGAGCCGTTTGGTTGCCTGATCGGTGATTTCCAGTTCGACCACAGCCCGCCGGATGTGGAAACACTGGGCGAACTGGCACGCATCGCCGCTGCCGCCCACTGCCCGTTCATTTCCGCAGCCGATCCGGCCGTGATGCAGATGGAATCGTGGCAGGAGCTGGCCAACCCGCGCGACCTGACCAAGATTTTCCAGAATACCGAATACGCCGCCTGGCGCAGCCTGCGCGAATCGGAAGACGCCCGCTATCTGGGGCTGACCGTGCCGCGCTTCCTGGCCCGCTTGCCGTATGGCGCGCGCACCAATCCGGTGGACGAATTCGATTTCGAAGAAGATACCGATGGCGCCAGCCACGATCACTACACCTGGGCCAACTCGGCCTATGCGATGGGCGTGAACATCAACCGTTCGTTCAAGCTGTACGGCTGGTGCTCGTCGATCCGCGGCGTGGAATCGGGCGGCGCGGTCAGCAACCTGCCCTGCCACACCTTCCCGTCCGACGACGGTGGCGTGGACATGAAGTGCCCAACCGAAATCGCCATCAGCGACCGCCGTGAAGCCGAGCTGGCCAAGAACGGCTTCATGCCGCTGATCCATCGCAAGAACTCGGATTTTGCCGCGTTCATCGGCGCGCAATCGCTGCAGCAGCCCACCGAATACACCGATCCGGATGCATCGGCCAATGCGCGGCTGTCTGCCCGCCTGCCCTACCTGTTTGCGTGCTGCCGCTTTGCGCATTACCTCAAGTGCATCGTGCGCGACAAGGTGGGCTCGTTCCGCGAGCGCGACGACATGGAACGCTGGCTCAACACCTGGATCATGAGCTACGTCGATGGCGATCCGGCCAATTCCTCGCAGGATACCAAGGCGCGCAAGCCGCTGGCCGCCGCCGAAGTCCTGGTCGAAGAGCAGGAAGACAATCCGGGCTATTACTCGGCCAAGTTCTTCCTGCGCCCACATTACCAGCTCGAGGGCCTGACCGTATCCCTGCGACTGGTTTCGAAGTTGCCGTCACTCAAAAAGACCGACGGTTAAACACTGGCAGTTCCCATTCTTATCCCGAAGCAACTGAAGGAGTTCCAAATGGCAGCAGCAATGTTCATGAAGGTGGAAGGCACCTCGGGCGAATCGAAAGACAGCAAGCACAGTGGCTGGAGCGATATCCAGTCGTTCTCGTGGGGCGCAAGCCAGCCGGGCACGATGTCCTCCGGCGGTGGCGGTGGCAGCGGCAAGGCCAGCTTCAACGACCTGTACGTGACCGCGTACATGGACAAGGCCACACCGGCGCTGATCAAGCATTGTGCAACCGGAAAGCACCTGGACAAGGTCGAACTGTCGGCCTGCAAATCGGGCGGCGACCAGATCGAATTTGCCAAGATCACGCTGGAAGAAGTGCTGGTGACGTCGGCACAGGTCAAGGGCACCGATCCGGGTGATACCCACGAGCGTCTGGTGATGAACTACGGCTTCCAGGCCGCCCGCGTGCGCAAGCAGTACTGGGAACAGAGCGAACGTGGTGGCCAGGGCGCTGAAATCACCGTCGCCTGGAACATCAAGGAAAACAAGGAGATGTAATTGCACGGGCGGGCAGCCCCCGGGCCAGCCCGCCATTTTTTGCATTGCAGGCAGCTGGAAACCGACATGACGATCGATGCATCCGCAAAACCCGTGAGCCTGGCTGAAGAACTCGGCCAGATCGAAGCGCGTATCCGGCAGAAGCCGAACGATGCGGACCTGCGCGCCCATCTTTTCCAGATTCTTGCGCTGCTGGGCGACTGGCAGCGCGCACAGGCACAACTGCAGTTGTGCCTGACCCTCAACCCCGATGCAATCTCGCTGGTGCGCGGCTATGGCAGTGCGCTGAAAGCCGAACTGGTACGCGCCGCCGTATTTGCCGGCAAGGCCGTTCCGCAACTGCCCAATGACCCGCCTGCCTGGCTGCCACAGCTGGTAGAGGCACTGCACCATGACGTGCAGGGCCGCCATGCCGAAGCCAGCGTACTGCGCGATGCAGCCTGGGCGTTAGCGCCGGTGGCAGCCGGCATCCTGCTGAGCCATGACGGCGCCGGGCCGCAGCCCTACCAGTGGCTGGCCGATGGCGATAGCCGCTTCGGCCCGGTACTGGAGTTTTTTGCCGGGGAGCGTTACCACTGGCTGCCCTTGTCGAGCGTGGCCGGGCTGCGTTTGTCCCGCCCCATCAGCCGTTGCGACCTGGTATGGGCGCATGCTGCGCTGACACTGCACGATGGCAGCGAAACCGCGGTGATCCTGCCGGTACGCTATCCGCTGCCGGCGCAACCGGCTGCGCTGCCGCAGGATGAATGCCTGCTGTCGCGCTATACCGAATGGGAGCCGCTGGGGGGTGATGGCCATTACCAGGGGCGCGGCCAGCGTATGTGGGCCAGCGACCAGAATGAATACGCATTGCTGGATCTGGCCGGACTGCAGGCCACGGCCGAGGTCACCGCGCATGCTTGAACGGCGCAACCCGGTTCGTGATGATCCGCAGCGCCAGGGCGCACGCGACCGGCTGCGGCCGTCGTTGCTGGATCGTCTGACCGACAGCGCACCGCTGCAGCGCAGCGAGAGCGATATTCCCGGTACCAGCCATGGTGCATTGCGCGCTGCGGTGCTGCGCGATCTGTCGTGGCTGCTCAATACCACCAGCATGGCGGCGGATGTCGACCTGTCGCCGTTTGCCGCCGCACAGCGTTCGGTACTCAATTTCGGCGTATTGCCGCTGGCTGGCAAACGGATTTCCGAACTGGACAGCCAGGAACTGGCCACCGGGCTGCGCATGGCCATCCTGCAATTCGAACCGCGATTGCTGCCGGACAGCGTCGAGGTGATTTGCGTGACTGCGCTCGATTCGCTGGCGCTGCGCAATGAAATGGCGTTCGAAATCCGCGGGCTGTTGTGGTCGGTGCCCTACCCGCTGGAATTCCTGGTGCGCTCCAACCTGGACCTGGAAACCGGCCAGGCGGTACTGAGCGATCTGGTGGGCAGCTGATGGACGCTCGTCTGCTTGATTACTACAACCGCGAGCTGGGCTACCTGCGCGAACTGGGTGCCGAGTTTGCCGAGCGCTATCCCAAGGTGGCCGGCCGGCTGGGCATGCATGGCATCGAAGTGGCCGATCCCTACGTGGAGCGGCTGCTGGAAGGCTTCAGCTTCCTGACCGCGCGGGTGCAGATGAAGATGGACGCGGAGTTTCCGCGTTTCTCGCAACGCCTGCTGGCGGTGGTATACCCCAATTACCTGGCGCCTACGCCGGCCATGGCGGTGGTGCAACTGCAGGCCAACCTCAATGAAGGCAATCTGGCCGCCGGCTTTGCGCTGCCAGCGAACACCGCCCTGCGCGCCAATGTGGCGCGCGGCGAACAGACCGCCTGTGAATTCCGTACCGGCCACCCGGTAACGCTATGGCCGCTGCAACTGGAAAACGTGCGTTTCGGCCCGCCGCCGGCTGATCTGCCACCCGGTGCATACCGTAGTCGCGCCCGTGCGGCATTGCGCATCCGCTTGCAGGTGACGGCAGGGCAACGCTGCGAAACGCTACCGCTGGACCGGCTGGAGCTGTATCTGGCCGGCCCTGAACAGCGCGCACTGCGCCTGCTGGAGCTATTGGCCGGGCATACCGTTGCCGTGCTGTGCCGCCAGGCCGGCAACGGCCAATGCGACGGGCTGCTCGATAGCAAGGCGATACGCCACGAAGGCTTCGAAGCCGGCCAGGCACTGCTGCCCAATGACGGACGGACTTTCCAGGGCTACCGCTTGCTGCAGGAGTACTTTGCCTGCCCGGGGCGCTTCCTGTTCTTCAGCATCAACGGGCTGCAGCAGGCATTGCGCGGCCTCAGTGGCACGCAATTCGAGATCGTGATCCTGCTCGATCAGGACGATGCGGCGCTGGAGCGCGTGGTGGATACGGAAGACCTGGCGCTGCATTGCACGCCGGTGGTCAACCTGTTTCCCAAACGCGCCGACCGGGTCCTGGTGACCCCGCAGCGGCACGAGTTTCATCTGGTAGTAGACCGCACCAAGCCGCTGGATTACGAAGTGCATACGGTCAGCCGCATTGTCGGCCACTCGGGTGGCGAGGTTGCCGAACGTGAGTTCCGCCCGTTTTACGCCTCATTCGGCGCGGATGACCGCGATTACGGCGCCTACTATGCGCTGCGGCGCGAGCCCCGGCTGGTTTCCGAGCAGGCACGGCGCCATGGTAGCCGCACCGCCTATGTAGGCAGCGAGGTCTTCATCTCGCTGGTGGACCGGCATGATTCGCCATTCAGCGGCACGCTGCGCCATCTGGCAGTCGATACGCTGTGCACCAACCGGGATCTGTCGCTGCTACTGCCGCTCGGTGGTGAAACCGACTTTACGCTGGGCGTTTCTGCTCCGGTCGGTACCATCAAGGTATTGCGTGGCCCTACCCGGCCCCATCCACCACTGGCAGAGGATGCGTTGAGCTGGCATCTGATCAGCCACCTGGGCCTCAATTACCAGGGCTGGACCGAGCTGGATGAGGACAAGGGTGCAGAAGTGCTGCGCCACTTGCTCAACCTGTATGTGGGCGCTGCCGATGCCGGGCTGCAGCGGCAGATAGAAAGCGTGCGCGGCGTGGCGTTCACGCCGGTATTCCGCCGCCTGCCGCAAGCAGGCCCCATCATGCATGGCCGCGGCGTGCGCGTGGCGTTGACCGTGGATGAACAGGCGTTTTCCGGCGACAGCCCCTACCTGTTTGGCGCGGTACTGGAGCAATTCTTTGCCCGGCACGTGGCAATCAACCTGTTCACCGAAATGGCGCTGCACACTACCCATCGCGGCCAGGTTGCCGCATGGCCGCCGCGGCTGGGCGCAAGGCCGGTGATATGAACGCGCCATTGACTGCCGCGCCGATGGCAAGCCCGATAACGGCTGCCCCCGCTGCCGCGACATGGTTGCAAGACCCGGCCTGGCAGGCGCTACGCGATGCGCCATACGCGCATGATCTGTTCCAGGTGCTGCGCTGGCTGGATGCCCGCGCCGGTGCACCAGAACCGCTGGGGCGCGGCGCGCGCCCGCAGGAAGAGCCGATCCGGCTGGGGCAGCGCGCATCGATGTCTTTCGCGCCGTCGATGGTGGCCGGGCTGGATGAAACGGCCGCGCAAACACCACGGTTATCAATCTACGGCTTCGGCCTGTTCGGCCCCAATGGCCCGCTGCCATTGCACCTGACCGAATACGTACGCGAACGCGAACGCATCGCGGACGACCCCACGCTGGCCGCGTTTGCCGACCTGTTCCACCACCGGCTGATCCTGCTGTTCTATCGTGCCTGGGCCGATGCGCAATCCACCGCCAGCCTTGATCGCCCCGGCCAAGGGCGCTTTGACCGCTATATCGGCAGCCTGCTGGCACTGGGTGCGCAGCCGGAAGACGACATCGGCACGCACGCACGCTATTACCAGGCGGGCCATCTGGCGCGGCAAACCCGCAATCCGGAAGGGCTGCAGCAGATCTTGCAGCGCTATTTCGACGTGCGGGTGCAGGTGGTCGAGCATGTGTCGCACTGGGTGATGCTGGCGCCGCAGGAATGCCTGGCGCTGGGCAACCATGATCAGGCCGCGCTGGGCACCGGCAGCACGCTGGGTATCGCCGTGCGCGATGCGCAATCGCGCTTCCGGCTGGTGCTGGGCCCGATGCCCTGGCGCACGTATCGCCGCTTTCTGCCCGGCGGCGATCACGTGGCGGCGCTCAACCGCTGGGTACGCGACTACGTGGGTCTGGAGCTCGCCTGGGACGTGCAGCTGCTGCTCTCCGGCCCGGAGGTGCCCGCCGGCGCGCTCAGCGCACCGCAGCCGCTGGGCCTGGGCGCATGGCTGGGCCGGCGCGCACCCGATCGGGACGCCGGCGATCTTGTCATCGATTACACGCTGCGTGCAGGCACGCAGCCCGCTTCAAGGAAAACACATGTCTGAAATCAGCCGTTCCGCCCTGTTTGGCAAACTGGACCCGTTGCTGTTTGCAGCGCTGGAAAGCGCCACCGCGTATTGCCGGCTGCGTGGCAACCCGTATGTGGAACTTGCCCACTGGCTGCACCAGCTCTGGCAAGGGCCGGATGGTGACCTGCAATATGTGGTGCGCCACTTCAAGCTGAACCCGGAACGGCTGCAGCATGATCTGGTGGCCTCGCTGGATAAATTGCCGCGCGGCGCCAGTGCCGTCAGTGATCTTTCCGGCCATATCGACGAAGCAGTCGAGCGCGCATGGGTATATGGCAGCCTGCAGTTCGGTGCCGGCCATATCCGTGGCGCCCATTTGCTGATCGGCCTGTTGAAAACGGTGTCACTGCGCCATGTGCTGCTGGGCATCTCGCGCGAGTTCGAGCGCATCCTGCCGGATGTGCTGCAAGGCCAACTGGCGATCATCGTGGCGGATTCAAGCGAAGAAGCCAGCGCGCCGCCGCTGGCGGCTGGCAACAGCAATCCCGATGCCGCCGGTGGCACCGCATTGCAGCAGTACGCCGTTGACCTGACTGCACGCGCGCAGGCTGGCGAGCTGGACCCGGTAACAGGCCGCGATGAAGAAATCCGCCAGATCGTCGACGTGTTGCTGCGCCGCCGCCAGAACAACCCGCTATTGGCGGGCGAAGCCGGCGTGGGCAAGACCGCGGTAGTGGAAGGCCTGGCGCTGCGCATTGCCGCAGGCGAAGTACCGCCGCCGCTGCGCGATGTGGCACTGCACCTGCTGGATATCGGCCTGCTGCAGGCTGGTGCCAGCGTGAAAGGCGAATTCGAGCGCCGCCTGCGCCAACTGATCGACGAAGTACAGGCAAGCCCGCGCCCCATCGTGCTGTTCATCGATGAAATCCATACGCTGATCGGTGCTGGCGGTGCAGCGGGTACCGGTGATGCCGCCAACCTGCTCAAGCCCATGCTGGCGCGCGGCGAACTGCGCACCATCGGCGCAACCACCTGGGCGGAATACAAGAAATACATCGAGAAAGATCCGGCACTGACCCGGCGCTTCCAGGTCGTGCAGATCCACGAACCGGACGAAGCGCGTGCGCTGACCATGCTGCGCGGCATCGCGGACAAGCTGTCGATCCACCACCAGGTGTTGCTGCTGGACGATGCGATCCGCGCGGCGGTCAGCCTGTCGCACCGCTATATTCCGGCACGCCAGTTGCCGGACAAGGCAGTCAGCCTGCTCGATACCGCTTGCGCCCGCGTGGCGGTCAGCCAGCATGCGATGCCGCCGGTGCTGGAAGACTGCCAGCGCCGCATCGAAGCGTTGCAGGTGGAACAGCAGATCGTGACGCGTGAATGCGCGGTGAATGCCGGCGAGCCGGCGCGGCTGGATGTGCTGGCGACCCGCCTGCTGGAGGAAACCGCCAACCACGCGCTGCTGCACGAACGCTGGCAGGCCGAACAGGCACTGGCCAACCGCGTGATTGCATTGCGCGCGCAATTGCTGGGCAAGGGCGTGCCCGCCACCGAAGATGACGCCGGCGACAGCCAGCCGTTTGACCGGCAGGCATGCCTGGCCGAGCTGGATGAAGTGCTGGTGCAACTGGCCGCGCAGCAACAGGAAGCGCCGCTGATCCTCGCTGCCGTGGATGCGCACGCCATCGCCGCCGTAGTAGCCGATTGGACCGGCATTCCCGTCGGACGCATGGTGAAGGACGAAGCCGAAGCGATCCTCGGCCTTGCCGATACGCTCAATGCCCGCGTGATCGGGCAGCGCCATGGGCTGGAAGCCATTGCGCGCCGGGTGCAGACCTCCCGCGCGCGGCTGGATGACCCGAACAAGCCGGTTGGCGTATTCCTGCTGGCCGGCCCATCCGGCGTGGGCAAGACCGAAACTGCGCTGGCACTGGCTGAAACACTGTACGGCGGCGAGCAGAACCTGATCGTCATCAACATGAGCGAATTCCAGGAGGCGCATACCGTCTCCACGCTCAAGGGCGCGCCACCGGGCTATGTGGGCTACGGCGAAGGCGGTGTGCTGACCGAGGCCGTGCGCCGCCGCCCGTACAGCGTGGTGTTGCTGGATGAAATCGAGAAAGCCCACCCGGACGTGCACGAGATTTTCTTCCAGGTGTTCGACAAGGGCTGGATGGAAGACGGTGAAGGCCGCTATATCGACTTCAAGAACACCGTGATCATCCTCACGTCCAATGTCGGCAGTGACCGCATGATGCAACTTTGCCAGGACCCGGACCTGCTGCCCACGCCGGAAGCGCTGGCGCTGGCACTGCGCGAGCCACTGCGCCAGGTATTCCCCGCCGCGCTGCTGGGCCGCTTGTCGGTAGTACCGTATTACCCGCTGTCGGACAGCATGCTGGCGCGCATCGTCGGCCTGCAGCTGAGCCGTATCGCCAAACGCCTGCATGACAACCACGGCATCGAATTCGGTTATGAGCCCGCTGCGGTGCAACTCGTCAGCACCCGCTGCACCGAGGTGGAATCGGGCGGGCGCATGGTCGACGCCATCCTGACCCATACCGTGCTGCCGCAAATCAGCCGCGAACTGTTGCTGAGTGCCGCAGGCGCACCGCTGAGCAGCGTGGTGCTGGATGCAGCAGAGGGCGAATTCATCTACCGCTACACCCATCAGGGCGCCGCCAGCACGCGCGCAACGTCAACGGAATCCGCTCAGGCAGAAGCGGTGCAAGTGTGACGCGCGCTACGTCCATCCCGACAACTGCTCCCCCACATAAAGAGAATGAAGCATGAAACGCGTCGTCAAAGCGCACACCCCGCTGGGTGAAGAGGCACTGCGCTTCAGGGCCATGCACGGCACCGAGGCACTGTCGCAACTGTTCGAGTTCGAAGTGGAACTGCTTTCAGACAGCCACTCGCTGGACCTCAAGGCACTGCTGGGCCAGCCCCTGACGCTGGAAATCGAAACCGGCGACGGCGGTTCACGCTACCTGGATGGCATCGTGTCGCGCTGCATCCTGCTGGGGCGGGAAGATGCGGTAGACCGGCAATACCGTTACCGCGCCACAGTACGCCCGTGGCTGTGGCTGCTGACGCAAACGCAGGATTGCAAGATCTTCCAGAACCAGAGCGTACCGGACATCCTGCAGGCGGTGCTGGGTGAGTACGGCTTTGCCATCGAACAGCGCCTCACCGGCAGTTACCGGCAGTGGGTGTATTGCGTGCAGTACCAGGAAACGGATTTCGATTTCGTCAGCCGCTTGATGGAACACGAAGGCATCTATTACTTCTTCAAGCATGAACTGGGTAGCCATACGCTGGTGCTGACCGATGATATCGGCACCCACGAGCCCTTTCCCGGTTATGCCAGCGTGCCCTTCTTCACCGCAGACCGCGTGGTCGCGGCGCAGGAAGAATGCATCGATACCTACCAGGTGGCGGAGGAAATTGCCCCCGGCAGCTATGTGACCGATGACTACAACTTCACCAAGCCACGCACCAAGCTGCAGAACCAGCGCAGCAACCCGGCCGAGCATCCGCATGGCCAGTATGAGATCTACGACTGGCTGGGTGGCTATAGCGATCAGGGTGAATCCGATCATTACAGCCGCATCCGCTTGGAAGAACTGCAAGCCGCACGTGAGCGTGATGATGGCCATGCCACCGCCCGCGGGCTGGCACCCGGCTATACCTTCACCTTGCGCAATTGCCCGCGCATGGAAGCCAACCGCGATTACCTGCTGGTGAGCGTGACCTACCGCTTGAAAGAGCCCGGCTATGCCAGCAGCGAAGAGCTGGCGTATTACGAATTCGATTTCGTCACCCAGCCCACCAGCCTGCCCTTCCGCCCTGGCCGCAAAACCCCCAAGCCGCGCACCAACGGCCCGCAGACGGCGGTGGTGGTTGGCCCGGCTGGCGAGGAAATCTGGACTGACCAGTATGGCCGCATCAAGGTGCAGTTCCGCTGGGACCGTTACGGCACCATGGACGAGAACAGCTCGTGCTGGGTGCGGGTGTCGTCCAGCTGGGCAGGTTCTACCTTTGGTGGCATTTACATTCCCCGTGTCGGCCAGGAAGTGATCATCGATTTCATTGCGGGTGAACCGGACCGCCCCATCGTGATCGGCTGCACCTATAACGCCGACCAGATGCCGCCCTTCGGCCTGCCGGCCAGTGCCACGCAAAGCGGTTTCGTGAGCCGTTCGCTCAAGGGCTCGCCAGCCAATGCCAATGCCATCCGCTTTGAAGATAAACCCGGTGCCGAAGAGTTATGGTTCCATGCCGAGCTGGATCATCGCACCACGGTAGAGCGGGACAAGCTGCACGACATCGGCCAGGATCGCACCGAAACCATCGGCCGCCATTCCACGCAAACCGTGAAAGGCAACAAGTTCACCAGCATCGAGCAGAACTACGATCACAGCGTGGACGGCGAAAGCACCCGCAAGGTGATCAAGAAAGCCGACGAAACCTACCACGATACCTGGGCGCATACGTCGATCGGCGCCTCGACGGTGCTGCGCAAGGACGCACACGATCAAACCTATGAAAGCACCTACAGCCACCTCGTCAAGGGCGTGGCCGACAAGACCTACGAATCGGAAGAAACCCGTACCAATCACAAGCTGCTGGCGCATACCGTCAATGCAGATCACACCCATGACGTGACCGGCTCGCATGTCGTCACGATCGGTGAGGATCACGATACAACCGTGGTGGGTAGCCGTACCACCACTGTGGAATCAGGCCACACCGTGACCGTGTTTCAGGATGCAAGTTACCAGACTGGTGGCGTACACACGCTGGTGGCTGGCGATGTGGATATTTCGACTACCGGAGGCGGCGGCGGTGGTACCGGCTCGGGCGGATCTTCTTCCGGGGGTGGCGGCTTCTCGGTCAGCACCTCGAAGCTCACGTTTACATCGCTGTTTTCCTTTGATTTTACCGGAATGAAGACCGCGGGCACGGTCTTGAACGTGGGTGCCGATGTATTCAAGGCTGGCGTCACCGGTTTGAGCATGGGTTACAACGTATTCGAAATGAAGCGCAATGAAATTGGCAAGAAGGAATTCAACTTCTACAAATCCGAAAATACCATCATCGAAAACAAGAACTCCGGTGCTTTCAAGGATCAAGGCAAAGTCCATATCAACAAATACAAGCTCGTCAATTTCATGGGTGGTGGCATCAGCGGGGCATTCGATAAAAAGTCTCAAGACCCGAAACCCCAAAAGCCGCTCAATAAAGCGGGGAATGAATTCAGATCAGGCGGACAGCTGGCGAAGGATGGCGCGAAAGGCGCGAAGAAGATGGCCAGCAATACCTGGACTTCGATCAAAAGCCTGCCCTCCAAGATACCGCGGGGGCGTAGTGGCGGTGGCGGTGGCGGTGGCGGTGGCGGTGGCGGTGGCGGTGGCGGTGGCGGTGGCGGTGGCGGTGGCGGTGGCGGTGGCGGTGCACCGTAATGGACGGCACAAAGGTTTGCAACGCAAGTTTAACCAATGAAGGCCATCGGGAATGCCATCGCTTTCAAATTCGAAGCAGGAGGCCAATTTGACCAGTTCGCGATTCTGGGGTGGTGTTCTGGCACTGGTCATTGGCAGCGTCATTGCATTTGCCGCTTACTCTGTCTGGCAGACCATGGCGCCCATAAAGACCATGCAGGATACCAACGAGCGTTTGCAACAGCAGGGGAAAATCATCAAGGGCCAGGTCATTGCCATCGAGCAAACCGATACGGTGGTCAATAACAAGCCGGTAGCACGCATATCGGTGCGTTATCAACAAAGCGGCGAACAGCGCGAGGCATCTTTTGATCAGATCATGCCATTGACAGCGTTGCCGCGCGTGCAGCCGGGCCTGCCGGTACCGCTGCGGGTTGATGACACCCCGGCTGGGGCGGTCATGATCGACCTTGTTCGGCTTCAACATCCGGAAGGCTGACGCAATATGGAAATCATCAAGCCACTACGGTTGGGCGTATTGCACCGCCCTTTCCGCCATCAGCAACAACCGCATCTTTGTGTTGTCGTACTGGCACTGGTTGCACTTGGTGGCGAGCATCCTGCCTTGCTGCCGGAGCAAGAGTTATGGGAACTGATTGAGGAAGAACAGGGTGAAGACGGCTTGATCGATCTGGCCATGCCCAAACCATCTGCTGAATATCTTGTTTCCGGCATTGCCACCACGCGGCACCAGCAGGAAAAAACCGCATGCGCAATCGAGGCATGCGTGGGCGACAAGCAAAAGCGGCTGACTGTATTCGGCGACCGGTTCTGGTTGGCCGGGTCAGCGAGCACGCCACAACCGTTCGATGTCATGCCGCTTGATCGCAGCCACGCCTATGGCGGCATCGGATATGCGGAAAATCCCGCCGGCATGGGTCATGCGGTGGAATGGCTGGAAGGCCGGCACGTGCAGCGCATTCCCAATGTAGAGCATGCGCATCAGCTACTCACCTCACCCAGCCAGCGCACAGCCCCGGCGGGCTTGGGCCGGGTGGACATCAGCGCGCCGTCGCACATGGCCCTGATGGGGCAATACGATGAGCAATGGCTGCAAAATCATGCGCCCGGTTTTCCCCCTTCGTTTGATTGGCATTACTTCAACCTCGCGCCGCCCGATCAGCAGTGGCGCGGGCAGGATCGCCTGCCTGCGGGGTTGAACTACCGCTTTGTGAACATGCACCCGGAATTTGCGGTGTTTGCCGGTCAGCTTCCTCGGGCACGCGCGCGTTGTTTCGTGACACTGCGTGGTGAGCACATTGATCAGGGCACCACAGAGGCAGACGACGGAAATCCGGAAGGCGATGGAGACGCCCTGACCTTCGAAGAACTTCCGTTGCGCCTGACCACAGCATGGTTCGTGCCGCATGAGGAGTGCGCGATCCTGCTTTATCACGGCAGCATGGCCGTTGACGACGATGAGGCGAGCAATGTGGTGCATCTGATGCCAGCGTTTGAAGAGCTGGCTGCACCCAGGTCTCTCGATCACTATGAAGCGGCACTCGCACAGCGACTCGATCCGGACGATGGAGACCTGTACGTGTTCGATGAGGCAGCGCTGATCAGCGCAGCGCTGATCGGGCAGGCGTTCGACACCGAGTTATTGGCCGATTCCCCTGTTGGCCCGTTGGAACAGCGACTGGATGCACGCATGCAACGGGCGCAGCAGCAAGGCGATGAGCAAATGAAGGCCGCAGGCATCTCGCTGCCCGCAGACGATATCATCCAGGATATGCCCAGGCTGCAACGGCTGTCCGAACTGCCGCAATTCGACGCCGCGCTCCGCTTGCGCGAGGCAGAGATGACCGCGAGGATGCAGGCCGAACAGGAAAAGCTGCGTGAGGCGTTGCGCGAGCGTGGCGCTGATACGGCCGCGCAGACACTCCTGGCCCAACTGGAACACCCCGGGCACGCAACGACATTCGACTTTGCCGGGCGTCAGGCGCAATTGCGCGAGATGACCGCATCACCCTCGGCCATGCCGCCAACCGGACTTGGCATGGCAGACGCGGCCCGACAATTGCGCCAGCTCTATCTGCATTCGGTCGCGTTTTGCAGCGCGGCGCCAGTGCTCGCGCCAGCGGCATCGGCGCGGATGCGTGAGCAGGTGCAGCAGCGTTATGCATTAGACCGGGATCTGGCTGACGTGGACCTGACGGGTGCAGATTTGTCCGGGATGGATCTGACCGGAGCGCGGCTGGCTGGCGCCTTGCTGGAAAGTGCCAATCTCGAAGGGTGCAAGCTGGATGGTGCAGACCTGAGCGAGGCCATTCTCGCCCGCGCGCGGCTAAGCCATTGCTCACTGACCGCTGCCAACCTGGCATCGGCCAATCTTTCGCACGTGGTGGCAAGACAAGCAAGCTTTGCCGGCGCATTGATCGGCTCGGCAGATTGGCGCGAGGCGCAATTTGACGATTGCAATTTCAGCGAGGCCCGCATATCGGCATTGAGTCTGCAGCAAAGTGAATTCAACCGTTGCCAGTTTGGCGGAGCGGAGCTGGAAGATGCCGATTTCCACGCCTGCACGCTTGTTGACGTGCAGTTTGACGATGCCGTTCTCGCCGGCTGCAACTGGCTGGAGTGCCGGCTGGAAAAAACCGGATTCGACTCGGCGATCCTTGATGGCTGCAGCATGGCAGAGACTGATGCGATCGGCGTTTCCTTCATCAATGCCTCACTCAGTGACTGCTACGCTGCGCTCGACTGCAATCTGGGCGCTGCCGACTTCCGCAATGCCAAACTGAAATCCTGCAATTTGCGCGACACCATGTTGGGACAGGCACGCATGACCGGTGCATCGCTGGACGACTGCGACTTGTCCGGTGCGCAACTGCATGGAGCGGATCTTGGCGGGGTACAGGCGCCAGGTTGCCTGTTGATCGGCGCCAACTTGATCGGTGCACGCGTTGCCGGTGCCAACCTGATGCAGGCCATGCTGCGCAGTGCTGATCTGCGTGGCGCAGACCTGAGTGGTGCACACCTGTTCGAAGCCGACCTGGCATTGGTACTGCTGGATGCAGCAACGGTACTGGATCAGATCCACGCGGAACGGGTCAATCTCTACCCGCGGGCCAGCATTGAGGAGGCACGATGACGGCAGAAGAGCTGCTTGCCGCGATCGGGAACGGTGAGCCCGTTGAAGCACGCACACTGCATGGCCTGCATCTGGCAGACCAGGTCATTGCGGGCGGCATATTCCTGCGGTGCGTGCTGACGGATGTCGACCTGGCAAATGCCAGCCTGCATGGCTGCATTTTCAATGATTGCACGCTCACGAATTGCAACTTTTCCTCGGCCGCCATCGACGATGTGCAATGGCTGCAGTGCACGCTGGCGCAATGCAACTTCGGCGCTGCCGCTTTGAGCCAGGTGGCACTGATTCATTGCGAGCTGATCGGGGCGATTTTCGATGAGGCTGCTTTGCAACAGGTAGATCTGCTGGAAAGCGTATTGCACCAGACTTCCATGCAAAGGGCGCTACTGCAGGAAGTGACCGTGAATGAATGCGATCTGAACGACTGCGACCTGAGCAGTGCCCACGTGACGGAGTCATCATTGTTCGAGCTGGACCTGCGTCAGGTCGATTTCAGTGGTGCATCGTTCGAGCAGGTGGTTTTCAGCGGTTCCGATCTATCCGGCCAACGGCTCGCAGGCCTGCATCTGGCCGGATGCCAGTTTGCGCAAGCCCGGCTGGACCAGGCAGATCTGAGTGGCGCAGTACTGACGCAAACGGTATTCGAAGGCGCCACCCTGATCGGGGCCAGCCTGATCGGTGTCGATGCCAGACATGTGCTCTTCCCGCAAGCCGATCTGAGCCAGGCCGACTGCCGCCAGGGCGAGTTTGCCTGCAGCATCTGGGAGGGCGCATTGCTGACCGAAACCGATTTTTCCGGAGCGGGGCTGGAAATGGCGGTGTTGATGCGCACGCGTGCCAATGGCGCGCGCTTCAACCAGGCCCGCATGCAGCACGCCGAACTGTCCTATGCCGACTGCACAGGCGTTGATTTTCGCGATGCGCTGTTTGACAACACGCGCATGCATCGCAGCCTGACGCTGGATGCGCGTTGGAGCACGCGTAGCGGCGTGGTTGAGCGCGACGATGCCCTGTGGCGGGCAGAAGCTGCCGCACTGGCCTCTCAACTTTCATGATTCAACAGGAGTATTTCATGGCAATAGTGACTCAAGCCGCACTGCAGAGCAGCCCGGCCAGCGTGATCGCCGATCTGGGTGACGGCACTTTTCTGGTCGAACAGGCCGGGCGAGGCCTGACTTGTCGCCGTGCCGCCAGTTGCCTGCTCTTGCCCGAAACCGGTGACCAGGTGTTGCTGGCAGCCGCCGGCAGTGCGGGCATATATCTGCTGGCCGTACTGGAGCGCGCAGGCAATACCCCTGCCCGGCTGCAGCTGGATGGTGATGCCATCATCGGCAGCACCGGTGCGTTGCACTTGCAGGCGGCGCAAAAGCTGTCGCTTGATGGTCGCATCTTTGCATTGCGGGCCGACGAGGGCGAAGTGACCGTGGAGACATTGCGGTACACCGGCGTACTGCTGCAGGGCGCTATCGGCACGCTGCGGCTGATCGGGCAAGCATGTGAAACCATGGTTGATCGCCTGAGTTTGCTGGCCAAGGTCAGCCTGCGGCGCATCGAGCAGATTGATCAGGTGCGTGCCGGTCAGCTGGATTACGAAGGCACTGCGCGAGTACGTATCCGCAGCAAGTACACGGCAGTGACGGCCAGCAAGCTGATCAAGGCCAAGGCCAGGCAAGTACATATAGGCTGACCCCGGGAGCAAACCATGTTCATGAATACCCAGAAGAAAGGCAAATGCCTGGCGTTTCCCGATATCTGCAAGACACCGCCACAAATGCTGCCTATCCCCTACCTGAACCAGGCCGATGCAAAGATGTCCCGCCCCGGCTCGTACCATGTCCTGGTAAAGGGCATGCCGGCGCACAATATGGGCACGACCACCTTTATTACCACCGGCGATACGCAAGGCGCATTGGGCGGCATCATCTCGCAGCGTTTCATGGCGCAATCGCGTTACGTTACCGGGGCCTTCACGATACTGCTCAAGGGCAAGCCGGCTACGCGGCTCACCAGCATGACACTGCAGAACAACAACAATGTGCCGGGCATGCGTATCGAACCGAGCCAGACCGCCGTGCTGCTGCTGGCACCCTGATGTACCAGCCGGCATATGGCAAGCCGGGCCTGCTGAACCGCTCCGTGCGGGGCATTGCCCACGCAGTGCTGCCGCCATCGCCGTGGCGCCGTGAAGTGCTGATGTTGCCGGCACCCGGCATGCCGCCGGTGCAGCTCGTCACCACGCTGTATCTGCCACGCGGCCGCGGGCCTTTTCCATTATGGGTCTTCAACCATGGCAAGGGTTACGGGGCGCCTGCATCGCAGCCGCGCTGCGAGCCACTGGCCTTTGCCCGCACACTGGTGCGTGCAGGCTATGCCGTTGCAGCACCCAACCGCCGGGGCTTTGCGGATTCGGGCGGGTTGCATCTGGGCCACTGGCGCAATCCGCTCTCCGCAGCACTGTTCTGCGCGCGGGATATCGATGCCGCCATTCGCGGCCTGGTACGTCACCCGCAGATTGATGGCGGGCAAATTTTTGTAGCCGGCTATTCCTATGGTGCGTTAGGCACCCTCGCCTATGGCATGAAACCCCGCAAGGGCGTACGTGCACTGGTCAACTTCGCCGGCGGCCTGCGTGCTGAGCATGGCGATGGCTGGCAGCATCCGCTGCTGCACGCATTCCGCCACCTGGGGCGTTACGCTTGTCTGCCGTCGTTGTGGTTTTATGGGGAAAACGACCACTTCTGGAGTATCGACTTTGCCAGGGAACTGCACCGGGTTTACTCCGCTGCCGGTAAATGCGCTCAATTTGTAAACACGGGCCATTTCAGCGGGGATGCGCACGGGCTGGTTCTTGATGAGCAGGGCATTGCCATCTGGTGGCCGCATATTGAAGCCATGCTGGATGAAACGATGCAACCTGCTAGCCCGACATCTGGCCAGCCGGCATCCGGGTAACCGCCATATGTAATGGATCAAGCGTTGCTGGCTGTTTTGTCCCGCGCGGCTCTGACCAATACGTCGACCATGTCTCCCACGGAGCAGCCCATCTGTCGGGCCTGTGCCTTGAGCCAGCGCCGGGTGGATTCGTCCACCGTGCACCCGAGCTGTACCGGTATTTTGTTTGCAATACCATCGGTTTTGAGTGCGGCTTGCATCTGCCTGAACCGGCTGCGGCGCTTGCGCTGCGCTGCGGTCATGGGCACGCCAGTGATCGCCTTGCGACCACGCTTTACCGGTATGGCCGGGATACCTGGCAACTCGACTGTCTGATTGTCGGCAATGTGCTTCATGGGATTGTTGGCCTAAACGGGCATTGGATGCTGGTACTGATAAATTATGTGACTAGTCACTTTTATGGGCAAGCCCGCAGCTGGTATTTCTCTGGCTATCAGGGTCATCCGCAGAAACTGCAGATATCAAGGAGCGGAATATAGCCCCGGCAGGGCTGGCTGCGGAGAGCGCGGATGCGGTCCCTTCCTTCGGCTAGCGCTCAAAAATCCTTCGCCCGGCCCAAGCCGAAACCGGTGGTCGGCACCTGTCGCGCGGATTCGGAGCCTTTCCCGACGTGTCGTTTGTGAACGTCGTAGCGGCGATGCCTGCCTACAAGCCCATGAAACAAAAAAGAAAATTACACAAAGCTTTGTCATTCATGAATTTGCAATGACGCGATACTGCGACATGAGCTCAACGGTGCAATAGTCGCTACGCTGCAGCGCATCGCTGAAACGGTGCTGGCGGGGCGTTTCTTGCTGCCCTCGTATTCCTCCTTTTACAAAGACAGCCGTGCCATACAGGCATCGCCCAAACCGGATTGTCGTGCCGTGCCGAACCCTGCATGCACGGCACGGTTGCCTGCGCTCAGGTTATAACCATGCTGGAAGCCCACATGACAACGAAGAAAAACGCACTACGCTGCGTGCTGATAGGCGAAACCACGCTGCTTGAAGCATGTGCGGCGCAACTGTTGGTAAATGGTCATATCATTGTTGCGTTGGTTTCAGGCGAGGAGCGATTGAGATCGTGGGGGGCCGAAAGGCAGCTACCCGTTGCGACCACCCTGGCTGACCTGCCTGTCTTGCTGGCGGGGGAGCCGTTCGATCATCTTTTCAGCATCGTCAATCCGGCCATATTGCCGGCCTCGCTGATTGCGGCGCCCCAAGGCTTTGCAATCAATTATCACGATGCGCCACTACCCCGTTACGCGGGCACACATGCCACATCCTGGGCGCTGATCAATGGTGAAGTGCGCCACGCCGTCACCTGGCATCTGATGCACGAGCGGGTCGATGCCGGCGATGTGTTGCAACAAACCTGGTTCGATATCGCGCCGAACGATACCGCATTGTCACTGAATGCCAAATGCTATGCCGCTGCACTACAGTCGTTTGAAATACTGATCAGCCGTCTGGCTCACGGCACGCTCGCACCCCGGCCGCAAGACTCGGGCGCGCGTACCTTTTTCTCCAATGGCCGTCGACCCGCCGCCGGCGGATGCCTGAACTGGATGCAACCTGCCGCCGGTTTATCGGCACTGGTTCGCGCCCTGTATTTTGGCCCTTACCGCAACCCTTTGTGCACCGCAAAAATCGCGCTGGCTGATCGCCTGATCACCGTTGCTGCTGCCGATGTACTGGACGCATGTTCGGGAGTATTGCCGGGCACGGTAGTGAGCGTATCTGAAACGTCCATCACGGTTGCAACCGCCACGAACGACCTTCGACTCAGCGGGTTCTCCACGCTGACGGGGATCCCGGTCGCAAGCAGTGCACTCGGTTGCATGGCCGGCCAGTGCTTGCCTTCGCTCCCTCTGGATGAAGCCGGGCGCCTGACACAGCTGCACACACAATCCGTACCGCATGAAGCGTTCTGGGTAGCGCAGCTGCAAGCAATGGCACCCGCGCACCTGCCCTATGCACATCAATCTGCTGGCAAGCAGATTGATGTGCAACACATGAATCTCACTGTGCCTGCTGCTTGGCAACACGGCGAGCACACGGCGATGACCTTGCTGGCCGCCTACGGCGTCTATCTGGCACGTATTTGCCAGCTATCCGCATACGATATTGCTTATTTGCCGCAGCGTGAGCCTGAAAAGGGCCGCATCGGCGATTTTTTCGCCGCCGTGCTGCCATTGCGTTTCGACTTGGATCTGCAGCAACACTTTGACAGCGTACTGCCGGATGTAGCCGGTCGTTTCGCACAGCGCATGCAGCGCGGCACACCTGTATGCGATATTGTCCAGCGCTACCCCGAGCTACGCGCCAGTATTGGCCAGCGCTGGCCATTGCTGGTGGAAATCGTCAAGGCTGGCGCGTTCGAGGACAGCGCCGTGTCGCTGGTCAGATTGAACGGCACACTACTGATGCAGATTGCCCAGGATGGCAGTTGCTGCCGCTGGTGTTACGATGCGGCTGTGCTTGACCCCGTGCAGGTGCAGGCTATGGCCGAGCAATGGCAAGTGATGTTGGGCGCGTTGACCGAAGACAGTGCCCGGCCGCTTTCCACCTTGCCCATGTTTGATCAAACCACGCGGCAGCGTATGTTGGTGACGTGGAACAACACCCAGACCACGGGCTTGCCGCACCCGAGCATCCACCAGGCTTTTGAAGCGCAGGCCATCAATGCCCCGGCACAGATCGCGCTGATGCTTGAAGACCGGCAACTCGGCTATGGCGAGCTGAATGCACGTGCCAACCGCTTGGCGCATTACCTGCGCGGGCAAGGCGTGGGGCCGGATGTGCTGGTGGGTATTTCGCTGGAACGCTCTTTCGAGCTGATCGTCGCCATCCTGGCGGTGCTGAAGGCCGGCGGTGCCTACCTGCCGCTGGACCCGGATTACCCGCCCGAGCGGCTGGCTTATATGCTGGCTGATGCACGGCCTGCGCTGGTACTTACCCGCTCCACCTGCCGCGCTGCACTGCACGGTCACGGCATTGCCCTGGTCAATCTGGATGAGGACGCGGCGCAGTTCGAAAACTGCGCAGTATCTTGCCCGGCAATACCGGTCCAGCCGCACCATCTTGCCTACGTCATTTACACATCAGGCTCTACCGGCGTCCCCAAGGGCACTTTGTTGA
>NZ_WXTX01000019.1 GCF_009848685.1 Andreprevotia sp. IGB-42
AGCCCGACTTGCACCTCGTTCAAGCCGATACAGAACGCACCTTCAGCCATCACCCGGTAATCGCAAAACACCGCCATTACTGCACCGCCGGCAGGGCTATGGCCGCTAATGGCAGCCACCACCGGAATCGGCGAGCACGCCAGCGCCCCGAAAATGCCGAAAAAATCGGCCCATACCGGCGGCATCTGCTCCGCCGTCAGTGCCAGCAGCGCAGGGACATCCAGCCCGGCACTGAACATGCCGGGTGCGCCGGACAGCACCAGTGCCTGCGCCCCCTCGGCTGGCGCCGCGAGGATAGCCTCGCGCAATGCGCGGATCAGCGCCGGGTTCAGCGCATTGACGGGCGGCGCTGCGATGCGCAGTTCGCGGATACCTTCGGCGTGTTCGATCACTTGCAGCATGAACGTGTGTTCCAGAGTGACATCACCCGATTATCCGCCGCTGCCACGGTTTGCAAAGCCGGGCGTTCCCCGTGCGGACCTGTTTGAAAACAGGCTGGCCGCCTGAATGCAAACACCCCGCAATCTGCGGGGTGTTTGCAATAGCGTCATTCAGCCTTGGACTTAATGCAGGTAGATGCTCTTGTACGACGCATACGTAGCACCAAACAGCATGGGGCCAAGCACCAGGAAACCCAAGCCCAACGGGATCGCCGCGATCAGGGAAAGCAGCCCCGCCACCAGGAAATATACGAAGAACGGCAGCACATTCTTCAGGCAGCCCTTGAAGCTTTGCACCATCGCATCAAACGGACCCAGATTCTGGGTGACCACCAATGTTGGTGCGAAGTAAAAGGCCATGGCCAACGGGATGAATGCCAGCATCAACACCAGCAGGACAGCAAGGAAAATCGGCCAGCTCTGCTCGATCGCTGAAAAGCTTGAAGCTGCGGCGATACCGACGCCACCGATCACAGCCACGATGCCAAACAGGATTGCCAGCATGAAAATACCCGCGAGATAAAGCAGCCCTACCAGGACCAGCGGGCCGAAATGCGCCTTGAACCCGGCGAACAGATGATCGATCTTGAAACCATCCCCTTGATCGGCAGCCTGGCAACCCAGCATCAAGCCACCAAGAAGCACAGGCATGCCCAGATTGGTTACGAACATGCCTACAAAAGGAATCATGTTCAGCAAGGCACCCAGCAAAGCCAACACCACCAGGATGATCAGCGCCACAATCCACTGGCCGGGCGCTGATTTGAAAATCGCAAAGCCTTTGCCAAACCAGGTCAACGATTCGCTGACCGAAACGGATTGTCCGCCGGGAATGAAATCACCACTGGCCGGATGCTCCTGCAGCGAGGCTTGGGTAGCCGCATACGGATTGTTGAAGGAATCATCGGTGCTCATGCGCTGCTCCATGCCCTGTGGCAAATGAATCGACTGGAAATGAATCTGTTATGCAAAGGCGGCATGGGCCGCGGTCATAGCATACACATGCGCATTGCATACTTACAATCACCAACAAATTTTTCCGGCAATAGCACAACAATCAACCATTGTTTGTAAGTGACGCCCGGTGACGCATCAAACAGCCCGCACACAGGCAATCACCTTCACCGGTTGCGGAACTGGGCAATGGCAAAACGGGTGCTACCTCCATGCACCAGCAACCCCCATCCACACCCCCGCTGCCACAGGTGAATGCCGCGCCGCATTGCTGGCAATGCTTTTGCCGTACCGGCATCGGCAATGCCAGCAGCCGCTGCCACACCGCAACCTTGCCGGCCTCATCCAGACTGGGCCAGGCGATGATTTCGGCCATGGTGCGGCGGCAGCCGGTACAGGTTTGTGTGCCGTCCAGCTGGCAACGCTGTATGCATGGCGAGGGAACGGGGCTTTGCATGCTCACGCCGCAGCGGGCTCGGCCAGCAGGTAATCCACCAGCGTATGCAGCCCCTGGGTGAGGTTGCGGATCGAGGCGTCGAAATCCCATGGATCCTCATCCAGCGTTACGCGATTGGAAACCGAGCGGACTTCGTAAAAACGCTGGCCGGCCTGCAGGCAGGCATGGAAAAACGCCGCGCCTTCCATGTTTTCCACATCCACTCCGCTGGTCTCCACGAACGGCGCCATGGCCGCATTCAAAGAATTGCTGTGCGCCAGCGGCAACGGTGGTTGTGCGGGCAGGTGCGGGCAATGCAGCACCGTGTTCACATCAAAATCCATATCCAGATCGAGCTTCGACAAATGGCGGAAACCGGCAGCATTGAAGAAGCCCAGATCTGCTTCGCGCTCGCTCGCCACCAGCACGGTATCGCCAATCTGCAGGCACGATCCGGCATACACGCCGGCAATGCCGGCCAGGATCAGCACATCCGGCGCACGCTCGTGGATCAGCTTGCCGGTGGCGTACGCCGCCGCCGTCAGGCCCACGCCGCAAAAAGCGATTTCCACTGCCGGGTGGCTGAAATAACGGGCTTCGGTGCGGGTGGGGAAAACAACGATGATGTGCATGGGGCGGGCTGATCAGGGGAACCATGGGAATGCCTGCAGTTTACGGCATCAACGCGGCACCCGGACCTGTGCCAGCTCATCCAGCAACACCTGCCAACCCGCGCCTTGCGTGGCTACCGCAGCAAAATGCCCGCCAGACGGCAAAACACGCACCGTGACCGCTGCACCGGCAAGCCGGGCAGCGCGCCGGTATGCGGCCGCTTGTGAAGCCGGGATCACCGCATCATCAGCCACGGTGATCAGGGTGACCGACATCCGTGCCGGCAATACCGGGGCCGCGGCATGCAGCACGCTGCTATCGGCGATGCGGTCACGGCTGGCGGCCCACAGCGCCAGATGCCCGCCAGCGGAGTGGCCGGCAAACACCAGCCGCTGCAGATCCAGCCGGTAGCGCGCTGCCAGCGTGCGCGTGAAGTCGGCTGCTGCGGCCACGTCCTGATAGGTGCCCGGCCAACCGCCGCCGGCCACATCAGCACTGCGGTATTCCACGTTCCAGACCGCCCAGCCCTGCCCCGCCAAGGCATCTGCCAGCGGTTCCAGATAACCGTGATCGGCGATGCGCGCCTGCCAGCAGCCACCATGCAAACACCAGCAACGGGTGCGGGCCTGCGCCAGCCGGCAAATGCAGCCGGCCGTATTGCAGTATTTGCGGGCCGTAGTGGATGGTGATTGCCGGCGGCGTGGCTGCCGCAATAGCCACCAGCATCAGCAGCGCCAGCGCCAAGCCAGACAGCGCGGTGCAGATTCGACCATGCATATGCATTGCTCCACAACGGTTGCAGTCAGTATCGCAACAATGGCGCCTTTCATCCCGGTTACCGCAACTGGGCCACGCTGGGTAGCAAGCGCAGCATGGAGTACGCGCTTGCCAAAAGGCAGCACCGCAGCGGCAATGCCCATGCCCCCGGCAATATGCTGATGCGGCAAGGAAAATCTAAAAATCCCGCCCACGCATACGCTTGTTACAAGAAGGACGCAGCCGACACTTTTTATTTTTGCAGCGCTGGCTAATATGAGGTTTGGCTTAGCAAATATCACTACAAGCTGACAAATGCTGTCCAAAAAAGACAGCAATAGCGACGTATTGCCGGGAGAACGCCGATGCTGCTGGACACGATTTCCGAAACCCTGCTTCCGGATGCCCTTGCCGGAAATTCCGTAGCCAGCGACAAGATGGCCAGCGTGGTGCATGTGCTGACCGTGCTCACACGGCATCGCGCGCTGGCGATGATCGACAAGAAAGGCAAGGTGCTCGATGCCAGCCCGGTGCTGCTGGCGCTGTTCAACCTGGGCAGTACGCTGCCAGCGGGCACCACCACCGCAGACCTGTTCCCGGATGCCACCGCCGAATCACTGGCGGGCCTGGTGAAGGGGGAAATGTGGCAGTTTGAAAGCCATAGCCAGACCAGCAGCGGCGAGCCACTGTTCGTACGGGTGAATGGCTATCCGCTCGATGGCGGCATGGCGCTGCTGGTGATCGATGACCATACCGCGCTATCGCGCGCGCATTTTGAAAACAGCGGCAAGGTCAGCGCCATCAACAGCACGCAAGCGGTGATCGAGTTCGATCTGGCCGGCAATATCCAGTATGCCAACGAGCAGTTCCTGGCAATCGTAGGCTACACGCTGAACGACGTGGTGGGCCAGCCGCACAGCCTGTTCTGCGATCCGGATTATGCCGGCTCGCCCGAATACGCGGCATTCTGGGCGACACTGGCGCAGGGCTTTGCCAAGAGCGGCGAATTTCCGCGCCGCAACCATGCTGGCGAAACCATCTGGCTGCAGGCCACCTATACGCCGATCAAGGGCCCCACCGGCGTGCCGTACAAGGTGATCGAATTTGCCAGTGACATCACCACTGCCAAGCTCAAATCGCTGGAAGACGAAGGCAAGCTGCAGGCCATCGACCGCACGCAGGCGGTGGCCGAGTTTGCGCTCGATGGCACCATCCTGGCGGCCAACGATCTGTTCCAGCACACCATGTACTACGCGCTGGACGAGATCGTCGGCCATCATCACCGCATGTTCTGCACGCCGGAATACGCGGCCAGCAGTGAATATGCAGCGTTCTGGGTGGCATTGCGCGCGGGCGAGGCACAAAGCGGCGAATTCATGCGGCTGGACAGCCGCGGCCAGCCGGTATGGCTGCAGGCTACCTATACCCCCATCCTGGGGCTGGATGGCAAGCCCATCAAGATTGTGAAATTCTGTACCGACGTCACCGCTGCCAAGCTCAGGGCGCTGGAAGACGACAGCAAGATCGCCGCAATCGACCGCACGCAGGCATCGATCGAATTCGATCTGGATGGCAAGATCCTCACCGCCAATCCGCTGTTCCTGCGCACCATGGGCTATCCGATCGATGCGATACGCGGCAAGCAACACCGCATGTTCTGCGAACCGGAATATGCGGAAAGCCAGGCGTACGCGCAATTCTGGGCGGAACTGCGCGCGGGGCGCCCGCAAGCGGGCGAGTTCATGCGGCTCAACAGCAAGGGCGAACCGGTATGGCTGCAGGCCACCTACACCCCCATCCTGGGGCTGGACGGCAAGCCGTTCAAGGTGATCAAGTTTGCCAGCGACATTACCGCGGCCAAGCTCAAATCCATCGAGGATGACAGCAAGGTGGCCGCCATTGAGCGCGCACAGGGCATGATCGAATTCGACATGGCGGGCAACATCATCACCGCCAACGACAACTTCCTCAACCTGATGGGCTACACGTTGCCGGAAATCCAGGGCCACCATCACCGTACCTTCGTCGACCGCGAAGAAGCAGCCAGCGCCGCCTACCGGGCGTTCTGGCAGAAGCTGGGGCGCGGCGAGTATGACAGCGGCGAATACCTGCGGCTGGGCAAGAACGGCAAGCGCATCTGGATACAGGCAACCTACAACCCCATCCTTGATCTGGAAGGGCGCCCGGTGAAGGTGGTGAAATTCTGCAGCGACATCACCGCCGCCAAAATGGCCGCCATCGAAGCAGAAGCGCGCATGGATGCGGTATCGGCCAGCAGTTGCATTTTCGACCTGAGCCGCGACGGCACACTGCTGAGCATGAACGATCAGCTGGAACGCGCACTCGGCTATAGCCGTTCCGAGCTGATCGGCAAGAATGAAAGCAGCTTGATGTTCCCCGAAGACATCAATAACCCCGCACACCTGGAAAACTGGAACCGCTTGCGCAATGGCCAGCCGGTTTCAGGCGAATTCCGCCGCATGGGCAGCGGCGGGCGTGAGCTGTGGTTTGGCATCACGCTCAATCCGGTGATGGGGCTGGATGGCCTGCTGACCAAGGTGGTGGTGATCGGCCAGGACATTACCGCGGAGAAAGTGCGGCGGCTGGATGACGAAGGCAAGCTCAAGGCCATCGACCGTTCCGAAGCGATGATCGAATTCGACCTGAGCGGCAAGGTACTGAACGCCAACGAGAATTTCCTCAAGCTGATGGATTACCGGCTGGAAGAGGTCGTCGGCCGCCATCACCGCATGTTTGTCGACCCGGCCTATGCGGCCAGCGTGGATTACCAGGCCTTCTGGGAGCGGCTGGCGCGTGGCGAGCACGAAGCCAGCGAGTACCGCCGCATTGGCCGGGGTGGCAAGGAAGTATGGCTGCAGGCCACCTATAACCCGGTATTCGATCCGAATGGCAGGCCGGTGAAAGTGGTGAAATTTGCCACCGATGTCACCGAGCTGAAGCTGCGTGGCGCAGAATCGGCGGCGAAGATCGAGGCCGTGGACCTCGGGCAGGCGGTGGTGGAGTTCGACCTGGATGGCAATGTGCTGTCGGCCAACCGCAATTTCCTCGCCGCCATGGGTTACACCATGCGCGAAATCCTTGGTCACCATCACAGTATTTTCTGCACCAGCGAATATACGCAAAGCGCCGAATACCGCGAGTTCTGGCTCAAGCTTGGGGAAGGGAAATTCATCAGCGGGCGCTTCCACCGCGTGGGCAAGTTCAGCCGTGACGTGTGGCTGCAGGCATCGTACAACCCGATCCGCGACCTGAACGGCAACGTGACCAAAGTGGTGAAGTACGCGTATGACGTCACCCGCGAAGTGAAGCTGCAGCGACAGATCACCGCACGCTCGGGCGTGATGACCGATACGCTGAAAAAACTGACCGAAAGCATCGACTTCATCACCGGCAACGCACAGATCGCCACGCAAACGGCGCATGAAACCGCAGATGCCGCCAATGCCAGCTACGACGCGGTGAAGCAATCACTGAACAGCATCGGCCAGGTACAGGCTAGCTCGCAGAAAGTATCGGACATCGTTCGGGTGATCAGCGAGATTGCCAATCAGACCAACCTGCTGGCCTTCAATGCCGCAATCGAAGCCGCGCGTGCCGGCCAGTATGGCGTGGGGTTTTCGGTGGTGGCGGCAGAAGTGCGCAAGCTGGCCGAACGCAGCGCGGCAGCGGCCAAGGAGATCAGCCAGTTGATCGAAACGTCCGTGCACCAGGTCAATGCCGGTGCGGATGTCAGCGGTACTGCGGCGCTACGGCTGGAGAGCATCATCCAGGGCGTGCGCAGTGTGACCGCCAGAGTGGATGAGATTGCCCAGGCCACCGGCGAGCAGCGCAGTACCACCGGTGAAGTAAGCGCATTCGTGCAGGAATTGAGCCACTCGGTAGGCAGCTGACATGGCCAATGACAGCCGTTACGGCGTATTCCGGCTGGCCGGCATGCAACTGGCACTGCCACTGGATGCCTTGCGTGAGGTGGTGCCGCTGCAGAAGCTGATCAACCTGCCTTGCGGGAATCCGGCGGTGCTGGGCGGGATCGACTTGCGCGGGCTGATGGTGCCGGTGCTGGACATGCGCCGCCAGCTGGACATGCCGCTGGATGGCGAAGCGCAAACCATCGTGATCATGGCACACGATCAGCGCCTGCTTGGGCTGCTGGCAGACAACGTGACGGGAGTGTTTGCCTGCGACGATGCCGAGCGCCATGCCATCGGCGCACAGGGCCAGGGCACGCTGCTCAATGGCAGCTTTTCGCACCCGGATACGCCGATCCCCATCAGCATCCTCAACCCGGCCGCGATTGCGGCATTGCCAGATACCCCGCTGGTGGACGACCCCAAGCCGGCGCAGCAAGCCATCGGGGCCGATAGCCAGCCCGATGACGCCGGGGGGGCTGAGGCAGCGCCGAATGAATCCTATGTACTGCTGATGCGCTGCGGCGGGCTGCCGCTGGCCATTTCATCGGCACTGGTACACAGCACCGTGCTCAACCCGCATATCCACCCGTCCACGCTCGCCGGTGGGTATTGTCTGGGCAGCATCGAATTTGCCGACATCCTGGTCCCGGCTGTCGACCTGACCAGCCTGTGCGGGCTACGTGCCTGCGGCAAGCACGCGCAGGCGTTCGTGATCCAGTACCCGCAGGGGCTGGTAGCGTTCATGGTGGAGGAAATCATGGATGTGGTCAGCGCCGATGCCGGCCTGGCCGCACCGGTGCCCGATCAGGCGCTGCAGCGGGCCGGCTTTTTTGCCGGCGTGCTGCCCAACACGGTGCTGCCCGCACATGCGGCGGAGCTGCCCACCGCAGATTGCGGCTATTACTTCCTGCTGAGCGGGGAAGCGCTTTCCAGCCACCCGGATCTGGTCACGTTATCGCAGATGAATACCGCGCCGGATGGCAAGGTGGTCGCGCGTGATGCCGACAAGGCCGAAACCGGGCGGACCGGCATGCACGGCAAGATGCTGACCTATGACCTGGGCAATGGCGAAATCGCCACGCCCATCGAGCAGATCAGTGAAATACTGCCCTGGTCACACGCCACCACGCTGCTGGGGGACGATGGCCCGGCCATGGGGCTGATGATGAACCGCGGTCATGCCATCCCCACCTTCTGCCTGAGCACGTTGACCGGCCAGCCACGCAGCGCGCTTACCCCCACCGCCAGCGTACTGGTAGTGGAGAATCAGGGCGGGCTGATCGGGTTTACCGTGCCGCGGCTGATCAGCATCGACGAAGCCACCTGGGCGCCGCAGGAAGACATCGATGCGCTGGCCGCGCACGCGGCGCTGACCGAATCCGACAAGGACGTTCGCCAGTGCTGGGGCCGTGTACTGGTGAACAGCGCTGGCGACGAGCGCATGCTCAACCTGCTGGATCTGCATCACCTGGCCACCATGGTGCTACATCCGCGCACGGCGGCGCATTAGCGCCGATCCATCGCTGTCGCAGCATGGTGCTGCGCTCGACGCCTTGATGCCTGCCTTCAGCCGCCGGCGTTTTCAGCAGCGATCTGCCGCAATGCATTGGCAAACACCTCGGGCGGCTGGCCGCCGGAAATCAGGTATTGCTCGTTGATGATGATGGCGGGTACCGATGAAATGCCCTGCTGCTGGTAAAAGCGCTCTTGCTCGCGCACATCATCCGCATAGCGGTCTGATTGCAGGATCGCCCGCGTCTCGACGCCATCCAGCCCCACCTTTTCAGCCACTGCCGCCAGCGTGGCGTGATCACTCGGATCCTGCCCGTGGGTGAAATACGCGGCAAACAGCGCTTCTTTCAACGCCAGCTGTTTGTGCTGCGTCTCGGCCCAATGCAGTAGCCGGTGTGCATCGAAAGTGTTGTAGATACGGCTGCGGCCGTCCATGTCGAACGTGAAGCCCAGCGCCGCGCCACGCTGGCGGATCGCTTCCTGGTTCTGCTTGAGCTGGTCGGCAGCCATGCCGTATTTCTCGCCCAAGTGCTCGCCGATATCCTGCCCGGCAGCGCCCATTTGCGGATTGAGCTCGAACGGCTGGAAATGCAGATCAAGCTGCACATCGTTGCCAACTTGCGCGGCGGCTTGCTGCAATGACTTCAGGCCGATGATGCACCATGGGCACGATACATCGGATACGAAATCGATTTTCAGGGTGGTAGGCATGATGATCCCTCGGTATGGTTAACTTGCATCATTCTAAACCAGATACTAGACGACTGGTCTAGTTCGGACTATCCTGCACAGCATCATGAGCAAACGCAGCCAAGACACTCGCGACCACCTGCTAGCCACCGGCGCATCCATCATGCTCGGCAAGGGCTTTGCGGCCGTCGGCCTGACTGAAATCCTCGGTACCGCCGGTGTACCCAAAGGCTCGTTTTATCATTATTTCGATTCCAAGGAAGGATTTGGCGTTGCATTGCTGCAGCGCTACTTCGACGATTATCTGGGCCAGGTGGACCAGTTGCTGGCCGACCGCGAACTGAGCGGGCGCGCCAAGCTGGATGTGTACTTCAATGCCTGGCAACCGCCGCAAACCACGGAATGCGCCGGTTCACGCTGCCTGGCCGTCAAGCTCAGCGGCGAGGTTTGCGACCTGTCTGCAGACATGCGCGGCACGCTGGAGCGCGGCATGGCGCAGGTGATCGAGCGGCTGACCGCCTTCATCCTGATCGGCCGCGCCGATGGCTCGATCCCGGCAGGCGGCGATGCCGGCCAGCTGGCAGCCGGCCTGTATCAGTTATGGCTGGGTGCGGCGCTGCTCAGCAAGGTGCAGCAAAGCGCGCAGCCATTCAAGGCTGCGCAATCCGCAACCGCAGCGCTGCTTGGCGCAGGAGCCTGTTGATGCCCTATGTGAATATCAAGATCACCCGCGACGGTGCCAGCCGTGAACAGAAAGCCGAGTTGATTGCCGGCGTGACCGAGCTGCTGCAACGGGTATTGAACAAGAACCCGGCCACCACCGTGGTGGTGATCGATGAAGTGGATACCGATAACTGGGGCATAGGCGGCGAAAGCGTCACCACGCGCCGCGCCGGCGGTAGGTAAACACCCCCCAACATCCGCAGCGCACTGCAGGCAGAACCGGCCAGCATCGCTGCAGCAATCACCCTTGTGCTCACCACGGGCACAGGGAACGCAAGTTCAGCCATCAGGCTGTTTTTTTGAAGCAAAATATAGACGACCGGTCTAATCAAGGAGCGTTACATGGCACTGGATAAACTGCTTACCCCCGTCCGCGCTGGCAATCTGGAACTGGCCAACCGCGTATTCATGGCGCCGCTTACCCGCTCGCGCGCGGCGCAGCCGGGCGATCTGCCCGCCGAATTGAATGCCACCTACTACGCACAGCGTGCCAGCGCCGGCCTGATCGTGACCGAAGCCACGCAGATTTCGCGCCAGGGCCAGGGCTATGCGTGGACGCCGGGCATCTATACCGATGCACAGGAAGCCGGCTGGAAAAACGTCGTCAGCAAGGTGCACCAGGCCGGCGGTGCGATATCGCTGCAACTGTGGCATGTGGGGCGCATCTCCAACCGCCTGCTGCAGGAAAACGGCGCGGCCCCGGTTGCCCCGTCTGCCATCCAGGCCGCTACATCGCATACCTTCGTCGTGCACCCGGACGGCACCACCGGCAATGCCCCCACCGATACACCACGCGCACTGGAAACCGGTGAACTGGCCGGCATCGTTGCCGACTATGCGGCAGCTGCGCGCCGTGCAGTGCGGGCTGGCTTCGATTTCGTGGAAATCCACGCCGCCAATGGTTACCTGCTGCACCAGTTTTTGGCCACCGGCACCAACCAGCGTACCGACAACTACGGTGGCAGCCTGGAAAACCGCGCCCGCCTGCTGCTGGAAGTAGTAGACGCCATTGCGGCCGAAATCGGTGCGCACAAGGTGGGCGTGCGTCTGTCGCCCAACTTCACTTACCACGACATCAGCGATAGCGAATCGGAACAAAGCGCACTGTACGTGGCCGCCGCCTTCAGCCAGCGCAAGCTGGCCTACCTGCATATTGCCGAGCCGGACTGGACCGGCGGTGCGCCGCTCAGCCAGGACTTCCGCAACGCATTGCGCACGACGTTCAACGGCACGCTGATCTATTGCGGCAACTACACCGCGGAAAAAGCGGAAGCGGTCATTGCTGCCGGTGGCGCCGATGCCATCGCTTTCGGGCGCCCCTACATTGCCAACCCGGATCTGGTTACCCGTTTTGCCAAGGGCGCCGATTTGAATACCCCGGATCAAGGCACGTTCTACGGTGGCGCCGAACACGGCTATACCGACTACCCGACGCTGACTGCATAACGGTCAGCCAGCAAAAAGGGCTTCGTTGATCACGAAGCCCTTTCTTCATTGCTTGGCCGGGGTGGATTTGCCGGCCAGATTGCTTATTGCTGCATCATCAATTCGGCCATGGTTTTCTTCTGGCCGTTGATTTCGAACTCGCCACCCTTCATCACCAGTTTGGCCTGGATCAGCTTGCCGTCGTTCTGCACGAAGCCGCGTGCCGTGCCTTGCTCCAGCGCTGCATCAAACATGGCTTGCGACATTTCCGCTTCTTCCGGGTTGAAATCGGTAATCAGCTGCGTAACCAAGGCATTCGGTACCTGTACGGCGACGGTAGCGGTCAGCTTGGCCAGCAAGCCCATCGGGTTGGCAAGGTCAGCCTGCTTCACGTCCTTGCTGGCCAGATCCACCTGATACAGACCTTCACCCGCCGTGGTCTTGAGCTTGAGGTTCATCTTCACCGAAGGATCACGCGCCAGCACTTCCACCAGCAGCGTCTTGATGCGCTCTTCGCTGCCCTTCTGATCGAAGTTGCAACGCAGGATGCCCTCTTTCCAGCTCAGGTCGTTATAGGCCTTGAGCGCCTTGGCATCGATGCGGTTGGCGCTGTAATCCATCGACAGCGCGCCTACCTTCTTCTTGTGGATGATCAGGTCATCCGCACTGCCCGAGGCAGCCATGGTCACCAGGCCATCCTTGATCGACGATTCGCCCTGCATGCTCGACTTGCCGATGCTGAAATCGACCGGCTTGCCTTCCGGCGTCACCATGCTGGCGCCAAAACCGGCCCAGCTGATGGTCTGCTTGCCGGTGTAGATCCCTTCCAGCACGCGCGTCTGGTCACTTTCAGCAGTGAGCGCGTCAAAATGCGCGGTACCCCCATTGGGTTCGCTCACGTCAAAGCCGGTCAGCTTGATCTGGCTCTTCACACGGGCCAGGTTCTCGTCATACCTGAACGAACCGCTGAAGCCCTTCCAGTTGAGCGTGCCCTTGCCGGCTTCGGTGACCGTGGCAGCCGGGCTGCTGATTTCGGTGGTGATGTCGCCAGTGAGCGGAATCGCGGTGCGGATCACCAGCGGGGGCTGGCCCTTGAATACCTTGTTCAGTGTTTCCTGCGCGTCCTTGCTGTATACGATCTCGGTATCGATGCGGGTATCGAACGGATTGTGGTGGATGGTGTTGCGCAAGGTCAGCTCCTGGCTGGGGAACACCGACTGGCCATTGGTTTTGACATCCTCACAACCGACGCGATAGGTCACCGTTTCCGTTGAGGTCCAGAAACCTTTCTGGAAGTCGCGCTTGGCCACCTTGATGAGCTCGTAGCCCTTCAACTGCTCTGCCACGGTATCGAACTTGCCATCGACCTTGTGGCCGGCATACCAGGTAGCGCCTGCAAAACCTGCCGCGCCCAACGCGATGACGGCCAGCGAGGCCCCGATTATTTTACTCATCTGTGACCATTTCCTTGATTGATGACGTGCAGCAGCAAGCCGGGCGATACCCGCCGCATGGCAGCCGCAAATACTTAAAACGGCAGAAAGGTACCAGCAAATCAATGACATTTGCAAATAACGCGTACCCGTATATCCCTGTTCGCAATGCCGGCTGTGATCCTGATCACCCCGCCGCCACTTGCTGATCGCCATCCCGCCACGTAGATGCGCCGGCAGCTTGCTTGTATCAGGCAAAATATTTACCATACGCTGACAAAATTGATCGCAAATAGCCAGATTGACCTGCCAGGGTGGTTATGCCGCCGGGCTGATGCACGCACGGGACATGGACGATGAAGAAAACATTGCTGGTACTGGGCATGTTGCTCACCCTGCTGATGCCGGCCGCCAAAGCCGCATTCACCGCAAACGGCTGGTACTGGAACCCGAGCGAAAGCGGCACCGGCTTCATGTTCGAAGCACAGGGCAACGCCGGTTTCGTGGCCTTCTTCTTGTATGACGACAGTGGCAAGCCCGTGTGGTACGTGTCTTCGGGCCAGATCACGGATAACGGCAACAATGCCTATCGCTTCAATGGCACGTTGCAGTACTACCGCAATGGCCAGCCGGCCGGCTCAACGGTTTACAAAACGCCGACTGCGAGCACGGTAGGCAATGTACGCATCGACTTTGCCGCCAGCGGTCTGGCCACCCTGTACCTGCCCTCCCGCACGCAGCAGGTTACCCGTTTCGATTTTGCCGGCATCGGCGTAGCGGCTTCCCGAACCCAGCCCGAGACCGGCTGGTACTGGAACCCGGCCGAAGGCGGCCGTGGCTATGCGATCGAAGTGCAGAACAACCGCGTGTTCCTTGCGATGTTCCATTACAACAGCGACGGCAGCCCTACGTGGAACATCCTGCAAGGGCCGCTGTCCGGCAGCATGCTCACCAATGAATTTGAAGCGTATATCGGCGGGCAAACCCTGAGTGGTGCTTTCAAGGCCGCCACCAAGCGGGCGGGCAACGATGTATTCAGCATGCGCTTTTCGGAAGCATGCGCGGGCACGCTGCAGTTCAATGCGACGGTACCGGTTGCGGTACGGCGTTTTTCTTTTGGTCAATTGCCAGGCGGCCAGGAATGCCGCGCCGGCAGCGTGGCGATCTCGAGCAAGATTCCCGGTACTTATCGGGGCAATTACTCCGGCAATGACACCGGTAACTACAGCGTGTATATCGATGCCGGCGGCCGGGTATTCGGCACTGTGCAATCAACCCGATATGGCCTGACCTTTACTGCAAGCGGTCAGGTTGCGGCAGACGGCACGGTCAGCGTCAGTACCCTGGGCACTGCCGGTGGTTCGGTATTTTCCGGCACCATCAATACCAGCAAGAGCTGCGCGATCTCCGGCAACTGGCAGTTTCTCAATACCAGCCAGGGCGGCGGCACTTTCAGTGGCAACAAGGACGGCGGCTGCTGAACCCGGTAAGCAGCACCTGCCGTTTTCAAGGGGGTCGCAAGGGCCCCCTTTCAAATTGAGGTTTAGCCCTCCAGCACAGCCAGACGATCCGCTGAACAGTCAAAAAGAGCAGATGACCGCATGCTGGCGCAGCGGCAGATCAGCTATGCTGAACGCACCTGAATCCTCTGGCTGACCAGATGAATATCACGGACCACCAAGGTGTATCCGCAATACGCCGCCGGGCGATTGCCTTGCCAAGGGTGTGGCACAGCCGGCTGCAGGTGGCCGTGCTGTTGCTGGGCCTGCTGAGCCCCGTTGCCCATGCCGACTGCACCAACGACCCGGATCCATGGCTGACCCTCAGCGTAGCAGCCCGCACCGGCGAGCAAAGTCAGCTGGCCTGCCTGCTGAAACGGCTGGGGGTGAACAATCACGATCCGAAGGATCTGTGGGAAAACACCCCGCTGCATCTGGCTGCCCGCTACGATCAGGCAACGATGGTGGAAGCACTGCTTGCCGCCGGTGCCCGCATCGATCAACCCAACGCTGCATCGCAACGCCCGCTGAAGGTGGCCATCTCGGCCAAGGCCAGCGACAGCGCCGCAGCGCTGATCCTGGCCGGCGCCGATATCGAGGCGGCCGATGACGAAGGACGCACCCCGCTGTTCTGGGCAGTGGCCGAGGATGACGTCAGCATTGCCAACCTGTTGTTGCAAAAGGGCGCCAATGCCGAACGGGTATTTACCAGCGGCGAAAAGCCCAGCACTATCCGCCAATATGCGCAGCGCCGCGGCAACCCTGCCATGCTCAAGCTGTTTGCAGCCCCATAGGAGAGATCGCCCATGCACCGCCTGCTTTGTGCCTTGCTGATTGCCACACTGGCTACCGCCGCCCATGCGGCGATCTATAAATGGGTGGATGACAACGGCGTCACCCAGTACACCAGCGAGCCGCCACCTGCCTCCAAAAAGGGCAAGGAGCTGAAAGTGCCGAGTGGCAATACCAGCAACAGCACCGCTGGCAGCGGCGATGCGGCGGCCAAGAAAGCCGGTGAAGAAATGCTCAAGAATATGGCTGATGGCGTGAAGCCCGGTACGCTCGACTGCGCCAAGGCAGTCAGCAATGGCAAGGACGGGATCGATACCATGCTGGAAACCGGCCGCACCAATGTAAAAACCGGCCATATGAAACAAAGCGATCTGGACAAGGGCACCGCGCAGTTCAACAAAGTACGTTCGCGTATTTCGGAATCCGAATGCAGAAGCAGCACTGGGGCGGTGAAGGACTTCTATACCTGCCTGTCCAATGATTACAACCTGGTGATGGCTTGCATGCAGAAGTACAACTATATGTAACTGAGCGGCTTGTAAAAACCTCCAGATGATCCCGGGTGTTTTGGCAGCCAGCATTGCATACATGCATATCGGGGAGCACGCGGGATGAGGAAGTTACTTGTATTGCTGGGGTTTTTGCTTGGCCTCTGCATGGCGCTTGCCAGAGCAGATTTCACTGCAAATGGCTGGTACTGGAACGCCGCCGAAGGCGGTACCGGCTTCATGTTTGAAGCCCAGGGCAGCAAGGGCTTTGCCGGCTTCTTCCTGTATGACGAGAGCGGCCAGCCGGTCTGGTACGTGGCCAGCGGCTCGATAGCCGGTAGCGGCAGCAGCTACACCTTCAGCGGCGATCTTTTGCAGTATCACGGTGGCCAGGCGGTTACCGCGGTCAATTACGCGGCCCCGACCTCGACCCTGATCGGGCAGGTACGCATCGATTTCAGCGCTGGCGGCAAAGCCACCGCGTTCCTCCCTGCCCGCACCTGGCAGGCAACGCGCTACGATTTTGCCGGGCTGGGCGTGCCGGCCACCGCCACGCAGCCGGAAGTGGGCTGGTACTGGAAGCCGGCGGAAGGGGGCCGCGGATATGCGATCGAAGTGCAGAACAACCGTGTTTTCCTTGCCATGTTCCATTACCGCAATGATGGCTCTCCGACCTGGAATATCGTGCAGGGCGAGCTGGGCAACGGCGCAGTCACCGCCAATTTTGAAACCTATATCAACGGCCAGACGCTGGGCGGACCGTACAAATCGCCGCTGCAGGTCATCGATGGCAATCAGTTCAGCCTGCTGTTCAGCGACCCCTGCATCGGCACGCTGCGCTACAACGACATGCCGGAAATCAGCGTGCAGCGCTTTGCGTTCGGCGATCTGGCCGAAGGCGCAGAGTGCCGCGCGCGTGGCAATGCCGCGTGGGCAAGAATCCCTGGCACCTATCGTGGCAGCTATACCGGCGCGGATGTGGGCAGCTTTCTGGTATCGGTTGACAAGCAGGGCCGGCTGACGGGCACGGTCACATCCAATACCGCAGGCAATGACTTCCCCGCATCGGGCCAGATTTCGCCTGCCGGTGCCGTGAAGCTGAGCGCACCGACGCAGGGCTTTGCGCAGGACAGCATCTTCACGGCAACCGGCAACACCACGGTGACCTGCGCCATCAGCGGCGGCTGGCATTTTGTCGGTGCGCAAGGCAGCGGCAGCTTCACGGGCCAGAAAGACGGGGCATGCCAATGATCCATCCCGGGATTGCCGGCTAGGTTGATCCCGGTGATGCGGGATGCCGCCGGTGGCATCCCGCAAGCTTGCAACGCCCCCGGTCGGGCTATGGCAAGGGCGTAACCGGGTATTGCTTGAACGGCGCAGGCACCGCCAGCGGGTAGTAAAACAGACCGTCCATATGGCCATTTGGCCCAAACACGTACATCACGCCGGTTGGCACGCTGAACTGCAAACCAACCATTGTCGACTCGATTTTCGGACTGACGAACGAAATCGGATAATTCAGCATATCCAGTGTCTTGGTGATGTGATCCGGAAACGAATAGACTTCCGTCGTGGCATTCGTGGACGAGAAATCGGTAACCCGGCCAGTCTTGGGCGTGTTCTTGACCACATAGAGTTTCGATTCCAGACGATCCCTCACGAAAGCAGCCATCGACCTCGCCGGTGTCCTGCAGATCCCGCTGTACGCGCAGGGCTCCCTGTATATCAGGCCGTGGCCGCTGTTTGACCACAGAATCACTTTCTTGCCGCTGTACAGGTTATCCATCGCCCACAGCACGTTTTCGCCCATTTGCTGGTCCCGTGGATCGGGAATGGGCAGCGTTGCCGTGGCTTGCCTTGCAACGTCCGCCTCAAGGCCCTTTACCTGCAAACACCACCAACCCGCCGTTTCACGCGGGGTGGCACCCGCAGCGGGATCGCTGCAGATTTCCTTCCGGATCTGGGCAGCAACGCTGGTGAACGTCTTGCTGTTCACCCCGGCAGCCGTGAGCGCCGCGGCTTTCTGTGCGACTTCAGCGAAGACAGACCAGCTGGCTTGCTGCGGAATACCCGAGCCACGTTTGTCCAGAAATGCTTTCAAAGCCGGCACGATCTCATCGATCGATGTAGCCCCGCCCAGTGGTACATCCACCCCGGCCAGCAACAAGGGCCGCGCACTCCCACGCTGCTCGTCAACGTATTGCAGCACCTTGCGGCCTGCATCCGTCTTTGAATACATGAAGAAAATGCGATCGGGCGCCAGATCAACGATCTTGGCATCCTTGGTGCTGGCACTACGCCAGATAGCTTCGACGTCGAACATCGCGCTTTCCATCATCAGCACGTCAAAGCCCTTCACCTTGTGCAGGTATTGAACCTGACGGTTCATCAGCTCCAATGCATTGGCATCGCCGTGGGTATCTTCCGTCAGCGATACCACCTGGGCATCGCCAATTGCAGCGCCAAACGCCGCCATATCGGCAAAATCATCATCGGCAGACGCATTCAATGTGCGTATGGGCACTGCTTTCTGCTTTACCTCGTTGTAGAGCGGCAGCGGGACGCCATTGACACGCTCCACGACTGGCGAGGTCGCACCACCGCCTCCACCCCCACAGCCTGCCAATATGCTGGCCAGCACCGAGGTAAAAAACAATACTTTCATGCCCCATCCTTACTTTAATTGGCCAGAAATATGAAAATATCATGACAGATATTTACACACAGTTTTTATTAATTTTATTGTGATTGTGTAAAAAATTTTCAGGGAACCCGTTTTGCCCAGCTCGCTCCCTGCTGTATCGAAACCGGGGCCACCTCAAAGACCAAGCCCGGCGAATCATGGTGCGCGCAGGTAACGCAACAGGCGGCCCCGGTAAGCACTGCCATCCGAAAGCGGCGTGGTGATCACCGTTTCGCTCAGCACGAAACCCAGCGCCGCCATCTGGCGGTGGAACGCGCTGCGGTTGCCACGATTGGGATCGATGATCAGCACTTCGGCCATCGGCGCCGCGTGCAGCGCGATGAAGGCCGCCAGCACTTCGGGCTGGCCGCGCTCATACAACACATCGCTGCCGATGATCAGCTCGAATTCGCCCAGCGCCAGGTTGGCACGCCCCCAGTTGCCAGTCTGGTACTTCAATGCCGACAGCGCATTGAGCTGCAGATTGGCCTGCAGGAACAGATCGGTCAGCGGGTGGCAATCACTGGCGGTGATATCGCCATCGCGGCGGTGCACCACCATGCTGGCCAGCGCCAGCCCGCAACCGATTTCCAGCACACGGCGCCCGCCGATATCGTAGCCCTGCATCAGGTCGGCCAGCTTTTGTGCGGACGGCCACACCTGGCCGAACAGCGGCCAGCAGGCCGGCGAGATGCCGGCGGCTTCGGCCTCGCCCAGCGGATCGTGATACTGCTGGCGATCCAGCAAGGAACGGATATGCAGATCGGCGCCAGTGGCGACGGCAATGTGTTGCAACTTGACCTGGTAGCCAAGCGGAAGGGAAAGGGACAGAGGGGCCTTGCGTATGCGGGGCGCAGCAGGCTTTTCGATCCAGCGGGGCCTGGAGCTACAGGCCGGCGCAAGACGGATAGGGATGAGGGCAGGCAGACGGAAACGAGTGGAAGGCCCCCATGCTAACAGCCATGGCAGCACCTACCCGGTTAAAACAGCCGGGCGGCGTAATGCCACCCGGTGTTTCAGCCGGCCTTAACCGTTGTTTGCAGGTAACGACGCAGGTGTGGGCGCCGGCGTAGCCGGCGGCACAAAACCGGATTGCGTGGTGAGCATGGTTGCCAGGTTGGCGCCTATCCATGCCAGCCGCCGGGTAAGGTAATCGTTGAGCTGGGTGACCTGTGCGGTGTAGTTGCTGAATGGCGAGTTGTAGGCGCTGGGCCAGCGATCGCAATCGCGCTGCAGCGCGCCGGAACCGGTGAGCGTGGCCACCTGCGCGTTCACGAATGCGGTCAGCGCCGCTGCGCTCAATGCATGCCCCGGCTGGCTGTGCTGCTGCCACACGTCCCACACCCTACTGCAGAACTGCGGATCCCACGGCAACACCACCCACCACACCGGACACTGACCGGTTACCTGGAACAACCAGTTATCCGGTGAGGTATACGTGGCATCACCCACCGAGGCAACGTTGCCGTATGACTTGTTCTTGTCCCACAGCGGGCCGGCCTGGCAGACCGCCCGGTTTTTCACCATGAAGGTGCTCTTGTGGTAGCCGTCTTCATCCTTGGCGATTTCGTTCAGCAGGAAATACACCGCAAATGACTGGTAGTCGGTGCATTGCTGTACGGTGGTCCAGGTGCTGGCTGGCACTGTGGCGGGGGCTGCGTTGTAATTGTTGTAGATATCGGCAAACGTACCACCCCAATTGGTGCCGCTGCCGTTGTACCAGGCGTTGAATTCGCTTTCCAGCGCTGGCGTGAGGTCCTTCAGTTCCGGCTCATAAAGCTGCACATTGGCGGTGAGTACCAGATTGGGTGGCGGGAACGCATAGTACTTGGACGCTTCCAGCTGGTTGAGCTGGATGATCGCGTAATCGCTGGTGAGGTTGTCTTCGTCATAGGGCAGATTGATGCGGGATGATTCAAACCGGATCTTGTCCACGTTCAGGTAGAGGCCGTGGTAGCTGCTCGCCAGGATGGCCGTCATGCCTGCTGCAGTCGTCACATCGGCAGTGCTGTCACACAAGAACAGCTCGAAATACTGGTAGGCCGGCGCGTACTGCCCCAGTGCGTTCTGCGCGGTGAAGGTCAGCGGGTTGCGTACCAGCGTGAAATCCATCGCGCCGCAATCGTTGAATACCCAGTGTTTGCCGCTACCGGGCATATCCAGGAAGTTGCCGCTGGCAGGCTCGTGCTTGAGCTTTACCGAATACTGCTGCTTGGGCAGGCTGGCTGTAGCCATGCCACGGACATGCATCTTGGCCTCCACGCTTACTGCGGTGGAAGCCAGCGCGCCGGTAGCATCCAGGATGGATGCCGGCTGGCCGCTGCTGTTGGTCACATACCAGATGGTCACATCGGTATCGCTGCTGCCTATCGCGCCAGGTGCGGTGGGTACCACGATGACGACGGTGTTCGAATAACTACTTGGTGCGGTATTGGCAGTGGCCATGCAGATGATCCGTGTTGTTTGACTATGGGCTTCATTGATATGCAAGCCGAAGGCAAATAACAAGGTCTGGCAGGGGCGACTGCACAAGCAGGCCGCCCCCGCCCATTGCTTAGCCCGCTGCAGCCAATGCCTGTTCGATATCCGCCAGGATGTCATCGATATGCTCGATGCCGATCGACAGCCGCACGGTTTCCTCGGTGACGCCGGCTTTCTTCAGCTCGTCCGGCGAGAGCTGGCGGTGCGTGGTGCTGGCCGGGTGGCAAGCCAGGCTCTTGGCATCGCCGATGTTCACCAGCCGCGTGATCAGCTGCAATGCATCCTGAAAGCGCGCGCCCGCCTCGCGGCCGCCCTTCACGCCAAACGTCAGCAGGCCGGATGCCTTGCCGCCAAAGTATTTGTCGATCAGCGGCTTGGATTCGTGCCCCGGCAGGCCGGCGTAGTTCACCCACTCCACCGCGCGGTGGCCTTGCAGGTACTCGGCCACCTTCAGGGCATTCTCGGTGTGCCGCTCCATGCGCAGCGGCAGGGTTTCCAGCCCCTGCAGGATCAGGAAGGCGTTGAACGGGCTGAGCGCCGCACCGGTATTGCGCAGCGGCACCACGCGTGCACGGCCGATATACGCGGCTGCACCCAGCGCTTCGGTATACACCACGCCGTGATAGCTCACATCCGGTTCGTTCAGCCGGCGGAAGCGCGCCTTGTGCTCCGCCCACGGAAACTTGCCCGAATCAACAATGATGCCGCCCACGCTGTTGCCATGGCCGCCAATGTACTTGGTGAGCGAATGCACCACGATATCCGCGCCATGCTCGATCGGCCGCGTGAGGTACGGTGACGGCACGGTGTTGTCGACGATCAGCGGAATGCCATGGCGGTGCGCGACATCGGCAAACGCGCCGAAGTCCACCACATTGCCCAGCGGGTTGCCGATGGATTCGACAAACACCGCCTTGGTACGCGCATCCACCAGTTGGCCCAGCGCTTCCGGATCACGGTAATCGACAAAGCGCACCTCGATGCCGAACTGCGGCAGCGTATGCGCGAACAGGTTATACGTGCCGCCATACAGCGTGGAAGTAGCGATGATGTTGTCGCCCGCCTCGGCAATGGTCTGGATCGCATAGGTGATCGCCGCTTGGCCCGATGCCAGCGCCAGCCCGGCAATGCCGCCCTCCAGCGCTGCCACGCGCTTTTCCAGCACGTCATTGGTGGGGTTCATGATGCGGGTATAGATGTTGCCCGCCACCTTCAGGTCGAACAGGTCTGCAGCATGCTGCGTATCGTCGAACGCATAGCTGACCGTCTGGTAAATCGGCACCGCCACCGCCTTGGTGGTCGGGTCCGGACTGTAACCGGCGTGGATGGCCTGGGTATCGAACTTCATGACGTGCTCCTGATGTGGGTTCTGCATGGCTGGTAAGGCTGGGCAACAATCTAGCAGGAGCGTGCAACGAGCTGAATGACGTTTTTGGCGGAAATTTAGATCGGGAAGTGCTTAAAGCACACGCGATAGCAATTTTTGAATCGGGACCATGCCGCATACCGCTACCTGACGTGCTTGCTACCGGCTTGATCCTCCCTTCATCAAACAGAGGCCAGCCTTGCCGTTCATGCAATGCAGACGAACGACCATCGATCACAAGCGATTGAATCATATGCAAATTTCCATATCGCCACAGCCGTTCATGAATTGACCTGACCGTCCCTCTTCTGCGGCTCATACGCCAATGCCATAGTCCCCCGGGGCCATGGGGCCGCCACCGGAGAGGAGATAAAATGAAACCATTGTTCACCAGCGCACGCCGCAACGCCGCGTTGACGCTGCTTGCCACCCTGCTGACCGCACCCGCCGCCCTGGCGGCAGATGCCAGTTGCCCCCTCTGGGCAGAAAGCAATACCGCCGCCTACCAGTTGGGCGATGTGGTGAGCTACAACGGCAGCACCTATACCGCGCTGCAAAGCCATACCCCGTTTGTGGGCACCAACTGGAACCCGGCGCTGGTCGCCAGCCTGTGGCAGGCCGGCGGTGCGTGCAGCGTGGCACCCACCTGCGACAAGCCCGGCAGCGTGGCGCTGGTGGTGGACAGCGCCTTTGCCACCCCGCTGGCCGCGGAGCTGGTCCGCCTGGCGGCCGATATCCAGGCCGAGCAGAACGTCTGCGTACATCAGCTGGCCATCACCCCCAACAGCAGCGCGCCACTGGTCAAAGCACGGCTGAAGGCGCTAGCGCCCAAGTTGCGCGGCGCCATCCTGATCGGCGACATCCCCGCCGTGCAGGAAGGCGACGCAAGCGTGGATGGCGCAAGCTATCCCGCCTTGCTGAGCGATGCGTATTACGAAGTATTGAGCGATGCATTCTGGAACGATCCGGACGGCAACGGTATCTTCAACCGCAGCGCCGATGTAGACGGCAACGGCCAGCGCGGCCTGCGCTACGACCTGAGCAGCCTGGCGCGTACGCGCGATATCTGGACCGGCCGCCTGCAACCGCCCGCCGCCCTAGGGATAGCCGAGCGCATCAGCCTGCTGCGCAGCTACCTGGATCGCAACCACGCGTATCGAACCGGCAGCAAGCACTACGGCTCCGGCATGGTGTATTTCAACAGCGTTGGTCACAACACGCTGAGCAGCGACTATGAAATCGACCAGGCCACCAATCTGGCCGATGCCCAAGCGTTCTACGCCGATACCGGCCTGTTCGCCGCACCGGCCAGCACCGGGCTGAACGTGATCTGGAACAACGACATGGCCATGCAGGCCGCCAACTGGTTCAGCGCCATCAACCAGCCCAAAGAATATGCCTACATCAACATCCACGGCGCGGCCAACGGGCAGGAATTCAGCCCCACCGTGTACATGGGCAGCGACGCCTATCGCAACAACCCGGCCAATGCGCTGCTGGTGGACATGGCATCGTGCAACAACGGCATGTTCAGCGCGGCCGACTATCTGGCCGGCTATGCCCTTTTTTACGGGCAGGCGCTGGCAGTACGCGCCAACACCGATCTCGTGTTCCAGGTGGGCCGTCCGGGCGCAGGGCTGGATCACCGCTTGCTGGCAGCCGGCTATACGCTGGGCGATGCCCGCCGCATCACCAACCCGATCGACATTACCACCCTGTTTGGCGACCCCACGCTGCGCTTGCGCCAGCCCACCACGGCCGCAACCCTGCTGACGCTGAGCAGCAGCGAGATGCAGTTTCCGGATTTGTCCACCAGCAGCCTGCCGGCCGCCCCCAGCCAGACCGTCACGCTGACCAATACCAGCAGCCAGGTGATGCGCGTCTACCGCGCCGAGGGGCAATACACGGCCTGGAACGGCCAGGGCACGCTCAACCGCAGCATCATGCAGGACAATGGCTACAGTCAGGGCATAGACCCGTTCTTCCTGCTGGATTTGCGCAATGCAGATGCCCTGTATGCCACCCTGCAGCCGGGGCAATCGGTACCGATCAAAGTGTATTTCGTGGCGAACTTCGCCAACGCCAAGCCCGGGCAGTACAGCTGGCAGCAACAGTTCTATACCGATAGCCCGGCCATGCCTCTGATTACCGTCAAGGCGGTTCAGCGGGTGTTGTAGGTGATGGAAGTAATTAGCTGGTGATATGAAAAATGGGGCCACAAGTGGTCCCATTTTTCATTCGGGATCTGATTTCATGTTCAAACGTTCATGTTCCGAATTCATCGGCAAGCAGCTGGCCGATGCTGCGCTCGAACAACCGGGTCATGCCAGCGTATTCCCCATTGTAGCCATCGATATTGGCTTGCAACCATTCATCTTGGCCTATGTGTTCCCAGCTAATTTGATAACCGCAATTTACTATCAAATGTTCAAACAAAATGCGTTGTGCCCGACCATTCCCTTCACGAAAAGGATGAATCACGTTGAGGTCGGCATAAAAAATGGCGGCCTCTCCGATCAGGCTCAAGCGACTCAATCCCTCGAAGTAATTCAGTATCGCCAGCCTGGAAAAAAGTTTGTCCGCCTCAGGTTCAATCCGGGAGGTCGTGCAAAAACGCGTAGTTTGCTTGCTGATATCCACACGTCAGATATCACCAGCCCAATCATAGAGGTCTGCAAAAAGCTGGCGATGCAGTGATTGGAAATATGACAGATCGTAGGGCGGGCTACTGAAATCGATACCTTGGCTAGCCAGCGCACTTATTTCCCGCTCCGCTTGCTCCAGCGTGACAGCATCCCTGATACCCAACCGGTTTTGTAAAACATCCGAATCCGGGTAGCAATAGACATCCTGCCCCACGCCGTATTTGTCATTCACGGTTAGATTTCAGCGCGTATTTCCTGATCAGCTTTGCTTTGGCAGAATCTAGCTCATTGGCATCATGCACGCGCAAGGATACCGGTGCATACCCCTCCAGCCGCAAGCTGGCATTGTAGTTAGCCAGCCGAGTTTGCTGAACATATGCGCGCTTGATCGCATGAGATGCTTTCGACATGTGCCTTTTCCCCACTCCGTTTTATACAAGTATAGACCATCGGAAATGACGATCAGGCGTTATACCCCAGATTCGGCGCCAGATCGCGCTCGGCCTGCTCGATACTCACGCCACGGCGTTTTGCGTATTCTTCCACCTGATCCTTGTTCACCTTGCCCACCGCAAAGTACTGCGATTGCGGGTGGCTGAAGTAGAAGCCGCTCACCGCCGCGGTGGGCAGCATGGCGTAACCTTCGGTCAGCGTCATGCCGATGCTGTTGGCGCCTAGGATGTCGAACAGGCCAGTCTTGGCGGTATGGTCCGGGCAGGCCGGGTAGCCAGGGGCTGGGCGGATGCCGCTGTATTTTTCGTCGGTCAGCTCATCCACGCTCAGGTGTTCATCGGCAGCGTAGCCCCATAGTTCCTTGCGCACCTTCTCGTGCATGTATTCGGCAAAGCCCTCGGCAAAGCGGTCTGCCAATGCTTTCACCATGATGGCGCTGTAGTCGTCGTTGGCGTCCTCGAAGGCCTTCACGTGCGGGTCGATGCCGATGCCGCCGGTGACGGCAAACGCGCCGATGTAATCCTGTACGCCGCTGGCCTTGGGGGCAATGAAGTCCGCCAGGCACCAGTTGGCCTTGCCGGCCGCCTTGATGTTCTGCTGGCGCAGGTTGTGCCAGATCATCAGCGGGGCGCCCCGGTTTTGCGGGTCAGACGCAGGGGCGTAGATTTCGATATCTTCATCCACGCTGTTGGCGGGAAACAGGCCGACCACGCCGTTGGCCGAAATCCACTTGCCGGCCACCAGTTGCCTGAGCATGGCTTGCGCATCGGCAAACAGTGCGCGTGCGGATTCGCCCACCACTTCGTCCTGCAGGATTTTCGGGTACTTGCCGAACAGCTCCCACGCGTTGAAGAACGGGCTCCAGTCGATATAGGGCTCGATGGCTTCCAGCGGCACGTTCTCGAACTTCAGCACGCCCAGTTGCTTTGGCTTGGGCGGCGTATAGCCGGCCCAGTCGAAACCGGTGGCCGCTGCAAAGCCGTTGGCGCGCGCAGTGGCAATCGGCAGGAACTTGGTGCGGTCCTTGTTGGCGTGGATGGTGCGGATGTTGTCGTATTCGCTGCGCACCTTGCCGACGAAGTCCGGCTTGAGTTCATCGCTCAGCAGGTTGGAGCACACGCCGACCGCGCGGCTGGCGTCCGGCACGTAGATCACGTGGCCACTCGGGTAGTTGGGCTCGATCTTCACCGCGGTGTGCACCTTGCTGGTGGTGGCGCCACCGATCAGCAGCGGGATATCGAAGCCCTGGCGTTCCATCTCCTTGCCCACGTGCGCCATTTCTTCCAGCGACGGGGTGATCAGGCCACTCAAGCCGATGATGTCCGCGCCGATCTCCCTGGCGGTATCGAGGATCTTTTGCGCCGGCACCATCACGCCCAGGTCGGTCACCTGGTAGTTGTTGCAACGGAGCACCACGCCGACGATGTTCTTGCCGATATCGTGCACGTCGCCCTTCACCGTGGCCATCACGATCACGCCCTTGGCTGGCGCATCCGCCAGGCCCATGCGGATTTTTTCTTCCTCGATGAAGGGCTCCAGGTGCGCCACTGCCGCCTTCATCACGCGGGCGGATTTCACCACCTGCGGCAGGAACATCTTGCCGGCGCCAAACAGGTCACCCACGTGGTTCATGCCGTTCATCAACGGCCCTTCGATCACGTGGATGGGGCGCTCGGCGTTCAGCCGGGCTTCTTCGGTATCTTCAACGATGAAGGTGGTGATGCCCTTCACCAGCGCGTGGGTAATGCGCTCCTGCAAGCTGCCGTTGCGCCAGCTCAGGTCTTCGCCCTTGGCGGCATTGGCATCGCCCTTGAATGCTTCGGCCAGCGCGATCAGCGCTTCGGTTGCCGCCAGCGGATCCGCCGTCTGGTTTTGCATCAGCACCACGTCTTCGATCGCATCGCGCAGCGCTTTCGGCACTTCCTCGTACACTTCCAGCGCGCCAGCGTTGACGATGCCCATCGTCATGCCCTGCTTGATCGCGTGGTACAGGAACACCGCGTGGATGGCCTCGCGCACCTTGTTGTTACCGCGGAACGAGAACGATACGTTGGATACACCGCCGGAAATCTTGGCGTGCGGCAGGTGCTGCTTGATCCAGCCGGTGGCCTCGATGAAATCCAGCCCGTAGCGCGCGTGCTCTTCAATCCCGGTGGCCACGGCGAAGATGTTGGGGTCGAAAATGATGTCTTCCGGCGGGAAGCCCACTTCATCCACCAGGATGCGATAGCTCTTTTCGCAAATCTCGATCTTGCGGGCAAAGGTATCGGCCTGGCCCACTTCGTCGAACGCCATCACGATCACTGCAGCGCCATAGCGGCGCAGCAGCCTGGCGTGATGGATGAACTGATCAACACCCTCTTTCATCGAGATCGAGTTGACGATGCACTTGCCCTGCACGCACTTGAGGCCGGCTTCGATCACGTCCCATTTGGACGAATCGATCATGATGGGCACGCGCGAGATATCCGGCTCGGCCGCCACCAGGTTCAGGAAGGTGACCATGGCCTTGTGGGCATCGAGCATGCCCTCGTCCATATTGATGTCGATCACCTGCGCGCCGGCTTCCACCTGCTGGCGCGCCACGTCCAGCGCGGCCGGGTAATCACCGTTCAGGATCAGCCGGGCAAACGCCTTGGAGCCGGTAACGTTGGTGCGCTCGCCCACGTTCACGAACAGGTCGCTGTCGCCGATATTGAACGGCTCCAGACCGGATAGCCGGCACTTGGCTTCGATCTGCGGCAGCACGCGCGGCGGTACATCCTTCACCGCCTGGTAGATGGCGGCAATGTGCGCCGGCGTGGTACCGCAGCAACCGCCGACGATATTGATCAGCCCCGATTGCGCCCACTCGCGCACGTTCTCGGCCATTTCATCCGGGCCCAGGTCGTAACCGCCGAAGGCATTGGGCAGGCCGGCGTTGGCGTGCACCGATACGAAGGTATCGGAGATGCGCGACATCTCTTCCACATACGGGCGCAGCAGGTCCGGCCCCAGTGCACAGTTCAGGCCGAACGAGATCGCATCTGCATGATGCAGCGAGTTGTAGAACGCCTCGGTGGTCTGGCCGGTGAGCGTGCGGCCGGACTGGTCGGTAATGGTGCCCGATACCATGATGGGCAGCGGCGCGGTTTCCGGGTGCTGGTCGAAATAGGTGTGGATCGCGAACACCGCTGCCTTGGCGTTCAGCGTATCGAAAATGGTTTCCACCAGCAGCAGGTCTGCGCCGCCCTTCACCAGGCCATCGATGGCCTCCAGGTAGCTTTCTACCAGCGCATCGAAGGTCACGTTGCGGTAGCCGGGGTCGTTCACGTCCGGGCTGATCGAACAGGTGCGGTTGGTGGGGCCGAGCACGCCGGCGCAGAAGCGCGGCTTTTCCGGTGTCCTGGCGGTTTGCGCCACGCACAGGTCTTTAACCAGCTTGGCGGCGGCGAAGTTCAGCTCCCACACCAGGCTTTCCATCTCGTAGTCGGCCATGGCAATCGAGGTACCGTTGAAGCTGTTGGTCTCGATGATGTCCGCGCCGGCGTCCAGGTATTCCTGGTGGATAGCGGCGATGATCTGCGGTTGCGACAGCACCAGCAGGTCGTTGTTGCCTTTCACATCGCACTGCCAATCGGCAAAGCGCTCGCCCCGGTAGGCCGCTTCGTCCAGCGTGTATTGCTGGATCATCGTGCCCATGCCGCCATCCAGAATCAGGATGCGGTTTTCAAGCAGGGACTGGATTTGAGCGTAGCGCGGCGAAGGCGTGGTCATGGGCAAAGTCGGCAATGGCAAAATAGCCGGCTATTTTAACCCGTTAGAAGAGATTTCCCCCTTAAAAACAACGCCGCCCCGTCAAATGGCGGGGCGGCGTGCTGCAGGCGCCACTAACGGGCGCTAAAACCGGCGGTGCTGCGTCAGGCGCGTTTGATCAGGCGGATGATCACGATCAGGATGATCGCGCCCACCGTGGCCACCAGTATGCTGCCCAGCAAACCACCGCTGGTTGCCACGCCCAGCTTGCTGAACACATAGCCACCCAGCAGTGCGCCCAGTATGCCCACCACGATATCGCCCACCACGCCGAAGCCACCGCCACGCACCAGTGTGCCTGCCAGCCAGCCAGCAATCAGCCCGACCAGGATGAACCAGATGAAACCCATTGCTTTCTCCACGGGTGAAGTACCCGCATGCACCATGCGCGTGTACCTGTGCAATGACAAGTGAATAGTGCAGCAAGCGTGGTCGACAAAGTGTGATGAATGCCTGCTTGGCAGCCTACGGCCCGCCATCAGGCCAGCCTGAACTGCCCGACCGCCTGCCCCAGTTGCTGCGCCAGATCACGCAGCCGTTGCGCGGTCTGCGCGGATGCCTCGACCGCGCGGCTGGTTTCCTCGCTCATCTGCGCAATGCGCTCCACATTGCTGGCTACATCGTGTGATACCGTGCGCTGCTCGTTCAACGCCTCGCTGATGTCGCTGACCACCGAAGAAACCCGCGCGGCGTTGCTGCGTATCTGCCCGATGGCGGTACCGGCCTGGTTGGCCAGCTCCACGCCGGTTTCTACCTGCTCTACGCCGCTGCCCATATTGCTCACTGCCTGCTGCGTACCGCTCTGGATGCGCTGGATCATGTTGGCGATCTCCTGCGTGGAGCTGCCGGTGCGCTCGGCCAGCTTGCGCACCTCATCCGCCACCACCGCAAAGCCGCGCCCCTGCTCGCCGGCGCGTGCCGCTTCGATCGCGGCATTGAGCGCCAGCAAATTGGTCTGGTCGGCAATCTCGCGGATCACCTTCACGATGCTGAAAATCTGCTGCGCCTGCTCGCCCAGCTGGGTAACACTGCCCGATGCCGAGCGCACGGTGGCGGCAATCTCGCGGATGCCGTGCACGGTCAGGTCGATGACCTCCGCGCCTGCGCTGGAAACGCGGCCGGCCTCGCGTGATTCGCTGTGTGCATCGGCGGCGGACGCAGCAACGTGATTGATGCTGACCGTCAACTGCTCGACCGCCGCGGCCATCGCCGCAGCAGCATTGCTCTGGTCGCGCGCCTGCTGCGCTACCTGCTCGGCGCTGCTGCTGATATCGGCGGCACCGCCCAGCAATGCATCGCTGCTTTGCCTGACTTGCTGCAGCAACTGGCGCAAGCGCTGCTGCATCGCGGCAAAAGCCTGCAGCAACTGGCTGATTTCATCGCTGCCCTCCACCTCGATCTGGCGGCTGAAATCCCCGGCCGCCGCGGATTCGGTCAGTCCTACTGCATAGCCCAGCCGTTTACCCACGCTGCGCGGCAAGGTCAGGATCATGCCCAGTGCAATTGCCACCACGATCAGCCCCGCAATGATCAGGCACGCAAAGCTGAACGCGCGGATTTGCGCTACCTCCTCCGCGCGGGCATCCAGCAAGCTGCTTTCGGCATCGCCGATCTGCGCCAGCACGCTGCGTAATTCGTCCATGCGCTGCTTGCCCGCGCCATTGCCCATGGCCTGCATCAGTTCATCCGGCGATTTTTCATTGCGGGCGATGGCCCGGCGCAGTTCGATCTGCGGCTGCAAGACCTGGCTCAGCAATGCTTGCTGCTGGCCTTCCAGCTGCTGCAACCGCTGTTGCTGTGCGGCGTTGTCGCTGGTCAGCTGGCGGATTTGCGCCAATGCCTTGGCAAATTGCGCCTGGCCACCGTTGTAGGGCTCTAGGAATTCATCCTTGCCGGTGATCAGGAAACCACGCTGCCCGGTTTCGATATTCACCAGTGCCTCCAGCAACTGATCCTTCTGCAACAGCACCTGGTAGGTATGCACTGTCCAGCCGCTGCGATCCGCCACGCGGTGAAAGTTGAACAGCGTGCTGCCCACCATCAGCACCACCACCAGTATCAGTAGCCCGAATGCGCCGTAGAGTTTCTGGGCAATGGACAAGGATCGCATGGCAGGCTCCGGGGCTATGGGCGATCTTGCACTTTAGCTTCCTGACCACAGCCTTTCCCGGAGTATGCAGATGAACGGGGGCGTGAATAGTTGCACACCGTTGCGGGTAGCAAGCGACCATGCGCCGCGCTGCCGCCAGTCAACTCATCGGGCATGCCATCCGGGTGGCGGCGTATGATGGATGCAAGGTCAAACGGGTAGAGGTTTATGGCTGAGATAGGCAGTATCAACCGCGCTGGCAGCGTGCAAAATGCACCGGCTACCGAGCGCAATGCGCAAACGCAGCAGGCACGCACCAACCGCCAGGAAGCGCTGACCATCAGCCGCAGCCAGGCAGACCGCGTCACCATTTCCCAGCAGGCGCAGCAACGGCAGCAAACCGAAGCCAGCAACAACCGGCAGGTTGCGCAGGCCCGCACGCGCGATGCCAACGAAGAAAAATCGCTGGATGCACAGCGCAGTGCCGAACGGCGCCGCGAAGCGCAGGCCACCGAAGACCAGGCACAGCAGCGGCGTATCGACCAGGCGGCGCAGGCACCGGCCAAGAGCGCACCGGTCAACCGCGGCGGCAATATCGATACCCGCGCCTGAAGTGTCACCACTGGGGGCTCCCGCCCGCATCAGCACGGTTCGCTCACGGCCTACGCACGGTGTTCGCCAAGTCACTGTATCAATTGGGCTTTCCGCTGGTCATCTTTACCATGCACGGCGAAAATCGCGGCGTATATTGAAGCAATATCCGCAATGCATTCCGCAAGGAGCCCCGCCATGGCCGACATCAGCAATGTATCCCGCAGCGCGTATGTACCGCCGGCGCCAGCATCCGGCAATGGCGAACTGGCGCAGCAGTTGCAAACGCAGCGGCAGGATATCCGCGAAGCGGCCAAGCCGCTGGTGGAAACGGTGTATATCTCGCAGCAGGCACAAAAGCAGTACGACATCTACGTGCAAAACAGCGCCAGCAGCAGCGAAGACAGTAGCGATACCAACACCCAGCAGGTAGGCTTCGATACCCAGAACGTGCTGGATGCGCAGCAACTGGTGCAACGGCGCGCCACCACGGTGGCTGTATATGAAAACCGGCAGGCCAATGCGGCCGAAACACCGCAACCGCAACCGCTACAGCCGGGTTCGCTGGTCAATACCAGCGCCTGATTGCCCACCGCGCAGCGCGTGCTTTCGCAATACCCGCCTGGCAACGCGATCAGCGCATATCCGATAAACAGCAAGGGCCGCGATGCGGCCCTTGTGCTTTGCTGCCCACCCCCGCGCTGCTACAACACGTAGCGCGCCAGGTCTTCGTCCTGCGCCAGCTTGCCCAGCCGGCCTTCCACATAGGCAGCATCGATGTTCACGGTGCCGCGCTTCGCGTCGAAGGAAATCTCTTCCAGCAGCTTTTCCATCACCGTATGCAGGCGGCGCGCGCCAATGTTCTCGGTGGTTTCGTTCACCTGGTAGGCAATCTCGGCCAGCCGGCGTACGCCGTCATCGGTAAACGCCAGTTCCACGCTCTCCGTCTCCAGCAATGCCTGGTATTGCTTGGTCAGGCAGGCATCGGTGCCGGTGAGGATGCGGCCGAAGTCTTCCACCGTCAGTGATGACAATTCCACGCGGATCGGCAGCCGGCCCTGCAGCTCGGGAATCAGGTCTGACGGCTTGGCCAGCTGGAATGCGCCGCTGGCAATGAACAGGATGTGATCGGTCTTCACCATGCCGTATTTGGTGCTGACCGTGGTGCCTTCGACCAGCGGCAGCAGATCGCGCTGCACGCCTTGGCGGCTGACTTCGCCGCCGCTGTTTTCCCCGCGGCTGGTGACCTTGTCGATTTCATCGATGAACACGATGCCGCTCTGCTCCACCGCCTGCAGCGCCTCGGCCTTCAGGTCTTCATCGTTGACGAGCTTGGCGGCTTCTTCATCGGTTACCAGCTTGAGCGCATCGGGCACCTTGAGCTTCTGGGTTTTCTTCTTGTCCGAAAACGCCGTCTTGAACATGCCCTGCAGCTGGCTGGAAAAATCCTCCATGCCCGGCGGGCTGAAGATTTCCATGCTCGGCGTGGCCGCTGCCACGTCGATATCGATTTCCTTGTCGTCGAACTTGCCCTCGCGCAGCATCTTGCGGAATTTCTGCCGCGTTTCGCTGCCCTGCTCCACCTCGCCCACCGATGCGTAACCAATCTTGCCGGGCGGCGGCAGCAATACATCCAGGATGCGTTCCTCGGCAGCGCCTTCGGCCTTGGCCCGGTTGCGCCTGATGGCAATATCGCGCGCGCTCTTGATGGCGATCTCGGTCAGGTCACGGATGATGCTGTCCACATCCTTGCCCACATAGCCCACCTCGGTGAATTTGGTGGCCTCCACCTTGATGAACGGCGCATCAGCCAGCTTGGCCAGCCGGCGGGCGATCTCGGTCTTGCCCACGCCGGTGGGGCCAATCATCAGGATGTTCTTGGGAGTGATTTCATGCCGCAGCGGTTCGGCCACCTGCTGGCGACGCCAGCGGTTGCGCAATGCAATCGCCACCGCACGCTTGGCATCGGCCTGGCCGACGATGTGTTTATCCAGCTCGTGGACGATTTCCTGCGGGGTCATGGTGCTCATGGTGGCATCCGTGCAAACGATAGCTGAGAAGATGATGGCAGCAAGCCGGATTTAAAGCGCCAGCTATAGTATCTAGACAAATCATCACCCTGTTGCTCGATGCGCCATCGTTTTGCCACCCTTCTGCTAGCCTTGCTGGCGGTCAGCATGCTGATCGGCGTTCTGACGACCGTGGCCATCGACCGCACCCAGCGTGCCGGCTTCCAGTCGCTGAACGACATCATCGAAGCCCGCCAGCAGCGCGAGGAATCGCTGCGCCAGACCGCATGGCGCTATGCGGTGCCCATGGTGGATCTGGCGCACAAGCTCAACCTGGGCATCCTCGACAGCACCACGGTGCGCTTTCGCATGCAGGCCGAGCTGCGCGCCAGCGATGCCAGCTGGCGCAGCTATGCCGAACACGTGCCGCTGGCACAGCGCGCGCAGCTGAGCCAAGCACAGGAACGCGCGCGCAAGGCATTTGCGCGGCTGGGTGCAGTGCTGAGCACCGAGGAACCGGCGGCGCTGCGCAGCTTCATCCAGTACGAGCTGTATCCGGCCATCGATCCGTTCACCACGCTGGTGGAAGAACAGATGCGCGCCGAGCTGACGCGCACCAATGCATCGCTCAAGCAGACACGCGATACCGTCATGCAGGCGCGTGCACAGGCCATCAATGTCGCCATTCTTGCGTATCTGGTCACCGGCTTTGGCGGCGCAGCGCTGGCGTTTTACCTGATCCGCCGGGTGAAGGCGATCCAGGCGCTGTCTGCCGCAATTGCCCGCAACGACCTCGATCTGCCGCCCGCGCTGGAAGGGGGCGACGAAATCGGCCAGATTCACGACAACCTGCTGGCTGTGTATGAGCGCCTGAAAGTGCAGTGGGACGAACTGCACGCGCAGAACGATGAGCTGGTCAGCACGCTGGCAGACCTGGAACAATCGCAATCTGCGTTGCAAGCCAACGAAGAGCGCTGGAAGCTGGCACTGGAAGCCAGCGAATCGGGCATCTGGGAACACGACCTGCTGCGCAACCGCGTGCAGTTTTCCGCCGGCTGGAAAGCCCAGCTCGGCTTCGCCCCGGCGCAACTGCACGATGATTTCGACAACTGGGCGCTACGGCTGCACCCGGACGATGCGCCCGGCGCGCTCACCGCATACAAGCACTTCGTGGAAGGCCAGCAGGCCAGCTACCGGGTGGAGTTCCGCCTCAAGCACAAGGACGGCAGCTGGCGCTGGCTGCAAAGCAATGGCAGCGCCCAGCACGATAGCGGCGGCAATGTGATCCGCGTGGTGGGCACGCAAACCGACATCACGCAGCGCAAACTGGCCGAAGCGGCGCTGATCAATGCGCGCGACGAAGCAGAAGACGCATTGCTGAAACTGCAAAGCACCCAGCAGCAGATGCTGCAGTCGGAAAAACTGGCGGCACTGGGGGGGCTGGTGGCAGGCATCGCGCACGAGGTGAACACCCCCCTGGGCATCGCGGTGACAGCCGCCTCCACCCTGCATGAAGAAACCGCCCGCGTGATTGCACGGCTGGCAGACGGGCAGATCAAGAAAAGCGAGCTGGAAGCGTTCCTTGCGCATAGCAGCGATACCAGCACGCTGCTGCTCAAGCATATCGAGCACGCCGCCACGCTGATACGCTCATTCAAGCAGATCTCGGTGGACCAGAACATCGACGAGCGCAGGCTATTCAAGCCACGCGATTACTTTACCGACATCCTCAACAGCCTGGCGCCCAAGTTCCGGCATACGCCGCACCGCTTCACCTTCGATTGCCCGCCCAATCTGGAGCTGGACAGCTACCCGGCCGCGTTCACCCAGCTGTTTACCAACCTCGTCACCAATGCGCTGCTGCACGGCTTCGAACAGGTCGATGCCGGCTTGCTCACCATCACCGTGGAAGCACGCGGCAAGGACACCGTGGTGCTGCAGTTTTCCGACAACGGGCCAGGCATCCCGCCCGGTGAACTCAAGCGCATTTTCGAGCCTTTCTTCACCACCAAGCGCGGCCGGGGCGGCAGCGGGCTGGGCTTGGCCATCGTCTACAACCTGGTGGTGGCGCGACTGGGGGGCAAAATCACCGTCAGCTCCAAACCGGGACTGGGCACCACGTTCACCGTGCTGATCCCCATCATTGCTCCGGGTGAGGGCAGCAACACCTAGCGGCGCTGTGCGGGCCCGTTTGGCTGGCGGCTGTGCACTGCGCGGTGGCATGCGCGCGCGTATGCTGGTGCCGGATCAGCCCCTGCCTTGTTCGCCATGATCCGTTCCCGCCTGCTGCTTGCCTTGCTCATCATCTACCTCGTCTGGGGTTCTACCTACCTGGGCATCCGCATTGCCGTGGCGGATATCCCGCCGCTGACCATGGCGTCGTTCCGCTTCCTGGTTGCCGGCGGCGTGATGCTGGCTTGGCTGAAATGGCGTGGCGCCGCATGGCCCAGCCTGAAACAGACCGTATCTGCCATTGCGGTCGGTACGCTGATGCTGGTGGTGGGCAATGGCGGCGTCAGCGTGGCCGAAGTATCGGTGCCATCCGGGCTGACCGCACTGCTGCTGGCGGTGGCGCCCCTGTTCGCGGTGCTGTTTGCCTGGGCATTCGGCTCGCCGCCGCACAAGGAGGAATGGCTGGGCGTAGTGTTGGGCCTCGCGGGCGTGGCGCTGCTACAGCAGGACACCCGGCTGGGCGGCAGCCCGTGGGCATTCGCGCTGATCCTGGCCGCATCGCTATCGTGGTCGTTTGCGGCGGTATGGCAGAAAAAGCTGGATCTGCCGGCCGGCGCGATGTCCGCTGCGGTGCAGATGAGCAGTGCAGGCGTCATCCTGTTCCTGCTGGGGCGCTTGCGCGGCGAACCGTGGCCGCATGATGTGCACTGGCACAGCTGGGCCGCGCTCGCCTATCTGATCGTCTTCGGCTCGCTGATTGCCTACAACGCCTTCGTCTATGTGCTGTCGCACGCCCGCCCCGCACTGGCTTCCAGCTATGCCTACGTGAACCCGCCGGTTGCAGTGCTGCTGGGCTGGTTGCTGGCAGGCGAACACCTGAGCGCCCCCATGCTGGCCGGCATGGGCGTGGTACTGGCTGGCGTGGTGTTACTGGCCATCGCCCACCGCCGCTGACAGTTCAGCGCCGGTCACGCCCGGCGGGGATGCCGTCGTCACATTGTCACCCCCGCGCCATGCACTCGTCATTTATCGGTGATCTATACGTCACGAGGGGTGAGTAAGGTTCCGCCCATATTCAAATCCTTGAACCGGGCGAAAATCATGACCATATGGCTGCGTACCCTCGCGCTGTTGCTGCTGGCCTGCGTGGCCAGCGTCGTGCACGCGGAATCCTATATCTACATCACCAACACCACCGCCAACACCGTGCAGGTGCAAACCCGCCAGAGCGGCGATGCCACGCTGGTGCGCGGCAAGAGCTGGGACAGCGAAGCCACCGAAATCCCCGCATATGCCACCCGCCGCGTGCTGTGGATGAACCGCAATATCGGCATCACCAACGGCAAGACTTTCTATTTCGATACCACCGTCACCGGGGGTGGCAGCACGGTAACACTGCGCCAGAAGCTCACCGGGACCTGGACTTCCAGCAATATCTGGCACGCAGCACGCGGCAACAATTTCGACGATCCATGGTACAGCGACCGCGCCATCCACAACCGCGATACCGTGTACGGCAACGCGGCATCGGTCCTGTCGTACCGGGCCGAGGCCACCGGTGGCTACGATGACTTCAAGTATGTGATCCACAACCGCAACAAGGTGGAAACCACCAGCGGCCCGAACGAGTTCAAGATGCTCACCTACAACGTGTGGGCGCTGCCACCGATCTCGAGCAACAACTGTGCACGCCTGGATGAAATTGCCAGCAACCTGGCCGGCTACGATGCAGTGGCCGTGCAGGAGCTGTTCGATAACGATTGCCGCAGCAAATTCCTGGCCAAGGTACGCAGCGCGTTCCCGTACCAATCCACGCTGGTGGATATCCCCGGCAATATCCTGCAGGACGGCGGCACCATGATCATCAGCCGCTGGCCCATCATGGCCGATGCCACCATCGTGTTTGACCAGTGCACCGGTAGCGATTGCCTGGCCAACAAGGGCGCCAACTACGTACAAGTGCTCAAGCAGGGCGCGGTTTACCACCTGAGCACCACGCACGCCCCCTCGTTCGATACCGACGAAGCACGCCAGATGCGCCGCTTGGCATTCGGCAAGATCCGCACGCTGCTCGACAGCAAGCGCATCCCGGCGACCGAAACCCTGCTGATCGCCGGCGACATGAACGTCAACAAGTACAAGTTTCCGGATGACTACGTGCAGATGCAGACACTGCTGCGCGCCAGGGCACCGGCCAGCTCGGGCTATATCAACACCTTCGACGCCAATGTGAACACCAATGCCGGCAACCCCACATCCGGCGGCACGGTCGAATACCTGGATTACGTGCTGGTGGGCAACGACAACCGCCAGCCGCGCACCAGCGTGAACGACGTACGCATCCTGCGCACGCTGCGCGACGACCTGTGGTCGGTACGTGATCTGTCCGATCACTTCCCGGTAGCCGGCCTGTTCAGCTTCTGAGCCCGCACATGCTGAAACGCACGGTAGCAGTAGCGGCGTTGCTGGCCGCAGGCGCCACGGCCGCCTGGCAGTGGTGGCCGGCAGCGGCCCCTGCCGGCGGCGCCCGGGCCATTGCAGCGGGCAACACCGCCAGCGCGGTGGCAACGGCAGCCCCAACCCGGCGCGATGGCCTGTTCGCCCGCGCCTGGGGCGAGGCAGCCCCGCCGCCCGATCTGCCCAAGCGGCTGGCGGACGTGATGCAGGCGCATTACGCCAGCGGCGCAACCGCTGTGCATTCGGGCCAGTTGCAACGCTGGTGGCGCGACGGGCTGGCGCTGTGCCAGCAAGCCGGCGGCAACAACTGCGAGCGCGTGCTGCAGGATGCGCTGGCCAGCTGGCCCGATCAGGCAGCGGCCGCCATCGCCCGCAGCGCCATCGCGCAGCTGGCGGCCACCGCCCATGCAGAAGCACAGCTGGTGCAATCGACCAGCACGCCGTTGTCGCAACGGCTGGCAAAGCTGAGCGCCTTGCGCAAGGCCAGCATGGGCGAAGCTGCCGCCGAGGCCTGGTATGGCGCGGAAGAAGCCGGCATCGCCTTCAAGGCCGCCGTGAACGAGTTTGCCCAGGGCCCCGCAGCCACCATGCCGCAACAGGCCCGCATGGCCAGGGTGGAGGCGCTGCGCCAGCAGCACTACGGCAGCGACTATGCCGAGCTGAAAGCTGCGGAAAGCCCTCAAGCCAACTACCAGATCGAATACGGGCTGGCCCGGCTGGATGCGCGTGATGCCGCAGCCGACGCCGCGCTGCGCGGTAGCTTGCGCAGCAAATACCTGCCGGTAGCCGATGCGCAGGCCCAGGCGCAGCAGGAAGCCGCGGCAGCTGCACAGCAGGCACGCCAGCAGGCGTATGCAGTGGCGCTGGCCGAGCTGGACCGCCGTTATCCCGATCATCAAGACTATGCGTACGTGACCGCGCTGGCTGCGCTGCGCAAGCAGGCATTCGAATGAGGTGCGTGCCGGTACCGGGAGATTGCGGCAGGTTTCATCAACACTTCATCGTTTCGGCTTACGTCAGCGGTACGGCGTTCTATAGTGAAACTCCCGCCTGTGCTGCCGGAATACCAAGACCATGTCCCAAGACGAAGATTGGCTGATCGACGATAGCCACGAAGCCGCCGAGGAAAACACCGGGCCCGCGTGGCATGTGCTGATCGTCGATGACGAGCCCGATATCCATCGCGTTACGCAGCTGGCGTTGTCCGGCATCGATTTCCTTGGCCGGCCGCTGAAATTGCATTCGTGTTATTCCGGCAAGGAAGCGCTCGAATTCCTTGCGCACACCACCGATATCGCGCTGATCCTGCTCGACGTGGTGATGGAAAGCGAGGATGCCGGCCTCAAGACTGCGCGCGCGATCCGCGAGCAACTGGGCAACCGCCAGGTACGCATCATCCTGCGCACCGGCCAGCCCGGCGTGGCGCCGGAGCGCCAGGTGATCGAGAGCTACGACATCAACGATTACAAGGCCAAGACCGAGCTGACGCGCGACAAGCTGTATACCGCCGTGCTGGGCACGCTGCGCTCGTACAACGACATCATGCTGATCGACCAGCAACGGCAGATGCTGGACGCCAACCGGCGCGGGCTGCTGAAGGTGATCGAAGCCTCCAGCGTGATTTTCCAGCAATCGTCGATCGAGCAACTGGCGCAGGGCGTGCTGGAGCAGCTGCAATCCTTGCTGTTTTTCGAGCAGGATGCGCTGTACGTGGTGGTGAATGGCGGCGTGGCGGCACTGACCGACGACGACGCGGTGCGCGTGCTGTACGCCACCGGGGGCTACTCGGAACTGCGTGGCAAGACCCTGCCGGAAGCCGACCTGGTACGCTTCCGCCCCACCATCGACGAAGCCATCCAGACCGAACGCAGCATCTACGCCGATGATCATTTCGTCGGCTTTTTCAAGACGCCGCACGGCCCGGTCAACCTGTTCATCATCGAGGGGCCGGTATCGCTGTCCCATGGTGACCGCGACCTGATCGAGCTGTTCTGCAGCAACGTCAGCATCGCCTACGAGAACCTGCTGATGGCGCGTGAAGTCGAGGAAACCCAGCGCACCATCATCTACCAGTTGTCCGAAGTGGTGGAATACCGCTCGCAGGATACCGGCCAGCATATCCGCCGCATGGCCGAATACTCGTACCTGATTGCGCGGGCGATGGGGCTGGATGAGGAAGAGGCCAATGTGATCCGCACCGCCGCGCCGCTGCACGATATCGGCAAGGTGGGCATACCGGATGCGGTACTGCTCAAGCCCGGTCCCTTGAATGCCGATGAACGCGTGATCATGAACCGCCATGCGGAGATCGGTTACACCATGCTCAAGGGGGCGAAGCCGCGCATTCTCAGGATGGCCGCCACCATTGCGCAACAGCATCACGAGAAATGGGATGGCAGCGGGTATCCGCAGGGCCTGTCCGGCGAGGATATCCATATTGCCGGGCGCATTACCGCGCTGGCCGATGTGTACGATGCGCTGGCCAACAAGCGCTGCTACAAGGAAGCGTGGCCCACCGAAGAGGTGCTGGAAGAAATCCGCCGCATGCGCGGCAGCCACCTGGACCCCAAAGTGGTCGATGCGTTCTTCGGTATCCTGCACGAAGTGGAAGCGGTGCGATTGCTGTACCGTGATGCCGGGGCAGCGCACTGAGATCGGTTGGCAAAGATTGATGCACGTGGCTGACTGTGTGGTGTAGGGATGCTTTGCCACGTACCTCTCCGGCCGAGCCTGTTCATCCCCTCACCGCCCGCACCTCGCGAGCTTCACCTCGCCGGCCGCACTGTTCCCGGTTTGTCAGCCCCTCCAGCACACATTGATACATGGCCAGCCCTTGCCGGGCTGGCCCGCCAGCGTTTTCGGCGTTACAGTCATGGGTTCCGCCATTGATTTTAAAAGGCTTTCCCCATGGCTCAAACGCCCAACGATTATCTTGAACGCATCCTGACTGCGCGCGTCTACGACGTGGCAGTGGAAACCCCGCTCGAACTCGCGCCCAATCTGTCCCGCCGCATCGGCAACCAGATTTACCTGAAGCGCGAAGATGTACAGCCGGTGTTCAGCTTCAAGATTCGTGGCGCGTACAACAAGATGGTGAAGCTCACCCGCGCCCAGCTCGATCGTGGCGTGGTCTGTGCGTCCGCCGGGAACCACGCACAGGGCGTGGCATTCTCGGCCGAGTACCTCGATTGCCGCGCCATCATCGTGATGCCGGCCACCGCACCGCAGATCAAGGTGGACGCGGTATCGCGCCGCGGCGCCGAAGTGGTGCTGGTAGGCGAATCGTATTCGGACTGCTACGCGCACGCGATCAAGCTGTGTGAAGAAAACGGCATGACCTTCGTGCACCCGTACGACGATCCGGAAGTGATTGCCGGCCAGGGCACGGTGGGCATGGAAATCCTCATGCAGCACCCGGATCCGCTCGATGCCATCTTCATCCCGGTAGGCGGTGGTGGCCTGATCGCCGGCGTGGCCGCGTATATCAAGCGCCTGCGCCCGGAAGTGAAGATCATCGGCGTGGAACCGACAGACGCCAACGCCATGTACCTGAGCCTGAAACTGGGCGAACGCGTGACGCTGCCGCAAGTGGGCATCTTTGCCGATGGCGTGGCAGTGAAGCAGGTAGGGGAAGAAACCTTCCGGCTGTGCCGCGATCTGGTCGACGACGTGATCCTGGTCGATACCGATGCGATGTGCGCGGCGATCAAGGACGTATTCGAAGACACCCGTTCCATCCTGGAGCCAGCCGGCGCGCTGGCCATTGCCGGCGCCAAGCTGTGGGCCAAGCGCGAAAAGCAGGAAGGCAAGACCTTCGTCGCCATTGCTTCCGGCGCCAACATGAACTTCGACCGCTTGCGCTATGTGGCCGAACAGGCAGAAATGGGTGAAGGCCGCGAAGCCATCGTCGCTGTCACCGTGCCGGAAAAACCCGGCAGCTTCCGCACCTTCTGTGGCCTGATCGGTGCACGCAACGTCACCGAATTCAACTATCGCTACAGCGGCGCGGAGGAAGCGCACGTGTTCGTCGGCCTGTCGATCCAGAACCGTTCGGAAGTCACCGACCTGATCGAAAAGCTGGCCAACCACGGCCTGCCCACGGTCGATCTGACCGACAACGAACTGGCCAAGCTGCACATCCGCCACCTGGTGGGCGGCCACGCGCCGCAGGTCACCAACGAGCGCGTACTGCGCTTCGAATTCCCCGAGCGCCCGGGCGCCTTGCTCAACTTCCTCGAAAGCATGAACGTGGGCTGGAATATCTCGCTGTTCCACTACCGCAACCACGGCGCCGATTACGGCCGCATCCTGATCGGTATCCAGGTACCGGCCGAGGATGACGCGGCATTCAATGCCTTCGTGGAAAAGCTGGGCTACCCGCACTGGGTGGAAAGCGATAATCCGGCGTATCAGCTGTTTCTGGGGGCTTGAGCTGGGGTGGGTTGCTAACAAAAGGGGGGACTTTGAAGCACCCCTTTTTTGCATTGCAACCGGCAATTGCTGAATTTGCGCCACGATATTGCATGCTTGCATTGGCTTTTGATACGCCATGTCGGCCACGCTTGAAGAGCTGTCCCGATATGATGGCTTTCATCCCCGCCGGGGCTCTGTGCAGTTGAACGAAAAAATGAATCAAAAATTCTTTGAGTATGATGTTGTAAGATCGATTCGATCATTTGCTGGCGTCCCCTTGGGGACATCTGGAGCCGTGCTGATGGTGTTTGCCTCGGATCTCCCGCATTACGAAGCGGAGTTCGTCGATAGTACCGGTGAGTCACTAGCTGTTCTAACAGTAAAAGAAGACGATTTAGAGCGAGTGCAGCGAGCAGATTAGTTGGGATCGTGCCGCGATGAAGCAAAAATGTGCACGTATCGCCTATAAATCGATGATTTAAAAGAATTTACAAATATCACGCAAAGCCCTGCGGGAAGTGGCCGGGTACTTTGGGCTGTACCCGCTTTGGCGTGCACTACGCCACGGTCAGCCGGAGCAATCAAGGCGATGAAAAATGTATGATTGCAAGACCAGACCCCAGATTTTTTTCATTGACCGTGTACTTGGCAATCAATTCATTTATATAGCCAACTGCTGTCTGCTCTTGAACCTCAGAAAGCTGCGTAAAGTTACGGGAAACAATTTCACCAGCAGTTGGATTATACGAATCAAGGCGGGTATATCCAGAACCCTTGGGGCTGTTGATGTAAACTTCATTATACGGGTAAGCCACAGAGCGCTCAGCGTTGAAGTCGTTTCCTCGGCTGAGACGCCGTAGCCACGCCGGGTTGCAAATCAACTGCGCCGTCTGGAATATATAAATCAACTTCACGCAAGCAAGGCTGATTTAGGCCAATAAATCATCTGTAATTAAAGACCGTCCAGAAATGCCCATTGGGGCAGTATATTCCCGGTGCTTTTTGATGCCTTCCTATGTCCGAAACATCAAGCACAACAATTACCTGCTCCTGACATTTTGGACAAACTACGGACAAGTTCCCGTGGCGATACTCGTCAAATATCTTCTTTTTTGTCTCCAACTTCCCATCGTAGATTATTTTTTCCACATCAGCCTCCCAGTCCTTGCAATAACTTCGGAATGTCACCACCAGCAGGGCGCGTTGAATATTATGGATCATTCAAAATTTTATCTGTCCATATGGCTTTTCGTTCATCGAATGATGGGCGACGGCCAAGTTCAAACAACTTCTCTCGGCGGAATGCCATATATTCTTCAACCTGAGTTCCAATTTCAAAGCCACGCGCGCCACGCATGTAGTGGCTCGATTCATGGATAAAAGTGGAAGCAGCCCCCTCGGCAGACAGGTTCGCACGATTGAGCATATACAGATCCATTTCCATAGAACCATCAATTGCCTTACCGACTTCACCAGCCAGCCCAGATGGTCCATCACCAAACTGCAGAGTTACGCACCCTCCCATGCGCTCTTGTACTCGCTGAACCTGCCGTAAAGCGGCATAGGAAACTGGATGCTGCCCTAAGTGATTGCCGAAATTCCTCAATGAGATTGGTCCAAGCCCATCAAGGTCCATACCATCTGTAGTAAACGTGATGCGTGAAGCTCTATTCCTACGGTGTTTGGAACAATAAGCCAAGGTCAGAGCCCTTGCTTACAAACCACAAACAACTAATTAGCCTGGGGGTGGCAAGGGATGTTCAGGGGTCCAATTCCACCCGGTAACCTCAACTATGTAATCTTCGAAATCACAAGACGCCACGACAAAGTCACATTTCAAACGCAACCAAATCACTAATTCCGACACGGATCGATTGAAATCGCCCTCACTACCCACGTCAGCAGGATCAGAATCAATCTCAACGTAATATCGAGATCTATCCACTGGATAAGTAGATGAAGTAATACTCGCCCCGTCAATGTGGTTGTCATTTACAAACAAAGAGTATTCCACCCCTGGAATGCATATGCACTCCTTGAAACCCAGATCAAAAACACCCTCCATCTGGTCCAGGTCTAAGTTCGCATAAATATAGAGTTTGCAGTAACTCATCGTTTAAAACCCAAGTGTGTATACCAACGCGGATTGAGGTCCGTTATCGAAAACGCCTCCCGCACGAATTACAGAAATCTGGACCTTGTTTGTCGGAAAACTCAAATCTTTGGCCACAAGCCTGCCAAGCCGACTCAATCCAGCTTCTCCAGCCTGAATGCGACCATCTCTGATTGCGACCTCCATCGTCGCCGCCGGCGCGTTCTTGGCATTAGCAAACGAACTAGCAATCAAGTCGTCGAACTGTTCCTGAGTAACCCGAATACCTATGTCAAGGTCTGACCCTGTCTTCGCATTTCCACCGGCCCGTGATCCCATCACGAAGATATCATCACCAAGCCCCATGCTACTTGCAGCATTTCTGACCCTACCTGAAATACGGTCAAACTGCGCACCGGATAGTCCTTGTGGAATTTCCAGGCCTGCACGTACTGGTCCAAACGGGGACACGTTGTTTGGAACAATAAGGCTGGAGGCTCGCCAGCCCTATTGAATGTGGCGGTCAAGAATCCATAGAAACAATCCTATCCCAAAGGTGTTCCTTTATGTATTCCTTTGCTTCCTCGTCAGAGTCGGCAGCGAAGACACAATATCTCTCATTGTCTAGAAGATTTATCCAAGATAAGCTGGAATCGGCAAAGGCAGTTTCCAACTCCTCTCGAAGCCTGTTCCGATACTCCGTCTTTTGCAAAGACGCCATCAGAACAGCCTCTTCGCGTTCTTCAGACAATCCAACTTCTACTGACATAACAGATGCCAGTAAATTTTTCAGTGTTCGGTATTCACTCATGCTCTATCTCGCAGGGAAAATTGTTACAGGTTCCCACCGATTGGTAAGTGGGTTGGAGCCATAAGTAGCCTGGACGCTTCTAAGATTATCAATTAACTGAGGCGCACCTTCTAGCGAAGGATTAAGCTTGCTACTGCCAAGACGGGCATATCCGCGCCCGAGATTTAATCCCAAATCACCGACATCTGCTGGGTAGAGCGTAACAAGATCATCACCTGGGTTCTGGGCAGTCTTTGACGCCAATACACCATTGTTACGCACTACATCGTCGGCATAAGCCATCAATCGATCTGAATGAAATGCAGATGACATTGGAGGCAGCATTACTTTTCCGCTTTTCTTGTCTATCTTCACGTGGCCATCAGGTGCCACCCCAGTTAGTGATCTATCCATCAATTGCGGATCGGTAACAGCCCCTCCGTGACGCACAGTAGAGTGCGCATCAGGATGCGATGTGAGCATATCAAGCTGCTGTCGACTAAGTGGACGCAGAGGGCCAACGAAGTCCAGTTCCAACTCATTGCCACTGTATGGGCGCAACGAATAGTTCGCCTTGTTTGGAACCAAGGACTCTGCCCCATCGGCATCGTCCGAAAGCCTGTCGCCGAGGCCACTCAGTTGGTCTTGTACTTCTTTGATGCGCTGTTGGCGCTCTACAAGTCGTTGGTCTTGAATGCCCTCAGTGCGTTGGCCAAGGCGGGAATACTTGGGGCGATCAGGGAAAAGCCGGGCGAATTCTTCGTCGCTCAGCTGTTCTTCTGTTGCTCCCTCTCCGCGAGGCGTTTCGCCAAGGATTCCTGCACTCTCTGCTCTTCGAGAATCCGTATCGCTTTCTCGCGCTGCCGGTGCAGGCGTTCCCTGCCGGTCAGCACGTCGGAGACTGTCCCAGTTGAGTTCCCCGTTCTGGATGAAGTCATCGCTTCTACTTGTTTCATTTTCAATCCCCAGCTTGCGCCAGAACTCCCGCGACTGCGGGATCATATCGATAATTTGAACCGTATCCGGCTGGTTCGCAACTATGGATTCAACAATCCGTCGACCAACGCCGGCAGATCGCGCGTGTTCGCGCACTCGATATCGTGTATCGCGGAGATTGGGCCAAATGGATCAACCTGCGCCGTCAGGAAGGCAATACGCTTGCCTTCGGTGTTGAAAACCGAGAAGTCATAAACTTGAAGGAAAATTAGGGTCAGGTCTCAATACTGTTCGGTTAGATTGTTTTCAACGGCTTCTGTCGCGGATGAATCGACTTTGGCCC
>NZ_WXTX01000002.1 GCF_009848685.1 Andreprevotia sp. IGB-42
CCAGTATTGTCGTTTCGCCCACTGCTGCGTTGCAAGCATTTGCGCCAACAGACGGCGCCGAATTGCAGGTTTCTTTCAGTGAAGATGAAAGCTGGGATCTGAAGCTGGAAGTCCCGACGGATGCAGAGTTGCCTGTTGCGATGGCTACGCCAGCCATCGCAGGCCATGTGCTTCCGCTGGCGGGTGCCGTAACCGGCAATGTGAGCGCGGAAGAAAGCCGGGATCTGGTACTCGATGCCGCTGCGGATGCCGTCACACCGCAACAGACTGTTGCCGGGGCTGAACACAGCAGCGCGGCTCCAGCGATTGTCGCCCCCGAACCGCAGCCGGAAGCGCCATTCATGCTGGATGAAGCGGCAATCCACAACATCACGGCATCGGTCGGCGCACAATTGGCGGTGGACATCGCCAGCGAAGTCGAGCAACTGACGCGCCAGCACTTCAGTGCGCTCGTCAATACGCTGTATGGCGAAACGCTACGCAAGCTGACCGCGGAAATTGCCCACGATCTGGATCAGCGCCTGGCGCCGCGTATCAGCGAACTGGTGCAGGATGAACTACGGCGGCAAAAGCTGCTGCGCTAGCCAGCGCCTGGCATGGTTCCGGCAGGGTGCGGCCCGCGGCGGCAATACCCGGCGTGCTTCACCGCCGTCGCCCTGCAGGCGGCCATACCCGACGGCATCGCACCATGCCTACCTTGGTCGCAGCGCAACGCCCGCTGCGCGTCGTTCCTCATAACGGAACGGCAGCCGCGACTCGCTCGGCAATAAAAAGGGCACCCTTGCGGGTGCCCTCCTCGATTCCTGCATCGCTGCCGATTACTTCAGCAGTGCCTTGGCCTTGGCGACCAGGTTGTCGACCGTGAAGCCGAACAGCTTGAACAGCTCGCCAGCCGGAGCCGATTCGCCGAAGCGGTCCAGACCCACCACATCGCCTTCCAGGCCGACGTACTTGCGCCAGCCATCGGTCACGCCCGCTTCGATCGCAATGCGCGGCACGCCGGCCGGCAGTACGGAAGCCTGGTAAGCCTTGTCCTGCTTGTCGAATACGTTGGTGCTCGGCATCGACACCACGCGGGCAGCAATGCCCTCGCCTGCCAGTACCGCTGCAGCCTTGACGGCCAGATCCAGCTCCGAACCGGTACCGATCAGCACCACTTGCGGGTTGGCGGCATCACGCAGCACGTAGCCACCCTTGCGGATATTGGCGATCTGCGCTGCATCACGCGACTGGAACTGCAGGTTCTGACGGCTAAAAATCAACGTGGACGGGGTTTCTTTCTGTTCGATCGAATGTGCCCATGCCACCAGCGATTCAACGGTATCCGCCGGACGCCACACGTTCATATTCGGGATCATGCGCAGCGTGGCGGTCTGCTCGACGGCCTGGTGCGTCGGGCCGTCTTCACCCAGACCGATGGAATCGTGCGTGAACACGAACAACGTCGGGATCTTCATCAAAGCAGCCATGCGCAGCGCGTTGCGTGCGTATTCGCTGAACATCAGGAAGGTGGCGCCGTACGGACGCCAGCCGCCGTGCAGCTGGATGCCGTTCATGATCGCGGCCATGCCGAACTCGCGCACGCCGTAGCTGATGTGGTTACCCACCAGCTCATTGCCTTCGCGCTTGAGCGGGGTGCTGCCCTTCCAGTTGGTGAATACCGAACCGGTCAGGTCGGCCGAACCGCCGAGCATTTCTGGCAGATGCGGCACCAGTGCGTTCAGTGCGTTCTGGCTGGCCTTGCGGGTGGCAATGGTTTCAGCTTTGCCATCGGTTTCGGCGACGGCAGCGGCAACGATGTCAGCCCAGTTGGCCGGCAGCGTGTGTGTGTTGCGGCGGGTGAATTCTGTAGCCAGTTCCGGATGAGCGGCCTGATACTTGGCGAACAGCTCGTTCCACTCGCCTTCCCACTTGGCACCGGCTTCTTTCTTGTCCCAGCCAGCGTAAACGTCGGCAGGGATTTCGAACGGGCCGTGGTTCCAGCCAATGGCAGCGCGTGTGGCGGCGATTTCTGCTTCGCCCAGCGGCGAGCCGTGGCTGTCGTGGCTATCGGCCTTGTTGGGTGAACCCTTGCCGATGATGGTCTTGCAGCAGATCAGCGACGGCTTGTCGGTCACTGCCTTGGCTTCTTCGATGGCCTTGAGCACGGCTTCCGGATTGTGGCCGTCGATCGGGCGTACCACGTGCCAGCCGTAGGCTTCGAAACGGCCCGGGGTGTCATCGGTGAACCAGCCTTCGACATGGCCGTCGATGGAAATGCCGTTGTCGTCCCAGAACGCGATCAGCTTGCCCAGGCCCCAGGTGCCGGCCAGCGCTGCCGCTTCGTGGCTGATGCCTTCCATCAGGCAACCATCGCCCAGGAAACACCATGTGTGGTGGTCAACGATGGGCAGGCCGGGCTGGTTGAATTCACGTGCCAGCAGTTTTTCTGCCAGCGCAAAGCCGACTGCATTGGTGATGCCCTGGCCCAGCGGGCCGGTGGTGGTTTCAATGCCGGGGGCGTAACCGTATTCCGGGTGACCGGCGGTCTTGCTGTGCAGTTGGCGGAACGCCTTCAGGTCATCGATCGACAGGTCGTAGCCGGTCAGATGCAGCAATGCGTATTGCAGCATCGAGCCGTGGCCGTTCGAGAGGATGAAGCGGTCGCGGTTCGGCCACTGCGGGTTTTGCGGGTTGTGGCGGTAATTGCCTTCGCCCCACAGCGCCAGCGCAATTTCTGCCATGCCCATAGGCATGCCTGGGTGGCCGGAGTTGGCTTTCTGAACTGCATCCATCGCCAGCGCGCGGATGGCGTTGGCGAGGTCGGTACGCGATGCCATGAAAATTCCTCTCGTCGATATTCAATGCGGTTTGGATTACAAGGCGGTGGATTTACAGCCACACCGCCAGAACTTGCCGCATTATCCCCGAGTGGGCACCGGGTAAACAACAGGAACAGGCTGCAAAATCACCGACTTCTTCGGTAAATCGGTCTTTTCTCTCCCGCCTTGTGCATCGCCAGGCCGCGCAGATGCTCATTCCAGCACATAAACACCCGGCGCTGCAGCAAGATTGGGGTATTGCCGTGTGGACAGCTTCGGCTTCACCTGCTCGCCCGAACGCTCGCCCAGCCACGCAGACCAGCTGGGCCACCACGATCCAGCGGTTTTCTGCTGCCGTGCCAGCCAGCCGTCGGCAGCCTCGCCCCGGGTCACGCCACCCTGCCAGTAACTGCGCTTGGAGGTGGGCGATGGTGGATTGACGATGCCGATGATGTGGCCGGATGTCGACAGCGTGAACGTCACCGGCCCGCTGGCGCGCCCGGTCAGCTTCCAGGTCTGCAACCACGGTGCAATATGGTCTTCCTCTGCGCTGACCATGAACAGCGGCGTGCTGATGCGGCCCAGATCGATGGGCTGGCCGGCCAGCGACAGCGCGTCGGGTTCGGTCAGCCGGTTCTTGAAATAGAACTCGCGCAGGTAGTAGCAGTGCATTTTTTCCGGCATGCGCGTGGTGTCCATGTTCCAGAACAGCACATCGAACGCCATCGGCGTTTCACCCAGCAGGTAATTGCTGATCCAGTAATTCCACACCAGGCTGTTGGCCCGCAGCATGCGGAAGCTCGATGCCATTTCCTTGCCATCCAGATAACCCTTGCTGGCGATGGTTTTCTCGACAAAGGCCAGCCCTTCGTCATCGAGGAATACCTCGATATCGCCGGGGCGGGAGAAGTCGGTCAGCGTGGTCAGCAAGGTGGCGCTGCCCACCTTGGCAGCGGCTCCCTTGCCGGCCAGCCACGCCAGGTATGCGGCTAGCAGCGTGCCGCCGATGCAGTAGCCGGCGAGATTGACACTGTCGCTGCCGGAGATGGCGCGTGCTACATCGACGATGCGGTCGATGCCATCGGTGATGTAATCATCGAAACTCACGTCGCGGTACTCACCATCCGGGTTTTTCCAGCTGGTGATGAAGACCGAGAACCCCTGGCCGGTCAGCCATTTGACCATGCTCTTGCGTGCATCCAGATCGAGCACGTAATACTTGTTGATCCACGGCGATACGATCACCAGCGGCACCTTGTGCACGGTGGCAGTGCTCGCCTCGTAATGGATCACTTCCAGCAGCTTGCCGCGATACACCACTGCGCCGGGCGTGGTGGCGAGGTTCTCGCCCACCTTGAATGCATCCATGTCCGTCATCGGGATATCGCCGCCACGCGCGGTATCACGGGCGTAGTTCTGCAGCCCCTGCGCCAGGCTGTCGCCGTGGGTGGCCAAAGCCCGCGCAATCGCCACCGGGTTGGTCAGCAGGTAATTGGTGGGTGCCACCGCATTGAGCACCTGGCGCAGCCAGAACGCACTGCGGCTGCGCTCCTGGTCACACAGGCCGGGCGTGGCATACAGCGCATCCTGCAGCCAGCGCGTATTGAACAGATACCACTCCTTGATGCCATCCCAGTATGGCGATTCCTGCCAGACCGGATCGGCAAAACGTGTGTCGTCCGGGTGCGGCGGGAACAGGTCCTGATCGGCGCCGCCCAGGCTGCGCTCGAGCACCATCTTGTGCCACAGTCCGTAATCCTTGAACCAGTTGCCGACCTGGGTAGAGAGTGCATCCGGCTGCAGCAGCCAGGCGCGCTGCGCCTTCAGCGTGGTGGCCACCAGGCCGAAAGGATCGAACGACTGGCGCAGGTCATGCTGCAAGCGGGTGAACCGTAGCGCCTGTTCCTGGAAATATTGGGGAGTATCCATTACCGCCTCGCTACCGACCTGTCGATGCTTCAGAGTAAGTTGCAGCGCAACAAAACTCAATGCAACAAATGGTGCCGCTCAGCCTGCCAGCGCATTGGCCTGTTGCAGATCCTGCGGCGTGCCTACGTTGACCCAGTTGCCGGTATGGAGTTCGCCACTGATGCGGCCCGCGCGTGCTTCCCGCGCGAAAATCGGCCCCAGCTTCGCCACGCTGCCCGCGACCACACCGGCCACCAGCGCCGGGTGGCACACCCCCAGGCTGCCATAGCAGTAACGGGGCTTGCCGTCCGGGTCGATCAGCCCATCGTGCAATGCATAGTCGCCATCCGCGTGATACGGCGGGTTGGGCACCATGATCAGGTGGGCCAGCCGCTGCTGTTGCCCGGCCATCTGCCGCGCCACCACCGCGAGGTGTGCCAGATCAACCGTGGTGTATACATCGCCGCTGAGCAGCAGGAACGGCGCATCACCCAGTAGCGGCAATGCCTGTGCAATGCCGCCGGCGGTTTCCAGTGCAGTGCTTTCCGGCGAATACGCAATGTTCACGCCATAATCGGCGCCATCGCCCAGCACTTCCTTGAAGCGGTGCCCCTGCCACGCATGATTGATCACCACGTCGGTCACGCCTGCGGCAGCCAGCCGCCGCAGATGCCAGCCGATCAATGGCACACCGCCTACCTCGAGCAAGGGTTTGGGGCAGGTATCGGTAAGCGGGCGCATGCGCTCGCCACGGCCGGCGGCAAGGATCATCGCTTTCATCAGAAGGTGAACCCGGTTGCGATCTTTTCGCCGTTCAGGTCCAGCAGCAGCCGGCCCAGCGGCGTCAGTTCGCTGTAGCGCTGGCATACGTTGCGCACGTAGTTGAACACGCGCGGGATATCGGCCAGGTAGCGGGGCTTGTCATCACGCACGTTCAGCCTTGCAAACAGCCCCAGCACCTTCAGGTGGCGCTGCAGGCCCTGCCATTCGAACGCGGTATAGAAATCACTGAAATCATCATGCACCGGTACGCCGGCAGCACGCGCCTTTTCCCAGTAGCGGATGGCCAGGTCCAGCACGAAGCCTTCATCCCAAGCCACGTAGGCATCGCGCAGCAAGGACACCACGTCGTAGCTCACCGGGCCGTTGACGGCATCCTGGAAATCGAGCACCGCCAGTTCACCATCCACCACCATCAGGTTGCGCGAGTGGAAATCACGATGCATGAACAGCGTGGGCTGTGCGGTGTTTTTGGCAATGATCAACGCCAGCGAGCGCTCCCAAGTCGCCATCTGCTTGTCGTTCAGCGGCTTGGCCAAGTGCTGGTCGATATACCATTCACGGCAGATCTCCATTTCGCGGCGCTGGAATGCGGCATCAAACGCTGGCAGGTGTTCAAAAGCCAGGCCCGTCTGCATGCGCACCAGTGTGTCCATCGCTTGCAGATACCACGCCTTGGCACTGGCTTCATCCACCAGGAGGGGCGTCAGCTCCTGCGTACCCAGGTCTTCCAGCGCGACGAAGCCCTGCGCCAGATCCCGAGCCAGCAACGCCGGCACGCGGATGCCGGCAGCAGCCAGCTCATCACGACGGGCAAGAAAAGGCTGCGCATCGAATTGCGCCGGATCCGCCTGCATCACGATCACGTTGCGATCAGGGTAGGTAGCGCGCCAGTAGTGGCGGACACTGGCGTCAGAGCCGCCAATTTCCAGTGTTGCGGGCGCAACACCGAGACTGCTGGTCAGCCAATTGGAAATATCACGATTGAGGTTCATGGCTTGCGGGAAGAAACCTAGATAGAATCGGCGGATTCTAAACCGAAGACCATCCGGCCGCATGATCCGAATCCCGCTGCCGCCTTTCCGCGCTGCCCCTTTGCTGCTCACATTGATGACGGCATTTGCCTATGCGGCAGGCGAAGACCCCCCTGTGCAGATCGAAGCAGACCAGGCTGCAGGCCAGTCAGAAACCGGTGCGACAGCCAGTGGCAACGTCGTTGTCACACAGGGCGATCTGCAGGTAGAGGCCGAGTGGGGCAAATACGATGCCGCCACCGACAGGCTGAACGCCGGTGACCGCGTCAGGATGACGCAGCACGGTGACGTACTGGTCGGCAATACGCTCGATTACTTCATTGACCGCCACGAGGGCACGCTCACCAACCCCGATTACGCGATGGCGCAAGGTATGGGGCGTGGTGATGGCGTCAAGCTGCTGTTCGAAGGCGAAAATCACTACCGGGTGGATGAAGGCCGCTTCACCAGTTGCCAGCCCGGCGACGACTCCTGGTATCTGCACGCCAATACGCTGTGGCTGGACTACACCACAAATATGGGCATTGCGCATAGCGGCTGGCTGGAATTCAAGGGCGTACCCATCCTGTATTCGCCGTGGATGAACTTCCCGCTCGATGACGGCCGCCAGACCGGCTTCCTTGCGCCTTCGCTGTCGTTCGATAACCGCAACGGTTTCGACGTCACGGTGCCGTTCTACTGGAACATCGCCCCCAATTACGACGCCACCATCACCTCGCGCTACCTGGCGCGACGCGGCCTGATGATGGGCGGCGAGTTCCGCTACCTGCAGCCGGAATATCAGGGCAAGGTGCAGGCACAGCTGCTCAAGGACCGGGAAGCCGAAGAAAACCGCTACAGCTTCGTGTTCCAGCACCAGCAGGCACTGACCGATCGCCTGGGGATGAGCATCGACATCCAGAAGGTGTCCGACGACAACTTCTTCAACGATTTCGGTGACCGTGCCGCCATTGCCGCACAAACCAACCTGCCACGACAGGCACAATTCAACTACACCGGCGACGACTGGAACAGCAGCCTGCTGTTCCAGCGCTATCAGACATTGCAGGATGCCACGGTACCGTACGCGCGCATGCCGCAGTTTGCGTTCAACGCCACGCCAACCTTCGCCGAATGGGCGCAAACCGGCATCAGCGGCGAGCTCACCCAGTTCAGCCACCCCACGCAAACCAACGGGTTCCGCAGTTGGGCGTATCCGTCGATCAGCACCCCCATCGTCAACAGCTACAGCTTCATCAATCCCAAGGTGGGCGTGCACGCCACCAATTACCAGATCGATGATGCCAAGGGCGGCAACCCCAATAGCGCAACACGCGTGCTGCCCATCGTCAGCGTGGATTCCGGGCTGTTCTTCGAGCGCGATTTCTCATTCGGGGGCAACAACCTTACGCAAACGCTGGAACCACGCGCGTACTACCTGTACATCCCGTACAAGAACCAGTCCAACCTGCCCAATTTCGATTCGTCGCTGACCGATCTGTCGTTCTCGCAGCTCTTCCGCGAGAACCAGTATTCGGGCAATGACCGCATCAACGACGCCAACCAGCTGACACTGGCGGTGACCAGCCGGCTGTTCCTGGCAGACGATGGCGTGGAACTGGTGCAGGCCAGCATCGGCCAGCGTTTCTATTTCGAAGAACAACGCGTCACCCTCGACAGCAGCGATCAGCCCAGTACCGCCAGCAAATCGGATTTGCTGGTCTCGGTAGGCGGGCGCTTCTGGCGTGATTTCTCTGCCGATTACACGCTGCAGTACAACAATCGCGACAAGGAAACCGTGCGTTCCACCGCCGGCGCCACCTGGAACCCGGAACCCGGCAAGCTCGTCAACATCCGCTATACCATCAACCGCAACCAGAACCCGCAGATTGAGCAGGTTGACCTGTCGGCGCAGTGGCCGCTGACGCGCAACTGGTACGGCGTGGCCCGCATCAACTATTCACTACCCGACCGGCAGTCCTTGGATACCATTGCCGGGCTTGAATATAATGCCGGCTGCTGGGGCCTGCGCCTGGCCGCGCAACGCTTCATCACCAGCGATGCCCAGTTCAAGACCACGTACTTCGTGCTGCTGGAACTCAATGGCCTGGGCGGTCTGGGCAGCAATCCGATTACCGCGCTGCGCAATGCCATTCCCGGCTATACCGCTGATTTCGCCAGCAGACAGCAGTAACAGACAGCGTTACCGCAAACAGGATACACATGAACGTTCATCGCCTTGCCCGTCTTGCCGTGTGCAGCACCCTCGTGCTCAGCCAGCTGGGTCATGCCGCAGTCGATACCGTCGATCGCATTGTCGCCGTGGTCAACCGGGGGGTCATCACCGCCCAGGAACTCGATGCACGGGTCGAATCGATCAAGGGCAACCTGCAGGCGCAGAAAATTGCGGCACCGCCGCAGGACGTGCTGCGCCAGCAAGTGCTGGAACGGATGATCACCGAGCAGGTGCAACTGCAATACGCGGGGAATGTCGGCATCCGCATCGACGACAACCAGCTGGAACGTGCCGTCGCGCGCATCGCCGAACAGAACAAGCTGAGCGTACCCGCATTCCGCCAGGAACTGGGCAAGCAAGGGATCAGCTGGGCCACGTTCCGTGAGGAAATCCGCAACGAAATCACGCTATCGCGCCTGAAGCAACGTGAAATCGATGCCAAGATCGTCGTTACCGACAGCGAAATCGATGAAGCCATCAAGCTCGCCGAAGGCAAGCAGCAGGTCGAATACGAACTGGCGCATATCCTGGTGTCGCTGCCGGAAAACGCCAGCGCCGAAGTGATCGCGCAAAAGCGTGCCCGCATCAATGCCGCACGTGATGAAATCAATGCGGGCAAGGACTTTGGTGCCGTCGCCGCGGTGTATTCCAATGCGCAGGATGCCACCAAGGGGGGGCAGTTGGGCTGGCGCGCAGCGGGCTCGTTGCCGCCGGCCGTTGCCGGCCTGCTCTCCCAGCTCAAGCAGGGAGAGATCACCGACATCATCCGCAGCCCGGCCGGCTTCCACCTGATGAAGCTGCTGGACAAGCGCAGCAAGACCGAGCAGGAAATCGTCGAGCAGAACCATGTCCGCCATATCCTGATCAAGGTCAATGAAGTGGTTTCAGACGATGACGCCAGGCAGAAAATCGCCCAGCTGCGTGATCGCATCCTGCGTGGCACCCGTTTCGAGGAGGTTGCCAAGGCGTTCTCCGAAGACGGCAGTGCAGCCAAGGGCGGCGATCTGGGCTGGGTGAATCCGGGCGAGACCGTACCTGAATTCGAACAGGCGATGAATGCATTGAAACCGGGCGAACTGAGCCAGCCGGTGCGCTCGCCATTTGGCTACCACCTGATCACGGTGCTGGAGCGCCGCAAGCAGGATGTCACGCAGGAGCGCGCCCGCTACCGTGTGGGCATGGAAATCCGCCAGCGCAAGACCGAAGAGCAATACGACGACTGGGTACGCCAGTTGCGCGACAAGGCATTCGTCAGCATCCGCCTGAAGGATCAGTGATGCCGGGCATTCCGGTACTGGCCATTACCACTGGCGAACCCGCCGGCGTAGGCCCGGAGCTGGCAGCGGGCATCGCCGCAGCGGGCGTTGCCGGTGCGCGGCTGGTACTGATCGGCGACAAGGCGCTGCTGGCGGAACGTGCAGCCAGCGCCGGCATTGCCAATGCGCAATGGCCCGACTACACCCCCGCGGGCAACGATGCGGTGGCCGTGCTGCACGTGCCGCTGGGTAAAGCCTGCGTAGCCGGGCAGCTCGATACTGCCAATGCACGCTATGTGCTCGATACGCTGGATATCGCCATCGATGGCTGCCAGGATGGCCGCTTCGATGCGATGGTGACCGCACCGTTGCACAAGGGCGTGATCAATGAAGGCTGCCCGGGCAAGTTCTTTTCCGGCCATACCGAATACCTGGCAGAACACACCAACACACCACAGGTGGTGATGATGCTGGTGGGCGGGGGCTTGCGCGTGGCACTCGCCACCACGCATGTGCCGCTGGCGGAGGTATCGGCAGCGCTGACAGCAGAAAACCTCGTCACCACGCTGTCCATCCTGCATGACGACCTGCAGCAGAAATTCGGCATTGCAGCGCCGCGTATCCTGGTAGCCGGGCTCAATCCGCACGCGGGCGAATCCGGCCATCTGGGCCGCGAAGAAATCGACGTGATCGAACCGGTGCTGGAAAAGCTGCGAGCCACCGGCATGCAGCTGACCGGCCCCTTGCCGGCCGATACGCTGTTCCAGCCCAAATACCTGCAAAACGCCGATGCGGTGCTGGCCATGTTCCACGATCAGGGGCTGCCGGTACTCAAGTTTGCCAGCTTCGGCAACGGTGTGAACCTCACGCTGGGGCTACCCATCATCCGCACTTCGGTCGATCACGGCACTGCGCTGGATCTGGCCGGCAAAGGCACAGCAGACGCCGGCAGCCTGCGCGCCGCGATTGCGCTGGCGGCCGAACTCGCTGCCCGCCGCCATACAGCCTGACCCCAAGTCGACCCCACTAGAGAGTACCCATGAGCAGCCACATTCCGCGCAAGCGATTCGGCCAGAACTTTTTGCAGGATCAGGGCGTGATCGGCGCCATCATTGCCGCCATCCACCCGCAGCGTGGCGACGTACTGGTGGAAATCGGCCCCGGCCTTGCCGCGCTCACCGATCCGCTGCTCAAGCAGGCCGGCAAGCTGCACGTGGTGGAAATCGACCGTGATATCGTCAGTCACCTGTCGGGCAAATATGCGCCGGAAGACCTGGTGATCCATCACTGCGATGCGCTCAAGTTCGACTTCGGCGCCTTGGCGCAAGAGATCGGCAACAACGGCGTGATCCGCTTGGCAGGCAACCTGCCCTACAACATTTCCACGCCGTTGCTGTTCCATCTGGCAGGATTCGGTGCAGCCATTTCCGACATGCATTTCATGTTGCAAAAGGAAGTGGTCGACCGCATGGTCGCCAGCCCCGGCACCACCGACTATGGCCGGCTGAGCGTGATGCTGCAGGTACGTTTCAACATGGAACACGTGCTCGATGTGCCGCCCGCCGCGTTCTACCCGCCGCCCAAGGTCGATTCGGCGGTGGTACGCATGATGGCGTGGCCCACCCCGCCATGGCCAGTGGATGACCTGGTACGCATGGAAAAGCTGGTGCTCAATGCATTCGGCCAACGCCGCAAGACACTGCGCAACAACCTGAAGGGCGTGGTGAACGATGCCGAGCTGCAGGCGCTGGGCATCGATCCGGGCTGCCGGCCAGAAAATGTGACGGTGCCGCAATATGTGGCACTGTCAAATTTTCTAAGTAGTCATGCCCGTTGATTGCTAGTGATCCGCCAAGCCCTTTTGTTCGATTTCAATAAACCCGACGGCGGAGCTACGCACTTCCGCTTTCACTTCAATGCCGTTGCTGTAAAAAAACATGCCATAGGGCGTTACAATCGGCTGCACCTGAGTAGATTGCAAGGACTGCACTACCATCCCCTTCAAACTTGCCCCGCGGATGATCAGATAGCGCTCATCCGCGTTAGTCGGGTTGATGAAAATGGTACGTTCCAGGCCACTTCCTCGATTGCGCAGCGACTTTTCGTCGAAACTGCGTCTGGTTCTGAATTGCTCATCCAGCGTCAACACAACAGGCATGAAGAGGGATGCGTCGGCCATCGAACCTTCACGTTGCGCCAAGATGGTAACCGAATAGGCAGTCACAAACTGCGGCAGTTTGTAGAGCTTGAAAAACGCCTTTTCCCCATTTTCAAATATGTAAGAAGGCGAAGTACTGTCGATTACGGCTCTTTCCAGCTTCAACGGCAGCGCAGTTTGCTGACTCAATCTCAGATCACCAAGTGCAACAGAGCGCGTCAGTGCGGTTTCCGCAGCACTCACGCGTTGCGAAGCTGTCGTTGCTGCACAGCCCCCAAGTAAGGCAAGAATGAAACTGATCGATAGCAACCCAATCAGTTTCATGCTCAGTTCTTCGTCAAATCAGCTGCAACCTGGCCAATGATCGCCTGCACACCCTGCACCAATCCATCCCGGGCTTTGTCAGGGCTCGCCAGTAATTCAGTCATATCCGCAAAACGGAAATTTTCGCCACCGGCCAAATGCACTGTTTTTGCATTGGGAAATGTGTACCCATAGCTGACAATATCTTGGTACAAAACCTTACCAGTCTTATTGTCTTCCAAAACGACTTCTGCGTGCACATACGGATAATAAGGGGTTGAAGCGCCAGCAGCGATATAAGCGGCATAGATACGAGTTGCCAAAACTGCATCGGTCTTTACTTTGCCATGCATCGCAGCAGCAGTAGTGATCGGTGCATCGTCACCCGGCGCATTGACCACATCGACAACATAACCAGCCTGGCCCAATGCATCAACCAGTTGCTGAGACAGTTTCTCGCGCAACTTTGTTACCTTGGGGTCAAGCTTGGCGGTCAGCTTGTCGGTTTTGTCGGCCATATCAGCGGCGGCAATCAATCCGCCGATCAATCCACCACTGAAGCCCGGATGCGCCACGATCTGGATCGCATATGTCTCTTGGACATCCTGACGCGCAAATGTCACGGATTTTATGTTCTGCGCCGCCTCTTTATTGAATGCTTGCTTACTGACCGATGCACAGCCAGTAAACAACATGCTCAGCAACATAATACCAATTACTTTTTTCATTAAAATCAAGCCTGTTCTGTTCACTTTTTTCGAGGATGCGCAACCTATCAAACCCCCTGAGCAACTGTCAATAAAACCATGACGTATGGAACATCCCTATAGCTTGATCAGGTATTTCGACATATGGTTATGCTAACCATACATCCATCTGTTTGAACGATGACCGATACCGCCAACTCCCCCATGATCCGCTTTGCCAACGTCAACAAATGGTATGGCCGCGACCACCATGTGCTCAGGGACATCTGCCTTGAGGTCAAGGAACGCGAGGTCGTCGTGGTGTGCGGCCCATCCGGTTCGGGCAAATCCACGCTGATCCGCACCATCAATCAGCTGGAGCCGGTGAAGGATGGCGAGATCTGGGTGGGCAACGTGCAGGTGAACAGCACTCGTACCAACATCAACCAGCTGCGCGAAAATGTCGGCTTCGTGTTCCAGCACTTCAACCTCTATCCGCACCTCACGGTGCTGGAGAACATCACGCTCGCCCCCATCCAGGTGAAGAAGATGAAGAAAGAGGCCGCGATCGAACTCGCTACCGAACTGCTGCTGAAAGTGGGCCTTGCCAACAAGCGAGATGCCTACCCGGCCAACCTGTCCGGCGGCCAGCAGCAGCGCGTGGCCATCGCGCGCGGCCTTGCCATGCAGCCCAAGGTGATGCTGTTCGACGAACCCACCAGCGCGCTGGATCCGGAAATGATCGGCGAAGTGCTCAAGGTGATGAAAGACCTGGCCGAATCGGGCATGACCATGATGGTGGTCACGCACGAAATGGGCTTCGCCCGCGAAGTGGCCGACCGCATCCTGTTTCTGGAACAGGGGGAAATCCTCGAAGACACGACACCGGCCAATTTCTTCACCGCACCAAAAACCGACCGTGCACGGCAATTCCTCAAGCAGGTACTGGCGCCGATGCACGGCGGCTGATCGCATCGCTCAGCCGTCGCTAGCCAGCAACGGCCTTGCAAGCCGGATGCGCGCTACTACAGCAGCTTCCTTGCGCCATTCACGATCACGATCACCGCAAAATACAGGTACAGCACTGCTGAAAGCGCATGGCAACCCTGGATGAAGCGGCGCCCCAGCAGCTTGCCGCCATGCGCGGCGGTGAGTACCACGAATACCGACCAGGCCAGACCGCCAACAAAGAAGCCGGTCAGAAAGTCCGCTGCGGCCAGCATGCTGCCATCGGTAGCCTGTGCAATCAGGCTGCCGCCCACTGCGGCAAACCACAGGATGGCCGATGGCGATGCCAGTGCCAGTGTCAGGCCGCGACCGAACAGGTGACGCATTGGTGGCAACGGCGCATGCGCCACATCGCCGGCATGGGCATCACGCCATGCATGCAGCGCCATCTTGCCGGCCAGCCACAGCAGCACACCGCCACCCACGATCCAGGTCAGCCATTGCACGGCAGCAAACTGCAGCAGCACGCTCATGCCCAGCAGCGACAGCACCGCGTAGGTCAGGTCGCCAAAACAGGACCCCAGGCCCAGCCACAGCGCCGGTCGCGCGCCATGCTTGAGGGCAATGTCGATCATCGCCACGTTGACGATGCCGATGTCCAGGCACAACGAGAGCGACAGCAAAAAACCGGTGATGAAGATATCCATGCCGGTAATCTTACGGCGAGCGCCCATTCGCGCCCATTGCTGCTATCCCGGAAGCGCTGCGTCAGTGGCGCCAGAAGGCCGGGCTGAACAACACCAGCACCGATATCACTTCCAGCCGGCCCAGCAGCATGGCCACCGTGCAGATCCAGATCTGCAGGTCGTTCAGCACGCCGTAATTCGACGAAGGCCCGACCACGCCCAGCCCCGGCCCGGCATTGTTGATGCAGGCAATCACTGCGGTGAATGCGGAGAGGAAATCGAGGCCGGTGAACAGCAGCAGAAAGGTCAGCACCACCACGCACATGAAGTACAGGAAAATGAAGCCCAGTACCGCAAAGATCACCGGCCCCGGAATGCTGACCCCGTTGACCCGGAGCGGGCGCACCGCATTCGGGTGCAGCAGCGTGGTGAGCTGGCGTGCGGATTCGCGCAGCAGGATCAGCGTGCGGATCATCTTGATGCCGCCACCGGTCGAGCCGGAACAGGCAGTGATGCACGACAGGAACAGCATGCCAAGCGGTACCGCAATCGGCCACTGGCCAAAATCGGTGCTGACGAAGCCGCTGCCGGTACCGATCGATACCAGGTTGAACGCCACGTGGCGCAGGCTGGTTGCGTAGTCCGGGTAGCTGCCGTACCACACCAGGTAGGCGGAGAACGCCAGCGTGCTGGTCACGATCAGCAGCAGCATGGCCTTGAATTCCGAATCCCGCCAGTACACGTTGAGCCGGCGCCCGGTGATGGCAAGGTAATGAGTGGCAAAGTTGGTGGCGGCCAGCAGCATGAACACGATCATGATGCCCTCGACCAGCGGCGAATCGAAATAGCCGACGCTGGCATCATGCGTGGACAGCCCACCCAGCGACAACGCGGCAAACGCGTGGCACACCGCATCGAACCAGCTCAGCCCGCCCAGTGTTTTCAGCAACAGCGCGCACGCGGCGGTCATCGCCATGTAGATCAGCCACAGGTTGCGCGCGGTTTCGTGGATGCGCGGCGTGAGCTTGGCATCCTTGATCGGCCCGGGGGTTTCCGCCTTGAAGAGCTGCATGCCGCCCACGCCCAGCATGGGCAGGATGGCCACCGCCAGCACCAGGATACCCATGCCGCCCAGCCAGTTGAGCATGTGCCGCCACAGGTTGACCGATAGCGGCAGGCCGTCCAGGTTGCTGAACGCGGTGACGCCGGTGGTGGTCATCGTCGACATGCCTTCGAAATAGCAATGCGTGAACGACCACTGCGGGTTGAACAGCATCAGCGGCACTGCCGCCAGTGCGGGCAGCATGGTCCACAGCCCCACCACCAGCACGAAGCCATCGCGGATGCCCAGTTCACGCCGGAAGCGCCGGGTAAGCAGGATCAGCGCCAGGCTGAACAGCAGCATGCCAATCAGTGCATCCAGAAACGGCATCAGGCCGGCATCCTTGCCGAGAAAGGCCACGGTGATGGGTACCAGCAAGGTCAGCGAGAACATCAGCGCCACGCGGGCCAGTACCGATACCACCGGCAGCGTGCGATAGGCTAGGGTACGCATCGGCGCCTCAGAAGAAACCCAGTTTGACCGCGAACAGCTGCTCCACTTCGCGGATGCGGCGCTTGTTGTCGATGAACACGATCACGTGATCGCCGTCCTCGATCATCGTATCGTGGTGGACGATGATGACCTCCTCGCCGCGCACCAGCGCCGCAAACTGGATGCCGGTCGGCAGGCGCAGCTCTTCAAGCTTGCGCCCCACCACGCGCGAGGTGCTGCGGTTGCCGTGGGCAACGATTTCCATCGCCTCTGCCGCGCCACGGCGCAGGCTGTGCACGGCTTCGATATCGCCATGGCGCACGAAGGCCAGCAGCGAGCCGATGGTGACCTGCGCCGGTGACAGCGCCACGTCGATGCGGCTGCCCTGCAGCAGCCCCACGTAACGCGAGCGGTTGATGATGGCGATGACCTTGCGTGCGCCCATCTGCTTGGCCAGCAGGCCGGACATGATGTTGTCCTCGTCGTCGCTGGTCAGCGCCAGATAGAGATCGGTGCGTTCGATCTGCTCGGCTTCCAGCAGCGCCTCGTCGGTGGCGTCGCCGGCCAGCACCAGTACGTCGGGCAAGGCCTCGGCCAGCCACATCGCGCGCTTGCGGTCGGTTTCGATCAGCTTCACCTGGTAGTGGCCCTGCAGCGCTTGGGCCAGCCGGTAGCCGACATTGCCGCCGCCGGCGATCAGGATCCGGCGTATCTTGCGTTCTGCTTCATGGAAGGTGGCCAGCACCGTGCGCAGCTTGCCGCGCGCGGCCAGCACGAAGACCTCATCGCCCGCTTCCACCACGGTATCGCCATCCGGCCTTATGGTGCGGTTGCGGCGGTACAGGCCCACCACGCGGCGATCGCAATGCGGCAGCAGCTCGCGCAGCGCCCGCAGCGGCTTGCCGTCCATCGGCGCATCTTTCTCCACCCGCACCACCACCAGCTGCGCCAGGCCACCGGCAAAATCGAGCACCTGCAGCGCTTCGGGCGTTTCCACCAGCCGGTGCAGGTAATCGGTGACGATCTGTGCCGGCGTGATCACGTGATCGATGGCAAAGCCGTTGCTGCCGAACAGCTCGGGTCGCGCCAGGATATCCTGGTTGCGGATGCGTGCCAGCCGGGTGGGCACGTTGAACAGCTCGTAGGCGATCTTGCATGCCACCATGTTGAGCTCGTCGGTCTGCGTGACCGCCAGCATCAGGTCGGCATCGGCGGCGCCTGCCGCCGCCAGTATCTCCGGACTGCCGGCGTTACCGCAAATGGTGCGCAGGTCAAGCCGATCCTGCAGTACCTTGAGGCTGTCGGGATTTTCGTCGACCAGCGTCACATGGTATTGCTCGTGCACCAGCTGCTCGGCAACCGAGGCGCCAACGCGGCCTGCGCCAAGGATCAGGATATTGGACATGGCTACAACCATCGAGTGGGCAGCCAGGCTGCCGGATTAACAGTGCCGCAGCAGGGGCCGGGCTGGCCAGCGTCACAGCGCGGGGCTGATCAGGCGTGGCCGCGCTCAGTGTACATTGCCCAGCGGTGTCGAATTGATCGACGTGGCCGCATGCAACGGCTCGTCGTTGGTCAGCCGCAATGCACGCTGGCGGATATCTTCATGATGGCTGGCCTCGACGCGGTCTGCCAGTGCGGCAATCACCGCGGTGGGCGGCTCGCTGTGGAATGCCATGTAGTGATGCCGGTAGGCATCGCGGTGCCGCGCCACGCCGGCGGTATCACCCAGGCCAGCATGGGCCTTGGCCAGCGCCGCATGAATGCGGTAATGCAGATGGGGCGAGGGATAGGCATTCTCCACCAGTGCCAGCGTGATCAGCAGCGTCTCGCGCGCGGTCAGCCAGTCCGATTCGGCCAGCCGGCATTCGGCAATGCCGATCAGGCTCATCAGCTCGCCCCACTGGTGCTGTTGCAGCCGGCAGATCTTCAGCGCAGCCATGAAGCTGGCGTAGGCATCGGCCACCTCGCCGCGCGCCAGTGCTAGCTGGCCGCGCATCCGGTAGATCTCGGCCTCGTGTTCCAGGCTTTGTGCCGGCAGCAGCACATCGTATGCACGTTGCAGTGCAATCGCAGCTTCGTCCAGCCGCAGCAGCCGGTATAGGTCCTGTGCGATATTGATGTAGACCATGCCGCGCAGCAACGCATCATCCACCAGGTGCAGGTAGTCGAATGCCTTGTAATGGTGTTCCAGCGCCGCGTCGTAGCGCTCGTAACCGAAGAAGACCTGCCCCAGTCCCACCTGTGCCCGCACGAAGGCCGGGTAGCTGGCGCCCGCCAGCGCCACCGCCAGGCAGTCATGCCAATGCCGCATGGCGGCACCATAATCGCCGCTGCTGTAAAAGCAGCGGCCCAGCGCCTCCAGCAATTCGGCTTCCTCGGCCACATCACCCGCCTGTACGGCAAGCTTCAGCGTATCGGCCAGCAGGATCGTGGCCTGCTGCGCCTGCCCCATCATGCCCTGGGCCAGCCCGGCGATGCGCCGCGCGCGCAGACCACCCGCCACATGGCCGCAACCATCTGCCAGCCGCTGCGCACGCAGCGCAAGCTGCAACCCTTCGCCGGCCTTGTGCTGGATCAGCGTTTCAGCGCTGTCCAGCAGCCGGTCGATATCGGCATGGGTGTGCACCCGCGCGCTTACTCTTCTTCCGTACCGCGGTTTTTCTTCGGTACCTGGATGCCCAGCGACTTGAGCTTGCGGTACAGGTGGGTCCGCTCCAGGCCGATTTTTTCCGCCACCCGGCTCATGTTGCCGCCAGTCTGCTCGATATGCAGCTCAAGATAATATTTCTCGAACTGATCGCGGGCTTCGCGCAGCGGTAACGCAAAATCGACCATGGGCAGCGGTGCTGCCGGCGCTGCAGGGGTGATCGGTGCCTCGCCGCTTGGCGCAAACTGCGACAGGATGCGCGATACCGGTGCGGTATCGATCTCGCCATCGCGGCTGGTGAGCGCCAGGCTTTTCACCACATTGACAAGTTCATCGATGTTGCCCGGCCACTCCTGCTGAGCCAGCAACTGCAAGGCGTTCTGGCTGAAACGGCGTGGCCCCAGCTTGTTGGCGTTGACGATCTCGGCCAGCATGGCCTCGGCCAGTGGCGGGATATCATCACGGTGTTCGCGCAGGCTGGGTACCGGCACGATCAGTTGCGACAATTGGTGCAATAGCTCCGGGTCCATGCCGGCCGCCAGCACATCCAGCGGTTTGCTTGATGCGGAGACCAGCTTCACGCGTGACTTTTCCAGCTTGCCCAGCACGTTCTTCAGGCCGGCCTGTGCACGGCGATCCAGATAGGCAATATCGCGCAGGAACAGCACGCCGCCGGTGGCCTTGTTCAGCAGCTCCTGCGGCGCAATGGCGAAATCGTCATTGGACAGCGGGGCGACGAACGGTACACCTGCCCCGCCCAGATAGCGGGCACAGATCTCGAAGCCCACGCCCGGCTCACCGAGCAACATCACCGGTGTGCTCTGCTGCTTGGCGGCATCAAGCACACGCGCCAGATCACGGATCAGCTCGGCTTCGCCCAGCCGTGCCAGATTGGCCACCACTTTCTGCAAGTCCGGCTGTTGCGTGAGCGCGCGCTTGACCGCGGCCAGCAACTTCTGCAGACCGATGGGCTTTTCCAGAAAGTCCATGGCACCGATACGCGTGGCTTCCACCGCAGTATCAATGGTGGCGTGGCCGGACATCATCACCACCGGCATGGTGAGCTGGCCGTTGCGTGCCCACTCCTTGAGCAGCGTGACTCCATCGGTATCCGGCATCCAGATATCGAGCAGCACCAGCCTGGGTTGCGCCTGATTGCGTAATTTACGTGCGGTTTCGGCGTTTTCCGCCAAAGCCACGCTATACCCTTCGTCTTGCAGGATCTCCGACAGGAGCTCCCGGATGCCGATCTCGTCATCTACGACCAAAATATCCTGACTACCCACTTCAACCCTCCATGAGCGGCAACTCGATCCGTATGGATGCGCCGCCACTATCGCGGTTTCCCGCCGTAATCCTGCCCTGATGCTCTTCGATGATTTTCTTCACGATCGCAAGCCCGAGCCCCGTGCCTTTCTGCTTGGTAGTCACATAGGGTTCAAACACACGCGAGAGCATGTCAAGCTGGAAGCCGGTACCGCTGTCTTCTATTGTTAGCCGTGCAAATTTATCGGCTTTTTCGGTTTTAACGCAAATTTCCGCCCGACGTTCCGACGCGAGGTCGATTGCCTGGACAGCATCTTGCGCATTCTGCAGCAGATTATGAATCACCTGCCGCAAATGGGTGGCATCACCTTGAATGAGCAAGGGCCCATGTGCAAGGTCGATGCGTGTAATCGGCGCCGCTTCGTACAGTACCAGCACTTCGGCCAGCAGTTGCTGCAAATCGACTTGTTTATGCTTGCCGGTAGGCGCACGCGCGTAATCGCGGAACGCATCGACCATCTGCTTGAGCGATCCTACCTGCTTGACGATGGTTTGCGTGTTGCGCGCCAGCAGGTCGGCGCCAGCCGCGTCGAGCTTGTCGCTGAGCTTGAACTCCAGCCGCTCCGCTGCCAGCTGGATCGGCGTGAGCGGGTTCTTGATCTCGTGCGCCAGCCGGCGCGCCACCTCGCCCCATGCGGCATCGCGTTGCGCAGACAACAGCTTGGTGATGTCATCGAACACCACCACGAAACCGCCCCCGGTTTCCTCTGCCAGCCGCGTGCCGCGCACATTGAGCACGCGCTGGCTGTCATCGAGCTCCACCTGGCGTTGCCAGTGTTCTTCATCCGACTGGAAACCCTGCATGATGGCGCTACAGAAACGCTCGAAACGCGGGTTGAGATCCGGCCAGTCCGGTAGCGGCGTACCGTCGATCTGCTGCAGGTCCAGATCCAGCACCCGCAACGCACTCATATTGTTGGAAGCAATGCGCCATTCATCATCAAACGACAGCACGCCGGATGACAGTGAGCCCAAAATGGTCTGCAGATAAGCCTTGGCTGCCGCCTGCGCGGCCTCCTGGCGTTCCAGCGTGTCACGCGCATCCGACAGCTGGCGCGTCATGCGGTTGAATGAATGCGTGAGGATGCCGAACTCGTCCCGGCTGGTGATCGGTTGCTGGCGTGAAAAATCGCCGGCCGCCACTGCGCGGGTGGCGTCGGCAAGGATGGACAATGGCGCTGCAAGCTTGTCGGACAGGTAAATGGCCAGTGCTGCGGCACCGAGAAAGGCCATCAGCAACGCCAGTGTCAGTGTCAGGCTGAAAATGAACTTGAGGCCCTGGCGCGATTGCGATTGCAGCTTGTAGTCGGCGCGTGCACGTTCGACCAGCTCCGCATCGTCAGCCAGTTGTCTCGGCACGGGCTGTATCAGCTGCAACACGCGGGTGCGCTCGCCAAAGCCGGATGCATGCACGGGGATCAGCACGCGCATGGTGAGTTCCTCACCGGGTTTGGATTCCAGTACGCTGATGGGGGTACGTTGCGCCTGCCGGAGCTGCGCGCGCTCGGGCTGTTTGGGGAACAGCCCGGCATTTTCATTGCCGATATGCGCAATGGCCTGACCGCTTTCATCAAACAGGCTCAGTTCCTGGATGCCGATCTGCTCGCGCAGCCGCGTCAGCCGCGTCAGCACCGCACTGCCGGTTTCGTCATGGATGTCGAGCGCAATGACCTTGCCTTTGCGGGCAAGATCGGAGAGCTGATAGTCAATGGCGCTGTGGCCCAGGTTGAGGCCACGATCCAGTGCATTGTCCACCCGCACGCTGAACCAGTTCTCGATCGAGCGGTTCAGGAACTGCACCGACAACGTGTAAACCAGCGCACCGGGCAGCACGGCGATCAGCGCGAACGACAACACCAGCCGCAAAGTCAGCCGCGAGCCGAACTCCTTGGCCTTCACGCGCTTTTTCAGATGCCAGAGCCGCGATCCCACCAGCCAGACCAGGCCCAGCAACAGCAGGATGTTGAGGCCCAGCACCTGGTTGTAATACTGGGAAAAAACGGATGTACTGCCTGATGCGGTCGCCAGCAGGAACAGCAGGATGGCGCCCAGCGATGCCAGGATCAGCAGCATGCGCTTCACTGCGCGACCTCTCCGTTGACATCCACCCAGCCCGATTCGAGTTTCCAGTCGTTCTGGCCCAGCGTGGAGAGCTGGAATGGCTTGGGTAGTTGCGAGATATCAAGACGCAGGCGGATGCGGCCGGAAAACGGGTCTTTGTCCTTGGCGATACCGGTATCGTGCAGCACGTTCCAGCCACGCACCACGCCCAATGCCGACAGCGCCTCGTCGACGCTGGCAAAGCTGCGGTAGAAGTTGCCGAAGTTCAGCCGGTACTGGCGTGAAAGTGCATGGTAGGACAATCGGTAGGTGAGCGATGCAGTGGGATTGAAGCTGTCCATTGCCTGCCGGTACCACGAGTAGAGCCGCGGCCGGGTCAACTGGAATTCATAAGTGAATGGCAGGGTCAGCCCGTTGGCCAGCGCGTCTTCCAGCGTGGCGTTGAGGCTGAGCTGGAAGCGCGCGGACAGCTCGATGTGCTCGCCCGCGTACTCCGCACCGCTGCTGACCGGCTTGATGCCATCGGCCAGGGCCGTTGCAGAAACGCAAGCAGCCAGCAGCAATGCCGCCAGCTTAAAGAGGACGTTTCGAAAACAGCGCGTAGAAAAAGCCATCGTGCTCCGGGCTGGGCAGTAACTGTCCATCCCCCGGCAAGTCGAGCGGCAGGCGCTCGGCATCGGCGTGGCGGACGGCGAAAGCCGCTGCTTGCTCACCATTTTCAGCCGGGAAAATCGAGCACGTAGCATAAAGGAGTTTGCCGCCGGGTGCCACGAGCGCCCATAGCGCATCGAGCATTTGTGACTGCTGCTGGGCAAAAGCGGCGAAATCCTCGGGCCGGCGCAGCCATTTGATATCCGGATGGCGGCGCGCCACGCCGGTGGCGGAGCAGGGTACATCGGCCAGGATGCGGTCGAACGGCTTGCCATCCCACCAGTCAGCCGGCTTGGCTGCATCGCCGGTCTTGAGCGTGGCGCTCAGGTTCAGGCGTTTGAGGTTGTCCGCCACGCGTTCCAGCCGCTTGGCATCGCTATCGACGGCAGTGAGGTCCAGATCGGCAATTTCCAGCAGATGGCCGGTCTTACCGCCGGGCGCTGCGCACGCATCGAGCACGCGCATGCCGTCTTTCACATCCAGCAACCGTGCAGCACGTTGTGCGCCCCAATCCTGCACCGATGCATCGCCATCGAAGAAGCCCGGCAGTTGATCAACGCCAACCGGGTGCTTGAGCAACAGCGCGGTATCGTCCAGCGCGCGCGTTTCGATACCGGCTTCGCGCAGACGGGCCTGGTATTGCTCGGCGCTGCCGCGGCGCTGGTTCACGCGCAGCGTCATCGGCGGGTGCTGGTTGCCGGCCACCATCATCGCCTCCCATTGCTGCGGGTAAGCCTTCTGGATCGCGGATATCCACCAGATCGGGTGCGACCAGCGGCCCAGCTGCGTGCGCTGCGCGGCACCGATCAGCTCGGTGCGCTGGCGCAGGAAGTTGCGCAGGATGGCATTGACGAGCCCCTTGCCTTTGCCCGAGCCGGTATGTGCCGCCACTTTCACCGCATGATCGACGATGGTGTACGGCGCGGCACGGGTGAAGTGCAACTGGTAAATGCTGACCAGCAGCAGCGCGCGCAGCCCGGGTTCGTGCATGGGCTTGTTCAGCAGCGATTCCAGCGTTTTCTGCAGCAACCCGAGGTGACGCAACGTGCCGTAGCACAGGTCCTGGATCGCACCGCGTTGCTGCGGGCGCAGATTGGGTTCCAGCCGCCAGACCTTGGCGAAAGCATCGGTCAGCGTCTGGCCGTTCAGGACCGCGGCAACGGTATCGGTGGCATATTTTTGCGTAAGGTACATCAGTACTCCAGCTGCCCGCGTGCCATGGCATGCAGCCTGGCGACACGATCAGCGGTTTGCGGGTGAGTGCGGAACAGATTATCCAGCCCGCCAGCGTGCAGCGGGTTCATGATCATCATCTGTGCGGTTTCAGGGTGGGCCTCAGCGGTGTGCATGGTAATGCCACGTGCATAGGCTTCGATTTTCTGCAGGGCATCGGCCAGCGCTTGCGGATCGCCACTGATGCGGGCACCGCCGGCATCGGCCGCGTATTCGCGTGAACGCGAAATGGCCATCTGGATCACGCTGGCTGCCAGCGGTGCCAGGATGGCCAGCAAGATGCCGACAACGGGATTCATGGAACGGCCATTTTCATCACGGCCACCAAAAAACATCGCAAAGTTGGCCAGCGCCGAGATCGCACCGGCCATGGTGGCGGAAATGGTCGAGATCAGGATATCGCGGTGCTGCACATGGGCCAGCTCGTGCGCCATCACGCCGCGCAATTCACGGTAGCTGAGCACGCGCATGATGCCGGTAGTGGCCGCAACTGCAGCGTTTTCCGGATTGCGGCCGGTGGCAAACGCATTGGGCTGGTCTTCATCGATCACATAAACCTTGGGCATGGGCAGGCCGGCACGTTGTGCCAGTTCCTGAACCATGGCGTACAACTCGGGCGCGGTGCTGGCGTCGACCTGGTGTGCGTTGTACATGCGCAGCACCATCTTGTCCGAATTCCAGTATGCGAACAGGTTCATGCCGCCGCCGATCAGTAATGCAATCAGCATGCCGCTCTTGCCGCCGATCAAGCCGCCAATGAATACGAACAACGCCAGGAAGGCGGCCATCAGGATGGTGGTTTTCAGCCAATTATTCATAGGTTTGCGGGCAACAATGTGAATGGAGACATGAGATAGATGCCGCGTCAGGCAGAAAATTCAATCACCGCGATATTGATTGTGCATAGTTGGCATGGGTTGCCAAAGCAATGGCAATCCTTCACGCCTTCGGCGTTGCCGCGTGCCCGCTGCGGCAGCCTGGCAACGGCTGCTCAGCGGCCCAGAAAGCCACCCGTTGCTAGCACGGTGCCCGCCAGAAAGGCAGCTACATCCAGGCGTTTTCCACCGGCCTTTTGCAGTTCGGTCAATTGCAACGCGCCGCTACCGCAGGCCACGATGATGCCATTCCGCGCCACATCGAGAATTTCGCCGGGCTGCCCTGCCCCGCTTGCCTCGGCAGCGCGCCAGATTTTGAGCGGGTTGCCATCCAGCGTGGTTTGCGCTGACGGAAACGGATTGAACGCACGGATCATCCGGTCCAGCGCGCTGGCCGGGTGCGCCCAGTCGATTTGCGATTCTTCTTTCTTCAGCTTCTCGGCGTAGGTCACGCCGTCAATCGGCTGCGGCGTTGCCCCCGCCTGCAGCGCGGGCAGGTTGGCCAACGCGCTGACGATGGCGGTGGCGCCCTGAACCATCAGCTTGTCGTGCAGCGTGTGGGCGGTATCGTCCGCGGCAATCGGCGTCACGTGCACGCTGAGCATGTCCCCGGTATCGAGCCCGGCATCCATCTGCATGATGGTGATACCGGTGCTTGCATCACCGGCCAGGATGGCGCGCTGGATGGGCGCTGCGCCACGCCAGCGCGGCAATAGCGACGCATGGATGTTCAGGCAGCCCAGCCGCGGCATGTCCAGCACCACTTGCGGCAGGATGATCCCGTAGGCGGCCACGATCATCGCATCTGCGGCGATGGCGGCAAGCGGCGCCTGCTGCTCTGGCGTACGCAGTTTTTCCGGCTGGTACACCGGCAGCTGATGTTTTTCTGCAACGACTTTGACGGGCGACGGCGTGAGCTTCATGCCACGTCCCGCAGGCCGATCAGGCTGCGTCAATATGAGCAATATTTCGTGCCCGGCAGCAATCAGCGCCTCGAGCGCGGCAGCGGCAAAATCAGGTGTACCAGCAAAAATGAGTTTCATCGAATACCGGAAGTCGGGAAGAGACAACAGGGTGTGAGTCTGTGCCTCACACCTGCTTTTTACATGGTTTTGCGCTGGTTTTTCTTCAGCTTCTGCACAATGCGGTTCAGCTTCAGGCGTGAGAGTTTTTCGACAAAAACCTTGCCATCCAGATGGTCGATTTCGTGCTGGATGCAAATCGCCAATAGCTCGTGAGCGTCGATTTCAAACGGTTTGCCGTTGCGGTCCAGCGCTTTGACGCGGATATGCTCGGCACGCTCGACCTCCTCGTAAATGCCGGGCACGGACAGGCAACCTTCCTCGTAGGTGGTCTTGCCGTCCATTTCGACGATTTCCGGATTGATCAGCACCATCAGCTGGTCTTTGGTTTCGGAAATATCGATGACGATCAGCCGCTGGTGGAAATCCACCTGCGTTGCGGCAAGGCCGATACCGGGGGCCTCGTACATGGTTTGCGCCATGTCATCGATCATTTGGTGCAGACGGTTGTCGAATTGCGTCACCGGTTTTGCAACGGTGTGCAAGCGCTCGTCCGGATAGTGCAATATATTCAGAATGGCCATGGTTGCTTGCGACTTAAAAAGTTTGTATGCAGAATCAGTAAATAAACACTAATCACAGAGCGCTCCCGAACCGGGGCGCGGGATGAGCCCGACAATGCGAAAAACGATTATATCTCTTCTTTTGGCCCTCGGTGCCGTGGCAGGTTCCGCACAGGCCGACACACTTGCACTGCAGAACAGCGCACCTGAACGCTACGTGGTGGTGAAGGGGGATACGCTGTGGGGTATTTCCGGCAAATTCCTCAAGCAGCCGTGGCGCTGGCCAGAAATCTGGCAGCTGAACAAAGACGAGATCAAGAACCCGCACTGGATTTATCCGGGCGATGTGGTGGTGCTGGACCTGTCCGGCAAGGAGCCCCGCCTCAAACTGCTGAAGAACGACAAGAATACCAACCGCCCCAGCGGCCCGCTCAAGCTGGGCCCGCAGGTGCGTATCGAGGAATACACCAATGGCGCGGTTTCGAGCATCCCCGTGGATGCAATCCGCCCGTTCCTGCAGCGCCCGTTGCTCATCGAGCCTGAAGAGCTCAGGAAAGCGCCGCGTGTCGCTGCAGGCCCGGATAACCGCGTGGTCTATTCTGCGGGCGACAAGATTTATGCTACCAAGCTTGCCGGCAAGGCCGGTGATTCCTGGCAAGTGTTCCGCCCGGGCAAGCCGCTGATCGATCCGGCTGATCCCGAGCACAAACGGGTGCTGGGCTACGAAGTGATTTATCTGGGCGATGTGACCGTGGATGTGGTGGGTGACGTTTCCACATTGCGCGTGGTCACTGCCAAGGAAGAAATCGCTCCGGGTGACCGCTTGCTACGTGCCAACGACATTCCGTTCGTCAACTACGTGCCGCATACGCCGGATAACAATATCCAGGCGCTGGTTGTTTCTGCCTATGGCGGTATTGCCGAAGTGGGGCCCTATTCCACCGTGGTGATCAACAAGGGTTCGCTCGATGGGCTGGATATCGGCAGCGTGCTGTTCACCTTCAAGGCTGCCCGCCCTCTCAAGCGTGCCGACAACGAGGCCGAAGGCCTGATGATTCCACCGGAAAAGAGTGGCAACCTGTTCATCTATCGTGTGTTCCCGAACGTATCGTATGGTCTGCTGCTCGACAGCACCATGCCGGTCAACGTGGGTGACCTGGCCAGCTCGCCGCAGTAAATGACGTAGCCCGACAAAGGCCACGCAATGCGTGGCCTTTGTTTTGTGCACCAGGCCGGAGACGGTTGCCGGCCGGCTGTTCCCGGACAGGCTTTGATAGATAGGTCACCGCATATGCCGCTTGATACAGACAGCCGCGATTGGTTGCGTTTCAGCCTGGTGCCCGGCGTGGGTGCGCGGCGCCAGCTGGCGCTGCTGCGCGCGTTCGGCACGCCAGCCGCTGCACTGGCCGCCAGCCCCGTTGCGCTGGCCGATACGCTGCCACCTTCACTGCTGGATGCCTGGTGTACGCAGAACGCCACCGTTGCCGGGGTGGAACGTGCGCTGGATTGGCTAAGCGCGCCAGATCACTTCCTGCTGGCACTGGGCGATGCGGATTACCCGCCACAACTGCTGGATCTGCCGGACCCGCCGGTGGTGCTATACCTGAAAGGCAGGCGTGAACTGCTGGGCCACGCCGCAGTCAGCATCGTGGGCAGCCGCAATGCCACCGTGCAGGGCGTACAGAATGCAGAAGCGTTTGCCGCTGCGCTCAGCCATGCCGGGCTGGTGGTGGTCAGCGGCCAGGCAGCCGGTATCGATGCCGCAGCCCACCGTGGCGGCCTTGCCGGCCCCGGCTCGACCATTGCCGTCGTGGGCACCGGGCTCGATCGCGTGTACCCGGCCAGCAACCGCACGCTGGCGCACCAGATTGCCGGACAAGGGCTGATCGTTTCCGAATTTGCGCTGGGTACCGAGCCCAAGGCCGGGCATTTCCCGCAACGTAACCGCATCATTGCCGCGCTGTCGCTGGGTACGCTGGTGGTCGAGGCCACCCTGGGCAGCGGTTCGCTGATCACCGCCCGGCAGGCGCTGGAACTGGGACGGGAAATCTTTGCCATACCCGGGTCCATCCACGCGCCCCAGGCACGCGGCTGCCATAGCCTGATCAAGCAGGGAGCAAGACTGGTGGATGCCGCTGAAGATATCCTGCAAGAGCTGGACTGGCAGGCGCGGCTGGCGCCGGTGAGCGCCAGCCGGGCGGCAACAACTGCTGAAAACGGGCTGGAAAGAGGTGCGGAGGAGATGCAAGTTCTTGATGCAATGGGCTTTGATCCGGTCGATCTGGATGCACTGGTTGCCAGATCCGGCTTGACTGCGGATGCACTCTGCGCAATCCTGCTTGGTTTTGAGCTCTCCGGTGATGTTGCCGTTTTACCCGGTGGCCGCTGGCAGCGGCTTGGAAAATAGCGCTCCCGCCCCGATGTTGCCCCCATGCTAGAAGTTCTCGCCTATCTCTTTGAAGCTTTCCACAGTGCCGACGGTGTGCCGGAACTGCCTGCGCTTGCGCGCCAGCTCGATGCCGTCGGTTTTGAATCCGACGAAATCCAGGAAGCGCTTGCTTGGCTGTCAGAACTGTCGCAACTGGACGTTGACGCCTACCAGGACGTGCCGGATACCCCGCGCTGGCTGCATCCGCTGGAAGCAGCCCGTCTGGACGCCGATGCGCTCACCTACTGGCACTATCTCGAACATGGCAAGGTCTTGAGGCCGGCAGAGCGCGAAATGGCGCTCGACCGCGTTCTGGCCGATAGTCAGAATGAAATCGGCGCCGAACGCCTCAAGCTCATCGTATTGATGGTGGTCTGGCGCAAGCGAGACGAACTTTCTAATCTGCTGATAGAAGAAATCCTTTTTGGCCGCAATGGCGCTACGCTGCATTGAGCGCTCCACTGAACTCCCCGTCGAGGCCACATGGCTGAAAATCTGCTGATCGTCGAATCGCCGTCCAAGGCGAAAACGCTGCAAAAATACCTGGGCAAGGATTTCCAGATCCTTGCCTCCTACGGCCATGTGCGCGGTCTGGTGCGCAAGGACGGCTCGGTCGATACCGAGAACGAATACAAGATGAAGTACCAGGTCATCGACAAGAACAAGAAACATGTCGATGCGATCTGCGATGCCGTGAAAGCCGCCAACAACATCTACCTGGCATCTGACCCGGATAGAGAAGGCGAAGCCATCTCCTGGCATATCCTGGAAATCCTCAAGGGCAAGAAACTGCTCGACAAGGACAAGACCTTCAAGCGCGTGGTGTTCCACGAGATCACCGAATCGGCAGTGCTGAACGCAGTGGCCAACCCGCGCGACATCGACAGCAACCTCGTCAATGCGCAGCAGGCACGCAGCGCGCTCGATTACCTGGTGGGCTTCAACCTGTCGCCACTGCTGTGGCGCAAGGTACGCTCGGGCCTGTCTGCCGGCCGCGTGCAAAGCCCGGCGTTGCGCCTGATTTGCGAGCGCGAGATCGAAATCCGCGCCTTCACCAGCCAGGAATACTGGACGGTGCACCTCGACAGCCACAAGGGCCGCCAGAAGTTCGGCGCCAAGCTCAACGAGTGGCAGGGCAAGAAGCTCGAACAGTTCGATATCCCGACCGAAGCGGTGCAGGCCGACATCCTCAAGGCCATCGAAGGCGCCGAGGCCAAGGTCAGCCGGGTCGAGAAGAAAAAGAAATCGCGCAGCCCCACCGCGCCGTTCACCACGTCGACGCTGCAACAGGAAGGCGTGCGCAAGCTCGGCATGACCACCGACCGCGTGATGCGTACCGCGCAGCAGTTGTACGAAGGGATCAACCTGGGCGGCGAAACTGTTGGTCTGATCACCTATATGCGTACCGACTCGGTGGCGCTGTCCAACGATGCGCTGACCGACATCCGCGATTACATCGGCGCGAATTTCGACAAGGAATACCTGCCGACGGCGCCGGTGGTGTACAAGAACAAATCCAAGAACGCACAGGAGGCGCACGAAGCGGTGCGCCCGACCGGCATCGCGCGTACGCCCGATTCGGTGAAGTCCTTCCTGAGCCCGGATCAGTTCAAGCTCTACCAGATGATCTGGAAGCGCACGCTGTCGTGCCAGATGGCGCCGGCCAAATTCGATACCGTCAGCGTGGATATCCAGGTGGGCCCGCAGGCGGTGTTCCGTGCCAGCGGCCAGACCCTGGTGTTCCCCGGCTTCATCGCCGTGTACCAGGAAGATGCCGACGACGTTGAAAGTGACGAAGACGAAGCACGCCTGCCGGTACTGGAAGAAGGCGATGTGCTGCCGGTGGACAAACTGTTCGGCGAGCAGCATTTCACCCAGCCGCCGCCGCGTTATTCGGAAGCCTCGCTGGTGAAGGCACTGGAAGAGTTCGGCATCGGCCGTCCTTCCACCTACGCCTCCATCATCAAGACGCTGAAAGACCGCGAATACGTCGATCTGGATAAAAAGCGCTTCATCCCTACCGATACCGGCGAAGTGGTCAACAAGTTCCTGACCGATCACTTCACGCAATACGTGGACTACAACTTCACCGCCAAGCTCGAAGACCAGCTGGATGAGATCTCCAATGGCTCGCGCGAGTGGGTGCCGGTGCTGGACGAGTTCTGGCACAAGTTCCACGACGTGGTGGTGGAGAAGCAGGGGCTGTCGCGCAAGGAAGTCACCCAGGAAGAGCTGGAAGAGGATTGCCCCAAGTGCGGCAACAAGCTCGCCATCCGCCTGGGCAAGCGTGGCCGCTTCATCGGCTGTACCACGTACCCCGAGTGCGATTACACGCGCAACCTGAACGAGGACGCCGATACCGCGCCGACCGAGCCCGAAGTGGTGCCGGACCGCGTATGCCCGGAGTGCTCGTCGCCGCTGCATATCAAGACTGGCCGCTACGGCAAGTTCATCGGCTGCTCGGGCTACCCCAAGTGCAAGCATATCGAGCCGCTGGAGCCGCCCAAGGACACCGGCGTGGATTGCCCGCTGTGCAACAAGGGCACGCTGAAAGAGAAGAAGAGCCGCTACGGCAAGCTGTTCTACTCGTGCAGCACCTACCCCAAGTGCACGTATGCCACCTGGGATCCGCCGATTGCCGAAGCCTGCCCGCAGTGCAAGTGGCCGGTGCTGACGATCAAGACCACCAAGCGCCGTGGTGTGGAAAAGAAGTGCCCGCAGAAAGAGTGTGGCTGGACCGAGGTAATCGAGCCGCCGGCACCGAAGGAGTAAGCGGCATGCCGCCCGGCAACGGGCTGCATCGTATCCGTGGGCAACAAGCAAAAAGCCGGGCTAGCCCGGCTTTTTCACGTCTGCAGCAGACAGCGCTGCAAAGTACATGCGATCAGTGGTGCAGGATTTTGGACAGGAAGGTTTGCGCGCGCTCGCTGCGTGGCTGGCCGAAGAAATCGTCCTTGGCGGCATCCTCGACGATGGCGCCGCGGTCCATGAAGATCACGCGGTTGGCCACCTTGCGCGCGAAACCCATTTCGTGGGTCACGCACATCATGGTCATGCCTTCCTTGGCGAGCTGCACCATCACGTCCAGCACCTCGTTGACCATTTCCGGGTCCAGCGCGCTGGTGGGCTCGTCGAACAGCATGGCGATCGGGTCCATGGCCAGTGCGCGGGCAATGGCCACCCGTTGCTGCTGGCCGCCGGAGAGCTGGCCGGGAAACTTGGCCGCCTGCGCCTTGAGGCCCACGCGGTCCAGCAGCTTCAGGCCCTTTTCCATCGCTTCGGCGTGGCTGCGGCCCAGCACCTTTTCCTGCGCCAGGCACAGGTTTTCGGTAATCGACAGGTGCGGAAACAGCTCGAAGTTCTGGAACACCATGCCGACCTTGGCACGCAGCTTGGGCAGATCGGTTTTTGCGTCACCCACCGAGGTGCCTTCCACGCTGATGCTGCCGGACTGGAAAGGCTCCAGCCCGTTCACGCACTTGATCAGCGTGGATTTGCCCGAACCGGATGGCCCGCACACCACCACCACCTCGCCCTTGGCGACGCTGGTGCTGCAGTCGGTCAGCACCTGGAAATCCCCGTACCATTTGCTGACTTTATTGATTTCTATCATGAACTTACCCTTGGTCGAATCTTATCGGATCACCGCGATGCGCTTGTGCAGCTTTTTCAGCAGCATGGACAGCGGAAAACACACGCAGAAGTAGGCCAGCGCGGCAAAGGTATACATTTCCTTGAGCGCGCCATTGTTGCTGGCCACCACCACATTGGCGCCCATGAAGTCCTTGATGCCGATGATGGTCACCAGCGAGGTATCCTGGAACAGCACCACGGTTTGCGTGAGCAGCAGCGGCAGCATGTTGCGCAAGGCCTGCGGCAGGATGATGTAGCGCATGCTTTGTGCGTAGGTGAGGCCCAGTGCCTGCGCGGCGCCCACCTGCCCTTTCGAGATGCTCTGGATGCCGGCGCGGATGATCTCGCAGTAATACGCGGCCTCGAAAATGGCGAAGGTGATGAACACCGATTTGTCCGGCCCCAGCTTGAAACCGAAGAACGGCAGCAAGAAGTAGAACCAGAAAATCACCAATACCAGCGGTATCGAGCGGAACAGGTTCACGTAGCCGGCGGCAAACAGCCGCAACGGCGTGATGCTCGACAGCCGTGCCAGCGCCAGCAGGCAGCCCAATACGATACCCACCGCCATCGAGCTGGCCGTCAGCGTGAGCGAATACTGCAGCCCGCCCAGCAGGATTTCGTGGTTATCGGCAATCAGCTGCCAGTCTATGCCGAGGAAACGGCTCATTTGCCACCTCCTGCGATCATGCCGGGCACCCGGGCCTTGCGCTCTATCCACGCCATCAGCCGGTTTACCGCCAGCGCCATCACCATGTACAGCACGGTGACCGCGAAGATGGTGATGATCACCTGGTTCGAGTATTCAACCATCTGTTTCATCTGGAAAGTGAGCTCGGTGAGGCCGATGGCCAGCGCCACCGCCGAGTTCTTGAACGTATTCATGAACTCGCTGGTGAGTGGCGGGATCACGATGCGGAACGCCATGGGCAGCAGCACGTGGCGGTAGGTTTGCGGCAAGGTCAGCCCCAGTGCCAACCCGGCATTCTTCTGCCCGCGCGATAGCGACAGGATGCCCGATTTCACCTGCTCGGCCACGCGTGCGGCGGTGAAGAGGCCCAGGCCGACGGCGGCGGTGATGAACTCCGGCCGCGGCATGTCCTGCTTCATCCAGTCGCCCGCCGCCTTGGGCAGCATTTCCGGCAGCACGAAAAACCAGAAGAACAATTGCACCAGGAAGGGGATGTTGCGGAACACTTCCACATACGCATCGCCCAGCAGTGCCAGAGTGCGTATCGGCGCGGTGCGTACCACGCCGACCACCGCGCCGATGATCAGCGCGATCACCCAGCCCGACAGCGCGGTGGCTGCCGTCCACTGCAGCCCCGTCAGCAGCAACTGCCAATAGGGGCCATCACCGGTCGGGGATTCCTGCCACAGTATCCCCCAGTCGATGTGCAGATTCACTTCACACGCCCTTGTCGGTCGGGTTGGCGAACTGCTGCTTGAGCTTGTCGCTCATCGGCATGTTGAGGTTGATGTTCTTGGGCGGAATCGGTGATGTGAACCACTTGCTGTAGATTTTCTGGATTTCGTCCGACTTGTAGAGTTTGGTCAGCGATTCATCCACCAGCTTCTTGAACTGCGGATCATCCTTGCGCAGCATGATGCCGTAGGGCTCGCTGGAAAGCACTTCGCCCACCACGGCAAAATCCTTGGGGTTCCTGGCGTTGGCGATCTTGCCGAACAGCAGCGTGTCGTCCATCACGAAGGCGGCGGCGCGGCCGGTTTCCAGCATCAGAAAGCTTTCGTCGTGATCCTTGCCATACAGGTTTTTCACGTCGATTTTCTGGCCGGATTCGTGCTGCTTGATGTAGCGGTCAGACGTGGTGCCGGTAGTAGTCACCACCGCCTTGCCGTTCAGGTCGGCAATGCTCTTGATGCCCGAATCGGCGCGCACGGCGGTGCGCACGTTCACCAGGAACATGTTCACGCCGAACGCCACCTGCTTCTGGCGTTCCATGCTGTTGGTGGTGGAGCCGCACTCCAGGTCGATGGTGCCGTTCTGCATCAGCGGGATACGCGTGCTGGAAGTCACCGGCTGGTACACCACTTCCAGTGTCTTGAGCTTCAGCGATTTCTGCACCGCATCCACCAGCTTGTTACAGAGATCCACCGAGTAACCGACGTACTGCTTGTTGCCGATCAGGTAAGAGAACGGTTGCGATGCATCGCGCACGCCCACCACGATGGTGCCGCTGTCCTTGATCTTCTTCAGCGTACCGGTCAGTTCTTCTGCATGTGCCTGTGCGGCAAAGGCGGTGGTCAGCGCGGCGGCCAGGGTAATGAGCTTGTGCATGGAGGTCTCCGTGGTGGATAAACAGTCGCTACGGAGTATAGGCAGCGGATGGACGCTGCGCGCTCCGTGAAAACCCTAAGCAATTCGCGGCTTGGCGCGTTGTTGTCACGATTTTGTCATTTGCAGGCCGCGTAACCGGGCTGGCCTTGCCGGTAACGCCATGTGGCTGCCTGCCAGCACCGTATGATGCTCGCGACATTGATGTTGCAGCATCTGCTTTCATGCCATTTCGCTGCGTATAATCGGGTTCTTCTCATCCGCTGACAACAGGCGAAATCATGGCCCGTCTTGCTGCTGCAGTACATGGTCTCCGGGCTTTCGTACTTACCCTGTTCCAGTGGCTGGGCCGTGGGCTCTCCTGGCTGGCAAGGCAGCTGTTCGGCGAGGTCAACTGGCAGGCACCGCGCTGGTTGCAATGGAGCGCGGCAAAAACCGTGCAGGGCGGCCACTGGCTGCGCAAGCACCCGCGCCACGGCGTGGTGGGTGCGCTGGTGCTGGCGGCGCTGGCAGGTGGTGGCTGGTTTGGCTGGAAGTGGTACCAAAGCCTGCCCAAGCCGCTGGTAAGCGAATACACGGTGAGCGCACCGGCGGCCACGCCGTACGATGACCTGGGCAAGCCGGCCTTCCAGCCGCTGGTGATCGAATTCAATGAATCGGTCGCGCCGCTGAAGGATATCGGCAAGGTGCCCAAAGCAGGCATCGCGCTTGCGCCGGCCATGGCCGGTGAATGGCGCTGGGACAGTGATCGCAAGCTGGTTTTCCGCCCCAAGGCAGACTGGCCGATCGCTGCGGAATTCACCGTGACGATGGCCAGGCAAGGCCTGTTTGCGCCAGCGGTGAAGCTGGACGAATACGAAACCGAATTCAAAAGCGCGGCATTCACCGCCAAGGTGGACGAAGCGAGCTTCTATCAGGACCCGCGTGACCCCAACCTGAAAAAGCTGGTGGCCACGGTGCATTTCAGCCATCCGGTGGATGCAGCAAAGCTCAAGGAGCAGATCACGCTCAAACTGGGCGGCGGGCTGGGTTTCCAGGACGGCAGCGCCGCGCCGTTTGCGCTCAGTTTCGACAAGCTCAAGCTCAATGCATATATCCACTCCGCCGCGCTGGCCATTCCGCGCGAAGACACCGAGCTGAAGCTGATCCTGGCCAAGGGCATCGTGGCGGCGCGCGGCGGCAATGGCACGCCGGATGAAATCACCAGCAAGATCAGCGTGCCGGGCCTGTACAGCCTGCGCTTCGATGGCCTGGGCATGACGCTGGTGGACAACGAGCGCTTCGAGCCCGAACAGGTGCTGGTATTCAGCAGCAACGTGCCGGTATCCGATCAGGCGCTGAACGGGCATGTGAAGGCATGGCTGCTGCCCGAGTTCCATCCGGATACCCCCAAGGACGAGCGTAGCCAGCCTACCGCATGGAGCCTGTCGCGCATTGACCAGGCATCGCAGAAGCTGATGAGCGCGCTGCCGCTCAAGCCGGTGCCGGGCGAGGACGAATACAGCCTGCAGCACGGGCAGAAGTTCGATGCGCCGGTAGGCCGTTACGTGTACGTGAAGATCGATCAGGGTGTCAGCGGCTTCGGTGGCTACCAGAGCGGCAAGGAAAGCGCTGCGGTGTTCAAGGTGGCGCCGTATCCGCAGGCAGTGAAGCTGCTGAGCCAGGGTGCGTTGCTGTCGCTCAATGGCGAGAAGAAAGTGGCGTTCGTGGCGCGCGGCCTGCCGGGCGTGCGCATCGAGATCGGCCGTGTGCTGCCCAACCAGCTGCACCACCTGGTGGACCAGAACCGCGGTGATTTTGCCCGCCCGGATTTCAGCGAGGAATTCATCGATGGCCTGACCGAGCGGCTGATCGAAACCAAGCCGCTGCCGCCGGGCCAGCCGGGCAAGCCGTTTTACGACAGCGTAGACCTTTCCAGGTACCTGGTGGGTGCCAATGGTGGCCGCCATGGTGTGTTCATGCTGAGGTTGTCACCGTTCAACCCCAAGCAACCCAGTCAAGTCAATTACGAGCCGAACGACAGCCGCTTCGTGCTGGTGACGGACCTGGGCATGCTGAGCAAGACAGCGGTGGACGGCAGCCGCGATGTGTTCGTGCAATCGATTTCCACCGGCTTGCCGGTGGGTGATGCGCGGGTGGACGTGATCGGCAAGAACGGCTTGTCGGTGATTTCGGCAATGACCGATGCCACCGGCCATGCCCGCCTGCCGGTGCTCAAGGATCTGGTACGCGAGAAAGCGCCGCTGATGCTGATGGTGAGCAAGGGCGATGATCTGTCATTCCTGCCGCTGTACCGCTACGACCGCGAGCTGAACCTGTCGCGTTTTGACGTGGGCGGCATCGAGAATGCGGTGTCCGCGCAGCAGTTGTCGGCATTCGTGTTTACCGATCGCGGCCTGATCCGCCCAAGCGAAACCGCGCACATCGGCGTGATTGCCCGCACTGCCAACTGGCAGGGCAATCTCGCCGGCGTGCCGCTGGAAGTGGAAGTGACCGATCCGCGCGGGCTGACGGTATTGAAAGACCGCATCAAGCTCTCGCCTACCGGGTTTGAATCGTTTGATTTTGCCAGCACCGATACAGCAGCAACCGGTGAGTACCAGGTCGGTGTGTACCTGGTGCGCGACGACAAGCGTGGCGAGCAGATCGGCAATGGCAGTTTCAAGGTGCAGGAGTTCGAGCCTGACCGCATGAAGGTGACCGCATCGCTGTCGAAACTGCCGATGGAAGGCTGGATCAGGCCGGATGAAGTGGTGGCCGGTGTGCAGGCCATGCAGTTGTTCGGCGCACCCGCCGCGGGCCGCAAGGTGGAGGCGGACGTATCGCTGAGCCCGGCAATCCCGGCATTTGCCAAATACCCGGATTACCGGTTCTCTGACCTTGGCAGCCTGCAGGAGCCATTCCGCGACCAGCTGGCACCGGCAACCACCGATGACAAGGGCGAGGCCACGCTGGCGCTCAACCTCACGCGCTTTGCGCGCGCCACCTACCGGCTGCACCTGACCGCGCGCGTATTCGAGGCGGGCAGCGGCCGTGGCGTGGCAGCAGAAACCGCCACGCTGGTATCCAGCGCAGCCTTCCTGGTAGGGGTAAAGGCCGATGGCCCGCTCGATTATGTGAATCGCGGCAGCAAGCGCAGCGCGTCGTTCCTTGCCATCGGGCCGGACCTGAAGCCGGTGGCGGCAGACAAGCTCAGCATCAACTGGGTGGAGCGCCGCTATGTATCGGTGCTGGTCAAGCAATCGGACGGCACCTACCGCTACCAGTCGCGGCTGAAGGAGATCGTCCGCGACAGCAAGGCTGGCGCCTTGCCGGCAGCGGCAACAGACTTGCCATTGCCGACCGATGAACCGGGCGACTTCGCGCTGGTGATCAAGGGCGCCGATGGCGCAGAGTTGAACCGCATCCAGTACACGGTGGCCGGTGCCGCCAACCTGTCGCGCTCGCTGGAGCGCAATGCGGAGCTGCAACTGACGCTGAACAAGAAGGGCTATACGCCGGGCGATACCATCGAAGTGAATATCCGTGCGCCGTATACCGGTGCCGGGCTGATCACCATCGAGCGCGACAAGGTGTACCAGCACGTGTGGTTCAAGGCCGATACCACCAGCTCGGTGCAGAAAATCACGCTGCCCAAGGAATTTGAAGGCAACGGTTATGTATCGGTGCAGTTCGTGCGCGATCCGGCCAGCGACGAGGTGTTCATGAGCCCGCTGTCCTATGGCGTGGCGCCATTTGCGGTGAACCTGGATGCGCGCAAGCTCAAGCTCAAGCTCGATACGCCCAAGGAAGTGAAGCCGGGCCAGAAGGTGAACTTCAATATCGCCACCGACGAGACGGCACGCGTGGCGCTGATCGCGGTGGATGAAGGCATCCTGCAGGTGGCGCGCTACAAGACGCCGGACCCGCTGGGCTTCTTCTTCCAGAAGCGCTCGCTGGACGTGAAAACCAGCCAGATTCTCGATCTGATCCTGCCGGAATTTGCCAAGCTGATGCAGGCCGCGGCGCCGGGTGGTGACGGCGAAGGCGCGCTGGGCAGGCACCTGAATCCGTTCAAGCGCAAGCACCAGCCACCGGTGGCGTACTGGTCTGGCCTCGTCGAGACCGGCCCGGCAGGCAAGGCGCTGAGCTGGACCGCGCCGGATACCTTCAATGGCAAGCTGCGCGTGTTCGCGGTGGCGGTGTCCGCGCAGAAAATCACCGTGGAAGAGCGCGCCACGCTGGTGAAGGGCGATCTGATCCTCAGCCCCAATGTGCCACCCGCAGTAGCGCCGGGTGATGAGTTCACCGTCAGCGTAGGGGTGTTCAACAATATGCGCAGCAAGGCCGATGTGACGCTGGCGCTGACTGCCGGGCCGGGCGTGCAGATCGTCAAGGTGGCCAGCCCGCTGTCGATTGCACCGTTGCATGAAGGCGTGGCCGAAGTGGTATTGCGCGCCACCGATACGCTGGGTGATACGCAATTGCGCTTTGCGGCCACTGCCGCGGGCGGTAAATCCGGCAAGGCGGCAGACAGCCTGTCGGTACGGCCACCGGTGGCGTACCGCACGCAGCTTACCGTGGGCAGCTTCAGCAGCAGCCCCACTGAAGTGGCGCTGGGCCGCCAGCTTTACCCGCAATACCGCAAGGTGGAAGCGGGGGTGGCCGGCTCGCCGCTGGTGTGGGCAAACGGGCTGGCAGCCTACCTGGAAGGCTACGGCTATGGCTGCACCGAGCAACTGGTGAGCAAGGCCATGCCCGCACTGTTGCTGACTCCGGCCGGCGAGCGCGCCGCGGGCAAGCCGCTGCAGGTATTCAACAGCACGCTGCGGGTGCTGCGTGAACGGCAGAATGATGATGGTGGCTTCGGCCTCTGGGCAGCCAACCCCGTCGTGAGCAAATACGCCGCCATCTACGCGTATCACTACCTGCTGGAAGCGCGCGAACGCAGCCTGCCGGTGCCGAACGACCTGCTGCGCAGTGGCAAGGCGTGGCTGGGCGGCGTGGCCAGTGGCGAGAGCGAGGGGCTGGCCGGTGCGCGTGAACGTGCGTACGCAATCTACCTGCTGACGCGCATGGGCGACATGACCAGTGGCCAGTTGGCCGCGCTGCAGCAGGAGCTGGATGCGCGCTATGCCAAGGCGTGGCAACAGGACACCACGGCGCTGTTCGTGGCGGCCAGCTACAAGCTGCTCAAACAGGATGGGCTGGCGGACAAGCTGGTGAAGAACGTGCCATGGCTGCTGACCGGCAAGGCGGCGCGTGATGGTGATGTGTACGACGACCCGCTGTCGCACGATGCCTTCAAGCTGTACCTGCTCAGCCGTCACTTCCCGCAGCAGAAAGCACCGGCGGCAATGCTTGATGCGATGGGCAAGGTGATCAGCAGCCAGCAATACGCCACGTTCTCTGCCGCGCAAACGCTGCTGGCGCTGGATGCGTATGCGGCGCACAACAGGGATGAAGGCGGCGCGTATACGCTGGCCGAAGTCGACCGTGCCGGCAAGGCCAGCAATGTGGCTCTGCCAGCCGGGCCGCTGGGGCGTGCGCCGCTGTCTGTCACCGCCGCGCGTGCGCGCATGGGCAAGGATGGCAATGCACCGGCATGGTATGCGATTGCCGAATCCGGCTTCGATCGCAATGCGCCGACGGGCGAGGTCAAGCAGGGGCTGGAGGTGGTGCGCGAGTACCTGAGCCTGGATGGCAAGCCGCTTGCCAAGGTGAAGATCGGCGACGAATTCCTGGTACGTATCCGCTTGCGCGCCACCGAGCGTGATTCAGTCAGCCAGGTTGCCGTGGTCGACCTGTTGCCGGGCGGCGTGGAGATCGTGCCCGCGCCGCGTGATGATGCGGAAGCCGCACCGGCGGCCGCGTCCGAAGGCGAGCAGGCAGAAGGGGACGGTGGTGAAAGCGAAGGCGTTGGCGATGTGCCGTTGGCCAGCTGGCAGCCCCCGGTGGGCGTGAAAGCGCAAACCGACTGGCAGATCGACTACCTGGAGCAGCGCGAAGACCGGTTGATCATCTATGGTAGCGCCGGCCACGATGCGGCTACCTTCGTCTACAAGCTGCGTGCCACGCACGCCGGCAAGTTCAAGACCCCGGCGCCGTATGCCGAGGCGATGTACAACCCGCGCATGCAGGCACGCGGGGCAGTGGGTAGCCTGGAGATCGTCAAGCCTTGATCTGGCGGTCGCGCAAGGCGGCGGGCATCCTGATCAAGGGCGCCGCCGCCTTTTTCATTGTGCTGTTGCTGCTGCGGCTGTGGCCGCACGAGCCGCTCTCTGCCGCTGTACCGGGCTCGACGGCGCTGCTGGCGCGCGACGGGCAGTTGCTGCGGCTGACGCTGGCCAGCGATGAACACTACCGGTTGTGGCTGCCGCTGGACGATATCTCGCCCACGCTCAAGAACGCAGTGCAGGTATACGAAGACCGCTGGTTCTACTGGCACCCCGGTGTAAACCCGGTAGCGCTATTGCGCGCCACCGTGGCTACCTATAGCGGGGGCAACCGCCAGGGTGCTTCGACGCTCACCATGCAGCTGGCGCGGCTCAAATACCGGCTCGATACGCGCAGCCCCGCTGGCAAGCTCAAGCAGATTGCACTCGCGCTGTGGCTGGAAGCACGCTACAGCAAGCGCGATATCCTCGATGCCTACCTGAACCTGGCGCCATATGGCCGCAATATCGCCGGCGTGGGCGCGGCCAGCCTGATCTATTTCGGCAAGCCGGCGGCGCAACTTTCGCTGCCCGAAGCGCTGACGCTGGCGGTGATTCCGCAATCTCCCAGCCGCCGCGCCGGTAGCGGTGCATCGCTGGCTGCCGCGCGGGCGCGGCTGTTTACCCGCTGGCAGACCGCCTATCCGGTCAGCGCCGGTGAAGCGCGGCTGATGACCCTGCCGTTGCCGGCGCGGCCGCTGGCGCAGCTGCCATTCCGCGCGCCGCATTTCGTGCAGCAGGTGATGGCGGAAACCACGCCACACGGCCCGTTGCGCACCACGCTGGATCTGGGCCTGCAGCAGGTGCTGGAACGGCAAGTGCGCCAGTACCTGGCACAGGTGGGCGGGCGTGGCGTGCACAACGCGGTGGCGCTGCTGGTGGATACGCGCGACATGGGCGTGCGCGCGATGGTGGGCTCGGCCGATTATTTCGATGTCGCCATCGCCGGCCAGGTGAATGGCAGCGATGCCAAGCGCAGCCCCGGTTCCACGCTCAAGCCCTTCCTGTATGGGCTGGCACTCGATCAGGGGCTGATCCACCCGCGCAGCATGCTCAAGGATGCACCGACGGCGTTCGGGCCCTTCCAGCCGGAAAACTTCGATGGCCGCTTTGTCGGGCCGATTGCCGCGCAGGATGCACTGATCCGCAGCCGCAACATCCCGGCGGTGTCGCTGGCTGGCCGGCTGAAGCGCCCCACGCTATATGACTTCCTGCATGATGCCGGCGTGGCGCAAATGAAGTCGGAGGAGCATTACGGGCTGGCGCTGACGCTGGGTGGCGGTGAAGTCACCATGCAGGAGCTGGCCGGCCTGTATGCGCTGCTGCCCAATGGTGGGGTGCTGCGGCCATTGCGCGTGGTGGAAAGCCAACCCAACATCGCCGGGCCGCAATTGCTGTCGCCGGAGGCGAGCTTCGTGGTGCTGGACATGCTGGGCCAGAACCCGCGCCCTGATGGGTTGGCACCGGCGCGCTCGCGTGGCTGGTTCACCGCGTGGAAGACGGGGACCTCATGGGGTTTCCGCGATGCGTGGACTGCCGGCGTGGTGGGCCCCTACGTGCTGGTGGTATGGCTGGGCAATTTCGACGGTGCGGGCAACCCGGCGCTGGTGGGGGTGGAAACGGCAGCGCCGCTGTATTTCCGCATTGCCGATGCCTTGATGCTGGCCAGGCCGAACGAACCGCAATCCAGGCGCGTGCCACCAGCCGCGCTCAGGCATGTGGCGGTCTGCGCGGACAGCGGTGACCTGCCCAATGCATGGTGCCCGCGCACGGTGCCCACGTGGTTCATCCCCGGCCGCTCGCCGATCCGCGTGAGCACGCTGCACCAGCCGGTCGTGATCGACAATGCCAGCGGCAAGCCCGCATGCCCGCCGTATGATCCGGCACGCACGCATACCGAGATTTTCGAGTTCTGGGAAAGCGATATGGCGCGGCTGTTCCGCGAAGCTGGCATGCCGCGCCGCGCGCCGCCACGTGCCGAATGCGATGGCAAGCTGGCCGTTGCCGATTACCCGCCGCGCATCACCTCACCACTTACCAACGTGGCCTACACGCTGCGCTTGTCACGCCCTGAAGAAACCATTGCACTGCAGGCAGTGGCCGCTGGCGATGCGAAGACGTTGTTCTGGTTCGATAACCAGGCACTGCTGGGGCAGACTGACGCGCGCGGCAGCGGCCTGCCATGGCGGCCGATGGGCGGTGGCTGGCACCAATTGACGGTCGTGGACGACCAGGGGCGCAGTGCCAGCCGGCAATTGCAGGTGGAAATGCAACCCTGACCGCCACCTGGCGTACCGGGTTTGCCCGCGTTTTCGGGCAAGCAAAACTCGATATCGCGCAGGAGAGCACAACGCAGGTCCGCCAGCCGGGGCTGCCATGCCCTGTCAGCAGTGCTGTACCTGTATTTTGCGATGATCGTGATCGTGAACGGCACCAGGACACTGCTGTAGAGCCTGTTCTGCCCGAACCGTCCTCCACAAGGGCGCCTCGCTGACGCGCGCCAGTGGCGCAGCAACCGGAAAGAAACCGGTCGGGAAGAACACTGTCAGTACGCTCCGCTCCCCTTCACCACCGTTTTGATGGTCTTGCAGACGATGGCCACGTCGTACCACAGGTTCCAGTTCTTCACGTACCACGCATCCAGCGCCACGCGCTCGTCATAGCTGGTGTCATTGCGCCCGGACACCTGCCACAGGCCGGTCAGCCCCGGGCGCGCTTCCAGATAGAAATCGACCTTGTCGCCGTAGCGCTCAAGCTCTTCGGTGATGATGGGGCGCGGGCCGACCAGACTCATTTCGCCGCGCAGCACATTCCACAACTGCGGAATCTCGTCGAGGCTGGTCTTGCGCAGGAAGGCGCCGATGCGGGTGATGCGCGGGTCGTTGCGCAGCTTGAAATCCTTGTCCCACTCTTCTCGTGCATCGGCACTGCTGGACAGCAGTTTTTCCAGCACTTCCTGGCTGTTGTGCACCATGGTGCGGAATTTCCAGCATTTGAACGGCGCACCGTTCATGCCTACCCGCACATGACCGAAAAACACAGCCCCCGGGCCACCCTGGCGCTTGATCTGGATGGCGGCAAACAAGAATAGCGGTGACAGCAGCAGCAGGCCCACGCTGGCACCGAACAAGTCGAACGCACGCTTGAGCAGCGTCAGCGATTTTACCGTCAGGTTGTTGCGTACCCGCAGCAGCAGCACTTCGTGGCTGAAAAAATGGTGCGGCACCACGCCGAACAGTGGCAGGCCGGCGATCGGCGGGATCACGTGCAAATCCTTGTAGCGCAGCGACAACTGCTCCACCTGCGGGCCGATCACACGCATCTCGTCCTGGTCTGCCGCCACCACCACGTGCGGGCGGTTGTTGCGGTCCAGCCAGCCCAGCAAGGCGTCCGGCGCAATGCTGATCACCTCGATACGGCGGCCCTTCAGATCGAACGCGGCAGGGGCATCCGGCGTGACCGCCAAGAAGGCCTGCACGCGGAAGCCCAGCTGGCGCTCGCTCATCATCGCCAGGTAGGCATCCTGCGCATTGCTGCTGGCGCCGATGATGATGGTGGGCAATTGCCAGATACCCAGCTTCAGCAGCAGGCCACGCATCGCGCCACGCAGCCACGGCAGCAACACCAGCGCCAGCCCCCACGAGACCGGCCACAGGAAACGCGAGATCGCAAACTTGCCCAGCAGCACCAGCATGCCGTTGAGCAAGGCAGCCAGCAGCAGCGCCCGCAGCATTTCCAGCAGCTCATCCCAGAACGGCAGGCGCAGGCTGTAGTGCCCGCGCCACCAGAACGTGGCCACGGTGATCACCGCCAGACCGGCAAAACCCGCCGCCTGCGGCTGCCCTTCCCACAGCCACCAGTTGTGGATGCTGCCGCCGAAACGGTGCGCGCGGAACAGCCACAGCAGGCCGACGGCCAGCCCGAAGGAGATCGCCAGCGCAGTAAAATCAGCCAGCGCCAGCCAGGGTTTGGCGCGCTCGGGCAGCTGCGATTTGTTGTGTTCGATTTCGGACATAAAGCCTGTTCTGCTAAGGGTGCAGCGCGGGCGCAATGCCATACGCTGCGTAGAGTTTGTGCATCATTGTGCCCAGCGCATAGTGCTGCGCGGCAAACGCATGTGCTGCTGCGCCCAACTGGCGCCGCGCTGCGGCATCGGCAATCAAAGCGTGCAGGCGGCTGGCAAACTCATCGGCACTGCGTGCAAGGTAGCCGTTCTGGCCATCGCGCACCAGATCACGATTGCCGACCACATCGGTGGCCACCACCGGCAGGCCTGCGGCCATGGCTTCGATCACCGCTACCGGCAGCCCCTCCCAGCGCGAGGTCTGGATGTAGATATCCAGCGTAGCCAGATGGTTCAGCGCCGCGCTGCGGTCCACCCAGCCGGTGAGCTGCACGCCGGCAGCCTGCAAGGCGGCCTCGCCGCTGGCATCGCCCCCGCCTATCCAGATGAACTCGACGCCCGGCTGCGCGACGCGCGCGGCAATCCGGGCAAACAGCTCCGGATTGCGCGCCAGCGCCACGCGGCCTACGGTGCCGATGCGCACCACGCCCGGATTGCCGGGCGCGGCCGGAATGGCGGCGAGATCGACGGCATTTTCCACCACCACCACGCGCTGCGTCAGATGCTGGCGAATTTCCTGCCCTTCCGACGGCGAGCACGCCACCAGCGTGACCGGCATGCGGGCCAGCAGTTTCTCTATCGCCAGGAACACACTGTTCTTCAGGCGCCCTTCGGCACGCTGCAGGAATGACAGCCCGTGTGGCGAGAAGAAGTAGCGTGGCCCGCGCACAAACAGCCCCACCAGGCGTCCCAGCGCGCCCGCCTTGCTCGAATGCAGGTGCACGATATCGGGCTGCAGCTGCCGCAGCAGCGCGGCCAGTTGCCGGCCACAGCGCCAGTCGGCCAGCGGGCTGATAGCCCGGCCCATGCGCAGCTCCACCGTGGCAATGCGCGCATCGAACAGGCTGCGCCAGTTGGCCGGGGTTTCCTCGCGGATGGAATGGATCAGCGTGATGCGGTGACCATCGGCTGCCTGCGCATTGGCCATCGCACACAGCATCGACAGCGTGCCGGCGCCGAACGATTCGACCACGTGCACGATGTGACTCATACGCGGCTCCGGCGCAGCCTGGACTTGAGCTTGAATACTGCCTTGTAGGGCACTGCCAGCAATGCGGCAGTACGCGCAATGCCGGCCAGCGCCGCCATGCTGCCGTCGTTATGACGGCGTTGCAGCAGCAAGCGGGATTTAAGCTGCCGGTCGCGCTTCGAATGCGAAATGCTGGCCGGGTCCAGCTCGTAGCGGATCATCACATCGGGCAGGTTGGCGGTTTCGAAGCGGTTCACGAATTCCCAGAACAGCGCGTAATCCTCTGCTGCCGGTGCATCGAGCGGATAAAGCCCGGTCTCTTGCAGCGCCGCAGCGCGAAACATCACCGCCGGATGGACGAATGCCGAATTGGCACGCATCGCCCTGCGGATATCCGCATGGGCAAACGGGTGGCGCAGCACGAACTGCTCGACCCCGAGCGGATCGACCATGCTGGCCGCACCGCCCACCAGCATGACTTTGGGGTGTGCATCCAGGAATGCCACCTGCCGGGCCAGCCGGTCCGGCACATTGAGATCGCCACAATCGAGGCGCGCCACCAGCTCGTAACCGCGCGCGTTGATCCACTGCAGGCCACTGTTGAGCGCGTGCTCGATGCCGCGGTTCTGCGGCAGGTTCAGGAAGCGCAACACGCCCTTGGCGCTGAATGCAGCGCGTGCCGATGCGTGCTCTATCGGCGCGCGGGTGCTGCCATCATCGACCACCAGTACATCGCAGACCTCGTTCCTGCCGATGGACGCAAGCGAGCGCTCCAGCGCCAGCGGGTTGTTGTAATGCGGGATCAGCACGATCACGCGCGGTTGTGGCAAATCACTCATGGTGTATTTCCAGCGCCGTCCAGCCCAACGCACTGGCGCAGGCATGGCGGGCGTATTCAAGATGCAGTACCCGGCGCGGCGCATGCCGGCTGGATCGGGATGAAGCGTGCCACAACAATGGCGACATGATGAGGACATCCCCGGCCGCCGCGATGCAATCTGCGGCTGCAGCGGTATCCGGGATGGCGCTGCCGGGCACCGCAAGGTGCGAGCCCGGCAGCACCCGCAGACAGCCATTGCCGCCATCGCAGTCATCCAGATGCAGCCGCAAGGTCAGCCGCTGCTGCAGTACCGGTAGCGGCGGGCGCACATGCCAGGCGCCGTCTTTTTGCGACCAGGGGCCCCAGCCTTCCGCATCGAAGCGGCTGGCTGCAGTCACGGTCAGATCCTGATGCCAGCTTACCAGCCAGTTCTGTTCCGGGCTCTTGTCAAAAAACAGCGCGCGCACCAGATGGCTGCCCTCGCCCAGCAGCAGCATGACCGTACGGGCCAGTTGCCCACGTCGCGCCAGCTGCGCAACGGCAGGCAGCAACCGATCGATATGGCGCACGCCCCCGCGGCCGGCACCCGGCTGGTGGGGCGCCAGATCAGCACGTAATACCGCGCAGTCAGACTGGCTGACGGCACCGCGCAACCAGCCGAAGCCCTTGCGGCCCAGTTCCGCCTGCAACGCTGCTGATGGCGCGCCGCTCAACTCCACTTGCCGCCCCCCAGCACCTGCCTGACGGCGCGCACCACGCCAAACGGCAGCACCTGCCACACCAGCGGCTTGGCCAGCATCAGCAGCGAGCGCGGCGCCCAGTCGAAGTGCCGTGCCAGCACCTTGAAACGGCTCCATTGCTGGCGGCGGCGCCGCGACAGTGAAATGCCGCTGTCGTTGTACTCGGACCATGTCAGCACGTCGGGCAGATTGGCAGTCTGGTAGCGCGCAACGAAATGCCAGAAATAGGCAAAATCCTCCGCCGCCGGCGTATCGACCGGGTACAGGCCGATTTCCTGCACCGCGGCCACGCGGAACATCACCGCGGGGTGGGTGAATGCATTGTCATCATGCATCTGTCGCACGATCTCGGCGTGGCTTTGTGGCTGATGCAGCGTGAAGCGATCACCGCTCGCATCGAAAAAAGTCACCGCGCTGCCCAGCAGGGCAACCTGCGGGTGCGTATCCATATATGCCTGCTGGCGCGCAAAGCGATCTGCCGCCACCCTGTCGTCGCAATCGAGCCGCGCGCAGTAGTCGTAGCCGGCATCGACAATCGCTTGCAGGCCGGTATTGAGCGCGTGCTCGATGCCGCGGTTCTGCGGCAGGTACAGCAGGTGCAGCGTACCCTGCGCACGGAAGGCCGCGCGTGCGGCAGCCTCGTCCAGCGGTGTGCGGGTGCTGCCATCGTCCACCACGTAAACGTCCACCGCTTCGTCCACGCCAATGGAAGCCAGCGACGTGTTCACGCCAACCGGGTTGTTGTAGTGCGGAATCAGCAAGGCAGTGCGGTTCATGGTTTTTCCAGCAGGTTCAGCCAGCGCGCCAGTGTCGCGGTGGCGGAATAGGCCAGCGCACGCTCGCGCAGCCACGCAGACAGCGCGGCGCGCCGTGGTGGCATTTGCGTGGCAATCAGCGCGGCCAGCGCAACGCCGCTGGCGGTGGTGGTGACAAAATCAGCACGGCGCTCGCCAAACAGCTCGTAAACGCCGCCGGCATCGGTGGAGGCCACCGGCACGCCGGCCGCCATCGCTTCCAGCACCACCAGCGGGCAGCCTTCGAAATTGGACGTCAGCAGCAGTACATCGGCCTGCGCCAGATAATCGCCTACTTGGTCGCTGCGCCCGGCCAGCAGCAGCTGGCCATCCATGCCCAGCCGGGATGCTTCGGCCTGCAGCCACGGCTGCAGCGGCCCATCGCCGACCACGGTCAGTTGCACCGGGAGCGGCTGCGCATCCAGTGCGGCCAGCGTATCCAGCCACAGCTGCGGCTGTTTTTCCTCGGCAATGCGGCCAACGAACAACAGCTTGAGCACGCCATCATCCACGGACAGTGCCTGCGCCTGTGGCTGGCGGGCATCGACAAAATTAGGCAACACCAGCCACGCGGGCACGGCGGGCTGGCCCAGCCAGCGCGCCATGGAATCACGCGCATGCTGCGATACGAAAATCAGCTCATGCACGCGGCGGTATACAAAACGGCAGGCGGCGCGGTGCAGCGGGTTCATCCGCGCAAACGCATCCAGTTCGGCCAGCGGCCCATGTACCCAGCCGATGAAGCGCCTGCCCAGCCCCAGCGTGGCTGCATAGCCCATATAGAGCGGCGCAAGGAAGGTAGCGGCGATCACCACATCGTGCTCGCGGGCAAGCCGGCGCACCGCGCGCCAGCCGGCCAGCCAGGTCCATGGCTTACGGCCATGCCAGTGTGCGGAGAGATCGATGATGTCGAGCGCGCCGGTGCGGTCAGTCCACAGATTGCGGTTGCCGGCCAGCATGGCCACGCTGACGGTCACACCCTGCTGTGCAAGGCCCTCCCCCACCAGCGCCACGCAGCGCTCGACGCCGCCCAGGCCCAGATCACGCACCAGGAACAGCACTTTCATGCCTGCCTCCGCCAGCGCTTCGCCCACTGGTAGACGGTATCACCGATCAGCACACGCAACTGCTGGCGACGCCATTTTGCGTATTCATCGGCTGGTGGCGGAAATGCGGTGCCCAGTTGCCGGAACAGGCGCAGGCAGGCAGGGCCAACGCCGGCCGTACGCACCAGTGCATCGATCCAGGCGCTTGCAAATGCCGGAGCAAGCGCCGGATCTTGCTGCGCGAGTGCCAGCAGGGCATGGCCCAGCTCACGCCACTGCGCGACATCCAGCGGTTGCTCCGGGCTGGCATGACTGGCAAAGCGGCGCTTGTCGGCATCCGGCCAGTTGGCCGGCAATGCGTGCAGCGCGTAAGCGCTGCGTACCGCGCGTGCAGTAGCAGCCAGCTCATCGCGGCGGGTTTGCGTGATCTGGCCGGCATGGATGCGGTAATCGAGCAGCGCTTCGGCCACCGCAGTAAAGCGGGCACCGGCACAGGCGAATGCGCACCACAGTGCGTAATCCTCGGCATGCGGCGCAGCGGCATCGTACCCGTGATGCTTGAACAGGCTGGCACGTGCCATCACACCGGGGTGGGCAAATGGCGGATTGAACAGCAGCGCGGCTTTCAGCGCGGCATCACCTGTCGGTGGCAGCCAGAGCCCCGTGCGCCCGCCAATGAAGCGCACACCCACACCGCACACGTCGGCACCGGCCTGCGCCAGTGCAGCCAGTTGCTTCTGCAGCCGTTGCGGGTGCGCGATATCGTCCGCATCCATGCGGGCAATCCACGTACCGCGCGCAGCGGCAATGCCTTCGTTGAGCGTGGCGATCAGGCCGCGGTTGGCGCGGCTGATCACGCTGAAGCGCGCATCGGTTGCGGCGTGCGCGTTCAATAGCTGCAAGGTGCGGTCGGACGAGCCATCGTCGATGGCGATGCATTCGAAGTCGCTTTCGGTCTGCGCGGACAGTGATGCCAGCGTGGCCGCCAGGAAGTCCGCGCTGTTGTAGCAAGGCAGGATGATGGAAACCAGCGGCGCACTCATGCGCGTATCTCCGCGAATACCTGGCGTGCACGCCACCAGAATGCGGCGACGATGAAGGCCTCTACCGCGATCACCGCTTGCGCGGCGCGTACCGCAGGCTGCGCAGCCCCCGGCAGCAGCGCCACCAGCAGCGCCACGTTGAGCAGCCCGGCAACGATCAGCACACGGCTGTAGTAGCGCTCGTGCCCGAAGGTCAGCAGCGTTTGCGATCCATACAGGTAAGAGAGCGCGCCCAGCACGATGGCCGGCGCCAGCCACATCACCGCGGCCACCGCGCCGGTCATGCCATGGCCAAGCAGCAGCGGCACGATCCACGGCGCGCCCAGCATCAACACCAGCGTGGCGGCAAGCCCGGCCCCACCCTGCAGCAGCAAGGCCTTGCGGATCAGCACCATTGCACCGGGGCGATCGGCAACAGCCAGCTGCGCAATACGCGGATAGGTGGCCTTGACCAGCGGATCGATCAGCGCGCCCTGCGCGGTGTAGACGAAACGGAACGCCGCGCCGAAGAAGCCCACCTGCGCCGGGCCGGCAAAGAAGCTGAGCAGGAAACCGGTCGATGTGGTGTACAGGCTGGTAGACAGCGCGGACAGGAAAAACGGCCAGCTGTCCTTCCATGCCTGCCTGATGCCGGCAAAAGTCGGCGCCACCCATGCCGGGCGCACCAGCCCCCAGCCGCTACCCCACCAGATGGCGCCAGCCAGCATGGCCGGCGTGGCCTGCAGCACCACCGCCAGCGCCACGTCACCCGGGCCGCGCACCAGCAGCAACAGCAGGCCCAGCATCAGCACGCGCGACACCACGGTCAGCAAGGACGCCAGGCGCAAGGCCTCGTAACCCTGGAAATACCACTGCGGAAAGAACACCGAGCTGACGATATAGATGAGCGAGAACAGGTACACACCGGCATGCTGGCGCCAATCACCGATCACGCACACCAGCACCGTCAGCGCCACGCACGACACCACCGCCAGCAGGGCCTTGGCGCAATTGATTTTCCAGAACACGCGCGCCGCAGCAGCCGGGTCGTCCCTGAGCTGCGCGATCTCGCGCGTGGCCGACAGGTTGAAGCCGAAATCGGTGAACAATACGCCGTACTGGATGGCGTAAAACGCGCCCATCATTACCCCGAAGCCATCCGCCCCCAGCGTGCGCGTGAGGAAGGGAAACGTCACCAGCGACAGCAGCGGATTCAGCCCCTGCACGATATACAGGGCAATAATGTTGGAGCGCAGGCGCGCATCAAGCGTCATGGCGGGCTTTCAGATAAAAACGCCCCGGATTGTACCCCCAGGGCGTTCATCAGCGTGTAACCGGCAGTCCAGCCGGCGCGGACTGCGGCGGCTGCACTCACCGCGCGAACAGGCGCGCGTGCTCGACCATCAGGCAGGCATCCATCACCACGAAAAGCCCGGCAGCACGTGCGCGCAGCGCCGCCGGCTCGTTGACGATGCCCAGCTGTATCCAGATGCCGCGTGCGCCTCTGGCAATGGCAGCGTCCACCACCGCATCCACTTCTTCGGCACGGCGGAATACATCCACCAGGTCGATATCGCCCGGCACATTGGCAAGGTCTGCGTACGCGGGCTCGCCCAGCACCTCGGTCACCAGCGGGCGCACCGGCACGATCCGGTAGCCGGCGCGCTGCATATAGCGCGATACGCCGTGGCTGGGCCGGCTGGCATTGGGCGACAGGCCGACCACGGCGATACGCGTTGCATCGGCCAGGAAGGCGCGGATTGCTTCGTCGGGCGGGTTGCGGAACGGGGTAGCGGTCGTGTTCACAGGCTGGCCTCCTCGGGCGGGCGCAGGCCCGGATGGTCCGCCATCGGCCTATCCAGAAAATACCCCTGCACCAGGTCTATACCGATTTCGACCAGCATGTTCAGAATGGTTTCATCTTCGACGAATTCGGCGATGGTGGTCTTGCCCATGTCGTGCGCCATGCCGACCATGCCGCGCACGAACACCTGGCTGTCCCGGTCGCTCGGCAAATCCTTGATGAAGAAGCCGTCGATCTTGAGCACGTCGGCTTTCAGCTGCTTCAGGTAGGCGAACGAAGCGAAGCCATTGCCGAAGTCGTCCAGACAGACCACGCAGCCGGTATCGCGCAACGCATCGATGAAGCGCTGCGCGTCGCGCAGGTCCGATACCGCCGCCGTTTCGGTCAGCTCCACCAGCAGCCGTTTCGGGTCTACATGGTATTCGCGCAGCAACCCGGCGATATAGTCCGGCATGCCAGGCTCATCGAACGAGCGGCCCGATACGTTCACCGCAATCGATGGCGCATAGGGTTTTTCTGCCAGCAGCTTGATCACGCGGCGGATCACCCAGCGGTCCAGCTCGATGATCTTGCCGGTTTTCTCTGCCGCCGGGATGAAATGGCCCGGCATGATCACGCTGCCCGGGTTGGCCGGGTCTTTCATCCGCACCAGCGCCTCGAGGTGCTCCAGCTCGCGCGTGCGCGCATCGTAGATGCCCTGGAAGTACAGCTCGAAGCCTTCGTTTTCCAGCGCCTCCTGGATGCGGTCCTTCCACGACAGCCGCGACAGCGCGTGCTTGGACTGGTCGGCCTCGGCCCGGTACAGCCGCCAGGTGGATTTGCCGGCGGCTTTGGCCTGGTACATGGCCGAATCGGCATGGGCCACCAGCTCTGCCGCGTTATTGGCATGCTGCGGGAACAGCGCCACCCCCACCGAGCTGGACGGCTTGAGCACATGGCCGTCCACGGCAAACTGCAGCTGCGAAATATTGCCGACGATGCGCTCGGCCAGCTTGCTGACCTCGAACTCGTTGCAATCGGGCACCAGAATGGCGAATTCATCGCCCCCCAGACGCGACAGCACCTCATGCCGGCGTACCTGGCTGCCGATTTCGCGGCCGATGCTCTTGAGCAATTCATCGCCCACGCCGTGGCCGAAGGTATCGTTCACGTACTTGAATTCATCCAGGTCGAAGAACACCAGCGCCATGGTGCCATCGCGCCGGTCTGCCTCGGATACCATGCGCTCCAGCTCCTGCTGGAAGCGGTGGCGGTTGTACAGGCCCGTCAGCGCATCGCGCTCGGCCAGATTGATCATGCGTTCGGCAATCTGCCGCTGCTGCGTCACGTCCTCGTACAGCCACATCTTGCCGTTGGCCGCGCCCTGCGCATCGATTACCTGGTAGCACTGCTGGGTGATCACCCGGCCGTCGTTCATGGTCAGCTCGCCAAAATCGACACGCTCCTCGGCAAAGGCATGATCTTCCAGATAGTGGCCGATGATATCGCCGATGGCCGGGCGGTTTTCCGCCTGCTGCAACACCTGGCCGATGGGCCGACCGGCCAGCACCGCAGAACCGGATACCCCCCACAGCGCCGAAAACGCCGGGTTGTGGAACAGCACGCGGTTATCGTTATCGACGAACAGCACGCCAAAGCGCATGGCGGCCAGCAGCGCGGTCAACCGTGCACGTTCGCTCTCGGCCCGTTGCAGATAACTCTGCCCCAGCGACTGGATCTGCCGCAGCTCGATCACCGCCTTGCGCAGCGCCAGCCGGTCGTCTTTCAGCTCGGTATTGTCGCGCAGGCTCAGCCGCAGCCCCTGGTACTGGCCATCCACATCGTAGATCGGCATCCAGTCGACCGATGCCCAGAAGTAGCTGCCATCGCGGCGCACCGCACGGAACTCGAAATCCTGTATTTCGGTACGTTCGGCCAATGCCTTGGTCAAGGTATCTGCCAGACGTGCACGCTCTTCGGGCAGTGCCAGTGACAGCGGAAAATCACCCAGCAGCATGCACGCATTGGCCGAGTACCCGGTAAGCCGGTTGACGGTGGCATTCACCCACACCAGCCGCCCCTCCGGGTTCAGCCACAGTTCGGCACTCGGGGTGTGATCCGCAATGGCGTGAAACTTGCGCTCGTTCTGCACCAGTACATCGATCTGGGTGCGGATATTGCGGCCCATCTCCACCACCCGGCGCGACAATCTGGCCACTTCGTCTTCACCGGAGATGTCCGGCAATACTTCGAAACGCTTGCTGGCCGAGTTCTCTACCTGGCCGATCAGCGCCAGCAGGCGGCGCTTGAGCGTAAATGCCAGCACCGCAAACAGCAGCACCAGCAACGCACTCCACAGCAGCAGCACCCCGGTGTTCTGCAGCAGCAGCCGCGCAAGGCCGCTGTGCTGTTCGTGCATGGACATGCCGTAGCGCAAGCGCCCCAGTATCTGCCCCCCTTGCTCGATGCGCACCTCGGCATTGATCAGATCGGGCAGCGTGCCATGCTCGAGATCGGTCACGGCGGGTAGCGGCTGGGCAATATCCCAGCTGCGCGCGGTAATCACCTGGCCGCGTGCATCCTGCAGCACCAGATAGTCGATGCCCTCGGGGGTGCGCAGCCGGTCCAGCAGATCGCCAGCGCGTGCGTAGTCACTGCTGCTCATGGGGCCGGTGAGTGCGGCGGCAAACAGCCGCGATACCTCCTGCACCCGCACGGTCATGGTATGGCGAGCGGTATCCTGCCACAGCCGGATGGTATTGAACGCAAGCAGTCCGATCAGCAACAGCTGCAGCACGCCGCCGAAGAGGATGAGGCGGCCACGCAAGGTGACGGGAAAAAGGAAGGATGGAATCCGGAACCGCATAGTGGCCAGCCCTGCAACGAGCTGCTTCTCCCCATTAGGCCCTTGCCCCGGCAGCACAATGCGGGCCGGGTCAGGCCCTTAGTTATTGGATGCGTAAGCTGCGCTGTGGCAACTGCGCCTGCCCTGCCTCTTTATAGCGGTTTTATGAACACTTTAGAGCGCCGCTGATAGTTGTAGAGATGCTTCTTTTCAATCGGCAGCTCGTCCACTGTCGCCTGCGCGAAACCGCGCTCGACAAACCAGTGGCTGGTACGCGTGGTCAGCGCGAACAGCTTGCGCAAGCCCTGGCTGCGCGCCTGTTGCTCCACATGGCGCAACAACTGTGCGCCACGGTCTTCATCACGGTAATCCGGATCGACCACCAGGCAGGCCAGCTCAGCCATGCCGCTATCGGCAAACGGCTGGATCGCCACGCAGCCGATGATCTTGCCGTCGTGCTCCAGCACTGCATAACGGCTGATTTCACGCTCCAGTTGCTCACGGCCGCGCTTGACCAGCACGCCGGCATCCTCCAGCGGCTCGATCAGCGCCAGCATGCCACCCACATCGTCGATAGTAGCCTGCCGCAGCGCTTCGAGTGGCTCGCGCGAGATCATGGTGCCGATACCGTCGCGCGTGAACAACTCCATCAGCAGCGAGCCATCCATGTGATGCGTGATCAGGTGCGCCCGTGCCACGCCCTGGCGTACCGCACGGATCGCACACGGCACATACAGACGGATGTCTTCGTTCGCTTCCGGGTTGGCATCCAGGAAGGCCTGCGCCTCGTGCGCGGTCAATTCGGTCTGCAGGTCGCCGTTCTGGTCGATCACGCCATCGTGGCCGAACAGGAACAGCAGCTTGTCGGCCTTCAGCGCGATCGCCGCACTGGTGGCCACGTCTTCCAGCGTGATGTTGAACACCTCGCCGGTGGGCGAGTAACCGATGGTGGAAAGCAGCACCAGCTCGCCGTCATCCAGCCGGTAGTTGATCGCAGTAGTATCTACCTTGCGCACCTGGCCGGTGTATTGCAGATCGATACCGTCGACCACGCCCATCGGCTGCGCGGTGATGAAATTGCCGGCCGAGACACGGATATCCGCATTGGCCATCGGCGAATTGGCCAGCCCCATCGACAGCCACGATTCGATCTCCACCCGCACATGCCCTGCCGCCTGGATCACGCACTCCAGCGTGGACAGGTCCGTCAGCCGCACGCCCTTGTGATATTCGGGCACCAGCCCGCGTTCTGCCATGCGCGCATCGATCTGCGGGCGGGCACCGTGCACCACCACCAGCCGGACTCCCAGGCTGGTAAGCAGGTTGATGTCATGCGTGAGCGTGGCGAACTTGCCTTCCCGTACCACCTCGCCGCCGAGCGCGATGACGAAGGTCCGGCCGCGGAACGCGTGGATATACGGCGCGGCCTGGCGAAACCATTCAACAAAATCGGCGGTGTGCATCAGTACAGGACCCCATGAAGCGATGCCCGGAATGGGCAAATCACCTACAAGAATAACGGCGGAGGGCGACGTTGGGAACGCCTGTGTTTACTCCTACGCTGCAAGCAGACAAACCGGAGCAAAAACAGGAGGTCATAATGAAGAAATCTATTTGTCTTGCCAGCCTGGTTACGGCGCTTGCCATACCTGCGGCCCTGGCGGCAGAACAATCCACATCAGGCGGCCTTGCACCAGACCGGTTCGATGTGGCGGCAGGCAGTTTGCTGCGCCCGGACGGCGGGACCTCGCTGAGCAATGTGCAGTTGATTGCCGGCTGGGATTTACCGTGGCGCTGGTTCGAAAGCGACAACGGCGCGCTGGTCACCCGGCTGGATCTGGAGGCCGGCTATCTCAATACGCAGAATGGCGCGGTATGGAGCGGCACCATTGCGCCGGTGGCGCGGTACCAATGGAAAAGCGGCAGCCTCTGCGCGCCGTTCGTGGAAGCCAGCATCGGCGTGGCGTGGTTCTCCAACCAGCACTGGCGCGATGGCTACGGCTACGACATGGGATCACGCGCATTGTTTGCAGACCGGCTGGGTGCCGGCTGCAAAATGGGCAAGCAGGAAATCGGCATCCACGTCATGCATTACTCGAATGCAGAACTTGCCGACAAGAACCCCGGCGCCGATCTCGTCTACCTGCGTTACGGGTATGTATTCTGATCGGTACTCGGTTCTGTCCTTGCCTGCTCGGGTTACGGCAAGGCGAAAATGACAGACCGATTGGCCATCCTTCATGACCGCTGCCACCTGTATCCCGGCAGCGGCCGCCGGATTTTACTCTGCGATCTCGATGCGGCCACGGCCGCTGTGCTTGGCGCGGTACAGCGCTTCATCGGCACGCAGTACCAGCGCACGGCCATTTTCGTCGCCCTTGAGGGCGGCAATGCCGGTGGAGAAATTCACGTCGATGCGCTGGTTCTTGTGCAGGAACGGCGTACGGTGGGCGACGGTACGCAGCCGGTCGATCACGTATTTGGCGCCATGCACATCGGTTTCCGGCAGCAGCAGCAGGAATTCCTCGCCACCGTAACGCACCAGCAGGTCCGACTCGCGCAGCACGGCCTTGGCAAGGTTGGTCATGTGGATCAGCACCTGATCACCGGTCAGGTGGCCAAAGCGGTCGTTGATCTGCTTGAAATCATCCAGGTCGAACATCACCACCGCCAGCTTGGTGTCGTGGCGCTGCGCACGCTTGACCTCGGTAGCCAGCACGTGATCGAAGCCCTGGCGATTGAGCGCACCGGTCAGTGCATCCTGCTCCAGCATCTTGCGGTTGAAGGCAAGATCGGCCTCGATATGCTTGACCGCATCGCGGATAGAGCGCAGATCGTCGGTCGAGGTGGTGACGGTGGAATGGATGGTGGAGGTGGAATCGATCAGCTCGGTCAGCAGCGACTCCAGCGCCGAATGCGCCTCTTCCACGCTCATGCGGCGTGATTCGTGCGCCTCTCTGGCATCCTGCAGCGCGTCCAGGCTGCCGCTCATGCGTTCGCCGCCTTCGACCAGTGCCGTGACCAGCTCGGTGGTGGTCTCATGCGCATCGCTCACCGCATCATCGAGCTTGATCAGTATCTGCCAGGCGTTCTGCAGCTCGGCGCTGTTTTTGTTCTCGGGCGATTTGATCGTGACGATGGCGTTGTAGAATTGGGCATAGTTTTCCGGCGTGGGCGGCAAGCCACGCTCGGAAAGGCGTTTGAGCGCAATCCGTGCTATTTCGACCGGGTTGACCGGCTGCGTCGTCGACATGATCTGATAAAGGTTCGCTGATTCGGAAACCGGCCGATTCTACGCAAGCCGCCGACATTCGCCAACTGTTGCCCTTTGATTACAAGCCATTCATCCATCAGCGTTTTTTAGGCCTTCCATGCATATCCATATTCTCGGCATCTGCGGCACTTTCATGGGCGGCCTTGCCGCATTGGCACGCGAGGCCGGCCATACCGTGACCGGCTGCGATGCCGGCGTGTATCCGCCCATGTCCACCCAGCTTGAAGCGCTGGGCATTTCCCTGATCGAAGGCTGGGGACTCGAGCAACTGGCGCTCGGCCCCGACCTCTTCGTCGTCGGCAACGTGATGAAGCGCGGTAACCCGCTGATGGAGGAAATCCTCAACCGCGGCTTGCGGTATACCAGCGGGCCGGAATGGCTGCGCGACCACATCCTGGCAGATAAATGGGTGCTGGCGGTGGCCGGCACGCACGGCAAGACCACCACTTCGGCCATGCTGGCGTGGGTGCTGGAAGATGCAGGCCTTGCGCCCGGCTTCCTGGTGGGCGGGGTGCCGGAAAACTTCGGCATCTCGGCACGCCTGCCGGGCAGGCCGCCGCAAGACCCTGCGTCGATATCGCCGTTCTTCGTGATCGAGGCCGATGAATACGACACGGCGTTTTTCGACAAGCGCAGCAAGTTCGTCCATTACCGGCCGCGCACCGCTATCCTCAACAATCTGGAATTCGACCACGCCGACATCTTCAACGATCTGGCGGCAATCGAAACACAGTTTCATCACTTGGTGCGCACCGTACCGGGCCATGGCCTGCTGATCATCAACGGCCGTGAAGAAAGCATGAACCGCGTGCTGGCGCGGGGATGCTGGACCCCGTTCGAGCGCTTTGGCGTGGAAGGCGGCTGGTCGGTCGGCGCGCATTACAGCGATGGCTTCGACGTGCTGTACAAGGGCGAGCCGCAGGGCCGGCTGCAATGGGACTTGCTGGGTGAACACAATGCGCTCAATGCACTGGCGGCAATTGCCGCCGCACGCAGCATCGGCGTAACGCCGGCAATGTCGATTGCCGCGCTGGCGCATTTCAGGAACGTGAAGCGCCGGATGGAAATCAAGGGCGTGGCTGGCGGCGTAACCGTGTACGACGATTTTGCCCATCACCCCACAGCCATTGCCACCACAGTAGCCGGCTTGCGCAAGAAGGTGGGCAAGGCGCGCATCCTGGCGGTACTGGAACCCCGCTCCAACACCATGAAGCTGGGCACGATGAAAGAAGCGCTGCCCGGCTCGCTCAAGGAGGCCGATCTGGTGTTCTGCTATGGCGCCAACCTGGGCTGGAACCCGGCGGAAGCGCTGGCACCGCTGGGTGACAAGGCGCAAAGCTTCGACGACCTGGATGCGCTGGTCAGCAGCGTGGCTGCCGCTGCGCAAAGCGGCGACCAGATCCTGGTGATGAGCAACGGCGGCTTCGGCGGCGTGCACGGCAAGCTGCTGGCGGCACTGGAAAAGTAACCACCACGCAACAGGCAGTCATTTCAACGTAAGCTTTTTTGACTTGCAGCAGCGGCAGTTCAACAATCGGGGGCCACACCATACACAGGCGCAATGACGTCTGGGATCAAGGACTTGAGATGAAATGCCGCGTTACTTCACTGCTGCTGGCCGCATGGCTGGCATGCAGTGCCCTGCCCGCACGGGCCACCGATGCAATCCAGACCGCCTACGATGCCGCCGCCAAGGCTGCGCAGCGCGGCCCGGCGGATGTCAAACTGATCGATCAGGCGGTATTGAAGCTGCCGCAAGGCTATGCGTTCGTGCCCAAGGCAGAGGCCAGCAAGCTGCTCGATGCCATGGGCAACAGCCCCGCGGACACGCTGCTGGGCATGATCATGCCGGTCAGCGACAACAGCAACTGGTTCATCGATGTGAGCTTCGAGAAATCCGGCTACATCAAGGACGATGACGCTAAGGCATGGAATGCCGATGACCTGCTGACCAGCCTGAAAGACGGCACCGAAGAGAGCAACAAGGTACGCAAGGAGCGCGGTATCCCTGAGTTCGAAGTGGTGGGCTGGGTGGAAAAACCCGATTACCAGCCGGGTACGCACCGGCTGGTGTGGTCGATCAATGGGCAGGACAAGGGTGCAGCCGCCAATCAGGAGCAGACGGTGAACTACAACACCTACGCACTGGGCCGCGATGGCTATATCAGCATGAACCTGGTCACCGGCATGAGCACGGTGGAGCAGGAAAAACCACAGGCCAAGGCGCTGCTGGCGGCGCTCGACTTCAACGCGGGCAAGCGCTACCAGGACTTCGACGCCAGTAACGACAAGATCGCCGAATACGGGCTGGCCGCGCTGGTGGCCGGCGTGGGCGCCAAGAAGCTGGGGCTGCTGGCCATCATCGGCGCGTTCCTTCTCAAATCTTTCAAACTGGTGATCGTGGCGGCCCTCGGCGGCTTTGCGGTCATCCGCAAGTTCTTCGGCGGCAAGGCCAAGGAACAGCCGGTGGAGCAAACTGCCAGCACACCGGGCGACCAGACCTGATCACGGCCAGTGCAGTGGTCAGCAGACGGAAGGCCGCCACCCGGGCGGCCTTTTTCATCGGACGGCGCTATAACGACAGCATCGCCCCCACCGCCTGCCTCCCATGCTCAGCGATCAACTCCTGCAACGCCTGCGTAGCCGCGTAGCGCTGCTGCAGCACTTCTCGGAAGATGAGGTCCGCGATTTCCTCGCGCATTGCGAGGCGCAGTACTGGGCTGCCAGCCAGCGCGTGATTGCCGAAGGTGAGCCCGGCAGCAGCCTGTATATCGTAGTGGCGGGCCAACTGGCGGTTTTGCATGCCACGCGGCAACAACCCATCCTGCTGGCGGAACTGGATGCCGGCGATACCTTCGGCGAGCTGGCGCTGCTGGATGGTCACGAACGCTCCGCCCATGTCGATACGCTGACCGAAGTACGGCTGCTGCAGTTCGACCGCGCGCAACTTCGGCATATCCCGGCGCTGCAGACCAAGCTGTATCACAACCTGGCAGTGATGCTGGCCGAGCGGCTGCGTGAAACCAATGCGCTGGTCAGCATGCTGGCCACCGGCATGCCGCACACCGCGCATACCGGCGCGGCACGGCAGATCATGCAAACCGGTCGCTGATCACCACCAGACCGGTTCCGGCTCCAGCACCACGCCGAACTGCGCGGCCACGTCCACCTGCACTGCTGCAGTCAGCTCTGCCACGTCGTGGCGTACCGCACCGCCATGGTTGACCAGCACCAGCGCCTGCCTGGCATACATGCCCACCGGGCCCAGCTGCTTGCCTTTCCAGCCCGTCTGCTCGATCAGCCAGCCGGCAGCCAGCTTGCACAGGCCGGCACCGGCCGGATACGACACCAGCTGCGGATGTTCGGCCAGCAATGCATCGCGCACGGTCTCCGGCACGATGGGGTTCTTGAAAAAGCTGCCGGCATTGCCGATCTGCGCCGGATCGGGCAGCTTGCGCTGGCGTACCGCGATCACCGCCCGCGCCACGCCCTGCGGCGTGCGCGGCAGGCCCAGGCTGGCGAGTTCGCCATCGATATCGCCGTAGCTGGTGACCAGCGTGGGCCGCCTGGGCAGGCGGAATACCACTTCGGCAATCAGCCAGCGGCCTGCCTCTGCCCGCTTGAAGACGCTGTCGCGGTAGGCAAAACCACAATCGGCATTGGAAAAAACCCGCTTGCGGCCGTCATCCAGTGAATAGGCCGTCAGCTCGAACAAATGATCTTTCACTTCGACGCCGTACGCGCCGATGTTCTGGATCGGCGCAGCACCGACGGTACCGGGGATCAGCGACAGGTTTTCCAGCCCGCCCCAGCCCTGCTGCAGCGTCCACTGCACGAACTGGTGCCAGTTCTCGCCCCCGCCTGCTGCCACGTAGACCGCGTGTTCGTCCTCGCCGATCAGGCGGCGGCCGGGGATTTCCACCCTGAGCGTCAGCCCGTCCACCACCTCGGGCAATACCAGATTGCTGCCACCGCCCAGCACATGCCATGGCTGGGTGCGCAGCGATGCATCGGCCAGCAGCGCCTGCAGGTCATCAACGCTGGTAATGCGGGTGAATTGCGCGGCATGTGCAGTCAGGCCCAGCGTGTTGAGCATGGTCAGTGCGACATCGGTATGGATGGCAGTATGGATGGCGGGCATGGCAGGGCCGGTGATGGCAGGTGCGGAATTATCTCCCGTGCTGCCCCGGACACAAAGGCGCCGGCATAAAAAAACCGGAACGGTTGCCCGTTCCGGCTCAAATCAGGCCGCGGCGTCGTCTGGCACCCGGTGAGGGCCGGCGACGCTCGGATGGATGGCCCTAAATCACTTGATGTTGCTGATCAATGCCTGGCACTCGGCCGCAGTGACGTTCTCGCCGCACGTGGCGATCTGGTCTTGCGGCTTGCCATCGGCGGTGTCGGTCAGCAGCTTGTTGCCCAGCACGTGGTTGACCGCGTTGAGGTTGTAGCCGTTGTCCTGCTCCACTTGCCAGAAGAACACGCCGCCCAGTTGCTTGTCTTTTGCGTACTGGGTTTTCAGCGCTGCGGTACGCGGTGTTTCCGTGGTGATGAACGACCAGCCAGCCGGGCCGATCGGGTTTACCAGGTAATCCGCATTGCTGAGCTTGTCGGTGTACAGGTGATAGCCATTGCGCGGTTTCAGGTCACGATCCAGATAGTTCTGGTACAGATCGTAGCCTTCGACCACACCCGCTTCCCACGAGCCCACGCCGGCAATGCCGGTGATGAAGGCGGTACCGGTCCAGCCGGCATCGCCAAACGTGGTATCACCCTTCAGGCCATTGGTGTACTCCTTGATGTCGCCCGGCAGGATGGCTTTGGCGCGGTGGTAGTTGGCCACGCCGATCATCATCTTGTTGAACGGCACACCGTACTGGCTGTTCAGGTACTCGATGGTCCAGCTTGCCGATACGCCGGTGGATGAGCCATTGGCGTTGGGGTTGGTGTACAGCGGCGTGTGATGGCTGATGTTACGCTCCCATGCCCCGGTCAGGTCATAGGTCATCACGTACAGGCGATCGAGATACTTGTTGATTTCACGCCAGTCCAGCTTGTCGAGCGGGCCCTTGGTGGCCGGTATGGCCGACGACAGGCGATACTTCTTGCCGGTCTTGACCGTCAGCCAGTCCATGCCTGCACGCAGATCCTTCAACAGCTGCAGATAGTTCTGCGGATCATCCGGGCGGGCCATGCCGTCGACTGCACCATCGGTGGCCGGGTATTCCCAGTCGATGTCGATGCCGTCGAAGTCGTAGCGCTGCAGGAAGCTGACGATGGAATCAACGAAAGCCTTGCGGCGCGTTGCATCGGATGCCATCCACGGGAAGCCTTCGGACAATGTCCAGCCACCGACCGACAGATCCAGATGCAGGTTCGGGTTGGCCTTGCGATGGTTGTACAGCACGCCGAATACGCCGGCGACATCATCCTTGCCGATGTCGTACATGCTTTCCGCACCGCTGATCTTGGCCGTTTGCCCGCCGTTGAGATTGCGCAGGAACGCAGCTTCGAAGTCGGCCATGGCCATTGCACCATCCGGCAGCTTGGATTGCTTGCAGGTACGCAGTACCGCAGCCGGCGCGGTGGTCGGGAAGCCCGGGGCCTGGGTGTTCTTGGCGGCCGGGTAGCAGATACCCGCAAACCCATATACCAGACGGTCCAGGTTCTTCACCGGCAGCTTGCTGAAGTCGAACTGGCGGCCATAGATCGCCCAGTCGCCCAGATAAGCCACGCGTTCCTGGCCGGCGGCCGGCTCGTACACGTTGTGCTGCAACGGCAGGCTGCCTGGCGGCAACTTGGCGACGCGGCCACCGGTATCCGAATCGAAGCCGGGGTGGTTGCCGCCCGGGTCGGTAGCCGGGTTGATGCCGCCGCGGGTACCGGTCAGCGTGGATGCGGTATTGGAAATACGCGTGGTGGAAAGCTTGCCCGCAGCCAGCACTTTGCCGGAATTGGGGTTGCCGGCCACCGGCTGCGGCGTACCGTAGTTGATGTTGTTCGGCACGGTAACCGGGCACAGCTCGGTATCGGGCACGCCGACCAGCTTCCACTGGTTGGTGTATACGGTGCTGTCCGGCGGAATCGCGTAGGTATCAACCAGCGCCTGGTAGGCCTTGCCGCTGTAGCCGGCAATGGCGCCCTTGGCGTAGATCTTGGTAGCCAGGTAATCCGGCGCGCAGAAGTGTGCGCTCGGCAGCGGGGTCGGGGTGGGCCCGGGTGGACCGCTAGGCACCGGTGTCGGCGTGCCGCATGGGCCGCCAGGCAACCACAGCGCCGGTACATTGGCCGGATCCCAGCCCACTTGTGCGGTGTGTGCTGCACGTGCGGTATACGACAGGCCGTTGTAGCTCACGTTCAGGCCCACGGTCACTGCCAGTCCAGGCGCCCAGGCCACGCAGCCGGTCACCGGGGTCGGTGTGACGACAGGTGGTGTCGGCGTGACCGGTGGCGTACTCGGGGTAGGCGTGACCGGACGTGGCGTTGCCGTCACGATGGGGGTGGGAGTGACCGGGCGCGGGGTGGTGGTGACGATCGGCGTAGGCGTGACCGGGCGTGGCGTAGCGGTCACGATCGGGGTGGGGGTAGGCGTTACTGGGCGCGGGGTTGCCGTCACTGCCGGGGTCGGTGTGGTGGAGGGCGTTGCACCCAGGTCCTGCCAAAGCGTGGGCGTAGCGGCGGGGTTCCAGCCGGCACCCGCGTAGGCAGTATGGGTAACCAGTGCCTTGTAGTCGTGGCCGTTGTAGCTGACGACGGTACCGGAACTATAGGTACTGCCTTCTTGCCAGGCAGGTGCGGCATACACAGCCGCAGCCGCCAGGAGCGAGAGCAGAAGCCCCGCCCAGCGTTTTTTTCGAATCATCTCTTCCATTCCTTCTTCTTATGAACCCAGATGAACGCTGCCGTATGCTCGACAGCGCGCTTGCTCGCCAACGGCCGGTCGGGTGCCGATCGCTGAATCCGCCTCCAGCCGGAAAACACCATGGGCAAACTGGGCCATCGTAGATAAATGCAGAATGGTGTCAATGTGTTTCAAATGAACACAATCCTTTGATTTTCAAAGGTTTTAATTTAAAAATATTAACGAATATTGATATTTGGTAAGCTGGAAAATCAAACTACATACCCATCTGCCGGGCAGGGGCTTGCGATTACGCCTGCAAGCGCCGTCATGCGCCCGCTTTGCCGCTTTATGGCAATAAACGCCGCTTTTAATTACGAATATCTTACGATCAAAAATCAGGTGTTCCCCTACCGTGCAGGCAATCCAGCTGCCAGCCGGCCATGCCGCGGTGTTGCATTTGCCCAACGCCCACGCCCTCCCTGAGCGGCATGCAGCGCGCGGCGAACGGACAGTCCATGAAAAAGGCCACCCCGCAAGGTGGCCTTGAAGAACCGCGTTGATCCGCTTAGTTCGGGTATTGATTCAGATAAGCCTTGTGGCCCTTGGCGAACGAGTAGTTGCTGCTCTTGTCCCAGTTCACCGACCAGGTCATCACACCGCGGAAGTCCGGGTAGGCGGCGCTTGGCTTGTAGCCGGCGCAGTTGCTGCCCTTCATCAGGCAATCGAGCGCTTGCTGTACGCCAGCGTTGGACAGATAGCCACCCGACGGTGCTGCACCGCTGGTTGCCGGCAGGCCCAGGCTGAGCTGATCCGGGCGCAGTGCCGGGAACGGCTTGCTCGGATCGCGGTTCACGTTGAAGCCCTTGAGCATCATGTCGGTCAACGCGACAGCGAAATCAACCGTGCCCTGGTTGTAGTTCTTCTCGTCCGTCGCGGTGATGCCGCCGGTGTTGTAGAGCTGAACGTGCAGGATGGTCAGTTCATTGCGCAGGCCGTAGATGATCGGCAGGTAAGCGCCCCAGATGCCGCCATTCACGCCATAGCCACCCTGTACATACGCCACTTCCGGCGCCATCGTGATCATGAAGTTGGCACCGAAGCGTGCTTTCAGCGCCTTGGTGGCTGCGATCAGGTTGACGATCTGCGGGGTGGTCGGGTTGCGGTAGTCTTCACCGGCGGCCATCGACAGGTTGTTTTCGATATCGATGTCGATACCGTCAAAGCCATACTTGGCAATGATGTCGCCCATGGTCTTGATGAAGATGTCACGTGCGGCAGTATTGCCCAGCACGATCACGCCATTGGCGCCGCCCAGCGAGATCTGCACTTTCTTGCCGGCAGCCTGCTTGGCCTTGATGTCGGCAATGAAGTCGGCTTCGTTGAATGCCTTGTCGAGCACGAATGCAGCGGTACCGGCAGGTGCGAACGGATCGCCTTCGGCGAACGACACGTTGATGATGTCGTATTCGGCCGGTACGTCCTTCAGGCGCATCGTGCCGGTGCCGTTGTCGAAGTTGTGCCAGTAGCCTTCAACCACATGTTTGGGCAGGCCGGTGACCGGAACGCTGGTCACAGGCACCGTGGTCGGTGTCGGCGTAACGCCCGGCAGCGGCGTCGGGGTGACAGCCGGTACCGGCGTTGCGGTCGGCTTCGGTGTGGCGGTAACGATCGGGGTTGGCGTGGCCGGGCCCGGGGTCGGTGTCGGGCCACAAACACCCAGGTCGTTCCACGGCTTGCCGTCGCCGGTGTTGGCGGACGGGGTATCGCCGCTGGTCCACCATTTGGCGGAATAGGTACGGCCGTTGTAGCTCACTTGCGCACCGCCGTTATAGGCAGTCGTGCTGGACCAAGCGGCAGCGGTACAACCGCCGGCCGGTGTGGTCGGTGTCACGGTCGGCACCGGGGTGCTGGTGGGCTTGGGTGTGGCGGTCGGCGCGGTGGTCGGCTTCGGTGTGGCTGTCGGGCCGGATGTCGGCACGGCGGTCGGAGCCTTGGTCGGCACAGGGGTGGCAGTCGGCGCGCTGGTCGGCGTTGTGCCGGTATCCACGCCCAGATCTTGCCACAGTGTCGGGGTAGAGGCCGGGTTCCAGCCTGCGCCAGCATAGGCGGTATGGGTAACCAGTGCCTTGTAATCATGGCCGTTGTACAACACCACGGTACCTGCACTGTAGGTCGAACCTTCGGCCCAAGTCGGGTAGGCTGCGTTTGCGGCAATCGAACCTGCGAGCAAAACGGCAGCAAGCATACCCGTCATACGCGCGGAGGCGCGTTTACGATTTTGCATGATCATCCTCCATCAGGATTTGTCAGCCGGCGCCGTTGCCACGACCCCCGCCCATTTAGGCCCGGGATCGGCGTCCCGGTGCGCATTGCCGCGTGCCACAACACCTGCTCTGGCACGGACAACGCTGTAATCTTAAAGCTTTCATGTAGTAAATCCAGCCCTGCTACGAAAAAGTTCATACGGCTGTGATGTATTTGTCACTTCGTAAAGTTAAGCAAACATCCAGCAAAAACAACGTAGGCATGCGGTAAGCAATCGCATGAAAAAACCGGGGCATAAGCCCCGGTTTTCTTTACTGCCTGCAAGCGGAAAAGCAGTTACGGCAGCGTCTTCAGCGCGGCAGCAGCCGGCTTGGAGAAGTTGTAACCGTCGTGCTTGTCCCAGTTGATCGACCAGGTCATCACGCCGCGGTAATCCGGGTACGCCTTGGACGGCTTGATCGAGCCGCAACCCTGCAGCTTGGTCAGGCAGTTGAGCGAATCGGCCACCACTTGCGCGGTCACAAAGCCACGACCCGCAGACTGGTTGCCGGACGGCACACCGAATGCCACCTGGTCAGGACGCAGACCCTTGAACTCCCAACCCGTACCGTAGTTGACCTTGAAACCTTCGATCAACATCAGGCTGCCACCGACCAGGGCATCAACGGTACCTTCGTTCACCATGGCACCATTGGTGTAAGTGAAGCCGCCGTTGTTGTAGTACTGCACGTGCAGCACGCTCAGATCATCACGCAGGCCGTCGATGATCGGCAGATAGGCACCCCAGATGCTGCCATAGGAGATATAGCCACCCTGTACATACGGATGCTCGGGCGCCATCGACAGGTAGAAGCTCGGGCCGATCTTGGCTTTAAGCTGCTTCACGCCGGTGATCAGGTTGTTGATGATCGGTGCGCCGCTGGAAACGCCACTGCCACTTTCCAGATCAAGGTCGATACCGTCGAAGCCATACTTGGTCAGGATGCCGTACAGGCTATTGACGAAGTTGGTCACGTCGGACGCGGTGTTCAGCGTGATCGAACCATCCTGACCACCCAGCGACAACACGACCTTCTTGCCCTTGGCACGCTTGGCGGCAACATCGGCGATGAACTGCGCTTCGCTACCGGCATGGCTGTCGAGGTTGAAGGCGACATTACCGTTGCCGGCATTGTCTGCAAACGCGATCACGATCACGTCCCAATCATCGGAAACCTGCGCGACCGGGAAGGTATCGCCAGCCGGATTGGTGAAGTTGTGCCAGTAGCCTACCAGCGCGTGCTTGGGCAGCGTGCCCGGCACAACGGTCGGCGGCACCGAAGTCGGAGTCGGCGTGATGACCGGCTTGGTCGTCGGTGTCGGCGTATTGGTGACAACCGGAGTCGGCGTGACCGGCTTGGTAGTCGGCGTCGGTGTATTGGTGATGATCGGTGTCGGTGTTACCGGGCGGGTAGTCGGGGTCGGGGAAACCGAGCCGCCATTGCAAACGCCCACGTCATTCCAAGGTTTGCCGTCACCGGTGCTGGAAGACGGCACGTCACCACTGGTCCACCATTTGGCAGAATAGGTGTGGCCGTTGTAGCTGACCTGTGCGCCGCCATTATAGGCAGTGCTGCTGGACCATGCCGGCGCGGTGCAACCACCGGCTGGCGGCGTGGTCGGCGTAGCACTAGGCTGCGGGACAATGGTGACCGCTGCGGTGGGCGTTACCGGAGTCGATGTCGGTGTCGGGACGGCGGTCACCGGCGTGCCGGCAACCACTTGCCACAAGGTCGGGGTGGAGGCAGGATTCCAGCCAGCGCCCACGTAGGCGGTATGGCTGACCAGTGCCTTGTAGTCAACATTGTTGTAAGTCACGACAGTGCCGGCCGTATAGGTGGCACCTTCTGCCCACTGCGGTGCAGCGTGGGCGGCCATGATGCCGCCTGCCATCACTGCGGCAGCAATAACGCGCGTCAGAAGCGACGGGCGATGCTTACGATCTTGCATTTTGGGTACTCCTCCATCATTGGTGATAAGCCGCCGCCAATGGCGGCGGCCATGTCATGCAGGGCTGGATTCCCGCATGGAATGGGCGGGGTGGTGTTCCACCCTCACCCTCACTGCATGCTGCAGATCATGCGGGTGCGATCAGAATGCACCAAAAATCTTGCTGAAATCCCATTGCTGTTGACTGATGCCACTGCACTGCCAGTTTGCCGCAGTACTGCCCGGGCAGTTGCCGTTGTCACGCCCCAGCGACCAGAAAGCCAGACGTGCCATGCCCTTCTGCTTGGCAAAATCGCGGACGATCTTTGCATCATTCAGCGTGAACACTTCGGTCGGATTGTCGTTCTGGCCAATCATGGCCGTTGCAGACAGCATCGCCCAGTACTGTGCATCGGTCTTGCCTGGCCACAGTGCCTTGATCTGGCTGAATACATTCTGCAATGCCAGCACCGAACGGTCACCCATCTGGTTGCCCGATACACCATCGTAGTAGTCCATGATCATCGGGTTGATGACATTGACCTCGACACCGGCGTTCTTGGCCGACTGCAGCACGTAGAGGTTCTCCGCGTCGAACCCCGGGCTAGGATGCACGCCCAGCGTGAACGAAATGTACACAGTCTTGCCCTTGGCCTTGAAGCGATCCTGCAGGATCTTCAATGCGGCATTGCGGCGATCGACGATGGTGGCATCCAGGTTATTCTGGCTGTCGCCATGCTCCGGGTCCAGATCGAGATGATCGGCGCCAAAACGCTCCAGCACGTTTTCATAGATGGTGGCGATGGATGCGGCATCGGTACAGCTGCGCGCGATATCGCTGGCATTCCAGCCGCCAGACGAAATGATCACGTTGCCGCCCAGAGCACGTAGCGATGCGGCCTGGCTGATCAGATTGGATTCACTACCCGGCCAGCCGCCGTTGCAGCCACCTGCCGAGTTGAAGAACGCCAGCGAGACGAAGCGCCCACCGGTGCTCTGTGCCCAGCCCGGCAGATCCACATTGCCGCTCACATCGATATACGGCGCGAAACGGTAGCCGGTAACCGGCGCTGTCGTGGGAGTGGGGGTCGGCGTGATGGACGGGTTGGTGGTCGGCGTGATCACCGGGGTCACGATCGGCGTCGGGGACGGGCCGGAACCATCGCAAGGGCCGGCATCGGTCCACGGCTTGCCATCGCCGGTATTGGACGACGGCGTGTCACCACTGGTCCACCATTTGGCGGTGTATTTGCGGCCGTTGTAGCTCACCTGCGCGCCGCCGTTATAGGCGGTGGTGCTACTCCACACGGCAATGGTGCAGGTGCCGGTAACCGGGGTCGGGCTGGCGGTGATGACAGGCGTCGGCGTCGTGGTCGGTGTGGGTGTGACCGGTTTGGGCGTGACGGTGACTGTCGGGGTCGGGGTAACCGGTTTGGGTGTCGCGGTGACCGTCGGGGTCGGGGTAGGCGGCTGCGGCGTCGGTGTTGCACCGGTGCTCACGCCCAGATCCTGCCACAGCGTGGGGGTGGAGGCCGGGTTCCAGTTGGTACCCGCGTAAGCGGTATGGGTAACGATGGCTTTGTAATCGTGGCCGTTGTAGCTGACAACGACGCCAACCGTGTAGGTGCTGCCTTCCTGCCATGCGGGCGCGGCGTGCGCGGCCATCACGGCGCCGGCCATGGCAATGGCGAGCAGCCAGCCACTCAGGCGATTCCTGCGTACTTGCATGTTTGACTCCTTTGCGGCGGCCCGCACCACGGTCGATGCAGGGCCGCCTGGACAGGGCGGTTTTCAAGGCTGGATGCGGCAGACCCTGGAGGGCCTGCGGCACTGCGCTACGGCTTATTGGCCGAAGTAAGCGCGATAGCTCTTGGAAAACTCGAAGTTGTTGTACTTGTCCCAGTTGATCGACCAAGTCATCAGACCGCCCAGACCCGGATAGGTTTTGGCTGGCTTGTAGGTACCACAATTGCTGCCCTTCATCAGGCAATCGAGCGCCTTGGTCATTTCAGCCGGGCCGACAAACCCGCCGCCGGCATTCACGTTGGCCGGGATACCGATCACCACCTGATCCGGGCGCAGTGCCGGGAACTGGAAGCTGCTGCCGGAGATCTTGAAACCGGACAGTGTCATATCGGTCATCGCCACGTGGAAATCGGCATTGCCCATCGAGTGGTAGGTGTTGTCGAGACCAGTAACCGGGCCCGAGTTGTAGTCCTGCACCTGCAACCAGTTCAGATCGTTGCGCAGCGCGTAGATCACCGGCAGGTAGGCACCGGCACGTGTATCGCAACCGGCGCAGTTGCCGCCGTAGAACTGGTAGCCCAACTGTACGAAGAACGTTTCGGGTGCCATGGTCAGCATGAAGTTGGCGCCGTACTTGGCCTTCAGCGTCTTCAGTGCGGAGATCAGGTTGACGATCACGGGCGATGTGGGGTTGGCCACATCGTTGTCTCCGGCATTGAGCTGCAGCGAATGACCTTCGAAGTCCACGTCCAGACCGTTCAAGCCGTACTTGTCGACAATCGCCGAAACCGAGCTGACGAATGCGTCACGTGCTGCGGCGCTTTCCAGACGAACCTGGCCGTTGGCGCCACCGATGGAGATCAGCACCTTCTTGCCCTTGGCCTGCTTGGCCTTGATGGCGGCGATGAAATCGGCTTCGGATTCAACGTTCGGGCACTCGGTCGACGGGCAGAGCTTGAATGCAACCTGGCCGCTGGTCGACGAAGTCGGCTCGGCGAACGACAGATTGATCACATCCCAGTCATCCGAGATATCCGCCATGCGGATATAGCCGGAGCCATTGGCAAAGCTGGCATGCAGATACCCCACCAGCAGCTTGCGACCCGGGTTCGGCGTCGGCGTGACCGGTGTCGGCGTCACGGTGACGATCGGTGTCGGCGTCACGATGGAGCCGGTGACCTGCACGGTTTTCGCTGCGCCATTGCCGCACTTGGCGAAATTGGCGTTGCATACCTTGACGAAGTAAGTATGCGTGCCCTTGCTGACGTTGGTCAGCTTGCCGGATGTACTGTAGTAGGCCTTGTTGTTGACGAAATCGTCACCAATCGTATAAGGACCGGTACCGCTCAGTACCACGAGCGAACCTTCCATGACAAACCAGTTGACCGGTGCGCCGAGTTCAGCGGAATCAATGGTCCAGGTCACGCTGACAGACGATGCCGGGCCTTCGGTGAAGGTGGAGGTGATATTGGCCGGCACGCCAGCGGGCGGCTGGAACGGAACCGAAGACGGTGTAGGCGAGATGGTCGGAGTCGGGGTGCTGGTCGGTGTCGGGGTGACCGAAACGCCGCAAGGGCCGGTATCCGTCCACGGTTTGCCATCGCCGGTATTGGCAGAAGGGATATCGCCGCTGGTCCACCATTTGGCGGAATACTTGCGGCCGTTGTAGCTGACCTGCGCGCCACCGTTATAGGCGGTGGTGGTGCTCCAAGCAGCAACACTACAGCTGCCCACTACCGGCGTCGGTGTGCTGGTGACAACCGGCGTTGGCGTATTGGTAACGGCAGGCGTCGGCGTAGCCGGCTTGCTGGTCGGTGTCGGCGTGGCGGTCGGGCCAGGCGTCGGCGTGGTGCCGCTGGTTACACCCAGGTCTTGCCACAGCGTCGGTGTGGAAGCGGGATTCCAGCCTGCGCCGGTATAAGCGGTGTGGCTGACCAGTGCCTTGTAATCGTGGCCGTTGTAACTGACCACTACACCGGCGGAATAGGTATTGCCTTCCTGCCAGGCAGGGGCGGCGAATGCGGCAACGACGCTACCGGCCATGAACATAGCCGTCAGCAGCCGCGTGATGCGCGAGCTTTTCATTGAACTCTCTCCAATCCTTATAATTTGAATGGCCAGTCTGAAACCGGCCGATATACAGCGGTACAGCAAACGGCGCGCAGGCGGAAACGCACGCATATCCGGGCAGAAAAACAGCCCGGTCAAGCGCATACCACCGGCAATGCCGGTACGACCGTATTCAAAAGTCTTCTTTGTTGGTATGAAAGGGGCGGTTTGCTTAGCCGCACGATGGGCAGGCTTTGCGCCTGTCCAGCCTTTCGTCAACGCATGGGGTCACCAGTGCGTCCGCAGCGCGAAGCCTTTGTAGCGTCGCTTTCAATGCCTATTCTGGCCTGCAGGTTGATATTGCGACTGGATCACGCCAAATGTCAAAAATATTTCCCATTGATTTAATTGAGAAAATTCTAATTTATTGGTTTAATGATCGATTATGACAAAACCACTTGCGATAGCAGGGCCAGTCATTTAAAACCAGCACATAGACGCTTGAATTTGCAGGGCGTGCTGCAGCTTCCGATCCGGGCGATCAGTCAGCGCAACAATCGTCCAGTCGAAATCAGGACAAAAAAATAGCCGGGCGCAAGCCCGGCCATCAAGATGATGAAGAAGGAGAACCAACGACATAAGGCTGGGTAGTCCACACCCCGCCGAGCCAGTCAGCTCTTGTCGAAATACCACGACAGCAAACTAGTGCTTTCGCGCGACACCCCGACAATACAGGCTTGTGGTGTCGGCTTGAATGTCAGAATATGACGTCAACTTGTTCGAATCGCTCAATGACCACTCCATTTCACGAATACTTCGAAGTCTCGCCAACTACCGTCCAGCAAAGCGTTGGTGCACGGGTGTTTTACAAGCCCTATTTGCGTGCACTCAATGACTATGACGTGATGCTCACTGGCATTACCGATGCGCACGACAGTTTTCATGTCGAGCGCACCGGCGCGCCGTTTCATGTGGTGCTGTTCGCGCTGGATGGCAGCGGCGAGATCACCGACGGAGAAGCACACCAGCCATTGCCGGCCGGCCACGTTGCCATTCTGCCCGCAGGTCGCCGTGGTGGCTTCCAGCTCACCGGCTCCAGCTGGCGGCTGGTGTGGTTCCTGCTGAACGACAGCCCGCGCTGGAGTGCCCTGCAGATCGAGGCGCCACAGGTACGTCCGGCGCGCAGCCCCGCCAGCCTGTACCCGGCAGTGGCCACGCTGTGCGAAGAGGCATGGCTATCGGAATTCGATCAATCACTGGCCACCCCTGCACTCACGCTGGTGATGCAACTACTGCAGCGCGAACTCAATACCGAACCGCAAACCAGTGATGTAGCTTTGCGGCTGCAACGCCTGTTTGGTCCGGTGTTGCTGTACCCCGCCCGCCCTTGGCGTGTAGATGCATTGGCTGCCGAATTTGGCGTCAGCGTTGCGCATTTCCAGCGCCTGTGCGTGCGCTACCTTGGTGCATCGCCACAGCAGATGCTGCTGTCACACCGGATGAACCGGGCCATGGAAATGCTGCAGGCCGGCATGGGCAGTGTGGGGGAAGTAGCCACCGCCACCGGCTACGAGGAAATCGCCAGCTTCTCCCGCCGCTTCACGCAGCATTTCGGCATGGCGCCCAGCATCGTGCTGCGCCGGCGCGGCCAGCTCAATCCGCCATAAACGGCTGGCGCGGCTGCAGCTCACTCCACCGCAGTGCGATGCCGGCCATTCCAGCACACCGTGCGCAAGCGATGGTCTCGATTACCCGGTCATGTTACTCCCCCACCCTGGCGGAAACCCTGACCGTGCTCTGCGCCCCAAGCTAACGCTAACACTGTGAGCTTGCGCAACACGGCGATCAATCGCCAGCAGGTCGTTGAGCCGCAGCAGAGCAACGACACAGATCTGTGTTCACGACATACTCCGGCAAGCAACAGACCCGGGATGAGCCACCGGCAGCACCAGGCGGATGCCAAAGCCGCCATGGCCCGCGCACGCCCCAGACAGGGCGGCACGACCCAAGCAGCCGTTAGTCATCATCGCAACCGCTGGCAGCAGTCTGCCCCACTCCGGCCCGGCCACAATGACTGAAGAGATGCCAGGCATTTCCTGCAGCCAAAGAAAAAGCCCTCCCGTTTCCGGGAGGGCTTCAATCAACTACTGTTTATTGCTTTGTCTTGCTACCGATTACTGGCGAACTGCACTCATCGCGTTCATCAGGGTACCGGTCGAATCATCGCCATCGAGCGACCAGCTGAACAGACCTGCCAGACCATTTGTCTTCACGTATGCAGACTTGGTGGCGATGTTGTCAGTGGTGTCGTAGGACCAGAAGGTCGAGCCGTCAAACTTCCACGATTGCTTGGTGGTTGCATTGGTATACACGGTACCCGCTGCGTTCTTCAGCACCTTGTAGTCCTCGATGCCAGCTTCGTAGGTACCGGTCGCTGCCTTCGCTGCCTTCTGGTACAGACCGTTGTTGGCATTCGTCACGCCAGTCCAGCCACGACCGTAGAACGGGATACCGACGACAATCTTGGAGGCCGGTGCACCACCTGCGACGAGGTTCTTGATCGCACGGTCGATGTTGTACTCGGCACCCAGACCTGGCAGACCAGTCTTGGGATCGATATGGTTCGGGCTGTTCGGATCCGGATACAGATGCGAATGGAAGTCCGTCGGGCCTGTTGCTTCCCAACCGCCGTGGAAGTCATAGGACATCAGGTTGATCCAGTCCAGCGACTTGCTGTACTCGCCCGGTTCGGACATGTCGATCTTGTCCTTGCCAGCGCCGATCGCGACAGTCAGCGCGTACTTCTTGCCGGTGGTTGCAGTCACAGCGTCCAGTTGCTTGCGGAATTCTGCGAGCAGCAGGGTGTTGTTCTGCTTGTCAGCCGGCGAAACGGTGTTGTAGCCGAAGCCTTGAACGCCCGGGAATTCCCAGTCGATATCGATACCGTCAAATACGCCAGCCGCTGCACCGGTGCCGCCTGCGCCGTCATAAACCGGCAGGTTGCCCTTGATGTAGGTGTTGATGCACGACGAAACCAGCTGCTTGCGCAGTGCGTCGGTTTGCGAAGCTGCGGAGAACCACTTGGACCACGACCAGCCGCCCAGCGAGATGAACACCTTCAGGTTCGGGTTCAGTGCCTTCAGGCGCTTGATCTGACCGAAGTTGCCGCGCAGTGCGTCGTCCCACTTGTCGGCTACGCCGTTCACCGAACCGGCTGCATCGAAGGACTTGCTGTAGTCGGCAAACGGATCGCCACCATCGCCGTTACCGGATTCGGTACGGTACTGGATGTCACATTCGTAGCCACCGTTCTTCTGGTAGACGTTACCGAACGCGTAGTTCAGGAAGGTCATCTTGGCAGCGGAACCGCTGGTCTGGATGTTCTTCACTTGATAGCCGCGACCGTAGATGCCCCACTGTGCGAAGTAGGAACCCACTTGACGACCGGTAACCGGCGGGATGGTCGGGCCAGTTGTCGGTACGACTGTCGGAGCGATTGTCGGTGCCACGGTCGGAGCGACGGTAGGTGCAACAGTCGGAGCCACGGTCGGCTTGACGGTCGGTGCTACTGTCGGGCCGGTTGTCGGTGCAACGGTAGGTGCAACTGTCGGAGCCACGGTCGGCTTGACGGTCGGTGCCACTGTCGGCGCAACGGTCGGTACGGTTGTGGAGCCACCGCATACGCCCAGATCGGTCCAGGGCTTGCCATCACCGGTGCTGGAGGACGGCACGTCGCCGCTGGTCCACCACTTGGCCTGGTAGTTGCGGCCGTTATAGGTAACTTGTGCGCCGCCGTTGTAGGCAGTGCCTGCAGCCCATACTTGATAGCAGCCAGCGGACGGAGCCGGTGTTGCTGTCGGAGCGGCAGTCGGTGCTACTGTCGGAGCGGTAGTCGGCTTGGCAGTCGGTGCAACTGTCGGAGCGACAGTCGGAACCGGAGTAGCAGGAGTACCAGTGCTGGCACCCAGATCGCCCCACAGTGTCGGGGTGGTGGACGGAGTCCAACCGGCGCCGACATAAGCGGTGTGGGTAACCAGTGCCTTGTAGTCATGACCACTGTAGCTGACGATGGTGCCAGCCGAGTAGGTATTGCCTTCTTGCCATGCCGGATATGCGGCAACAGCTTGAACTGCGATCAGCGCAGCGGGTACAGCAGCAAGCGCAAAACGATTGAAGTGCGACATAGAGCGTTCTCCATCCTTCTTTGTATTGGCGTTATTCACGCGCATCCACTGGTATTCACCCTAAAACCACGCTGTCATCTTTGTGAAAGCTTATGGGTTTTTTCGGGCCACCGGGCTATCTCCGAACCACAATTGGTCCGTGATGGTGTTCATTACTGCTGAGTGCGATTCCGATGTCAAGCCATATGATCGCTGCCGTTCGTCGGCCAACTGACGCTGCAGGTATCGCCAAGACTACCAACTACAAGTCGGCCCAAAACTGGCTTGGTGCACCACAACATTGGCGCACGATTCACGCCGCAAATCCCTTAAAACAATGGATTGCACCATGTTGCTACGCAACATTAACCGATGCTGTTGTACGTTCCTGTTACAGATTTTTGTAGTTTTTTTGTGAAAACTACACAAATATTTTTGAGAAATTTGCCGGGACTGCGGTATTTCTCACAAGTGCTCCGGCAGATGCGCCGCACATCCTTACGCCTTGCATACAAGCATAAAACACCCGAGTAAAAATCTGTAACATGCCCGGTTGCTGACAGCGATCCGTGTTACGCAAAAGAAACTGACAATTTCCCCGATCAGGTGGTATCAGTGGAAATCTGTATGCGGGCGAAATTTTGACGGCGGGTGGCAATACACTTGCATGCTTTCAGGGGCGATTACCCAGGTTCCAGCGTGCGCAGTACCATTTGGTCTGATCATTGGATAGCCCGATCAATACGCTGCCGAACTTGGACAGATAGCGCGGGTATGGGCCGGCCAGCGGTACGAATGCGTAGCCCAGTCGCTGTTCGATGTTCTTGCGTACCGTTTCGACCGGGCTGGGGATCAGCGCGCCGACCATCAGCGCGGTGGTATCGCGGGTGTTGACGAACACTTCGACAGCCGGGTTGCCGGCCAGCTCCGCATTCTGCGAATCGAACCAGTCCGCGCCACCCCAGGTACGCAGCGGCTCACCCAGATAGGTATGGAAGTAGTCACGCCAGTAATCAGGAGACCATTCCGACCTGCACGATAGCGCCGCCTCGACCTGATCGCTGAAATGGCTGGGGATTTTCGCTGCATACGCAGCGGGCAGGAAAAACGCCGCCAGGAAGACGGAGCAACAGCAAATCCGTTTCATGGCGGCGTTATCCTCTGGTGCCCGATGCTGCACCCGCTGACTTATATAGAGATAGATCAGCCCGAGTTGCGCAGGCCGGCGGCAATCCCGTTGATGGTGAGGTGGACGGCGTGCGCCACTTCCTCGCTCTCGTCACCGGCACGCATGCGCTTGAGCAATTCAACCTGCAGATGGTTGAGCGGATCAAGGTAAGGCAGGCGGTTATCCAGACTGCGGGCCAGCGTCGGGTTATCGCCCAGCAGCGCCGGGTGATTGGTGATGGCCAGCACCGCATCCACAGCGCGCTGCCATTCTGCCTTGATACGGCCGAAAATGCGCTTGGCCAGATCCTGATCCTGCACCAGTTCGGTATAGCGTGCGGCAATCGCGATGTCCGACTTGGCCAGCACCATTTCCATGTTGGAGATGGTGACCTGGAAGAACGGCCAGCTCTGGTACAGCTGGCGCAGCGTAGCGAGGCCTTCATCGCCGGATTCGGCCAGGTATTCGCTGATTGCAGTGCCAAAACCATACCAGCCCGGCAACATCAAGCGGCACTGCGACCAGGAGAACACCCACGGGATGGCGCGCAGGTCGGCAATGCTGTTGGTGGCCTTGCGCGCAGCAGGACGAGAACCGATGTTCAGGTTGGGAATCTCGCCGATCGGCGTGGCTTCACGGAAATAGGTGACGAAATCCGGCGTGGCGTACACCAGATCACGGTAGGCCTGGTAAGCACGCAGCGACAGGCGCTCCAGCAGCGCGTGATGCGCGGCATCGTCGATCGCTACGGCGGCCTTGCCCGGCAAGCTCGCTTCCAGCGTGGCAGCCAGCAGGATTTCCAGATTGCGGCGGCCCACTTCGCGGTCGGCAAACTTGGCGGCAATCACTTCGCCCTGCTCGGTCACGCGGATCTGGCCGTTGACCGAACCGGCCGGTTGCGCCAGCACCGCATCGTATGCGGGGCCGCCACCGCGGCCAACGGTACCGCCGCGGCCGTGGAACAGGCGCATGGTGATGCCGGTTTCATCAAACACCTTCACCAGATCCTGCTCGGCCTTGTACAGCTCCCAGTTGGACGTGAGGTAACCGCCGTCCTTGTTGGAATCCGAGTAGCCCAGCATCACTTCCTGCACATTGGCACGGCCGTTGACGATCTGGCGCCATTGCGGAATGGCGAACAGCTCGGACATGATCTTGCTGGCGCCGCGCAAGTCGGGAATGGTTTCGAACAGCGGAATCACGTTGATCTTGGCCACCACCACCGGCGACAGCTGGATCAGGCCCACTTCGTTCATCAACACCGCCACTTCGAGGATGTCGGACACCGATTCGCAGTTGGAGATGATGTAGTTGGGCAGTACATCTTCGCCGTAGCGCGATTGCATCGCTTCGGCGGCGCGGTAGATGTCGATTTCCTTCTGCGTGAGTTCGGAATACTCGACATACGGACAGATCAGCGGACGCGGGCTGGCCAGTTCGCGCAGCAGCACGGTGCGGCGGCTGGCTTCGTTCAGCGCCAGGTAGTCTTCCAGGCCGGATTTCTCGAACAGCTCGGCGATCACCTTGTCGTGGATGCCGGAGTTCTGGCGCATGTCGATCGGCGCCAGGTAGAAACCGAATACGCTCACTGCACGCTGCAGACGGCGCAGACGGCCGCCGGCCAGCTTGGTGGCCCCGTGCGCTTTCAGCGAATTGGCCACGATGGCCAGATCGACCGCCAGTTCCTGGGCGCTGGTGTATGGCTCGGCGCGCGCCACGTCATGCAATGCATGATGGAAGGTACCGATCTGCGTAGCCGTGGCGAAAATGCGCGCACGGATTTGCGATACTGCCATGCGGTACGGCTCTTCACCCTTGCGGGCGCGGCTTTCGGCGGCGGAATCAGCCAGTTGCTGCAATGCTTGGTCCACCTGCACGATGCGTGCAGACATGGACAGCTCGTTCTCGAGCTTCTGGCATTGCTGGTAGTAATAGTCGAGCGCCACGCCGGATTGGCGCGACACCGCGTAACGCAGCACTTCGCCGGTCACGAACGGGTTGCCGTCGCGATCACCGCCGATCCAGCTGCCCACATGGATGAAGTTGCTCAGCTGCACGTCCTGGCCGGCTAGCTCGGTCAGCTTGTCTTCCAGGTCCACGTACAGGCGCGGCAGCTCGTGCAGGAAGGTATTGCGGAAATACGCGGAGCCGTTTTCGATCTCGTCCTGCACCGTCAGCTTGAAGGTACGGATTTCACGCGTTTGCCAAAGTGTCAGCAGCACGCGCTCCAGCGCTTCCTGGTTAGCTTTTTGCTCATCCGGCGTCATCGGCAGGCGATCACGCTCGGTCAGCAGCTCGGCCACCGCGCGGTGGCAATCGAGGATGGTCTTGCGCTTCACCTCGGTGGGGTGCGCGGTCAGCACCGGCGCGATCAGGGTATTGGCCAGCAGGTTGAGGATTTCGGACGGCTTGACTTCACGTTCGGACAGGCGGGCGATCACATCGCTGATGCTGCCGCGCTGCGGATCGGAGCCATTGATCTTGTGCGTGCGGCGGCGGCGGTTGTGATGCAGGTCTTCCGCGATATTGGAAAGGTGCGAGAAATAGCTGAATGCGCGCACCAGTGCCACGGCATTGGGCAGATCCAGTGACGATAGCGATTTCGCCAACTGCGCACCGGCAGCAGGGTCGGTACCCTCGACATAGCTGATGGCCAGATCACGGATGGCATTGATCTGATCGGCCGTGCTGGCGCCGGTTTGTTCGCGAATGGTGTCAGCGAGCACACGGGCGAGGAGGTCGAGATCACGCGCAAGCGGCAGATCTTTGTCGGCAATCGTTTCGAGTTGGGACATGGCGGCAGCTAATCTTAGGAACGTAAGTAGGCACGCCGCGCAAATCACCCGCTGTCGCAAGACGGGGTTTCCACGACGCAAATCGGCGCTATTCTAGCAAATAGTCGCCCCCGACGGGGCGCTTCCTGACAGGTAATACTGAGGAATCACCATGGCGCGCTACCGCTTTCACCTGATGAACGGCTTTGCTGAACGATTGCTGGCCGGAGCGGCCATTGCGGTCGTGGAAACCGGCAACCTTGATGACAGCGCAGCCTTGCAGGCACTGGCCTATCAGCTGGGTGCGCCAGAGACTGCATTCGTCGACCCTGCCAGCGGTCGGGCCAGGGTGTATGCGCCACAATACCCGTTACCCAGTTCGGGCCACGCCGCACTGGCAATTGCCGCCGCGCTGGGCGAGCGACTGCTGAAACCGGTCGATTTCGGCTTGGGGCCGGTACAGACCCGCCAGCAGGGCGCGCTATGGCATTTCCAGGCCGAAGCGCCCAAAAGCCGCGCCATCGCCCTGGCCGCCGATGCACTGACCAGCGCGCTGGGCCTTGATTTTGGCGACCTCACCGGACAGAACCTGTTTGTGGATACCGGCATGGAACAATTGCTGGTGCCTGCGCGCTCACAGCAGGCGGTGCTCAAAGCCAAACCCAAGGCGGCCTCACTGGCGCTGCTGGCCAGCAACGGGCCCCATATTGCCCAGTTGGTACTGTGGCATCAGGAAGGCGACGTGACCACCATGCGCAGCTTTGCGTCCGACCAGCTCAATGTGTTCGAGGATTTCGGTGCCGGCAATGCTGCCGCCAACGTGGCGGGTTGGAAACTGGCCACCGGTAGCGTGGCGCCGTTTGCGTTCAAGATCGAACAGGGCCACACCATACAACGTATCGTCAGCAGGCTATCGGTGTTGTATGTGGCGACCGATGCCAGCCGGCGGATCTCGGTGGGCGGGCGCATTTGGAAGGTGGGCGAAGGCGAGCTGGACGTCTGAGCGCCTGTGCTGTACTCATCGGCCTGCAGCCGCGAATAACCGCCATCAAGCCCCGGCCCGGCCGGCTGCTTAGCGGCTTTGGAAAGTGACGCAGCGGCTCTCCCTGTTGTGAACCAACGCCCCCCACCGTCACCGCCGCGAGGGAGCCCCGCTACGCTCGTCACTTGCACGAACAGGGTCTGGACCAACCGGCGCCCGGGAAAACAGGCAGCGCCCCCTGTCCGATCCGGCACTTCACGCCTTGCTGTCCACCGATGGCGCCGGCGGCGCGGCATCATTCTGCAGCAACGCGGCATCCACACCATAGCGGCGTTGCGTGCGGCGGAATGCATCCTGCAATTGCCGCGCCTTGCCATTGGATGGATCGAGCCGGCGCGCGCGCTCCAGATATTGCTGGGCGGTTTCCATATAGCGCACATCCCAGCCGGCCTTGTTCACGCACACCAACAGCGCATTGGCGGCGTTGAGCAGCACCTGCAGATTGCCGGGCAAGGTTTCCAGCGCGCTGATGAAGCGCTCGGCCGCACCGGCATAATCACCGGCATTGGCCGCGCGCACGGCTTCGTTATTGACTTCGACGATATCCTGATTGGCCGACTGGATCAGCGGTGCCGCCAGCTCCGGCCGGCCGATACCGTGATAGAGCGCCTCGACCGCGCCAGCGACCTCTGCATCGTCATTGCGCACGCGCAATGCGTGCTTCACATAGCGTTCGCCGCTCTCCACGTCGCGCCGCGCGTAGCAGCTGTGCGCCAGTTCCAGCAATACCCCGGCCGGCACGTCGGCCATCGCATCCAGCCGCTCGCGTGCTGCGGTGAGCGAGCGTTCGGCCTTGTCACGCTCTTTCAGCGCGGCAAACGCCTCGCCCTCGATCAGGTCGGACACCACCAGCGCCACCTCATCGTGGCGGAAATCACGCTTGACCTGCGCTGCGGTGCGCTGCGCGCCCAGCACGTCTGCATTGGCAAGTTGCGCGCGCGCCAGTTCCGAGTACACGGCCGGATCACGCGTGATGGCAGTACGCGCCAGCTCTACCGCCTGCGCCAGCGCACCTTCGGCCACCGCGCGTTCACCATTGCGCAAGGCCAGCCGCCCGAGCGCGCGTTGACGCTGTGCCACCAGCGGCGAGCGCTGCACCGCATCAGCCAGCACCGCTTGAGCGCCCTGCGCATCACCCAGCGCCTGCAAGGTGCGCGCCAGACCGTCGTAGGCTTCGATCACCAGGTCATGCTCGGTGCGCACGCGCTCGTACAGCAACTGCGCTTCATCGTACTGGCGCAGTGCAAACTGCGAGCGCGCCAGCCCCAGCATTGCCCACGGTGCATCGCGGCTGGCCAGCACTTCGCGGTAGAAATCGCGCGCCTGTACGTGCTCACCCAGCAGCGTCAGCAAGCGTCCCTTGGCTCTGGCCAGCGTATCGGGCTGCGGCTGCACCGCATCACACGCGGCAATCGCCGCCAGGTAATCACCGGTACGCGTAGCCTCATCGATGGGGCGCAACTGCGCCTTGCGCGCCAGCGCAATCATCAGCCGCTGTACGAAATCGGCACTGGAAAACGGCTTGAGCAGGTAGCCATCCGGCGCCAGCTCGGCCGCGCTCATCACCTGCGACGAGCGCCGCTCGCCGGTCACCACCATGAACACACACGAGGGCTTGAGCAACTGATGGCGATGGCAGGCCTCGAACAGGTGCACACCGTCGAGCCCGCCGCCCAGATCGAACTCGGACAGTACGATGTCATAGGGTGTCTGCCCCAGCCGCGCCATGGCATCGGCCAGGCGGCTCACGTAGTCGATCTGCGTCACGCCGCAATCGTTCAACCCGGCGCCGATCGCCTGGCGCATGCCACTGTTGGGATCGATCACCAGCGCCTGCTGGCCGGTCAGATTGGGAGCCCCCTGGATATTTGCCATCGTCGCGTCCTCAGCCCGTTACCGCTTCCAGTTTGGCATAGGCCACCGCCAGCCACTTGGGGCCAGCATCACGGAAGTTCACTTGCACATTGCCGGTGGCGCCACCTTCGTGGTCGATCACCACGCCGATGCCGAACTTTGGGTGCTTCACCGTCATGCCCACAGCCAGCCCATGTTCGGGTGTTTTGTTTTTGGCAGTGCTGGGGGCGGCAAAGCTTTGCGGTGCATAGCCGCGGTTGAGGAAGTGCAACAGCTCTTGCGGCACTTCGTCCAGAAAACGGCTGGCAATCGAATAGCGCGTCTGCCCGTGCAGCATGCGGCTTTGCGCCAGGCTCAGGTACAGGCGCCGGCGCGCGCGGGTAATTGCCACGTACATCAGCCGGCGCTCTTCCTCCAGCCCCTTGGGGTCTGCCGCGCTGTTCTCGTGCGGAAACAGCCCCTCCTCGATACCGGTGAGGAAGACGCTGTGGAATTCCAGCCCCTTGGCAGCATGGATGGTCATCAGCTGCACCGCGTCCTGCCCGATACCGGCCGCGTGCTCACCGCCTTCCAGGCTGGCATTGGCGAGGAATGCAATCAGGTCATTTTCGTCTTCGGTCACGAAACTGGCTGCAGCGTTGACAAGTTCATCCAGGTTGGCAAGGCGCTCTTCGCCTTCCTTGTCGTTACGGTAATGCTCGGCCAAGCCCGATTGTTCCAGCACCACGCTCACCAGTTCTGGCAGCGGCAAGCCTTCCACCTGCTGGCGCATGCTGTCGATCAACTGAACAAAGCGCCCCACCGCCGCCGCGCTGCGGCCAGCCCCGGTCGAGCATGCGGCCAGCCACAGGCTGGTGCCGGTCATACGCGCGGTCTCCTGGATGGTTTCGATGCTGCGGTTGCCGATACCGCGCGTGGGGAAGTTGATGATGCGCAGCAGCGCGTTATCGTCATCGTAATTGGCAATCAGCCGCAGATAGGCCAGTGCATGCTTGATTTCCTGGCGCTCGTAGAAGCGCAGGCCGCCATACACGCGATACGGCACATTGGCCTGTACCAGCGCGTGTTCCAGCACGCGCGATTGCGCATTCGAGCGATAGAGGATGGCAATTTCCGCCAGCGCTTGCCCATCGCGGCGCAACTGGCCAATTTCCTCGACAATGAATTCGGCCTCGCCAAAATCACTCATTGCCTCGAATACACGGATCGGCTCGCCGGCAACATCGTCGGTCCACAGCTTCTTGCCCAGCCGTTCCCGATTATTAGCAATGACTGAATTGGCAGCATCAAGAATGGTGCCGTGTGAGCGATAATTCTGCTCCAGCTTGATCACGTGCTTCACCTGGAAATCACGCTGGAAATCGTACATATTGCCCACATTGGCGCCGCGGAATGCGTAAATCGATTGGTCATCATCACCGACCGCAAACATGGCATTGCTGTCGCCCACCAATAGCTTCAGCCATGCATATTGCAGCCGGTTGGTATCCTGGAATTCATCCACCAGCACATGGCGAAAGCGGCTGCGATAATGTTCACGCAATGCGGCATTGCGCTCCAGCAGTTCGTAACACGCCAGTAATAACTCGGCAAAGTCCACCACGCCTTCACGCCGGCACTGGGTTTCATATTCCAGATAGATACCGGCCAGCGTGCGCGAATAGTCGTCCCAGCTTTGCACGCCAGCAGCGCGCGTGCCGTTTTCCTTCTGGCCATTGATGAAGTGCTGCGTGGGCTTGGGTGGGAAGCGCTCGTCGTCGATATTGAGCGTTTTCATCGCGCGCTTGATTGCCGCCAGTTGATCGGCTGAATCAAGGATGGCAAACGTGGCAGGCAGGCCTGCATCGCGGTGATGCAACCGCAGCATGCGGTTACACAGGCCATGGAAGGTACCCATCCACAGGCCGCGCGGATTGAGTGGCAGCATGGCGGTCAGCCGCGCCAGCATTTCCTTGGCGGCCTTGTTGGTGAAGGTGACCGCCAGGATGCCCGCCGGGCTCACCTGGCCAGTAGTAAGCAGCCACGCAATGCGCGTGGTCAGCACACGGGTCTTGCCACTGCCGGCCCCGGCCAGAATCAGCGCATGCTCGGCCGGCAGCTCGACTGCAGCAGCCTGCTCGGGGTTGAGGAATTCGGTCAGCGGATGCGGCATGGGGGCCTGGGCCTTGATTTCATTGGAATTGATGCGGATTGCGGCAGGTGCAAGGCAGTCTGCGCTGTAATTGTACAAACACCCGGGCACGGCCGGCGAGCAATGCGCGCGATGCTGGGCCGCGCGCGGCAACGCACGATGCATTGCCGTTTGCTGCAAGCCGGTACAGGCCAAAAGAAAAAGGGCAGCACAAGCTGCCCTTTTCAATCATCGGCGTATGAACCGATCAGCGTCAATCAGATGCGCAGGTCGTCGATCGCCTTGCCGGCATTGATCCAGTCCAGCGCCCATTGCGGCTTGCGGCCACGGCCAGACCAAGTCTGGTTGGCATCAGCCGGGTTGCGGAATTGCGCTTTGCCGGCACTGGCGGCTTTCTTGCCGCCCAGCTTCTTGCCCGATTCAAGGCCGAGCACTTCATTCAGCGAAAAACCCCTCGCGGTGGCCAGATTCTGCAGCTCTACCAGCAGGTTCTGCTTGTCGGTCACCTTGCGGCTGGCGATTTCGCGTTCAGTATCTTTTTGCAGTTGGAACAGCTGCGGAAGCGTGTAGCCGGACAAATCCATTCTCAGATCTCCTGATCAGTCAGAGGCGGTCATATTTACGTTACTGATTATGCAGCCGGGTAATTGGTATTTCAAGCCCGATCTGGCCAATCAATTCACCGTAACGTCTTTTCTGAGCCAGCCATTGATTGCCGACAAATCATCCGCGCTCAAAGTGCCCACCGCAGAAGCCAATTGCAAACGGCTATACAGATACTCGTAACGGGCAAAAATCAGGTTGTAGCGCGTCAGGAAATAGCTTTGCTGCGCATTCAACACGTCCACAGTCGTCCGTACGCCGACTTCGCGCCCCAGCTTGGTCGATTCCAGCGTACTCAAGCTCGACTTCAGCGCCTGCTGCAATGCATTCACCTGTGCTGCTCCGCTTTGCACACCGAGAAATGCCTGGCGCGTTTGCTGTACCACGCTGCGGCGCGTGGCCTCGACGGTATCGCGCTGTGCATCGTCCTTGGCAATGGCTTCACGCAATTGCGAGCTGCGATTGCCGCCGGTAAATACCGGGATCGACAGTTGCAGGCCGATGGTGCCGCTATTGGTGCGATCGGTGCCGCCCGAGGTCGAGATACCGCTATCCCGCCACTGGCTACCATAGCTGGCGACCAGATCAAGCGCCGGGGTGCTGGCCAGCCGGTATTTATCGATTTCACGCTTGGCAATCTCCTGATTGAGCTGCTGCGACAGGAAATTGATATTGCTTTGCTCGGCGCGTTGCAGCCACTCGCTCAGCACATTGGGTTGTGGCGGCTGGGTCGCCTGATCAGGGTTGGCGGGCAGCAATCCCACCGCGCTGAGCGAAGTCAGCTCGGTAAACGCGGCGCGGCGCACCTCCAGCTCGTTGGCGAACTGGATTTCATTGGCGACGATGGAATCGTACTGTGCCTGTGCTTCGTTGGTATCGGTAATGGTGGCGGTGCCCACCTCGAACATTTTCTTTGCCTGCTCGAGTTGCAATGCCACCGCCTCCTTTTGCGTGGCGGACAACTCGACCTTGGCTTCGGAGGTCAGCACATCGAAATAGGCACGCGCCACACGCAGGATCAGGTCCTGCTCTGCCGCGGTGTATTGCAGCTCGGCCAGATCGGTTTGCCGGGCCAGTTGATCCTTGCTGGCAAACAGGTCGGCACGATACACCGGCTGGGTGGCGGCAATGCTGCCGCCATATTGCGTGCCGCTTTTATCGGATGCCGCATTGAAGACAGAGGCATTGCCGGGCTCGTATTCGCTCTTCACGCCGGCATAGCTGCCATCGACGGTCACCTTGGGCAGCAACAGCGCACGCCCCTGCACCACTTTTTCGCGGCCTGCCAGCAACGTATTGCGGGCAGAAGCGATGGTGGCATCGTACTTCTGCGCGGCCTGCCACGACTGCATCAGGTCAGCAGCCAGAACGCCCGGCGCGATCAATGCAAGACTGAGGGCAAGAATGGTTTTCTTCATTTCTGTCTTTCCCAAAACAATTAATTCGTAGCCGGCTGTTGGGCCGGCCGGGGAATGCGGAACCAGGCCGCGTACAGCGCAGGCAGGAACAACAGGGTCAGCACCGTGGCCACCAGCAGGCCGCCCATGATGGCCATGGCCATCGGGCCCCACAGGGTATCCTGCGTAAGCGGAACCATTGCCAGCACCGCGGCAACCGCCGTGAGCATGATGGGGCGGAAGCGGCGCACGGCCGATTCGATGATGGCATCCCAGGCAGCCATGCCCTCACCGATATGCTGTTCGATCTGATCCATCAGAATCACCGAATTGCGCATGATCATACCCGACAGCGCAATGACGCCGAGCGTGGCAACAAAACCGAACGGTGCGCGGAACAGCAACAACGCCATCGTCACGCCGATCATTCCCAGCGGCGCGGTCAGCAGCACCATGATCATCCGCTGGATACTTTGCAATTGCAGCATCAATAGTGTCATGACCACGATCAGCATCAGCGGCATCACCGCAGCGATGGAATCCTCGCTCTTTTTCGAGGCTTCCAGCGTGCCGCCGATTTCGATGTGATAGCCATGCGGCAATTTTGCTTCCACTTCCTGCACCTTGGGCCACAAGGCCATAGCAACGTCCGGCGGCTGCGCATCGTTGACGTCCGCCCGCACAGACAGTGTCGGCACACGGTTGTGGCGCCAGATCACGCTCTCTTCCGTTTGCAGCTCCACCTTGGCCAGTTGCCCCAGCGGCACCGTACGCCCGTTGCCCAGTTGCACCGGCAGGCTTTCCACCGAAGCCAGCGATTTGCGATCTTCCGGCGCCAGCCGGCTCACCACGTCGATCAGCTGATTGTCTTCACGGTATTGCGTTGCAGTTACGCCGGATATCGCCATTTGCAGCGTTTGTGCCAGTTGCTGTGAGGTCAGCCCGGCCTGGCGCAAGCGGTCCTGGTCAACGCGCAGGCGCAGCACCTTCACTTTCTCGCCCCAGTCGAAATTGACGGTGCGTGCATGCGGGTTGGCACGCATGATGGCCGCCACCTGCTCACCGGCGCTGCGCAATACTGCCGGGTCATCGCCGGAGATACGGAACTGCAGCGGGTAACCCACCGGCGGGCCGTTTTCCAGCCGGGTAACACGGCCGCGTACCTGGGCGAAATCATTCTCGAACAGCGTGGTGATGCGTTTGTACACGTCTTCGCGCACGTGTTCATCGCGCGTCATCACCGTCAGCTGTGCGTAGTTGATATTGGGCATCTGCTCGTCCAGCGGCAGGTAGTAACGCGGCGAGCCGCTGCCCACATAGCTGGTAATGCTGACGATGTTCTTGTCGCCGGCCAGTGCGGTCTCCAGCTTCTTCACTTCGCGTTCGGTGGCCTCGAACGACGCGGTATACGGCAGCCACAGATCGACCATCAGCTCGGGACGGCTGGATGCCGGGAAGAATTGCTTGGGCACGAACAATGCAAACAGCACCAGCGACAACACGAAGGCGCCCACAGTAATCGCAATGGTGGTCTTGCGCATGGTGATGCACCAGGTCACCAGCGCGCGGAACATCCGGTAGAAACGCCCGGCATGCACTACATGGTGTTCATCCTTGGCACGCTCTGGCAGCAGCTGGTACCCCAAGTAGGGCGTGAACACCACCGCGACGATCCATGACAGCACCAGCGCAATACCCACCACCGCAAAAATCGAGAACGTGTATTCACCCGCATCCGATTTGGCCAAGCCTACCGGCAGGAAGCCGGCGACGGTGATCAGCGTGCCGGTCAGCATCGGGAACGCGGTGGATGAATACGCAAAGGTGGCCGCGCGGAAGCGATCCCAGCCTTCCTCGAGCTTGAGGGCCATCATTTCCACCGCGATGATCGCATCATCCACCAGCAGGCCCAGCGCGATTACCAGCGCGCCGAACGAGATGCGCTGCAGCTCGATGTTGAAGTACCACATGCCCAGGAAAGTCAGTGCCAGCACCAGCGGGATCGATAGCGCCACCACGATGCCGGTACGCCAGCCCAGGCTGAGGAAGCTCACCGCCAGCACGATGGCCACCGCTTCCAGCAAGGACTCCATGAAGATTTTCACCGCGCCGTGCACGATGGCCGGCTGATCGGAGATCGCATGCACTTCGATGCCGACCGGCAGGCTGGCTTTCACGCCTTTCATGCTGGCATCGATCTGCTCGCCCATGCGCAGCACGTCGCCGCCCTTGCGCATGGAGATGCCCAGCGCGATCGCCTCCTTGCCCTGGTAGCGCACCCTGGTTTGCGGCGGATCGATGGTGGCGCGGTACACCCTGGCCACGTCACCCAGCCGGAAGGTCTTGCCGGCGATGGTGATGGGCGCGCTCTTGAGCATGTCCACCGCGTCGAAGCCGCCGGAGACGCGCAGGAACACGCGCTCGTCCGGGCCGTCTATGCTGCCGGCCGGCGTGACGGTATTGGTTGCGGACAGCATCTGGTTGATCTGGAACGGGCTGACCGCCAGGCTGGCAAGCTTGGCCGCCGCGTACTCGACGTAGATTTTCTGGTCCTGCGCGCCGATCAGCTTGACCTTGTTCACGTCCGGGTTGCGCAGCAGTTCGGTCTTGGCGTGCTCGACGTACTCCTTCAGCTCCGGATAGCTGAAACCATCCGCAGTGAACGCGTACAGATTGCCGAAGGTATCGCCGAACTCGTCATTGAAAAACGGCCCCACCGTGCCCGCCGGCAAGGTGCCGGCAATATCGCCGATGCGCTTGCGGATCTGGTACCAGTTGTTCTCTACGTTCTTGCCCGGCACAGCTTCGCGCAGTTGCACGATGATCAGTGCCTCGCCCGCGCGCGAGTAGCTTTTCATGACGTCGACGTCAGCCAGGCCCTGCATCGCCTCTTCCAGCCGGTCGGTCAGCTGCTTTTCCACCTCGCCAGCCGATGCGCCAGGCCAGAACGCACGGACCACCATGGCCTTGAACGTGAACTCCGGGTCTTCCTTCTGCCCGAGCTTGGTGTACGCCAGCACGCCAGCCAGCGACAGGATAACGATCAGGTAAAGCACCAAAGAGCGGTGGGTGAGTGCCCATGCGGACAGGTTGAAGCGGCTGACGTGCGCTTCGATATGGGTATCCTGGTTTTCCGGATGCATCGCTCATGCTCCCGGCTGGCTGGCGGTCTGGCCGGCAGCGGCATTACTGATCAGCTTGACGGTCTGGCCTTCGCGCAGCATGTGCACGCCAGCGGTCACCACCACGGTGCCCGGCGTCACGCCTTCCACCACGATGCCGTTCTCGGTCACGCCCTTCACCTTGACCGGAATGCTGCGGACCTTGTGGCTGGCCGCATCGTAGCGCCACAGCTTTTTCTGGCCGTTCACGTCCAGCAGCGCCGTCAGTGGCAGCTTGAAATCCTGTGTATGTGTCTGATCGCCGGTGGGCACCAGCACGGTGGCGGACATGCCCAGCTGCACACCATCATCTGCATCATTCAGCGTCACCCGTGCAGCAAAGGTACGGCTGGATGCATCGGCGGACGGGGATAGCTCGCGCACGCTGCCGTGATAGGTCTTGCCGCTGACTGCCCAGAGTTTCACCTGCAGCGCCTGCCCCACCTTGAGCGCATCGCGCAGGTTTTCCGGCACCGCCACTTCGATTTCGCGCGCGCCATCGCGTGCCAGCGTCAGCACCGGCTGCCCTGCGGCAACCACCTGGCCCGGCTCTGCAGCCACCTGAGTGACCACGCCAGCGGCATCTGCGCTCAGCGTGGCATAAGCGGCCTGGTTGCCAGCCAGCCTGGCCTGCGCTTCCGCCTGCTTGAGCGTATCCTGCGCGGCGTTGAGCGCGGTCAGCGTGCGGTCCACTTCGGCGCGGCTGACAAAGTTTTTGGCCAATAGGTCATTGGCGCGCTGGTTGTCGATTCTGGCCTGCGCCAGCTGGGTGCGCGCGGCAGACAATGCTGCCGATGCCGCCGCTGCAGACAGGCTGGCATCGGCCGGGTCCAGCCGGGCCAGCGCCTGGCCGGCCACCACGCGGCTGCCGGCATCGACCTTGCGCTCCACCAGCTTGCCAGCCAGCCGGAACGATAGCGGCGATTCGACGCGCGCACGCACCACCCCCGTCAGCTCGGCCTGGCCGGCCACCGCCTGCGGCCTCACCACCACGGTACGCACCGGCCTGATCTCGTCAACGGGCGCAGCAGGTTTCTGGCAAGCAGACAACACGCTGACAAAGCCCAGCGTACCCAACACGGCCCACGGCCGGATGCAACGATCATTCATGGTGAACTTCCTGGCAGAGACTAAAAATCGGGGAACAGGCGCGCGCCTGCTGGCAGCCGTTATTCCGGCGCGGTACAGGCCACTTCGCCGGGGCGGGCCAACAGGCCGCCCAGCGCAACGTCGATGAATGAGTCCAGATAGGCTTGCGGATCGGCCGCCAGGTTGCCGCACGGCACATTGCCGCTGCGCGACAGCATGGCCATGACGATGGGCGCGGCCAGCACGTCGATGGTTTGCTCGACGTTGACCGGGCGGAATTCACCGCTGGCAATGCCCATCTCGAGCACGCGCCGGAACAGCGACTGGCCCGGATGGATGAATTCGCGCTCGTATACGTCAAGCACTTCGGGGAAATTGCCGCCTTCGGCAATCATCAGCTTGGGTAGCGCCGACAGCGAGGTTTCGCCCATGGTCTTCCACCACAGTTGCACCAGCTCGCGCAGCAGGCCTGCGGCATTGCCTTGGAAATTGGCGAGCTGTGCGCTGGCCTCTTCGATTTCCGGCAGCAGCAACTCGCGGATCACCGCCTTGAAGATCTCTTCCTTGTTGGCGAAGTACAGATAGGGCGTGCCGCGGGTAACGCCCGCCTCGCGCGCGATGTCTTCGATGCGCGTGGCGGCGTAGCCCTTCTGCACGAACAGCGCCAGCGCCGCCTCGAGGATTTCCTGCGGGCGGGCTTCCTTGCGTCGCGACCAGCGTTTGCACAGCATGATTTCTGCCTTTGCCTGCCGTGATCACCTGGAGAAAACAGCGCCCCATGTCTTTCAGACGGCAACTAATAAATGAATGTTCATTTATTATTCTGCGCAACAGTACACGCTGTCAATAAACTTGCATGGTTTGTTTCAGCGGGCCAAAAATTTTGCACAAATTCACGTTACAAATTGCAAACCCGGATTACGCTGCACGCGGCAACAGGTCTACAATTCGCGCCAATTCCTCCCTTCTGCCGGAGCCTTGCCATGACCGAAATCACCGCACTCGACAAAGCCAACATCCTTTCCGAAGCGCTGCCCTATATCCAGCGCTTCTTCGACAAGACCATCGTGATCAAGTACGGCGGCAACGCCATGATCGACGAGGAGCTCAAGGAAGGCTTCGCACAGGACGTGGTGCTGCTCAAGCTGGTGGGCATGAACCCGGTGGTGGTGCATGGCGGCGGCCCGCAGATCAATGACCTGCTCGACCGCATCGGCAAGAAAGGCGAATTCATCCAGGGCATGCGCGTGACCGACGCCGAAACCATGGACGTGGTCGAGATGGTGCTGGGCGGCCATGTGAACAAGGAAATCGTTTCGCTGATCAACAAGCACGGTGGCAAGGCAGTAGGCCTGACCGGCCAGGACAGCCACTTCATCCGCGCGCACAAGATGCTGCTGAAGAACGAAGCTGGCGAAGAGACCGTGGATATCGGCCAGGTGGGCGAGATCGACAAGATCGACCCATCCATCGTCATGCATCTGGACGCAGCCGATTTCATCCCGGTGATCGCGCCGATCGGCGTGGATACCGAAGGGGAAAGCCTCAACATCAATGCCGACCTGGTTGCCGGCAAGCTGGCCGAAGTGCTGCACGCGGAAAAGCTGATCCTGATGACCAACACACCCGGCGTGCTCGACAAGGACGGCAACCTGCTGACCAAGCTGACCGCGCGCCGCATCGACGAGTTGTTTGCCGATGGCACCATCTCCGGCGGCATGATGCCCAAGATCGCGTCGGCACTGGATGCAGCCAAGAGCGGCGTGAACTCGGTGCACATCATCGACGGCCGCGTGAAACACGCGCTGCTGCTGGAAGTGCTGACCGAACAAGGCGTGGGCACGATGATCCGCGCCAAGTAAGCGCTCATCCTCACGCTCAGGAAAGCCGCCTTCGGGCGGCTTTCCTTTTGCGGTGCCCCGCTCTGCACCGCCGGGTATCACATCGTGCCGTAAGCTGGCTTGACAAGCTGCGCCAGTGAGCCAAAGTTCAGGTATGCGTCCGGATTGAAGCCATCATGATCGAACTGAAATACCTGAATGTATGCCTGGTGGAACCCTCCGTCGTGCAAGCGCATTTCATCAAGCAGGAACTGGCAGAGCTGGGTGTCACCCGCGTGGACATCGTGAACAGCGGCGCAGCAGCGATCAGCCGCCTGGAAGCAGGCCCACCACTGGATGTATTGCTGTCAGCACTGTATCTGCCGGACATGACCGGCACCGAGCTGGTCTACCAGCTGCGTACCAGCGGCGTACATACCGAATTGCCATTTATCCTGGTTTCATCGGAAACCAAACCCCATGTGCTTGATCCAATACGTCAGGCAGGATCGATTGCGATTCTGCCCAAGCCATTCACGCGCGCACAGCTACAGGTGGCGCTGGGTAACACGCTGTCCTATCTGAACGCCGACGTAGACCGCGACGAGTTCGAAAGCCTGCATGTGGAAGATCTGAAAGTGCTGGTGGTTGACGACAGCAGCACCGCACGCCGGCATATCCGCAGCATCCTGGAGAAACTGGGATTCGAGCGGTTTACCGAGGCCATCAACGGACGCGAAGCCATTGCTGCATTGGGAGAAAGCCTGTTCGACCTGGTGGTGACCGATTACAACATGCCGGAAATCGATGGCCGTGAACTCACCAGTTATATCCGCCAGCGCAGCGCGCAGAGTACCGTGCCGGTGCTGATGGTGTCGTCGGAGAAAAACGAGGAACGGCTGGCCGCCGTGCAGGAAGCCGGCGTTTCGGCGGTGTGCGACAAGCCTTTCGATACCGCACATGTAAAAAGCCTGCTGGCGCAGATGCTCAAGCACGAAGGATGAATTCAGGCAGCAGCAAGCCTTGCAAGACGACGAACGGCAGCTACATTGGTAGTATCCGCCCCACCTGATGATCCGGAGACGATCATGAAAAACGTACGCCAACTCCTTGCCAGCAAGGAATTACACAGCACCATGTCGGTGCCGCCGCAAGCGACCGTTTACCAGGCCCTGCAAATCCTTGCCGAGAAGAACATCGGCGCATTGCTGGTGATGGAAGGCGAGCAACTGGTCGGCATCTTTTCGGAGCGCGATTACGCCCGCAAGGTGATCCTGATGGGCAAGACCTCGGCCGGTACGCCGGTTTCCGAGATCATGACCCGCAAGCTGATCTGCGTCTCGCCAGGCGTCACCGTCGATGAGTGCCTGGGCCTGATGACCGAAAAGCGCATCCGCCACCTGCCGGTACTGGACGGCGAGAAGGTGGTGGGCATCCTGTCCATCGGTGACCTGGTGCGCGAGAAAATCGCCGACCAGCAATTCACCATCGACCAGCTCGAACACTATATCCACCAGACCCCGGCCGTCGCGCAGCCGCATTAACGGCGATAATGCCCCTGGCCTACCACTACACAAGCCGGCGCCCAGCCGGCTTTCTCATGCGCAAACCTGCCCGCTCCACCCGCCAGCCCGTATGGCTGTTTGATCTCGACAACACGCTGCACGATGCCAGCCGGCACGCGTTTCCCACCATCGATGGCGCCATGACACAGTTCATCGCGGAGGCGCTGGCCATCCAAGCCGATGCAGCATCGCATTTGCGCGTGCATTACTGGCAGCGTTACGGCGCCACCATACTGGGGCTGCTGCGGCACCACCCGCATATCGATCCCCGCCATTTCCTCGCGCATAGCCACCCGCTGACCGAGCTGCTGCAGGCGGTTTACCCGATGAAAGGGCTGAAGCGCACGCTGCAGCAGCTACCGGGCCGCAAGATCCTGTTCACAAATGGTCCACAGCTTTATGCACAGGCGATGCTGAACGCGCTGGGCGTAGCGGCGCATTTTGACGGGATCTTCTCGGTTGACCGTGCCCGCGGTTACGTTCCCAAACCGCAGATGCGCACCTACCGGCAGTTGCTGCGGCATTTCCGGCTACAGGCCAGCGATTGCATCCTGGTGGAAGACAGCCGGGACAATCTGCAACCGGCCAGACGCCTGGGCATGCGGACCATCTGGATCAAGCGCGGCGTGCGCGGCAGTGCGTGGGCCGATCACACCATCCGGCAACTGGCCGATTTGCGCACACGGCGCTGTTCATGAAAAAAGGCGCGGCAATGCCGCGCCTTGAGCTGAAACTGTCCGGGAAGCGATCGGGGAGCAGACCCGCCCTCTCGCAGACCCGGCCTGCGATCAGATTTCGACCTGCGTGCCCATTTCCACCACGCGGTTGGGTGGAATCTTGAAGTATTGCGTGGCGCGTACCGAGTTGCGCGCCATGATGCTGAACAGCCAGCCGCGCCAGCGGCTGATGGCTGGATGCTTGCCCTGCACGATGGTCTCGCGCGACAGGAAATATGAGGTTTCCATCGGTTCGAAATGCAACTCCGGCTGCAGCTCTTCCACCTGTGCAAGAATTTCCGGCACCTGTGGCTCTTCCTTGAAGCCGTAGGTGGCAATGATCTGGTGGAAGGTTTGCCCCAAACGGCGGATCACGACCCTTTCGCGACGCGGCACGAACGGGATATCTGCAGTGGTCACGGTCAGGAATACCACCTGCTCGTGCAGCACCTTGTTGTGCTTGAGGTTGTGCAGCAATGCGTGCGGCACCGAATCGGTACTGCCGGTCATGAAGATGGCCACACCCTCTACGCGCTGCGGCGGCGATGCTTCCAGGCTTTCGATGAAGCCGGCCAGGGGCAGCTCGCCCTCGTGCAGCTTGTCGCCCAGCAGCGAGCGGCCGCGATGCCAGGTCATCATCACGGTGAACGACGCCAGGCCTACCACCAGCGGCAGCCAGCCGCCATCAGGCACCTTCAGCACGTTGGCGGAAAAGAGCAGCAGATCGATCAGGAACAATACCGACAGCACGAACCACAGCACCACGCGGCGAGCCTTGCTCAGCGTGCGGCCCAGCACCATGAAGGCCAGCAAGGTCGTCATCACCATGGTGCAGGTCACCGCAAAGCCGTATGCAGCGGCCAGTTTGGTGGAGGAACCCGCCACCAGCACCAGCACGATCACCGAAACCAGCAATGCCCAGTTCACCTGCGGCAGGTAGATCTGGCCGATTTCCGTCTCGGACGTGTGTTCGATATTCATGCGCGGGCAGAAGCCCAGCTGGATGGCCTGCTTGGTCACCGAGAACGCACCGGAAATCACCGCCTGTGACGCAATCACCGTAGCCACCGTGGCCAGCACCACCAGCGGCACCAGGCCCCAATCGGGCGCCATCAGGAAGAACGGGTTCTTGATTGCCGATGGGTCACGCAACAACAGCGCGCCCTGGCCAAAGTAGTTGAGCACTAACGACGGCAGCACAAAGATGAACCACGCACGGCGGATGGCCGGTCGGCCGAAATGGCCCATATCGGCATAAAGCGCCTCGGCACCGGTGAGCGCCAGCACCACCGCGCCCAGCAGCACGAACGCCTGCACCGAATGGTATTCGGCAAAGCGCAACGCATGCACCGGGTTCATTGCCGCCAGTACGCCGGGGTTCTTGATGATCTGCATCAGGCCCAGTGCGCCCAGCACGAAGAACCATAGCAGCATCACCGGGCCGAACAATTTGCCCACCGTGGCAGTGCCGCGCGACTGGATCATGAATAGCGCCACCAGCACGCCGATCGTGATGTAGATGATGTACGGATCCAGCGTATGCGAAACGATACCGATCCCTTCCAGTGCGGACAGCACCGAAATGGCCGGTGTGATCATGCTGTCCCCGTAGAACAGCGCGGCCCCGAAAATGCCCGCCGCGGCAATCAGCAGCGCCTTGCGCGAGCCGGGCTTGGCCTTCTGCAGCGCCAGCGCCATCAGCGACAGCACACCCCCTTCGCCACGGTTATCCGCACGCAGGATGATGATCACGTACTTGAGCGACACCACCAGGATCAGTCCCCAGAAAATCAGCGACAGCATGCCGAAGACGTTTTCCTGGATGATTTCCAGCGGATAGTGCCCGTTCAGGCATTCTTTCAGCGTGTAGAGCGGGCTGGTACCGATATCACCGTAAACCACGCCAAGTGCTGCAAGCGACATCGCGGCAAGACTGGATTCGCGGCCGGTGGGGGAGGGATGGCTCATGGGCAACCAGGCTGTATGTAAGTCGCGCGATTATAGCCCCGGGCTTGAGGGCTCCTGATAACTTTTGGGGCATCGTTGCGGCAAAGCAGCATAAATCTGCCGCCAGTCGAAATAAGGCCCGGGATCGGTCTTGCGTTCCGGCGCAATGTCATTGTGGCCAACGATGCTGCCAATTGGGTGCACCGCAGCAATCGCCTGCAGCAACGGTAGCAGGCTGGCATACTGCGCGGGTGAAAACGGCTGCAGATCGGTGCCTTCCAGTTCGATGCCGATGGAAAAATCATTGCAGCGCGCCCGCCCTTGCCAGCGCGATGTGCCTGCATGCGCAGCACGCTGCAGACAGGAAACGAACTGGATCACCTCGCCATCGCGACGGATGAAGAAATGCGCGGCCACACGCAGCTTCACCAGATCGCCATAGCCGGGCGCCGCATCAGCGGCCAGCGTATTGGTAAACAGCCGCTCGACATGATCCGAGCCAAACTCGCCCGGCGGCAGGCTGATATTGTGGATCACCACCAGATCGACCGGCATGCCGGCTGGCCGCTCATCACGATTGGGGCTGGGCACATGGCGTGCGCCGTTGCACCAGCCATCAGCATCGATGGCGAAAGTGTTCACTCCTTCATCCCCAGCCGTTCCATGCGATAGCGCATCGAGCGGAAGGTAACCCCCAGCAACTTGGCCGCTTGTGTGCGGTTGCCGCCGGTTTTTTCCAATGCCTCCAGAATGGCCTGTTTCTCCACCCGGTCCAGGTAGTCCTGCAGCGTACCCACCCCATCGGCAGCGCTGCCCAGCGGCTCGCTGCCAGCCGGATTGAGCTGCAAGTCATCCTGGCAGATGGTTGCGCCGTCCGATAGCGCCAGCGCGCGCTCGAGCATGTTTTCCAGCTCGCGCACATTGCCGGGGAAATCGTAATGCAGCAGCGCGGTCAGCGCACCGGCATCAAACTCGGGCTCGTCCATGCCGTTCTGGTGCGCCAGGCGCGCCAGCACATGGCGGGCAATCAATTCGATATCGCTGCCCAGCTCGCGCAGCGGCGGCATTTTCAGTTCGATCACGTTGATGCGGTAATACAAGTCCTGGCGGAACCTGGCCGCCTCCACGCATTTGGCCAGGTTCTGGTGCGTGGCCGAAATCAGCCGTACATCCACCGCTTCCTCGATGGTACTGCCCACCTTGCGGACCTTGCGCTCCTGAATGGCGCGCAGCAGCTTCACTTGCATCGCCAGCGGCAGGTCGGCAACTTCATCCAGAAACAGCGTGCCACCGCTGGCAGCCTGGAAAAAACCGTCGCGGTCTTCGTTGGCGCCGGTGAATGCGCCTTTCTTGTAGCCGAAGAACTCGCTCTCCATCAGATTTTCCGGAATCGCACCGCAGTTCACCGCAACGAAATCCTTCTCGACCCGGCTGGATTTGGCGTGGATGGCACGCGCTGCGCGCTCCTTGCCGCTACCCGATTCGCCGGTGATGTATACCGGTGCCTGGCTGCGTGCCAGCTTGTCGATCAGATCGAGTACCTGATGAATGGGCGCCGATTCACCCAGCAGCATGCGCGCGCCCTGCGCGCCCTCCTGCACGGCAGGCGCATCATCGATGCGCAATGCGGATTTGACCAGCGTACGCAGCTGATCGAGCGACACCGGCTTGGCCAGGTAATCGAACGCGCCGGCCTTGAGCGCGGCAACGGCATTCTCGGTGCTGCCATACGCGGTGATCACCGCAGCAGGCACATCCATTTTGCGGGCCTGGATATGGCGGATCAGCTCCAGCCCCTCGCCATCGGTCATGCGCATATCGGTCAGGCACAGATCGTAGCGATGGGCATCGAGCAGCGCCCGGCCCTCGCTCACGCTATGGGCCTTGTCGACTTCCAGCCCCATTTTCAGCAGGGTGAGCTCAAGCAGCTCCGCAAGATCGCGTTCGTCATCAACGACAAGAATGCGCTTTGCGCCCCTAGACTTTTTGGCCATCGTATCTCCCGAACACTATCCTGAAGCAGGCGCCGCCTTCGTCCGGCGGCAGATATTCAAGCAAGGCCGCATTGGCGGCGCAGATTTCCCGGGCAATATACAAGCCCAGCCCGGTGCCTTTCGATTCGGTGGTGAAGAAAGGCTCGAACAATTGCGATTGTGCATCCGCCGGTACCGGCGGGCCATCGTTCACCACATCCAGCCGCCAGCGGCCGTCGCGCGTGCTTACCCGCATGGACAGGCTGCCCGGCTCCTTGCTGCAATAGCGCCAGCCATTGCGCAGCAAGTTCCACAATACCTGGTGCAGATGCCCCGGATCGAAGCGGATTACCGCTTCATCCGGGCAAACCATTGCCACCGGGATGCTGATGTCCTCCGCCTGGCGTACCTCTTCCAGGAAAGACGGCAACCAACTGGCGATGCGGATTTCACTCATCTGCACCCGGTCACGGCGGTTCAGCTCCAGCACGTCACGCACCATGCGCTCCAGCCGTGCGGCATTCTCGTTGATGATTTGCGTCAACCTGGCCTGCAACGGATCCGCGCTGCTCTCTTCGCGCAGCAACTGTGCGGCATGGCTGATCGCCCCCAGCGGATTGCGGATTTCATGCGCCAGGTTGGCCGTCAGCCGCCCGAGCGCCGCAAGCTTGAGCTGCTGCGCTTCGCGGCGCAGCCTGTCCATGTCTTCCAGATAAACCAGCACTTCCTGATCGGAAGAAGCAGCCAGACGCACAAAGCGTGGCCGCAGGGTCTTGCGCGAAGCCGCTTGCAGCAGCGGCGACAGCTGTTGCGGATCTTCCCGCCAGGCCGACAAGGCCTCGGCCAGGCCACTCAGCACGCTGGGCAAAGATGCATTGGGTCCCGGCTGTACGCCGGTCAGCCGTACCGCCTGATCATTGATCTGCCGGATCACCCCGTTGCGATCGACCACCAGCACACCATCGGATACGTCCTGCAGGATGCGCTCGTTGAGTTGGGCCAGGTTGGCAAGATCGATGCCGCGCTGTTCGGCCAGCCGTTCGCTTTCTGCCGCATAGCGCGCCAGCCGGTGCGCCAGCCATGCCACGGCGAAGCATGCCGCGCACAGCAACGCAGGCACCAGGAATTCATCACTGGATGCACGCCCCACCAGAAACTGCCACATCTGTTCGCCCAGCACCGCGATGCTGGCAACAGCCGCATGGAACAGCGTCATGCGCCCGCGCGAAATCAGTCCCGCGGCCGCCAGATAAGGCAGCAGCAGAATACCCAGCCCGCTCTTGATGCCGCCCATCAGATGCATGATGCCGACAATGAACACCACGTCGGCCAGCACCTGGATGCCCAACTGGACATGGAATGCCGGCAAGCGGCGCGCAATGCCCACCGCAAACACCAGCGCAATGCAGATGTATGCGCCCAGCAGTTGCAGGAAGAATGGCCACTCCTCAGCTGAAATTGCCGGCTTTCTGGAGAGCCAGCTCACGCTGCCGAGCAAGGCGATCAGACAGAGAAAACGGAAAACGTTGAGGAGCGCCAGCGAGCGCCAGTGCAATTCGGAAGGAGAAGAATGAAGCCGGGGCATGCGGGACTCCAGCCGGGAACCCGGCCCCGTTGCGGGGCCGGGAACATGTTTATTGTTGTTGCTGGATATGGCGGCGTGGCGAGCCATCGATAAAACGCGACAACTCGGTCAACGCGGCTTCGTAGACACCGCGCTTGAACTCGATCACCGCCTCCAGCGGTGCCCAGTATTCGTTCCAGCGCCAGGCATCGAACTCGGGATGACTGGTACGGCGCAGACAGACGTCCGAATCGTGTCCAGTCAAACGGAGCAGAAACCAGATCTGCTTCTGGCCTTTATAGGTGCCGCGCCATTCGCGGCGAACCCAGTGAGTCGGCACATCGTACTTCAACCAATCGCGGGTGCGGCCTATGATCTGCACCTGGCGGGGCTCCAGCCCCACTTCTTCCATCAGCTCACGGAACATGGCCTGTTCCGGGGATTCGCCCTGCTTGATGCCACCCTGCGGAAACTGCCAGGAATGCTCACGCACGCGCTTGCCCCAGAACACCTGGTTCTGACGGTTGACGATGATGATGCCGACGTTCGGGCGATAGCCGTCACGGTCGAGCATGGTAATACCTTGTAAATCTTGGGTTAGACCAATTCTCTCATCTTGCACCCCGGTTAGGAAGGGGCACGGAGGGCAAACATCGGTGCTGCCCGCCTATCTGGCGCGCACATGCTTGCTGGTGGTGATAACCCGGAGCGGGAAAGCGATTTTTTCAGCCAGGCTGATCATCGACGGCACGCATCATCGCTGCATTCCGGAGGGATTCGATCACGTCAGCCTTCAGGCAGGCTACACGAACAGCTTTCTGTCGTTATGCGGATTCATCCGCGCCAGATCAGTGACGAACTCGGTGAATTCCAGCCCGTATTGCGCTTCCAGCTTTTGCGCACGTGCGGTGAGCGCCTCCCATTTCGGGTCGCCCAACGGGCGTTTGAAGCCGAAGGCAATCACATTGCCTTTTTGCCTTGCCGGCAAACACAGGAAACAACCATCGAACACATCGGAAAGGCGATCACAGTATTGCTGGAAGCGCTTGTCCGATCCCCACAGGTTGACTGCCAGCACACCATCGCCGCTCAGCTTGTCGCGGCAGGCCATGAAGAAGTCCGGCGTGGCCAGCGGCGGGGCGATGCCGGTAGCGCTATAGGCATCCATCACGATCAGGTCGGCGCTGCCGTCGGCCATACTGCACACGTGGGCAGCACCGTCGCCGGTGATCACGTCCAGCCTGGCGTCATCATCGGGCAGGAAGAACATGCTGCGTGCCACGTTCACTACCTGCTGGTGCAGTTCCACGCAGGTGATGTGCGTTTGCGGCAGATTGCCGTATGCCCACTTGGCGATAGAACCGCCCCCCAGGCCGATCAGCAGCATCTCGCGCGGCGGCTCGATGAACAACAGGCAACCGAACACGCAACGGCTGTACGCCAGCACCAGCTCCGCCGGGTTGTTCACGCGCATGGCGCTTTGCGTATCGTCGTTGCCGAAGTGCAGCTTGCGGATGCCGAACTCCTCGGAGATATCGATCACCAGTTCATCATCGGGCCGGCTGGAAAAGCGCTTGGAGCGGAACAGCATCAGTCCGCCCCGCAACCGGCAACATCGGCTGGCTTCGATGCCAGGATGGAAATGCGTGCCGGATCCTTGAAGGTTTCACGGTCGAACGCCTTGTCGCCGTCTTCACGCGCCACGCCATCCGCCTTCGCACCGGCAAAGTCATGCAGCTTGGTATCGGCCAGATGCGATGGCACCACGTTCTGCAGGCTGCGGAACATGGTTTCGATACGGCCGGGAAAGCGCTTGTCCCAGTCGGCAATCATGTCGCCGATCACAGCACGCTGCAGATTGGGCTGCGAGCCGCACAGATTGCACGGAATGATCGGGAAACCCTTCAGCGCGGAATACTTGATGATGTCCTTCTCACGGCAGTACGCCAGCGGGCGGATCACCACATGCTTGCCGTCGTCCGATACCAGCTTGGGCGGCATGGCCTTGAGCTTGCCGCCGTAGAACATGTTGAGGAACAGCGTTTCCAGAATGTCTTCGCGGTGGTGGCCCAATGCGACCTTGGTAGCGCCCAGTTCGTCGGCCACGCGGTACAGGATGCCGCGGCGCAGGCGCGAGCACAGGCTACAGGTGGTCTTGCCCTCAGGCACCAGCTTCTTGACGATGCTGTAGGTGTCTTCCTCGATGATGCGGTATTCCACCCCCAGCGCGGCCAGGTACTCGGGCAGCACATGCTCGGGAAAGCCCGGCTGCTTCTGGTCCAGATTGACCGCGACGATACTGAAGTTGATCGGCGCCGAGCGCTGCAGGCTGAGCAGGATGTCGAGCATGGTGTAGCTATCCTTGCCGCCGGACAGGCACACCATCACGCGGTCACCCTCTTCGATCATGTTGAAATCGTTGATGGCATCGCCCACCGCATGGCGCAGCCATTTGTTGAGCTTGTTGAGTTTCTGCTTTGCAGCCGCATCACGCTCTGCATCGTTCAGCGCGGCGGTTTCCGTATTGGCGTTCATGGTGGCCCTGGGGTATCCCAATAGCGTCGGGGCGCGATGCGCCCCGAGATAGAGTCTTGAATTGGTAAGGATTTTACCGCAAAAGCACGCGCTTACCTATGGCAGCAGCCATGAGGCATGCTATGCGGACCACGCCAGCAATGCAGCACCATGCTCGCCCAGCCAGTCCCGCTGTTTTTTCCAGTCCGGGCAAACGGCGGCCACGACGGCCCAGAACCGCGGCGAGTGGTTCAGCTCTGCCAGATGTGCCAGCTCGTGGATGATCACGTAATCGATCACTTCGGGCGGCGCCTGCATCAGCCGCCAGCTCAGGCGCACATCACCGGCGGCGGTGCAGCTACCCCAGCGGGTTCTGGCACTGGTGAGCAATACCCGGCGTGCCACCAGATTCATCCGCTGCTGCCAGAGCGCGACGCGCTGCAGGAAGTAAGGCCGCGCGGCGCGCTGGCAAAAACGCGCAAATGCGGCCGGCAGCTGATCCGGCGGTGCGGCCAGCGCCAGCGTGGCATCATCCAGCCGCGCACGGCCGGCATTGGCAATCAGCATGCGGGGGCTGCCCAGCCACAGCACCTGCCCACCGCCGGCAAGCTGCGGCGCAGCTGCACGCGGGGTATCGAGGTGGCGCAGGATCCAGTCGGCTTTCAGGCGGATCACCCGTTCGGCCTCGGCCACCGGCGCACGTGCCGGCAATGTGACGGTCAACCCGTCACCGCCGATTTTCAGGCCGATAGAGCGCCGGCGTGCGCTGCGCTTGAGCGTGTAATCGAGTGTGCGGCTGCCCAGCTCAAGCCGTTGCCGCATCACGGGGAAACCTGGGGCCGCGCTCGGGAAAGGCGGCCAGTTGGCCTTCGATCCAGCCTTCCACTTCGGTCATGATGGCATTGGCGGTGCGATCGGCAGTAGGGATCACCGGGCCGACCTTCACCGTGATGGTGCCCGGCCACTTCAAAAACGAGTTACGTGGCCAGAACTCGCCCGAGTTCAATGCCACCGGCAGGATGGGCACATGCAGCTCGCTGGCAAGGCGCGCACCGCCCTGTTTGTAATGGCCACGCTGCCCCGGCGGCACGCGCGTGCCTTCCGGAAAGATCAGGATGCAGAAACCCAGCCCCAAGCGGTTGCGGCCCTGTTCCATCAACAGGCGCTGTGCTTCCGAGCGATTGCCGCGGTCGATGGCAATCGGCGACAGCGTGCGCAAGCCCCAACCGAAGAACGGCACTTTAAGCAGCTCACGCTTCAGCACGAACACCATGGGCGGCAGCATCTCCTGCAGCGCCATGGTTTCCCATGCGGACTGATGCTTGCTCATGATCATCACCGGCTGTTTGGGCACGTTTTCCAGCCCTTCCACCCGGTATTTCACGCCGCAGGTCACGCGCAGCCAGAAAATCATCATGCGTGACCACTTGCTGACGAAGCGGTAACGCGCCACCGGCGGCAGCGGCAACATCAGCAGGCAAAGAATGGCATAAGGCGGGGTGACCACCAGCATACCCAGCCAGTACAGCGCAGAACGGAACCAGATCATGTGTATCAGTGCGCCTGTCGTTTCAGCAAAAAATCGGTAAATTGGGCCAGATCGTCGAATACCGCGGTGGCATCGGGCAAACCGCCCTTGGCAGCGGTGGCCGTGCCCTTGCCGGTCAGCACCAGTGCCGGGCGCCCGCCTGCGGCAACGATAGCCTGCAAGTCGCGCAGGCTGTCGCCCACCATCCAGGTTTCCGCCAGATCGGCATGAAAGCGCCGCGCGATATCGTGCAGCATGCCCGGCAAAGGCTTGCGGCAATCGCAGCCGCCATCCGGCGTGTGCGGACAGAAGAACACCGCATCGATATGGCCACCAAAGTTCTGCGCCGCGCGGTGCATCTTGGCATTGATGCGGTTGAAGGTATCCACGTTGAACAGGCCACGGCCGATCCCGCTCTGGTTGGTGGCCACCACCACCATCCAGCCGGCACGCGTCAGCTCGCCGATCGCTTCCAGGCTGCCGGGCACGGCAATCCATTCTTCCGGCGATTTGACGAAATCATCGCGGTCTTCATTGATGACGCCATCACGATCAAGAATCAGCAGTTTCATGGTGTTATGCGGCATCAGTGATCGGATACCCGCAATGGCGGCAAGGTTTGCAGCTCAGCCGCCATGCAAAATAATCCGTGGGTCATTCGGCCAGCAGCGACAGTTCTGCCACACGGTTCATCAGATCGGCCAGCGCGGACAGCAATGCCAGCCGGTTGCCACGTACTGCGGCATCGTCCGCCATCACCATCACGCCGTCAAAGAATGCATCGACCGGTGCCTTGAAGGCGGCCAGCTGCTTCAATGCGCCCGTGTAGTCATGCGCGGCCAGCGCGGCCTCAACCGGGCCCTGCAACGCACGCAGCGTATCGAACAATGCTTTTTCCGGTGCCTCGGCAAACAGGCCGGCATTGATCGCCGGCACATCGCCTTCCACCTTCTTCAGGATGTTGCGGATACGCTTGTTGGCTGCGGCCAGCGCAGTTGCTTCCGGCAGCGCCTTGAATTCGGCCACGGCTTTCAGGCGCACCCGTACTTCGTCGAAGCGCGGCGGGTTCAGCGCCAGCACCGCATCGATATCCGCCGCCGGGTATTCCGCCGCCAGGTAGTTCTTCAGGCGGTCGAGCATGAAACCATATACGCCATCGACGGTGCCTTCCGCCACCACGCCAGCCGGGAATGCGGCTGCAGCCGCCACCAGCAGTGCGTGCAGGTCGAGCGGCAAGTCCAGCAACTGGCGCACCACACCCAGCGCGGCGCGGCGCAGTGCAAACGGGTCTTTATCGCCAGTCGGGATCAGGCCGATGCCCCAGATGCCGACGATGGATTCAAGCTTGTCCGCCAGCGATACCGCTTGCGCCACCGCGCCTTGCGGCAGCGTGTCGCCAGCGAAGCGCGGGTGGTAATGGCCTTCGATCGCAGCGGCAATCACATCGCCCTCGCCATCAAGGCGTGCGTAATACATGCCCATGATGCCTTGCAGCTCGGGGAATTCACCCACCATGTCGGACACCAGGTCTGCCTTGGCAAGGTAAGCTGCGCGCGCGCACACCGCCTTGTCCGCGCCCAGCGCCGGGCCGATCTCGCCGGCGATTTTCTGCAGGCGCTCGACGCGTTCGAGCTGGCTGCCGATCTTGTTGTGGTACACCACGCTGCGCAGCGACGGCACGCGTGATTCGAGCTTTTTCTTCTGGTCCTGCTCGAAGAAGAATTTGGCATCCGACAGCCGCGCGCGCAGCACACGCTCGTTGCCACCGACGATGGCGGACGAATCGGCGGCCTCGATATTCGATACCAGCAGGAAGCGGTTCATCAGCTTGCCGTTGCCATCCAGCAGCGGGAAGTACTTCTGGTTCTGCTGCATGGTCAGGATCAGGCATTCCTGCGGCACCTTGAGGAAATCGGCCTCGAAGCCGGCCTCCAGCACCACCGGCCACTCCACCAGCGCGGTCACTTCATCAAACAGCGCATCGTCGGCGGCAATGGTGGCGCCCAGGCGCGCAGCGGCAGCGTGCAGCTTGTCGCCGATCAGCGCGCGGCGTGCGTCGAAGCTCGCCACCACCTTGCCTTCTTCGTAGAGCTTCTTCGCGTATTCATCGGCATGGGCCAACTCGACCGCACCGGCAGACAGGAAGCGGTGGCCCTGCGTGGTACGGCCGGATGCCAGATGCAGCACCCTGGCGGCAATCACATCGCTGCCGTGCAGCACGGTCAGGCCGTGGATCGGACGGATGAACTGACCATCGCGGTCACCCCAACGCATCATCTTGGGGGCAGGCAGCTTTTTCAGCGCCACTTCGATCAGGCCGGACAGCAGTGCGGATAGCGGCTCGCCTGCTTTCACGCTGCGGAAAATGAACACATCCTGCTTGCCGTCCGAGCCTTGCTCGAGCGCATCCACACTCACGCCGCACGAGCGGGCAAAGCCCGCCAGCGCCGGCGTGGGCACGCCATCCTTGAAGCCGGCGGCCACGGCCGGGCCTTTTTTCTCGATTTTCTGTTCAGGTTGCAGCGCGGCAACCTGCGGAATGCTCACCGCCAGCCGGCGCGGGCTGGCAAAGGCGTGGTATTCAACCCCGGCATCCACGAAACCCAGCTTTGCCAGTTCGTCGAACAGAGACTTGGCAAACGCTGCGCCCAGTTTCGGCAGCGCCTTGGGCGGCAGTTCTTCGGTAAACAGTTCAATCAACAGCGTTTGCGTCATCTTTTCTTACTCTTCTTGATCTTCAGTATCGAGCACAGTTCAAAAGCGGGGCTGGCAAGGCGTGCGAGCGCAGACAGTACAACAAGTACGGCAAGCGGGCACAACGCAGCCAGGCACGGTTTTCAATCTGTGTCTGGCTTGGCGTCTTTGTCTGCCATGATCTTGCAAACCTGACGCACGAAATCGGCGCCATAACTATCGGCAGCCTGATCGGCAAATTCCCACTGGAAGCCGGGCACGTCATAGCGCGCCACCTCAACCCCATCCTCGTCACGCAGCTCGACGGCAATGCCGGCCATGCGCCCGCTCGGGCAATCGATGGCCTGGCGCGTGTACTTGTTGCGGTACTTGCCCTTGGATTGCCCATCGATCTGGTCGGTCTTGAACTTCTGCCACATCCACACATAGGTGTAGCGCGCCGAGCCCTTGTCCTCTTCGGCTTCGTGGGTGACCGATGCACTGTCCACCCACATCTCGAAGTCCGGCATGGTGCCGTACTGGCGCCATTCGGCCTTCTTTTCCGGCACCGGCGCCGGGCCATCGAGCTTGTCGTCGTACTTGCCGCAAGCGGCAAGCAGCAGGCCCAGGGCGAGGAGCAGCGCGCGCATCACCACGATGCCCTAGCCGGCTGCCTGCTGGCACATCGGGAAACCGAGTGCTTCGCGGCTGTCGTAATACGCTTGCGCCACCTGGCGTGCCAGCGTGCGGATACGGCCGATATACGCGGCACGCTCGGTCACCGAAATGGCGCCGCGCGCATCGAGCAGGTTGAAAGTATGCGCAGCCTTCAGGATCATTTCATAACCCGGCAACGCCAGGCCGGCATCGAGCAGGCGCTTGGCTTCGGATTCGAAGTTGCCGAACAGATCCAGCAGCAATGGCGCGTTCGAGTGCTCGAAGTTGTACTTCGACTGCTCCACTTCGTTCTGGTGGTAGATATCACCGTAAGTGACCACCTGGCCATTCGGGTACTTGGTCCAGACCAGGTCGTAAACGTTTTCCACGCCCTGCAAATACATGGCCAGGCGCTCCACCCCGTAGGTGATCTCGCCCAGTACCGGCTTGCAGTCGAGGCCGCCCACCTGCTGGAAATAAGTGAACTGCGTCACTTCCATGCCGTTCAGCCACACTTCCCAACCCAGACCCCAGGCGCCCAGCGTGGGATTTTCCCAGTCATCCTCGACAAAACGGATGTCATGCACGGTGGGATCAATGCCCAGCTTTTTCAGCGAGCCCAGGTACAGCTCGAGGATATTGTCCGGGTTCGGCTTCAATACCACCTGGAACTGATAATAGTGCTGCAGGCGGTTGGGGTTCTCGCCATAGCGGCCGTCCTTGGGGCGGCGGCTGGGCTGCACATAGGCGGCGTTCCATGGCTCCGGGCCGATAGCGCGCAGGAATGTGGCGGTATGGCTGGTGCCAGCGCCCATTTCCATATCATAGGGTTGCAGCAACGCACAGCCTTGTTCGGCCCAATAGCGTTGCAGTGTCAGCAGGATTTCCTGGAAGGTCAGCATGATTACGTAACGTGCTCTGGCATCTTCTAAACCCGCTGATTCTACTTGCTTTGTGGGTTGGCGACCAATCCACCGCCCAGCCGGTGCATCGTCTTGTGCATGACAGCAAAAGCGCGAACCCCTATGCTTTGGGAACTTTGCTGCTGCTACGCCCTTCTTGCAGCAATGCGCCCCCGCTCGTTGCCCGTGAAGTCTGCCATGAAATCCCTGCTTTCCATCCTGCTGATCACCGTTGCCGCACAGGCCTCCGCCCAACTGGACCTGCTGTCGCTGCGCGATGCCGCGCGCAGCCGCGACATCAACCGCATTGCGCAACTGGCCGATGCTTCCCGTGGCGAGGTACTGGAAATGTACCCGCAGTACTACTGGTACTCGCTGCAGCTGCCGCAACTGAACGATAGCGATCTCAAACCGTTTTTCGACCGCTTCGAAGGCACGCCACTAGCCGATCGTCTGCGCGGCGAATGGCTGAAAGAGCTGGGCAAGCGCCAGGACTGGACGGCATTCGATGCGCACTACCTGCGCGCCGATGCACCACCGATCGAACTGCAATGCTTTGCCGCGCAATCGGCACTGGCCAAAGCCGACCGCAATGCCACGCTGAAACTGCGCCCTTCGTGGTTCAGCGATCAGGCGAGGCCGGAAGCATGCAACCCGGTTTACGATGCACTGTTCGAAGCAAAGCAGCTGACCAACGACGACGTGTGGGCGCGCATCCGCCTGGCGCTGGCCGCCAACAAGCCGGATTTTGCCCGCCAGTTGTCGGCGCGCGTGGGTTTCCCGGCCGCGCTGGCCAATCGCGCCATCACTGTTGCTGCCAATACCCCGGAAAAAGCGCTACCCAAACTGGCGGGCAATGACCGGGGTACACGTGAAGCGGCACTGTTCGCCATCCAGCGACTGGCGCGCAGCGATGCCGACAAGGCCGCGGGCTGGCTGGGCAAGCTGTCGCGCGACTGGCCGGAGGCCGATCAGCGCTATGGCTGGCAGGAGCTGGGGCAGATTGCCGTGCGCCAGCACTTGCCGCAGGCCAATGAATGGTTCGAGCGCGGCGGCATGAGCGATCTGGATGAAAGCGGCCGCTTCTGGGCGGTGCGCGCAGCGCTGCTGGCGCAAGACCCGAAAACCACGCTGGCCCGCATCGATGCCATGCCGGCGGAAGACCTGAAGCTGACCGTGTGGCGCTACTGGCGCGCCATGGCACTCAAATCACTGAACCGCGTACCGGAAGCCACCGTACTGCTGAGCGAATTGGCTGGCGGCGAGGATTTCTACAGCCTGCTGGCCAAGGATGCATTGGGCAGCGTGGCCGAAGCGGTGACGCCGCCGATTACCACCAGTGAAGAGCAGATGCGCGCGGTGCAGCAGCGTCCCGGTATCCAGCGGGCATTGGCACTGTACGACCAGGATTGGCGCACCGAGGGCATGCGCGAGTGGACATGGGCATTGCGCGGGCTGACCCCGCAAGAACAGGTGGCCGCCGCGCAGATCGCCGAGCGCAACAACTTGCTCGACCGCATGATCTTCACCGCCGAGCGCACACCGGGCCGGGTGGACCCCCGGTTGAAATATCCCACCCCGTACCGCCCGCTGGTGCAGGCAGAAAGCCGCGAGAACGGCGTGGATGCCGCCTGGGTATACGGGCTGATCCGCCAGGAAAGCCGCTTCATGAGCACCGCACGCTCAGGGGTGGGCGCATCCGGGTTGATGCAGCTGATGCCGGCTACCGCCAAGTGGGTGGCGGGCAAGCTCGGCATGAAAGGCGTATCGCCGAGCGAGCTCAACAACATCGAAACCAATGTGCGTTTCGGCACCTTCTACCTGGGCTATATCCAGGAGCGCCTGGAAGGGCACCCGGTGCTGGCCACCGCCGGCTACAACGCCGGGCCGGGCCGGGCGCGCAACTGGCAGGCCAGCCAGCCGATGGATGCCGTGATCTATATTGAAACCATCCCTTTCGATGAAACGCGTGATTACGTGAAGAAAGTGATGGCCAATGCGCAGCACTATGGCTATCTGCTGGGCGAGCAAACCACGCTGGCACAGCGGCTTGCCACCATTCCCCCCAAGGGCGGTACCGTAGACGCCCCCTGACAGCAACGGCGCCGGGCTTGCACCGGCAAAGGGCCAGTGATGAAACGCATCGTGATCATCGGCGGCAGTGGCTTCATCGGCAGCCACATTGCCGCGCAGCTGGCAGCGCGGGGCCATAGCCTGGTCATTCCCACCCGCCAGCGCGAAGCGGTGCGCAGCCGCACGCTGACCTTGCCGCAGGTGGCGCTGGCCAGTGCCAGCATTCACGATCCGGCCGAACTGGGCCGGCTGCTCGCCGGCGCGGATGTCGTCATCAACCTGATGGGCATCCTGCAGGGCAAGGAAGCGGATTTCGAACGCGCGCACGTCACCCTCACCCGGCAGATCATCGCGGCGTGCCTGGCAGCCGGCGTACAGCGCTACCTGCACATGAGCGCGCTGGGCGCGGATGAAAACGGGCCATCGCGCTACCAGCGCAGCAAAGGCCGCGCCGAAACACTGGTAAAGGCCAGCCCGCTGGCATGGACCATCTACCGCCCTTCCGTGGTATTCGGCCGTGGCGATCATTTCATCACGCTGTTTGCCGGCATTACCCGCCTGGCGCCGCTGTTGCCGCTGGCCGGCGCTCAGGCATTGTTCCAGCCGGTGTGGGTGGAAGACGTGGCGCGTGCGTTCGTGGCCGGGGTGCAGCGCAAGGACCTGGCCGGGCAAACGCTCAGCCTGGTGGGGCCGGATGTCTATACGCTGGGGGACATCGTGCACATAGCCGCACAGGCCGCCGGGCATCGCACCCGCATCATCGCGCTGCCTGAATGGATGGCCAGGCTACAGGCAACGCTGATGGCGCTACTGCCCGATCCGCCCATCAGCCACGATAACCTCGACTCGATGAAAACCCCCAATATCGACAATGCCGGCTTCCCGGCTATGCTGGGATGGAAGCCTGCAGCACTGGCAGCCATTGCGCCTAGCTATGTGGGGGCAGCTTCCCGCTACAATGAATACCGCCGTCATGCCGGACGCACCGGGCGCGGCACCCCGTAAAGCAATCGTTCTTGCACCCTTGAGGAGTTAGTGATGGCTGTACTCGTAATCCGCAAATTGCCGCCCGATACCCAACCGGAAGCCGTGGCAGCGCTGCTGCGCGAGCTGGGGTTTTCGCATCCGATCGGCGAGATCACCATCAGTGACGACAGCGGTTTCCCGATGGCACTGATCGAGCTGGATATCAGCGAAGCCGCCTGCCACGCGGTCGCCAAGCAGATGCATGGCCACTTCTGGAACGGCCACACACTGGAAACGTCCGAAACCCATATCTGGCGCGAGTAGCGATCATGCGTATCGCCATATTCGACAGCAAACCCTACGACCATCTCTCGCTGGAGCGTGCCAATGCCCGCCACGGCCATGAGCTGGTGTTTTTCGAAGACCGGCTCAACCGCCAGACCGTACCGCTGGCGGCCGGCTTCGATGTGGTATGCCCGTTCGTCAACGACCGGGTCGATGCGGCAACCATCGCAGAACTGGCGCGCCTGGGCGTACGGCACGTGGCGCTGCGCTGCGCCGGCTTCAATGGCGTGGACATCGTGGCGGCCAAACAGCATGGCGTGGCCGTTACCCGCGTACCCGCGTATTCACCGGAAGCGGTGGCAGAACATGTCTTCGCACTGCTGCTGACGCTGGTGCGCAAGACGCACCGCGCATACAACCGCGTGCGTGACGGCAATTTCTCGCTCGATGGCCTGGTGGGTTTCAACCTGCACGGCCGCACCTTCGGCGTGGTGGGTGCCGGCAAGATCGGCCTCGCCACACTGCGCGTGGCACGCGGCTTCGGCATGCGCCTGATCGCCAACGACCGCACACCGGATCTGGCGATGGGGGCAGCGCTCGGTTGCGAGTTCATGCCACTGGAGCAATTGCTGGCCGAATCGGACATCATCAGCCTGCACGCGCCGCTGTTCGATGAAACGCGCTACATGATCAACGCCGCTTCGATCAATTCGATGAAACACGGCGCCGTCATCATCAATACCAGCCGCGGCGGGCTGATCAATTCCGCAGACCTGATCGACGCGCTCAAGGATGGCAAGCTGGGCGGCGTGGGGCTGGATGTATACGAATACGAAGAAGGCGTGTTTTTCGAGAACCTGTCCGGCACCGCCTTGCAGGACGACATGCTGGCGCGGCTGACCACCTTCCCCAACGTGGTGATCACCTCGCACCAGGGCTTCCTCACCGACGAGGCGCTGTCCAACATTGCCGAAACCGTGATGGGCAACGTGGCCGCGTTTGCAGCGGGCTTGCCGCTCGCCAACGCGGTCTGACCGGGCAGGCACGTCATTCATCTTCCGCACAGCCTGAGCAGACTGCATCGCCGCGCCAGCTGGCTGGCCCTGTTGCCGGGCCTGCTGGCAGCGCTGTTTGCGCTCGCCTTTGCCGCCTACCTGCTGCTGACGCGCGAAGAAGTCGAGATCCAGCGCAGCAACCAGCTCGAGCAAGACCTGCTGTGGCAGAAACAGGCGATCGAGCAGCAATTGCGCACCGATGTGGATGCGTTGTCAGGCTTGGCCGCCACGCTGTATACCAGCATTGATTACACGGTACCGCTATTTCAGGCCCGCGCGCTATCGCTCACGCAGAACAGCCCGGAAGTGGTCGGGCTGACGATACAGGATGCGCAGGGGCATATCATCTGGCGCGCGGCGCAGGCATGGCAAACGCTGCCCTTCAATGGCGAAGCGGGCTGGGGCGACCTGGTGCAGCAGGAGCGCACGCCGCTGCTGCAGTACGCGGTGACCACGCCGGACCGGCAGCACTTCGTGGTGGCCACACTGGCGATGGACCGGCTGCTGCAGCAGCAGGTGCCCTGGTGGATTGCCCAGCGTTACCAGGTGGCGATGGTGGATGCGCAGCAGAATATCGTCACCGCCAAATCGCAGCGCCAGCTCGATCCATCCGGCGTATTCAAGAGCGTGGCGCTGGACATGCCGCCGCTGGGGCTATCGCTGCGCGCCGAGGTCTACCACGCATCCGACCGGCGCTCGTTTGCCGATTACCTCCCGTGGCTGCTGTTTGCGCTGTCGCTGGCCATCCTTGCCACCACGCGGCTGCTGCAGAACCACATGCGCCAGCATGCGGATGCGGTGATCCAGCTGCGCAGCGAAACCGCACTGCGCGAGGCAATGGAAAACTCGCTGGTGACCGGCATGCGTGCGATGGACATGACCGGCCGGGTGATTTACGTGAACCGGGCGTTTTGCGACATGGTGGGCTTCGATTCCGCCGAGCTGCTGGGCCACCAACCCACCATGCCGTACTGGCCACCGGAAGAAATGGCGCGCTGCCAGGCTGCCAGCGATGCCATCCTGGCCGGCCGGCTGGACCCGAACGGCTTTGCCGTGCGCTTCATGCGCAAGAACGGCGAGCGCTTCGACGTGCGCCTGTACGCATCCAAGCTGATCAATGGCGAGGGCCGGCAGATCGGCTGGATGGCATCGCTGTACGACATCACCGAAATCCGCCGCGAGCGGCAGGCATTGCAAGCATCGCACGAGCGCTTCGTGACGGTGCTGAACGGGCTGGATGCCGCGGTGGCGGTATCGGATGCGCAAAGCGGCGAGTTGCTGATGAGCAATCACCAGTTCGACCGCGCATTCGGCCTGCCGGACTGGCGCGGCCGCTGCTGCGTGGTGCCCTTCGTGGTGCGCCGCGCCGAACCACCGGTGGATGCCGAATGGTTCGACAGTTACCGCGAACACTGGTACCAGGTGAAAAGCCGCCAGAGCGTGTGGGTGGATGGCAGTGCGGTGTGGCTGGAAATCGCCACCGACATCACCGCGCTGAAAACCGCCGCCGCGCGCGAGCGCCGCCAGAACGAAACGTTGCAGCAAACCTCGCGGCTGATCTCGATGGGCGAAATGGCATCGAGCCTGGCGCACGAGCTCAACCAGCCACTGGGGGCGATTGCCAGCTATGCCAGCGGTTGCCGCAACCTGCTGGCCGCACCACAGCCCAACCTGGGCCAGCTCTCGCAGGCCATTGAAAAAATGGGCGAGCAAGCCAAGCGCGCCGGCCACATCATCCGCGGCATCCGCGAATTCGTGCAGCGCCGCGCGCCGCACCGCAAGCGCTGCGAAATCGATGCGCTGCTCGACACCGTGCTGGGCCTGCTGGGCCACGAGATCACCCGCCGTGGCGTGCAGGTGTCGTTCCGGGAAGACAACGCACTGCCCACGCTCTACGCTGACCCTGTGATGCTGGAACAGGTGATTTTCAACCTGATCAAGAATGCGCTGGAAGCGATGGAATCCACCCCGCCGGCGCAGCGCCTGCTGACCATAGACCTGGCACGCGACGGCAACCAGCTGCGCGCGACCATTGCGGATAAAGGGGCTGGCATTGCACCCGAGCAGCTGGAACAATTATTCAAACCGTTTTTCACCACCAAGGACGCCGGGATGGGCATGGGGCTGAACATCTGCCGCTCCATCATCGAGCATCATCAGGGCCGCTTGTGGGTGGAAGCCAATCCCGGCGGCGGTAGCCGCTTCATCTTTACCGTGCCGTTCAACGAGGAAACCGATGCCGTCGAACCCTAACCGAATTGCCATCGTCGATGATGACGATGCGCTGCGCGACGCGCTAGCCTGGCTGTTCTCCACCCGCGATCACGAAGCGCAAAGCTTTGCCAGCGCAGATGCTTTCCTCAAGGACTACAGCCCCGACCGCTTCGGTTGCATCCTGCTCGACGTGCGCATGCCCGGCATGAGCGGGCTGGAGCTGTTCCAGAAGCTGAAGGAGTACGCATACCTGCCACCGGTGATCTTCCTCACCGGCCACGGCGATGTGCCGATGGCGGTGGGCGCACTCAAGGATGGCGCCACCGATTTCGTCGAGAAACCGTTCAACGACAACGACATCGTCGACCTGGTGGAAAAAAGCCTGGCAGCCGACCTGGAACACCGCAATCAGTGGCAAGCGCGCAACGCGGTGGAAATCCGCCTGGAATCACTCACCCCGCGCGAACGCGAGGTGATGGCGCTGATCCTCACCGGCCGTCTCAACAAGCAGATCGCCGATGACCTGTCGATTTCGATGAAAACCGTCGAAGTGCATCGCGCGCGCATCCTGGAAAAAATGCACGTCAAGACCGCGATGGAGCTGGCGGCACTGCTGCGCGATGCCGGCGTGGAAACCTGATCCGGCAATACGGCTGCACCCGCGCTGAATACGGCAGCTTCCTTGTGGAAGCTGCCGACCCGCTTTTTGCGGGATGCCCCATCGCATGCGGCTGCGACTGCCCCAGCCCGCCGTGCACGCCGGGCAAGCGCCTCAAGATAGCTACCGGGCAAAATGGCGTTTACACGCCGCAGCACGCGCCCTACCCTGTCGCCACACTGCACGCCCCGCTGCTGCCAGATCAATCGCCCTATCCATCCCGCCTTTTGCAGACCCCGCCATGCTCATGCTGATCTCGCCAGCCAAAACGCTGGACTATCAATCGCCGTTGCCCACGAAACACCACACCGAAGCCGCTTTCCTCGCCCGCTCGGAACAGCTGATCACGCAATTGCGGCAGTTAGCGCCGGCCGATCTGTCGCGCTTGATGGCCATTTCGGATGAACTGGCGGTGCTCAATGCCGGCCGCTACCACAGCTGGAGCCTGCCATTTACGCCTGCCAATGCCCGCGCGGCAGTGTTCGCGTTCAAGGGCGATGTGTACGAAGGGCTGGATGCATACTCGTTCGATGCCAGGGGGCGTGATTACCTGGAAAAACACCTGCGCATCCTGTCCGGCCTGTATGGCCTGCTCAAGCCGTTCGACCTGATCCAGCCGTACCGGCTGGAAATGGGCACGCGGTTGGCCAACCCGGAGGGCAAGGACCTGTATGCGTTCTGGGGGGATGCGATCACGCAGGCGGTCAACGCCCGCAGGAACGATGTGGTGATCAACCTCGCCAGCGAGGAGTACTTCAAATCGGTGAAGCCCCGGCTGCTGGAGGTACCGGTGATCACGCCGGTGTTCGAAGACTACAAGGGCGGCCGCTACAAGATCATCAGCTTCTACGCCAAGCGCGCACGCGGGCTGATGGTGCGCTATGCAGCGCTCAACAACGTGAGCGACGCCGCGGCGCTCAAGCACTTCGATTACGAGGGCTACCGCTTCGTACCCGAGGACAGCGATGCCAGCCGCTGGCTGTTCCGCCGCCGGCTGCAGGATTGAGCTGCGACTGGCCTCTCCCCACCGGCAAACGGCCCGGCAGCACGCTCAAACGCCGCGGTACCCCGGATAGAAACTGCCCACGCGTGGATACTCTCGCGGCGCTTCGTACTTCGCCCCCGGTACTTCCGGTGGCAGCGGGCGCATCTGCTTGATGGCGGCCAGATCGGTCGGCGCATGCTGCTGTCGCGCCTGCCAGTTGCGGTATTGCTCCTGCAGCCCCTCGCACAGTGCGTTGCGCAGCCAGATATGTGCCGGATCATTATGCCGGCGCGCGTGCCAGAACAGTGACATCGTCAATGGCGGCACATCAAATGGCAGCGGCAGGATCACCAGGCCATCGCGTGCCTCACGCCGTAATACATGCTCCGGTGCCGTCAGGATCAGATCGCTGTCGGCGATCACCGGCAGTGCAGCGCTGATCTGCGCCAACTGCAGGCCTACCTGCCGCGCCGCGCCCAATGCCAGCAGGCGGTCATCCACTAGCCGGCGCAAATCATGCCCCAGCTGCAACTGCAGATGCGGCCAGCGGCAATAGTGTTCGACATTCATGCCTTCTCCGGTGCGCAGCAGCGGATGATCGGCACGCACCGCGCACATCAGCCGGTCGCGGTAAACCACACGCTGGTACACATCCGCCGGTGCGTTGCTGGCAAGGCCCAGCAGCAGATCGGCGCCGTCATCACCCAGGCGCTCGAACGGCTGCGCCTCCAGCCCCACCACATCCAGCCCCAACTGCGGTGCACGGCCGATCACGCCGGGCAGCACCTGTGGCAGGAACCCCGTCTGCGCAAACTCCACACAGGCCACGCGGAAGCGCCCGCGCGCGCGCGCCGGGTCGAAATCCGTGGGCACCACCAGTTGATCGATCTGCTGCAGGATGGTATTGAGCGGCGTACGCAGCGCTTCGGCACGCGGCGTGGGCGCCAGCTTGTTCGCAGCACGCACGAACAACGGATCGTCAAATGCCTCGCGCAGCCTTGCCAGCGAACGGCTCATTGCCGACTGCGTGACACCCAGCGTATCCGCCGCCCGCGTCACACTGCCATGCGTAAGCAAGGCATTCAGACACAACAGCAGGTTGAGATCGAGGGGTACCTGACTGGTTTGCAGCATGGCCGTCTCCGAATCTTGTAGTCATTTTTCTGGCAATACATAAATCACATTATTACCACAGTGTGAAGTACAACACATGCACTGCATGCATGCCAGCCATGCAGCAAACGCCTGCTGCAATCAATCGGGCAAATATCGCCTTCCGCGTGGACAACCGGCTGACCACAAAATACTGATTACAAACGCTTTATCCGCCCGCGCTGCACCCGTTTCGCCCCATGCATGCGGTGCATGGATGGCATTCGCCAGCGCATCTGGCCGCAGGCAATGCCGGCCGCTACATTGCGATGGCAGGTCTTACCGGGCTTTGCATTTCATCCTCACTCTCCATCCTTCATCCCCGCCCGTGCGGGGATTTTTTATGCGCCGCGCAATCGGCGAGCACACAGCCATGCAATGCACGCATGGACGACATGCGCATCGCTGCCTTTCCGTTGCGGCTGGCCCGCGCCTACATTGCAGCGATCACCCCCCAGGAGGCAACCATGTCCCGGCTTGTGCTGCGCAATATCCGCAAGGCCTACACGCGCGATCAGTACATCATTCCCGGCCTGGACCTGGAAATACACGATGGCGAATTCATGGTGTTCGTCGGCCCGTCCGGCTGCGGCAAATCCACGCTGCTGCGCATGATCGCGGGGCTGGAGGACATCACCGCTGGCGAGCTGTATATCGGCGATACGCTGGCCAACGATATCCACGCCAGCAAGCGCGGCATCGCCATGGTGTTCCAGAGCTATGCGCTGTATCCGCACATGAGCGTGTACGACAACATGGCGTTTGCGCTCAAGCTGGCCAAAACCCCGGCAGCGCAGATCGATGCCCGCGTCACCCGCGCCGCCAGCATCCTGCAGATCACACATTTGCTGGCCCGCAAGCCCAAGGCGCTGTCGGGCGGGCAGCGCCAGCGCGTGGCCATCGGCCGCGCCATCGTGCGCGAGCCGGAGGTCTTCCTGTTCGACGAACCGCTGTCCAATCTGGATGCATCGCTGCGGCTGCAAATGCGCGTGGAGCTGGCCAAGCTGCACCATGATCTGGGCACCACGATGATCTATGTCACCCACGATCAGGTGGAGGCCATGACGCTCGGGGATCGCATTGCCGTATTCAGCGCTGGCCGCATCGAGCAGATCGGCCCGCCGCTGGCGCTGTACAGTGAACCCGTCAACGTGTTCGTGGCAGGCTTCTTGGGCTCCCCCAGGATGAACCTGCTGCGCTGCACCTTGCTGGCCAACCGGGCCGGTGGCACCGATGTGCAGCTGGCCGGCCGGCACAGGGTTGCCACCGGCCGCAACGCCGCTGCCATTGCAACGGGCACGCAGCTCACACTGGGCATACGGCCCGAGCACATCACGCTGACCAGCCCGGCAGATCCGCAGGCAATCGCCGCACGGGTGGACCTCATCGAGCACCTGGGCGACATGCAGGTGGCCTATGTGGAAATCGAGGGCCTGGACGAGATCGTGACCATCAAGCTGCCCGGCCATGCCGGCTTGGTGGGCACCGTCCACCTGCGTATCGATACCGGCTGCACACAGCTGTTCGGCCCGGATGGCCACGCCTTGCCGCGCGGCTGATCCGGCAGGGTCAGGCCGGCTTGCTGCTCTTGCGTGGCGGCGGCGTCTGCACGCCGCGCAACGGCTGGGTGCGGCGCTCACCCAGGCCGTGGCGGATGTTCAGCGCATGGTACTTGGCCAGCGCGATGCGCTCTTCCTTGGGAATGCGCTCGTCGTGGTAAGCCGCCTGGATCAGCTCTTTCTGCACGAAAGCCAACTGGCGGGCCAGCAGATCGCAATCTTCCATTTTCACGCCACGGTTCATTTCCGCAACGATCAGCAAGGCATCGCGCTTGACCCGGTACAGCATGGATTTGCGCAATGGATGATGCCGGTCTTCGTCGGCACGCGGCGCAGGGCGCGGCATCAGTTCCGTTTGCGGAAACGCGGAGGGCTGGGGGGTGTCGCCATAGTGGCCGACCAGTTTGCTTCTGAGCCATTCGAGCATGCGTACCATTCCATCCACGTTACGCCAGGAAGACGGCGGAATGTAATTCTAACGTCATGCAATGTTGTTTGAAACGATTGTTGCGGCATCGCAGCAACGGCGCAACGCTCGGGTGTGATCTGGCTTACCTTGCCTGCGGCCTGAATGACTGCCTCCGCCATGATGTCCGCATTCGCCCCTGCTCCAAACCGATGCACTACCACCGATGCGCCATGCGGCCCCGACCAGCCTGCCGTCAATGCACGCAGGTCAAGGATACGGCTCCCGGCCGGCTCGCGAAGGCGAAAAGCCGATCGCCTGCCATCAATCAATGCAAAATCGCAACCTTGCCGAAGTGCTGCCCGCCGCTGCCGAGCGCCGCATAGGCAGCGGGTGTTTCATCAATACCGAACACCTGATCGATCACCGGCACGATGCAATGGGCTGCAATGGCGCGGGCTGCCTCAGCCAGATCGGCCACGGAGCCGGTATTGTTACCAACAATACGCAAAGCCTTGACGATGACCGGCAACAGATCAATGGATGCAGCGGTGCCGGTGACAAAACCGACCGTGAATACCGTTCCTCCCATGGCAGCGGCGTTGATCGAACGCGCAAACGTAGCACCGCCCGCCGTTTCAACCACCAGATCGGCACCACGTCCTGCGGTGAGTTGCAACACCGTTTCATCCCAGGCGGGCGTGGCGCGGTAGTTGATCAGGTGATCGGCCCCCAGCTCACGGGCACGCTGCAGCTTGTCATCCGATGATGATGCAATGATCACCGTGGCGCCGGCTGCCTTGGCAAACTGCAACGCAAAGATGCTGACGCCCCCGGTTCCCAGCAAGACCACGACGGACCCTAGGCGCAGTTGCGCCGAGCGCACCGCATTCCAGGCCGTGGTTGCGGCAATCGGCAATGCCGCCCCCTGGACAAAATCCAGGTGTGCGGGCAACGCCACCACACTGTTGGCGGGCACTGCGACATATTCCGCCAGCGAACCCGGCAGATTGACGCCACGCAAAGCAGCCACATTGTGCGGTGTGATGGCACCGCCTTGCCAGTTGGGCATGAAATGCGGAATCACCCGCTCCCCCACCGCCAGCGCCGTAACCCCCTCACCCAGCGCCACAATTTCACCCGCGCCATCGGCAACCGGGATGATCGGAAAACCCGGCACCGGAAAATGTCCTGCCGCAACGGCTACATCGAGGAAATTCAGCGTGGCGGCACGCAGGCGCACCAGCACCTCGCCACGGCCGGCTTTCGGCTCGGGCAACTCGGTCTGGCGAAACGCACCGGGTTCAGGGGCAATGAGTTCGATGGCTTTCATGATGTTCTCTCTGTGGTTGAAGTCTGTCGTGGATGCATGAGCAGATAACCCAGCTGCCGGCGGCATGGCCGGACCGTGCTGCTTGCAACGCTGGTCACCAGTTTCATTCAGAACAATTCAGCGATAAACTCCATCACGATTGATACATTTGACACTTGGAATAAGCAATGGACTTGCTCGACAGCATGCAGGTGTACGTGCTGGCCGTCGAAAAAGGCAGCTTGAGCGCGGCCGCCAGCGCATGCGACATCTCGGCCACCATGGCAGGCAATCACCTGCGCATGCTGGAAAAACGCCTGGGCATGCGGCTGCTCAATCGCACCACCCGGCGCCAGAATCTCACCGCGTTTGGCGAGGACTACTACATCCGCTGCAAGGAAATCCTCAGGCTGGTGGCCGAAACCGATGCCCAGGCACAAAACCTGCAGTTGGCGCCTGCGGGCAAATTGCGCATCACCGCCCCTGTCTCTTTCGGTACCGAGGCGCTGATGTCCGTACTGCCCGACTATCTTGGCCGCTACCCGGATGTCAGCGTTGATATCGCGCTGCACGACCGCGTGGTCGATCTGGTGGAAGAGGGATTCGAAGTGGCCATCCGCATCGGCCCGCTACCGGATTCCGCGCTGATTGCCAGGCCGCTGGCGCCGTACCGGCTGATGATCTGCGCCTCGCCTGCCTATCTGGCACGCCGGGGCACGCCAGACAAACCGGACGATCTGACCGGCCATGAGTGCCTGTCCTTCAGCCTTGCCACCTTGAACAGCTGGCAGCTGCTGGATGAAGATGGCGCATTCCGCGTTCCCATCTCGGGCCGCTTGCAGGTGAACAATGGGCAGGCACTGCGCATGGCGGCGCTGCATGGCTTGGGCATCGTGCTGCAGCCCGCCATCCTGCTGGAAGCCGATGTGCGCGCGGGGCGCCTGATCAAGCTGCTACCCGCATATGCGCTGCCCAGCCGGCCCATGCATGTGGTTTATCTGCCGGATCGCTATCGTTCGCCCAAGCTGCGCAGCTTCGTGGATTTCCTGGTAGAGCGATTCGGCTGACTGGCTGGCAGCCGGCCACTTGATGATGGCACCATCTGCAAGCAAGCCCGCTGCGGCATCCGGCAGTCGCACGCCAGGCGGGGGAATGAAAAAACCGGGCAAGAGCCCGGTTTTTTTCTGATGCTTGTGTTTACTTGTCGAGCAGGATGCGCAACATGCGGCGCAGCGGTTCTGCAGCACCCCACAACAGTTGGTCGCCAATCACGAATGCGGAGACGTATTCCGGGCCCATGTTCAGCTTGCGCACGCGGCCCACGCCGATTTCCAGGCCACCGGTGATCGATGCAGGAGTCAGTTCCTTCACCGAGATTTCACGGTCGTTCGGCACCCATTTCACCCACGGGTTGCCCGACTTGATGATGGCTTCGATCTCGGACAGCGGCAGGTCTTTCTTCAGCTTCAGCGTCAGTGCCAGGCTGTGGCAACGCATGGCGCCGATGCGCACGCACAGGCCGTCAACCGGGATGGTCTGTGCCGTGCCGAGGATCTTGTTCACTTCGGCCTGGCCCTTCCACTCTTCCTTGGACTGGCCGTTGTCGAGCTGCTTGTCGATCCACGGGATCAGGCCCCCAGCCAGCGGGGCACCGAAATACTCGGTCGGCACGTCGCTGCGGATGGTTTGCGCCACTTTGCGATCGATATCCAGAATGGCCGACGACGGCGTGGCCAGCTCATCGGCCACGGAACCGTACACCACGCCCATGCCCTTGAGCAGTTCACGCATGTGGTTGGCGCCGCCACCCGATGCAGCCTGGTAGGTCATCGACGATACCCACTCGACGAGGCCCTGCTTGAACAGGCCACCCACGCCCATCAGCAGGATGGAGTTGGTACAGTTGCCGCCGATGTAGTTCTTCACGCCGCGCGATAGCGCGCCCTGGATCACGTCGTCGTTCACCGGGTCCAGGATGATGACCGCGTCGTCTTCCATGCGCAGCGTGGAAGCCGCGTCGATCCAGTAGCCTTCCCAGCCGGCTGCGCGCAGCTTGGGGAATACGTCGGTGGTGTAGTCGCCGCCCTGGCAGGAAATGATGACGTCCATCGCCTTGAGTTCGTCAATCGACGTGGCGTCGCGCAGCGTGCCAGCCGATTTGCCGAAGTTCGGTGCAGCAGCACCGGCTTGCGACGTCGTGAAGAAAACCGGTTCGATCAGATCGAAGTCTTTTTCTTCCTGCATCCGTTGCATGAGGACCGAGCCCACCATGCCGCGCCAACCGACAAGACCCACGCGCTTCATCATCAATTCCTTTGAATACAATAGAAAATCCCGAACCGGATATCTTAGTGAAAATCCTGATTGCTGACCAGCGCCGGCCATCGCAGCGTGCCGGAAACCGCAGTTTGCATTAATCTGCCGGCTGTTTTCTTCCCGACAACACCGGAAACCCAGCCATGCGAGTGCTGTTGCAACGTGTTACCCAGGCATCCGTACAGGTCAATGGTGCCATCGTTGGCGAAATCGGCGCCGGCCTGTTGCTGCTGTGCGGCGTGGAAGCGGCCGATACCGAGACCGACCTCGCCTGGATGGCCGGCAAGGTCTGCAAGCTGCGCATCTTTGCCGACGAGGCCGGCGTGATGAACCGTGCCGTGATCGATAGCGGCGGCGATATCCTGGCGGTTTCGCAGTTCACGCTGTTTGGCGCCTATAGCAAGGGCAACCGGCCATCGTGGGGCCGCGCAGCGCCCGGGCCGGTATCGCAACCGATGTTCGAGCGCTTTGTAGCCTTGCTGCAAGCGCAACTGGGCAAGACGGTGCCCACCGGCGTGTTCGGTGCGGACATGCAGGTGGCACTCGTCAACGATGGCCCGGTGACCTTGCTGCTGGATTCGAAAACCCCGGAATAGCCCGTTTGCACACAGTGATCGCCCGGCGCTGCCGGCGCGGGAAATCCCGTACTTGCAAAGCAACGCACTGATCTGCAAGAATAACTTCAACACACAGCGCCGATTTGATGTCCCAGCTTGCGGGGCGCTGCCAATAAATCCTGCTAAAGCGTGCGAGCGAAACCCGCGTCTTGCACGCGGGTTTTTTCGTTTCCGCGGCACCCCAAGGGCTGCCGGTTTGCGGAAGCGGGTTTGCGGGGCTGTGATACCGGAGCGGATGCCGTTACATCCGCCGCGCCTGATTTAAACGACAACTTGCGGGGCGCGCCCGTTTTCTACGGGGAAATGCCGCTAAAGCGTCGGCCGCATGGTGTGGCCGTCGTCGAACCGACCCGGAGGCTGCCATGTACGACTGTCTGAACCACGATGCCGATTGCTGCCCGCGCCTGAATGCGCGCCACCATGCGCCACGCAACCGCCGCTGGCTGCATCTTTCCGGCCCGTGCGATACGGTCAGCCAGGCCGCCCGCCGGCTGGCCGCGCTGGGCTTTGCACTGGAGCGGCTGCGCGATGGCAGTTTGCTGGTGTTCGATCTCTCGGTGCATACCGCACTGTCCCTGCAACAGGACTGGCCGCAACTGGTCGGCCATTATGAAACCCCGCTGCGATGTCCGAACAACACCACCTCAAAGACGAACTGAAGTCGATCTGGCACCTGGGCTGGCCCATCATGATCGGCCAGCTGGCCAGCACCGGCACCGCATTTGTCGATGCGGTGATGGCCGGCCACGTGTCGGCGGGCGATCTGGCCGCGGTATCGATCGGCGCATCGGTGTGGGTGATGCTGCTGGTCACGCTGGTGGGCCTCACGCTGGCGGCCAGCCCGCTGATCGCCCACGCGGTGGGCGCGCAGAACCGCGCCATCATTCCCGGCATCACCCAGCAGGCGCTGTACCAGGGCATGGCATGGGGGCTGATTGCCTTTGCGGCGGCGCGGCTGGCGTTGCCGGTGTTCGATCTACTGGGCCTGACGCCGGACGTGGCGCACAAGGCGCGTGAATTTCTCAAGGCCATCAGTTGGGCGCTGCCGGCGTTTGCGCTGTTCCGCGTGCTGTATGGCTACAGCGCCAGCCTGAATGCCACCAAGCCGATGATGGTGATTGCGCTGATCGGCCTGGCGATCAACGTACTGGCCAACTGGGTGCTGATCTATGGGCACTTCGGCTTTCCGGCGCTGGGCGCAATCGGCTGTGGCTGGGCCAGCGCCTTCGGCATCTGGCTCACGCTGATCATGATGCTGGCGTGGCTGAAAATCTCGCCGGTGTATCGCGATACCTATCCACTGCGCCACTGGCAGCGCGTGGACTGGCACCAGCAGTGGCGGCTGCTGAAACTGGGCCTGCCGATGGGCGCGATGTTCTTTGTGGAAGTCAGCGCGTTCTCGGGCATTTCGCTGCTGATCGCCAAGCTTGGCACCGTGCCGGTGGCTGCGCACCAGATTGCACTGAACATGGCATCGATGCTGTTCATGATTCCATCCGGCCTCGGCACCGCCATGACGGTGCGCGTGGGGCAAGCGCTAGGGGCAAACCAGCCGGCGTACGCGCGTTTCATCGGCTGGACCGGCTTGCGCGTCGGGCTGGTAGTGGCGGCCACCACGGCGCTGTTCATGATGCTGGGCAATCACTGGATTGCCACCTGGTATACAAGGGATAGCGCGGTGCTGGCGATGGCCGGCAGCCTGTTGATGCTGGCCGGTATCTTCCAGCTGGCCGATGCCACACAGGTGGTCGCCGCTGGCGTACTGCGCGGCTACAAGGTCACCCGCACCCCGATGCTGATCCACTTGGCGGCGTTCTGGGTCATCGGCATACCCGGTGGCTATGTACTGGCCTTCCATCTGGGCTACGGCGCTGCGGGCTTCTGGTTTGCGCTGGTGCTGGCGCTGTCGTTTGCCGCCAGTGCGCTGGTGTGGCTGTTCCACCGCCACAGCAAGCCGCGCGCTGACGCATCCGCCCGCTAACGAAATAAGTGTTAGCAGGTCCCAGGCAGCAAAATCAGGCGACGGCGTCGTCGCCCCAGCGCTGCATCAGCTGGTGCGGCACACCCAGCTGATCGAGGATACGGGCCACCACGAAGTCCACCAGGTCGGCAATGCTTTGCGGGTGATGATAGAAGCCCGGATTGGGCGGCAGGATCACCACGCCCAGACGTGCCAGCTTGAGCATGTTTTCCAGGTGCAGCGCGGAAAACGGCGCTTCGCGCGGCACCAGGATCAGCGTCTTGCGCTCTTTCATCATCACGTCGGCAGCGCGCTCCAGCAGGTTGTCGCTGTTGCCGTTGGCAATGGCCGCCAGCGCGCCCATCGTGCACGGCACCACCACCATGCCGTCGCCGGGGTTGGAGCCCGATGCCATCGGTGCAAACCATTCCTGCTGGCCCCATACGGTGAGCTGCGCCTCATCGGCAACGCCGAATTGCGTGCGCAGCAGCTTGCCCAGCTCCTCCGCCCTGCCGGGCCAGGTGAGGCCCAGCTCCTGCTTGGCGACGATCTGCGCCGCTTGCGTATACAGCACGTGCACCTTGCAGCCGGCGGCCAGCAGGCATTCAAGCGTGCGCAGCCCGTATGGCAGGCCGGATGCACCGGTAAAGGCAACGGTAATGGTTTTCATGATGTCATCCTGACTGGCCAAGCAGCCCGGCTTTGCGCTACCGATGTGCAAGGTGCGTTCACGGCGGCGGGAGAAAGCGGGCATGGAACAATGCAGGAAACGCCAGCGCACTCCCTGCCACAACAGAAGAAAAACCGGCCAGGCCGGGCGCCGGATGCCTGTTATCCCCCATAGGGGATTAGCAAGCATACAGCCGGTCAGGCGTGGAATTGCTCGCGGTGGCGCACCAGCACCTGCCGGTTCAAGCCGAAATGTTTCGCCAGTTGCTCGGCCAGGTACACCGAGCGATGCTGGCCACCGGTGCAGCCGATGGCCACGGTGACGTAATTGCGGTGATCGCGCTCGAACTCGGGCAGCCAGCGCTCCAGGAAACCCAGGATATGCGTGAGGTATTGCCCCACCTTGGGCTCGCGCTCGAGGAAATCGATCACCGGCTGGTCTTTGCCTGTCAGCGGCCGCAGCGCCGGATCGTAATGCGGATTGGGCAGGCAGCGCACGTCGAACACGAAATCCGAATCGAGTGGCAAGCCGTGCTTGAAACCGAAGGACTGGAAAATCAGCGTCAGTCGTGAGCGATCGAGCGCCACGAATTCGCGCACCCAAGAGCGCATCTGGTTGGCGGATAGCCCGCTGCTGTCCACGCGGTGTGCCAGCTCGGCAAAGCCGTCGAGCAGCTCGCGCTCCAGCGCCACGCTTTCCGCCACGGTGAGCTTGCCGCCGGCCAGCGGGTGGCTGCGGCGCGTTTCCGAAAAGCGCTTGATCAGCGTTTCATCGTTGGCTTCGAGGAACAGCAGGCGGATATCGATATCCAGCTCGGCCAGCGCCGCGTAGTGATCGGGGAAGCTGCCAAAGTTGTGCGCGCTGCGCACGTCGATGGCGATGGCCACGCGCGGGTAGCCGTCTTCATCCAGCAAGGCGGTGGTTTGCGCCAGCAAGGGTACCGGCAGGTTGTCGACGCAGAAATAGCCGAGGTCTTCCAGTGCGCGCAGCGCCACGCTCTTGCCGGCGCCAGACAGGCCGGACAGCAGGATGAGCTGCTGCTTCCTTGCCATTATTCGCCCATTTCCATGAAGCGCTGGTGCCGTTCGATAAATTCGCGCGTGGAATCGATGCCACGCAATTGCAGGATGTAGTTACGCACTGCAGCCTCCACCAGCACCGCCAAGTTGCGCCCCGCTGCCACCGGCAGCACCAGCTTGCGCACCGGCACACCCAGGATGTCCTGCGTGGCTGCCTGCATCTGCAGCCGGTCTATCGGCGCCAGGGCATCGCCACCGGCTTTGGCCAGGTGCACGATGAGCTTGAGGGTTTTCTTTGGCCGCACCGCAGTTTCACCGAAAATGGTACGGATGTTCAGTACGCCGATACCGCGCACCTCAAGGAAATCGCGCAGCATGGGTGGGCAGCGGCCTTCCAGCGTTTCCGGATTGGTGCGGTAGACCTCGACCACGTCATCGGCCACCAGGCCATGGCCACGCGAGATCAGCTCCAGCGCCAGCTCGCTTTTACCCATCGACGATTCGCCGGTCAGCAACACGCCTACCTCGAGCACATCGAGGAACACGCCGTGCAGATGCGTGGATACCGCCAATGCCTTGGCCAGGTAATAGCGCAACACATCCATCAGGTACGGCGATTGTTCAGGGCTGGTGAGCAGCGGCACGTGGTGGCGTTCGGCCCCCTCGCGCAGTGCATCGGGCACCGCAAGGCCGTTGGCGACGATCATTGCCGCCATTTCGCTGGCAAACAGCCGGTTGACCGATTCCTTCTGCGCCTCTGGCGACAGGCCGAGAAAATACTTGGTCTCGGCAATGCCCAGCACCTGGATGCGGTTGGGGTGGATGAAATTCAGATGCCCGACGAGTGCCAGGATGGGCTTTTGCTCGCTGGCATCGTTCGATAGCAGATTGTTGGCGCCGGACTGGCCGGCCACCCAGGTAAGCCGCAGCTTTTCTGCGTTGTCGATGAAAAGCTGGCGGACGGTAATCTGCGGCATAGGGTCTCGCTGGAGATCAGAAGCCCGCGTAGGGCTCCCAGGTGCTGATCAGCTTGTACGCCTCGCCCGGCTCGGTCAATACGGCCAGTTGATCACGTACCGCCTTGTCGGAGAAGAGCTGCGCCAGTTCGGACAGGATCTGCAAGTGCAGATCGGTGGCCGCCGCCGGCACCAGCAACACGAAAATCAGCGATACCGGCTTGCCGTCGGGCGCATCGAACGGGATCGGCGCCTGCAGGCGCAGGAATGCCCCGGTCGCCTCCTTCAGCCCCTTGATGCGGCCGTGCGGAATGGCCACGCCCTGGCCCAGGCCAGTGGAGCCGAGCTTTTCGCGTGCGAACAGGCTGTCGAAAATGACGCTGCGCGCAATGCCATGGCTGTTTTCAAACAGGATACCCACCTGCTCGAACACACGTTTCTTGCTACCTGCCTCGAAATCGAGAAACACATTACCGCTAGGCAGGATTTTGGAAAGAAGGCTCATCCGGAACTACCCGCCCCGCTGCAGGCAGCAGGGTTATACGTGAAAAGAAGCGCCATTGTAGCGCCACACCCGTTAAACAAAAACGGGAACCGGCATGTACCGGATTCCCGTTGGCTGGTTGCGACGCTTTATCGCGTCAAAACAGGGACTTACTCGGATTCGGCGGTAATCACAGGTTGGTGTTTGATTGCATCACCCCGGTGATCCATCAATTTTTCCTTGTACTTCAGGATCTGCCGGTCGAGCTTGTCGGTCACGAGATCGATGGCGGCGTACAGATTCTCCTCTCCCGCCTCTACGTGGATATCCTTGCCGCGCACGTGCACGGTTACCTCAATCTTCTGCTGCAGCTTTTCCACCGACAGGATGACACCCACGTCGATGACGGAGTCGAAATGGCGCGTGATGCGATCCAGTTTGCTGATGACATACTCACGGATCGCCGGGGTCACTTCGAGATGATGGCCGCTGATGTTGAGGTTCATAGCCTTACTCCTTGCGTGTTAAAGCACTACAAAGTTTTGCGCAGATTGACGGGCGGGATTTGCATCGCCTCCCTGTACTTGGCAACGGTTCGCCGCGCAACCACGACCCCCTGCCCGGCCAACGCTTCTGCGATGGCACTGTCCGATAAAGGCTTTAACGTATCCTCCTGTGCAATGAGCTGCCGGATTTGCGCCTTGATGGCGGTTGCGGATGCTTCGCCACCGGCCTCGGTTTCGACATGGCTGCCGAAAAAGTATTTGAATTCGAAGATGCCGCGCGGCGTGAGCATGTACTTCTGGGTGGTAACGCGCGAGATGGTGGATTCGTGCAGATCGAGCTCGGTGGCAATGTCACGCAATACCAGCGGGCGCATGGCGATTTCGCCATGTTCGAAGAATGCGCGCTGGCGTTCCACGATGGCCTCGGCCACGCGCAGGATGGTTTCGAAGCGCTGCTGCACGCTTTTCACCAGCCATTTGGCTTCTTGCAGTTCCCGGGCGAGCGAGCCGCCCTCGTTGCGTTGCAGGATTTCTGCGTACATCCGGTTGACCCTGAGCTTTGGTATCGCAGCTGTATTGAGCCGCACCCGCCAGCGATTGCGCTGCTTGTAGACCAGTACATCGGCAACCACGTAGCGCGCCGATTCGGTCGACCACTGCGCCCCCGGGCGGGGGTTGAGGCTGAGTATCAGTGACTGCGCCGCCTTGAGGCTGGCCTCGTCACATTTGAGCTGCCTTTTAAGCTTAATGTAGTCTCGTGCTGCCAATAAATCGAGGCAGTTTTTCACCAGATCAAGCGCCAGATCGCGCAACTGACCAGCGGGGCGGGCAGCAAGCTGCAGGGCCAGCGAATCGGCCATGTCACGCGCGCCTACACCCAGCGGCTCCAGTTGCTGCAAGCGGATCAGCGCAATGCTCAGGTCCTCGACTTCCAGTTCAGCCGCTTCTATCAGTTCGTCCGGCAATTGCGCAAAGAGTTCCGCTGGCGTTTGCGGCAGGAAGCCATCGTCGTCCAGCAACTCGATCAGCGCGGTCAATACGGCGCGGTCGCGCGGCGGTATCGGCAGCAAGCCGGCCTGCGCCAGCAGGTGTTCACGCAGGCTCAGTTCACGCGCTACGTTGGTGGCGGGATCGAACGCATCGTCGTCATCGCTCTGGCGCTCGCCGCTGCGTCCTTCCCAAGACCATTCCTCGCCGCTGCCGTAATCGGTATCCGGGCCGTCGTCGTGCGATTCGGCCGGGCTGACCTCGTCACCACCGCTCTCCCCGCCTTCCGGCGGTGCGTCACCGCTCACTTCCGAACCCGACTCCATGCCGGTTTCCAGTAATGGGTTCTCGGCCAGAAAGCGGTCGATCTCCTGCTGGAAATCGAGCGTGGACAGCTGCAGCAGCTTGATCGACTGCTGCAGCTGCGGCGTCAGGTTGAGTTGCTGCGACATGCGCAGCTGCAGTGATTGTTTCATTTGTATTGATCATAACCAAGCGCGAGGGCGTCGTACCAGCAAAAACCGATCCAGCTGTCAGACAGTTGCGCAAACCTTTGGCCACAAAAGGAAAAAGCCGGCGCAATGGCCGGCTTTTCTGGCTGCATTTGCAGCTTTTTTACATACGGAAGTGTTCGCCCAGATAAACCTTGCGTACCTGTTCGTTCTCGATGATCTCATCCGGATGGCCGGAAGCCATCACCGCCCCTTCGGAAATGATGTAAGCACGGTCACAGATACCCAGCGTTTCACGCACGTTATGATCGGTAATCAGCACGCCGATGCCCCGACCCCGCAAGAAGGCGATGATGCGCTGGATATCCATCACCGCGATCGGGTCCACGCCGGCAAACGGCTCATCCAGCAGGATGAAACGCGGCTTGGCCGCCAGCGCACGGGCGATTTCCGCACGGCGGCGCTCACCCCCGGACAGGCTCATCGCACTGCTTTCCTTCAGGTGGGCAATATGCAGATCGTGCAGCAACGCATCCAGCCGCTCGTCGATCACGTCCTGCGACGATTCGTGCAACTCCAGTACCGCGCGCACGTTCTCCGCTACCGTCATCTTGCGGAAGATCGATGCTTCCTGCGGCAGGTAGCCGATGCCCAGTCGGGCACGCTGGTGCATCGGCAGGTGGCCGATATCGTCACCATCGAGCAGGATTTCACCACCGCCCTTGGCCACGAGGCCGACGATCATGTAGAAGCTGGTGGTCTTGCCGGCGCCGTTGGGGCCCAGCAGGCCGACCACTTCGCCCGCAGCCACGTCCAGCGAGACATCGCGCACCACCACGCGTTTCTTGTACTGCTTCATCAGCCCGCGGGCCGACAGCGTGCTGACCCTGGCACCAGACCTGGCAGCTTCGCTCATTTGGCTTCCGCCTTGCCAGCTGGTGCACTCGCAGCCTTGCCTGCCGGCGCGCTCGCCGCCTGGCTGGCGTTCTTGGGCTTGGGCTGGAAGGTGATGTTGACGCGGCCGCTGCCCTCCTTGTTGCCCAGCGCCTCGTAGACCTCGGTATTGGTGTTGTAGGTGATCACGTCGCCGAACACCTCGTCCTTGCCGCGCTTCACCCATGCCTTGTCCAGCAGCTTGAGCGTGCCGCTGGCACCGTCGTATTCAAAGCGCAACGCTTCGGCATCGATCCACTCGCCACTGTCGAGCTTCTGCCGGAAATGCACCGGGCTACCGTTGCCGGTCATCGACTGGTTGCCCTGCGCATCCTCGCGGCTGATCAGCCTGGCAGAACGCAGTGTCATCGTGCCCTGGGTAACGATCACGTTGCCGGTGGCGGTGCGGGTAAGCTTTTTCTGCTCGACCATGCCCTGATCGGATTCGATGCGCATCGGCTTGTCGCGGTCACCCTGCTCGGCATGGGCCATTGATGCCAGCGGCAACAGCGCCAGCAACACAAACTTAAGGACGTTTCGGTTCATAAATACCAATCACTTTCGATTTGAGTAACAGGGTTTCCTGCTTCATGTCTGCTTCGAAACCCACGCCCGATATCTGGTAAGACCTGGAAACCGCCTTCACAGGCTCGGCCGACCAGGCAAACTCCCTGACCGTGTCCAGCCATACGGCGCTACCGTCCACAGTCAGCGCTTCGCCCCCCGGTGCCGCGGCACGCGCCAGCGTCACCTGGCCGGGAAACCACACTCGCGCGCCTTTTTTCTCCGAGCGTGCCGATCCGCTCTGCACATCCATTTCCGGCTCGCCCGGCGCGGTATAGCGCAAGCGCGGCTGATCCAGCCAGACGGTATCGCCATCGGGCAGATGCCGCATCCTTTCCGCCACCAGCCGCGCCAGCGGCTGGCCATCCGTACCGAAGCGCACGCTGACGGCCTGGCTGGCGATCAGATCCGCTTCGTACGGCTTGGCCTTGCGGGCGAGTAGTGGCAGGTTGGCCGCGTCATTGAGCAGCCACACCAGGCCACCCAGCAAGGTAAGCAATACAACCGGCAGAACGCGCGTGGAACCTGTCATCGGCGCTTACTTGAGATACTGCGCCAGCACATCATCAAGCGTGCCCTGCGCCTGCATGATCAGCTCGCACACTTCGCGCACCGCACCGCGGCCACCATGATGGGCAGCCACGTAATGCGCGTGCTTGCGAACGATCTCGGGTGAATGCGGCACTGCCACCGCAAAACCCACCCGCGTCATCACCGGCAGGTCGATCACGTCGTCGCCCATGTAACCGCATTCGGCCGCGGTCACACCGGCACGCGCCAGCAATGCTTCGAATGCCTCACGCTTGTCATGCACGCCCTGATATAGATAATCGATCTGCAGATTGCTGGCGCGGTGCTCGACCAGCTTCGAATTGCGCCCGGTGATGATGGCCAGCTTCACGCCGGTCCCGGCCAGCATGCGCATGCCGTGCCCATCCAGCGAATTGAACGCCTTGGTTTCTTCGCCCGCATCGTTGTAATACAGGCTGCCGTCGGTCATCACGCCGTCGACATCAAAAATCATCAGCCGCACCGCGCGGGCAAGTTCACTCATTCCGTTTCCTTTTACACCACGCGTGCGCGCAGCAGATCATGCATATTGAGCGCACCAGCCAGACGGCCATTTTCAGTGACCAGCAAGGCGAAGATACGCCGGTTTTCCATGATGGCCACCGCTTCCGCAGCCAGCTTGTCGGCATCGATGCTGACCGGCTTGCGGCCCATCACCGCAGACACCGGCGTGGACAGCACGTCGATGCCGCGATCCAGCGCGCGGCGCAGGTCGCCATCGGTAAATACGCCCACCAGCGCACCGGCGCCATCCAGCACCGCGGTCAGCCCCAGCCCCTTCTTGCTGATTTCCACCAGCGCATCGCGCAGCACCGCGCCTTCGCGCACCGTGGGCAGTGCATCCCCGCCATGCATCACATCACGTACGCGCACCAGCAGCTTGCGCCCCAGGCTGCCACCCGGATGTGAGCGGGCAAAATCGTCGGCATTCAGACCGCGCGCATCCAGCAAGGTCACCGCCAGTGCATCACCCAGCGCCAGCGCTGCCGTCGTACTGGCAGTAGGCGCCAGGTTGAGCGGGCACGCCTCCTGTTCGACTGCCGCATCCAGCCATACCACGGCTTCGCGCGCCAGCGTGGAATCGGCATTGCCGGTCATGGCAATCAACGGCACCTTCAGCAACTTGAGGCTGGGCAACAGCGTGATGAGTTCATCGCTCTCGCCCGAATAGGATAATGCCAGCACCATGTCACCTGCAGTGATCATGCCCAGATCGCCGTGCGCCGCTTCGGCCGGGTGCATGAAAAATGCCGGCGTGCCGGTACTGGCCAGCGTGGCGGCGATCTTGCGCGCAACATGCCCTGATTTGCCGATGCCGGTTACCACGACCCGCCCGCGACAGGCCAGGATCAGCTCGCAGGCGGCGACAAAGCGCGTATCCAGCCGCCCGGCCAGTTTGCCGATGGCTTCTGCCTCTATGGTCAGCACGCTGCGCGCGCGCGCCAGCGTCTGCGGGAGGGGTAGTGTCATCCCGAGAGTATAAAAGACGCGGGTATCCGCAAGCCAGCAAGGCTTGGGTAAATCTTGCGGCAGGCGGGAATCGGCCGCTGCTCGGTTATACTCGTCTGGCAGCCGGCACGCTTGGCCTGCCTTCAACACCCTGACACCAATCGCTCCGCGTCCTGACATCGACATGCCCGTACACCTGTCTTCACTCCTGCTTCTGCTTGCCGCCGCCGTTTTCAGCGTGGTGCTGTGCCGCCGCTTCAAGCTGCCTGCGATGCTCGGCTACCTGTTTGTCGGCCTGCTGATCGGCCCGCACGCGCTGGGCCTGATCGCCTCATCGACCGAGGCCACGCACCTGGCGGAATACGGCGTGGTGTTCCTGATGTTCACGCTGGGGCTGGAGTTCAACCTGGCCAAGCTCAATGCGATGCGGCGCATCGTATTTGGCTTGGGGTTCTTCCAGGTGGCGGTTACCGCATCGCTGGTGCTGGGCGTTACCCTGCTGATGCAGCTGGACTGGAAAGCCGGACTGACACTGGGCGGCGCAATGGCCATGTCATCCACCGCCATGGTGTCCAAGATGCTGGCGGACCGCAACGAACTGAATACCCCGCACGGGCGCAATGCCATCGGCATCCTGCTGTTTCAGGATCTGGCCGTAGTGCCGCAACTGATCATGCTGCCGGCGCTGAGCCAGCCGGGCGAGCAACTGCTGACAGCGCTGCTGATTGCCGCAGCCAAGATCATCGTGGTGCTGGTATTGCTGCTGTACCTGGGCCAGAAGCTGATGCGGCCGTGGTTCAACCTGGTGGCCAAACAGCATTCCAGCGAGCTGTTCATGCTCAACCTGTTCCTCGTCACGCTGGGCATTGCGTGGCTGACTGAGCAGACGGGCCTGTCGCTGGCACTGGGCGCTTTCCTCGCCGGCATGCTGATTGCCGAAACCGAATACCGCTACCAGGTGGAAGACGATATCCGCCCGTTCCGCGATCTGCTGCTGGGGCTGTTCTTCGTGACCGTCGGCATGACGCTCAATTTCGCCCAGGTGTTTGCCAACTGGTATCTGGTGCTGCTGGTGGTGATCCTGCTGGGCCCGATCAAGATCGCACTGATTGCCGGGCTGTCCAAGCTATTCGGCAGCCCGGCCGGTACCGCATGGCGCACTGGCTTTGCACTGGGCCAGGGGGGTGAATTCGCCTTCGTGCTGCTGGCGCTCGCGGCCACCTCTGGCGGGCTGGTGCCCGATCCGGTGCAGCAGGCGGTGATTGCCGGCATCGTGCTATCGATGCTGGCCACGCCGTTCATCCTGATGCACAGCGACAAGCTGATCCTGCGGCTGGCCAGTTCCGAGTGGATGAACATGGCCGCCAACCTGCACCAGATCGCCGTGCGCTCGATGGGCACCAATGGCCACGTGATCGTTTGCGGCTACGGCCGTAGCGGCCAGTCGCTGGCGCGGATACTCAGCCAGCAGGACATCCCCTTCTTCGCGCTCGACCTGGACCCGGAAATGGTGCGTGAAGCCGCCGCTGCCGGCGAATCAGTGGTGTATGGCGACGCCGCCAAGCGCGAAGTACTGATGGCCGCCGGCCTGCTGCGCGCACGCGCGCTGGTGGTCACCTATGCCGATACGCACTCGGCGCTGAAAATCCTCGAGGTAGCCCACCAGGCCCGCCCCGAGCTGCCCATCATCGTGCGCACCAGCGATGACAGCGATATCGACAAGCTCAAGGAGGCCGGCGCCGCCGAAGTGGTGGCCGAAATCATGGAAGGCAGCCTGATGCTGGCATCGCACACGCTGATGATGCTGGGCACCCCGCTGAACCGCGTACTGAAAACCATCCGCGATGTACGCGAGGCGCGCTACGAAATGTTCCGCGGCTTTTTCCGTGGCCTGAACGAACACCTGGACGACGCGGACCGGCCGCAACAACGGCTGCACACCGTGCACCTGACCGCAGGCGCCGCTTCGGTGGGCCACCTGCTGGGCGAATATGACCTGATCGGCCTGCACGTGGAAGTGAAAAGCGTGCGCCGCCGCCACATGCACGCGGCGCAACCCGACGGCACGCTGCAGCTGGCAGATGGTGACGTACTGGTGCTGCTGGGCGAAGCGGACAACCTCGCAGCAGCGGAGATGCTGCTGTTGCAGGGCAAGTAAACCGCCGGGGCGGGCATGAGCCGCAACCGGCCTGCATGCGCTACGCCGACCATCAAAAAACAGGGATACCATGGCATCCCTGTTTTTTATTGCCAGCAGCAACGCAACCCACTGCGGCGGTTAGCCAGCACCTGACCGCACCGCCACGCGCTTACTGGTTGTTGATCTTCGGCCGCTTGCCGATGTGCACCTTGAAGCTTTGCTGCTGGCCACTGCGGTAGGCAAGCATTTCCACATCCACATCCGGCTTGAGTGCGGCAATCAGGTTGAGCATGGTCGATGAATCCGTCACCGGCTTGCCGTCGATGGATTGCAGGATATCGCCCGGGCGCAAGCCTGCACGGTCTGCCGGGCTGCCGCGCACGATGCCGGCGATCAGTGCACCCTGGATATCCTTGAGCTTGAACGATGCCGCCAGCTCCGGCGTCACGTCCTGCGCTTCCACGCCCAGCCAGCCGCGTGTTACGGCGCCGTCCTTGATGATGGCGTCCATCACCTGCTTGACCGTGGTGGCCGGGATGGCAAAGCCGATGCCCAGCGAGCCGCCGCTGTTGGAATAGATGGCGCTGTTGATGCCGACGAGGTTACCGGCAGCATCCACCAGTGCCCCGCCCGAGTTGCCGGGGTTGATTGCCGCATCCGTCTGCACGAAATTCTCGAAGGTATTGATGCCCAGCTGCGAGCGTCCCAACGCGGACACGATGCCCATGGTCACCGTCTGGCCCACGCCGAACGGGTTGCCGATGGCCAGCATCACGTCCCCCACCTGCACTTTCTCGACATCCGCAAAGGCGATCACCGGCAGCTTGTCGAGGTCGATCTTGATCACCGCCAGGTCGGTATCCGGATCGGTGCCGATCACCTTGGCTTCGGCGGTGCGGCCATCGGCCAGCGCCACCTCGATCTCGTCGGCCGATTCGACCACATGGTTGTTGGTCACGATATAGCCATGCTCGGATACGATCACGCCCGAGCCCAGGCTGGACGCACGCTGCGCCTCATCCCCGCCGAAACGGTCGCCGAAGTAGCGCTTGAGGATGGGGTCGTTGAGCAAAGGATGCTTGCGCGACTTCACCGCCTTGGCAGTGTAGATATTCACCACCGCCGGCATCGCCCGTGCAACGGCATCGTGATAACTGCTGGGGCCGGAGGTCACGGCAATGGCAGCAGGCGCGGGGGCCGGCAGCACCGGCGGTGGCGGTGCCTTGGCGGCGACACCAGGCCGCCATTGCGGATAAAGCGTGGTAAGCAGGAACCACACGGCCAGACCTGCGGTGGTGGTTTGTGCGAAAATCAGCCAGAGTTTTTTCATCGGTCCAATCAATGGGTTGCGCAAGTGCTGACACGGAATAGCTTGGAAAATTATATCGGACAACTTTTATCTGTTGACCGGTTTCGTGATTACGCGCCCAACGGGCTGCAGGTGGAAGGTCGCGAAGAGATCAGCATCATCGCCACCGCGGTGACCGCCAGCCTTGCTGCCATCGATGCGGCGCTGGCCGTCGGCGCGGATGCGCTGCTGGTCCACCATGGTTACTTCTGGAAGAACGAGGCCCCGGCAATACGCGGCACCAAAAAGGCGCGCATTGCCCGCCTGCTGAACAATGATCTTAACCTGTTCGGCTATCACCTGCCGCTTGATGCGCATGCCGAGTTGGGCAATAACGCAACACTCGGCGCCTTGCTCGGGCTTACCCCCACCGGCCGTTTTGCCGAACAGGACATGGGCTGGCTGGGCGAACTGGCGGTGCCGCAAACGTTCGCGCAGTTTGCCGCCACGGTGGAATCCGCGCTGGGGCGCACCCCGCTGGCCATCGGTGATAGCGACCGACTGATCCGCAACGTGGCGTGGTGCACCGGCGGTGCACAAGGCTATTTCCATGAAGCGGCAACCCGCGATATCGATTGCTTCATCACTGGCGAGGCCTCCGAATTCGTCACCCACCTGGCACGCGAAACCGGCATTGCCTACCTGGGTGCCGGCCACCATGCCACCGAACGGGGCGGCATCCGCGCACTGGGTGATCACCTGACCCACGCGTTCGGCCTCACCGTGCACCATCTCGACATTCCCAACCCGGTATGACACCCATGTTCCAACGATTCCGCACGCCGCTCTGGCCAATATCCATGCTGGCCGCAGCGCTACTGGCCGCCTGCGCCGCCCCCGGCACGCCGGGCACCAATACCACGCCGGGCAAGCCTGCAGCCCCGGCGGTACCCACCCCGCTGCCCACGCCGGCGCGGCCCTCGCCCGAGGCCCAGCCACCCAGCGTGACCATACAGGGCCGCGCTGCCGCCGCCGTACTGGATGATATCGTTCGCTACCGTACCGGCCGTGGCATGACGCTGAAAATACGCACCGGCAACCGGGTGGAGTTCACCATGCCGGTGCAGAAAACCAAGGTGCCGACCGAGGCCCGCATGCGCTACCTGCTGACCCCGGTCAGCGGCAACCTGCAGCTTTCCGCGCGCGTATTCCAAGTACTGAACCCGGGCACCGGCCGCGAACAGGTGAACGAAATTACCAACGAGGTGGCAAGCCAGCTTGAGCGCGAGCTGGCGGGCTATGCGGGTAACGACAGGCGGTGACCGCAACACCGGCTTTGAGTTCCCAAACCGCTCGGGTAGAATTCGCGCGTTTAGCCTCGGAAGCCGTGCATCCCGAGCGTTGCGCCCAGCATGCTGTGGCGGCACATCGGATTGCTTTCATCAGGGATAAGGTATGAGTGATCAGCAAGTAGATAACAGCAAACGGCGCTTCCTGCTGCTTGCCACCAGTGGCGCGGGCGCCGTGGCAGTGGGCAGCGTAGCGATTCCGTTCGTCGCCAGTTTCCTCCCGTCCGAGCGCGCCAAGGCCGCCGGTGCGCCGGTGGAAGTGGACATCAGCAAAGTGGAACTGGGCCAGAAGATCAACGTCGAATGGCGTGGCAAACCGGTGTGGGTGGTCAAGCGCACGCCGGAAATGATTGCCAACCTCGCCAAGAACGATCCGATCCTGGTCGATCCGAAATCGGAATCGAGCGATCAACCCGAGTACTGCCGCAATGAAGGCCGTTCGCGCAAGCCGGATATCTGGGTGGCCGTCGGCGTCTGCACGCATCTGGGCTGTTCGCCGACTTTCCGCCCGGAACTCGCGCCGGCCGATCTCGGCCCCGAGTGGCGCGGCGGGTTTTATTGCCCCTGTCATGGCTCGAAGTTCGATCTGGCCGGCCGCGTATTGAAAAATGTCCCGGCGCCGATCAACCTGGTCATCCCGCCGTACAAGTTCCTTTCCGACAGCACCATCATCGTCGGCGATGACAAATAAGGCCCGGAGCGAACAATGAGCAAACTAGAACAAATCGGCAAAGATACCCTGCAATGGGTTGATGACCGTTTCCCGCTGACTGCGCTCTGGAAAGAGCATGTCTCCGAGTACTACGCACCGAAGAACTTCAACTTCTGGTACTTCTTCGGCTCGCTGGCGCTGCTGGTGCTGGTGATCCAGATCGTGACGGGCATTTTCCTCACGATGAACTACAAGCCGGACGGCAACCTGATCCCGGGCACCAATGTGTCGGTGGCGTTTGCATCGGTCGAATACATCATGCGCGACGTGGGTGGTGGCTGGGTGATCCGCTACATGCACTCCACCGGTGCATCGATGTTCTTCGTGGTGGTTTATCTGCACATGTTCCGCGGGCTGATCTACGGCTCGTACCAGAAGCCGCGCGAGCTGGTGTGGATCTTCGGCATGCTGATCTTCCTGTGCCTGATGGCTGAAGCGTTCCTCGGCTACCTGCTGCCGTGGGGCCAGATGTCGTTCTGGGGTGCGCAGGTGATCGTGAACCTGTTTGCATCGGTGCCGGTGATCGGCCCGGACCTGTCGGAATTCATCCGCGGCGACTTCGTGGTATCGGACGCCACGCTGAACCGCTTCTTCGCACTGCACGTGATTGCCGTGCCGCTGATCCTGCTGGCACTGGTGGTCGCCCACCTGATCGCGCTGCACGAAGTGGGCTCGAACAACCCGGACGGCGTGGAGATCAAGAAGAACAAGGATCCGGCAACCGGCATCCCGCTCGACGGCATCCCTTTCCACCCGTACTACACGGTGAAGGATGTGTTCGGCGTGGCGGTGTTCCTGGTGGTGTTCACCACCATCGTGTTCTTCCTGCCCAATGTGTTCGGTTACTTCCTCGAAGACAACAACTTCATCCCGGCTGATCCGCTGAAAACGCCGCCGCATATTGCACCGGTGTGGTACTTCACGCCGTTCTACGCGATCCTGCGGGCAATTCCGTCCTTCCTCGGCACACAGGTGTGGGGGGTGCTGGGCATGGGCGCCGGTGTGGTTGTGATTGCTTTCCTGCCGTGGCTGGACCGCAGCAAGGTGAAGTCGATCCGTTACCGCCCGACCATCTTCAAGGTGTTGCTGGGCCTGTTCCTGGTGGCGTTCATCGGCTTGGGCATCCTCGGCGCATTGCCGCCGACCGGCCCGCGTACCACGCTGTCGCAGATCTTCTCGGTGATGTATTTCGGCTTCTTCCTCGGCATGCCGTACTTCTCCACACTGGGCAAGACCCTGCCAGTGCCGGAGCGGGTGACCGATACCAATGGCAAGCGCCAGCTGCACTTCGTGTTCTGGATGCTGGTGGCGATCATCGGTTCTGCCGTGTTCACCGCATTGATCCAACACATCTAAGGAGACGACCCCATGATCAAGCATATCCGTCGTTTCCTCGCTGCACTGGTGCTGCTGGCACCTGCGGCATTCGCCAACGAGGGCGGCATCGCCCTCGACAAGGCACCCGTCAACCTGCGCGATGTCGAAGGGCTGCAACGCGGCGCGCAAACTTTTGCCAACTACTGTCTGTCGTGCCATGGCGCGATGAACATGCGCTTCAACCGCCTGCAGGCGCTGGGTCTGACCGAAGAGCAGATCAAGAAGAACCTGATGTTCACCACCGACAAGGTGGGTGACCAGATGCGCATTGCCATGCCGGCGGCAGACGCAAAGGCATGGTTCGGCGCCACGCCGCCGGACCTGTCGGTGATTGCCCGCTCGCGCGGTGCAGACTGGCTGTACACCTACCTGCGCACCTTCTATCGCGATGACACCCGCCCTACCGGCTGGAACAACCTCGCGTTCGACAAGGTCGGCATGCCGCACGTGCTGTGGGAGCTGCAAGGCATTCAGGAAGCCGAATACAAGACCGTGAAAAACCATGAGACCGGCAAGGAAGAACATCACCTTGAAGGCCTCAAGCTGGTGAAGCCGGGCCTGTTGACCTCGATTGCCGAAGACGGCAAGTACGACCAGCGCGAGTTCGACAAGCGCGTGGGCGAACTGGTGAGCTACCTGGTGTTCGTATCCGAGCCCGGCCAGGTCAAGCGTGAGCAGATCGGTTACGCCGTGCTGCTGTTCCTGCTGTTCGTGCTGGTACCGCTCACTTACCTGCTGAAGAAAGAATACTGGCGCGATATCCACTGAGGCATCGTGGCTGGATGAAGGCACCCTGCGGGGTGCCTTTTTTTATGGCAATTTGCGCCAGACGCCCGAAAAACATGCTTTTCATGCTGCACGACATCAGCCGTTTTTCTCATTAAATACAAGGCATTACGCAACACTCGCTGGCTTATCCACAGCCCTTTTCGGTAGAATCTCGTCTTTGCAATTGTCCACAGGAAATTCCGCGCCATGATGAAGCTGTATTCCGGTACCGCCTGCCCGTTCAGCCACCGCTGCCGTATTGTGTTGTTCGAAAAGGGCATGGACTTCGAAATCATCGATGTCGATATCCACAGCAAGCCGGAAGACCTGGCCGTGATGAACCCGTACAACGAAGTGCCGGTTCTGGTCGAACGTGATCTCACCCTGTACGAATCGAGCATCATCAACGAATACATCGACGAGCGCTTCCCGCACCCGCAACTGATGCCGGCCGATCCGGTAATGCGCGCGCGTACCCGCCTGATGCTGTTCAACTTCGAACGCGAGCTGTTCATCCACGTGCGCACGCTGGAAGACGGCAGCAGCAACAAGAAGGCACTGGAAGCCGCCCGCGTGGCCATCCGTGACAGCCTGACCCAGATCGCACCGGTGTTCGCCAAGCAGAAGTTCATGCTGGGCGAAGAATTCTCGATGCTGGACGTGGCGATTGCACCGCTGCTGTGGCGCTTCGACCACTACGGCATCGAAGTGACCAAGGCCATGGCGCCGCTGATGAAGTACGCCGAGCGCCTGTTCAGCCGCGAAGCGTTCATCGAATCGCTGACCGCCAACGAAAAGGCCATGCGCAAGTAAGCAGCGCACACGGCAAGCGGGTTGCACGCGTGGGTGGATGAACCGGCATCATGTGCCGGCATGCATGCCACACGGGCTGCCCGATTGCTGGAACAGGCTCTAAAATAGAGTGAAGACTGCAGCACCGGCGGCGACTCTGCCGGCGCTTCTACCTCCCCTCACATGGAGAGTCCCCATGCAATCTGTCTCGACCAAACCGTATCTGATCCGCGCGCTGCACGAATGGTGTTCGGATCATGGCTTCACGCCCTACCTGGTGGTATCGGTGCGCGGCAAGATGCAGGTGCCAATGGAGTACGTGAAGAACGGCGAAATCGTGCTCAACATCAGCTACAACGCCACGCGCAACCTGAGCCTGGGCAACGATTACATCAGTTTCTCCGCCCGCTTCAACGGCGTATCACGTGATATCAACCTGCCGGTAGGCGCGGTGGTATCGATCTTCTCGCGCGAGAATGGCGAGGGCATGGGCTTTGAATACGAAGAAGGCCCCGTGCACGAAGTGCCGCCGCTGGAAACCGCACCGGAGAGCAAGCCGGATGACGACGGTGATGAACCGCCGCCATCGCGCCCCGGTACCGGCAAGCCGGCACTGCGCATCGTCAAGTAGTTGCCATGAAAAACCCGCCTTCCGGCGGGTTTTTTGTTTCAGCTTGCTGCGTCGTCAGGCGCTGCGGTTTCATTGGCTTCGTCCGGCACCGCTACTTTGGCCGCCTTGCGCGTCATCACCGCGGCAAAGAAGCCGTCTGCCGCATGCGTTTGTGGCCACAGCTGCAGCATCGGGCCATCCAGCGCGATCTCCACGCGCTCCTTGGCCAGCAGCTCGCGCACATCCAGCAGCTCGAAATCCGGATGGGCAGCCAGGAAAGCATCGACGATCTGCGTGTTCTCGCTCGGCAGCACGCTGCAGGTGGCATACACCAGCCGGCCGCCGGTCTTCACCAGCCGCGCGGCAGAGGCCAGGATGCTGGCCTGCTTGGCATTGAGTTCCTGCACGCTTTTGGCACTCTGCCGGTATTTCAGGTCCGGATTGCGGCGCAGCGTACCCAGACCGGAACACGGTGCATCCACCAGCACCGAATCCATCTTGCCGGCCAGGCGCTTGATCTTCTGGTCGTTTTCGCTGGCAATCAATTGCGGCTGCACGTTGGAGAGGCCCGAGCGCGCCAGCCGCGGCTTGAGATTGGCCAGGCGCTTCTCAGAGATATCGAATGCATACAGGCGGCCGGTCGATTGCATCATTGCGCCGATGGCCAGCGTCTTGCCACCGGCACCGGCGCAGAAATCGGCGATCATCTGGCCGCGCCTGGCACCGGTCAGCAGCGCCAGCAGCTGGCTGCCTTCGTCCTGCACCTCGAAACCGCCACCAAGAAATAACGAATGCTTGTTGAGCGCCGGCTTGCCGTGGATACGCAGACCCCATGGTGAATAGGGCGTGGGCTTGGCTTCGATGCCGGCTGCCAGCAATTCTTCCACCACACCTTCACGCTTCATTTTCAGGATGTTCACGCGCAGGTCCAACGGTGCGGACTGCATCAGCGCACGGCCCAGCTCGAGCACGTCCGCATCGCTCATGCCGCCGGCCTGCAATGCAGCCACCGACCAATCCGGCAAGCCGGCCTGCACGTGCAGCGGCGCGCTCGACCAGTCCACCGCCTTCCACTGCTTGGCGAGCTCCAGCTTCTTGTCGTCGAAAATGCTTTCCAGCTCGCGCATGTTGCGCTTTTCCACCGCCGAGAAATACGCGATCAGCCACTCGATCACGCCAGCCTTTTCGCCGGTCAGCCACTGGATACGTGGCAGGTGGCGCAGCAGGCCGAACACGGTTTCGGCAATCATCGCGCGGTCACGCGCGCCCAGTTGGCGCTCATCGCGGAAATAACGCGACAGGATCACGTCGGCCGGGGCAGTAAAGGGCAATACTTGATGCAGCACGTCCAGCGTGGCATCGAATTGGGTACGGTTCAGCATGGTATCTCTCTTGGCCTGCAAAGCCCGGTTCAGGGGCGGTGCATGCCGTTGGGTCTTTGTTGCGCCGGCGAAGCCAGTACGGTTTCGCCATTGATGGTGATCTGGCTTGCCCAGATATCGAACGTGTTTTCCTTGCCCAGCGTCAGGTGAATGCGCACGGGCATGTTGTTCCATTCCGGCGCCAGCCAGAAATCGAATACGCGGTCTTCATACTGCCCACGCAGCAGGATGGCATCGACCAGCTTGCCGTTCAGGTTGAGCGTGCTCTCGCCACGCAGCTCGAACGGGATATCGCGGTAGAACTTGCGACCGCTCACCATGGAGAACGTGAAGTTCTTCATTTTCGAGCCTTGCAGCGCAAACTGGAACGCCGCCGAGAACAAGTCCTGATCACCAGGCTTGAGCACCTCGCTGGCGAACTTGCCGTTGTCGTTCATCTGCACCGCCAGCGCATCCCAGTCGAATGTCGCTTCGTTGAGCAGCTTGCCATCCTTGGTATCGGAGAAATGCATCGGCACCACGCCGTTCCGGCCTACCTTGCCTTCACTCGCAATGGTACGGGTGCGCCCGAACAGCGCGCCGCGTAGCGCCAGCTTGTATTGACCGTGGTCGACTTCCCAGCTCATGCGCGCCGGGATCACGCCCCAGGTATAGGTGATATCGACCTTGCGCGGAAACTGCAGTGCTTTCGGTGTCTCGCTGGCTGGTGCAGAGGCGGGCTCGGCCGGCTTGCTGGCCGCCTGCGTCGCGACAGCCACCTGGGGCACTGTGCTGGGCTGTGGCGCCACTGCCGAGGCCTGCGCCAACACCTGCGATGCGGTAACACTGCTCGCCGCCGCAACCGCAGACGCCGTGCCCGCCGCCGCCAGCGCAGGCTTGCCGGTAACGGCGGGCTTGCGTGCATTGCGTGCCGGCACCGGTGTTGCCGCCGGTCGCGCGGCAGGTTTGGGCTTGCCCAGTTGTATGGTGATGTTTTCCGCCGGCTTCACACCCGCCAGCGAGGCAAGCTCGCCGGCTTCATCCATATCCTGGCTGACCAGCTTCCTGGTCGGCGTGCGCAGCTTCAGCGGCTCGTTGCGCGCCCATTCGCCGGCCAGCAGCAACAGCGTGTCGCCGCCGATGCTGACGATGTGCAGGAACAGGGACGCGAGCAGCGCCCAGATCAGCCAGCGGCGGTGGCGCGGTGTCATTCAGCCCCTGCGCTTCACGCGGCCCGCCTCAAGCACCAGGCGGTCTGCGGCAAAATCGGCAACGGCTTGCGGATACAGACGGTGCTCCTCCTTGAGTACACGGGCAGCCAGTGTATCCGGGGTATCGTCATCCAGCACCGGTACGACCGCCTGCGCGATGATGGGACCATGATCGAGTTCGGCAGTGACGAAATGCACGGTGCAGCCGGCAAACTTCACGCCTTCATTGATGGCGCGCTCGTGCGTGTGCAGGCCGGTGAATGATGGCAGCAGCGACGGGTGGATATTGATCAGCCGGTTGGCATAATGATTGACGAAACCGGCGGTGAGGATGCGCATGAATCCGGCCAGCACCACCAGATCGGGCCGGTAGCCATCGATCAGCTCCGCCAGCGCGGCGTCGAATGCCTCGCGCCCGGCAAAACCCTTGTGATCGAGCACCGCGGTGTCAATGCCCCGCTCGGCTGCCCACACCAAGCCACCCGCATCCGCACGGTTGGCGATCACTGCGGCGATCTTGGCGCCGGCGATATCGGCATCGACAATGGCCTGCATATTGGAACCACGGCCGGAAATCAGGATAACGATGTTTTTCATGAACTCTTGATAGCTGGAAAAGCGACGGGGCGCTTGCGCGCCCCCGGTGAAAGGGCCGGGATCACCCGGCGCTTCACGATACCCCGCCACTGCGGCGGGGCTTGCCAGTCGCGTTACGCGATTTGCGTCTGGTGTTCGTCCCCGTTGCGGGCGCGGATCGCACCCAGCGTATAGACGGTTTCACCTTCGGCTTCGAGCAGCGCCTTCGCAGCAGCAGCATCTTCCGCAGCAACGATCACGACCATGCCCACGCCACAGTTGAAGGTGCGGTGCATTTCATCGGTCGCCACATTGCCTTCCTTCTGCAGCCACTGGAACAGCTTGGGGAAAGACCAGCTCTTCGCATCGATCTGCGCTACAACATTGGACGGCAGCACGCGCGGAACGTTCTCGGTAATACCGCCACCGGTAATGTGCGCCATGCCCTTGACCGTCAGTTGCTCGATCAGTTTCAGGATGGGCTTCACATAGATGCGGGTTGGCGCAATCACCACGTCGGCCAGGCTCTTGCCGTTTTCGAACTCGCCAGCGTAATCGGCATCGGTCAGATGCAGGATCTTGCGGATCAGCGAATAGCCGTTGGAGTGCGCGCCATTGGACGCGAGGCCCAAGACCACATCGCCGGCCTTGATGTCGTTGCCGGTGATGATGTGGGCTTTCTCGACCACACCGACGGCAAAGCCGGCCAGATCGTACTCACCCAGCGGGTACATGCCGGGCATCTCGGCGGTTTCACCACCGATCAGCGCGCTGCCGGACAATTCACAGCCCAGTGCAATGCCGCGGATCACTTCGGTAGCGGTATCGACATCGAGCTTGCCGCAGGCGAAGTAATCGAGGAAGAACAGCGGCTCGGCACCCTGGACGAGGATATCGTTCACGCTCATCGCCACCAGATCCTGGCCGACGGTATCGTGGCGGTTCAGCTCGAAAGCCAGCTTGAGCTTGGTGCCCACGCCGTCGGTGCCGGAAACCAGTACCGGCTCCTTGAACTTCTTGCTGATCTCGATCAGGCCACCAAAACCGCCAATGCCGGACAGCACTTCCGGGCGCATGGTGCGTTTGGCAAAGGGTTTGATATTTTCGACAAGCTGGTCGCCGGCGTCGATATCGACACCCGCATCGCGGTAGCTCAGGCTTTGGGAACTCATGCACGGCCTCGTGGTGAAATCAGGGTTTACGGTGGAACGGATGCTTTCTCGGTTAGAATGGCGCCCAACCCACTGAAAACGCGGTAGTTTACCGCATCCCGCGATGAAACGCCTGTCTGCCCGCCGCACGCGCGATCTCCACCCGGCCTGGCCCTTGGTCCTGGTCGCCGTGGTGGGCGCCATTTGCTACCAGCTTTTGCCCATCCTGATGCCTTTCGCGGCGGCGGCTGTGCTCGCCTATATCCTGCATCCGGCACAGGACTGGCTGGTTGCGCGGCGGATCAATGCCAACATTGCCGCCATCGTCGTGATGACCGGGGTACTGGTTTTTTTCCTGCTGCTGGCCGTCATCGTCACCCCATTGCTGATCGACCAGTTCCAGATGCTTTATAGCAGCATCCCCAAGCTTGCCGAAAAATTGTCCGGCAGCTGGCTGCCGGCCATCAACAGCCGGCTGGGGCTGCAACTGGCCATCGATACCAATACCCTGTCCGCCTGGGTGGCCAGCCATACCGGCGAGCTGAAAAGCTGGTTACCCGGCCTGGCGCAACAGGTCGGCAGCAAGGGCCTGTTGCTGTTTGGCCTGCTGGTGAACCTGGCGCTGGTGCCGGTCGTCCTGTTCTATGCATTGCGCGATGGCAACCGGCTGTTTCCCACGCTGCAGAGCTGGGTGCCGCGCCGGCTGCTGGGGCGGGTGAACCGGCTGTTCCACGAGTTCGATGATGTGCTGTCGGAGTTCTTGCGCGGCCAGCTCACGGTGATGCTGGTGATGAGCGCGATCTACGCGGGTGGCTTGTGGCTGGTGGGGCTGGATGCCGCGCTGCCGGTAGGTATCGTCTCGGGCATGCTCACGTTCATCCCCTATCTGGGCTCATTCACCGGCCTGCTGCTGGCCACGCTGGCCGCGCTCAGCCAATACGGCAGCTTTGCCGGCCTGTGGCCCGCGTGGCTGGTATTCGGGCTGGGCCAGGCGCTGGAAGGCAATGTGATCACACCCAAGCTGGTGGGTGATCGCATCGGCCTGCACCCGGTGCTGGTGATTTTTGCCTTGCTGGCGTTCGGCCAGTTGTTCGGCTTTGTGGGCGTGCTGCTGGCGCTGCCGATGGCGGCCGTGCTGCAGGTGGGCGTACGCCACCTCAAGCGCATGTACATTGCCAGCCCCGCTTATCGCCGCGCAGCAGTACGCAAGGCCATTCGATGAAACAGCTGGTGCTGGACCTGCGCCTGGCGATGCCGTCGGGCTTCGAGGATTTCGTTGCCGGCGACAATGCCGAGCTGCTGTTCATGCTGGCCGAATGGGCTGCAGGCAGCGACAGCACGCGTTTCCTCTACCTGTGGGGTGAATCCGGCGCCGGCAAGACGCATCTGCTGGCGGCTACGGCCAGCCGTGTGGGCAACGCGGTGCATATCGATGCGGCTACGGAAGCGTTGCCGTTCCCGCTGCCGGCCGATGCCGCACTGATCGTCGATAACGTTGCCGCGCTGGATGCCGAGCAGCAGATCCGCCTGTTCGATCACTACAACACGCTCAAGGAAGGCAGCGGCCGGCTGCTGGCTGCCGGCCCCATGCCGCCGATGTTGCTGGCGCTGCGCGACGACCTGACCACGCGCCTGGGCTGGGGGCTGGTGTACCAGTTGCGCCCGCTATCCGAGCCGGACCGCATTGCCGCACTGAAGCGCCATGCGCGCCTGCTGGGGTTCGAGCTGAGCGACGACGTGGCCGACTACCTGCTGCGCCACGCCACGCGTGACCTGGGCAGCCTTGCTGCCTTGCTGGACCGGGTGAACGAGCGCGCGCTGTCGCTGAAACGGCAGGTGACCAGCGCACTGATCCGCGATGTGCTCAACGAACAGGCAGGTAGCGCGATAACCTGACAACGGCACCGCTGGCAATGTTGGCAATGTGGGCAAGCAAAGCCACCCCATCCGCTCGGCCCCTGCGCGCCGGGCAACAAAAAACCGCATCAGGCCGATGCGGTTTTTTTTCATGCTCATGCACACGAATCTCAGCCGGGCGCTGCGTCGCTGGCAAGGCGGATGATTTCGCGCGTCATGTCGGCCGAGGTTTCCAGGGTGCTGTATTCATCCAGCCCCGGGCCGCCCATCTTCACGCGCTCGTTGCGGTAGCGCATGCCGCTGGGCACCGGTGCCCGGGCGGAGGTATGGAATTCGCGGCAGCCGGTGCTGCGCACCAGCTCGGCGATATTGTTGGCGCGCACGCCGGCTCCCGGCATCACCGCCAACCTGCCGGCGGCTTGCGCCTGCAGTTGCGCCAGCAGTGCCGCACCCTGCAATGCGGTGGGCTCCTGCCCGGACGACAGCAGGCGGTTGCAACCGCAGGCAATGATGTCCTCCAGCGCCTGCACCGGATCACGCGCCACATCGAACGCGCGGTGGAACGTCACCTGCATGGGCGTGGCCAGCGCCACCAGCTCGCGCGTGCGGGCGACATCCACATCACCATCCGCGGTCAGCAGGCCGATCACCACGCCATCGACGCCGATCTTTTTGCACGCCAGCACATCGCGGCGCATGGTTTCGAATTCATCATCCGAATACAGGAAATCGCCGCCACGCGGCCGGATGATCACGTTGAGCGTGATCCACAAGCGATCGCGCGCAGCGGCAATGGTGCCGAAAGACGGCGTAGTGCCGCCCTCCAGCAGGTTGTCGCACAGCTCCACCCGTACCGCACCGCCCTCTTGCGCGGCCAGCGCGCTCGCCACCGAGCCGGCACAGATTTCCAGATCGATGACGGTACTCATGGCCTTATGCCCCGGTAAATTCGCGGATATGGCCAAGCAGCTCGTCTTCCTGGAACGGCTTGCCCAGGAACACGTTCACACCGAGGTCATGCGCGTACTTCTTGTGTTTTTCCGCGGTACGCGAGGTGATCATGATGATGGGGATGGTCTTGGTGACATCATCGGCACGCACGTTGCGGGTCAGCTCGAAGCCATCCATGCGCGGCATTTCGATATCGACCAGCATCACGGCGGGTGTCACATCCTGCAACTGCTGCAGTGCATCGACGCCGTCCTTGGCCAGCACCACCTGGAAGCCTTCGCGGGCCAGCAAGCGCGACGTGATCTTGCGCACGGTCAGCGAATCGTCCACCACCATCACCAGCGGCGCCTGATGCAGTGCCTCCGGCGCCGCGGCGGCCTTCTTCTGCGTCGGCGCCACTTCGCCACGCTCCAGCAGCGCCAGCGGGTTCACGATCAGCACGATATCGCCGTTACCCAGCACCGTTGCGCCTGCCACGCCCGGAATGCGCGCCAGCTGCGGGCCGATGGTCTTGACCACGACTTCCTGGTTCTTCACCAACTGGTCGATATGCAGTGCCATGCGCGCCACGCCGCTGCGCAGCAGCAGCACGGTGGAGAAGCGCTTCTGCTCGGGCACCGACTGGCCATCGCCAATCAGGCGCGGGAAGTAGGCAAACGGATAACGCGAGCCCATCCAGTCCTGCGCGCGCTCGCTATAGAGCTGAGTCAGCGCTTCCTGCTTGAGTTCCTGCACCTGCTCGATCATCACCGACGGAATCGCCAGTGTTTGCGCGCCGGCCTTCACCAGCAGCACTTGCGTCACCGCCAGCGTCAGCGGCAGATGGATGGTGAAGGTGGTGCCGCGGCCGGCTTCCGAGTTCACATCGACACGGCCGCCCAAGTTGCCGATTTCGTTCTTCACCACGTCCATGCCGATGCCGCGGCCGGAAATCTGCGTGACGCTGGCAGCAGTGGAGAAGCCCGGTGCAAAGATCAGGTGCATCAGGTCGCGCTCGGTCGGCTCGGTACCGGCTTCGATCAGTCCCAGCGATACGCCCTTGGCGCGGATGCGCTCCAGGTTCATGCCACGGCCGTCGTCCTTGAGCACCACAACCAGTTCGTTGCCTTCCTGGCGCACTTCCACCACCACCTCACCGAATTCGCTCTTGCCGGAGGCTGCGCGCTCTTCCGCGGTTTCCAGACCGTGGTCGATCGCGTTGCGCAGCATGTGCTCGAACGGCGAGATCATTTTTTCCAGCACGCCGCGGTCGATTTCCACGCGGCCGCCACGCAGTTCCAGGTTGACCTTCTTGCCCACTTCCTTGCCGGTCTGGCGCGTCAGCCGGTACAAACGATCGGACACGCTGGCAAACGGCACCATGCGCACGCGCATCAGGCTTTGCTGCAGCTCCTTGGTCATGCGGTTTTGCGCGGTCAGCGCAACGCTGGAGTCGTCCAGGCTCTTGAGCATGTTGTGCTGCACCGTCGCCACGTCGTTCACGCTTTCGGCGATGAAGCGGGTGATTTCCTGCAGGCGGGTAAAGCGGTCGAACTCGAGCGGATCGAAATTCTTGTGGTCGTCCTCGATCTCTTTCACGCGCGCCTGCATCTGGCTTTCAGCCTGGATTTCCAGCTCGCGCAGCTGACTGCGCAGGCGTGTGACGTTCTCGGTCAGATCCAGCAACGAGGTTTTCACCGTCAACATTTCGGCTTCGATACGCGAGCGGGCAATCGCCACCTCACCCGCCTGGTTGACGAGCTCGTCCACCAGTTCGGATTTCACGCGGATCGTCGTTTTGCCTTCTGCATCCGGTGCTGCACCGAACAGTGGCTGGGCAATGCCGGCCACCGGTGCACCCGGTGCGGCTGCCGCCGGCGTGGCAGCACCTGCAGCAGGTGCAGCGGGCTTCTTGCGGCCGGTAAGCTCGTCGTGGATGGCCAGGATCAGGTCGTAGTCGGCTTCGAGTTCATCCAGCAGTGCCGGGCCCGGGGTTTCCGAGGCGCTGGCCAGCAGCCGTGATTCCATCTCGTGCGTGGCCTGGCCGATACGCATCGCGCCGGACATCCGGGCGCTGCCCTTTAGCGTATGTAGCGTGCGCTTGAGCGTGGCGACGGATGCCGGATCGGCCCCCTCGCGCAGCGTGCGCAGTGCATCACCGATTTCCGGCAGCAGCTCGTCGGCTTCTTCGACGAATACCGGCAGCAGTTGCTCGTCGACTTCATCGACGATGCCCGCTTCCAGCTCGGCCTTGCGTTCGGCCAGCGAGTGCGCACCGGCCACCACCAGCAATTCGGACAACGGCGACGGTGCATCATGCGCAAGCAGCGCATCCAGCGGCTCGGCAGCCAGTGCGGCCAGGCTGTCGGATTCGACGGCTGGCGCGCTATCGGCCGGCTCATCCCCGAGGTCTACATCAAGCAGGATTTCATCCAGCACGGTTTCTTCGGCCGCTACCGCCGGCAGTGCTTCTGCCACCTGTGGCGTTTCTTCGATCAACGATGCTGCGTCGGTCAGCGTGGCGAATGCCTCGGCCACGCCATCTGCCACCGCGGCAGGCTCGTCATCAAGCCGCACATCCAGCAAGGCCTCGTCCGGCAACACGACCGGCAGGGTTTCGGCCACCGGCACTTCAGCATCCAGTACTTCGACCTGCAACGGCTCGGCATCGAGCTCGATATCCAGGTCATCCAGCGAAAAGACCAGCTCTGCATCTGTCGCCAGCGCGGTATCAGCCACTGTGGCGGCGGAGGTATCCGGCATCGCTGCAGCCGGTGCTTCTGCCGGCAGCTCAATGCTGATTTCTTCGTCGGCGGCAGCTTCATCGGCAGCGGGCAGCGCCTCTGCCTCGCCCTGCAGATCGAGCACCAGCAGCTCATCCAGCTCGGCAGTATCCACTGCAGCCGGCGCCACTTCATCCGGAGGGAGATCCAGGCTGGCAATCGCCTGTTCGCTGTCCTCGGCTGCGGCATCCGTCATGGCATCAAGCAGCGGCAATTCCAGCTTGATGGTGTCGGCAAACGGATCGGCAACGGCTTCTGACGCAGCAACCGCAGCGTCATCCACCTGCGTATCGGCCTGCTCGTCCAGCAACGGCGGGGCATCCACCCGTTCGGCAGGTGCCCATTCAGCTGCCGGCCCGGCATCGTCCAGCGTCAGGTCGAAGCTGATTTCCTCGGCAGCAGCGTCCGCTGCGGCGTCAGGCGTGGCATCGGTCGGCAGATCAAGCAGCGGCACCGCATCGAACAGTTCCAGCGGCTGTTCGGCTGCGGCATCGGTCGCAGCGTTATCCAGCGGCAGGTCAAAGCTGATGTCGATGATTTCGGTTTCGGCTTCCGTTGCGGCAACGGGTTGCTGCAGCATCGGCATTGCGGCAAACGTACCGGTGTCTTCGGTGCCTTCCAGCAGCGTTTCGTCCAGCGACATTTCCATCGGCTCGCCGGCATTCACCGTGGCCAGGCTGGACAACTCCGGTTCCGGGCTGGCCGGGCTTTGCTTCTGGAACAGCGCAGCCAGCATCAGCGCCAGTTTTTCCACCGCGGCGGACACCGCATCGGCATGGCGCGCCAGGCTGGCAGGCCCCTTGTTCAACTGCTGTACTGCATGTTCAAGGCCATAGGCCAGCTCGCCCAGCGGACGGAAGCCGGCAGTAGACGCAATGCCACCCATGGTGTGTGCGGCCAGCACGAAGTTGCCGGGCAGGTTGGCACCGGCCAGCAAGGCATCGCGCCCGGCCTGCAACACGTCAAGGTGGCGTGCAGCTTCATCGCGAAAAATCGAGAACAGCGTGCCCGATACGATCACGTCACCAATCAGCACGTCCTCATTGCCGGACGACGCTGCTTCACCGTCGCCATTGGCGCTGCGTTCAACTTCGATTTCCGGCAGCGGCTCGACGGGTGCCTGGTCCAGCTGGTGGCGCAGCGCTTCGGCGCGTGCAATCCACGGTGCTTCATCCACTTGCGCACTGCCACTCTTGGCCAGTTGCGCCACCCAGCCGACGAATGCCGCGTGCGAGTCATCGATCAGCGCCAGCAGGCCAGCTGCTGCCGGTTGTTCGGCCTGCAGCCATTTGTTCAGTGTCTGTTCAACCGCCCACGCCACTTCACCCAAGTGGTTGAGGCCGACCATGCGGCCACTGCCCTTGAGCGTGTGGAAACCACGGCGCAGCACGGTGACAGCTTCCCGATCATTCGGGTTGGCACGCGTGGCAGCCAGGTTATCGCTGATGGTGGCCAGCACTTCGACCGCTTCTTCAAGGTAAACCTCGAGCAGCTCGGCATCGACCGCTTCGTCAGATTGCGGCAGTTCGCGCGCCGGCTCCGATTCAGGCTGGGGCTCCACCACGGGCGCAGGCGTGCCCAGTTCCGGCTCCTGCTCGAGTTCGGCCAGCACCGGTACATCATCTTCATCCGGGCCAGCGCCCAGCAGCTTGGCCAGACTGGGGGCCAGCAGCTCGCTGCCTTCATCGCGGCCCTGCGCCATCGCGTCGATATAGAAGCCGAGGCTGGACAACGCTTCAGCCAGCTCTTCAAGCTCGAACGACTCCGGTGCCGTTTCCTGTTCGGCATAGCGCTGGATACGTTGCTGGCTGGCTTGCAGCAAGGCCACCGCATCGTGCTTTTCCAGCATCATCAGCGCGCCCTGGATCTGGCGCAGGCCAGGATCGAGCTGCTTCAGGCCGGCCTGGCTGGTCGGATCGCGGAAATAGCTGTCCAGTGTTTCTTCGATCTGCTGCAGGTTGCTGCGCATTTCCTGCGCCAGCTGCGCCTGCAACAGCTTTTCCTGGGCCTCGCGGCTGACCTCGTCGAGCTGCGGTGCCTCGGTGGTGTCTGCGCCCGGATCGGCCAGGCGCAGCGCCATCACCTCGGCCTGCGCAGCAAAATCCGGCGCACGGGTCGGGTAGATGGCCAGCGCGTTATCGGCCAGCAGCAAGGCGGTGGCCATTTCCAGCGCATCGCCTTCGCTCACGCCTGCGCTGGCATAGCGCTGGCAGGCTGCGGCAACGGCTTGCCACAATGCCGGCAAGCCATCGATTTCCAGCGCACGGCTGCGCTCGGCCAGTTTGCCCACCTCGGCCTGCAACGCAGGCAGACGGTCGCGGTGGCCGATGGCAACACGAGTCCAGATTTCCTTGGCGGCACTCACTTCATCGCGCAATGCGCGTGCCTGCTGGCGTTGCGCCTCGGCTTCGGCCGGCAGTGCCGCAGCGGCGGCGTCTACCAGCAAGCCGGAAAGGGCAAAAGCTTCATTCAATTGTGCAGCCAGCGCACTACCGGTCTGATCGTGCGCCAGTGCATACAGCAGATCGCGGAACAGGCGCTCGGCCACCTTGGTGGAGCCGTCGGATAGCCGACGGATCTGCAGGTTCAGGCGCAGCAGCAACTGCTTGAGATCGATATCGAGCGGGCCGCGTACCGGCAGGGTTTCCGACACCGCAGATGCGGTCCACCAGAATGCGCGTGCCAGCCCTTGCGGCTGCACGGCGGCAATATCGGCCAGCGCGCGGCCCAGCACGGCTGCGGCAGCCGGGTCATGATCACGGATCCAGCGCAGCAGCGCGGCTTCGAAACGGCGGCGCTGCTCGCGCAACCACACGCCCCATTCGGAGGGGCCGAGTGGCTTGGTCGGCATCGATCTGGGCAGGTCCAGCTCGGTCAGCAGCGGGAAGAACAGCTCGGCACCGCTGGCATTGCCCTTGCGCGCACGGGCCATTTCCGCAAAGCGCGGCAGCAGGGTCAGCGGCAGATTGGGGCTGCCGGCCAGCAGGTCGTCAAGGTAACGCTTTACCTCGCCAATAGCGGTTTCCGCCAGGGTGACGAAATCATTGGCAACGTCTTCACGCGCAATGGCGGCCACCAGTTGCTCGATTTCCTCGCCGAAACGGGCAAGGCCGTCGAGGCCCACCATCTGCAGCGCACCGGCAGCCTGGTGCAAATGGGTTTGCGCATGCTTGAGCAGCGCGGCATCGGTCTTTTCGCGGTAGGCGGCGAGCGCATCGCTGGCGCGAGCCAGGGTTTGCTCCAGCTCGCCTTTCACCCAGATCAGCGAGCCTTGGTCAAATTCGGTATGAACGCTCATGGCGGGTCTCGCGAGAGAAGGCAGGGGCGTACGGCCCCCGCAGTGGCGGATCGTTAGTGACCCTGATACAGGTTAGGAGAGCTTGAAGCCGGACACCGAATCTTTCAGCTCTTGCGCCAGGCCGGAGAGCTGGCCGATGATTTCGGCCGACTGCTTGGTGCCCTCGGTGGTCTGCTCGGTGATCGACAGGATGTCGCGCATCGAGTGGTTCACCCGGCCAGCAAGTTGCGTCTGGTCTTCCGTTTCATGCGCGATCGAGCCGATCAGCTTGGCCAGTTCTCGCGACACCTGACCGATCTCGGTCAGCGCCTTGCCGGCGGCATCGGAGAGCTTGGCCCCTTCCACCACACCCTGGGTGGACAGCTCCATGGCGGCCACCGCGTCGTGCGTGTCGGTCTGAATGGTCTTCACGATCGCGCCGATCTGCTTGGTGGCTTCGCCGGAGCGCTCAGCCAGCCGCTGCACTTCTTCGGCCACCACCGAGAAGCCGCGCCCTGCATCACCGGCAGCAGCCGCCTGGATCGCCGCATTCAACGCCAGCACGTTGGTCTGCTCGGTAATGTCGGAAATCAGTTCAACGATTTCGCCAATTTCCTGTGACGATTCGCCTAGGCGCTTGATGCGCTTGGCGGTTTCCTGGATCTGTTCACGGATTTCGCCCATGCCCTTGATCTGGTTCTGCACCGCATCGGCGCCCTTCTCGGCGGCGGACAGCGACGATTGCGCCACGTTGGCCGATTCAGCCGCGTTGTGCGATACACCCTGGATCGAGCGCACCATCTGTTCAACGGTCTGCGTGGTGTCCTGGATTTCATGCGACTGGCGTTCTGCGGCCAGCAGCAAGCTGTTGGACACCTCCTGCGCCTGCCCGGTGGCACTGTTCACCTGCCCCGTGGCGCGGTTGATACCGCCAATCAGATTACGCAGCTCTTCAATGGTGAAGTTGATCGAGTCTGCGATCGCGCCGGTCAGGTCTTCGGTTACCAGCGCGCGGACCGTCAGGTCACCATCGGCCAAGTCGGACATTTCGTTCAGCAGGCGCAGAATCGCGTCCTGGTTCTTCTTGTTTTCGTTTTCCGATTCAACCCGGCGGCGCACCGCTTCCTGGTTGAACACGCGCACCAGCAGGTACAGCGAAATCACCGCAACGATGATGAAGATGGCTTCCAGCACGGTGGTCAGGAAACTGCCGAAGCGGTTTTCATAACGTGCGGCCAGATCGACCGTGTCTTTCAGCAGCTTGTCCGAGTCACGCACGATGGCCTGGTTGGCCAGACGGGTATTCACCAGCGGCTGCATGTTCTTGGAGAACGACGTCACCACCACTTCGAAATCGTGGAAAGTGGTCTTGATGTTGTTCAGTCGTTCAACCAGCGCGGAGCTGGAGGCCGGGCGGATCTGCATGCCCTCGTTGCCGTCGATGAAGCCGGCCACAATATCGTTGAATGTCGATACGTCCTTGCCCAGCAGGAACACCACCTCGGGGTTGATCAACTCGCCCGCCAGCATGGCGTTGGCGTTCTTGGCCATACGCTGGCTCAGCATGGAAAGCTGGTTGGCGTAGTCGAGTTCGCGCACGTTACCGCCAGTCTCGGCCAGCAGCGATGCAAATTGCTGTGTCTGCTCAAGCAGCTTGGCATCGTTGGCATTGATGCCGGCGACGCTCTTGCCCACCGCGATCAGCGCAGGTTTTTGCTTGAGGATGGAATCAATGGTTGGCCGGCTGGGGTTGGGGCGATAGGACGCGGCCCAAGTCTGCTCGATGGCATCGAGCTGCTCGTTGCTGCCGCTGACCAGGCCAAAGAAACCGCCGCTGCTCTTGAGCTGCGCCAGGTCACCATCGAATTTCTGGTACGCGGATTCAAGAATCGGGAATGCATCGGGCTGGCCCTGCACCGCTTGGGTCGATGCCCGCGCCAGACGCTGCGAGAGCATCTGCATTTCGGTGGCAATCGAGCGGCGCTCGGCGTTGTTGCTCGAATCACGGTAGGCCAGGAAGGCGGTACCGGCAAACAGCAGCACGGACGCACCCGCCACCAGCAGGAACAGCGCCATCTGCTGGCGCGCCGGCAAGCGGCCCACGAAAGGCAGTGGCTTGAGCGTGGCCGCATCATCGGTATCGGGCAACCGGATCTTTTCCAGAATCCAGGTGGTCTTGGTGGGCTCGTAGCCCTTCTTGCCCTCAGCCTTGGGCGCTTTGCGGCCAAACAGCTTGGCGAGGCCGTCCAGTTTCAGTGCCATTTGCGTGTCTCTCCCAATGCGTTTTTATCTGATTATGTGTTGTTCAAGCACGGCTGTCAGCTTGGCTGTCAGGTATGGCTTGCCGGGCATGGCGCTCAGGCCTGCCCTGCTTGCAGGAAGACGGGATCGGCAACCAGCGAAACGATGTCCAGCGCACGCCACTCCTGCCCTGCGGCGTCGCGCCAGCTACCGGCGGCGCGCGGGTGCTCCGTCTCCACCGCCTGCATGTCGGCCAGATGCTTGAGGCCCAGCATGCGCTCCACCAGGATGGCCGAATGCAGGATATGGCGCGGATGCAACAACATCAGTCGCGCGGCAGATGACCCTTGCAGTTCCGCACCGCCAAAAAAGGCGCCGACATCCGAAACGCTGACAAGGTTACCGCGTACATTGGCCACGCCGCGAAACCATGCTTGCGCCAGTGGCACGGATGAGACGACCGGCACCGGCATGACCTCGGCCACATCGGCCAGATCCACCAGCCATTTTTCGCCTGCGATGCTCACGCCAAGGCGGGCATCGACCTGTGCCGTTGCGGTGGCGTTCTTCAGGCGCGCGACAACGCCTTCCTGATATTCCCGCAGACTGATGCGCTTGGCCATATAAGGCTCCAGGCTGGATGTTGAAGGTTACAGCGCGGCGATCTTGGCCAGCAGCTCTTGCGGATCGACCGGCTTCACCACGTATTCCACCGCGCCCTGGCGCTTGCCCCACACCTTGTCGGTTTCCTGGTTCTTGGATGTACACATGATGATGGGGATATGCTTGGTGGCTTCGTCACGGCTGATGGTGCGCGTGGCCTGGAAGCCGTTCATGCCGGGCATCACCACATCCATCAGGATGAGGTCTGGCATGATTTCCTTGGCCTTGGCGACTGCTTCTTCACCAGATTCGACAGTCAGTATCTGGAAGCCGTTCTTGGTCAGCAATTCGCCGAGGAAATGGCGTTCGGTCGGGGAATCATCAACGATCAGGATTTTCTTGATGGACATGGTGCATTCCTAAAATCTGTAGAAATCTGGCCTGCGCAGTTTCAATCGTGCTTTACATGAGCACCGACGGCGGTCAGCAGGCTGTCTTTGGTAAAAGGTTTGGTCAGGTATTCATCCGATCCGACCATGCGGCCACGCGCACGGTCAAACAGCCCGTCCTTGGACGACAGCATGATCACCGGTGTCGCCTTGTAGCGCGGGTTTTTCTTGATCAGCGAGCAGGTCTGATAACCATCGAGCCGCGGCATCATCACGTCCACGAAAATCACGTCAGGCTGGTGATCACTGATTTTGGCCAGTGCATCGAAACCGTCTTCGGCAAGTATGACTTCACAGCCGGCTTGTCCCAGAAAAATTTCGGCACTGCGACGGATCGTGTTGCTGTCGTCGATCACCATGACCTTGACGCCGGCGAGATTCGACATGGACCTCCTCCTTATGCAGCCTGCCCATTGCACGCAATGTCGCGCAAGCCGAACAGACCTCTTGTTGATGCGATCATACCGATAGCGTTTTCAATAAGACAAGGCTGATGCGCTATTCAATAGCAAATAACCGGGAAATGTGGCGAAGAAAAAAAGAAACCCCGGTCCAAGGGGAAAACGACCGGGGTGTAATAGGCCCCGGCAATGTGGCCGGAGCACCCGCTCAGGGAGGAAAAGCGGGAGGTGCGGGGGCGCACCTAGCTCCTAGGATAGAAAGCCTCGCGCAAAGTTCAACACGATTCACTCGCCGTCCGTCGCCCCGTCTTCCTGACCAAGCGGTAAGCGGTGTGCATCAAACCAGCGGCCGACCACTTTTTCTGTCTCTTCCACGCCCTGTTTTTTCAGGCTGGAAAACAACTGCACGGTAATCTGCGGATCACCGGCAAACTCGGCCTGCACATCACGCAGTGTCTTGATTTTTTCCTGGTTGGTGAGCTTGTCGGCCTTGGTCAGCAGGCAATGCACCGGCTTGCCGGTGGGGCGAAACCATTCCAGCATGCGCCAGTCGCGCTCGGTGAGCGGACGGCGCGCATCCATGATCAGCACGAGGCCGATCAGGTTTTCACGCTCGACCAGATACTGGCCCAGCAGTTTTTCCCAGTGCGCGCGCACACTGGCAGGCACTTCGGCATAACCATAGCCGGGCAGGTCGACCAGACGACGCTCTCCACCAAAATCGAAGTAATTGATATGCTGCGTGCGGCCGGGCGTTTTGGAAACGAACGCCAGGCGGGTGTGATTGGCCAGGGTATTGATGGCGCTGGATTTTCCAGCATTGGAACGGCCGGCAAAAGCGACCTCGATGCCCTCGTTGGGCAGCATTTTCAGGTCGTTGACGGTAATCAGGAACTGCAGTCCGCGAAACAGCGACATGGGCGGGATTCTCAAGGTACTTTGCCCGCGCGGGCAGTGGCCGACTGTGGCAAGAAAAGGGACGGAGCGCGGGCGTGTGGTTCGGCTTTCTTTCTTGCTATAGAATAGCAGGATTATATTCGTAAGCCGTCGGTGAAACCGGCGCTTTGCTTGGGGAGAGCAACATATGCAGCGCGTGACCGCACTGGCAGCAGCACTGTTGATGACGATGGCATCGGGCGTATTCGCCGCCGAAGCTGCACCCGCTACCAAGGGTGACCCGGCCAAGGGCAAGGAAATCGTCGATAAGGTTTGTGCCGCCTGTCATGGCGTCGATGGCAATAGCGCCGCCGCTGCCAACCCCAGCCTTGCTGGGCAGCATCCCGAATACATCTACAAGCAGCTGAACGACTTCAAGACGCAGAAGCGCGCCAACCCGGTGATGCTGGGCATTGCCTCGCAACTGTCGGATGCCGACATGCGCAATGTGTCGAGCTACTTCTCGGCACAGCAGGCCAAGGATCGCGGCGCATCCGACAAGGTACTGATCGAAGCGGGCAAGAAAATCTACCGTGGCGGCATTGCCGCCAAGGGCCTGCCCGCCTGTATGGCCTGCCACGGCCCGTCTGGCTCTGGCATTCCGTCGCAGTTTCCGCGTGTAGGCGGCCAGCATGCGGGTTATATCGAAGCCCAGCTGAAGAGCTTCCGCCTGGCTGCCAACAGCGAGTCGTATACCAAGAGCATCAATCCCAAGCCGCGCGCCAACAACGATGCGATGAAACAGATCGCCGCCCGGATGTCGGACGAAGACATCCGCGCCGTGGCTGAGTTCATGCAGGCGCTGCACTGATCCCCTGCCGGCCGGAACCATTTCCGGCCGCACCACACCAAAGGGGCGGTCAACGCCCCTTTTTGCTTGATGAAAACCAGACGCTACATTCCATTCCGCCACGCACTGTACGACCTGCTGTCGTCGATGCGTTTTGCGATCAGCCTGCTGGTCGTGCTGTCCATCGCGTCCATCATCGGCACGGTGCTCAAGCAGAACGAGCCCTATAGCAACTACCACTTCGAGTTCGGTGATTTCTGGTTCAGCATTTTCGAGCCCATCGGCCTGTTCGATGTGTATCACGCCGGCTGGTTCCTCGGCATCCTGGGCTTCCTGGTGGTATCGCTAAGCCTGTGCATCTATCGCCACCTGCCCGGCTTCGTGCGCGAGATCAAAAGCTACCGCGCCAGTGCCACCGCCAATTCGCTGCAACTGATGCAGCATCACGCCAGCGGCGCGGGCACGCCGGATCAGGCTGCGGTGCTCGCCCACCTGAAAACGGCAGGCTTCCGCTGGAAAATCCGCGATGAAGACGGTGCGGTGCTGATTGCCGCCAAGCGCGGCAGCTGGCAGAAGCTGGGCTACTTCTTTGCCCACTCGGCGATGATCGTGATCTTCGTTGGTGGCCTGATGGACGGCAACCTGCCGCTGAAAATCCGCGAGTTGTTCGGCAACAAGGTGGCGGAAACGCGCGACCTGCCACAAAGCAAGGTGCCGCCGCAAAGCCGGCTGGATGCGGGCAACGGCTCGTTCCGCGGCAATGTCACACTGGCCGAGGGCGGCGGGGCGGACGTGGTGTTCATCAATTCCGGCAATGGTTATTTCGTGCAGGAATTACCGTTCGTGCTCAAGCTCAAGCAGTTCCATGTCGAGCATTACAGCACCGGCCAGCCGAAGAAGTTTGCCTCCGACATCGAAGTGCTCGATCGCGTCAGCGGCAAGCGCATCACATCGGGCACGGTGGAAGTGAACAAGCCGCTGGTCGTTGATGGCGTGGCCATCTATCAATCCAGCTTCGGCGATGGCGGCTCCGGCCTGACCTTTGCGCGCTGGGATCTGGCCACCGGCCAGAAAACCGCGCTGGCCGGGCGCTCGCAAGCGGCACAGGCCATCCGCATCGGCAATGATGACTACACGCTGGAAACCGGCGACCTGCGCGTATTCAATATCGAGAACATGGGCAAACCAGCCGCGCAGACGTCCACCGTGGCGGTCAGCCAGCTGGAGCAGACGCTGCAATCGGCACGCTCGGTGAAGGCCGACCACAACCTGCGCAACCTCGGCCCATCCATCCAGTTCAAGCTGCGCGATTCCGCCGGCCAAGCCACCGAATACCTGAACTACCTGGCGCCATTCAACGACGAAGGAACGCTGTACCTGGTGACCGGCATGCGCCGGGCGGTCAGCGATGCTTTTGCCTTCGTGCGCATCCCGCTCGACGATGCCGCCGAAGTCGATACCTTCCAGCGGCTGCGCGCCACCTTGCTGGACGCGAAGAACTGGCCGGAAATCGCCCGCCGCACCGCAGACAAGGCTTTCAAGGATGGCGCGTTCTCCGCCACCAATCACCGCGAATTCCAAGCCGTTGCACAGAATGTGCTGCAACAGTTTGCGCTGGGTGGCTTTCCGGCGCTGGAGCGCTTCCTCGATGCCAAGGTCCCCAAGGAACAACGCCAGAACGTGGCGCAAACGTACCTGAAAATCTTGCAGGGCGCGGCCATCGATGCGATGGAACTGGCGCAGCAGCGCGCCGGCCTGCCGACATTGACCATGGACGCCGCGCACTACCGCTTCCTGATGGACAGCCTGGTGGCCAACAGCGCGCTGTTCGATTACGGCCCGCCGGTCTACCTGCAGCCAACCGGCTTTACCGAAGTAAAATCGAGCGGCTTCCAGCTCACGCGTTCGCCCGGCAAGAATATTGTATATCTTGGCTCCATCTTGCTGGTGCTGGGCATCTTCTGCATGTTCTATGTGCGCGAGGAACGGCTCTGGCTACGCATGGCCGGCGGGCGTACGCTGATCGCCATGAGCAGCAACCGCCGCAACCGCGATTTTGACCGTGAATTCGAGCGCCACCGCGATGCGCTCCTGCCCCAAGAACCCGGAGATGCAGCATGACTGCCGCCACCCTGAACCTGCGTAGCCGCAGCCCCTTCGATTTTGCCTTTGCCGTGCTGATGGTGATCGCCTGCGGCATTGCCTTTGCACGCTACAACCCGTACATGGATTACTACGAGCAGGCCATTCTGCTGGGCGCCACACTGGCGCTGATTGCATTCGGCTGGTTCTGGCGCGCCATGCGTACGTTCCTGCCGGTGTGCGCACTGGTGGCGCTAACCGGCATCTACATCTACCAGGGCGATCTGGCGCGCGGGCAGACCGCGTTCTGGCTCAAGTACATGCTGGCCAGCCAGTCGCTGGTGATGTGGATGTGCGTGTGCTTCTTCCTCGCCACTGCCATGTTCTGGCTGGGCATGCTGCGCCGCTCGGCAACCGCGCTGTCGATCGGCGTGGGCCTCACCTGGGCCGCTGCCACTGCTGCACTATCGTCCGCACTGGTGCGCTGGTACGAGAGCTACCTGATCGGCAGCGACGTCGGCCACATTCCCGTCTCCAACCTGTACGAAGTCTTCGTGTTGTTTTGCCTGATCACCTCGCTGATGTACCTGTATTACGCAGCGCGCTTCAATGCACGCAGCATGGGTGCCTTCGTGCTGCTGGTGATCTCGGCGGCGGTGGGCTTCATCCTCTGGTACACGTTCGACCGGCAGGCACATGAAATCCAGCCGCTGATTCCGGCGCTGCAGTCGTGGTGGATGAAAATCCACGTACCGGCCAACTTCATCGGCTACGGCGCTTTCGCGCTATCCGCCATGCTGGGTGTGGCGCAGCTGCTGGTATCGCGCGGCATCCTCACCACGCGCCTGCCCAGCTATGACACGCTGGGCGAGGTGATGTACAAGGCCATTTCGGTGGGCTTCCTGTTCTTCACCATTGCCACCATCCTGGGTGCCGCATGGGCTGCAGATGCATGGGGGGGTTACTGGAGCTGGGATCCGAAGGAAACCTGGGCGCTGATCGTTTGGCTGAACTACGCGGCGTGGCTGCATGTGCGGCTGGTTAAAGGCTGGCGCGGCGAGGTGCTGGCTTGGTGGTCGGTGGTTGGCCTGCTTGTAACCACCTTTGCCTTTCTCGGTGTCAATATGTTCCTGTCTGGCCTTCATTCTTACGGCGGACTTTAATCAAAGCATCGAAAAAAACCAGCAAATACAACACCCATCCATAACCCTATCAGGGTTAGCCCGTAGTGCGCAGCAGGCACATGCTGTCTTAATCTGTAACAACCACCACCTTGGGGGGATTGCAGATGGACAGCGTGATCTACCAGAAAACCGACAAGGGTCAACGCGAGCTGACCGAACGCACGGAGCCGCTCTCTCCCAGGCTGCGCCAGCTATTGATCCTGATCGACGGCAAGCGCAATCTGGGTGAGCTGCAACAGATGTCCGCGGGCGCGGACCTGACCGATCCGCTCAATCGCCTGCTCGATCTGCACCTGATTGCAGTGCACTCGGGCAATCCGCTTTTCAAGCCCAAAACCGAAACCCTCGCCGGCAGCGCGGATGCGCTGTCACCCGAGCGCATTGCGGCGGTACAACGCGCCATCCAGGCATGCAGCCAGCAATACCTGGGGCAGCAGTGGGCAGAAAAGCTCGCCACTGCGATGGCTGCTGCACGCACACCCCAGCAACTGCAAACCGTCGTCGATGATTGCCTGACGGCATTGCGCCGCTCTGGCCATCGTGGCGCGGCCGATACCTGCCAGCGCGATGTGAGCAACGCGTTATCGACGTGATCGGTGCGCGATGCACCGGCTCGCGCTGCACGCTGCAGCCCGAGTGTTGCCCGAATAAGACATCCGTGTTTGTTTCACCATGGTGCCGATAACCAGCTATGCTGCAGTTCTTGCAGCATATACATGCCACTGGTCAGCCTGCATTCAATCGCAGCGCACTTGCAGGCAGTGAAGTAACATAAAATATGACACGCCGATTTCCTGACGGCATTTGGGAGCAGTAATGGGGGAGCAGTAATGGAAGGCGTGGTTTACCGGAAAACCCAGAGTGGTCTGGATGAAATGATCACGCGCGCCAACGGCCTTAGCGTCAAGCAGCGGCAATTACTGATCCAGATCGATGGATTGAAGCCCGTTTCTGCGCTGGTCACTCCATTGGCTGGCCGCGAGCTGATCCAGGGACTGATGTCGCTGGAATGGGATGGCCTGATCGAAAAGGTCGGCACGGCATCGGTGCAGCCAGCCAAACCGGCCGCTCCGGTGGAATTCGTGACCGACGGCGCCATCAGCAGCAACCAGCTCGAGCGCATTCGCCAAGTGCTGCAGATGTGCAACCGCGCCCATCTGCAGGGCGAGCTTGATCAGTGGCTGGAAACCACGCTGGCACACGCCAACAACGAACAGGCACTCAATAGCTGCCTCGATTTCTGGAACATGCGCATGCAGGAGCGCGGCCAGGGCGAAATGGCCCGCACCTATATGCAGCAGATCACGGCAATCCTGATCAAACGCTGATCCGCGCCGCCAGCAACGCGGCTTCCAGCGCCGCCCAATCGGGCGGCGTTGTTGCATCGACGATCACTTCCATGCGGGTATCGCGCCGGTATGCAGACAATGCGGCACCAGCCATGCCATCCACCCAGTCGAGGCGGAACCAGTCACGTTCGGTATGGAATACGCCCTTGGCACGCACCAGCCCCGCCAGGCCAAGCGCATCCGGCGAGGAGAGTTGCTCGAACAGCGCCGCCAGCCGTGCAGAATGGAACATCGCCTCCGGCGGGAAAATCCAGCCACAGCTGTGCGAGCCCAGACTTGATTGCGTCTTGCGCACCATTGCCGCGGGTTGATCCGCAACAACCTCTTCGGCCGCTTCTTCACCCGCCACCTCGGCCGCAGCGCGCCGCCGCAGCGCCTGCAGGCCATTGCCGGCATGCAGGCTGGCTGCACCCGCGTCACCCCAGCGTGTGGTATCCAGCGCCAGATCAAGCAAGGCGGGGTCAAACGCGCCCTTTAGCGCGTCCACGACCGCCAGCTTGGGCGGGAACAGCGTGCCCGCCATCGCATGGGCGCGGTCGATCTGGTCTGCATCTGCCAGATCGCCCTTGTTGAGCACCAGCACATCCGCCAGTTCGATCTGATCGCGCCAGGTCTGGTGGCCGGTATAACGATCATCATCCAGGTGGCGCGGGTCCAGCAGCGTGATCACCGCGCGCACTGCATAGCCGCTGGCGACCATGGGGTCACGCAGCAGATCGACGATGCCTGCAGGGTGCCCCAGGCCGGATGGCTCGATCAGCAGCCGGTCCGGCCGCGCTCCACCCTTGCCGGTGCGGGCAATCTTGCCCAGCGCCACGCGCAGCATGGGGCTGGTGGTACAACAGATGCAGCCGCCGGCCACCTCGGCGATCTGCACGTCGGCGTTGCCATCACCGGATAGCGTAGCGCCGTCGATACCGATCTCGCCGAACTCGTTGACGATCACTGCCCAGTATTCATCAGCCGGCTTGTCTGCCAGCAGCCTGAGCAAGGCGGTGGTCTTGCCCACCCCCAGGAAGCCCGTGATCAGATTGACGGGGATTTTTTCATGCATATCGTTTCTTCATATTCAAACGGGCCGGCCGCCATCAGACAGCCGCCATGGTATGGGGACCTGCTGCTATTTCAGCCAGGCCAGCAATGGCGCCCACTGTGTGTAGTCACGCTCGAAGCGCGGTTTGGGCAGATCGAACAACGTCAGGCCGCGTGGTTGCAGCTGCACGTATAGCTGGGTATCACGGATATGCGCCACCACGGGCAGGCCAAAGCCGGCCAGGAATGACTCCAGGCCACGCGCGGCCTGCGTACGCGGGTTGAAACGCATGGCCACGATGCCGACCTGCACGTCACCCTTGCGAACAGCCTTTTCCTCGGCCAGCTGGCGGAAGAAATCCTCGCTGGCCCACATGTCGAACGCTGCAGACTGCACCGGCACCAGGATGCGGCTGGTGACCCTGAGCGCAGCCTCCAGCTTCTTGCCATGCAGGCCGGCCGGGCTATCGAGTACCGCAGCCGTAGTGCCCTTGGGCGGTCTGGCCGGCTCGCCGTCGGCGATTTCCCAGCCGTGGATGCGCGGGTAGCGTTCCGGACGTAGCGCCAACCAGCGCCGCGCCGATTGCTGGCGATCCAGATCGCCCAGCATCACTTGCTCGCCCTGCCATGCCCAGTAACCGGCCAGGTTGGCTGCCAGCGTGGATTTGCCGCTGCCGCCCTTGGGATTGGCGACCAGCACGGTTTTCATCATTGCCGGGCCGTTTGCGCGGCGGCAGCCAGTGCGCGGTGGTTTTCCACCACCTTGTCGATCACCACACGGAACACGCGCTGGGCAAACTGCGGATCCAGCCCCTGCAGGGTGGCCGCTTCGGCAACGCGGTGCATCTGATCCTGCTCGCGCACCGGATCGATTGCCGGCAATGCATGTGCGGCCTTGTATTGCCCCACCTCGTCGGTCACCCGGAAGCGCGCTGCCAGCAGGGCCAGCAGTTGCCGGTCTATCTCGTCGATCTGCTGGCGAAGCGGCAATAGCGGGTTGGGTGTGGCAGCAGGGGAATCAGGCATCGGGCGCACTCTTGTGGGGTCGTTTTTTGGCTTCGTCGGTATGCAAAAGTTGCATGGCGGCGCCAGTTTCTCCGCTCAGCAGCTTGGGCAGCACATGATGGGCGCGTGTCATGGCATCGGCAATCGCCTCGAATTCTTCCTTGCGGGGCGGCTTGAGCACGAAGTTGACCACCTCGTTGCGATCGCCGGGGTGGCCCACGCCAAGGCGCAGGCGCCAGAAGTTGGCGGTGCCCAGGTGCGCCTGGATATCGCGCAGGCCGTTATGTCCGCCATGACCGCCACCCTGCTTGAGCTTGACCTGACCGGCCGGCAGATCCAGCTCATCGTGCACCACCAGGATCTGGTCCGGCAATATCTTGTAGAACTGCGCCAGCGCCACCACGGCGATGCCGCTCTTGTTCATGTAGGTTTGCGGCTCCAGCAACCAGACATCGTTGCCATGCAGCCGTGCCTTGCCGGCAAGGCCGTGGAACTTCACATCGTGGCGCAGCTGCACCTTGCCGTCCCGGGCCAGTTCATCCACCCACCAGAACCCGGCGTTGTGGCGGGTATCGGCATATTCGGCACCCGGGTTACCCAAGCCGACAATCAGTTTGATCTGGGACATTACGCTTCAACACTCGACAATCAAGCCGTCATTATCGCACGGACATTAAAAAACCCGCCGGGCCGGAGCCGGGCGGGTTTCTGCGGAGCAAGGCGTGATCAGACTGCCTTGGCACCGTTCAGGCTTGCAACTGCCAAGTCTTCACCGCGAGCCAGCGACGGCAGGCTGACGCCTTCCGGCAGGGCGATATCGGACAAGTGGGCAATGGCATGGCCAGCGTTCAGCGTGGACAGATCGACGGTGAGGAATTCCGGGATCTTGGTCGCAACGCAACGCACCAGCGCTTCGTTCAGGATGTGGCTGACCGAACCGCCTTGCAGCTTCACGCCTTCCGAAGCATCAGCACCGACGAAGTGCAGCGGAACGCGGATTTCGACCTGGGTGCTGTCGTCCACGCGCTGGAAATCGATGTGCAGCACCAGTTGCTTGAAGGGGTGATAGTTCACCGAACGCACCAGCACCTGCTCAGCCTTGCCGTCAACCGACAGCTGGACCAGCGAAGTGTGGAACGCTTCTTCTTGCAGCGTGTAGTACATGCTGTTGTGATCGAGCACAACGGCTTGCGGCTCGGTGCTGCCACCGTAAACGATGCCCGGGAGCTTGCCGGCTTTACGCAGGCGGCGGCTCGCACCGGTACCCTGCTCTGCACGTGCTTGGGCTTCAATTTGATAAGTCATGATGTAACTCCGTTACTTCAAAGAACGCCACCCGCCCGCGACCAGAACGAGTTGCGATTCCGGGCACGATTGCCCGTGAATTAGTCGACGAAGAGGGTCGAAACCGATTCTTCGTTGTTGATGCGGCGCATCGTCTCGGCCAGGAGGCCGGCAATCGATACCACGCGGATACGATCCGAACCGCGGCCGGCTTCCGGCAGCGGAATGGTATCGGTGACCACGACTTCGTCGAGATCGGACTGCAGGATGCGCTCTACCGCAGCACCCGACAGCACCGGGTGCGTGGCATACGCCATCACCTTGCGGGCACCGTGCGCCTTGAGCGCCTGCGCAGCCTTGCACAGGGTATTTGCGGTATCGATCATGTCATCGATGATCACGCAGGTACGGTCTTTCACATCACCGATGATGTGCATCACTTCGGCCACATTGGCCTTGGGGCGACGCTTGTCGATGATGGCCATGTCCACGCCCAGTTGCTTGGCCATGGCGCGGGCACGCAACACGCCACCCACGTCCGGGCTGACAACCATCAGGTTTTCGTGGTTTTGCGCACGAATGTCCGACAGGAGCACCGGGGTGGAGTAGATGTTGTCTACCGGGATATCGAAAAAGCCCTGGATCTGGTCGGCATGCACATCGACCGTCAGCACGCGGTCTACACCGGCGATGGTCAACATGTTGGCGACGATCTTGGCCGAGATCGGCACGCGCGCCGAACGCGGGCGGCGATCCTGGCGGGCATAACCGAAGTACGGGATGGCGGCAGTGATGCGCCCGGCAGATGCGCGCTTGAGCGCATCGACCATCAGCATCATTTCCATGATGTTGTCGTTGGTGGGCACACAGGTGGACTGCAGGACGAAAACATCGCGACCGCGGACGTTCTCGAGCAGCTCCACCGTGACTTCGCCATCGGAGAAACGGCCGACTGTGGCACGTCCCAGCGAGATGTCGAGGTGATTGACCACATCTTCGGCAAGCTTGGGGTTAGCATTGCCGGTAAACACCATGAGGCTGTCGTAAGCCATTTCCGAACCCTGAAAAAACGAAAAGCGTGTAACGGGCGTACACGCTTTTCTACTTTCGAATTGGCAGGGGAAGAAGGATTCGAACCTTCGCATGTCGGAATCAAAATCCGATGCCTTAACCAACTTGGCGACTCCCCTATCGACACGTCCGCAAACTAGTCCGCGGCGTATTCGCATAACGGGTGACGACGCAGCGTTTCCGCTGCAAAACCTGTCGTTCCGTTAGGAAGCCGAGATACTACATTGAGAATTTCGTTTTGTGAAGCCCCAAATGCAAAAAGGCACGCGCCGGAGCCGGTCATGCGGGCCGGCAGCTGCTGCGCCAGCCAGTCGCGCACCGCGCCGACCTGCGGAAAAAGCCGGCAGGCCACCGGCTCCATGTCATTGCGACTTGCTTTGTAATCAATATCTTGTACGCGTATCGCCGGCGTATCGCGCACCAGGTCGTCCGCCCTGAAAATGGCCGGCGTGGGCACGTGCACGCCCGGATGCACCACCGCATACCAACCGTGCGGTGTTTCCACCGGCGTCATGATTTCGCCGATGCCTTCGACAAATGCATTGCGGCCGTAAATGAAGAAAGGCACGTCCGCCCCGAGCGCGAGGCCGATTTCCATCAGCCGCCGGCGCGGCAGGTTGACGCCCCACAGCCGGTTGAGCGCCAGCAGCACCGTTGCCGCGTCCGAGCTGCCACCACCCAGCCCGCCGCCCATGGGCAGCCGCTTGGTAACGCCGAGGTCGACGCCGGCAGTCACACCGGTTTCTGCCTGCAGCAGCCGGGCAGCACGCACGCTCAGATCGGTATCCGCCGGCACCCCGGGCAGCGGGTTGTGGTGCACCACCGCGCCATCGGCACGCACGTGCATGTGCAGCGTGTCGCCGTAATCGATCAGCTGGAATACCGATTGCAGCAGGTGATAGCCGTCGGCACGGCGGCCAACGATATGCAGGAAGAGGTTGAGCTTGGCGGGGGCCGGATAGGCGTGCCAGCCATCAGTCTGTGTAAAGGTCATGCCGGAGCGGGATCAGGGCCAGTCGGTGACGGCGATGCGCACGTCGAGTGCATCACGCTTCAGTTGTATCAGCTTGGGGTATAGCGGCGACGGCGCGCCCAGCGACACCTGCCAGCCGGCCTGCGCAAAGCGGCGGGCGCCAGCCGCATCGGTTGCATCGTCGCTGAGCGGGGCATCGGGCGCCGGTTTGCCTTCCAGCCACCAGCGCAGCGGCGTGACGGGGATGGCGTAGCCGGTGGCATCGAACAGCAGCGCATCGGCATCGCCAGCCTGCCGTACCGTGCCACGGGAATCGATCAGCTCGGCCCCGCCGGCATCGAAAGTAAGCCGCGCCTGGGTTTCGCCCAGCGGGCTGCCCAGTTCGACCTCGGTGCGCTCGCCGCTGCGCTTCCAGCGGAAATTGGCGGTTTCGGACACCTTGTTGCCGTCGATCTCGCCACGGATGGCCAGCCGCCCATCCGCGGCGAAATCGGCACGCTGCGCGGGCGGCTGGCCCGGTGCCGCACAACCGGCCAGCCACGCCGCCAGTAGCACGGCAACAAAAAGCCGCATCAACGTACGCCCAGACGCTTGTTGAGTTCCTGCAACACCTCGCTGGCCGGGTCGCCCAGCAACGCGGCATCGTAGACCTTGCGTGCTTCACTCTTCGCGCCATCCACCCACAATACTTCGATGTAGTGTCCGGCGATTTCCGGGTCGTTCAGCTGACCGTAGGCCTTGGCCAGCAGCTCACGCGCCTCTTTCAGCTTGCCCTGGCGGAAACGCAACCACCCCACGCTGTCGATGATCACCGGGCTATCCGGCTCCTTGGCGATGGCTTTTTCCAGCAACTGGTCGGCCTCGTCCAGCGAACGGTTGCGGTTGGCCAGCGTATAACCCAGCGCGTTCAGCCCCTGCACGCTGTCCGGTTGCAATACCAGGTAGCGGCGCAAATCGCGTTCGGCCTCGGCATCGTTGCCGGCAAGGTCGGCCACAAGCGAACGGTCATAAAGCAGATCCGCGCTGTCGGGATACGTTTTCAACCCGTCATCAAGCACCTGCAGCGCCTGCGGGTACTGCTTGGCCTCGCGCCATACCTGCGCCTCCAGCTGGATGCGCTCGATGCGGCTGTCGTTGGTATCGGCGGGCTTGGCCTGCAGCAGCGCCAGCGCCTCTTCCACCTGGCCCGAGCGCGCCAGCAGACGAACGCGACGCTGGTCTGCAGTGGGCTTGAGCTCTCCTTCCACGCTTTCATACCAGCGCAGTGCTTCATCGGTATGGCGTTTTTCCTCGGCGATCTGCCCCATGTAGAAGCGCAAGTTGGCCGTCTGGCCTGGCGCAAGCCGGATGGCATCACCCAAGCGTTTTTCCGCGCTGGCCGTATCACGCAACTGCAGTGCCACCAAGCCCGATCCCACCAGCGCTTCCAGATTCTGGGGCTGCAGCTTCAGTACCGAATCGTAGAGTTTGAGTGCTTCGTCGTAGCGCTTGGCAGTTACCAGCTCCTTGGCGGTGGAAAGCTGCAGTGAAACCAGCTTGGGGTAGCGCTTCTGCGCATCCTGCAAATAGGCAAGCCGCTGGTCTTCAGGCAAGAGCTGGGCGTGGTACAGCACGGGGATATCCCAATCCGGGCGCAACTGCTCCGCAGCATCCAGCTCTTTGAGTGCGTCATCGACACGACCGACATTGGCGAGCGCAATGGCATGGGCAAACCGGGCCTCCGGCAGCTTGGGATAGGGGGCAATCAGCTCCTCGGTCAGACGCAGCGCAGCAGCGCGATCGGTGCTCTTGTCCCACAACTGATGCAACTGCGCGAAGAAGGCCGCGGCCTCGCCCGGTTGATCGCGCAAGATGTTCTGCAGGAAAGGCAGTGCTTCGTCCAGCCGGTTGGCACGCAATAACAAGCCCAGCATCACCTGCTTGGCCGGGCGCGAATCGGGCTCGGCATCGATCCAGATTTGCGCATCCTCGCGCGCCAGCGCCAGCTGGCCGGTGCCGATGGCCACCTCGGTGGCACGCTTGGCCACGCGCGGGTCTTGCGTGCGCTTGGCCAGATCGCTCCATGTTTGTGCGGAGAACTGGCCCTTGCCGCGTTGCAGTGCGATTTCACCCACGAGGAAGCGCAGCAGCAGATCGTCGCTCAGATCCATGCGCGGCAAGTTGGCGTTTTTGGCTTCGCTTTCCACCTCCTCGCTGGCGGGGGTACTGGCAACGGCGGATGCGGCAGCAACGCCGGCTGGCGCCTGTGGCGGCGTGGTGCACGCTGCAAGCAGCCACGCAAGGGCCAGCCCGGCGCCGGCAAGGCGCAAGGACTGCGGAATGGGCTTGAGCGAGGGCACACGGCGCATGGCGACTTTCCAAAAAATGGGCATATTGATAGACATAACGATCTTACGGGAATTCCGGCTTACGCGTTCAGGGCTGACAGGTATATTTCGGCGTCCGATCTTGGCATCATTTACATCAGCACACAGATGGGGACGAACCCGCATCTTTACAGGATAAGCAATGCCAGAACTTCCCGAAGTAGAAACAACGCGACGCGGCATTGCCCCGCACCTTGCCGGCGCCACCGTCAGCGAAGTGATCGTGCGTGAAGCGCGGCTGCGCTGGCCGATCCCCGCAGAACTGGCCGGCGTACTGGCCGGGCAGCGCGTGGAAGCGATCGAGCGGCGCGCCAAGTACCTGCTGTTCCGCTTTGCGCACGGCACGCTGATCGTGCACCTGGGCATGAGCGGCAACTTGCGCGTGCTGACGGAGGCCTACCCGGCAGAGAAACACGATCATGTCGATCTGGTATTCAGCAACGGCACTCGCCTGCGCTACCGGGATCCACGCCGTTTTGGCGCCATGCTGTGGCATGCGGGCAACGATATTGCCACCCATCCGCTGATTGCCAGCCTGGGGCCGGAGCCGCTGTCCCTTGCATTTGATGCCGTTCATCTGCGCAATGCGCTCGCCGGCAAGCGCGTGGCGATCAAACTGGCGTTGATGGATAACCATATCGTGGTGGGCGCCGGTAATATCTACGCTTCAGAATCGCTATTCCGCGCCGGCATCGATCCGCGCCGCCCGGCCCGCGATCTGAGCCTGGCCGATTGCGAGCGCCTGGTGATTGCAGTGAAGGAAACACTGGAAGCTGCACTGGCCGCCGGTGGCAGCACATTGCGCGATTACGTGGATAGCGATGGCAAGGCCGGTTACTTCATGCTGCAGAGCTTTGTATATGGCCGGACGGGCGAGCCATGCCGCGTTTGCGGCACGCCCATCCTGCAGATCCGGCAGGGGCAACGCTCGACATTTTACTGCCCTGTCTGCCAGCGTTGACAAATAGCCCGGTGCCGGGTGATAAAGCCTTAATCAGGCACGTAAAATAGCCGCCCGCCAAAAGGCGGAGGAGACACGAGATGAGCACCGAATACCTGCATCAGGACAGCATTGCGGTCAATGACCCCGCTGCCCTTGATATTGTGGCCAGTGACCGCCTGATCGGCGATTTCCAGGCCTACAGCACCTGGCGCGCCGAGTTGTCGCAATCGATTGCGCAATTGTCGCGCTGGCTGAAGGAACAGGATCTGGACGACAGCCAGACGCAATTGCGCATTGCGCGCCTGTTGGAGAAGCTCAAGGACGACAAGCTCAATATCGCTTTTGTCGCCGAGTTTTCGCGCGGCAAATCGGAATTGATCAACGCGATTTTCTTTGCCCATTACAAGCAGCGCGTATTGCCATCCAGTGCCGGCCGCACCACCATGTGCCCGACCGAATTGCTGTACGAAGCCGGCAAGCCGGCGGCAATTCAATTGCTGCCGATCGAAACCCGCGCCGGCAATGCCACTACCAGCGAATATCGCCGTTATCCGGAAGAATGGACAACGATCAATCTGGACCTCGATAACGCCGATGCGATGCTGGGTGCATTCCGCAAGGTGGGCGACACCAAAAAGGTATCGACCGAGCAGGCGAAGAAATACGGGCTGTTCGACGAAAGCGATCCGGATCAGAAAATGACCGTCGATGCCGACGGCCAGATCGAGATTCCGTGCTGGCGCCATGCGGTGATCAATTTCCCGCACCCGCTGCTGGAACAGGGCCTGGTCATTCTCGATACCCCGGGCCTGAATGCGATCGGTACCGAACCGGAACTGACGCTCAACCTGCTGCCCAATGCGCACGCCATCCTGTTCATCCTGGCTGCCGATACCGGCGTGACCAAGAGCGATATCGATGTGTGGCGCAACCATATCGGGCGTGCCCAATCGGGCAGCCGTGGCCGGCTGGTGGTGCTCAACAAGATCGACGGGCTGTGGGATCCGCTCAAATCGCAGGCGGAAACCGATGCGGAGATCCTCAAGCAGGTAAATACCACTGCGCAATTGCTGGGCGTGCCCACGCGGCAGATTTACCCGATCTCCGCACAGAAGGCACTGGTGGCCAAGGTGCAGGACGACGACGCATTGCTGGAGCGCGCGCGGCTGACCGATCTGGAAAACGCGCTCTCCAAGGAACTGCTGCCCGCCAAGCAGGACATCGTGCGCGACAGCACCATGACCGAAGTGGAAGACGTGGTTTCGGCCACGCGCAACATCATTTCCGCCCGCCGTGGTGGCGTGAAGGAACAACTGGGCGAGCTCTCCACGCTCAAGGGCAAGAACCAGGACGTCGTCACGCAGATGATGGACAAGGTGATGCTGGACAAGAAGAGCTTCGAGCAGGGCCTGGTGCGCTTCCAGGCGCTGCGCAGCGTGTTCAGCCAGCAAACCAACCAGTTGCTGTCGCTGCTGGGCATGGATGCGCTGAAGGCGGAAATCGCCCGGATCCGCGGCGAGATGGACAACAGCCTGTTCTCGTTCGGCGAAGGCGGCCTGCGCTCGCTGATGGAGCGCTTCTTCAAGGACATCAACGGCAATATCGCCCAGTCTGCCGAGCAGGTGGCAGAAATCCAGGCGATGATGGCGGCAATGTACAAGAAATTCAGCGAGGAGCATGGGCTGGGGTCAGCCACGCCGCCGCCATTTTCCACGCTGAAGTACCACAAGGAAATTGCCCGGCTGGAGAAATCGTTCCGCGAGCATTTCAATACGCTGGGCAACCTGATCACCACCAGCCGTGGCCGCCTGACCAGCAAGTTTTTCGAAACCGTGGCCAGCCGCGTGGTGTACGTATTCGAAGTAGCCAACCGCGATCTGGAAAACTGGCTGAAAGCGGTGATGGCGCCGATGGAAACGCAGGTGCGCGAGCATCAGTTGCAATTGCGCCGCCGGCTGGAAAGCATCAAGCGCATCCACAAGGCCACCGATACACTGGAAGAACGCTTGGGCGAGCTGGAAGACGCAGACCGCCAGCTGGCGCTGCAGATTGCCGAGCTGGATGATCGCCTGCGTGCGGTGTACAGCTTGCTCAACCGGGAAATCGGCCAGTTGAAAGCCGCCTAGATGCTTGCGATGTAGCTGGTGCACGCTGCCAGCTACAAATACAAGCCAGGCAATATCAGGAACCCGGCCAAGCCGGGTTTTTGGCTGTATGGGCTGGCAAAATGCCCGCTCAGGGCGCTTCCAGCAATGCCTGCAGATGCGCGGCGAAGCTGAGGATGCGCCTTTCTTCATCCTCGTGCGGGGCATGCCCGGTCGGGTGCGTGATGTCGGGCAGGATCAACGGCTCGGCAAATGTCATGCCGCACAATAATGCCGTTGCTTCCAGCGGGCTGAGCAAGGTGGCGGCCTTGAAGTACGCATCGTTGCCGGGGTGATAGATGGCCCCGTCGCCAGTGCTGAGCACCAGTTGCAAGGTCTTGCCCGCCAGCGCATGCCCGCCCTCGCCATATGCCCAGCCACGGGCCAGCACCTCATCCTGCCAGTGCTTGAGCATGGGCGGGGTTGAATGCCACCAGAACGGAAACTGCATCACGATGCGCCCAGCGCGCAGGCAGGCCGCCTGTTCGGATTCGATATCGATGCGCCCGTCCGGGTACAGGCCTTCCAGGTGGTGGATTGCCGTATCGGGCAGATCCTTGATCTGGTCGATGATCAGCGTGTGCGCGTGCGATGTGGCGAGCTGCGGGTGCGACAGCAAAACGAGATTCTTCATGGCGACTCTCCAGGCCCGGTATGCGGGCCGGTTTTCATGCCTGCTTCCACTATAGGCGTGCCAGCACGCTGCCGGGCGATGCGTGGCGGGATATCATGGCGATCATCCGCAAACCGGTAGTGAACCCAGATGAGTGATGCACCCTCTTCCCCCGGCCTGAGCCATTTCAACGCCCAAGGCGACGCCGTGATGGTCGACGTGGGCAGCAAGCCGGAAAGCCACCGGCTGGCACGCGCCGAGGGCGTAATCCACATGCTGCCCGCCACGCTGCAACTGATTGGTGCCGGCGGCCACAAGAAAGGCGACGTGCTGGGCATTGCCCGGCTGGCCGGCATCATGGCGGCCAAGAAAACCGGTGAGCTGATCCCGTTATGTCACCCGCTGCCGCTCACCCACGTGGCGGTGGATTTCGTGCTGGAGGCCCACAGCGTGCGCTGCAACGCAGTGGCGGAAACCGTCGGCCGTACCGGCGTGGAGATGGAGGCGCTGACAGCGGTCAGCATTGCGCTGCTGACCATCTACGATATGTGCAAGGCGGTAGATCGCGGTATGACCATCAGCAATGTGCGCCTGCTGGAAAAGCAGGGCGGCAAATCCGGCCACTGGCTGGCCGGCAATGCGTCGGATAACCCTTAACGCGGACAGCGCGATCCGTTATCCTGCGCCCCTCCCTACTGACAACCCGGAACTCCGCGATGGAACCGCTTCGACTCTCCAAACGCATGGCCGAGCTGGGCCTGTGCTCCCGGCGCGAGGCTGACGAATACATCGCCCGTGGCTGGGTGTTCGTCGATGGCGTGGTGGTGAACGTACTGGGCAGCAAGGTGCTGCCCACGCAAACCATCACGCTGAAAAAAGCCGCGCAAACCGCGCAGGCCAACCGCGTGACCGTGCTGATCAACAAGCCCATCGGCTATGTATCGGGCCAGGCGGAAGATGGCTACGAACCCGCCGTGGTGCTGGTAAAACCGGAAAACCAGTGGGAAGGCGATACCACCGGCGTGGCCTTCCAGCGCGAGCACCTGGCCAGCCTGGTGCCGGCCGGCCGGCTGGACATCGATTCAGTGGGCCTCTTGGTGCTGACGCAAGATGGCCGCGTGGCCAAGACACTGATCGGCGAAAACTCGCAAGTGGAAAAAGAATACCTGGTGCGCGTGGAAGGCTCACTGCCACCCAGTGGCCTCAAGCTGTTGAACTACGGTTTGTCGCTCGATGGCGAAGCGCTGCGCCCGGCACAGGTGAAATGGCAGAACGACGACCAGCTGCGCTTCGTGCTCAAGCAGGGCAAGAAGCGCCAGATCCGCCGCATGTGCGAGCAGGTAGGCCTGCATGTGGTCGGCCTCAAGCGTATCCGCATCGGCAATATCACGCTCGATGAGCTGCCCACCGGCCAGTGGCGCTACCTCGCCGCCGATGAAAGCTTCATCTGACCTGCGCCCGCAGTTGCACGCGGCCAGCGCCGGGCAACGTTGATGGCGCGCGCTGACGTACTGCTGGTAGAACTGGGTCTGGCAGCATCACGCACAGCCGCGCAGCTGCTGATCGAATCCGGCCGAGTGAGTGCAAATGGCACAGCCGTGGGCAAATGCAGCCAGAAGCTCGATACCGCTGCGCAGATCAGCATCACGCCGGATGCCGCAGACCGCTTCGTATCGCGCGGCGGGCTCAAGCTGGCGGGCGCGCTGGCGCATACCGGCCTCGATGTGGCCGGCATGCAGGTGCTGGATGTGGGCCAGAGCACCGGCGGTTTCACCGATTGCCTGTTGCAGGCCGGCGCACGGCGCGTGCTGGGGCTGGAAGTGGGTCACGGCCAGCTGCACCCGCGGCTGCATGGCGATGTGCGCATCGTGACGCTGGAAGGCGTGAATGCGCGCCACGTTACCCCGGATGAACTCGCCCAGCACCTGGATGGCCCGGTTCAGGCCATCGTCGGCGATGTCTCGTTCATCTCGCTCACGTTGATCCTGCCGGCATTGGCCGCACTGCTGCCTGCCGGTGCCGTGCTGCTGTTCCTGGTGAAGCCGCAATTCGAAGTTGGCCCGCAGGGGCTGGGCAAGGGTGGCATCGTGCGCGACGCCGCGCTCTATCCGGCGGTAGAAAACAAGGTGCGCGACGCCGCTACGGTGGCCGGGTTCACGGTACTGGATTACTTCGACAGCCCGATTGCCGGTGGCGATGGCAACCGCGAATTCTTCATCCACGCGCGCAAGGCCTGACGCGCCGCCACGCTCAGGCTGGTGCGCTCACCATCCATTTCACGCCGAAGCGATCAACCAGCATGCCGAAACCGGACGACCAGAAGGTACTCTGGAACGGCATGGTGACCGTGCCGCCATCGACCAGCGCATTGAACATGCGCTCGGCATCGGCCTGACTGTCTGCCTCGATGGACAGTGAGCAGGCGCGCATACTGGCATCGCCCTCAAGTGCACACTGCCCATCCGATGCCATCAGCTGGGTATTGCCCACTTCGAAATTGGCATGCATGACTTTGTCTGCCCAGTCCGGCGCGGTGTTGCTGCTGCCTTCGGGCGCGTCGCCAAAGCGGGTGATGAAGGTGGTTGTGGCGCCGATGGCGCTGGCGTAGAAAGCCAGCGCTTCGTCACAGCGGCCATTGAAGAACAGGTAGGACTGAACACGCATGCTGGCGCTCCGGTTAGCGGAAACCATCAGTATAGCGACGCCAGCATGACTTTACGCTTACAGTACCTTGGCCTTCCTGAACAACGCCCGGGCCTCGTCGATATCCGGCTTGAGCGCCTGCACTGCGGCGTCCTGCGGGTAGTCATCGACCACGTCGTAGAAGTAATCGAGGCTTTCCGGGTAGGCAAACGCCGCGCGGCGCATCAGTGCGTGCGAGAGATCCTTGTCGCCCCGCATCGCGTGCATCACCGCCGCATCGGCCAGTTGGCTGGGGTACGGGCGTACGCTGTTGAGGCGATCAAGAATGCCCAGTTTCCACGGGATGTCGTTGCGGCTGGCAACGATGTAGTTGGACAGCGCGAAATCGGCGTAGTAATCGACGAACACGTTGCTGCGCAGCCGCTGCAGCGTGTCGATATTGATGGCGTTCTGCTTGGCATCCTTGGTGGATTCAAGGATGGGGTACAACTTCAGGTAGTAATGACCGCCCAGCCCGGCAATCACCAGCAACGCAACCGCTGCCGTGCCCATTGCGGCCCGTACCGGCAACACCGGCCAATGCCAGCGCGACGCGTCATCACGCGCCAGGTACAGCATCAGCGCGAACGGCATCAGGAAATGTGCGTACCACAGCGGGTATTCGACCACGCTATGCAACACGGACACCGCAACCAATGCGGTCGCTAGCATGGCAACCGCATTGCGACGGCGCTTCCACACCCCCACTAGCAAAAATAACCCAGAAACCAGCAGCAACACGTTGGCGACAATCAGTTTCGGCCAGAAAAACCGTCGGTTTGCAGCCGGCAACCACCAGCCGCCAGTGCACCACAGCAATCCCAGCAACACAACGAAGGTACCGATCAGCCCCGTTTCCGCCATCAGGTTCAACAGCGAGTTATGGGCGTGGGTGAACAGCACGCTTTCGGCGATCACGGCAAATTCCGGGCGTACCTGGTACAGAATACTCTGTGCTGCATAGGCGCTCCAGCCCACGCCCAGTACCGGATGATCGACAAAGGTAATCCACGCTTTTTGCCATTCGACAAGCCGGCGCGCACCATTTGAATCCAGCCTGTCCAGCCCGGTTGCCACCCCGTTCGAGGTATGAGTGAAATGCTGGATGACATCATTTACCGCAGGTACAACCACCAGCATCGAAACGAAAACCAGCGCCGCGGTCAGAATGAGGTAGAAGCCCAGCCGTCTTTCCTCTGCTTTCCATACCTGACGTCCCCACGCGCTCCAGCGCGACCTGCTCAGCCATTTTCCCAGCCGGCGATACCAGCGGAGATAGGGATATCGGTTGGCAAGGCGTGGCGAAGCCAGCAAGCGACAGCGCAGGTTACGTATAGCTGGCAGACGGCGTTTTTCGCGCCGCAGCCATCGCTCGAGCAATGCGTTCAGCTTTGCAGGGCGTTGCTTTTGCTGCCGTTGGCCGCCATGGAAAAACCACAACCATCCCATCACCAGCCAAGCCAGCATATACATCAACGGGGAGCGCGATCCGCACCAAGCAATGCTCAAAGCCAGCCATATCAGCAAGATCAATAGTGTTATTCGCGGGTAATGAGCCGCTCCCAAGCCAAGCAGCAGCACCCCGACCGCAAGCCCTTCCAGTGCAAATCCGGTAGTCAGCAGATCTCCGGGCACAAGAAATTTGCCGATCAACACGCATGCCATACCAATCAAGCCGATGGCAAAGCCTGACCAGACCACCAGCTCGGTGCTGGCAAGCTTGCGCTTGGCCAGAAGCCAGCATGCTGCAACCATGCCCCACGCCAGATAATGGCCGTACATGTTCTTCTGGCCGATATTGCCGAACACCAGCCGGCCATCACCGTATTTGATCAGGTCATGAACCTGGCCTGCTCCAACGCCGGAATTGAACAGCGTGCCCACCAGCAAGCCCCAGGCAAACGCGGTGACGAGGGCATCGGTGCCGAACAGTTCGCGCGCGCGCGCCAGCGCCCACACCGACAGGCCCGCCGCCAGAAAGTACAACGCCGGCACCGTACGTTCCGACCAGTAGGTGATGGGCAGTGCCACGCATTGCAGCGCGATCACGCCCACCAGCGCGGCCCAGATCAGCGCCGACCACGGGATGGCGGTGCGTGGCTGATCTTTTCTGGCCGGCAGCGCCGCCGCGGCCAGCACCAGCAGTACCGACAGCGCAAAGGCGGCCAGTTCGGATGGAAATACCGGATTGGGGTTGTAGCGGTAGGGAATGCCGCAAGGCACGGCAGCAAGCAGAAAGAGCAGGCACTGAAAAACGTAAAGCATCAGGAATCCGGGGTGAGTTCTTTGGCGGCAGGTTTGCCCGTCCAGGCGGCAACCATGCAGCCTACCTCAAACAGCAGCCAGAGCGGAATGGCCAGCAGCAACTGGCTCATCACGTCTGGCGGCGTCACCACTGCAGCAATCACGAAGGCGCCCACGATCACGTAAGGGCGCCATTCACGCAGCTTCTCCACGCTGACAAAGCCCATGCGCACCAGCACCACCACGAATACCGGCACTTCGAAGGTCACCCCGAAGGCCAGGAACATGCTGAGGATGAAATCGAGATACTCGGCCGAATCAGGCAGCCATTGCATCGAGGCCGGCACCACCGAGGCGATGAACCGGAACACCACGCCGAACACGAAGTAATACGCAAACGCCATGCCGGCCAGAAAAAGCAGCGATGACGACACCACCAGCGGCAGCACCAGCTTTTTCTCGTGCGCGTACAGGCCAGGCGCCACGAATGCCCAGATCTGGTACAGCGTATGCGGCAGCGAGATCAGGAAAGCCACCATCGCAGCCACCTTGATCTGCACCATGAACGGCGCGGCGATGCCGAACGAGATCAGCTGATGCGTGGGCAGCACGTTGGTAAGCGGCGCGGCAACGAAGTTGTACAGCGTTTCACGCACGGCGAAGCACGCCAGGAAGGCCACGATGAACACCAGCGAGCCGCGCACCAGCCGGGTACGCAGCTCCAGCAGGTGCACCAGCAGTGGTTGAAGTTGTTCCTGCATGGTCAGCGCCTGTCCCTGGCTATCGCTACGGGCGCCGGGGGCGGCGCGAAAAGATCGAGCTGGCGCTCGTCGACCACCGGGGCCAGTAACGCCGGTACGACATCTGCCGCCATGTCAGCCGGGTAGTCCGCGATGTCCCCGCCGGGATCATCGACAGGCACATCGATGGGCGCGGCCAGCAGCGGGGCTGGTGCCTCGTCTGCCAGCACCGTATGCACCGGTGCCTGCAGCAAAGCCGCAGTGGCTTCGACCTCGGCATGCACCGGGCGCGAGAAATCCGTGAAATCGCTGTGCGCCTGCCGTACCGGGGCCACCACGCTCTGGTGGATGGTATTGCGCAGGTCATCGCCCTCGGCCCGTAATTCGGCCTCGATACGTGCCAGCTCGGTCTGATGCATTTCGCGATCCAGATCTGCCTTCACGCTGGTAACGAAACGCTGTGCACGGCCGATCAGCGCGCCAACCGTGCGTGCAACCCTGGGCAGCCGCTCGGGGCCGAGCACGACCAGCGCGACAGCCCCCACCACCACCAGCTCACCAAAACTGACATCGAACACGGCTTAACGCTTGTCCTTGTCTGCCGCCTCGATCACGCGGCCGGCTTCATCGGTCTTGGCCTTGGGGGCCTCGTCGCCTTCACCCTTGATGCCATCCTTGAAACCGCGCACCGCGTTGCCAAGATCCTTGCCGACGTTGCCCAGCTTCTTGGTACCGAACACCACCACCACGATCGCCAGCACGATCAACCAATGCCAAATACTGAAGGAACCCATGATTATTCTCCGAGCAGGTTTGAATTTGCCGGGCGCCGCGCATGGCCTGCGCCCCTGTATGCGAAAGATGCCTGGCTTTTGTTACCGCCGAACTGGTGTAGACGACCAACCCGACCAGCGTGCATCAATGTGTAGCAACGCCGACGATGCCGGCAGGCAGCCCCGGGCCGCCGATCACGTGCACATGCAGGTGGAACACCGTCTGCCCACCGCCTGCACCCGTGTTGATGATGGTGCGGAAACCGCTTTCCAGCCCCAGCTCGCCCGCCACTTGCGCCGCCACCAGCATCAGCTTGCCCAGCAGCGCCTGATGTTCGACAGCGGCATGCGCAAGAGATTCGATATGTGTTTTCGGCACCACCAGCACATGCACCGGCGCCACCGGGTGCAAATCGTGGAACACCAGCACGTCGTCGTCCTCATAGACTTTGTTCGACGGGAACACGCCGGCGGCAAGCTTGCAGAAAATGCAGTCTGTCATGGGTTTACTCCTGCGGGCGCGAGGCTTTTTCTTCGATGCCGGAAATGCCTTCGCGGCGCGCCAGCTCTGCCAGCACGTCTTCGTGGCTGAGGCCTTCGTGCGCCAGCAGCACCAGTGTGTGGAACCACAAGTCGGCCACTTCGCGCACCACGTGCAGCTTGTCGCCATCCTTGGCGGCCATCACCACTTCCAGCGCCTCTTCGCCGACTTTTTTCAGGATGGCTTCGGTGCCCTTGTGATAGAGCTTGGCCACGTAGGAGGTGGACGGATCGGCGCCGCGGCGGCTGGCCAGCGTGGCGGAAAGGCGTTCAAGGATTTCGGCAGAGACCATGCGGGCTTGTCCGGTCAGGGGGTGATCAATGGATAGGGGCAATTATATTGCCGTTTGCCTTCATTCACGTTGCACTTCAACGTGACAGATTGAAAAAGGCCGGCCATGGGCCAGCCTTTTCTGCCGCTTTGCACGTCGGGCAGCGCGTCAATGCTTGTGGTAGATCGCCGCCGGGTCTTTCAGCACCGGGTCTACCGCGACCCAAGCGCCGTCTTGCAGCACGCGGAAAAAGCAGCTGGCGCGGCCGGTGTGGCAGGCAATGCCGCCTTCCTGCTCGATCAGGTAGATCAGTACATCACCATCGCAATCGAGGCGGATTTCGTCCACACGCTGGAAATGGCCGCTTTCCTCGCCCTTGTGCCACAGGCGGTTGCGCGAGCGCGTCCAGTAATGCGCGGTGCGGTGCTCGGCCGTCAGCGCGACCGCATCGCGGTTGGCATAGGCGAACATCAGCACGCGGCCGCTGTGCTTGTCTTGGGCAATCACCGGCACCAGGCCTTTTTCATCCCACAGGATTTCGTCCAGCCAGCCCAATCAATCCACCTTCAGCGTTGCCGCGGTGTAATCGGGGCTGGGCGTGTAGTGCGCGCGGATGGCAATGGCGCCACCCGGGGCCAGGCTCTGCGGCGCGGCGTCCACGCTGGCCGGCTTCTGGCGGCGGCCGTTTTCGTCGACCACGTACAGGCTGTCGGCACCGTTGAACGCATACGCGCCCTTGCCCTCGTTCTTGAGCGTGAGGAACAGCGTCAGCTCGTTATGCGTGCCATGGCGCATGTTGTTCACTTCGATTTTCAGCGGCTTGCCGGCGGTATCCACCTCCAGCTCGCAGGCCAGCGCGGCCACCGGCAACATGGCCAGTGCAATCAATACCCATTTTTTCATAATCTCACCTCGATCCCGGCGGCCTGCATGGCTTCTTTGGCCTGGCGCACCGTGTACTCGCCAAAATGGAAAATGCTGGCTGCCAGTACCGCATCGGCATGCCCGCGGGTTACACCATCCACCAGATGTTGCAGATTGCCTACGCCACCGGATGCAATCACCGGGATATCCACGGCATCGCTCACCGCACGGGTCAGCGGCAAATTGAAGCCGATCTTGGTGCCGTCGCGGTCCATGCTGGTCAGCAGGATTTCACCGGCGCCCAGTTGCTGCATCCTGCACGCCCACTCTACCGCATCCAGCCCGGTTGGTTTGCGCCCGCCGTGGGTAAAGATTTCCCAGCGGGTATTGCTGTCATCGACCGCCTTGGCATCGATGGCAACAACGATGGCCTGGCTGCCGAATTTGCTGGCGGCGGCTTCGACGATTTCCGGGTTGGTAACTGCGGTGGTGTTGATGCTAACCTTGTCGGCACCGGCATTGAGCAGGCGGCGCACATCGGCCACCTGGCGCACACCGCCACCCACGGTCAGCGGAATGAAAACCTGCGATGCCACCGCCTCGATCACGTGCAGGATCAGGTCACGGTTGTCGCTGGACGCGGTGATGTCGAGGAACGTCAGCTCATCCGCGCCCTGATCATCGTATTTCTTGGCAATTTCGACCGGATCACCCGCATCGCGCAAGCCGACGAAGTTGACGCCTTTGACGACACGACCATTGGTCACGTCAAGGCAGGGGATGATGCGTTTTGCGAGGGGCATGGCAAGCTTCAGGGCGCGAGGGGTGCGCAGTAGATACGGGTCTGGTAAAGGAATTCGATGGCACCGTCCTGCTGGTGCGCATCGAACAGGGCATCAAGCGCTGCCATCATTGCATCGAAGCCGGCTTCCCCGGCCTTGGCCACGTAGGAAACCGACAGCAGGCGACTGTGCAGCATGGCGCGGTCGCAGCGGTGCACATAGGGCACGGCGGCGATCCTGGGCGACGTGCCGAAGAACGTGCTGATGATGGGCACATCGATGCGCTTGTGGTTGACCTGGTGGTAATCGGTACCGAAGCGCTGCAGCAGTGCCTCGTAGCCCACCAGAAACGGTGTGGCATCGAGTTCGCGGTCATTCCAGATCAGTGCGGCCTGCCGGCCGGGCTTGAGGATGCGGCGCCACTCGGCACGGGTGGCTTGCGGATCGAACCAGTGGAAGGCCTGGCTGGCGGCAATCAGGTCGACGCTGGCATCGGCCAGCGTGGTGGCCTCGGCCGAGCCGTTGATGCTGGCAAACAACGGCGTGCCGGCAAAGCGCAGCTCGGCCGCCTCGCGCATCGCCTTGTTGGGTTCCACGCCGCAGACGGTATAGCCGGCCTGCAGGAACAACGCGCTGGAAATACCGGTACCGGCACCGATATCGGCCACCACCGCGCCATCGGGCAATGCGCCCCAGTCGCGCAGCTGGTCGATCACCGCCGTGGGGTAGCCGGGCCGGCCGCGCACATAGGCATCGGCATGATCCGAAAAACGCTTGGTAGGATCGTTGCCGTGGCGCATGGGATCAGGCCGTTACCAGTTGATCGGCCAGCTCTTGCGCGGCCCTGAAGTCGATGGTGCCTTCGTAGATGGCACGACCGGTGATCACGCCCTCGATGCCTTCGGCTTCCACTTCGGCCAGGCGGCGCACATCGTCGAGGTTGGTCAGGCCGCCCGAAGCGATCACCGGGATGGTCAGCGCCTGCGCCAGCTTCACTGTGGCCTCGATATTCACGCCGGACAGCATGCCGTCGCGGCCGATGTCGGTGTAGATCACGCTTTCCACGCCATAGCCTTCAAAGCGCTTGGCCAGATCGACCACATCATGGTCGGTGATCTTCGCCCAGCCATCGGTGGCAACCTTGCCGTCCTTGGCATCGAGGCCAACGATGATGTGGCCCGGGAACGCATCGCAGGCTTCGTGCAGGAAACCCGGCTGCTTGATGGCTGCGGTGCCGATGATCACGTAGTCGATGCCGGCATCGAGATACATCTCGATGGTTTCCAGGCTGCGGATGCCGCCGCCCAGTTGCACCGGCACATCGCCATCTATCGCACGCAGGATGCGTTTGACCGCATCGAGGTTCTTGGGCTTGCCGGCAAACGCACCGTTGAGGTCCACCAGGTGCATGCGGCGCGCGCCCTGGCCCAGCCAGTGGCTGACGAAGCTGGCCGGATCGTCGGAGAACACGGTGGCGTCGTCCATTTCACCTTGGCGCAGGCGTACGCACTGGCCGTCTTTGAGGTCGATAGCAGGAATGATCAGCATGATTAGAAAAACAATAGAACAATTGAAAGAAGGACTTAAGCCTTGCCGTCCCAGTTTACGAAATTCTGCAACAATTGCAGACCTGCGCGATGCGATTTCTCCGGGTGGCACTGGATGGCGAAGATGTTGTCGCGCGCCACTGCCGCCGCAAAACGGTAAGGATAAGCCGATTCGACCACGGCAATGGCCTCGGTCGGGGCAAAATGGTAGCTGTGCACGAAGTAGAAGCGCTCGCCATCGGCAATGCCGTTCCACAGCGGGTGGCTGTGCTTGATGAACATTTCGTTCCAGCCCATGTGCGGCACTTTCAGCTTGTGCCCGTCCGCGCCCACCATCTTGTCGGCGGGAAAGCGCACCACATTGCCCTTGAATACGCCCAGGCTGTCGGTAGGGCCTTCTTCGCTGCGCTCGAACAGCAGCTGGGCGCCCACGCAGATGCCGAAGAACGGTTTTTCTTCCGCCGCCTCGAGCACCGCGGCTTTCAGGCCGGATTCGTTCAGGTGCAACATGCAGTCGGGCATGGCGCCCTGACCGGGAAACACCACCTTGTCGGCAGCGGCCACCACGGCCGGATCAGCGGTCAGCGCGATCTCGGCGCGCCCGTCCGCCACCAGCTCGAAAGCCTTGGTCACCGAGTGCAGATTGCCCATGCCGTAGTCGACGATGGCGATTTTCTGGGTCATGCGGCGCGATCCATGGAGTAAAGCTGGCCGAGGCAGCTGGCAACAACGCGTGTCATCCGACCAGTGTGCCCTTGGTGGACGGGGTGATGCCGCTCATCCGTTCATCGAACGACACCGCCATGCGCAGTGCGCGGCCCAGCGCCTTGAAGATGGTTTCGGCCTGGTGGTGGGCGTTCTTGCCCTTGAGGTTGTCGATATGCAGGCTGATGGCGGCATGGTTGACGAAACCGCGGAAAAACTCGCCGAACAGGTCGACATCGAAACCGCCGATCATCGCCCGCGTGTATTCGCAGTCGTATTCCAGGCAGGGGCGGCCGGATAGATCGACCACCACGCGCGACAGCGCTTCATCCAGCGGCACATAGCTGTGGCCATAACGGACGATGCCCTTCTTGTCGCCAACGGCCTTCGCAAACGCCTGGCCCAGCGTGATGCCGACGTCTTCCACCGTGTGGTGGGCATCGATATGCAGATCGCCGACGGCCTTGATCTCGATATCGAACAGGCCATGGCGTGCCACCTGGTCGAGCATGTGTTCAAAAAACGGTACACCGGTATCGAACTTGGATACGCCGGTGCCATCCAGATTCAGCGTGATGGTGATCTGGGTTTCCAGCGTGTTGCGGGTGACGGTAACAATACGTGCGGCGGTCATTACGAGCAGATCTCTTTAAGTGCCGCGAGGACAACGGCGTTGTCTTCCGGGCGGCCAACGGTAAAACGCAGGCAATTATCCAAGACTTTCGGCCCGCCGTGCAGATTCTTGATGAGTATCTTCTTTTCTTTCAGCGCATTGAAGATACGCGGCGCATCCGGCACGCGCGCCAGGATGAAGTTGGCCTGGCTGGCAAACGCGGTCACGCCGGGCAAATCGTTCAGTGTCTGCAACAGTTTTTCACGCTCCACCTTGAGCGTGGCGGCCTGGTCATTGAGGATATCCACATGCTCCAGCGCAAACTCGGTGGCAACCTGCGTCAATACATTGATGTTGTAGGGCAGGCGCAATTTATCAAGCTCGGTAATCCAGCCCGGTGCACCGGCAATGAAGCCCAGCCGCAAACCGGCCAGCCCCAGCTTGGAGAGCGTGCGCATCACCAGCAGGTTGGGGTAGCGCGCCAGCCGCGAAAAGAAACTGTCTTCGGCAAACGCATGGTACGCCTCGTCGACCACCACGATGCCGGGCGCGGCTTCGATGATGGCCTCGATCGCTGCGGCATCGAATGCATTGCCGGTGGGGTTGTTCGGGTAAGCGAGGAACACCAGCGCCGGCTGGTGCTTGTCGATCGCCGCCAGCGTGGCAGCCAGATCGAGCGAAAAATCGGCGGGGTTCAGTGGCACGCCCACGTATTCGAGGCCGCAGAAGGTGGCGATCATGTTGTACATGACGAAGCTCGGCTCCACCGACAGCAAGGTGGCGCCCGGCTTCATCACCAGCATGGCCAGCAACTGGATGATTTCATCCGAACCGTTGCCCAGCAGCACATCGAAACCCGCCGGGATGCCCATCGCCGTTTGCAGTCCTGCCTTGATGCCGCCGCCCTGTGGATCCGGGTAGCGGTTGATGGCGGCACTGGCCAGGCGCCGGCCCAGCTCGGCCTGCAGATCAGCGGGCAGATCGTAGGGGTTTTCCATGGCATCGAGCTTGAGGAAGCCCGTGGCAGGCGGTACGTGGTAGGCATGCAGCGCAGAGATTTCGGCGCGGAGGATATCGGTGTGGCGGCTTGTCATGCGGTTTTCTTTTTGCGTTGAGGCGAGCGCAGCGCTGCGGCCAGCGCTTTCCGGGCCCAGAGCAGCAGTTCGGCCTGATCTTCGAGCGCGGATTCAGGCGGCGGATAGTACTTCATTGTCTGCGCGATGCCATCCTTCATCGCATAGCTGAAGGGCTGCAGGTGCTGCGCGGCAAAGTCGGGAATCGATACGTCGTCGGCTTTCAGATACAGCACGTCATCGGCAACGATGGCAAAAAACAGGTCGTCGCAGTAAAGGCCGAAGCCGCCGAACATTGCCTTGGCGCGCACGCTGCCCAGCGGGGCAAGCTGTTCGATCAGCCAGGAAAGATATTCGTTGCGGGCAGCCATGCGCATACCGTATCACGACAGCGGCAGCGCTTCCATCGCCGGTGACTGATGGAACAAGGCTGCCTGGCGCTTCGCCCGGCATGCGGCCCCTCACGCCATATGCCGCTCCGGTAGAAACCTAATCACTGCTGCAGTCTCGGCCACCCCCGTCATCGCCACCGGAGGAAGAGAAATCCTGGTCACTCCCGAAGATGCCGGTGTTGCCATCCTCATCCGTCGTGCGCTCCGAAAGCCAGCGCCATAACGCCGGCAACACGAATAGCAGGAACAACAGCAGGGCAGCGGTTCCCATCAGCACCATGCTGCGCGACATTGCGCCCAGCAACAGCATTCCCAGAAAAATACCGCCCAGCAGCAAACGCATTGTTGCTCCATACCCTGCCGCCTGTACGGCGGTCGTCCGTCATGCATCCGATGCAACGAGGCGCCATGCCCCAAGCGACCTGACACGCTTACAGTGCGCCGCTTTCCTTGAGTTCGCGATAACGGTTCACCAGCGTGACCGGCAACGCCTGCGGCGTGACATCGATCAGTTCGCGCGCCGGGCCGGCCAGCGCGGCAAAGGCCTTGCGGCGCTGTTCCAGATAGGTCAGCGTGCTGCAATGCGTGAGCGCATCGTCGAAATCGGCTACCGGCTGCGTCAGCGTGGCATCGAGCACGGTTTCACGCAGGCTGGCGCACAGCACGCGGTGCGGGTGCACCAGCAGCGTCATCGCATCAGCGAGGCCATCGCCATCTTCGTCGCGCAGATTGGTCAGCAGCACGATCAGGCTGCGCTTTTTCACCCGTTCTGCCAGTGCCTCGGCAGCAGCCAGATAGTCCGGATGTGATTCTGTCGGTTCCAGGTCATACAGGCTGGACAGCAGCCGGTCGAACGATGCCCTGCCTTTTTGTGGAGCAAGCCAGCGCTCGTTACCGCCAAAGGTATACAGGCCGATGGCATCACCCTGCTTCTGCGCCAGCCAGGCCAGTACCAGCATGGCATTGAGTGCGTGGTCGAAATGCGAGGTATCGCCGTCCTGCGCCTGCATGCGCCGGCCGCAGTCGAGCAGGAACACGATCTGCTGATCGCGCTCTTCCTGGTATTCGCGGCTGATGGGTTTTTGCAGCCGTGCGGTGGCTTTCCAGTCGATGGCACGCAGGCTGTCGCCATTGCGGTACTCGCGCAGCTGGTGAAAATCCGTGCCTTCGCCACGGCGACGACGGCGCAGCACGCCCGCTTGCGGCACCATGCGGTCCGCTGCCACCAGCGAGCGTTTGAGCACCGGTGCAAAATCGGGAAACACCCGTACTTCGCTACCGGCGCCAACACGGCTCTGGCGCAGCCACAGCCCGAATGGCGATTCGATCCGCACGCCCAGCGCTTCGAAACGATGATCACCACGGGCCAGCGGCTGCACCCGGTACGCCAGCCGCACGAACTGCCCGGGGTTGAGGCGGCACGATTGCGGCAGCCCTTCCATTGCCCAGCCTTGCGGATAGTGATCGAACACCTGCAACGCAATGTTCCGGCCAGACTGATGCCGTATCGTCAGCGCAACCTCGCCCCAGCGGCCACGCGCCCATGCGCCGGCCATCTGGCGCTCCACCACCAGTGCCGGCAGGCGCCAGCCCAGCAGCGCGTCGACCACGGTCAGCGCACCGGCAATGGCAGCCGCGCCCCACCACAGCCAGTGCGGCATCCAGGGCAGGGCAAACGCCAGCGCGGCAACGAGGCCGGTCAGCAGCAGCAGACGGCGTGTGGGGATCATGCGCGCGGCGCGGCGATCTGTTCCAGCAGGCCCGCCAGCGCACGGTCTGCGGTGATGCCTTCCAGCTCGGCCTCCGGCGCCAGCGCCACGCGGTGGCGCAGCACCGGCAAGGCGGCCTGCTTGATTTCATCCGGGGTGACAAAATCGCGCCCGGCAATCAGCGCCAGTGCACGCGCCACGCGCACCAGCGCGATAGCGCCACGCGGGCTGGCGCCGATCGAGAAGCCCGGCCAGTCACGCGTGGCACGCACGATGCGTACCGCGTAATCGAGCACCTGTTCATCGACGGCGATTTCCGCCACCAGTTGCTGCAGAGCAAGCACGGTTTCCGGCTTGATCAGTGTGCCCACGGCATTGACGTCGAGCGCGTCGCCAATCTGGCTGCCGGTAATCTGCTTCACCAGCGCCAGCTCTTCAGCCTCGGTGGGGTAGTCGATCAGCACCTTGACCAGGAAGCGGTCGAGCTGCGCTTCCGGCAATGGATACGTGCCTTCCTGATCGATGGGGTTCTGTGTAGCCAGCACCATGAATGGCGACGGCAGCGGATTGGCCTCGCCCTCGATGGTGACCTGGCGCTCCTGCATGGCTTCCAGCAACGCCGCCTGCGTTTTGGCCGGCGCACGGTTGATTTCGTCGGCCAGCACCAGGTTGGCAAAAATGGGGCCGCGGCGGATGGTGAAGCGATGCTCCTTCATATCGAGGAACGCATGGCCGGTCACGTCGGCCGGCATCAGGTCGGGGGTGAACTGGATGCGCGCAAACTGCCCGGAAAAGGTCTTGGCCAGCGCCCGCACCAGCAAGGTCTTGCCGAGGCCGGGCACGCCCTCCAGCAATACGTGCCCCCCTGCCAGCAAACTGGCCAGCGCGGTATTGACGGTATCAGTCTGGCCGACGACAGCGCGGCCGATTTCCTCGCGCAGCCGCCGCACGATTTCGACAGCCTGGTTGAAGCGTTCCGGGGTCATAACTTGTTCCTCAGCGTTTGTAGGGTGGCCACGGCGGCGGTGAATGCGGCGGGCTGGTCGGATCTGGCCTGGTTGAGTGCGGCGTCGATGTCGGCCTGCGGCAAGTCGTAGCGTGTTGCCAGACGGCGCGCCAGTTCATCTGGCGGCAGGCGCGACCATTCGGGCACACGGGTGGCGATCAGCGCCAGCGTGCTGCGGCGCGCGGCCTGCAGCAATGCCGCGCGGCCGTCATGACGCCACGCCCAGCGCGCGCTGGCGCGGATATGCTCCAGCAGTGCCCGGCGTGGCGGTGCGGCCTGTGGCAGCAATGGGCCAAACCGCACACCGTTGTTCCACAACAGCAGGGCCAGCAACAGCGCCAGCATCAATACCGCTTGTGGCCACATGTGCCACAACCGCGCATACCACACCTTGGGTGTGCCGCCACGCGCCAGCCAGACCTTGCCCGGATTGAGGGTGGCCAACCGCCACAGGAACTCGGCGTGATCGCGCTGTGCCAGCGCATGCCGATCGAACAGCCGCGAATTATTGAGCACCACCAGCCAGCCCTGTCCCATGCGATAGGCAAACATCTGCTGGCCGGTGCTGTCTTGCCACGCCGGCGGCACCGCCGCAGCCGGCGCCAGCCGCTTGTAGCCCAGTTCAGTCAGCGTCAGCGGATAGGCAGACCCCGGCGGAGTGAGCTGCAGCGTGCCTGCTGCAGTCGCACCAGATGCAGCAACATCACCCGGTTTGCCGGCACCCTCGTCATCATCACTACGTACCCGCAGCTGCAGCGGCGCAACGATGGCGTTTTCCGCCAGCACTTCATCGTCTTCTTCGTCATACAAGGTGATCGACGTCACCAGCACGCCACCGCGCCGCACCCAGCCCAGCAGCGCCTGTTGCTCGGCCAGCGGCAGATCGTCGTTGATCTGCAACGCCAGCAGGGTATCGTGGGGATGCAATTGCGCGGCCACGCCATGCACTGATTCTTCTGCCACCGTTTGCAAACCACGGCGCTGCAAGTAACGCTCTGCCGCCAGCAAGGGGTTTTCGAGTGCCGCACGTTGCGGCAGGCGGAACACCCAGTCGGGCTGGCGCTCCATATTGCCGGCCCACCACCACGATCCATAAGCCACCAGCGCCAGCAACAGCGCGGCGGCAATCCAGCGCAATACCCTGCTCATGCGCCACCCCCGCCCAGGCCCAGCCGCCATGCGGCCAGCGCATGGTCGAGCTGAGCATCATCGGGCCAGCGTGCTGCATAGGCAGCATTGCGCCACACGCCGGTGACCTCTGCGCATGCGGCCTCCGCCGGCTGCGGCAACGCACCGTTGCGATGCGCGGCCTGGCTGGCAGCCAGGATATCGCCCTCGGTATCGCCGCGATGCAGTTCGAGCGCGTGATCATGTGCCAGCTTCGATACCGTGGCACGGTACAGCAGCGCCAGCGCCTCACGCCGGCTGCCGGCCTGCCACAGGCGATTCACGCTGGCCGGCACATCTTCGGGCAGGGTTTCCGGGCGGATATCCATACCCAACACCTGCTGCGGTGGCGCAGCCCGCTGCCTGCGCTGCGTAACCAGCGCTCCCAGCGGCCCGCGGTAGCGCCACAACAACCATGCAAACAGCGCCACCAGCACGCCGATCAGGCCCAGCTTGACCGCCCCCGCGCCGGAGAAATCATGGATTTTCTGTTCCTCATCCTTGGCTTCACCGGGCTTCCTGTTCTTGAACAGCCAGGTCAGGAAGCGCACCAGCCAGTTCTCTTCATCATCCTGCTTGGCTTCCGGCCGCTTTTTAGGGGCCCATGTCATCTGGCAATCCCACTGGCGGAATTCATCGCTCTGGAAAACGGCGTCGATATCGCGTCGCAGTGCGGCTTGCGATGCGTTGTGCGCGGGGCCGCGCTGCTTTTCCAATTCCAGTTGCGCCTTGGAGGGCGCACAGGTGGCGGCGCTGGCGTCGTGTTGCGGCAGCGCCCATAACGCCGCGCATAGCAGCATCGCCAGCGCAGATTTGCCCAGCGTGGCCAGCCTGCGGCGGCGCTCTGCCAGCCGGCGCAGCGACAGCTCGATATCCCAGCCTTCCAGCTCGGCGCGACGGCGCAGGTACAGCGTGAAGCATCCGGACGCGTATACGGGCCCGATCAGCCCATCGGCGATCACGTAGCAGATATGCCCGGTCAGTGCCAGCGTGGCCGGGTCACTGAAATACTTGATCATGAACAGCATGGGATTGGCCTCTTCCGGCCGCGCCATGAACAGGCCCAGCATAGCCAGCAGCGCCAATTCCAGCACCAGCGTGAAATGCACGCACGCCAGCCCGAACCACGATGCAGCACCATAAGCGCCACGGGCGCCCAGTGCACGGCGGCGCTGGTTGGCAAACCGGCCTTTGGCGCCTTCCAGCATCCAGATCGGTGCATACAGGCCGCGGCCCAGCATGATGGGGCGCCACCAGGTCAGGCTGCGCAACCACCCACCCAACTGCCACGGCCATGCGCGCAATGCCTGCCACGCAGTCACCCGTTCACCGAATACCTCGCGCGACAGGATGTACACCGGCAGGCGGTCGAACAGCGGCCGCAACCACCAGATCGCCAGCGTGCCCCAGCCCAGATAGGCAGCGGGCAGGCACAACCATAGCAAGACAGCCAGCGTCAGCCACGGCAGCCACCATGCCAGATAGACCTGCTGCCAGTAACGTCGCAGCAGTGACTGCCCCAGATCAATGGCGGCAGCGTGCGAACCCGGGCGGATATCGATCTGCAGGGATTCAAGCTGCACGGTCACGCCCCGCGAAACAGAAGTAGGCAATCACCGCCAGCCACATGCCACTGCCTACCAGATATTTGACGAAATGCGGGATATCGGTGCGCGCAGACCAGAAGCCTTCGATGAAGGCGGCCAGGAAAGTCATCAGCGCTGCCCCCATCAGCATGGGCAACATGCGGGATGCGGTTGCACGTAGCGCCGCGCCGCGCGCCAGCCGCCCGGGCATCAGCAGTGCTGCGCCCAGTTTCATGCCGGCTGCGGCAGACAGGATCAGCCCTGTGACCTCCAGCGAGGCATGCGTGATCACGAACGACCAGAAATTGCCCGATGTGGCCGCCGAGCGCGACAACCATGCCCCCACCACGCCCAGATGCATGCCATTGAACGCGCTGGCAAACAGCGCCCCCAGCCCGAACACGATGCCGCTGGCAAAAGTACGGAAGGCAATGGCCACGTTGTTCCAGATGTAGAAGCCGAACATGTACACGTCGTCTTCCGCGCCGCGCCGCGCCAGCCGGTGCGCACCATCCTGATACATGCTTTCCATGCCGGAGAGCTCTGCCGGGGTCATGAATGCATACGCCAGCTCGGCCCGCCACGCGATCAGGCCACCGGTCAGCAGCGCCACGCCAAAGAAAGCCAGCATGGCCAGGCAGACCACCCGCCACTCGGCCCGTACCAGTCGCGGGAAATCCCGTTTCAGCCAGCGGATGAACGCGTACTCGCGTGAGCCCGTCTCGGCATAGATGACGCGGTGCGCATTGATGGCCAGCGTATCGAGCCGCTTGACCAATGAGGGCGAATAGCCACGCTGGCGCGCAACGGCCAGCGTATTGCATAGCGCGCGGTAACGCTCGGGCAGCTGTGGTGACGGTTTCCTGCTGACCACCTCGGTCTCCATGCCGGCCCACAGCGCCGCGTGGCGCGCCTCGAATTGTCGCTGCCTCATGATCTGGCCTCGCCAGTCAGCCCGGCCGCGTACTGGAACAGGCGCTGCAACGATGCTTCGCCATCCAGCCCGGTCAGCGGGCGCGCCAGATCACCCAGCTCCTGCTGGCGTTGCGGCGGCACGGAGCGCACCCGCTCGACCAGATCCAGCAACGCATGCTGCTCTTGTGGCGTGAGCGGAAAGGGCAACGGTAACGGCTCGGCTTGCGCCAGCGCCACGGCCTTGGCGGCAGGCTCGCGATAAACCACCAGCGTGCCCGCGACCATATCGCCAATACGGCGGAAATTGCCATCCATCAACATGATGACAAGGCCGACGCCATACAGCATGGGCAGGAAATCGATGCCGCGCAGCAAGTTGCGCAGTGCCGATTCACGCCAGCCTACCGGCAGGCCATCGTCACGCACCACCTGCAGCCCCAGCATGCGTTTGCCCGGCGTCATGCCGCTGCCGAATACCTCGAACACCACCGGGTATGCCCATTCCATCAGGAAATAGCCGACCAGCGCCAGGCCGCGCCCCATGGTGGGCCCCAGCAACAGCACCAGGCCGATGGTCAGCAGTATATTGAGCAGCACGCGCAGCAGCAGATCGATGAACCACGCATACCCGCGCCGCGCCGCGCCGGCAGGGGTCAACGCAAGCGTCACGCCCTCGGGCGTGGAAAGGTGGAGTTTGCCGTCCAGCATGGGTGCGGATCAGGTCGTCACGACGATGGTATTGGCCAGGTCATCATGCAGGCAGCGACGCGTTTCCCGGAAGATCAGCAAGCTGTCGAGCAAGCTCACCAGCAGCCCCAGGTAGGGAATGGCCTTCACGATGCCCAGTGGCAGGCTGCGAATGAAAAGATAGCGCCGCAGGCTGCAGCGCTGCCCATCCGCACAGACCACACGGATGCCCAGTGCTTTCTTGCCCAACGTTTGCCCATTGCGATGAATCAACGTGCAGTTGATCGCAACGAGTGCAATCCAGGCAACACCCATGGCCACGAAAAAAGCGACGGTACCCGCGCCCCAGCCCAGACCGGGGCTGGAACGGCTGCTCAACAATACGGGAACCAGAAGCAACGTCGGGATCAGCATCGCTGCAACCCAGATCAGACCATCCACCACAGTCGCGCCAAACCGTGCACTTCGCGTTGCCAACTCGTATCCGGTGCCCGGCGCCGCTTCCAGCTCGGCATGCGACGGGGCATAGGGGTTCACATCGTTCATCATCAAGCCTGTAAGAATAAAACGTATGCCTGTCAGCAGCTGACAGCGGCACCATTCTACCGTGAACAAAAAATACCTCGTCAAAAACGGGGCATTTTCCCGGGATCAGCCGTTGGCAAAGGCATGGATGCAACAATGTCCGCGCACTGGCGCGCCGCTGGCGCGGTCAGCTACCGCTTTATCGCGGCTTGAGCCTGAACTCGGCCGCATTGGCATGCGCAGTCAGCCCCTCGCCGTGCGCCAGCACGGCGGCGATCCTGCCCAGCTTCTGCGCGCCCGCTTCGGAGACCTGGATCAGGCTGCTGCGTTTCTGGAAGTCGTACACGCCCAGCGGGCTGGCAAAACGCGCGGTGCGCGCGGTCGGCAACACGTGATTGGGGCCAGCGCAGTAATCGCCCAGCGATTCACTGGTGAACTTGCCCATGAAGATGGCGCCGGCGTGGCGCAGCTTGTGCACCCATTCCTTGGGCTCGGCCACTTGCAGCTCCAGATGCTCGGGGGCGATCTGGTTGGAAATGGCACATGCTTCGTCCAGATCCTGCACCAGGATCAGCGCCCCGCGGTTTTGCAGCGATGCGGCAATGATGTCGCGGCGCGGCTGCGTGGGCAGCAGGCGCGCGATGCTCTCTTCCACACGGCTGATGTATGCGGCATCCGGGCACAGCAGGATGGCCTGGGCGATTTCATCGTGCTCGGCCTGGCTGAAGAGATCGATCGCCACCCAGTCCGGATCGGTGGCGCCGTCGCACAGCACCAGGATTTCGGACGGGCCTGCCACCATGTCGATGCCGACCACACCGAACACTGCGCGCTTGGCCGCAGCCACATAGGCATTGCCCGGGCCGGTGATCTTGTCGACCGGCGGCACGGTTTGCGTGCCGTACGCCAGCGCACCGACCGCCTGCGCACCGCCCACGGTAAACGCCCGCGATACGCCGGCGATATAGGCAGCGGCCAGCACCAGATCGTTACGCTCACCTTTGGGGGTTGGCACCACCATGATGATCTCGGCCACGCCGGCTACGTGCGCGGGGATGGCATTCATCAGCACCGACGACGGGTATGCCGCCTTGCCGCCCGGCACGTAGATGCCGACGCGGTCGAGTGCGGTGATCTGCTGGCCCAGCATGGTGCCGTCTTCGTCCTCGTAGCTCCAGGAGGCCATTTTCTGGTGTTCGTGATAGCGGCGCACGCGCCCGGCGGCAGCAAGCAGCGCATCACGCTGCTCTGCAGGCAGCCGGTCATGCGCGGCTTTCAGTTCGTCCTGCGTCAGCTCCAGATCAGCCATCGATTGCGCAGCGGTGCCGTCAAAACGGTTGGTGTACTCCACCACCGCGGCATCGCCACGTGTTTTCACATCGGCAAGAATGGCGGCCACGCGCTGGTCGACCTGCGGGTCTTGCGAGGTTTCGAATGCCAGCAACGCAGCAAGCTGGGTCTGGAAATCGGGGGAACGGGAATCGAGTCGGCGGATCATGGCGCACAGTCAGCAACAGATTGGATAGCTGATTATACCCAAGCTGCCCGCCCCCGCCTGCCGCGTGCACCAGTTACAGCGCCGAACCGCCATGGGCGCCTACCTCAGGACAGTGCCACCTTCAGGCCGAGCGCTACCAGCACGCCTCCCAGCAATTTGTCGATCACGCGTTGCGCGCGGGTCAGCACGCGGCGCACCGGGCCGCTCTGGATCAGGAACACCAGCAATGGCCACCAGATCACCGCGAGCGCCCAGATCACGAACGCATACCAGAGCTTCTCGAACGTGGTGCTGTGGATATCCAGCACCTGCGTGAACATCGCCAGGAAAAACAGCGTGGCCTTGGGGTTGAGCAGATTGCACAGCAGGCCCTGCATGAACGCGGCGCGCAAGGTCACCTCCTCCCGCCGGGTATCGGGCGAAAGCGTGCTACCGGCTTGCGAGCGCAATGCCTGGATGCCGATCCAGATCAGATAAGCAGCCCCTGCGTACTTGAGCACATTGAACAACCACGGCGTGGTGGTGATCACCACCGCAAGGCCGGCCACGCAGTAGGCCATATGTACGAGGACGGCGGTGTTCACGCCGGCCGCCGTCGCCAGCGCGGCCGACCTGCGGTAGCGCGCGGCATTTTTCACCACCAGGAAGAAATCCGGCCCGGGCGAGAGCATGCCCAGCGTGGCGATGGTGATGACGATCAACGTGGTTTCGAGCATGCTCTGATCCAGTGTGGGGACAATAACGGCATCGTGCCGTGGCGACAGTGCACCGACCATGCGGGGTTTCCGTGATGCGTGGCAGCACGGGCCCGTGGGCAGTTACCGGGCCGGTGCTTCGTTGCTCTCGGTACCGTGATCGCTTTCCTGCTCATCGTCGCTATCCATATCCGCGCTGTCTGCCGAATCTGCCCCGGACTGGCTTGCCGTGGTTTTTTCATAACGGTGGCGCAGGTTTTCCTTCTTCATCAGGAAGGGCAGCATGATCAGCGACAAGATCAGGCCAAGGCCACCCACCACGGTGATCCAGGTGGTTGGCGGCTCGGACGGCGCACCGTATTCGTTCCCGTCCTTGCTACCCGGCACCACGCACAGCGCGAATGAACCCAGCGTGATGCCGCCAGCGACGACCATACCCAGCGTGGGATTGAACTGATGGCTGGCGTAGCCGGCAATCGATGCACCGGTAATCCAGTAACCGGACAAATTCAGATCATGCAGGCGCAGGATGGTTTGCCGTACATACAGCCACCAGACCGCCAAGGACAGGATCGCGGTCAATACGAGCGAGTTCAGTACCAGCACGGCACCAACAAGCAGGGGAATGGCTGCGACGATCACCACCATGGTATAGGCCAGGTAACGCATGCGGCCGAGCCGGCCATTGCTGCGCAGACTGAAAATCGACGGCGTTTCATACCAGGCTTCTTCAGGCGGGGCCGCCTGGCTCCCAGGGTTGCGGGCATAGGGATTGGCAGCGATGTCTGGCTCCCGCGCTTTCAGCCTTTCTGCCTGGGCTTCCGTTTCGCGCGCGGCAATCATGCGTGGCATGTCGGTGCCGCACCCCAGACACAAGGTGCGCTTGGGCTGTTCACGCCCGCAGGACGGGCAGGTCGTTGTCGCGGCCGCCACGGCGATTTCATCCACCAGCGCCAGTGCCTGCCTGGGCTGAGGCGCCGGCGTTGCCACCGGGGGCGCCGCCACAGTGGCCGATGCGGCGGCGGCGATCAGGGGTTCCAGCCCCGGGATCGGGGCCACGGCTGCAGGTTCGGGCACAAGCGAAATCATCGCGACGTGATCTCGTGCAGGCATCGCAGCCCTGGCATCCGGCACGGACGCCCTGGCTGCCGCCACCGGCTGGTTGGGCGCAGCAGCGGGATCGGCAGGCGGGCGGGCAGGCGGCAAGGTTTTTGCCACGACTCCGGCCCTGTTGAGGCCAGCGATATAGGATTCGACATCCTTGTGTGGCAGGTTCTGCTTGATGACCGTGGGCGCATTCTGCAGCAACTGCCGTGCACGCCCCAGATCAAGCCGCATGATGCGCGCCAGGTTTTCAGCTGCGCTATCCTCGGTAAAGCCCGGTAGCAAATGTCCTGTCAGTATTAATTGAACCGTATCGCTCATGACTGTGCCAATAATGCAAATATTGCCAAAAATGGTGAATAAATTCAGTTTCCAGCAAGAATTTACCGGGTATTCTGCGATTTGTTAATGCCGCCCGTCGTCCGTTGGCCGGTCCGGGCGATCGGCCCCTTTATTCTGCTGACACCGGACGGGGCCAATCGGCCCGGCTCTGGCCCGATCACTCATAGCCTGCCTATTCAATGCGCGAATACATACTCCACTGCAGTTGGTACCAGATCATCGTGGTGGGCTGGGTGTTCTTTGGCGGCCTGTATCTGGGCATGGGCGCACTCAACACGTTGCTGAGCCGGTACGTATTGCCCGCTGTGCACTACGGCCGGCCGCTGGACCCACGCCCGCTGCTGCCGGGCCAGACCCGGCGCGAATTGTTGCAATCGGCCGGCTCCGTTTTCCTGTTCGGCATCGACATGATCTTTCCGTGGGGCCTGCTGCAGCTGGGCTGGGCGCAGCTGGCCATGGCCCCGCCATGGTGGCAAAGCGCGCTGGAGATCCTGGTGCTGGTGGTATGGAACGAAGTGCACTTCTACGCCAACCACTGGCTGCTGCATACGCGCTGGCTGCGGCGATTTCACATGCAGCATCACCGCTCGGTGGTGGTGACGCCGTGGGCCGCCTACAGTTTCCACCCGGTAGAGGCGCTGATGCTGGGCAACGTGGTGATGCTGCCCATGGTGGTACACGACTTCAGCGTGTGGGCAGTGGTTGCGCTGCCGGTTGTCAGCCTGGTGTTCAACAACATCGGCCATTCAAACTACGACTTCCTGCCCGATGCGCATGCCGACCGCTGGTGGCTCAACGGTGCGCGCCGCCATCATCTGCATCATGCGTGCTTTCACGGCAACTTCGGCTTCATGTTCCCGTTCATGGATCGGCTGTTCGGTACCGCGCTGCCGCCGGACGCCGCCGACAAACACATCGACAGCTGGCGTGCACGGCACGCGCGCGATGCTGCGTAATTGGCGCGATCTGCAATCACTGACCTACCTGACTGCGTTGCCGCTGCTGGTGGCATGGCAATGGCGGCACGGTTTCAGCTGGCCACTGTATGCGGCCGTGCTGTTCCTCACGCTGGGCGTGGGGGTCATCCATCACAACCACGCGCACTTGCCCATGTGGCATAGCCGCTGGCTGAACCGGCAGGGCGATTTCTGGCTGACACTGTTGCAGGGCCACCCCACCTATGTGTTCCACGCCACACATGTGGCCAATCACCACCGCTACCGCCACGGCCCGCAAGATATCGTGCGGACCTACCGCTTTGGCGACCACAACCACCTGGCCGGCTACCTGCTGCACCCGTTGCAGGCGGTGCCGGTGCTGTACCCGGTCTTCGTGGCATGGTTGCGGCAACTGCAGCGCCGCGACCCCGCTGCGCTGCGCTATTGCCAGCTGCAATACGCAGCAGTGCTGATGCTATGGGGCAGCCTTGCATGGCTGGATTGGCAAAAATGGCTGTTGCTGGTACTGATCCCGCAATTGCACGGGCTGCACTGGCTGCTAGCCACCAACTACCTGCAGCATGCCCATGCCGATGGCCATTCTCGCATCAATTACGCGCGCAATTTTGAAGGCTGGGTGAATCCGCTACTGTTCAATATCGGCCTGCATACCGCCCATCACGAACACCCGCGTGCGCACTGGTCTGAACTGACCGCGCTGCACCAGCGCTACCGCAGCCAGGTAGATCCGCGCCTCAACGCCGGTGGCCTGCTGCCCTATATGTGCCGTACTTTCCTGCTCAGCCTCGTTTTGCCGCGCCATCGCAGCCACAGCCTGATGGCGCCCCCGGAGACCCATTGATGCCCACCCGTTTCAAGCACGTTTACATCGAAGCCGCCGGCTACCACCTGCCCGGGCCGCCAGTGGGCAACGATGCCATGGATGCGTATATCGCCCCGATCAACCGTATTTCCGGCCGCATCAAGGCACGCATCCTGGCGGAAAACGGCATCAGGACCCGCCACTACGCAATCGATGCTGACGGCAATACCGTGCTGTCGCACGCGCGGCTGGCTGCCAATGCGGTGGCCGATTGCCTGCAGCGTGCGCAGGCCACCATCGCCGACGTCTCACTACTGGCAGCAGGCTCGTCCGGCGGGGATGCGCTGATGCCGGGCTTTGCCAGCATGATCCAGGGCGAACTGGGCGCACCGCCGATGGCCACGCTATCGAGCCAGGGCGTATGTGCTGCCGGCGTAACGGCGCTGGCACACGCCGCCCAGGGCATCGAGCTGGGTGCGCACCGGCAGGCGCTGGTGGTGGCGGCGGAGATGCCCTCGCGCATGTTCAAGCACAGCCGCTTTGCACCACGCGGTTACGATAGCGATTTCGATGCGCATTTCCTGCGCTGGATGCTGTCGGACGGCGCGGGTGCCATGCTGCTGACCGACAGCCCGAGCGGGCGTAACGGGTTACGACTCAAGCTGAACTGGGTGCATCAGCAGAGCTTCGCCGGCGATTACCCGGTCTGCATGCAGCTGGGGCTGAGCGAGGATCGCAGCACCTCCTTCCTTGATTACCCGTCGAGCAGCGAAGCGGAAGCCGCCGGAGCGCTGTCGTTGCGCCAGGACATCCGCCTGCTGCCGCACCTGTTCGATGTATCGATCCACGAATACGTGAAGCTGGTGGAGGCAGGCTGGGTGACATCGGCCGGGGTCGATCACTTTTTGTGCCACTACTCGTCCGAAAAATTCATTCCGGTGGTGGAAGACCTGCTGGACAAGGCCGGGCTGACCATCCCGAAGGAGCGCTGGTACAGCAACCTTGCCACGCGCGGCAATACCGGTGCGGCGTCCATCTTCGTGATGCTGGCCGAGTTCCTCGATACCCATGCGGTGCAGCCGGGGGAGAAAATCCTCTGTTTCATCCCCGAATCGGGCCGCATCAGCGCTGCCTACATGCTGCTGGAAGTGGAAGATGCCACTGCGCCGCTGGCCACAGCCACGCGGGGCGCCGTAGCAGTGCCGGCCAGCTGCGATACCGTACCCGGCACCATCACCGCGCCACACGATCCCGCCAGCGCGCCCGAGCCGTTGCAACCGCTGCTGACCGCGCTTGCGGGCATCTGGCATGACTACCGCTCGAAAGTCTGGCGCAGCCCGGTGATCCACAAGCTGGTGGCCGGCCGTTTCGGGCTGGCCGATTACCGCAGCTGGATCGCGCAATGGGTGCCGCAGGTGCGCGAGGGCAGCCTGTGGATGCGCGAAGCGGTGGCATCGCTGACGGGGCCGTTTGCCGAGCTGGGTGCGCTGATCGAAATGCACGCCGGCGATGAACAGAACGACTTCATGATCCTGTATCAGGATTACCGGGCAGCCGGCGGCAGCGCGCCGCTCGATACGCTGCGGCGCAATCCGGGTGGCGAGGCGCTCAATGCCTACCTGCACGCGCTGGCCGCAACGGAAAACCCGCTGGGTTTGCTGGGGGCGATTTACGTGATCGAGGGCACTGGCCAGCGCATCGTGCCCGCGTTGCTGCCACTGCTGCGCAAGCAGGTGGACTTGCCCGCCAGCGCATTCCGCTTTCTGGAATACCACGGCGCCAACGATGAACATCATCTGGCGCGCTGGCTGGCGGCGGTCGAGATCACGCTGGACATATCACCAGCGGCAGCCGACGCCATCCTCGCCACCGCAAAGCGCACCGCGCAGCTGTACCTGATGCAGTTCGAGCACATCATTGCGCATTGAGTTTTGCCAATGGCCAGTCATAAAACAGGATTAGCTGCTGTCTGGCTATCCAGGTTGAGGCGGTTTTTTTTAATGCAGATTTATCCAAAGCAACCCACTGCCCACTACAGAGCCCCGAAGAACCACTGACGAGTGACAACGAGGCGCCCTCGCGGCGGCGAGGGCGGGGGAAGTGGAATGGAACAGGATGTGCCGCTGCTTCGCTCTTCCACGATAGCTTGGAGCCCGGCTTGGCCGGGCTTTTGATACGATTTGGCTCACCGTAGCCGTCACATGGAACAACAAGGCGATGAAACACCTGCCCAACTTCCTGCTGCAAGAGCACGACCCGCGCGACCCCAATCCGTGGCTGGCGCTTTACCTGGACCAAAGCACGCCGCTACCCGATCACGTGAAGCGCGCATGGCTGGCCGATTCCAGCTCCGTAGCGCGGCAGTTCCTGCTGCCCTTCGTGCGCCCGCTGGCACGGGTCAGCATCATCCTGATCCAGGTGGTGAAGACGTTCATGCCGCGCCGCTGGGCGGCATCGCGTTTCCTGCACTGGCTGCTGGCGGAGGGGCTGAAAAAGCTGGTGTCCCCGGAAGCCAACTGGCTGGTGATGCGGCACTTCCACATCGGTGGGCAGATCCTCGAGTTCATCGCGAAGAACGCGCCGGTACCGGCAGAAACCGCGCCGCTCAAGCCCTTGGTGCTGGATGACCTGAAAGATGACACGTTTCTCAAACACGATCTCAACCTGTTCAACTTCGTGATCAGGCTGAACCAGGCGCTGCGCTTTGCAGATCAATCGCTGATCCCGCTGGACCGCCCCGATTTCAGCATGATCGAAGAACCGCCGCTGTCGCTGGCCGCGATGCCGCATGGCCGGCTCAATGTGGTCGATCTGCAAACGGCCATCGAATGCTTCACGCCGGTCTACCAGCTCTTCCTCACCGACAACGATTTCTGGCGGGCCGCCAACTCGCTGCAGCTGGATGAAACCATTGCCGTCTATGCCGCCACCATCCTCAACGCACCGCAGCATCTGCTGCTGCTCAACAACAAGCATCCATTGGTGCCGCTAAGCACCTTGCGCGCCGGTTACCGGCTGGTGTTGCACGGGCTGTCATCCGAAATGCTGCACGCGCTGCTGATGCAGCTGAAAGCGGCGCAGCAGGCCGAGGATCAGGCGCGCTGAGGTAGCAGGCAAAGAAAACGCCCCGACATACGGGGCGTTCTGCTTGTTGCGGTATTGCCGGATCAATCGGCTTCGCGCGCGGCCACGGTTGCCGCAAATGCATCGAGCACCGGCTGGATCAGGTCGTGCTTGAGCTTGAGCGCAGCCTGATTCACCACCAGGCGGCTGGAGATATCGCGGATGTGTTCAACCGCCACCAGCTTGTTGGCCTTGAGCGTGCCGCCGGTGGACACCAGGTCGACAATGGCGTCCGCCAAGCCTACCAGCGGCGCCAGCTCCATCGAACCGTACAGCTTGATCAGGTCCACGTGCACGCCTTTGGCGGCAAAGTGTTCTTGCGCGCCATACGTGTACTTGGTGGCCACGCGCAAACGCGCACCCTGCTTGACGGCGCCCTCGTAATCGAAGCCCTCGCGCACGGCAACCATCAGCTTGCACTTGGCGATTTCCAGGTCCAGCGGCTGGTAGAGGCCCGCACCACCATGCTCGAGCAGCACGTCCTTGCCGGCAATGCCAAGGTCGGCTGCGCCATATTGCACATAGGTCGGCACGTCGGTGGCGCGCACGATGATCAGGCGCACATCGTCGCGGTTGGTGCCGATGATGAGCTTGCGGCTCGCTTCCGGGTCTTCGCTCGGTACCACGCCTGCGGCGGCAAGCAGCGGCAGGGTTTCTTCGAAAATACGGCCTTTGGACAGCGCAATCGTGATCATCGGTTTTACTTGAAAAGTTTAAGAGTCAACGGGTACTTCGATTTCCAGCCATTGATGGCCTTGGCGCCTTCCCACAGGCCAAACGCGGACGACACGATCGTTACCCACCAGATCAGCGCCGGCGTATGCAGCGCCATGCCCAGCAACATGGCCAGCACATACATGCAGCCCATCAGCAACTGGAAGTTGGCCGCCTGCATTGCGTGCTGTTCGACGAACTCCGAATGCACGCGGGCAAACTGCAGGATGATGAACGGCACGATCAGCGCCAGGCCGGGAATCGGCAACAACGGAATCCACAACAGGCCCGCCAGGTGCGCCATCGCCGCAAAGCCTTTCTCGGCTTGTGTGGGCGGCTTGAGCTGGCCGTCGCCGTCTTCCTTGGCAGGTTTGGGATTGAGCGTGAGCATCAGGATACGCGCTCGATCTGCGCGCCCACACCGGCCAGCTTGCGCTCGATATGCTCGTAGCCGCGGTCCAGGTGATAAATGCGGTCCACCACGGTTTCGCCATCGGCAATCATGCCGGCAATCACCAGCGACGCCGAAGCACGCAGGTCGGTCGCCATCACCACCGCGCCGGACAATTGCGCCACGCCGGTCACGATGGCGGTATTGCCTTCGGTATTGATGCTGGCGCCCATGCGCACCAGTTCCGGCGCGTGCATGAAGCGGTTTTCGAAAATGGTTTCGGTGATCACGCCGGTGCCTTCGGCAATGCAGTTGAGCAGCATGAACTGCGCCTGCATGTCGGTCGGAAACGCCGGGTAGGGCAAGGTCCGCACGTTGACGGCCTTGGGGCGTGTTTTCATGTCGAGCGAGATCCAGTCATCGCCCGCTTCGATATACGCGCCCGCTTCACGCAGCTTTTCCAGCACCGCATCCAGGATGTTGGCGCGCGTATTGCGCAGCACCACATGGCCCTGCGCGGCGGCAGCGGCAACCAGGAAGGTCCCGGTCTCGATACGGTCGGCAATGATGGCGTGCTCGGCGCCGTGCAGCTTTTCCACACCTTCGATGGTGATGCGGTCGGTACCGTGACCGATGATTTTTGCACCCATCTTGATCAGGCAGTCCGCCAGATCGACCACTTCGGGCTCGCGCGCGGCGTTCTCGATGATGGTGGTGCCTTCAGCCAGCGTGGCCGCCATCAGCAGGTTTTCGGTGCCGGTGACGGTAACCATGTCGCATACGATGCGCGCGCCCTTGAGCTTGCCGCTGGCCTTCACATAGCCGTGCTCGATGACGATTTCGGCGCCCATCGCCTGCAGGCCCTTGATGTGCTGATCCACCGGGCGCGCGCCGATCGCGCAGCCACCGGGCAAGGACACCTGCGCCTCGCCAAAGCGCGCCAGCGTGGGGCCCAGTACCAGGATGGACGCTCGCATGGTCTTCACCAGCTCGTACGGCGCAACCAGGCTGGTGATCTGGTTGGCGGTAATTTCATACTCGTGCACGTTATCGGTCATCACGCGCACGCCCATGCCCTGCAGCAGCTTTTGCGTGGTTTTCACGTCTGCCAACTGCGGCACATTGGTCAGGCGCAGCGTATCTGCCGTGAGCAGGCTGGCACACAGGATGGGCAACGCGGCGTTCTTCGCGCCGGAAATGGTGATTTCGCCATTGAGCGGCAGGCCGCCAGTGATCTTGAGCTTATCCATAATCTCTAAAGAAAAATGCCCGCGGCAAGGCGGGTTGGGGTTGGATAGCGCGCATTATCGCGCTTTCTCAGCGGTGTTTCAGTGGAATTTCCACCAAAGGAAGGCCACCAGCGCAATCAGCAGCGGCAGGTTGGTCAGCGCCATCAGCCGGCCGCCACTGCGATCACCCTTCTTGCTGGCGTTTTCCTTGGCGCGGGCGAGCGCATCCTGCTGTTTCTGGATCCCATCAAGACTGAAGCGGTCGCTGCTTTCTTCCTCGGGCCGATCGTAGCTCATTGCGCTGCCGCCCATTCTTCCGGCGTCAGCGTCTTTTCCAGGCTGAGCGCATGCAGCTCGCCCGAATCGATCACGTCCTTCAGCGCGTCCTTCACCAGCCGGTGGCGCGCCAGCAGCCCCAGCCCCGCAAAACGCGGGCTGGCCAGCTTGGCATAGAAATGATGCCCGTCACCGCGTACATCGGTATGCGTGGCATCCAGGCGGTCAGTCAGTAGTTGTGCAACGAATTCAGGTGCCATCGGGTGTTCTAGGGTCCAGCAATGTTCAATATGGAAAAGACTGCAACCGCCGACACTAGCATCCTCTTCGGCAGGCAGTTGTGTCATGCGCATCAGTCAGCAAGCGGTGTTCGGAAAATGTCGCTGGCAAGGCGTGCGAAGCGCAGACAGTACAAGCAGTACGGCAAGCAAGCACAACGCAGCCAGCGGCTTTTTACGAACACCGCTCAGTGGCGGATTTTGTAGCCGGATCTTATCAGCCCGTAACAGTACCCGGACAACACAATGAAGGTTGCGCCGACGACCGCAACGCTGGTCCACGGTGAAACGTCCGAAACACCGAAGAAACCGTGACGGAAACCATCAATCGCGTAGAACACCGGGTTCCATTGCGATACGCCGTACCAGAACGGCGGCAGCGAGTGGATCGAATAGAACACGCCGGATAAAAATGTCAGCGGCATGATCAGGAAGTTCTGGAATGCAGCCAACTGATCGAATTTCTCGGCCCAGATGCCGGCAATCAGCCCCAGCACCGCCATCAGGCCGCTACCCAGCAACGCAAACGCCAGTACCCACAACGGGTTGGAGAGCGGCGGCACTGCAAACACCATGGTCAACACCAGCACGCCGATGCCAACAAACACGCCGCGCACCACTGCAGCCAATACGTAGGCGGCAAAAAACTCGAAATGCGACAGCGGCGGCAGCAGGATGAACACCAGGTTACCGGTGATCTTGGACTGGATCAGGCTGGACGAAGTATTGGCAAACGCGTTCTGCAGCATGCTCATCATCGCGAGGCCGGGAATCAGGAACGCCACATAGCGCACGCCCGGATACGGCTGCACATGCGCATCGAGCACATGGGCAAAAATCAGCAGGTAGAGCAGCGCAGTCAGCACCGGTGCCAGCACGGTCTGGAAGGCTACCTTCCAGAAGCGCAGCAGTTCCTTGTAGAACAGCGTGGAAAAACCCGTCATGTGTCGCTACCGATTTTCTTGTAAAAACGCAGGCCGTTGTTGGCAAAGCCGCGTCGCTCGTAAAACGCATGCGCCTCGGGGCGGTGCGTGCCGCTGTTGAGCTGCAGCGAGGTGGCACCGTGGGCGCGCGCCCAGCGCTCTGCCTCGTCCATCAATGCCACGCCGATGCCCTGCCCGCGCGCATGCTCGTCTACCACCAGTGCAACGATGCGCACCTGCATGCCGTCCAGCTCGATCATCCAGGCCTGCGCCAGCAGCACCAGGCCCACCAGCCGCCCGCCATCGTCTGCTACCAGGCAGGCATAACCGCCGGCACGCTCGAGATTGGCGAGGCGCACGCGAACCGCGGCCTCATCGCTGGGGTAACCCAGATCGGCCAGCAGCGGGCAGATGGCCGCCGCATCGTCATCCACAACCGGTCGGATCAGCATTCAGTCCACCTGCGGCGCATCGCGCATCATGCTGACGAAAATGTCTTCCAGATCCGGCTTGGCCACTTCGATATCGCTGATGCTGATACCCGCATCCTTCAGCGCAACCAGAATGTCGGTCAGCGCATCGGGCTCGGACAATTTCAATTCGAATTGATCATCACGCTGCGCAACCTGCAGCGAGCGCAACGCCTCCGGCAGCTCGGCCGGGCGCAACCGCAAGGTGAGCGAGCGCGCCTTGCCACGGTTCATCAGCGCGGATTTTTCTTCCAGCGCCAATAGCCGCCCCTGCTTGAGCATGGCAATGCGGTTGCACAGCGCTTCGGCTTCTTCCAGGTAATGCGTGGTCAGCACGATGGTATGGCCATCGGCATTCAGGCGCTGGATGAACGCCCACAGCGTCTGGCGCAGCTCGACGTCCACACCGGCGGTGGGTTCATCCAGCACGATCACCGGCGGGCGATGCACCAGCGCCTGCGCCACCATCACGCGGCGCTTCATGCCGCCGGAGAGCGAGCGCATATTGGCATTGGCCTTGCTGGTGAGGCCAAGGCTGGCAAGGATTTCGTCTATCCATGCGTCGTTCTTTTTCAGCCCGAAGTAGCCGGACTGGAAGGCCAGCGTTTCCCGCACGGTGAAGAAGGGATCGAACACCAGCTCCTGCGGCACGATGCCGACGGCGCGGCGCGCGGCGCGGTAATCGCTGGCCACGTCATGCCCCATCACCGCCACATTGCCACCACTGGCCTGGGTGAGCCCGCCCAGAATGGAGATCAGCGTGGTCTTGCCGGCGCCATTGGGGCCAAGCAGGGCAAAAAAGTCGCCCGGTTCGACATCGAAGCTGACGCCGGACAACGCCTCGAAATCACCGAAGCGCTTCACCACCCGATCAAACCGGATGGCACTCACTTTGCCGGCTCCGCTGCTGCGGGTGCGCTGGCAGAAGCGGGTGCTGCCGGCGCGGCGGCCGCCGCATCGGTGGCAGCGTCGTCCTCATCGCCATCGTCACCCAGCGGCAACGGCGCTGGCGGGCTGCCATCCCACACGTCGTTGTAGCGCTTCTGCAGCCACGCATCACGCAGATAGGCATAAGGATCGATTTGCGCTTCGATCAGCGGATCGAGCGCCAGCGTACCGGCACGGGCATCCACCGCTTCCCCCCCCCAGCGCAGCACTTCCACTGCGGTGGTGGGATCGAACGCGGCATCCACCGGGTCCAGGAAGAAGCGCCCCAAGGGTGTGGCCATGTCACGCGCGGACGAGGGGCCGAAGAACGGCAGCATCAGGTAGGGGCCGGTACCCACACCCCAGCTACCCAGCACCTGGCCGAAGTCTTCTTCGGTTTTCTTCAGGCCCATGTCGCTGGCCCAGTCCACCATGCCGAACATGCCGATACTGGTGTTGACCAGCACGCGACCGGCGCTGTTGCCGGCATCGCTGACCTTGCCTTGCAGCAGGTTGGAGAAAATCGAGTAGAAATCGTCGAAGTTCTCGAAGAAGTTATGTGTGCCATCCTTGGCCGGCCCCGGCATGTGGTTCTTGTAGGCGGTCGCCACCGGCTTGACCGCAGCGCGGTCGAGCACGGTATTGAATGCGAACACGCCACGATTCACTTTCTCGAGCGGATCGTAGTTGTTCTGGGGGGTGGCACAGCCGGCAACAAGCGCGGCGGCACCAACAGCAAGCAGGGTAGTCAGGCGCATGGCAGTGACGGGGCTTAGAAAAACGTTATTGTAGGGGATGCAGCGCGTGCCGGGCATGGTTACCCATGCGCACAGCATATCAGGCCGCCGGCGCAAAGCCGGGCAAGCCCGCAAGGCCGTATACGCTGGCCAGTTGCTGCAGGCCAGGCGGCATGTGGCTCAATTGCAGCGTGACTTCTTTTGCCGCTGCCGCGCGCAGCCAGTGCAGCAGCACCGATACCCCGGCGGAATCGGCCGCTTCGACGCCGGAAAAATCCAGCGTCAGCGTATCACCGGCAGAGGGCCACACCATTTCATCCAGCCGCTGCGCGGCGGTATCGAAAGTCAGGCGACCGCCCACTTTCACGGTGGTCACTTGGGCGCAGCCTTGCTGGCACCGGCCGCAGATGCAGCATTCAGCTCTGCCAGTTGCTTGATCAGGCCATCGATGCCTTTCTGGCGGATGGCCGCGCCGAACTGGTTGCGGTTGTTCACGGTGAAGCTGATGCCGTCCACCGCGATGTCGTACACCTTCCAGTTGCCACCCAGTTTTTCGAAGTAAAACTCCAGCGGAATCGATTTCTGGCCGGGAATGCTCACTTCGGTGCGCACGCTCTGCTCGTCGGCGCTTTCGCCCGGGCGCGCGCCGATCACATTGACCTGCGCATTCTTGTAGATGGTCAGTGCCGACAGGTAGGTGCGTACCAGCATCTGGCGGAACTCGTTGGTCAGCGCTGATTGCTGCTCGGGCGAGGCCGTTTTCCAGTAACGGCCTACTGCCAGAGAGGTCATGCGCGTGTAGTCGGCCAGCGGCTCGACCTTTTGCGACACCTGCTCGCGCAGCTTGGCCACATCCTTGTCATTCTTCTTGATCGCCTCGAGCACGTCACGGCTGACGTTCTTGACGATCACTTCCGGAGTCTCGCCCGCAGCAGCCAGCGCAAACGCCGGCAACAGGCCCAACAAACACACTACCAGCCACTTTTTCATCTCATTTCTCCACTGCATGATTCGATTTCGGTTCGGTCGCGGCGGTGCCGCCGCCCTCTGCCCCATTGCCGCCTTCCTGCGCCTTGGAGAACAGGAAGCGGCTGATCAGTTGTTCCAGCACCACCGCGGACGACGTGATGGTGATACGGCCACCTTCTTCCAGCATGCGGTCATCCGCACCGGGCTCGAGGCCGATGTATTGCTCGCCCAGCAGGCCGGACGTCAGGATGGCGGCGCTGGTATCGCGGCTGAACTGGTAGCGCTTGTCGATGGCGAAGGACACCTTGGCCATATAGGTATGCGGATCGAAGATGATGCCGGTTACCCGGCCGATCACCACACCGGAGCTCTTGATCGGCGCGCGGGTTTTCAGGCCGCCGATATTCTCGAAGTTAGCGCTCAGCGTATAGGTATCGCTGGCGACCAGCATGCTGGTGCTGCTGACCTTGAACGCGAGGAACAGCAAAGCGACGATACCCGCCGCCACAAAGAGGCCCACCCAGAAATCGATCAAGCCACGTTTCATCAAACACCCCTAAACATGAATGCGGTCAGGATCACGTCCAGACCCAGAATAACCAGCGCTGATGTCACCACCGTGCGCGTGGTGGCACCGGACACACCCTCCGCAGTTGGCGTGGCGTCGTAACCTTCGAATACGGCAATCAGCGATACCGCGATGCCGAAGAAAATACTTTTGATCACGCCATTGATCACATCGAGGCGGAAATCCACCGCGCTCTGCATCTGCGACCAGAAACTGCCCGAATCGAGGCCGAGCAACTGCACGCCCACCAGATAGCCGCCAATGATGCCCATGGCGCTGAACATGGCCGCCAGCAGCGGCATCGAGATCACCCCGCCCCAGAAACGCGGTGCCACCACGCGGGCAATCGGGTTGACCGCCATCATTTCCATCGCGGACAACTGCTCGGTGGCTTTCATCAGGCCGATTTCGGCAGTAATGGCAGAGCCTGCGCGGCTGGCAAACAGCAACGCGCCCACCACCGGCCCCAGTTCGCGCACCAGCGAGAGCGCCACCAGGATGCCCAGCGACGACGACGCGCCAAAGCGCACCAGCGTGTCGTAGCCTTGCAGCGCCAGCACCATGCCGATGAACAGCCCGGATACCCCGATGATCAGCACCGACAGCACGCCCGCAAACCAGATCTCGCGCATGGTGAGCGAAAAGCGCAGCAGCGAGGTGGGCGAGTGGCGCAAGATCGCCACGAAGAAACGCCCGGCAAAGCCCAATTTGAGCAGCGCATCGGTAAACGGCGCGCCCAGCCGGCTGAAAAAACGCACCAGCACATCAGCCATGCGCACGCTCCAGGCCCAGTTCGGCAGCCAGCGGCGTGGCCTGACGGTGGAATGGCACCGGGCCATCCGGCTCGCCATTGATGAACTGCTTCACGAACGGGTGCGTGGACGCACGCACTTCGTCCGGCGTACCTTGCGCAACGATCACGCCATCGGCCAGGAACACAACGCGGTCGACGATGGCCAGCGATTCGGCCACATCGTGCGTGACGATCACCGAGGCACTGCCCAGTGCATCATTGAGCTCGCGGATCAGCTTGCCGGTCACTGCCAGTGAAATCGGGTCGAGCCCGGTAAAGGGTTCGTCGTACAGCATCACCAGCGGATCGAGCGCGATGGCACGCGCCAATGCAACCCGCCGGGCCATGCCGCCGGACAATTCATTGGGCATCAGTTGCGCTGCGCCGCGCAGGCCGACTGCCTGCAGCTTCATCAGCACCAGATCACGGATCACCGATTCGGGCAGCGCGGTGCGCTCGCGTAGCGGGAACGCGACGTTCTCGAACACGGAGAGATCGGTAAACAGCGCGCCGAACTGGAACAGCATGCCCAGCTTGCTGCGCAACCGGTACAGCGCCGCTTCCTTCAGGCTGGCCACATCCTCACCGTCAACGCGCACATGGCCGGCACTGGCCTGCAGTTGGCCGCCGATCAGCTTGAGCAACGTCGTCTTGCCCGATCCCGACCCGCCCATGATGGCCACTACTTCGCCACGCGCCACCTTGAAGGAAACGTCGCGCAGCACGTCACTTTCGCCATAGGCGAACCGTACCTCATCAAGTTCAACGACAGCAGCAGAGGGCATGGGGAACCAGATTTAGACTGGTGAGTACAAGTAAAGACGCATTCTAAGCTTGCGCCCCCATTACGAACAGTGCGGTATCTCACGCTATGACATTTTCACACCTATCCCCACCCGGATCGGGTCAGAAAGCCCGCCTTGGCAGGGGAGAAAGGCGGGCCTGAATCCGGGCAGGCGGGTAAGGACAGGGTAATGCAATCGGCCTGAAATATTCTGCTCCGCAGGCCCGCCAGCAGCATGCGCCGGGCACGTACGGATTACCGGAATGCCGCCAACAACAGAGGAATGTGGCGCCAGGCTCTCGCAGATCAAAGCCAACAAGGGCTGTAGGCAAGATCCAAAGAACCGGTCAGCCTAAAACTTACATGCAATCTCTTTCATTACATATTAGCAATTGGTGTTACACTGAGCGCAGCAGTGCCCTACCCGCTTCCATACATTGCTGCAACCGGAAAAAACACAGTATGCGTGCCCCTCTGCAACAAGGCTTTACCTTGATCGAAGTCGCAACCATTGCCGTGATCGTCGGCATGGTGCTCGGGCTGGCTTTCAAGGGGCGCGACCTGATGGACAGTGCGCGGGTGAAGAGCACGCAGGCCAGCGCAATCAAGATCCAGTCGGCCATTGCCCTGTATCACGAGCGCTACGGCCGCTATCCCGGCGATGGCTGCACTGGCAGCACGCCCACGACCGAGGCTACATGCAAGGGCGCCCGCGATGGCCTGCTCAATACCGCCAGCGAGCGCATTGCCTTCTGGCAGCAGTTATCCCCGGTTGCCGGCGTGCTCTCGCCCGCAGATCGCAATACGCCGCTGGGCGTGCAGTGGAATGTGGTCTCCAAGGGCAGCAATCTGGGCGCGGCCGACTCTTCCGCGTGGATCGTGGCCGGCAACGATGGCAGCCAGCCGACAGTGGATATCCGCTACGTTTGCGCGATCGACAACGAGTTCGATGATGGCGAGCCCGATACCGGCAACATCCGTAGCAGCGCCGCGCATGGCGCCGGCAGTGGCCAGTACCAGCAAAACGACCGTTGCTGGTCCAAGGGCAAGACCGACCTGCAGACACTGGCAATACGCATCCTGCCCTGAGCGGAAGCGGGCCGCCCCGGTGGCCTGACTGCGCAGCAGCACTTTTCCCCGTTGCACGATTGACGTGCCGGGGCGCAAAGCCGTTATCCTTGCCGCATGCTGCGCGTACACCCCCATATCGCCGACCTGCCCGCTGATGGCTGGAATGCCCTTGCCGGCACCAGCCCGGTGCTGCAGCACGCGTTTCTTGCCGCGCTGGAACAAACCGATTGCGTGGGTGCCGGGGCCGGCTGGCAGCCGTGCCACCTGGAGCTGACCAATGAAGCGGGGATGAGTCAGGGCCTGCTGCCGCTTTACCTCAAGCACCACTCCTACGGTGAATACGTATTCGACTGGTCGTGGGCACAGGCCTACCGTGAACACGGGCTCGATTACTACCCCAAGCTGGTCAGCGCCATACCGTTCACGCCGGTGCCCGGCGAGCGCCTGCTGGCGGTGGATGAAGCCAGCCGCAGCATGCTGGTGCGGGGTGCGCTGACGCTGGCGCAGGATATCGAAGCCAGCAGCCTGCACCTGCTGTTCCATCCGCCCGCCGACCTGCCGTTATTGCACGCAGCCGGACTACAGACGCGCACGCAAATCCAGTTTCACTGGCTCAATCAGGGCTGGCAGCATTTCGATGACTTCCTGGCGGCGATGAAGCGCGAGAAGCGCAAGAAAATCCGCCAGGAGCGCAGCAAGGTGGCAGCCACCGGCATCCGCATCGTGCGCAAGACCGGCCACGACATCAGCCACGAAGACTGGGCATTTTTTGCCCGCTGCTACAGCAACACCTACCACGAACACCGTTCCAGCCCCTATCTGAGCGAGGCGTTCTTCCAGTTGCTGGGCGATGCACAGCCCGAGGCATGCATGCTGGTGCTGGCCTACCGCAACGACGAGCCGCTGGCGTGCGCATTGAATCTGATCGGGCCGGAGCGGCTGTACGGCCGCTACTGGGGTGCGGACTGGAATGCGGGGGGTGGCGGCTTCGAGCCCAGCCTGCATTTCGAGCTGTGCTACTACCAGGGCATCGAATTCGCCATCGAGCGTGGCCTGGCGGTATTCGAAGGCGGCGCACAGGGCGAGCACAAGCAGGCACGAGGCTTCTCGCCGGTACTGACCTACTCCGCACACTGGCTGGCACACCCGGGCTTTGCCCGCGCGGTGGCGGACTATCTGCAGCGGGAACGCCCGTTGATCGAGCAACAGTATCAGGCGCTACTGGCACGTGATGCGTTTTCGGCCAGCAGTTCCGAATAAACCCGGCAACAGAAAAAAACAAAGCCCCCGCCAAAGGCAGGGGCCTGGCGCAGCGCCGGCTTGGATCAGCCGACCTTGTGCGCTTCCAGCAGCTTTTGCAGCTCGCCGTTTGCGTACAGCTCTTTCATGATGTCCGAACCGCCAACGAACTCACCGTCGATGTAGAGCTGGGGAATGGTCGGCCAGTTGGCATAATCCTTGATGCCCTGGCGGATATCTTGGTCGGCCAGCACGTTGACAGCGGCAAACTGCACACCAACATTCTTCAACAGCTGCACGGCACCGGCCGAGAAACCGCATTGCGGGAAAGTCGGTGTGCCTTTCATGAAAAGCGCCACCGGGTTTTCGGTCACGATCTGGTGGATTTCCTGCTGGATATCGCGTTCGCTCATGGGTAGTGCCCCTAATAACCTATCAAATCAGTCGGATATTGTACCGGCGAGTCTTGCCCGGCTGCAAGATGCCGCCGGGCAGCATCACGGCCGGTGCACAGCGCAACGCCCGCCCGTCACCCGGTCCAGGCCGGCCAGGTCGTGCCAGGTTTGCACCTCGCTGAACCCCGCCGCGTCGAGCAAGGCGCGGCTTGCCCCGCCCTGATCGTAACCGTGCTCGAACAACAGCCAGCCACCCGCACGCAGATGCTCCACACAGGTCGTGACGATATGGCGGATATGCAAGAGCCCATCCGCACCATCGGTCAGCGCGCCACGCGGTTCGAAGCGCAAATCGCCCTGTGCCAGGTGCGGATCGTGCTGTTCGATATACGGCGGATTGGAAACGATCAGCGAGAAGGTCTGGCCTGCCAGCGCGGCAAACCAGTCAGAGTGGACAAACTGCACCTCCGCGCCCAGCCGGCGCGCGTTGTGCTGCGCCACAGCCAATGCATCGCTGGAGATATCCACCGCGCTCACCAGCAGATCAGCCCGCTCCAGCTTGAGGGTGACCGGAATGCAACCGGAGCCCGTACCCAGGTCCAGCACCCGTGCATTGTCACCAGCCCGTGCCAGCGCCAGCTCCACCAGCAGTTCGGTTTCCGGGCGCGGAATCAGCACGGCGGGGCTGACGGCGAAATCGCGGCCATAGAATTCACGCGTGCCCACCAGATAGGCAACCGGCTCGCCAGCACGGCGCCGTGCGGCGAGGGCATCATATGCGGCGGCCAGCGCAGGGTCTGCTTCGTCGCTGCCGTGCGCGATCAGCCATGCGCGGTTATGGCCGGACACGTGGCTGAACAGCACTTGCGCATCGATGCGCGCGAGGCCGCTAGCGGCCAGCAGGGTCTGGTAATCAGGCATGGCGGCAGTTTAGCAGCCGCGCACAGTGTTGATCACGGGTGCACGCTGTGAAAGCAATCGCGGAAGAAAAAGCCCTGCACGTAGTCGACGCCGAGATCCATGGCCGCTTCCCAGTGCGCCACCGTCTCCACGCCTTCCAGTATCGTGGCTTGCCCGTGCTCGCGCGCAAAGCGCACCAGCGTCTGCAGCAGCTTACGGTAGCCGGGGCTGTGCCAGTGCTGCCACCAGTGGCGATCAAACTTGAGGTAGTCCATCTGCAGCAGCACCGGCAGCGACAGCACCGATGCCGGCGCGCCGATATCATCCAGCGCCAGCCGTACATCACGTGCGGCAAACGCATCCGCCATGGCGAGGCTGCGGTCGGCATCGCCTGACGAGCTGTTCTCGATGATTTCCACCGTCAGGCCGGCACGGCCGGATACCAAGTCCACCAGCGGATGCGGGCCCTTGTCCTTGCTGGCGATATGGAAGGTATCCGGGTCGAGATTGATGAACAGCATGCCCGCTGGCGATTCATCGATCTGCAGCCGCTTGAGCGTGTGCTCCACCTGATACAGCGCCAGCGGATGCGCTTCGAGCGCATCGAATACCGCCTGCGGCGGCACCGCGGCACCGGCAGCGGTATAGAAGCGTGCCAGCGCCTCGTGCGCGTACGCCTCGCCGCTTTTCACTTCGACGATGGGCTGGTACTCGACACCGAAGCGACGGCTATGCAGCAGTTCGATCAGGATGGCTGGAGAGAGCATCTGGCGGGTATCGGTGGACGATGCCTTTATTGTTTCGGGCCATGCTACCCGAAGCGGATGGCGCTGCGGCATACGGGCAAGCACCTAGTGCGGGGGGCAGCATGCTGACACGAACAGTTGATCCTGATCAGCGCAGGAATACCGTTGCCAACCCCAGAAAGATGAAAAAGCCCATGCTGTCGGTAGTAGCAGTCAGCAACACGCTGGAGCCATAGGCCGGATCGCGCCCGAGCTTCTGCATGGTGAGTGGCACCAGGATGCCCACCAGCGCGGCTACCTGCAGGTTGAGCACCATGGCTGCCATCATCACGCCGCCCAGCTTCCATTGGCCGTACAGCATGAAGGCGATCAGCCCCAGCACGCAGCCCCACACCACGCCGTTGACCAGTGCAATACCCTGCTCCTTCACCAGCAGGCGCAGCGAGTTGGACGGCGTGATCTGCCCCAGCGCCAGCCCGCGGATGATCAGCGTGATGGTTTGCGTGCCGGTATTGCCGCCGATGCCCGATACGATGGGCATCAGCGTGGCCAGTGCCACCAGATGGGCGATGGTTTCCTCGAACGCGCCGATCACGCGGCTGGCGAGAAAAGCGGTGCAGATATTCACCGCCAGCCACGGCCAGCGATTTCTGGTGGATTTCCAGATGCTGGAAAACAGGTCTTCTTCCTTCATGCCCGCGAGGGACAGCACGTCCGAATCCTCGCGGATCACGTCCAGCATGTCGTCGACGGTCAGCCGGCCGATCACGCGCTGGTTGGAGTCAAGCACCGGCGCGGAGACCAGGTCATAACGCTCGAACGCGTTGGCGGCATCTTCCACGCGGCCATCGGGCGCAAACACCACCACATCGCTGCTCATCACCTCGGCAACGGCTTTCTTCGGGTCGTTCAGCAACAGGCGCTTGAGCGACAGCACGCCCTTGAAGGTGCGCTGCCGGTCGGTCACGAACAGTTTGTCGGTATTGTCGGGCAGGTTGTCGAACCGGCGCAGGTAACGCAGCACGGTAGCCAGCGTGACATCGTCACGGATGGTCACCATGTCGAAATCCATCAACGCGCCCACTTCATGCTCGCCATAGGACAGCGCACTTTGCACCTGCGCACGCTCGTCGGCATCCAGCCCCACCATGACCTCGGACAGCAGGTGCTCGGGCAGATCGGGCGCGAGGTCGGCGAGTTCATCCGCATCCAGCGTGCCGGCGGCGGCAACGATGTCCTCGTTGTCCATCTGCTCGAGCAGCGATTCACGCACCGCATCGGAGACTTCCAGCAGGATTTCGCCATCGCGCTCGGCGCGCACCAGTTCCCACACGGTAAAGCGGTCACTACGCGGCAGGGCTTCCAGGATGTCGGCAATGTCGGCCGAATGCAGCCGTTCCAGCTTTACCGACAGCTCGGCCAGGTTCTGTTTATGCACCAGTTGCTCGACCAGATCGTGGCGCGGCATTTCCTGCTTGTGCACCATGCCCTCGACCAGTTTGTGGCGTGCCAGCAGGCGCTGCACCTGGGCCAGCGTTTCCTGAAAATTTTCCTGGGTCTTGCGGGTAGTGACGGTCATACGGGTTCCGTTACACGGCGGCGTCGACAGCCTGGTGCCTGTCAACCCTGGTTTCGCAACTGCACCGGGCCGCAAAAGCCCATATAACAAGGCGTGCGACGCAGGCAATAACGGGTTATTGCCAGGGAGCGTAACACCGTAAATGGGCTTTTTGCGGCCCAGCGCTGTGGGTTCGGGGTATTTCAGCCAGGCCGGGGCCGCCTGCGAGCAAGCAGGCGACTTGCAAAAGCGGGGTGGCGGCTCTTTAAAACGACCACATGCAGCCCGGCTGGAAGACCCCGGACGCGGTTGTGAAACCGGGGTTAACAGGCCCGCGCAAGGTGTTACAACATGTGCGCCGACGAATTCGTCCAATCGCTTATATAATCGCGCGGCCTCGCAGTTTCCAGGGCAGGTTCAACCGGAGTCACTCATGCTCGCAGCCTTCGCACTGGCCCATGGCCGCCTTGTACACCTGCCGGTGCAGACACCCGCCGATCTTGCCCGCCCCGAGGTGATGTGGGTGGACCTGGTCGACCCCAGTGATGACGAGCGGGCAATGGTGCAAAGCGTGTTCCGGCTTGAACTGCCCGAGGACGAAGAGCTGGAGGACATCGAGGAATCCGCGCGCTGCTATGTGGATGAAGCCGGCCTGCACCTCAACTCCTACTTCCTGCACCAGCATAGCGAAGGCGCGGACAACGTCACCGTCTCTTTCCTGCTGAACGAAGGCCGGCTGCTGACCATGCGCCAGGAAGAGCTGGCGGTGTTCCGGCTGTTCCGGCTGCGTGCCCGCGTGCAGCCGGAATTCGTCAGCAGCGCCGAGGACATCCTGCTATCCATCTATGAAGTGGCGGTGGAATACGATGCCGACGTGCTGGAAGGCGTGTACAGCGCGCTGGAGAAAGTGAGCAGCCGCGTGCTGAATCGCGAAACCGACATGAACGACGAAGCGATGGCGGAAACCGTTGCCGATATCGCCCAGCAGGAAGACGTGAACGGCAAGGTCAGGCTGGACCTGATGGATACGCGCCGCGCGCTGTCCTTTTTGCTGCGCTCGCGCGTGATCGGCCGCGAGCAGGAGGGCAACCTGCGCGAAATCCTGCGCGATCTGGAATCGCTGAACAACCACACCGGCTTCCTGTTCGACAAGATCAACTTCCTGATGGACGCGGTGATGGGCTTGATCAATCTGTCGCAGAACAAGATCATCAAGATTTTCTCGATTGCCAGCGTGGTGTTCCTGCCACCGACGATGATTGCCAGCGTCTACGGCATGAACTTCGGCCTGATGCCCGAACTGAGCTGGGAATTCGGTTACCCGTTCGCCATCCTGCTGATGCTGCTGTCCGGGATTGCGCCATACTGGTTCTTCAAGAAGAAAGGCTGGCTGTAACGCAACACGCCGTTGCGCGGCGCCCGCCTGCTGGAGTGCATATGTTCCGTCTGGATGCCCAGGATGCCATTCTGCTGGTACACGGCCTTGCCGGCAGTGAAACCGAAATGCGCCCGCTGGGCAAAAAGCTTGAAGCGGCCGGCTTCGCAGTGGAAATACCGCTGCTGGCCGGCCATGGCAGCACACCGGCCGAACTGGCGGCCACGCACTGGCAACAGTGGTATGCCAGCGCCGAAGCCGCGCTGGAATCATTGCTGGCGCGCTATCCGCGCGTGTCCATCGGCGGCTTGTGCATGGGGTCGTTGCTGTCGATCAAGCTCGCGCACAAGTACCAGCACCGGCTGCGTGCACTGATCCTGGTTTCCCCGACGATGTTTTTCGATGGCTGGGCGCAACCCTGGTACCGTTTCATCCTGCCGCTAGTGGTGAAAACCCCGCTCAAGCACCGGCTGTCTTTCCCGGAAGCGCCACCTTACGGCATCAAGAACGCCAAGCTGCGCTCGCGGCTGGAAAAACAGATCCACGCCGGCCAATCGCACTATGGCGCCACGCCGGTGGCTGCCATCCATGAAGTGATGCAGCTGATCGATACGCTGACCCCGCAGGTACTGGGCGAGATGTATCTGCCCACGCTGATCGTGCACGCGCTGGAAGACGAGGTGGCCGCACCCACCACGCCGCTGCACCTGAAGCAGCACTTGGCGCATTGCGATTGCGAGCTGGTGTGGCTGGAAGACAGCTATCACATGGCCACCATGGACAACCAGCGCGACCGCGTCAGCCAGCATGCATTGCGCATGCTGCGCCTGGCCGGGCATCAGGCCAGCCTGCCGGCGCTGGCGCCGTTTGCCTGCCCGACTGCGCTGGCGGCGGGGTAGGGCCGGCGCGGCAGCTCCCCGCCAGCCCCGGTTACCGTGCAACCGGCCAGTAGCGGCCTTTACAGTCCCAATGACAGCATGCAGACGATCTGCCCGTCCTCGGCGCCGGCCAGGTTGGCACGCGCACAACGCAGCCGCATGCCGCTGGCGGTGATGATTTCATCGGCCAGCGCCCACGCCGGGTCAACGTGGTCATCCTGCAATGCCAGCCAGGCACGCGCGGTGTTGTTGGCGGCTTCGATGCGGCCATTGCGCAACCACAGCACGGCCGCAGGGAATGCATCGAACAGGCCGGGAAAGCGCGTACGCAAGTGCTGCGGATCCTGCAGCCGCAGTGCCAGCTCGGCTTCCAGATCAGTTTGCCTTGCTGCCAGCGCGAACTGCGTGCGGCTCACCAATACCGCCTTGTCGTGCAAGCGGGCGATCACCTGCACGCAGATCAGCGCGCTGGTCATCAGCACCCCCAGCCGCACGGCGGTTTCCACGCTGTGCACGCCAAAACGGTAGTACGGCCACAGAAAGAAGAAATCGTAGGCGATGATGCTTGCCACGCTGATCGCCAGGCCGCCTGCCAGCCCCAGATAGAGGCTGGCGTACACCACCGGCACGATCAGCAGCATGTCGGCCACGCCGTGCCGCCCGAAGTGCCCCAGCACCATGCCGATGGCAATCACTGCCGCCAGCAGCAACGCCGAGATCAGCACATGGCGGCGGCGCAATGCCTGCGGGTTATCCAGCGGATTGGCAAACAATTGCGACATCTCGGTGTCCTCGGCGTAACGTATATGCCATGCAGTTTAGAGGCAAAGGCGGCAGCTTGCGCCGGCCATCGACCCGTATGCATGGCAAGGTGGATTGAATTGGCAGCCTTTGCCACCATATGCTGCACTCGTAGAACGCCAACGGAACCCATCATGAGTGTCCCCCACCTGACTACCGCGCTGTCCGGCCCGCTGCTCGACCTGGAGCGCAAGATCCTGGATGCGCAATCGGAAATCGAACACTGGTTCCGTAACCAATGGCAGGAGCACACGCCCCCGTTCTACGGCTCGGTGGATTTGCGCAATGCCGGCTACAAGCTGGCACCGGTGGACATGAATCTGTATCCGGGTGGCTTCAATAATTTGAACCCCGATTTCCATCCACTGGCAGTGCATGCGGCAATGAGCGCGGCAGAAAGTTTCTGTCCGGACGCACGCCGCCTGCTTTTGATCCCGGAAAACCATACCCGCAACCAGTTCTACCTGCAGAACGTGGCCGCGCTGGCACGCATCCTGCGCCATGCCGGCCTGAAAGTGCGCATCGGCACGCTCAACCCGGATATCACCGAGCCAACCGAGTTCGAGCTGCCCAATGGCGCCAAGCTCAAGCTCGAACCGGTGGTGCGCAACGGCCGCCGCGTGGGCCTGCCCGATTTCGATCCATGCGTGGTGTTGCTGAACAACGATCTGTCGGCCGGCGTGCCGAAAATCGTCGAGGACATCGAGCAAACGCTGCTACCGCCCTTGCATGCCGGCTGGTACATGCGCCGCAAGACCAACCATTTTGCCGCTTACGACCAGGTGGTGAACGAGTTTGCCAGGCTGATCGGCATCGACCCGTGGGTGATCAACCCTTACTTTGCCAGGGTGGGCGGGCTGGATTTCCACGAACGCACCGGCGAGGAAAAACTGGCCGCTACCGTGGACGAGATGCTGGAGAAAATCCGCGTCAAGTATGCGGAACACGGCATCACGCAAACGCCGTTCGTCATCGTCAAGGCAGATGCCGGCACCTATGGCATGGGCATCATGACGGTAAAATCGGGCGAAGAACTGATCGGCCTCAACCGCAAGCAGCGCAACAAGATGTCGGTGATCAAGGAAGGGCTGCAGGTGCACGATGTGATCGTGCAGGAAGGTGTACCCACCTTTGAAACCATCGACGGCGCAATTGCCGAGCCGGTGATCTACATGGTCGATCACTTCGTGGTGGGCGGTTTCTACCGCGTGCATACCGAGCGCGGCATCGACGAAAACCTCAACGCCCCCGGCGCGCAGTTCGTGCCGCTGGCGTTTGCCTCGCCGCCGAACACGCCGGAGTGCGACGACAACCCGGATTGCGAAACCAACCGTTTTTACGCCTATGGTGTGATTGCACGGCTGGCACTGCTGGCCGCCGCGCACGAGCTGGAAGCTACCGCCCCCGAGCCCGCCCTGGCGCTGGCCATTTAAGCTGGAAATCGCATGAAACTGCTCGTCATTGCCGACCCGCTCGTCAAGTTCAAGATCCACAAGGATTCCACCTACACCATGCTGGTGGAAGCCAGCCGCCGCGGCTACGCCATCCATACCTGCGAGGCAGACACGCTGCGCGTGAAGGATGGCGTGGTCGAAGCGCAGGTGCTGCCGTTTGCACTGACCGCAACGCAGGCCTACGGCAGCTGGTTTGCAGCCAGCGAAGTACAAACCGTGGCACTGCGGGATTTCGATGCGGTGATCATGCGCAAGGATCCGCCATTCGATCAGCAATACCTGTACAACACGCACCTGCTGACGCTGGCCGAAGCGCAGGGCGCCAAGGTATTCAACCCGGGCGGCACGCTGCGCGAGTACAACGAGAAGCTGTCCATCCTCAAGCATCCGGAATTCATCACGCCCACGCTGGTGGCGCAGCAGGAAAGCGACCTGCGCGCGTTCCTGAATGAGCATGGCGATATCATCCTCAAACCGCTGGACGGCATGGGCGGCACCGGCATTTTCCGCGTGCGCGATGACGACCCCAATGTGGGGAGCATCATCGAAACGCTGACCGCCAACGGCCGGCAGACCATCATGGCGCAGCGCTACCTGCCCGCGATCAAGGAAGGCGACAAGCGCATCCTGCTGATCGACGGCAAGCCGGTGGACTGGTGCCTGGCACGTATCCCGAAGGCGGGAGAAACCCGTGGAAACCTGGCCGCCGGCGGCACCGGCGTGGCCCGCCCGCTGACCGACAGCGACCGCGCGATTGCCGAAGCACTGGGTCCGCGCCTGGCGGCCGAAGGGCTGCTACTGGTGGGGCTGGACGTGATCGGCGACAAGGTGACGGAAATCAACGTCACCAGCCCGACGTGCTTCCGCGAAATCAGCGATCAATCGGGCATCGACGTACCGGCGCTGTTCATCGATGCGCTGGAGCGCCATGCCGCTTGAGCACTGCCACCGCTGGCTTGCCTACCCGGGCAGGCTGCTGTGCGTGCTGACCGTGTTGCTATCGCTGGCCGCCTGCAGCAAGGAGCCGCTGTACCAGAAAGAAGCACAGGCTTTCGGTGGCCGGCTGAAGATCACCATCTGGGGGCTGCCCGATGAGCTGGCGGCCCGCCACGCCAATGCGGTCATTGCAGACATGCAGCGGCTGGATGCCAAGCTCGGTAGCGGGCCACGCTCGGCGGTCAGCGCGCTGAACGCCACCTTGTTGCGTGGTGAGCCCGTGCAACTGGATGAAGAACTGCAGGAAATCCTCGCCCAGGGCAGCGATGTTGAACTGCGCTCGGATGGGCTGTTTCCCGCCGCTACCACACGCATGCCCGCGACATCGGCGGTGCAGGCGGCCAGCGCGCCTGCAACCGAACCTGCCATGCTACGCAGCGCGGGTCTGGCAGCCCTGCATCTGGATGGCAATCAGCTCAGTGGCGACGGCGCGACCACGCTGCGGCTGGATCATGTTGCCCAAGGCTGGGCGCTGGACCGGATGGCCGCCTATCTGCGCCGTCACCGCGTTTTCAACGCGCTGCTGCAGCTTGACGGCGCCACGCTGGCGCTGGGCAAGCGCGGCGAGACACGCTGGAAGGCAGTGATTCCCAGCCAGAAATCCAGCACGCCACTCGCAATGCTGGCACTCAAGAGCGGCGAGGCCTTTGCCTATGCCAGCGCTGCAGATACAACACTGGCTGTCGACCCGAAAACGGGCAAATCCGCCCGCAAGGTACAGCTGGCGGCTGCGCTCACGCCTGCGACGCTGCAGGCTACCGCGTTGGCAGGCATCGCCGCCAAAACTGCATTTGTGGCCGGGCTGGACGGTGCGCTACGCTACGCGGGCCGCTATGGCACGCAAGAAGCACTGATCGTTGCCAATGACGACAGTATCTACGTGACCGCCGGGCTGCAGCAGCGGCTGGAGTGGCAAAGCAGGCCTGCGCATTTGTACCGTTTGCGCTAAGTACAGGGAACTGGCTGTTGCGGCAGACGTCAACCCGAACCGCCCCGCTGTAAAGGCGGGCCGGATTGCGGTATAAATTCATCAATTCATGATACTCAGGCGTCATCCACCGTGATGATGCGAAAGGAAAGCCATCCGCATGGTCGGCATCATCATCGTCACCCACGTTTCGCTGGGTGATGCGCTTATGTCGTGTGCCCAGCACATCATGGGCCGCCCGTTGTCCAATGTGTCGCAACTGGCAGTCAGCAAGGCCGACGACCCGGACAAGGTGGTCGAGCGCGCGCGCCAGATCATCACCTCGCTCGACGACGGATCAGGCGTGTTGCTGCTGACCGACATCTACGGGGGCACGCCCTCGAACGTGGCCAACCGGCTGATCGTGCCGGGCCGCGTGGAAGCGGTTGCCGGCGTGAACCTGCCCATGCTGGTGCGTGCGTTGACCTATTGCCACCAGCCACTGGAAACCGTGGTCAGCAAAGCGATTACCGGCGGTCTGGAAGGCGTACTCTATATGCTGCCCAGCGCCACAGAATAAAAACGGATGCACCTATGCCCAGTCAAGAAGTAGAAATCGTCAACAAACTTGGTCTGCATGCCCGCGCATCCAGCAAATTCACCCAGCTTGCCAGCCAGTTCCAGTGCGAGGTGTGGATCAGCCGCAACCAGCGGCGTGTCAACGCAAAGTCCATCATGGGCGTGATGATGCTGGCCGCCGGCAAGGGCAGCATGGTCACCATCGACACCAGCAATGGCCCGGATGAAGTGGAGGCACTGGAAGCACTCAAGGCACTGGTCGCGGACAAGTTCGGCGAAGGGGAATGACACGCAGCCCGGGAGCGGGACCCCGGGCATGCAGACAGTGGCGCCACGACAATAGCCCACAGGGCAAAAAGAACGAGGAAGGCGAATGAGCATCTCACTGCACGGTATCGGCATCGGCGGCGGCATCGCAATTGGCCGCGCCCACCTCGTTTCGCAGGCCGATATCGAAATCGACCATTACATGCTGCACGATGCGGACGTGCCGGCCGAGCAGGTCCGCTACGACGCGGCCATCCGTCATGCCCGCCAGGAGCTGGAGCAACTGTGGGGCAGCATTCCGGAAAACGCCCCCACCGAACTGGGCGCCTTTCTCAGCCTGCACATCATGCTGCTGAACGACCACACGCTGTCACGCGATCCGCGCGACCTGATCGCGGAACAGAAATGCAATGCCGAATGGGCATTGCAGCAACAGCTCGATTCGCTGCTGGCGCAATTTGACGAGATCGAGGAAGAATATCTGCGCGAACGCCGCGCCGACGTGATCCAGGTGGCAGACCGCATCTTCAAGGCCCTGGCCGGCCACGACGCGCTGGCGCCGCTGCCGGTACCCAACGCTGGCGACGGCATTCTGGTGGCGCACGATCTTTCCCCGGCCGACATGGTGCTGTTCAAGGACAGCCAGTACGTGGCTTTCATTACCGACGTGGGCGGCCCCACCTCGCACACCGCCATCCTGGCGCGCAGCCTGGATCTGCCATCGGTACTGGCGCTGCGCCATGCGCGCGCGATGATCCGCGATGGCGAAACCATCATCGTCGATGGCGTGAACGGCATGGTGATCGTCGACCCGGACGAAGGCATCCTGGCCGAATACCGTGCTCGCCAGGATCAGTGGCAGGTCAAGAAAGACGCGCTGCAAGGCATCCTGAAGAAAAAAGCCGTCACCCGTGATGGCACCGAAATCGAGCTGTTCGCCAATATCGAGCTGCCCGACGACAGCGAGCAGGCACTGGGTAACGGCGCGGCCGGCATCGGCCTGTTCCGCTCGGAATTCCTGTTTCTGAAGGAAGACGACCTGCCGACCGAAGAAGAACAGTTCGAGGCCTACAAGCAAGTGGCGGAGGCCATGGGCAAGAAGCCCATCATCATCCGCACCATCGACTTGGGCAAAGACAAGATCCCCAAGTGGCAGGAAGAGGTGGAAACACCCAACCCCGCGCTGGGGCTGACCGGCATCCGCCTGTGCCTGGCCGAGCCGCAGCTGTTCCGCACGCAGCTGCGCGCGCTGCTGCGCGCTTCTGCGTTCGGCAAGATCAAGCTGCTGATTCCCATGCTGTCGCATGTGGGCGAAATCCGGCAGATCCGCCGGCATCTGGATGAAGTGGCCGCGCAACTGGCCGAGGAAGGCATTGCCTTCGATACGCAGATCGAGCTGGGCGGCATGATCGAGGTGCCAGCGGCAGCCGTTACCGTGGCTTCGTTCCTGGCGCAGCTCGATTTCGTCTCGATCGGCACCAACGACCTCATCCAGTACACGCTGGCGGTCGACCGCAACGACGATGCAGTCAATCACCTGTACGACCCGCTGCACCCGGCGGTGATTTCCTTGCTGGGTCATGTGATCGACACCGCCAACCGGATGGAAAAACCGGTATCGATGTGCGGCGAGATGGCGGGCGATCCGGCGCTGACCCGGCTGCTGCTGGGCTTGGGGCTGCGCCGCTTCTCGATGCTGCCCGCGCAGTTGCTGAAAGTGAAGCAGCAGGTGCTGTCCACCGACCTGGACAAGATACGCGATCTGATCGATGCGATGCGCAACAGCGCTGATGCCGACGAGCTGCGCAATCTGCTGGCACAGCTCAACGCTTGAGCCTACATGCACAGGCGCAGGAATGCGCATTGTCGCCCGGCGGCTGATTTACCTACAATGGCAGAGCCAAAGGCACTGCCATGAAACGAGCCAACCCTGACCCTCTCGGTGAAATTGATCGCCTGATCGACGCGGCGAGGGATTCGTACGCGCCGCGTTGCGAGGAGACGCTGACGCTGGCGCAGCAAGCTGCAGACGCCGCGCGGCGTGTGCATTACACCGCTGGCGAGGCGCGCGCACTGCTTTGGTGGGCCCGTTCGGTACTGGTGCTCAAGGGCTGGCACGATGCCAAGCCGCTGGTGCAACGCGCGTTGCGGCTGGTGCAGGACGATGCAGACCTGCCTACGCGCGCCATGCTGCTGCATGTACTGGCACAATGCCAGGCGGCAGCCGGGCAGCCCGCAGTGGCGGCCCGAAGCTGGCTGCGCTGCCTGACGGATGCGCTGGCCAGTGGCGCAACCGAATGCTGCATCGAAGCCTGCCTGGGCCTGGGCGACCTGTTCGTGCTGCACGAAGACATCGAACAGGCGTTTTACTACCATGCGCTGGCGCACGAGCTTGCCGGCCTGATCAGGCACGAAGACCTGCGCGCCAAGAGCGGCCTGTTCATGGCATCGGCGCTGATCAAGCTCAAGCGCTTCGATACCGCCAAGAGCATCCTGCTCGATACCGAGCGCCACCTGATCCTGCCACTGCGGCGCGACTGGCTGGCCGAAACCTGCCATTACCTGGGCCTGATCCACAGCGAGGCTGGTGACTACGCCATTGCCCGCCACTACCTGGATCGTGCCTACGAAATCAGCGTGGAAACCGGCTACCTGTGGGACCAGACCATCACGCTGCTGTCACTGGGGCGCATGACGCGCAAGGAAGGCAAGGAGGCAGAAGCCGAACAGCTGCTGCACAAGGCGCTGGACGTGGTATCGCGCTTTGGCGCCGCCAACCTGACCATGCAGATCCACGAAGAATTGTCCGCGCTGTACGAGGCACGCGGTGACCATGCGCGTGCGGTCATGCACTACATCGGCTTCCATGATCACTACATGCAGATCGCCCGCGAAGGGCTGGCGGCGCTGGCGGCACGGCAATCGGCACGCCGGCTGGCCAGCCTGGAAATCAAGCTGCGGCTGATGTCGTCCGAGCTGGAAGTGCAGCAGTTGCGCCAGCAGAGCGAAGCGCACAACCAGCAGATGAAACAACTGGAAACCGCCGCCTACCGCGACGGGCTGACCGGCATCTACAACCGCCGCACGCTGGATCAGCGGCTGCCCGACCTGGTGCAGCTGGCGCAATCGAGCGATACCGCGCTCTCGCTGCTGGTGATCGATTTCGATCATTTCAAGCAGATCAACGACAATCACTCGCATCTGGCCGGTGACCGCGTGCTCAAGCAAGGCGCGCTGCTGCTGCAGGACGGCATACGCGATGCCGACCTGCTGGCGCGCTACGGCGGCGAGGAATTCACGCTGGTGCTGCCGGGGGCCCCTTTGCACGTAGCCATGCAGGTGGCCGAGCGCATCCGCCGGCGCATTGCAGAATACCCGTGGGAGAAAGTCGCCCCCGGCCTGCATGTGACCGTCAGCATCGGCTGTGCTCAATTGCGGGATGGGGACGGCGGCGACAGCCTGATCGCACAGGCGGACGAGGCGCTTTACCGCGCCAAGCGTGCAGGCCGCAACCGTGTACTTGAAGCCGAGATGGGTTAAAGCGATGGAAAAGCTGAATCCGGCGGAACTCGCCATGGCGATCGACACGTTGCGCGAGCGCATCGACATCGGTGAGCAGCGCAACCAGGCCTTGCCGAGGGCCGAGCAACTGGTGGCCCATGCGCAGCAGCTGGGCGATCTGGCGCTGCTGGCACGCGCCCAGCGCGAGCGCGCCCGCGCCATCACCCACGGCGGCCATCCCCGGCAGGGGGTGACGGTGATGCAGGAAACCATACGCCTGCTGCAGAAGGAAAAACGCGCCGACTTGCTGGCCTGGGCACATAACGAGCAGGCCGAAATGCACTACCACGCTGGCGAGTACCAGCCGGCACTGGATGCCTGGCTGCGCTGCCTGGAAATCGCCGGCGAGCGCAATGAGCGGCAATTCTGTGCGCTGGCATACATCGGTATCGGCAAGGTGTATTACGCGTTCGACGACTTCACCAACGCCCTGCATTTCCATCGGTTGGCCGAACAGATCGCCCGGCCGCTGGATCAGCCGCTACTCAGTTGCGGCATCCATATCAATATCGCCGGCGATGCGTACCGGCTGCACGATCATGCGGCCGCACTGACTGCGCTCTCCGCTGCCGAGCTGATGCTGGATCAAGGCATTGTCCGGCCGGTATGGCGGGCGGAAATCGTCTACTACTACGGGCTGATCCATTTCGAGCAGGGCGATTTCGAGCGCGCCGAACGCTTCCTGAATGACGCATACCGCATCTACCGCGATACCAACAACCAGTGGGGCGAAGGCCGCGTGCTGTTGCACCTGGGGCGCAGCTACCAGAAGCTGGGCCGCCCGCAAGCAGCGCTGGAGTGCCTGCAGACCGCCAATCACATCGGCGAAACCGCCAAGCTGCCCAGCCTGTTGCTGCAGACCGAAGAGCTGCTGTCCCAGCTTTACCTGGATGTGGGTGAATACCGGCAGGCGCTGGTGCATCACAAGCGCCTGCACGCCACGGTGAGCAGCCACGAGCACAAGCAGGGCGGGCTGCGCCTGCCCAAGGCCACCCGCCAGCAACTGCACCAGCTGGATTTGCAGCTGCAGCTGGAGCGGGTGCGCCTGCAGCAGCAGGTGCGCAAGCCCTGCGCCTAGCGCTGCTGGCCCGATGCGGTGCTCAGGTCACGCCGCGATCCGCAGACTTGCCGGTACGCTTTGCAGCGCCAGCCTTCTTCGCTGCAGCAGGCTGGGGTGTGGCTGCAACCGGCGCCGTACTGCGCAGCGGCGTTGCCACCGCCGGCCCCAATACATCGGCAGTGGTCCAGTTTTCCGGCAGCGCCGCCACGCCGGGATCAAAGGTGATACCCAACCGTTCGGCATGCGCTTCGGCAAAGCGCAGGCCCACATCGAAGCCGATGCGGAACAACGTGGACAGATTGCTGTACGACCAGTCGAACATATGCGCCCAACGCTCTGGGGGCAGGTTCTTGTCGAGCAGCGGCACTTTCAGCAGCGTGCGCCGGGGGCTGCCATCCGCGTTGCGGTTGTGTACCAGCTCGAACAGCTTGAGGTCATCGCGGGCAATTTCGGTCAGCGGCGTGATGATGGACATCACCCAGGCATCATAAAGATCGGTTGGCGCGCGCAACAGCTCATCCGCGCCCAGTACGTCGAACACCACCAGCGTATCGATGTCCGCGCACGGGCCATCTTCGGCGACCAGTGCCTTGAAATTGAGCGTATCGATGGCGGCGCCCTCGATGTAATGCTCGGGCTTGCCATCCTTGTCCGGAATCACCGTGGGCGGGTACAGAAAGGGGAACGACAGCGCCGCGCGGAAATGCGCAACGTCGATCTCCTTGCTGTCCCAGATCGCCATCTCGTGCCGGTCCAGGTTGTAGGCATTCAGATAGAGCTGGCCGGTGTAGGCCTGCAACTGCTCGAAATCGACGATGTCCTCGATGAACGGCACATGCGCACACAGGCCCAGGCTATCGCTGCCCAGATCGCTGGGCGTTGCCACCGCCCACAGCAATTGGTGCCAGTCCGCCCAGAGCCGGAAGCCCGGGCTGGCGTCGTGCAGTTTTGTCAGCAGCTGCGCAAAGGGTGATTGCTTCAATTGCTGGCGGAACAGATCAGCCAGCTGGCCGGGCTTGTTGAAGACCTTGTAGTTGACCGGATAGGCATCGAAGATCGGATCTGCAATGCCCATCTTCACCATGCTGGCCAGCGCTTCGATCGGCGTGGTGTTCTTCGGCGCGGCATACAGCAGTCCCACCAGTGCCCCGGCACCCGATGTGGAAATCACGTCGAACTGCACCTTCTGCCGCAGCAGCGCTGCCAATGCACCCGCCATCAGCGGCATGTTGGGCGCGCCGCCCCCGATGATCAATGCAGTCTTGTGTCCCGCCATGAATGTGTCCTCGTAGCAATGATGCAACAAGGATAGCGTTACTTTCTTTCAGACACAGCTTTTGTAACAAGCCACGTCAGCCCATGCCGCTCAGTACACGCCGGGCATGCCTTCCGGCCGGGTCTTGAAGCGGCGGTGCAGCCAGTAGTACTGGCTGGGGTGCTCGCGCACGCAGGCTTCGATGAAGGCATTCATCCGCGCGGTATCCGCTACTTCGTCACCAGCCGGGAAATCCTCCCAGCACGGGTAGAAGCGCGATACGAAGCCATTTTTATCCAGCGTTGTCACCATCGGCACCACGACCGCGCCAGCGAGCTTGGCAAGCTTGCCCAGCGCCGGCACGGTGGCGGTGGGTACACCGAAAAACGGCACGAAAATGGATTCGCGTGGCCCCAGGTCCTGATCGGGCAGGTAATAGAACGAGCGCGGTTCGCGCAATGCCTTGATGATGGCGCGGATGCCATCGTTGCGGCGGATCAGCAGCGTACTGCCAAAGCGGCTGCGCCCGGCCAGCAATAACTGGTCGAACGCATTCTCGTGCGATGCCGAATACATGCTGCAGCCGTGGTGATCGACGCTGAGGCGGATCCCGCCGGCATCCAGCCCCAGAAAATGCGGCACCAGCAGGATGACGGGTCGGCCGCTGGCCACCGCAGCGGCGTAATGCTCGTAGCCTTCGTGCCGTACCAGCGCCTTGAAGCGCTCACGCCCGGCAAACCATACGTGTCCGTAGGCGAAAATGCAGGTCGCCAGTTGCCGGAAATGCTGGCGCAATACCTGCCGGTGCCGGGTATCGCGCCACTCGGGGAAACACAAACGCAAATTGACGAGGCCGATATGCCTGCGGCGGCCCAGCAGCAGATACAGCATGCTGCCCAAGCCGCCCCCCAGCACATGCAGCAGCGGAAACGGCAGCAAAGCCAGCAGGCGGAACGGTAGTGCCAGCAGCCGGGCCGCCAGGCCCGGCGCAGTTGCAGGAAAAAAAGTCTGATTCAATGCGGAAACTCCGGTGCAGGCGGCGCACCGGCCGGTTGCTTGTAACGGTTATAGCTCCACAGATACTGTGTGGGCGCGAGCTTGATCAGGGTTTCGAGATGCTGGTTCAGCAACGCCGCGTCGTATTCGGGCTTGCCGCTGAATGCCCCGGCCATGGGTAGCACATGCAGCCGATAACCGCGCCCCCAGCTCAGCCTCTCGGCAAAACAGAACAGCACGGTAGCATCAAACTGGTGTGCCAGCCGTGGCAGCAGCGTCATGGTATACGCAGGCCGCCCGAAAAACGATGCCCATACGCCGTCACCGGCCCCGGGCGCCTGATCGGGCAGCAGGTATGCCGTCTGGCCGGCGCGCAGCGTCTTGAGCAACAGGCGCACGCCCTTGGCATTGGCGGGAGCGGCCAGACCGTTCTCGCGGTCGCGCGATGCCAGCATCAACGGTTCCAGCGCATGGATCTTGGGCGGGCGGTAGAGCGCAGCCAGCTGGCGCGGAATGCGCATGGCCAGATGGATACCGCAAGCCTCGATCGCACCATGATGTGGCGATACGAACAGGATGGGATTGGGCCTGGCCAGTGCGGCGTCTACATGCTCCCAGCCATTGCGCTCGACCACCAGCTGCGCCACCTTTTCGGCCGGGCGCAACCAGTGCACCATCATCTCTGCGGCAGCCCGCCCCTGCTCGCCCACACTGGCACGCAACAAACGGTTATAATCTCGGCCGCTTTTAGCGAGATTCGCTTGGCGCAGATTGTCGGCCAGCCGGCGGCGATAGGCGGAGTCCAGCAACCAGGCAAGCCAGCCCAGCAGCGTACCTGCCGCGTGAAAGAACCACAGCGGTAGCCAGGCAAAAGGCCGAAGCAAGCGAACGAGCATGTTGTATCCGTAGTAGGTAGCAGGCAGGATTTTATCGGCTTTGCGCCTCTCAAGACACTTAGGAGCTCAGCGCCCATGAAAGAATTCCTGTTTACTTCAGAATCGGTATCCGAAGGCCATCCGGACAAGGTTGCCGACCAGATTTCCGACTCCATCCTCGATGCCATCCTGACCCAGGACAAAAACGCCCGCGTTGCCGCAGAAACGCTGGTCAATACCGGTCTGGTCGTCCTTGCCGGCGAAATCACCACTACCGCCAATATCGACTATATCCAGATCGCGCGCGACACCATCAAGCGCATCGGTTACGACCACAGCGATATCGGTTTTGATTACAAGACCTGCGCGGTGCTGGTGGCCTACGACAAGCAAAGCCCGGACATCGCCCAGGGCGTGGACGAAGGCGCTGGCCTCGATCTGGACCAAGGTGCAGGTGACCAGGGCCTGATGTTCGGCTACGCATGCGACGAAACCCCGCAACTGATGCCGGCATCGATCTACTACGCGCATCGCCTGATGCAGCGTCAGTCCGAGCTGCGCAAGGATGGCCGCCTGCCGTGGCTGCGCCCGGATGCCAAATCGCAGGTTACGCTGCGCTACGATGCGGAAAGCGGCAAGGTACTGGAAGTGGACACCATCGTGCTGTCCACCCAGCATCACCCGGATGTATCGCACGCACAGCTGTCCGAAGCGGTGATCGAAGAGATCATCAAGCCGGTGCTGCCGGCAGAATGGCTGAAGAACCCGAAATACCTGGTCAACCCGACCGGCCGTTTCGTGATTGGCGGCCCGATGGGCGATTGCGGCCTGACCGGCCGCAAGATCATCGTCGATACCTACGGCGGTGCCGCACCACACGGCGGTGGCGCGTTCTCGGGCAAGGATCCGTCCAAAGTCGACCGCTCCGCCGCGTATGCCGGCCGTTACGTCGCCAAGAACATCGTTGCCGCCGGCATTGCCAGGCAGTGTCTGGTGCAAGTGTCGTACGCGATCGGCGTATCGAAGCCAGTATCGATCATGGTCGATACCTGGGGCACCTCGAAGCTGTCCAACGAGCAGATCGTCGGCCTGATCGAGCGCCATTTCGACCTGCGCCCCAAGGGCATCGTGCAGATGCTGGACCTGCTGCGCCCGGTGTACACCCGCACAGCGGCCTACGGCCACTTCGGCCGCGAAGAGCCGGACTTCAGCTGGGAACGCACCGACAAGGCCGAGGCGCTGCGCGCTGACGCCGCCAGCCTGTAACAGGCCGGGCCAGTGCGACAAGGGCGGCGTGAGCCGCCCTTTTTCACGGCTGCCGTAACCGTGATGCGCTGCAGTCAGGCCAACAGCACTGATGTTCCTGCAACCCGCGCCCGCGTTTACAATGGCGGATTGCGCAATGCAGGCACGCAGCAATCAATTGCGGCGTCTGCACGCCGTCCTCTTCGAAATGGAACCCGCATGCAACAACTGACCGCAACCGATCTGGCCGCCTGGCTGGCCGACGATAGCCGGGCGCAGCCATTACTGCTTGATGTGCGTGAAGGCTGGGAGGTTGCGCAATGCCGGTTACCCGGCATCACGCATATCCCGATGAACGAGATCCCCGTGCGCCAGCAAGAGCTGGACCCGGATGTTCCCACGGTGGTGATCTGCCATCACGGCATGCGCAGCTATCAGGTGGCGATGTTCCTGGAGCGCAACAACGGTTTCTCGGCGCTGTTCAATCTGGCCGGCGGCGTTGCCGCGTGGGCGGATGAAGTGGATCCGGCGTTTCCGCGCTACTGATACGGCACGCCTTGTGGCCGCCGTCGGACGACATCAGGCGCGTGGCAGGCTACCGCGCGCTACGTCCCGCAGCGTATGCGTTTGCGGCGCCAGTGCAGCCAGCAATGCGTCGACCGCGCGTTGCGGCTGCGCATGGCCACACATGAAGATATCCAGCGCCGCATAGCCATGTTCTGGCCAGGTATGGATGCTGATGTGCGATTCCATCAGCAGCAACACCCCGGTTACCCCCTGCCCCACGCCGAAGGCATGGAAATGGGCGAACAGCGCGGTAGCGCCCGCCGTCTGCGCCGCGGCACGCAACATATGCTCCAGCACGGCAGCATCGGTCAGCAGCGCCGCAGCCACGCCGTGCACATCCAGCAACAGATGGCGGCCAATGGCATCGGCGGCGGCCTGCGCGTCGCCCGAATCCGCTCCTGGCCGCATGGTCATATCCGGCTCACGCACTTACTTGTGGCTGCCGCCATACGACCAGCCGCTGCCGCCGCTGGAGTGACCGCCGCTGCCCCAGCCGCGCCCGGCGCTACGCTGGCCATCGGTCTGCGACATATTGATGCCGGTCGACACCACGCTGATGATCAGCGCGTAGATGATGTACACAAAGCGCGACATTCAGTCCTTCATTTCCTTGCCCGCCGGCCACCACAACAGCACAGCGGCAATCAGGGTTACAAAAAAGATACCGCCACCATCATCCGATGCCAGCCATAGCGGCAGGTTGATCAGCAGCAACAGCACGATGGCAACGATGGCGGGGCTTTTCAGTGCCGAATCGCTGACCGCAGCCGCACCTGCCGGTATGGCCTTGGCCGGCTTGGCAAACCATTGCGCAATCTGCTCCGCAGTCACCGGGCGCGCCAGCGACCATCCGGCCTCCTGCGCGGTCGATTCCTTGCTCAGCTTGCCATCCGGCCCCTTGTAATCGGCCAGATGGGTGATGTCGCCCACTTTCACCCGCCAGTTGAACGCGCCAACCGCATAACCCACCACTGATGCGTAGTTGTACAGGTTCTTGTATTCCTTGCCGCGCAGGGTGGCCTCCATCGAGGTGAACCGCTCCGGCCATTCGTCCAGCACCATTACGCGTTCCCACCCCTCCATGCTTTCCACCAGCCACTGGAAGCCCCGTGAGGGGTTGTACAGCAGGTATTCGGTCCACACCGATGATGGCTCATCGCGCTCGTGGCAGCGCATCACGCCGATCACAGCCCATTTCGTGCCGTCAATCTTGCCTTCATCGCCCGGCGCCAGCGTGGTGACGACGCGCGACAATTCAGTGGCTTTCTGCAGTACTTCGGTCTTGTCGCCGGTGCAATCCACCTGTGCCTGACACGCCGGGCAGATCACCTGCGTGGCCCGGCCCGCCTGGTAGGAGATCGGGCTGCCACAGCTGGGGCAGTCGAGCACATTGGCCCGCCCCGGCAGGCGCCCGGCAGTTTCGGCGATTCTTTCCGGCTCACGGCTCAATTGCACCCGCAGCCCTTCCAGCGTGACGGCTTCGCCCAGGTAAAGCCTGGCGGGGCCATCAGAGTAATCAAGCGTGAGGAACAGCTTGCCGCTGCGGGCATCGGCCACCCTGGCCTGCCAGCCCGCACCCACGCTGAATGGCAGCTCGCCCTCGCCACCGGTGCATTGCGCGGTGCGTACGTCGCTGAACACAAAGCTCTTGCCGTCGCGGTTGTAGCGGAATTCGGGGCGCAGCGTCTCGAACGCCGGCGCATCGGTAGCCGGCCCCAGATCGGTGGTCATCACGTACTGGCCGGAGGCGTCAGCCAGCCAGCCGGCACGGCCATCGTCGAACCACAGGTACCACTCGTTCCAGAGCCCGTCTTCATAACGCAGCTGGATACGGCCCACCACGCTGAACGGCCGGTTGGCCCACAGCCCGGACATGCCGATCTGGATGCGGCTGTAATCCTCCAGCACCGCACTCATCTTGCCCTGATCGCGCACGCTGTCCGCATCGCGCAGCAACGTGCTCTGGCAATAGCTGCACACCGCCATCACGGATGCCGGCGACCTGAATATGACTTCGCCGCCGCATGCGGGGCAGGGAGTGCGGTACATGCAGGCTTAACCGATCAGTTTCTTGATGACTTCGGCCTTGGCGCTATCGAAATCCGCCTGCGTGATCAGCCCCTGGTCAAGCAGGCCCTTGAGCTGCGCCAGCTTGGCTTGCAGCGGATCTGCCGCAACGGCAGGTGCGGCAGGTGGCGGTGCTGCCCCAGGTTGCGCCTGCGGATTGATGGCGCCGCGCATCGAATCGGCCATCACCTGGCCAAAGCCCACCCCGGCCGCCAGGCCGGCGCCGAGGCCGGCGAGGCCGCCTTCGTTCTGCGCCGCCAGCGGAATCGCCTGTGCAGTCTGGTACTGGGTGAACTTCTGCATGTCGCCCACCATGCCCATGCTGATGCGGGTATCGATGGCCTTTTGCAGCTCTTCCGGCAACGAGATGTTCTCGACCGCGAAGTTGTCCAGCGCCAGCCCGTACTTGCTGAAAGTGGGCAGCAGCACTTCGGAAATCTTCTGCGCCATCAGGCCCTGGTTGCCGGCCATGTCGAGGAAGGGCACGCCCGAGCCACCCAGCGCGGTGGTCATCGATGACACCACCAGGTTGCGCAGTTGCAGCTCCAGGTCATCGCGCGTGTACTCCTCGCGCGTGCCGCTGATTTCGGCAAAGAACAGCTTGGGGTCGACCAGCTTGTACGAATACAAGCCGAATGCGCGCAGGCGCACCATGCCAAAGTCCGAGTCACGCACGGTGATCGGCTGCTGCGTGCCCCACTTGCGGCCCAGTTGCAGCCGCGTGCTGAAGAAGTACACATCGCTCTTGAACGGGGATTCGAACAGCTTGTCCCAGTTTTTCAGGTAGGTGAGCACCGGCAATGTCTGCGTGGTGAGCTTGTGCGTACCCGGGCCGAACACGTCGGCAATCTGCCCCTCATTCACGAATACCGCCAGTTGCGATTCGCGCACCGTCAGGCTGGCGCCGTTCTGGATTTCCATATCCTGCATCGGGAAGCGCCACGACAATACGCCGTCGCTGTCCTCATTCCACTGCAGGATGTCGATAAACTGTTTCTTGATGAATGAACCGAGACCCATGACGGTACTCCTGAGGTCAGATTGGTCAAAAAAACGGAATGATTACGGCAGATCAGGACAAGCAGGCGGCATTGGCAACCCCCACTACCAGCGACACCGTGCCCATCAGCGAGCCCATGGCGACGTTATTCTCTTCCAGCGCCTGATTCATATTGGGCAGCACGCGTGACAGGATCACGTAGGTCAGCAATTGCACCGCCATCGCGCCAGCCGCCCACGCCAGGAACCAGAGGTAATCGGCATGATAAATGGCCGATGCCGCCAGCGTGAGCGTAAAACCCAGCAAAGCGCCGCCCAGGCTGAGCGCGGCGGAGATCTTCCCCTCGCGGATCAGCTTGATTTCATCGAACGGCGTGACCTTGCAATACACGACGGCAAATACCGCCAGCAGTGCAAAAATGGTCAGCAAGTAGATCAGATAGTTGTAGAGCTGTAGCATGCGGCAGTCCTTGCGATGGCAAGCATGATAGCCGTCAATATTAAGTCAGATCGTACTGGAGCGCATTTGGATCGTATCCTCATCCTGTCGGTTTTCGTCGTTGCTTCCTGCGGGCTGGCGTATGAACTGATTGCCGGCGCGCTGGCGAGCTACCTGCTGGGCGATTCGGTACTGCAGTTTTCCAGCATCATCGGCTGTTACCTGTTTGCGATGGGTGTGGGCTCGCATCTTTCCAAGTATGTGAAAGACGAGAATACGCTGGGCGCGTTCGTCGAGATCGAGCTGCTGGTCGGCCTGATCGGCGGCTTGTCCACCACCTTGCTGTTTCTGGTGTTTGCATGGGCATCCGCGCCGTTCCGCAGCGTGCTGTACGCACTGGTATTCATCATCGGGGTGTTCGTCGGCATGGAAATCCCGCTGGTGATGCGGGTGATGAATGCACGCAATGCCGAATTCAAGGAGCTGGTCAGCCGGGTACTGACGTTCGATTACCTGGGGGCGCTGGCGGTATCGCTGCTGTTCCCACTGGTACTGGCACCACACTTGGGCATGGCGCGCACCGGGCTGCTGTTCGGCGTACTCAATGCTGCGGTGGCGGTGTGGACCTGCTGGTGTTTCCGCAACAGCATTCCGCAACTCGCCGCCAAGCTCAGCCGCGCCGGCCTGGTGCTGCTGGCCTTGCTGACTGCATTTGCGTTCTCGGACCGGCTGACGACGTGGGCAGAGAAAGGCCTGTTCGGCGACGATGTGATCCACGCCGAAACCACCCGGTACCAGCGCATGGTGGTTACCCGCTGGCACGATGACCTGCGGCTGTATCTGAACGGCAACCTGCAGTTTTCCAGCCGCGACGAGCATCGCTACCATGAGGCGCTGGTGCACCCGGTGCTGGCCACGCTGCCGTGGGCAAAGCGCGTGCTGATCCTGGGCGGCGGCGATGGGTTGGCACTGCGCGAAGTGTTGCGCTACCCGAATATCGAGCACACCACGCTGGTCGACCTGGACCCGGCGATGACCACGCTGTTTGCCACCGCGCCACAGCTGACCGCGCTCAACAAGGGATCGCTCAAGGACAAGCGCGCCACCGTCATCAATGCCGATGCCGCGCAGTGGCTGGAAAGCAACAGCGAGGTGTTCGACGCCATCATCATCGACTTCCCCGATCCCACCAATTTTGCGCTGGGCAAGCTGTATTCGGTGCCGATGTACCGGCTGGTGCAGCGCCACCTGTCGCAGAACGGGCTGGCAGTGGTGCAATCGACCTCGCCTTATTTCGCCCCCAAGAGCTACTGGTGCATCGATGCCACGCTGCGCGAGGCGGGTTTTCATACCTGGCCGTACCATACCTACGTACCGTCGTTCGGCGAATGGGGCTTCATCCTGTTCGCCAGCACCGCCACCTACCGCCCGCCCGAGCGTTATGCACTGCCGATGCGCTTTCTGGATGCCGCCAGCACCCGCTTGATGTTCCAGTTTCCCGCCGACATGCAGAAGGTGGACGTCGAGCCCAACCGGCTCAACTCGCAATCGCTGGTGCACTACTTCGAAGACGACTGGCGCAACGTGCAACGATGAAACGGCGTGATTTCCTGCTGCTGTCCGCCGGTGCGCTAGCCGGTTGCGGCCTGCACCCGGGCGTGGCCTTGCGCCGCAATGCACCCGGCATGGCAGAAGGCCACGCGCTGCGCGATATCCGGTCGCTACCGCCACCCTCGGCAGAGATCGAAACCGATGTGGTCATCCTCGGCAGCGGCGTGGCCGGGCTCAGCGCCGGCTGGCGGCTGGCCTCGCAGGGCTATCGCGATTTCCTGATGGTGGCGGGGCCTGAATGGCATGGCAATGCCAGCGGTGCGCTGCTGGGCGGCACACCATGCCCGCTGGGTGCACACTATTTGCCCATCCCCGGCCCGGCCGCCACCCATGTGCGCGATCTGCTGGCCCAGATGGGCGTGATCGAGCAGGGTGCCAGCGCGCTCAAGCCCACCTATGACGAACGCTGCCTGATCCATGCGCCGGAAGAGCGGCTGTACCTGAACGGCCAATGGCATGACGGATTGATCCCGCCCGGCAATACGTCGGACGAAACCGCGCAGATCAAGCGCTTTTTCGACTACGTGCATGGTTTGCGCGGGCAAGCGGGCAGCGACGGCAAGCGTGTATTCGAAATACCCAGCGCGTTGTCGTCACAAGACCCGCAATGGCGCGCGCTGGACCAAATCTCGTTTGCCCAGTGGCTGGACCGGCAGCACTACACTGCCGCGCCACTGCGCTGGTACCTCGACTACGCGTGCCGCGATGACTACGGCGCCAATAGCAGCCGGGTTTCCGCCTGGGCGGGCCTGCACTATTTTGCCAGCCGCAATGGTGCGGCCAGCAATGCCGATGACGATGCCGTGCTCACCTGGCCGGATGGCTTGAACCCGCTGGCACGGCACATGGCCGGCCGGATCGGCGCGGATCGCCTGTTGCCGGGGCTGGCCGCACATGTGACCGAACGCAATGGCCGTGCCGATGTACTGGTGTGGCAGCCGCAGCAACGCCGCACGCTGCGCATCCGTGCGCGCAAGGCCATTTGCGCGATGCCGCTGCACGTGGCGGCACATGTGGTCGAGCCCATGCGTGCACTCGGTTTCGACACGCGCGATCACATGCCCGCGCACGCCCCATGGCTGGTCAGCAATTTCGTGTTCGATCAATTCCCTGCGGAAGCGCAAGGCGTACCACTGGCGTGGGATAACGTGGTGTATGGCAGCAACAGCCTCGGCTATGTGGTGGCCACGCACCAGTTGATCCGTGCCGCACGGCCGGAACGCACGGTGTTTACCGCCTACCATGCACTGGCCGAACACACGCCGGAAGCGGGCCGGCGCTGGCTGCAACAGGCCAGCGATGATGCGCTGTATACCCTGGCCAGCAGCGACCTCGCACAGGTCTACGGCTGGAAGCTGTGGCGCAATGCCAGCCGGGTAGATTTCACGCTGCGCGGCCATGCGATGGCGGTGCCGGGGCCCGGCTTCCTTGGCAACGCCGGGCTGGCTGCATTGCGCGCGGTCGATGGTGCCGTCCAGTTTGCGCATGCCGATCTGTCGGGGTTTTCCATTTTCGAAGAAGCGGCATGGTGGGGAGACGTAGCGGCAACGCGGCTGCTGCAAGGCTGATACCCGCCGATGGGCCCTGCGCCGGTTCATGCCCAGCTGACCTGCAGACGCAAAAACGGGGCGCCTTGGCGCCCCGCTTCTTCCTGCCAGCCAGAAAACAGCCGGTTTACTTGCCCGAATTGAGCTTCTTGCTGACCGAGAACTTGGTACCTGCCACAGTCACTTCGGCAGTCAGGCCGTTCGCGGTGATCTGGTACGCATATACTTCCGGCGCAATCAGCGAAGCACCCGATACGGCACCGCCGCTCTTGCCGGCCTTGGCAGCAGCAGTGGCATCACCAGAGAACGCCCAGCCCGACTTGATGAACTTGTTGAACGCCTTCTCGCTGGTGAACACCAGCAGCAGGCGCGATTCCTTGGCCCCCAGGCCCAGACCGGCCTTGATCTGACCCACGGTCATGAAGGTTTCCTTGCCGTTGTGCACGGCAACGCCGTCACCACCTGCACCACCGGCAAACACCACCTGCACACCGCCGGTCTTGAAGGTGGCATAGCCTGCGGCCTTCTCGATCTGATCTTTGGCTTCCGGGTACTTGGCATACACTTCCGCCAGCGTCTTCTTGGCGTTTTCGCGGGCATCGGCACGGCGCTCGGCCGGGCTCTTTTCCTTTTCCTTGCTGGTTTCAGCCTGATTGTTGGTGCCTTCAGGATTCTGGCTTTCCGCATGAGCGGGCACGGCTACTGCAAGGGCAAAACCGAACAGACTGGCAATCAGTGTTTTTTTGGCAAACATATTGGTATCTCCTATGTGCAGGGCAGCAATCCCATGGACTCACTGTAGTCGTTCAAATAGATAAACATGGATGTCAAAATGACAAACGGCTGCGGTAAAAGTAACTGCAAGCTTTCTGCCAGCAAACATGTGTTCCGTGTATCGGTGATAATCAAGCCATCGTCACAAGAGTCTTCCCCATGAGCTTCGGCACTGCGCTGTTCGTGATGTTCCTGCTGGTTGTCCTGAGCGCATTCTTCTCGATTGCGGAGATTTCGCTGGCAGCGGCCCGCAAGTTCAAACTGCAAACCATCGCCGAAGAGGGTGAACCCAATGCATTACGGGTTATCGCATTGCAGGAAAAACCCGGCGACTTCTTTACCGTAGTACAAGTAGGTGTCAATGCGGTGGCCATTCTGGGCGGTATCGTCGGCGAAGCGGCCTTTACCCCGGCAATGACCCGCGGCTTCGAAGCGATGGGCCTGGGCGGCGATACCGCCGGCCGGCTGGGCTTTCTGGCCGCCTTCCTGCTGACCATCACGCTGTTCATCCAGTTTGCCGACCTGATTCCCAAACGCCTAGGCATGCTGATGCCGGAAAAAGCCGCCGTGCTCATCGTGCGGCCGATGCTGATCTGCACCGCCCTCCTGCGCCCGCTGGTATGGCTGTTCGACGGCATTGCCAACCAGTTCTTCCGCCTGTGCGGACTGCCGGCCGCGCGGGCCGATGCGATTACCTCGGCAGAGATCGTGGCGCTGGTCGATGCCGGCACCGAGGCCGGCACTTTCTTCCGGCAAGAACACCGCGTGATCGAAAACCTGTTCGAGCTGGGCGAGCGCTGGGTGACCTCGACCATGACGCAGCGTGATCAGGTGGTGTATTTTTCGCTGACCGAAGCGGCCGAGGCCATCCGCAGCAAGATCATTGCCGATCCGCATTCCAAATACCTGCTGTGCGAAACCGGCATCGACAGTGCCTTTGCCTATATCGATGCCAAACACCTGCTGCAACTGATGCTGGGCACCCCGCCAGCCGATTTGCTGGCCGATCTGCGGCGCATTGCGCTGCCGCTGCTGGCCGTACCCGATACGCTGTCGCTATCCGAACTGCTGGAACGCTTCAAGGAAAGCGGCGAGGATTTCGCGCTGATCGTCAACGAATACGCGCTGGTGGTAGGCGTGATCACGCTGGGCGACATCACCGGGCAATTGATGGGCGAGCTGATTGCGCCCAGCGACGACGACCAGATCGTGCAGCGCGATGCCGGCTCGTGGCTGGTGGACGGCATCACGCCGATCGAAGACCTCAAGCGCGTGCTGGAAATCGACGAGCTGCCCGATGAAGAACTGTTCGAGACCGTGGCAGGCTTCCTGATGGTGCAGCTCAAGCGGCTACCCAAGAAGGCAGAGGCCATCGACCATGCCGGTTTCCGCTTCGAAGTGGTCGATATCGACCATCACCGCATCGACCAGATCCTGGTGACACGGCTGCCGGCCGGCAACTGAACGGGCACGAAGGCGGCAAAGCCTTTATAATCCGGCGCATTCCGAGGAGCGCTGCGAGGCCCGATCAACAGATCGCCCCCAGGCTCGGACTCTCGCCCCGGCCCCACCTTGCCGGCGCGTTTCAACGGCGCTCATCTATCAACCCGTGCCGGGCGCGGGATGACGGGTGAGCCGCATCCCCCCGGCCACATGCAAAGGAAACGCACTGTGGCTGAATTCAAAGATTTCAAAGTAGCAGACATGAGCCTTGCCGCCTGGGGCCGCAAGGAACTCAACATCGCCGAAACCGAAATGCCGGGCCTGATGTCCGTGCGCGATGAATACAAGACCGAGCAACCGCTGAAAGGCGCGCGCATTGCCGGCTCGCTGCACATGACCATCCAGACCGGCGTGCTGATCGAGGCGCTGCAGGCACTGGGCGCCACCGTACGCTGGGCATCGTGCAACATCTTCTCCACGCAGGATCACGCCGCTGCCGCCATCGCCGCCACCGGCACGCCAGTGTTCGCATTCAAGGGCGAATCGCTGGAAGAATACTGGCAGTTCACGCACCAGATTTTCGAATGGCCGAATGGCGAATACGCCAACATGATCCTGGATGATGGCGGCGATGCCACGCTGCTGCTGCATCTGGGCGCGCGCGCCGAGAACGACATCAGCCTGGTCGGCAACCCGACCAACGAAGAAGAAACCGTGCTGTACGCGGCCATCAAGGCGCAGATCGCCAAAGACCCGAAGTGGTACTCCACGCGCCTGGCCGCCATCAAGGGCGTGACCGAGGAAACCACCACCGGCGTGCATCGCCTGTACCAGATGCACGAACAGGGCAAGCTGGCGTTCCCGGCAATCAACGTCAACGATTCGGTGACCAAATCCAAGTTCGACAACTTGTACGGCTGCCGCGAATCGCTGGTGGACTCCATCAAGCGCGCCACTGACGTGATGATCGCCGGCAAGGTTGCCGTGGTGCTCGGCTACGGCGACGTGGGCAAGGGTTGTGCGCAATCGCTGCGCGGCCTGGGCGCCACCGTGATGATCACCGAGGTGGACCCGATCTGCGCGTTGCAAGCCGCCATGGAAGGCTACCGCGTCGTCACCATGGACGACGTGGCCGACCAGGCAGACATCTTCGTCACCACCACCGGCAACGTCAGCGTGATCACGCATGCGCATTTGCTGCGCATGCGCAACAACGCCATCGTCTGCAACATCGGCCACTTCGATTCGGAAATCCAGATCGCCAGCCTGCGCCAGTACGAGTGGGACAACATCAAGCCGCAGGTCGACCACATCGTGTTCCCGGACGGCAAGCGCATCATCCTGCTGGCAGAAGGCCGCCTGGTGAACCTGGGCTGCGGCACCGGCCACCCCAGCTTCGTGATGTCCAACTCGTTTGCCAACCAGGTGCTGGCGCAGATCGAGCTGTTCACCAAGCTGGAGCAATACCCGGTAGGCGTGTACGTACTGCCCAAGCATCTGGACGAAATGGTTGCCCGCCTGCACCTGAAGAAGATCGGCGCCAAGCTCACCGTGCTGACCGACGAACAGGCCGCTTACATTGGCGTCAGCAAGGAAGGCCCGTACAAGCCGGCACATTACCGTTATTGATCTGCCAGCCTGTGCGGCGGCCGTTTCGACAGTCCCGTTACGCTGACAAAGAACAGGAAACACTCACGCCTTCCATGCAAGGTGTTTCCCGTATCTGACAAGGAAGCGCCGAATGGCGCTTCTTTTTTTGCCCAAGGTTTTGTAAGGTGGTTGTAGTACCTCTCCCACAAGAACCCGGATGCCGCATTCGCCACTCGCAATCGATCTGCATTTGCACCAGTTGCGCCGCAGCCTCGTTGCCGCGACGCAGCACGGGGTGGATGCAGCCTTGTCCATGCTGACGCAGGCACGCGCGCAGCAGTACGGCCATGGCATCGCAGAAGCCCAGCTGGTGCAGGCACAGGCGTTGTGGGCGGCAATGCGCTATGACGAAGGGCTGCGTGTGGTCCGGCAGGCGCAGCAGGCGGCGCGCTTTGAAGGCGCCCAGGATCTGCAGGCAGAAGCGCACCATACCGCTGCCCTGCTTTATATGGCCAAGGGCCGCTATCTGCAGGCATTTTCGGCCTGGCAACAGGCACTGGAGCTCAGCCTGATCACCCGGCAGGATGAACTGGGCATCGATGCGTTGATCGGGGTGGGCAAGCTGTGGCATATCGACGGGCAAAGCGAGCGTGCCCACGACTATCATCTGCTGGCTTACCAGCGGGCCTGCCAGCTGAAACTGGCGCTGCATGCCAGCAAGGCCGCCATCTGCCTTGCCCGGCAGCGCATCATGCTGGGCAACCACGAGCAGGCGCTGGATACGCTCTCCGAAGCCAGTGCCTTGCTGCAAGCCGATGGCGACAAGACTTGGCAGGCCGAGGTTCACAACTACCGCAGCACCGCGCTGCTGGCGCTGGGCGACGCACCGGCGGCACTGGCCGAATGCGGGAACGCCTGGTGCATTGTCGGCAATGACGATGCACTGGCCTGGGCGCAAACACTCACGCTGCTGCAACGTGCACGCGTGCTGCTGGCGGCCCGCAATGCGGATGCAGCCGCTACGGATCTCGATGCCGCCCGCGCACTGGCCACCCGCTTCGAGCTGGGTGATTTCCTGGCGCAGATCGCGCTGTGCTGGTCAGAGCTCGCCGAAGCGCAAGCCGACTGGCCCCGTGCACTGGACGAATACAAACACTATCTGGCGCATGAGCAGCATGCGTTGACGCAGCACCGCAAGGCCGAGCAACAGGCCTTGTCATCCGCACGCTTCAGCAAGCTGGCACGCAACATGGACAAGTTGGTCAGCCGCATGCTCGGCGGTCTTGCCCATGCGCCGGAAAAACGCGACGCTTCCCCCATTGTCTCCCGCCATGCATGGCAACGACAGTTGACCCGGACCGCACAAGCACCCCACGCGATGGGCATCATGCTGATCCAGTGGCCGTCGGCGGGTAGCCCGCGCCATGAACAGCAAAGGTTATTGTTGCTGGCCTCTTTCTGCTCGGATCAAGAGGTCGTCACGACGCTGGCTGACGGACTGTATGCATTGTTGCTGTGCCCGGCCCAGCCCGCGGTGCTCGCACAGCTGGGGACGGCGCTGCGGGCAATCGGCGCCCGGCTGCCCTGGGAACCGGCTCCGATGCTCATCGGGCATGCCTATGGCGAAAGGGGCATGACGGCTGATTTCCTGCTGAGCGCAGCACATCAGGCACTGGCAAGCGACCGGGTGGTCTTCACATGATTTCCAGAACGCATCCACCCACTCCGGGCGCGCTGCGCAAGGCCAGAGCTGCGCCAAAGCCGGCAAACGGCGGATCAGACGCCGAGCGGCTGCAGGCCTTGTTGCTCAAGGCTACCGCCGAGGATCAGCTGGGACGCAGCGAAGCAGCGATCGCCTCGCTGACCGAAGCACTTGCCCTGTCCGGTACCGCAGCGTTGAGCGAGGTCCGCCTCAGGCTGCTCGATCAACTGGCAGACCGGCTGTACACGGTAGGCCACTACCGCGAAGCGCTGGAACACTGGATGGCCTGCATTGCACTCGCCGTCGACCTGGGTGATATCGCCGGCTATGTACAAGCATACATGGCCGTAGGCGGGGTATTCGATGCCGCCGGCGCGCACGAGCGCGGCCTGCAGCAACACGAGCGCGCGCTGGCCTACAGCAGCGCGCTGACCGACCCGCAGATCCACGTGAACGTGCGGCTCTATCTGGCATCGGATTACGTGCACTTTGGCCGCCATGCCGAAGCACTGGAAATACTCGACGATGCCGACCGGGTCATCTCCGTCCATGATTTTGCCACTCACCGGGCAGAGACCAGCCTGCACCGCGGCATGGCGCTGCTGGCGCTGGGCAAGACACAAACCGCACTGGTCTGCTTGCGCGAAGGCGCCCGCCAGGCCGAACAGGCAAATCATCCATGGGCGCACACCATGTGCCTGATGCGGCTGGGCCAGGCCCATGACCGGCTGCGCAATCCTCACCTGGCCGAACAGGTGCTGCGCAGTGCACTGGTACTGGCAGAAAGCGGCGATTTCAAGCGGCAGCAACGCGAAATCCAGCAAACGCTGGCCATCCTGTTCGAGGAGGCCGGCAGGGCACGCGAAGCGCTGGGCGCATTGCGCGCCACGCATGCACTGGATTTGGAACTGGCGCGGCATGCGCCGGTATCGGCGCTGGAGCCCCACCTGCTCAAGCGGCTGGACAAGCTGGACACCCGGCTGCGGCTGGAATTGTCGCGCCAGGAAAACCAGCGCCTGCGTGAAACGCAGAACAGCCAGGATCAGTTGCTGCACCGGCTGCATATCGAGGCCTACCAGGATGCGCTCACCGGCCTTGCCAACCGGCGCTGGCTGGATGCGCAGCTGGCAGAAAAGCTCGGCGGCTGGCAGGGGCAGCCGCCAATCTCGCTACTGGTGCTCGACATCGACCATTTCAAGGCCATCAACGATGACTTTTCCCACCTGGTGGGCGATGCGGTACTGCGGCAGGTGAGCGAGCTGCTGCGCCAGGCATGCCGCGGGCACGATACGCCGGTGCGTTTTGGCGGCGAGGAATTCGTGGTGGTACTGGAAGGCTTGCCGCTGCACGAAGCCACGCTGGTGGCGGAGCGCATCCGCGTGCGCATCGCCAGCCACGATTGGCATGCGATCCTCGGCAACCGGCCGCTGACACTGTCTGCCGGCGTGACCGAAGCGCTGCCGGGCGACAATGCCGCCACGCTGATCATCCGCGCCGACGAAGCGCTGTACCGTGCCAAGCGCAATGGCCGCAACCGCATCGAGGCCGCCACGGCATAGCCCTCCATGAGCACGGCTCATACTCCGCTGAACACGGCCGGATGAAAGCCGGCGCTGCCAGTGATACCATCGCACGTTAACCTTATCCAGACCGAGCCGGCACCATGAGCGCGCCCACTTTCAGCTTCGAATTTTTCCCGCCCAAGACACCGGAAGGTGCGGAAAAGCTGCGCGTTACGCGCCGGCAACTCGCCCAGTTCAAACCCGAGTTCTTTTCGGTCACTTTCGGTGCCGGTGGCACCACGCAGGAAGGCACGCTGAATGCGGTACTGGAAATCCGCCAGGAAGGGTTTGCCGCCGCACCGCACCTGTCGTGCATCGGCAGCTCGCGCGCCAACATCGCCGAAATCCTGCAGCGCTATCGTGATCACGGCATCCGCCATATCGTGGCGCTGCGTGGCGACATCCCCAGCGGCATGGGCGACGTGGGCGAGTTCCGCTATGCCAACGAACTGGTCGCCTTCATCCGCGAAACGCACGGCGACTGGTTCCATATCGAGGTGGCCGCCTACCCGGAATACCACCCGCAAGCGCAAAGCGCCGAGGCAGACCTGCGCAACTTCGTGAACAAGGTCAATGCCGGCGCAAACTCGGCCATCACCCAGTATTTTTTCAATGCCGATGCGTATTTCCACTTCGTGGATGCGGTGCAGGCACGCGGCGTGAACATCCCCATCGTTCCCGGCATCATGCCGATCCAGAACTTCAACCAGTTGGCGCGCTTCTCCGACATGTGCGGCGCGGAAATCCCGCGCTGGCTGAAGCTGCGGCTGGCGTCGTTCGGCGACGATAGCGCGTCCATCCGTGCATTCGGGCTGGATTTCGTCACCGAGCTGTCGGACCGGCTACTGCAGAACGGCGCACCCGGCCTGCACTTCTACACGCTCAATGCCGCCGGCGCGGTCTCCACCGTGTGGCAGCGATTGGGCCTGTAAGGGCCTGTTGCACCCCCTTAGCCCCGATCTATGGATAACCTGCATCAGACAACCCGGCCAGCCGGGTTCTGACCGGTTTTTGACAGGGAAACAGCGGCTCTCTCCTGTTTGATTCCGCTCCCCCATCCTCGCCGCCGCGACGGCGCCTCGCTGCGCTCGTCAGTGGCACGAATAGCCGCTTTGCAAGCAGATACCCAAGTACATGACAGGCTCCAAGCTGCGGTTGGTTCGCTGCAAGAGCCGCCAGGCCGTTTTTTTCATTCGCGCTGCTGCCGCATCAACGATGGCTTTGCCGGTATTGCTCCGGCGTGGTGCCGGCCAGCCGCTGGAACATGGCGATGAATGCGGATGCAGTGCTATAGCCCAGCTCGAACGCGATCTCTTGCACGGTATGCCCCGCTTCCAGCGCTTCGATTGCCCGCAAAAAGCGCAGCCGCTGGCGCCATTCGCCCAGGCTCATGCCCAGCTCACGCCTGCATTGCCGCGCCAGCGTGCGTTCGGTCATGTGGATGGAATCAGCCAGCGCGGCCTGCGTGCGTGCGTCGCCGGGTGCCTGCTGCAGTACCTGCAACAAGCCGGCCAGTGCCGGTGATGTCGCCATGGGCAGGTAAAGCGTTTCCGCCGCCGCTTGCGTCAGCTGGTCAACCAGCACCTGCGCGAGGCGTTGATCGGCAGCGGTGCGCGGGATGGCTACATCACGTGTGGCAAAATCGGCCAGCACCGCGCGCAGCAGGTCGCTGATCACCAGCGTGCACGGCGCAGCCGGCAAATCCGCACACAGTACCGTGGCCAGGTACACCGAGCGATATATCAGTGCATGACGGTTGTAACTGCTGTGCAGCGCATCAGGCGGCACCCAAACAGCGTATTGCGGCGGCGAGATGAAGCGCTGCCCGTCGATATCGAGTTGCATCACGCCGTGCGACACATAATTGAGCTGGCCCCAGTCGTGGCGATGTGGTGCGTAATGCGTATCGGCGGCAAATTCGTCGTAACGCAGGTAAACCGGGCAAGGCAGCGCGGTAAAACCCAGATCGTGCAGGCGTTGCATGAGATGTCCGTAATCCGCCGTGTAATGTCGCAAATTCATTATATGCGGCATAAAAGACAGGTGGACAATGGCTGTATCGATCCGAACCTCAAAAAATATGCTGCAATACCTGTACCCGCTGCTGGCCGTGCTGATCTGGTCGGGCAATACCGTCGTCAACAAGCTGGCAGCCGGCAGTATCTACCCGGCAGAGATCGGCTTTTATCGCTGGCTGCTGGCGGGCTTGCTGTTCACGCCGTTCATGTTGCGCCCGGCATGGCGCAACCGGCAGGCCATCCGCCCGCATGTGCTGAAGATCTCCGCACTGGGCGCGCTGGGCATGGCGGTGTACCAGAGCCTGGCCTACTACGCGGCGCACCGCACCTCTGCCATCAATATGGGCATCGTGCTCGCGCTGATGCCGTTGATGACGCTGGCCCTGTCCATACCGCTGCTGGGCCAGCGCCCCGGCTTGCCCGCGCTGTTGGGCGGCGTGGTATCGCTGCCGGGCGTGCTGGTGGTGATTTCCAGCGGCCATCCGGCCAGTGTTGCCACGCACGGCATGGGCAGCGGCGATGCGATGATGCTGATCGCCACGCTGGCGTATGCGATCTACAGCGTGCTGCTCAAGCGCTGGCAGCTGAAACTGCCTGCACTGCAGCTGCTGTACCTGCAGATCATTGTTGCGGTGCTGCTGCTGTTGCCGCTCTACCTGGCCTCACCCAAGGCTGGGTTGACGCCGGCCAACATGCCGTTGATCGCCTTTGCCGGCGTGTTTGCATCGATGCTGGCACCACTGGCGTGGATGCGTGGCGTGGCAGCGCTCGGCCCCAGCCGCATGACGCTGTTTTTCAACCTGTTGCCGCTGTTCACCGCACTGATCGCCGCCGGCGTACTGGGCGAGCCGCTGGCGCGCTATCACCTGGCTGGCGGGGCACTCACGCTGGTGGGCGTGCTGCTGACCGAACGGGGGCAAAACAAACCGGCAACGGTGCCGCCAGCGGCGTGTAAAAACACGGCCTGATCCCCCTCCAGCAAGCACAAACGAGCGCAAAAAAACGCCGGCACAGGCCGGCGTTTTGCATGGGGGTGCAGACAGCAATCAGAAGCTGCTGCTGGTCACCGTATTGGTCTTCCTGGCACTCGGAGTGGGGGCCATGTCGCAACGGCTGGCCGGGGCCACGCGGCTGGTCTGGCCGTCGGAAATTACATCCACGCACTGCCCCAACTGGAACGGCACATCCGCTTCCTGCACCACCACCACACGCTGACCGTCGTTCAAGCGCACGGTCAACTCGAACGCATCAGAGCTGTTGACGTTCTTCTCGATGCTGTTGCCAATCATGCCGCCCAGCAATGCGCCGAGAATGCCACTGATGATCTGGCCATTGCCGCCACCGATATGCGCGCCGGCTGCAATGCCGCCGATGGCGCCGCCGGCTGCCGCACCGATACCGGTGGGGTTCTGCATCTTCACACTACGGATGTTGTCGACCAGGCCGGACTGCACCGTCGCCAGGCGGCGCATCTGGTCCTTGCTGTAGACGTTGGCAGAGTCGCTGGCACAGCCAGCCATCAGGGCGCCGGCAAGAACTGCCGCGATCAGGCTGGAATGTTTCATGATCATGCTCCGAAAACACTTGGGGGATAATGATGATGCTACGCTTCCCGCGTGCAGAATGCAGTAACCAAAGTCACACTTTGCGTCTGCGCAGCCAGCCGGTCAGCGACCAGCGTTCACGCCGGGCCGGCAGCACCTCGTGTTCGAAGCGATCCGACATGAATACCACCAGCTTGCCGGCCTGCGGCAGGATGTCCTGATGGCTGCCATCATCCAGGTACAGCCTCAACTCACCGCCGTTTTCCGGCTGCCAATCGGCATTCAGGTACAGCACGATGGTGACCACGCGCGTGTCCTGGTTGCGGTGCTGATCGATATGCCGTGAGTAGAAGCTGCCTTCCGGGTAGACCGCCAGATGGCATTCGAGTTCTGCCAGCCCCAGGTAAAGGTCGCGATTGAGCATCTCGCGCACCGCATCGAGGCGCTGCAGCGCCAGCTGGTCTGCGGCTTCCTCGTTATCCAGCCACAGCACTTCATCGCTGCGGATGGCGGCATTGAGCTGGTGCAGTCCTTCGCGCCCGATGCCCGCGCGGCTGAAATTATCGCGCCGCTCCCGGGCATGCGCGAGCAGCGCTGCGGCTTCCGTATCAGACAGAAAGCCCTCCACCGTCACCCAGCCGGGGCCGGCCAGGCCATCGGCGATCGCGTTGAATACGTCAGCGTGCATCCTGTATTTCCTCCTGGACCACGGGCGTTTTCGGTGGCACGAAGAATTCGCCCGGGTGCGTAAAGAAACGGCGGAACAGCTTGCCCGCCAATGGCCGTGCGCTGCGGAAAGTCAGCCGGCGCGCGCGCAGCGCCACCCACAATGCCAGCGTGAAGCTGACCGCCAGATTGGTCAGGCCGATCAGCGCGATACCGATCGCGGAGGTCAGCACGATCCGCCAGTCCAGCGCAAAGTTGTAGGTCACTTCAGCGTAGGACAGATACGCGGACGAGAAAGTGATATGCCGTATGTCCACCGGCAAGCCCAGCAAGGTGCCGATGGTGCCGATCACGCCCAGCATCATGCCGAAGTAGAAGTTACCGGCCAGCGCGCCCAGGTTGTTCTCGATATAGCGCGCAATGCGGAAGGTACGCTGCGTGCCCAGCAAGCGGTTCAGCCACGGCAATGCGGCGATGCGTTGCGGAATCTGGTTGTAGATCGCCTTGTTGTCGTAATAGCCGGAAATCAGCCCGGACAGGAACAGGCAGATGCCGGCAATGGCCGCGTGGAACAACGCCAGGCTGGCCAGCGGGTTGAGATCATGCAGCAGATGATCGGCCTTGGCCTTGTCGATCACCGGCTCGCCAACGCCATACTGCCAGGCCATGGCAATCAGCAGTGCCACCGGCATGGCCACGATCACGTTGCCGAGGATGGCCACGAACTGGGTGCGGCCCACCGTGACGATCAGATCGGCCAGCTTGTCGAGCTGCAGCGACTTTTTCACCTGCTTGCTGCCATGCTGGATGGCGCCGGCAATGCGCGCCGCTGTCATTGCCGGCTGCTTGGTGGCCACCGTGCAATGCAGCATGTGGATCAGCATGAAGCCGAATGCATAATTGAGGCCGAAGGCCAGCGCCTCCAGCAGCATGGGCAGGTGCGCCTTGCCGATCAGCAGCTTGATCAGCGCCATGAAGCCGACCACCACGCCCGCGCCCGCAGCCGAGCGGAACATGGCCATCCATTCGCTGCGACTTTCGGCAATGTAGTGCTCACCGGTGTGGCTGGCATGCTCGGTCACTTGCAGCGCCAGCAGCTCGGTGTTCTCGGCGAACACGTCGCGCAGCGTATAGCGGCGGTTTTCCGCCCGCACGAAAGTGATGACGGTGTCGATCAACAGCTCGGCTTTCTCGGACGATGGCGGCGGATCAAGCAACAGCAACACGGTGCGCAAGCGGTCAATATGCTGACTGATGCGCAACACGTGGTAAGTCAGGCTGACCGATACGCCGTTTCTGGAGGCATTCCTGCGCACGCGGCTGATAAATTCTTCGCACTGGTCCAACAGCACCAGAATGGGCTTGACGTCTTCATCCGGCAGGCGCTTTTCGATCATGTCGCGCCGGTACCCCTCGATATAGGCCAGCGTCTCGACATTCTGGCGCACGAAGGGCGATTCGAAACGGTCACCATCCGGGTGGTTCTGGATGATCTCCGGCTCGACGCCGATTGCAGAGAGCCGGCACGACAGCACCTGTGCGGCCTCCAGCGCCTGCATGCGCGTGAGGTTGATGCTCTCCTGATCGGTTTCTTCCTCGAAATGCATTGCGCGGCCAAGATCGATCCAGGCTTCGCGCGGCACCATTTCCAGCCAGACATAATCGTCCTTGCGATGAAAGATCGCGCCGAACAGGTCCTTGAGCGAATGGGGATTGAACACCGGCGGCAGCAGGCGGTGGCCGATACGCTTGACCAGTGCACTGTAGAAGCTTTCATTCGAAAACACGCCGGTATCGGTGTACAGCCGCACCTGGCGGCGCGTGGACAGGATATGCAGCAAATGGTGGCGCAACGAGGCGCGGTACGCGGCATGCGTTTCAAGCAGATAGGCCAGCGCCTGTACGCCGTTGGTAGCGGCCTGACTGTCATCGGTGGCGCGAGGGCGGACTGCATCGACCAGATCACGCAGCAGGTCAAATGCGCGTGCCTCCCGGCTCGCCGTGGTCATCTCGCGCAGGATGGCTTCCATTCGTACTCCTTGTCATTGCGGGTCGGCCCGGCATCCGTGCGGACGCAACTCGGGCAGCTTTACATGCGGCAAGCATGCCGCATGGCGGCCGGAGCGTCGAGGCAGGATTGCCGGCAAGCAGCCGGGGCGGGCAAAAAAAAGGCCATCCGGAGGATGGCCTGATTGACGTCCAGAAAAATCGGACTGCGCAGGTGCTACTTGGCCGGCTGTGCTTCCGGTGCCAGACCGGTCATCTGGCCGGATGGATCGGTGACGAAACCGATGCGGCCCAGGCCCGAGCGCTGTGCCATCGCCATGGTTTGCGCCACCAGCTCGTAGCGGGTGGCACGATCGGCGGACAGGTGCAGCTCGGGCTGCGGTTGCAGCGGCGCGGCCGACTTGAAGCGGGTTTCCAGCGTGGCCTCGTCGATCTGCTTGCCATCAAGCCAGCGCTGGCCGGCGGCATCGATCGATACCGCGAGGGCGGCCGGTTTCTTCTGATCAGGCGGCGTGGCGGCGGCGCGTGGCAGATCCAGTTTCACCTGGTTGGCCAGCACCGGCATGGTGATCATGAAGATGATCAGCAAAACCAGCATGACGTCGACCAGCGGCGTCATGTTGATTTCGTTCATGACGTCATCGCCGCCTTCATCCAGCGTGCCGAAGGCCATGTCAGCGCCCCCCGACCACGTTCAGCGTGGGTGCCGGCGATGGCTGGTGGCCGCCAACGCGGGCACCGGTCACGAAGTAGGCGTGCAGATCGTGCGCAAAGCGGTTGAGCTGCGCCAAAACCGCCTTGTTGCCGCGGCTGAGCGCGTTGTAGCCCAGTACTGCCGGGATGGCCACAGCCAGGCCGAACGCGGTCATGATCAGCGCCTCGCCCACCGGGCCGGCTACCTTGTCGATGCCGGCCTGGCCGGATACGCCGATGCTGACCAGCGCGTGATAGATGCCCCACACGGTGCCGAACAGCCCCACGAACGGCGCGGTGGAACCCACCGACGCAAGTATGGCCATGCCCGACGACATCACTTGCGATGCATCGTCGATGGTGCGGCGCAGGTTGCTGGTCACCCAGTCGCTGACATTCAGCGCGCCATGCAGGTCCGACTTGTTCTGTGCATGGTGGGCCACCGAATCAGCGCCTTCCTCGGCCAGGCTGCGGAACGGGTTGTCGTTCTTGGTATCCCCCAGCGTGGCGAGGCCGGCGGCGAAATCACGCTGGTGCCAGAAATCGTGGCTAGCGGCGCGCGCCTGCTTGCGCAGCTTCACCAGACGCCAGGCCTTGAGTGCGATCACGCACCAGGAAGCAATCGACATGATCAGCAGCAGTGCAGCAACGCCACGCGTGACGATATCGCCCTGTGCCCACATTGCCGCGATGCCGTAAGGATTATGTTCCATCGATGTGTTCCACCGCGCCAGGCGCGCCCGATAAATTTTGAAGGCTTACATTTTAATGCGAATCGTTATCAATTAACAAGACGAGTTGGTTCTGATCAGGATGAACGGCACATTTCGCTCCAAAATACATACCATAATGCATGTAAAAAGCAAACATCTGACTAAGGTGCAACCCTGAGTTACAAATGATAATGATTCGTGTTAACTTGAAAAATCACCCGTTCTGCCCGTCTCCAAGGTTTTTGCCGCCCCGCTTTTCGAGCGGTAATCGCAGCAATGCCCATCGGGCAAGACCATTCATCTAGATAGCAAGGGCAGTGCCGTGACCGTGTTGGCCATTTTCTTTTCCGTACTGAGCGCCAGTTGCTTTTACCTGGCAGCCAGCCAGCAACGTGTGCTGGCAGTACGCTGGAAGCGTGGCCGCATTACCGGCCTGATCATGCTGTTGCCGGCACTGGCCTGCTGGCTGACCGCACAGGGTAGCAGCGCGGGCATTGCCGGGTTTCTGGCGGTGATGATGCTGTGCTGGGTGCTGCTGCCGGCCGCCACATTGCTGCCGCGCCGGGCCAGCCGCTGATGTGGACCAAATTCACCGCCGGTGCGTTGCTGGGCTTCCCGCTGGCGGTGGCGCTGACCGGCCTGCTGATCTGGCTATGGCCGGGCGTGTGGATCAGCGCACTGATCGTGGGCCTGCTGTTCTTCGTGCCGCTGTGGATCACCGCGATGACCACCAGCGTGTTGTTCCCGCGCCGCCGTGATGCCTGGCTGACGCTGGCCGGCCTTAACCTGATTGCCTACGCACTGCTGTTTGCCGCCAAACAGTGGGCCATCTAGATACCGCATGAAATCTGCCACACTCAAGCTTTACCGCAGCCTGCACACCTGGACCGGCATCCTTTGCGGGCTGACGCTGTTCGTCGCCTTCTACGCTGGCGCCATCACCGTCTTCCATGAAGACCTGCACCAGTGGCAGAACCCGGGCTGGCGCACGCAAGGCCAGGAAACCCCGGCCGATGCGCAGAAGCTGCTGACCACCGCGCTGGCCGCGCACCCCGAGCTCAAGGGCAATATCGCCATCATGCCGGCCGGCAGCCATTCTTCGCCCAACAACGAAGCCTACTGGTACGACCCGAAAATCGATGACTGGGCGCACAAGTCGCTGGCCGATTTCGACCCGCAGACCAGGCCGCAGCATGGCTCGGAGCTGGCGGACTTCGTCGACAGCGTGCATCGCACACTGGGCATCCCGGTGGCCGGCCAGTACGTGATGGGCATCGTCAGCATCATTTACGCGCTGGCGCTGGTGTCCGGTGTGCTGATCCATTTGCGGCAACTGGTGGACGACCTGTTCGCGGTGCGGCCGGGCAAGAACAAGAAACGCTTCTGGCAGGATGCGCACAACCTGATCGGTGTGATCAGCCTGCCCTTCCACATCATTTTTGCCATCACCGGCGCGCTGTTCAGCCTGTTCGTCATCCTGATGGCGGCGTTCAATTTCGGCGTCTTCGATGGCCAGCTGGAAAAACGCTTCATCGAGGCGGTCGGTACCGTGCCGCCCAACAGTCCGCAGGCCAGTGGCAAACCGGCAGCGATGCTGAGCGTGGCGCAGCTGACCGCGCGCGCCCGTGCGCTGGCACCCGACTTCGAGCCCAGCTGGCTGGGTTTCAGCAACTATGGCGATAGCAACGCCTACGTGGAGATACTTGGCAATACGCCGCAGACAGTCAGCCGCTTTACCGCGATGACGCTGAAAGCCACCAACGGCAGCGTGGTAAAGATCCAGACCCGGGGTGAGCGTGATGTCAACCATGCGGTGATGTCGTCACTGTATGGGCTGCATTTCGGCAACTACGCGGGTGATCTGGTGCGCTGGGCGTACTTCCTGCTGGGGCTGTCCGGCGCAGTGCTGTTCTATTCGGGCAACCTGCTGTGGATCGAATCGCGCCGCAAGCACCGCCAGCAACAACAGGCGCGTGCGCCCTACCGCATGGCACAAGGCACGCTGGGCTGGTGCCTGGGTACCTGCCTGGGTATTTCGCTGGCCTTCAGTACCGCACTGTTGGCGCCTATGGCCGGGCTCGATGCCGCACGCTGGGAAAAAATCGCCGGCTTCGGCGGTTTCTTTGTGGCCATCCTGTGGTCGTTCGCCCGCCCGCCAGCGCGTGGCGCGGTTGAATTGCTGATGGTCACCGCCATGGCCACCCTGGCCATTCCGCTGGTGAACGGCCTCGTGACCGGCGATCACCTGTTGCTGACGCCATGGCATGGCCAGTGGGCGATATTCGGGGTGGACCTGACGGCCACGCTGATGGGGGCCGGTTTCGTCTACCTGGCCGCGCTCAGCCGCCGGCGCAGCCGCAATGGCCAGCCCAACAGCGTGTGGGCACTGGATGGGCCGCCTGATATCACGGCCACCACGCCCGATGCACAAGCGGATGCCGCGCCCATCGCAGCCCGATGAGCCAATCGGCCTGTTGATCATTTCGCCCATTATTTCATATCAGGCCGGCCTGCCCAGGCTGCCGGCCCATACCACCAGGAGTAGCACCATGTTCACCCCCCGTCGGAGCCCGCTCGCGCTGGCCCTGCTGGCCGCCTTTGCGTCGCCCGCGTATGCCGCAGACGTCACGCTGCCCACTGTTGAAATCACCGCGACCAAGACGGATACCCCCGTCAACCAGTACCGGCGCGAGCGTGCCGCATCCGGCGCGCTGGGCGACAAGACGCTGGTAGACACACCGTTCTCGATCGAGGTATCGACTGCGGAACTGCTGAAGAACACCCAGGCCAGCACCATCAATGATGCGTTCCGCTACGATGCATCGGTCACCGCGATCAACAACGGCTATATCGGCGAAGCATCGGGCATTGCCATCCGCGGCCTGCAGCTGGATCTGCTGAATGGCTTCAAGATCGACGGCCTGGCGGTGCCCAACTGGGGCAGTGATCTACCGCTGGAACACTACGAGGAAATCCAGCTGCTCAAGGGCCTGGGTGGCTTCATGTACGGCTTCGGCTCGCCGGGCGGCATTGCCAATTTCGTCAGCAAGCGCCCCACCAGCCAGCCGCTGGCCAGTGTGAGCGTAGGCTACCAGAACACCGGCACGCTGCTGGCCAGCGCGGACCTGGGCGGCCGCTTGGGCGAGGGCAAGCGCTTTGGCTACCGCTTGAACGTAGCGCATGAAGAAGGCGATACCTTCGTCGACGACGGCCATGTGAAGCGCGATTCGCTGTCGTTCGCCGGCGATATCAAGCTGACCGACAACCTGCTGTGGTCATTCGATACGCTGTACCAGAAGCGCCGTGTGGATGGCGCCTACTATGGCGTGATCCTCGGCCAGGACTTCGGCTACCCGGTGAATGCCAGCGTGCCGGAGGCACTGGACGGCAGCCAGCGCATCGCATCGCCATTCACCTACTACGAAACCGAATACAAGATCGCCGGCACCGACCTGCTATGGGCAATCAACCCGGATTGGGACGTGAAGCTGTCCTACCGCTATGCGCAGCAGAACCGCCTGAATCACGACAGCGGCATCGTGTTGTCCGACACTATCGGCACTTATTCGGAGGCACAGTACGGCGGTTACTCCACCTACGACTTCCAGACCGTGCAGGCACTGGCCACCGGCAAGCTGCAGACCGGCAGCATCCGCCACGATGTGGTGCTGGGCGCTGCATGGCAACTGATGACGCAATACTGGGGCAACACCCCGTACAGCTACGCCTACCTGGGTACCGGCAACCTCTACAACCCGGGCAATTTCGCCAACGCGGGCCTGCCGGATGACCGCACTCAGTACAAGAACGCCGATACCACGCAGAAATCGCTGTTCGCCAGCGATACCGTGCAGTTCAGCGACCAGTGGTCTGCACTGGTTGGCGTGCGCTACACCGCGTACGACCAGGATACCTTCGATACCACCGGCAGCAAGACCGCCAGCTATAACGAAAACCCGCTGACGCCGACGCTGGCGCTGATCTACAAGCCCGATGCCATCACCTCGGTATACGGCAGCTATGTGGAAGCACTGGAGCAAGGCGGCGGCGCGCCGGTTACCTCACGCAATGCCGGCACCGTGTTCGGTCCGCTCAAGAGCCGCCAGTACGAAGTGGGCTTCAAGCTGGCCGATGCCGACTGGAGCGCCAATGCCGCGCTGTTCCGCATCGAGAAAGGCCTGGAATACCTGAACGGCGCCAACTACTACGTGCAGGACGGTACTGAAGTGCATCAGGGCCTGGACCTGAACGCCAAGGCGCAACTGGCACGCGACTGGACACTGATGGGCAGCGTGATGTGGCAGCAGACCGAAAACGTCGATGCCGGCGCCGACGTGAACGGCAAGCGTGCGTACGGCGCGCCCAATGTGCAGGCCAGCGCGTATGTGGAATACGCGGTGCCGCAGCTCGCCGGGCTGGTGATGAGCGGCGGCACGCAGTACGTGGGCAGCCGGCCCATCGAGGCCACCAACGCCAACATGCTGGACAGCTATGTGCTGTTCAACCTGGGCGCACGCTATGCCACGCGCTGGAATGACCAGAAAATGACGCTGCGCCTGAACCTGGACAACGTGGCCAACGAGAAATACTGGACCACCAGTTGGGGCTTCATCCTCACCCAGGGTGCACCGCGCACCATCAAGGCCAGCGCGCAGTTCGATTTCTGATCGCAACGTCCGCTCCGAGCCCGGCCGCAGCATGCAGGTGCTGCGGCTTTTTCATGCCCCATGCATGAAATGCAGCCGGCCAGCGGTAATTGGACACACGGCGGAACTGTAGCGTACCGCGCATACCATAATGCCTATGGCACCTGAAAACAGGTGCCTGCATCGACCCGGAGCCAAGCAGCTGCAGATCGCGGCATGGCCCCACCCGCGGAGGATTCATGCCCCAACGCGTACACCTGTGGCGCATTGCGCAAGAGCTGGATGCCCAGCTTGGCGACCTGCCCGACTTGCGGGCGGAGCTGCTGATGATCGTCGACCATGAGCCGCATCGGCTGCTGCCGTGGCTGGGCGTGATCGAACAGGCGGAAAGCGTGCTGGGGGATTTGCACCGGGCAGTGACGTGGTTCAAATCGCCCACGCCGGCACTGAATGGCGAAATACCGGCAGTTTTACTGCATGACCCGGATGGCCCGGAGCGCGCCCGGCTGATTCTTACAAAAATGCAGCAAAAAAGTGCCAATTAGAGTGATAATGTCAGGATCGATGGCGCAACGCCTGTATGGCAGTACCGCCCTCATCACGACGGTTAACCGTAACGGCAATCTCGCCTGTTCAACTACCAAAGGCCAGACCTACCGATGAAGTTCCATTGGCCCGCAGAAGTCAAACCGACCGATCATCCATCCGTGCTGTTCCGCACTGATCCAGCCAGCGATCCGGCCACGCCACCGCTGGAAGACTGGCAGTTGCTCAAACAGCAGGAAGAGCAGGAAAACCAGCGCCGCATTGCCCGCCAGGCGGCACGGCGCGAGGCACTGCAACTGATCCAGCTGCGCGCGGAAACCATCCACGAGCCGGCAGCAGAATTGCTGGACTGGCTGCGCGAGCAAGCCGGGCTGATGTCCTCATCCTGATACGGGGCAGCCCCACGCATACCGCAGATCGGCCATTCATCCCGAGCACAGATCAGCACACATGAGAACGGGCGCCGCGGCGCCCGTTCTCATGCCTGAAGCGCAGGCTGATCAGCCAAACGCCGCGCACGGATCTGGCCGGGTTGCGGCAGGCACCACGGCAAACAGGTCGTACGCGGCAGCATCGGGCGTGGCCTCGACAAACGCTACGCTCAATGCCTGCACATCCGTGCCCAGCCAGCGCGGCGCGCCCAGATCACGGCGCACATGGCCGTTACCCGCCAGCAGGATCACGCCATGCGGCTGGCGATGATCGCGCAGCACCTTGGCCATGTAGGCATCACGCGCAACCTGTGCACGCGCCATGCCGGGCAATGCGGTGGCGGGCAGCTTGCCGCAATGGCCAGCGGCGATTTCCTTTTCCTGTGCGGACTGGATATCGGCCGGCACAGGCTTATCCAGCCCCAGGCTGGCCAGCGTGGCAGGATCGAATGCGGCGGCAAACCCTTCCTTCGAAATCTTTGCGCCATCGGCACGCGATACATTGGCAGCAATCAGCGGCAACTGGTATTTGAGCGCCAGATCGATTACCGGCTTGTAGAACGCCCAGTTCCAGCTGGCCTTGGCGCCACCGGCGGCAAGGATCACGCAATCGGCGTCATTGCAGCTTTTTAGTGCCCGGTCCAGATCGCCCTGGCGCTCCCGGTCGAACTGTTCCATGGCGATGGCCGGGCGGCGCTGGTCCAGCTCCACCGCGCGCTGGATCAATGCGGCGCGCTGGCGGTGGCCTTCGGCGTTGTCGTGCACTTCGCCCAGCAGCACCACGTCTTTCTGCTTCATCGAGCTGAAAATCACGTCGTCGCCACGCGGCGGGTTCATGCAGCCGGACAACACGGCTGCGGCAATCAGGGCCAGGCCCATGGATGATTTCTTCATGCATTCCTCTGCATCGGTAAAGCCGGTCGACCCTGCACCGGTCTGCGCAATGTGCGCTAGACCAGTTGCAGGTGGTTATCCCATTTCACACCGCTGCGGGTAATCAGCGGCGTGAGCTTGCGTGCTGCCAGGTCCAGCTCGGCAATCACGCCCATTTCGTTGCTTACGTACGCACGCGCGCCATCGATGGCGATGCCGGCCGGCCGCTGCACGCCGATCTGCCCCAGCGCCTTGCCATCACTGCCCCACAGCGCCAGCGCGTTGCCCTGCAGTGCGCTGGCAATGAACACATTGCCCAGCGCCGCCACGCTGGCAGCATAGCCACCAAGACCCGGCACGGCTTCCGCCAGTTGCAGCCGGCCATCTTTCAGGATGGCCAGCAGCGGCGCATCGGTGATTTCCCTGCCATCCGGTGATTCGGCCTGGATGGCAATGCCCAGTGCGCCGTCCGCAGTGCGTGCCAGATGGCGCAGGCTGAGCGTGCGGTCCGGCAGCACATGCTCGGCCAGCTTGTTGCCCGACGGCATGTCCAGCAGCACCACCGAGGGCTCCATCCGGTCCAGATTGAGCTTGATGCGCCCGCTCTCCGGCAGCGTGAGAATGCCGCCGTTGGCAACGGCCAGCGTCTTGCCCGGCTCCAGCCACAGCAGCTCGTGCGGGCCCACGCCATGGCTGGAAAATTCACCGCGCCGCGTCAGCGTGGCGGCATCGTAGATGCCGACCAGCCCATGGCCGGTGGCAATGTCGTTTTCCGTGGTGTACAGCGTGGCGCCATCCGGGCTGAGTATCGCGTGGCCAAAAAAATGCCGGTCTGGCGCGGCGGCGATCTGCTTGATCAGTTGGCCACTTTTCCAGTCGATGCGCGCCAGCCAGAAGCCCGCCCGGCGCGCCACCAGGATCAGCTCGGTACTGCCGGGAATGGGCAACATGCCGTGGCCGCGCGTGGGCAGGCGCAGCGGCACACCGCCAACCGATTCGAAAAACGGCCCGCTGCGGTCTGCCGCCGCCGCCAGCAAGGTGCGCTGCGGCATGCCGGCAATGGCCGGCAACGGCAATGCCAGCGCACCCAGCGCGGCCAGGAAGTGACGGCGGTTCAACGCTCAGTCACCGTCCGAATCGTTGAAACCCAGCGTGATATCCAGTGCTTCGGCCACGTCACCTTCCACCACATGTTTGATATCCGCCACCGCCTTGATGAAGGCCTTGCGCGTGGCAGCGCCAGCCGGCGCATCGATCTTCTGCGGCATTTTCTTCAGCAATGCGCGGGCATTGTCCAGCGCGGCCAGCACCCGGGTATTGACTGCCGCCTTGTCATGATCGACAAGGAAGCCTGCCAGGCTGGCCTTGTCCTTGCCCGCACCGAAATACGCAACGGCAAAGCCTTCCAGCTGCGCCGATACCGCCGCCTTGCCCACGTCGCTGCGCCAGTCGGCATAGGCTTCGATCTTGGCATCGTCCACGCGCGGCAAGCGGCGCAGCGTGCCTTCCAGCCCGGCCAGCATCAGGCCGACGGTTTCCGGAAACAGGTTGTTGCGGAAGAAGGCTTCTTCGCCCGCCAGCTCCTTGCGGTAGGTAGCCCAGCCTTCGTCCAGCGCATGCACATCGGTGACGATCTGCGCGGCGCTGCCGGTCAGGTACGCGCAGCGTGCCGGTTTTTTCAGCTTGTTCAGCTGTGCCGTCGGCTGGCGATCGCCCCATAACAGGTATTCGGCAGCCGGCAGGCCACGCGTGGCCACATTGAGCGCGTCCACGCCCTTGCCGTCACTGATGGCCGATTCGATGTCCGCCACGCGCGTGGGGCGGAAATCGATCTTGCGGCCGGTGCGTTCCAGCACATTGGGGCCAGCGGTAGCGCCATCCATGCTGCGCCAGGCCAGCAAGGCCTTGCCGTAGGCATTGCGTGCATCGGCCAGCGTGGCGGCAGCGGGCTTGCTGCAGAACGCGGCGCTAGCCGAACTGAACTGGTCGGCAGCGGCCTGCAAGGCGTTGTGCCGGGCCAGGTAGCCCTCATCCAGCCAGCGCACGGCAAACGCCGTATCGGGCACCAGCGCTTCGGCCTGGCTCACGCCGGCCACCGCCAGCAGGACAACTGCGATTACAGCGCGCATGCGCGTCTCCTCGGGATTCATTTCAAAGCGATTGCAGGAAGAGATGCAGATTCTCCCGGTCCTGCCTGTCCAGTTTCAGTACGTATTGCCTGGCCGCCTCGCCCTCGCCGCCGTGCCACAGCACCGCTTCCATCAGGTTGCGCGCGCGGCCATCGTGCAGATAGGTGGTATGGCCATTGACAGTGGGCACAAGGCCCAGCCCCCATAGGGGCGGTGTTTTCCATTGCGAACCGCTGGCCTTGTAATCGGGCCGGCCATCTGCCAGGCCCGCGCCCATGTCGTGCAGCAGCATGTCGGTATATGGCCAGATTTTCTGATTGGAGAACTGCGGAATGGTCGGGTGCTTACCGGTGGTATAGCTGGGCGTATGGCAGCTGACGCAATTGGCGTCCGCAAATACCTGCTTGCCGCGCAGCACCGCCGGATCTTGCGCATCGCGCCGGCCGGGCACGGCCAGGGTCTGGCTGTACAGGATGACCTTGTCGAGCGTCTTGTCGATGATCTCCGGCTTGCCGCCGGATGGTGCGCGCTTGCAATCCTTTTGCGCAGCCGTGCATTCCTGGTTCGGGAAGCGGCTGGAGGTGATGCCGATATCACCCACGAAGGCGCCGGCTGCCTGGTGGGCCACGCTGCCGACATTACCCTTCCAGCCGTAACGGCCCAGCACGGTTTTCTTCGCGTACGCATCCCACACCCAGTTGGGTTCGCCCTTGATGCCCCGGTTCTGCGCGGCCTGGCGTGTGGCATTGGCGAGGATGTCTTCGGCCTTGATCGCCTCGATCAGCCCCAGGCCGATCATTTGCGGTGCGATGCGTGGTGACAGCATGACATCGCTGCGCATGGCGCCGTAGCCGAGGTCGGTCAGCTTGTAGGTGGGTTTGCGCAGCGTGTAGCGCTCACCATCGGCGTACTGGCCGGCGATTTCCTCGTAGCTGATTGCAACCTGGCCTTCCGGCTTCACACCGGGTATGGCGTCGTTGTTGAACTGGCCGCCGTAGGTGGGCTCGGCCTTGGGGCCGCCATGCGCATCCACGCCGGGCACCGACAGGCGGATCAGCAGCGCCATCGGCTGCTCGGACTGCACGCCGTTTTCGAAATCCGGCGGCGCGCCACGGCCGTCTTCGGTGTGGCAGGCACCGCATGAGCGGGCGATGAAATGCGGGCCCAGCCCGTCACGCGCGGCGGTGGACGATGGCGCCTCCACCCACGCTTTCTTGAAGAAGGAATTGCCGACCACGAAATCGGTTTTCTGCTGTTCGGTCAGGCCCGGTGCCGGCAGCGAAAACGAGTTCTTGCCGTTTTCATCAATGGTGGCCACCACGCCGCCGGGCAAGGCTTCATCCGGATCGAAGGGGGACAGCACGCCGGCTTCGTACGCGGCATACAGCGAGCCGGTTACCAGCAGCGCGCCTAACAACAGGGAAGATTTCGCTTTCATTTCCAATAACTCTAAATGGCAAAGCCCCACCCCGTCGGCAAGACGGAGCGGGGCAATCCGGGCATGGGCCAACAGGCCCCGGCCGGCTAGCGTAACTTAAACGCTGGTATTCAGGCGCTTGATACCAAGGGCCTTGGCCGCTTCAACCAGGCTCTTGGCCTGCTTCTTCAGGCTTTCCACCACTGCCTGCACGCGCTTGCGGCCGGCAGCATCTTTCTTGCCGACGATTTCGCGGTCAAACGGCGCCTGGATCGCTTCGGCCAGCTTCACGCTTTCAGCCACATCGGCGCTGACGGCATCGGCCACCTTGGCATCCTTTTGCGCCACCAGCTGCTTGAGGCTGGCCCCCTCGACCACCTTGCCATCACGCGCCACATAGCGGCCTTCCCACACGTTCTGGATGCCCTTGGCGTTGGTGACGATATCGCGGTGCGTATTGTCGGAGAAGCACGAGTGTTCATCTTCCTGATTCTGCGTATCCAGCGCGACTTCGATGCGCTCGCCGGCCAGTTCGCCACGGCTGAGCGTGCCGATACCGGTCAGGATCTTCTTGATGCTGTTGTCGCCACCGGCCACGAAGCGGCTGCGGAAGTTCTTGTCGCCGGCAGTCCACTGCTTGGCAACGGAATCGAGATCATCCACCAGCAATTGCGCCACGGTCTGCAGGTAGAGCTTGCGGCGATCTGCGTTCGGTGCGGTGGTGTAATCAGTGTACGGGCGATCGCCCGGGCCGGTTTCGCTGAAATCCTGGCCCCACAGCAGGAACTCGATCGCGTGCCAGCCGGTGGCGATGTTTTCTTCGCCGCCGCGCTCGTTCAGCTTGGACAACTGCTTGGCGTTGATCGCCACCTTGGGATTGTTGATGATGCCAGCCTTGGGCTTGCCCTTGATGGCGTCGATATAGGCTTCATCCAGCGGCCATGCATTGATGCGGCCTTCCGGGCCCTTGTCATCGTCGATGGGGCCGCCGTAGAAGCGGAACGCCTCGGTCTGGCCATAGGATTCGCGCGCTGCCAGCCATGCCTTGCGGGCATTGGCCAGGCCATCGGCGCTGGGTGCTGCCACGAATGCATTGATCGCCACCTGCAGCTCTTTCGCGCCGGCCAGTGCATCGCCATAGCTGGCGGAAACCACGTTCGCGTATTGCTCGAGCACCGCGTTCTGGGTGACGTCGGCATGGGCAGGCTGCATGACCAGCAGTGCGCCGAATACGGCAGCAATCAGCGGGCGAACGATCTTGCGGGAGCGATGCATTGCGGTTCCTATGAGGAATGTTTGAACAATGCCGCGAACATTAAATGATAACAGTTCCTATTTCAACCAAAGCAGTGGCAAACATGTCAACGCAGCGCGCCATCATGCGTTCCGGCGGACGAATGGCGGTAATGCATGATGGCGCTGGCGGGCATTGCTGAAAACACATACACAGATAGTGCGCCATGACGGTGCGATAACGGGCAAAATCCATCAGCAATTACTGATGTTTAAAACAGGAATACCCCGTGAAACTTTCCACCCGCCTGACATTGCTGATCGGCTGCACGGTGATCGGCCTTGTCATCGTCGCCACGCTGGCGCTGACCACCATACGCAGCACCATGCTGAGCGAGCGCCGCACCGAGATCAAACTGGTGCTGGACATGGCCGCCAACCAGATCAACCACTTCAAGGCGCAGCAAGCCGCCGGCAAACTCGGCAAGGAAGAAGCGCAGGCGCAAGCCCGCGCCGCGGTCAGCGCCTTGCGCGTGGGCGATGATTACCTGTTCGTGCGCCTGCCGGATAGCACGGTGCTGGTGCACCCGGACCCGCGCAAGCAGGGCAAGAAAGACCCGGGCAGCAAACTGCCGGACGGGCGTACCAGCATGCAGGCTTATCTGGACGCGCTGACCGGCAGCGATTTCGGCTATGTGGAACTGACCACCAAACGCCCCGGCGGCAACGAGGAAGTACCCAAGCTCAACGGGCTGATCCGCATCCAGGGCTGGGACTGGATCGTCGGCTTCGGCGTATTCCTCGATGACGTGGACAAGGCCTTCTGGCGCTCGGCGCTGACCTTCCTGCTGGTGGGCATTGCCATCGTGGCGGCGGTGGTGACGCTGGCGGTACTGATGTCGCGCAGCATCTACCGGCAGCTGGGCGGCGAGCCCGCCTATGCAGCCGAAGTGGCCACGGCCATCGCCAGTGGCGATCTCGGCCGGCAGATTGCCGGCAACGCCGCCAGCGGCAGCCTGCTGGGCGCCATGGCCAGCATGCAGGCCAATCTGCGGCAAATGATCCAGGGCATCCAGCAGGGTGCCGGCCAGTTGGGTGAATCCGCGCAAAGCCTCAGCCGGCAGATGGAACAGATCAATACCGCATCGCGCCAGTCATCCGATGCCACGGCGGCCACCGCTGCCGCCATCGAGCAGATGTCGGTCAGCGTGACGCAGATCTCGGACAGCGCACGCGAAAGCGAACAGAACTCGGTGCGCTCGACCGAGCTTGCCAACGAAGGGGCCGATCTCGTCACGCAGGCATCCAGCGAAATCCAGCGCATTGCCGGCGATGTCACCGAAGCATCGCAGCTGATCGCCGGGCTGGTGGAGCGCTCCAACGAAATCAGCGGCATCGTCGGCGTGATCAAGGACATTGCCGACCAGACCAATCTGCTGGCATTGAACGCCGCCATCGAGGCCGCACGCGCCGGCGAGCAGGGCCGCGGCTTTGCGGTGGTCGCCGATGAAGTGCGCAAGCTGGCCGAGCGCACCGGCCAGGCCACCGGGCAGATCGCCGGCATGATCCAGGGCATCCAGCAGGATACCGGCTCGGTAGTGGGCAGCATGAACGCCATCACCCCACAGGTGGCGCAAGGCGTGGCCAAGGCCGGCCAGGCAGCGGCAGCGCTGCACGAAATCAATGCCGGCACGCTCGATACGCTGGCGAAAATCCGCGACGTTGCGCATTCCACCTCCGAACAAAGCCAGGCCAGCGCCAATGTGGCCAGCAATGTGGAGCGCATTGCGCGCATGGTGGAGGATTCAGCCGAATCCGTCCGCGCCGCCAACGATGATGTACGCGCACTGGAGCGACTGGCGGGCGAATTGCGCGCGTCGGTGACGCGGTTCAGGCTGTGAGGCCATGCGCTACGGGCGACCGAAGCACGCAACGGGTGGCTTCATCAAAACGGAGCGGGGTGGGCGATGACCCGCCCAAGCATCATCTGCCCGCCGCAACAGAATCTGGCACAGCAACAATGAACCCCATCAATCTTCAGGCACGCGTGGATACGTCAACTCCATGGCGATCCAAAGTGCTGGCAAGTACAGGCGACGCCAATCTCAAGGTGCTGCGCATGGATGGCAGCCCCTACCCTGAAGAAACACACGACTACGCCGAAGCACTGCTGGTGATCGAAGGCCAGCTGAACCTGACCGTGGGCAGCGATGCGATCACCGTGCGCGCCGGCGAATTGTTCATCGTGCCGGTGGGCGTTGCACATGCTGTGGCAGCAAGCAGCAATGGGGTGTTGGTCATTTTCGACCGCTGAGGCAGATACTGGTCACAGGCGCCGCTGCCGCCGGCATCTGGCGGACTTGGATCAACAGGGGCTGGTTGCCGCCTCCAGCCTCGTGAGCCAAGTCATCGCCGCCACCGCACTCTCCCCGCACATCTCCCGCTCGGGCTGCAGCCCGCCACATACCGCAGGCCGGCGCGGATCACCGAACAGCTTGCAGCGCAATTCATCATCGAGCTGGATACACGGCACGCCAGCGAGCTTGCCGTTGGGTAATTATGTTCATACATAACTAGAGTCGTGTTTGTTTTTTTTCAATCATTGTTTGGACGTTTTTAGAACGTATCGCAGAAAAAATTAACTGCAGCCCTAGCGGACCTGTCATGTACTTTCCTACGCTTAATGCTCAGTATCAAAATTTCGACGTGTGCATTATTTGCATAGTTTAGGTCTTAAGTAACCGATAACAAACAACTGACAGGGAGCAAGCGACCCAAGGCGGAAATAGCTGGTTTGAAGAGACAGACATTTAGGTACGACCAAGTGCAGCCATGCGCGCCTTGGCTCGTCGGCAAGAACACCTTGTTAGACAACAACTTGGGACGCATCAGCAAGAGAAGCAAGCGTTGCCCCTCAAATCACTGGAGTTACCAATCCAGCCTGTTTTACCAGTGCATCAAGTAATTTCAATATCTTAGAAACATTGTAGCTACCATTTCGCAATTGATCGTCATGCTGATTGTAGAAATGCTTTGAATAGGCCTCTTTGAAATCCAACGCCCCATGCCATGCGTCGATGTCTTTCTTGAAGTTACTCCATGTAATCTGAGGGGCTGGATTTTTTTCCACACCAAGGTCGAGGTCGAGATAGCATTCAATTGCTGCGGCTCGTCCATTGATGTCAGATACGCTAACGCCTTCCGGACCGAGGGTGGAGAATGCCCTAAATTCCTCAAGATCGGGTAAGAGCATCGCTCGCATATTCGCAGGTAGTTTCAGTTTTTCTAGCTTGCGAAAAGCGTCAACACCCTCCGCATCGTTGTCGAAAACGAACAAGACCTGATTGAGAACGTCAATTCGCAAAAGCCCCTCTGCAAATTTGACGAGATTACCAGTTCCCCAGAAATGATGGCGTTCATCGACATCCACGAAATTGAAAAAATCTGCGACATCTGGGCGGAGAATATTTAGTGATCGCCGCATGATGCGTGCGTCAGATGCTCCCTCGGTTGCGATCAAAATTTTTTGTTTTTGGCGCACCCCGGGCTGAAATGCCTCACGTTGAACCCAACCGGCATAGACAATGGGGCCAAACGCCCACGTGACCTCAACTTCAGCATTGGCCGCGTTCAGAGCAAAGATCTGAAGCATCGACTCAGCACTCAGAATGCAAACTCTCGCAGAAAGGAAGCTAGTTTCTGACCAATAAGAATCAAAATTGTCAGTTCTGGGAATTCGCTCAAATACGTTGATCTCAGCGGCAAACCGCCCTTGTGAAAGCGTGTTTCTGTCTGGCGTTTCATACTTAACGTAACCGCTTTTCAGATCGATTAGCGGATAGCGGCAAGCTAAATTGCAAAATTCTTCAAACGTAAGATACTCGTTTTTCTGCTCTTCTGGCTCGCCAAAGCAATCTATATCGACTGCTTCCGCGACCACCGCTTGATATTCAGCGCGTGCTGCTTCAAGAGTGAAGCCTAGTATTTCAAGACGAGGCAATATGCGAGAAAGAGTTCTTGCAAAGAGTTCCTCAGCTTCATCAAGCTCTCCGTTCTCTTCAGGATGTTCTTCGTAATAACTGTAATTTATTGAGTCCGTCTTGCGGCGGAAGATATCACCCTGCTGAAATAAGAACCCGTAATCCATCCCCATGAAGTTCTTAGAGTAAGATAATGATATGTTACCAACGCAGAGTTCTACGGAAGTTCCCATCTAATGCACCTTCCCGCCAAAATTTAAATTTTGTAATCACGGCATTATACGGCTTCTTTTGGACGATCTGAGCCATTATCACTTCAATGATCCATTGCTGACTGAGCCCCTAGGATCGGTGGCAATTTCAAGTTGTGTTAAATAAAACATCGCCTGTCCTTTATTCTCGCCGCACATCTCAAACGACGGTTGCAATCCCGCGCAAACGGCTGGCCGATCTGGATGACCGAAGATTTTACACTGCAAATTTTCATCGAGCTGGATACATGGCACGCCCGCGGGCTTGCCGCCCTCCATGCCCGGGATCGGGCTGGAGATGGATGGCGCAATGCAGCAGGCGCCGCAGCGCGGGCGGCACGAGAGGGGGGTGGAATGCAACATGGGCGCGATTGAAACGCGAACTGGCTCACATGGGCAAGTTGCAAAGCGGCCCAACCGACCATTGGCGGCATGACCCTGGGCGAATGTTGTAGTAAGCTCGGCCCTTACAACAAAAAACCGGCCGCTCATCTGAGCAAACCGGTACGATCACATCGGGCGCGGCATCACGCCGCAGCTTGGGAATCGGGAACGCCAGAACCGGCACTGCATGCCGCGTCGGCTGTTCCGCTGGAGGAGTGGAAGTGAACGCAATCTACCTCGCGCTGACGGTAGCGATCCTGTTCGTCAATTCTGCCGCGCTGGCACAGCTGTTTGCGCGCTGGTTTGGCGACCGTCATCTCGCACGTGCAGCTGGCATCCTGGCGGTCTGTACACCGCTGTTCTTCGTCGAGCACCTGTTCGGTCTGGGCAAGCTGGCGTGGCTGTGGCCGCTGACCAGCATTGCCGCCGTGGCGCTGCTGCGCGGCAAGCTGGTGAGTACCGCGTTCTGGCGCAGCGAGCTGCCCTTCATCGTGCCGTTCTTCTGGGCACTGGCGTGGCGCTTTGCGTTCCCCAATATCGATGGCGGCACCGAGCACCTGGCCGACCTGTACTTCGTTGCCAACTACATCAATGGCGACAGCCTGCCCCCGCCCGATCAGTGGCTGCCGGGCTACAAGTTCAACTTCTACTACAGCTACCTGCATTACTGCACCGCGCTGCTGGGCCGCTGGCTGGGCGTAGGCCCGGGCATGGCGATGAACCTGGGCGACGTGGTGGTGTTTGCGCTGCTGGGCAGCCTGGCCTGGAGCGTGGTCAGCCGTTTCGTCACCAGCACCTGGGTAAAGACGGCCATCGTGGTGGGTGTGATCGTGGGCGGCACCGGTGTGTCGCCGCTGCTGCCCATGCTGTACAACCCGGACAACACCATCGCGCAGATGTGGGGCAATACGCGCTTTGCCGGCATGTTCGACCAGGACATCACCACCGTCTTCGGCCAGAAGCTGTTCCCCAAGATGACGATGGAAACCGCGCCGGTGCCGGGGTTCGAGCCGCGCGATCTGCCGCTGGAAACGCTATCTTATTATCTGTACCTGGGTGACCTGCACCCGCCGCTGGCGAGCTTCATCCTGGTGTTCTTCACGCTGGGGCTGTTTGCGCGACTGGAAAAACCCGAGGAAGGCGAAGACCCGCGGCCACTGCTGTTTGCCATCGGCAGTACGCTGGCCTTGCCGCTGGCGCTCAATATCTGGGCACTGCCGGTGCAGGGCTTCCTGGTGGTGTGCTGGCTGCTGTACCGCTGGACGGGCAAGCAGGTGATGCACTGGCGCTGGCTGGTGGCCGGCGCGCTGACGGTGATGGTGCTGATCTATCCCTACCTGACCGAATTCGTTCCCAACGCACTGGCCACGCCGATTGCACTGACCGACAGGCTCGATCACACACCATGGCGGCAAGGCTTGGCCATCTGGTGGCCGGTGCTGTGGCTGGTGGTACTGGCCATTCTGCATGGGCCGCGGCAACGGCTGGTTTTCTGGTCCGGCATTTTCGTGACCATGGTGTGGCTGATCACCGAATTCATCGTCATCGACGATCCGATGGGGGGCCGTTACCAGCGTTTCAATACTGTACTCAAGTGGTGGTCGTGGCTGTACCCGGTGGCACTGCTGTGGCTGACCGCGCTGGTGGTGTCCAGCCAGCAGAAATGGGCGCGCGTGCTGGCGCTGGTGCCGGTACTGCTGGTATCGCTGTACCTGATCCCGCAGGCGTTGCACTGGAAGGCATCGATCAAGGGCGGGCTGCAAAGTGCTGGCCGCCTGCAGGGCGATGGCTGGCTGCGCGCGGATGAAACCAACCGCACCATCCTCAACTGGCTGCGCACCGCGCCGCGCGGCAACGTACTGGAAAGCTTCGAGCGCGGCTCGTACAGCAACGCCAGCGCGTTTGCGCTGCATTCGGGCCAGCCATCGGCAATGGGCTGGGTGGATCATATCAACCTGTGGCGCGCCAACCCGGCGTACATGGCGCAACGCGCCGAGGCCATACGTGCGCTCTACCAGGGCGAGCTGCCCACCGCGCGCGACTGGCTGAAAACGCAGAACGTGCGCTACGTGGTGTGGAGCAAATTCGATACCGCCCGCGGCCCGCAAACGCTGGCCACGCTGCAGCAGCAGTTGGCGCCCGATTACGTGTGGATCCCGTTGTGGGGCACCGCGCCCGACCAGTACGGTGTGTTCAAGCGCCTTTACTATTAACCCGCCCTAGCCCATTCCGGTTCGAGATCAACCATGTCTGCCATTTACTACTTTTTCACGCTGGCGCTGATCCTGCTGCACTTTGCAGCGGTATCGGCGTTGCTGTCGCGCTGGGTGCAATCATTCCACGTGGCGCGTGCCGGCGGCATCCTGGCGTTCACGCTGGCGTGCTTCTTCATCGAGCACTTCCAGGGCCTGGGCAAGCTGGGCTGGCTGTGGCCGATCAGCACCGCGGGCTCGCTGGCGGTGCTGTGGTGGAACCGTGACAGGCTGAAAGCAGATCGCTTCATCCGCGCCGAACTGGTGTTCTGGGTGTTCGTGGCCTACGGGCTGGTGTGGAAATGGATTTTCCCCTCCATCTACCCGACATCCGAGCGCATTACCGACCTGTTCTTCATCACCAACTACCTGCCGGGCGCCACGCTGCCGCCGCCGGATCACTGGTTTCCGCAACGGGTATTCGATTACTACTACGCGTTCCAGCACTATGGCGCAGCGCTGATGGGGAGGATTTTCAATCTGTCGCCGGGCCTGTCGTACAACTTTGCCATGCCGCTGCTGATGGGCATGACAGTGGCGCTGACCTGGGATTTCGGCGGCCGTTTCATCCGCCATACCGGCTGGAAAGTATTGCTGGTGGCCACGCTGATCATCGGCGGCACCGGTGCCACCCCGTTCGTGCACCTGGTGCGCAGCGCGGATGCCGGCGCCTGGGGCGAATCCAACAACCGCATGTGGGGCAGCGCGCGCTTCATCGGCCTGTACGACCACGACCAGACCAATACCGAGATCGGCCGCAAGCTCTTCCTCAGCCAGCCGATCTCGCCGGGCTTCGAGCGGCGCGAGCTGCCGATGGAAGGCTTCGGCTACCAGTACTTCCTGGGTGACTACCACCCGCCGCTGGGGGGGTTCTTCCTGCTGGCGCTGGCATTGGCGCTGATCGGCATGCTGGAAAAAGGCGTGGGCAACCGCCGTGCCAATACCGCACTACTGGCGTTCAGCGTGCCCGTCACCATCGCCACCAATACCTGGATCTTCCCGCTGCAGGCGCTGCTGGTGGCGGGCTGGGCGATCTGGCGCACGCGCGACAAGAAAAGAACCGAGCCATCGGTTACTGATACCGACTGGCCGGCGCTGATTGCCGGCGGGCTGGTGTCTTTCATCCTGCTATACCCGTTCCTGGCCGGTTTTGCTGCCAAATCGCTGGCCACGCCGTTCAAGATCGTCCCGTGGGATGACCATACGCCGTGGCGGCAATTCCTGGCGCAACACTGGCCAATGCTGCTGATGATCGGTATCGGCATGGTCCGCAGCGAAACGCGCCGGCTGGCCACCTACTTTGCACTCGCTTTTGGTGCGATGCTGTTCGTTTCCGAATTCATCTTTGTGGATGATCCCTCCGGCGGCAAATACGAGCGCACCAACACTACGATGAAGTGGTGGGGCTGGATCTGGACCGGCGCGCTGATCTCGCTGGGCGGCATCCTGCTGGGCTCTCCATCGCGCGCAATACGCTGGGTGGTGGGTATTTCGCTGGCGATCACCTGCTATTACATCGTCGATGTGGGCAATTACATCTACTACTCGGCGTTTCAGGGCGAAGGTTCGCGGGACAAGGGCAAGCTGTACGCTCACGCAACCTATACCAACGACGACACCGCGCGCGACATGTTCCGTTACCTGAACACCGCGCCGGACGGCGTGGTGATGGAAAACCTGTATACCGACGCGTTCAACGACGGCACCGTGTACGCGATCTTCGCGGTGAAACCCTCGCTGCTGGGCTGGCCGTCGCACCTGATGACCTGGCATGGCAACGTGCCGGAGGCGTGGATCGTGCGCGATGGCATCCGCTCCTTCTACGCCGGCACGCTGCCGGACGCCCGTACCTGGCTGCTGGCGCATGACGTGCGCTACATCGTGTGGAATGCCAAGGACACCGCCAATACTGCCGCCTGGAGCAAGTGGCAACAGGAAATCGGCAGCAGCTATGCGTGGCTGAACTTCAGCCAGGCCGGCCAGCCGCCGGTGGGCTTCTGGGTACGCCGCCGGTGACCACCATGGCGCGCCCGGCAATCGGCCAGTTTGCCCGCTACGTGATTACCGGCGGGCTGTCGGCAGCCATGGAATACGGGCTGTTTGCGCTGACGCTCAAAGGCCTGGGCTGGCGCTATCTGGTGGCCAATACCGTGGTCTACCTGCTGGTGTTCGGCTTCAATTTCTGGCTGAACCGCAGCTGGACGTTCCAGTCGCGCGGCGGCATCCGCCGCCAGCTCACCGGCTACACCATCCTGCTCGGTTTCAACCTGCTGGCCAGTAACGCGGTGCTGTACGCGCTGTCGCACGGGCTGGGGCTTGATCCGCTATACGCCAAGCCCATCGTGATGGTCATGGTGGTGGGCTGGAATTTTGTGATCTACAAGCGCGTGATTTACAGGTGATGCCATGGGCAGACTCATTTCCATCGTAATGCCCGTGTACCACGAAGGCCCGCATATCGAGGCCAGCGTGCGCACCGTGCACGCACTGCTGGGTGAACACGGCATCGAGCATGAATTCGTGCTGGTGGACGATGGCTCGCGCGACAACAGCTGGGAAGCGTTGCAGCGGCTGTCGCAAGACCTGCCGGCCATCCGTGCCTTGCGGCTGTCGCGCAATTTCGGCAAGGAAGCCGCGCTATGCGCGGGGCTGGAAGCCACGCGCGGCGATGCCGTGGTGGTGATGGATGCCGACCTGCAGCACCCGCCAACCTGCATTCCGGAAATGGTCAGGCTATGGCGTGAAGGCTGGGATGTGGTCGAGGGTGTGAAGGCATCGCGCGGGCGCGAAAGCGGCACCTACAAGCTGGGTGCGCATGCGTTCTACAAGCTGTTCCACAAGCTGTCCGGCTTCGATCTGCGTGGTGCATCGGATTTCAAGCTGATGGACCGGCGCGCGGTCGATGCCTGGCAGGAGCTGACCGAGCGCGATACCTTTTTCCGCGGCATGTCGGCTTGGGTGGGCTTCAAGCGCTTCCGCCTGCCATTCGAGGTGGCACCGCGTACCGAGGGCGTCACCAAGTGGTCGCCGTGGAAGCTGGGCAAGCTGTTCATCTCGGCCATCACCGCGTTCTCGGCACTGCCGCTGCAGATCGTCACCTTGCTGGGCGGGGTGTTCTTCGTGGTGTCGCTGGGTATTGCCATCCAGACGCTGTACATGAAGTTTTCCGGCCATGCATTCAGCGGTTTTACCACGGTGATCCTGCTGCAGCTGATCATCGGCAGCGCGCTGATGTTCAGCCTGGGCATCATCGGCACCTATCTTGCGCGCATTTATGACGAAGTGAAGGGCCGCCCGCGCTACATCGTCAGCGAAGAAGCCCTTTCCAACCCCGATACCAAGAATCCCTGACCGGAGAGCGCCATGCCGGCCGTGCTGTACCTGCTGATTGTTTTCGTCCTGGGCGACCGCCTGCTGCGCGCCGCCTTCCCCTGGTTGCTCGATGTGCCGCAACGGCACAGCGTATTCGGCACTGCCATCCGCCTGCCGCAGTGGATGATCCGCCTGCCGGCTGCGTGGCTGCTGGGTGCGCTGGTGGTGAACTGGACCACCTTCTTTGCCTGCGACTTCGCTCGCAGCATGAAAACCGGTGCCTATCTCTCGCTGGTGCTGTTCGCGGTGATCGCCGGTGGGCTGATCTGGGCGGAACGCACCGGCTGGCTGGCGTGGCGGCAGAAAGGCCGCAGCGCGCTACGGGCGCTATGGAGCCTGGAAGGCGCGTATGTGCTCGGCGCGCTGCTGATTTCCAGCTTCATTGCCTGGCACACGCTGATGGTGAAAGATGGCGCGCTGTTCGTGGGCAGCACCGTGTGGAGCGATTTCGGCCCGCACCTGGCGATGATCCGCTCGTTCTCGTTTGGCGAGAATTTTCCGCCGCAATACCCGCATTACCCGGATGGCACCATCCGCTATCACTTCCTGTTCCAGTTCCTGACCGCCACGCTTGAAGCACTGGGTTTCCGTATCGACTGGGCGTTCAACATCCCCAGCATCCTGTCGCTGGTCAGCCTGTTCATGCTGCTGTACGTACTGGCGGTGGCCGTGGTGGGCTCGCGCCTGGCCGGTGTGCTGACCGGCGTGCTGTTCATTTTCCGCAGCTCGTTCGCATTCTTCAGCTTTGCCAAGGATCACCTCAACGGAGATCTGTGGACATCGCTGTGGAACGTATCGCTGCATATCGGCAAAACCCAGAACGAAAGCTGGGGGCTGTGGGCGCAGAACGTCTACGCCAACCAGCGCCATTTTGCGTTCTCGATTTCGGTGATGGTGCTGTTGCTGCTGGCCTTGCTGCCCTTGCTGCAGCAGAACATCGCGGCGCGCGCTGCCGCGCAGGGCTTCGGTGGCCGGCTGAAGGCCAGCTTTGCCACGCTCGATGGCTGGCTGGTGGGCGACTGGCGCCGCGCAGTCACGCTGGGCGTGCTGCTGGGCGCCATCGGTTTCTGGAACGGCGCAGTGGTGATCACCACGCTGATCGTGCTGTTCGTGCTGGCACTGGCCTGCAACCGCCGGCTGGAATTCCTGCTGATCGCGGTGATTGCTGTCGTGTTGTCGGTCTTGCAGTCCAAGCTGTTCATCGGGGGCGGTGCATCCGCAGTCAACCCGACCCTGTACTTCGGCTTCCTGGCCGAGTTCAAGACCTGGCCCGGCGTAACCGCATTCAATCTGGAGCTGCTGGGCGTATTCATCCCGCTGCTGCTGATCGCCGTTTGCGGGGCACCGCGCGGTACGCGCTGGCTGGCGCTGGCGTTCATGGCCCCGTTCATCTTTGCCAGCACGGTATCGCTGACCACCGATATCAACGCCAACCACAAGTTCATCATGATTGCGGTGATGCTGGGCAATGTGTTCATCGCCGCCCTGCTGGCACGCTTCTTTTTCAGCCGGGATGGCGCGCTCAAGGCGCTGGCCGTCTTGCTGACGGTGCTGCTGACCATCACCGGCTTCGTCGACCTCAAGACGCTGTACAACATGAACCAGGGCAATGTGGTGCTGCCGATGGACGACCCGGTAGTGAACTGGATCAAACAGAACACCAAGCCGCGCGATGTATTCCTTACCGATTTCTCGGTGTTGCATTCGGCCCAGTTTGCCGGGCGGCCGATCTATAACGGCTGGCCGTATTACGCGTGGTCTGCCGGCTACGACACCGAAACACGCGGCCGCTGGCAAAAGCAGATGTACAGCACCACCAGCCGCGAGGAGCTGCAGTTGATTGCCCGCGGCGAGCATATCAACTACATCGTGGTGGACGATGCCAACCGCAATTCACGCGAATATCCGACCAATGAAATCCTCATCGGCCAGACCTTTCCGCTGGTATTCAGCAGCCCCAAGGACAACACGCGGATTTACCGGGTGCAGTAAGGCCGGCGCTGCCGGTGTTGCAAAGAAAAAACCGGCCCGGCGCCGGTTTTTTTCATGTCATCCGTGAAGTCTCCACAGTGAGGAATCATTCGTATGATATTGATTAATAATAACTTTTTGCATTTAAACCACACCATTGGTGTATCCATGCCATCCGCATGTATCAGGCTTGATACATTTTGCTATCCTGCCTGCGAGGGTGTTAGCCAATAAGTCCACCGAAAGCCATCGACACCCGCCGAGTCAGCCAAATAAAAGCTGACCGTTCGAGGAGACGATGATGAGAAACACGCAATTCGACCTGATGCTGGCGATCGGCATCATTTTCGTGTTGATGGGGCATAGCCATCAACCTGCCTTCCTGTTCTATCCGGCCTATGCGTTCCACATGGGGCTGTTCTTTTTCATTTCAGGTTATTTCTTCAAGCCACCAGTCGCGCTGGCTGAAAAAGCCCGCTTCATTGCCAGAAAATCCCGCACACAGTTGCTGCCCTACCTTGCCTTGCTGCTGCTGTTTGGCGTGCTCACGCAATTGCTGCGCAAAGCCGGCCTGAACCTGGGGGCCGAGATGGACATGAACAGCCTGGTCTGGGGCGTGTTCGAGCGGGCAGATCAGTTCAACCTGTATCTGTCGGCCTGGTTCCTGATGACGCTATATCTGGTCAACGTGGTGGCGGCGATCGCATTCGGCAAGCAGCTCGGCCGCAACCTGGTGGTGATGCTCGTTGCCGCGGCGCTGTTTTACCAGTTGCTGGAGATGGGCAAACTCAACTACGGCGACTGGCACCTGCAACTGATCCGCTGCGGCTTCGGCTTTTTCTTCTTTGGCCTGGGTTACCTGTTCCGTGTGTTCGAGGCGGCGTTAAAACCGCTGCTACTCAAGCCTGCCGCGCTGATCGGCCTGTTTGTGCTGGTGAATGTGCTGAATGTGCATTTCGGCAACCTCAGCTACAGCATCCTGCTGGGCAATATCGGCAACGAGCTGGTGTGGGTACCTGTCCTGTCCACGCTGGCCATCATCCTGATGATCTACGCGGCAGCGCATTTCCTGGCGCAGATCTGCACCGAAAAATCGCTATTGCTGCTGATCGGCCGCAATACCTTCGCCATCATGATCTGGCATTTCTTTGCCTTCCTGCTGCTGAACCTGCTGCTGTTCGCGCTGGGTTTGGTGAAGTTCGAGCAGCTTTCGGATGTGTATTTCCGTTATCAACCGGAAAAGACCTGGGTGCTTTATCTGGCAGCCGGGCTGTTCATCCCGATCGGCATTGCCAAGCTGTACCGGCGCGCCATTCCCGCCGTGCAACGCTTTGCACTGGCCTCCGCAGCGTTGGCCAATGTGCAGGGCGAGGCCCGGGCCGATACGCCGTGACCACACAAGCGGGCATCAACCCGTTGCACGGTGCCGCCGGATAGGCGGATGCCGCAACAGCAGTCTGCCGGTAATACCGGGGTACGGTTGCAAGCCGGTTACCCGACAACCACAGGGGCGGCGCAGCTGGCACCTGTGGCCTTTCGAATCAAATGCCGGGGATATGCATTGCAGCCCCGCGAAGGACGGGTCATGCCTGAACTGCACCGCTTGCTTGCAAGGATAATGCCGCTGCTTGATGCCCATAAGCCAGCACCCGCCCCCTGCACCCGGCCAAGTCACGGTCGTCAGGACGGGTTGCCATGACAGCCGCCCTCATCTTGCTCCGTCGCCGGCAATGGCTGGAAATGGGCGTACTGGCAGCGCTGCTGCTGGTCTTTGTCTGGCAACTGGGCAGCTACCCGGGCTGGTTCGATCATATCCAGCCGCAGTCGATCTGGCCGCAGGTCAACCGGGTACTGGATGACACGCCCTATCCATTGCAAGGCTGGGCTGGCTGGCGCTGGCAGGATATGTACCAGCACAATGCCGGCCTTTCGCCGCTGTATGGCAGCCTGATCGAGCTGGGCTTGCGCCAGGGTGGCATGACACTCGGCGCGCTGCGCTGGCCGCAGGCGATTTTCAGCATCATCGCGCTGTGCCTTGCCTACTTTGCACTGCGCCGGCGCAGCAGCCTGGCTTTTGCCATTACGCTGGCCGTGTTGCTGGGTACATCGCCATGGTTTCTGGTGATGATGCGCTCGGGTGTGATCATCGGCTTCGGTGGCGCACTGCTGCTGGTTTGCCTCAGCCTGGTGTCGTTCCTGTTTCCACGCCTTGAGCAATTGCGAGCCCCGTGGCCGGCGCCACGACTGGCACCATGCTGGCTGGCTGCGCTGGCCGGTTTTTCGGTATCGCTACTGCCGTATGCGCATACATCGGTGCGCCTGCTGGCGGTATTGCTGGCGCTGGGCGTACCGCTTTGCTACCGCCTGATCGGCAAGAAGCAGGCGCTGGCCTTCGTGGCCGGGCTGCTGCCACTGTTGCTGGTGCAGCTGGGTGATCTGCACCAATCGTTGCACGTGTATTTTCTGGCTCGCGGCGAAAGCCTGCTGCACGTAGCCCGCGAGCAGGGCTCCGCCGAAGCGGCACGCACGTTCGTGATCAGCAAGGTGCTGGATAACATGCTGATCCTGGGCAAACTGCTGCTGGGCCTCAATGAGCCCGATAGCTGGTTCTCGGTCAATCTGGCCTTCAGCTACTGGCTGTCTGGCGAGGTGCTCTACCCCAAGTTTCTGGTGCCGTTTTTCCTCGCCGGCCTGCTGCGCAGTGGCTGGCTGGCATGGCGCCAGCGCAGCGCTGGCCACCTGTTGCTGTTGCTGTGGCTGGGCATTACCGTGGCGCCGGGGCTGATGTCCGGCATAGGCAGCCCCAACCAGGCACGGCTGTTTCTTGCAGTCTTCCCGCTGTATGCGCTGATCACGATCGGGCTGCTGGCTGCCTGGCAGTACCTGCGGCGCTGGCAAAGCATGCCGGTGCGCCCGCTGGCTGCCTGCCTGTTGCTGCTGATCGCGCTATACCAGGTGCACAATTTCTTCGGCTACGAGAAAGGTGGCATCGACGAGAAACCCAATACCTATGCGCAACTGCGCGCCGCCTACGACAGCAAGCTGCAGCAGTGCCCGCACGCGCTGTTCGTGCTGCACGAGTACCCGGAGTTCATGGTGTACAGCTACGTCACCATACGCTGGTTTGGCGGCCCGCCAATGCTGGCGGCGATGCGCTCGGGCCAGACCTGGCTGCTTGATTACCGCAATGCCGGGCAATTGCGCAGCTTGCTGCCACATGCAGCGCAGGTAGTGGTCATCAGCCAGAAAAACAGCGCGCAGCAGGCAGCTGCACTGCTCCAGGAAAGTATGGTGCTGCCCGATCATGGCATATCAGACGAAATCGAGATTTTCTCCCGCGGCTGCCCCTGAACCCGGGCATCAACAGGTGGCGCAACGGAAAAGGCCGACTGTAAAGTCGGCCTTTTGTATGGCTGCGCGTTTGCGCAGACTCAGGCGAGCGTTGCCGCCAGCTTCTGCCCCAGCTTGCGCCCCTCGCGGATTGCATAGTTGGTGCCGCGGTCTTCCGGGTAGATCTGCGCCATCGAGCACAGGTACAGGCCCGGCTTGGGGCCGGCTTCTGCCGGAATCAGCTCGCTATAGCGCTTTTCCACCACCGGCTGCGACCAGCGGGCTTTCCAGACGTTGTGGCGGATGATCCAGTCACGCTGAAACGCCGGGAACATCTTCTGGATATGCGGCAGCGCGAATTCCAGTACCTCGTCCGGGCTCATGCCGTACATCGCTTCGGTATGCGGCAGGTACTTGGACAAGTACACGATATGCCGGCCGCCGTAGGTTTCGGCGTGCTCGAAGTTGGTGTGCTCGATCACCGCCACGAACGGGAAAGTCGGGTCGTTGACGTTGAGCCAGTAGGTCTTGGACAGGCTCTCCTTCAACTCCAGCACCAGGCATACGTTGGCGAGGTAATGGATGCGGTTGAGCCGGGCCACGTAATCGGGCTCGGCCCAATCCTTGACCATGTCGGCAATCAGCGGCAACGCCGGCGTGGCAATCACGTTGTCTGCCAGCAACACGCCTTGTGGCGTATGCACGTGCCACACGCCATCGACCTGCTCGAACCGCTGCACCGGGGTGTTCTTGACGATGATGCCGCCCAGCGATTCGAACTTCGCCGCCAATGACTCGGCCAGTGCGACGAAACCGCCCTTGTAGTAGGCCAGGCGCTCCTCGCCGCCCTTGCCGCGCGAACCGCCGCGCAGCTTGAGCTTGTTCCAGAACCATACCGCGGAAATCTGGTCGGCCACCGGGCCGAACTTGCCCTTGAGCAACGGCTCCCACACTACCTTGTAGACTTTCTCGCCGCCCAGCTCGGTCAGCCATTCGGATGCAGTCTTGTTTTCCAGCTCCATCCAGTTGTCGACCTTGCGTGCGCGCAGCGCCAGCAGGCCCAGACGGATACGGTCAAGGAAAGGCAGCGGGGTGAACTTGAGCAGGTCCATCGGCGTGGACAGCTTGAAGAAGTTGTTGGCGAAGTACACCCCGGTATTGGTGGGGTTGATGGCCACGCGCTCGTTCAGGCCCAGCTCGTCGATCAGGCCCATGACGGCCAGATCGTTGGTAAACCAATGATGGTAAAAGCGGTCGAGTTTTTCGTCGCCCACGTCGAAGGCCGCGGCCAGGCCGCCGAGTTCGTTCTCGGCCTCCAGCACCGTCACTGCAATGCCCTTCTTGGCCAGTTCATAAGCGGCCGACAGACCGGAAAAGCCGCCGCCGATCACGGCCACACGGGTGCTGGAGGGAAGTGTGTTCTGAGTCATGATTGCGGGTCCGTCTGTAATTCGGAGTGAAGTTTCGGGGCACGATGCGTAATCAGGTAGAGCCCGCCCAGGATGGTGGGCGGTAGCCACAGCAATGCATGCACCAGCAGCGCAAAGGCAGTCGCAGCCGCGACGCTATTGGTATGCAACGCAGTCATCGCCAGTCTGACCGGGAAATCAAACGTACCCACATAGCCCGGCGTACTCGGTATCAGCGTTGCCAGCGTGCCCACCGGCAAAGCCAGCCACGCGAGGGCCGGCGTCACGATGGCGGGCAAGGCGAGAGCCGCGCAGTAAAACAAGCCGCCTTCCGCCAACCACGCAGCCAGCGACCAGCCCAACAACTTGAGCATGGTGGTGCCACGGGCGAGCTGCGCCAATGTGCCCAGGCCTTTGTCGGCCTCTTGCAGCAATCTGGCGCCTATGGCCGGCGCAAAGCGGCTGATCGATTTGATGCCCCACCGCACCAGCGGCGCAAACGACTGCGGAAACAGCAAGACGGTCAGGATGACCAGCGCAGCAGCAAACAGGAACCCGGCGCCAAAGCGCGCAAACGTTGCGGCATTGAGCTGGAAAGCCAGCAGCGCGCCGCCCAGCATCACGATCACCATCAGCAGATCGAGCAGCCGTTCGACAAACAGCGTGGCCAGCACCGTGCCCGAGGTGGTGCCAAGGCGGCGGTTGAAGGCGAATGCACGCATCACGTCGCCAGCGCGGAACGGCAACACGTTGTTCGCAGCGAAGCTCGCCAGAAAGGGGCCTGCACAGGCCATGCGCGTGAGTTGCGGCGCATCGTGCCGCAACATCGCATGCCAGCGCGAGATACGGCAGGCGTAGCCGACTGCAAAGGCCAGCAATGCCATGCCGATCCAGCCCGACCGCGCTGCGGCCAGCGTCTGGTACAGCGAGCCCCATTCCAGGTTGCGGGCGATCAGCCAGCAGAACACCACTGCCAGCGCGGCGCCGACGATCAGGCGCACGTAGGATTTTTTATTTTTCATGATGGACTTTTCAGGCGGGCCGGCCAGCAGTGGCCGGCATACCGCGCATTACTTGCGGTCGACCACCGGGCTGCGGCTGAACTGCGGCGCGTGCTCTTCCGGATAACCGATGTATTCCTGCACCACGTAGAGCGGGCGGCGTTTCACTTCGCTGTAGATGCGGCCGATATATTCACCCAGGATGCCCACGCACAGCAGCTGTACGCCCCCGATGAACAGCACCGCGATCATCAGCGCGGTCCAGCCTTCCACCCACACATTGGTGAATACGCGCAAGAACAATGCATACAGGATACCAGCCAGCGACAGCGCGGCGGCAGCCATGCCCAGGCCGATGGACATCTGCAACGGCTTGCTGGAGAACGACATGATGCCGTCGGTTGCAAACTTGAGCATCTTGCGCAGCGGGTACTTGGTTTCGCCGGCAAAGCGCTCGGCACGGCGGTACGGCAGCGCGGTCTGCTTGAAACCGGCCCAGCTGACCATGCCGCGCACGAAACGATCGCGCTCGGGCATGGCGCGGATCACCTCGACCACGTTGCGGCTCATCAGGCGGAAATCGCCGGTATCAAGCGGAATGGCCACGTCGGACAATTTGTTGAGCAAGCGATAGAACGCCAGCGCGGTAGCACGCTTGAAGGCGGATTCACCCGGCCGCTCGGTACGCACGCCATAAACCACGTCATACCCTTCGCGCCATTTGGCGATCATCTCGCCAACCACTTCGGGCGGATCCTGCAGGTCGGCATCGATCAGCACCACGGCATCGCCACGCGCGGCATCGATACCGGCGGATACCGCAATCTGATGGCCGAAATTGCGCGCAAAGCCCACGATACGGATGTGCGGGTTACGCTGCACCTCTTCTTTCAGCAGCGCACGCGTGCGGTCACGGCTGCCATCGTCGACAAAAATGAGCTCGACATCCAGATCGGTCAGCGTGGTGCAGAATGCGTTCAGCCGCTTGATCGTTTCCTGTATGACTTCTTCTTCGTTGTAGCAGGGCACAACGATAGACAGCAGCGGGTGCTTCATTCCTCATCCTCTTCCAGGGGGCGAGGATGGCGCATACCGGTGCCCGCGTGCGCAGCTGCGCGTGCCCGGACCCGGCCTGTCTTTCCACCCTCGATTATTTTTGTAGTGTCAGCCCGTCCCTTACAGGATAAGCCGCGAAGGCATTGATACCATATTCAAACGCTGGCTACCAGCACTTGGCATGTGATGCAGCCTACCTTTGCATGCTACTCCATGACGCCAGCTAGGCCGCTGGCGGTTTTTCCCTGAATGCCCACAAGCGGCTACCGGTGAAATGCCAGATAAAGCAGATTCCGGTAGTGATCACCTGTGCCAGCAGGTAGTGGATGATCAGATGGCTGGTAAACAGCGCCATCAGCGCATAGTTGAGCAACCAGCCCACTGCCAGCACCGCGTAGTAGCGTGATGCCGCATGCAGATGCGATTTGCTGCTCTGGAAGGTAAACAGGTAATTGAGGGTGTAATTGAACAGTGACCCCAGCAGGAAACCGACGGCCGAGGCCACGGGTGGGGAAACATAAAGGTAACGCACACCCACCACCAGCGTCAGGTACTGGACGGCGGTGCCCACCAGACCCACCGAAGCGGCGCGCAGCATCTGGGTGCGCCAGCTCATTGCATCCTGCCTAGTCGTTTCATTGCCATGCCGTCGAATTCTTCACTGCTGATCGTATCAGCGCCGAACCATAACAAGCACGGGCATGCCAAGGCAACGGCAACCACGCAGCAGGCGTGGCTGCCGTATCCTGCAAAACCTCAGCCGAACAGGCTTTTCACACTGCCGAGCACACCGGCAATGCCCGCATCATCGGCTGGCAACTCGCCGCCAGGCGTGAGCCCGTCCACCAATTGCGGCAATACGCCGGACAGCTGATCTGCCGCTTGGGCCGGATCGATGCCAAGCTTCCGGGCAATGCTGGTCACCGCATCGCTGCCCAGCACGGACTGGATCTGCTCTGCTGAAATGGGCAGGTTCTGACCGGAAGAAATCCATGACTGGGCCACTTCGCCCAGGCCGCCTTGCTGGAACTTGCTGATCAGGCCAGACAGCCCGCCCTGCTGTTCCAGCAATTGCGACAAGGAGCCCGCAACGCCTTCCTGCCCATCACCTTGCCCAAACAATCCACCCAGTTGATCCAGCAAGCTCATCACGCCACTCCGGTTTGCGAGCGGAGGAACCGCCCGATATGACAAATTTAACGGGTATGTATGACGTTTGCATGTAAGACAGCCAGACGGAAAAAGCCTGCGAGTTGTGCTCAACGCCACCGGGAACACAGTGGTTGACACTGCAAACCAACCGTCACACAGCCCGCACCAAGCCTCACAGACAGCGGGTTTGCGCGGTGCAATCCTGCAGTTGTGGCAGGGCAGGTGCCCGCCAAACTGTTCCGGAGAACAAAAATGAAACTGTTTCGCAACCTCATGCTGGCACTGACCGCTACCGGCCTGCTGCTGACTGGCACCGCTTTCGCTGCCGATGCATCCGCACCGGCCAAGAAAACCGAACACACGCACCATGCCAAGAAGCATGCGTCGGCACCACAGAAAGCCCAGGCCAAGAAACACGCGAAGAAAGCCTCCGAGCCGCAGAAAGCCCAAGCGAAGAAGCACAGCAAGCATGCATCCGCACCACAAAAGGCTCAAGCCAAGAAGCACAGCAAGCACGCATCCGCACCGCAAAAGGCTCAGGCCAAGAAGCACAGCAAGCACGCATCCGCACCGCAAAAGGCTCAAGCCAAGAAGCACGCCAAGCACGCATCCTCGCCGCAGAAGGCTCAAGCCAAGAAGCATGCCAAGCACGCATCCGCGCCGCAAAAGGCTCAAGCCAAGAAGCACAGCAAGAAGCACGCTCAGCACAACGGCTGATCTGGCTGCGACGGGTATCCGGACGGAAAACTGCCGCCCACGGTTGATCTGCGATCAGCATGTGGGCGCCGGTAACGGCAAAGGTTCCAGCATCGCACGTAGTCAGCTGTTGACTACGGCAGGCGCCAGCGGCAACGCTGGTGCCTTTTTTAATGGTGCGGCAAGCCACAGCGGCAATTGCTCCCATGGGCAGATCAGACGCCTGCAGCGCCAGCCATCTGCCACGCAAAGCACAAGCCACGGCAGCGCCGCCTGACTAGGCCACCCGCAATCCAAGCGCCTCGAGAATATCCGCTGCCTGGCTGTACGAGATCACCGCCCCCTGGAACAGCTTCCCGTCCAGCAGCTTCAGCCCGCCAATCTGCACCTCGCGCAGGTCGGCGCCATTGAAGCGCGCCAGGCGGGTTTCCGCGTTGCGCAAGCTGCCGCCCAGAAATACTGCCTCGCGGAAATCGCAGCCGGACAGATCGGCATCGGAAAAATCAAGCTGATCCAGCCGTGCCTTCTTGAACGACATATTGCTCAGGTTGGCGCCCACCAGCAGTGTCTCGGCAAAGTGCAGCCCCAGGCTGGTCACGTCCTCGAAATTTGCCCCGGTCAGCTTGCAACCGGTGAATGACGTGGATGACATCCGGGCGCGGCGCCACGCGGTGTTGTTCAGATCACAGCTTCTGAACCCGGCATCCGCCAGGTTGGCCGCAGCAAAATCGGCACTGCCACCGCGGCATGATTGCCAGACGGTTTGCGTGAGGTTGGCCCCCAGCCAGCTGGTACCCGGGAAAAAACAGCGCGTGAAGCGGCAATCGCTCAGGTCCAGCCGCGAGAAATCTTCATCTTCGAATGTGCAGTCTTCCAGCAGCAGCGGCGTGCTGGCTGCGGCAATGAGGGATTGCATGCGGGCGCGGGTGATCGCCTCGCCGGTTACGGGGTCAGACACGGCAGGATTCCAGGTTGGCGCATGCCGCAAGTTTGTAGGCACTACGGCGCGCAATGCGGGGGCCAGCATTATACGCCCGCAGGCAGGACTTCCGGACCGTCTTGTACGCAACCAGCCTGCTACCAGGTGCGGCGGTGGCATCGCCCTGGGCGGTCGGGCCCATGACCACACACATCCCGCACGGCCATGCCTCATGGCCTCACTTGCGCCGCAGTGCCAGCTTGCGTGCCGTGGCCTCGGCCAGGGCCAGTTCGCGGGGGGCGATGATCAGGCCGGCATCACCGGATAGCCGCTCCACCACCAGATCGATGAAGGCACGCACCCGCGTAGGCTGTGCGGAACGGCTGCCGTAATACAGGTACACGCCCAGGTGATCGGTCATGTGCTGCATCAGTACCGGAAACAGCCGTCCGGCTCGGATATGCTGTGCCACCGCAAAGCCCGGTAGCTGGGCCATCACCTGCCCGGACAGCACTGCCTGCATTTCCAGTTCGGCATCGTTGGTGGACAACGCAAACGGCACCTTGTGATGGATGATTTCGCCATCGCGCTGCAGATACCACGGCAATAATTGCCCGGTACCCGGGTGACGGAACACATTGCTGCGATGCGTGGCCAGGTCTTCCAGCGTTTGCGGTGCACCATGGCGCAACAGGTATTCCGGTGCCGCGCAGATGATCAGCTGCACCGGAAACAAGCGGCGGGCAATCAGGCCGTCGTCGGGCGGCGTGCCGATGCGGAAACCCACGTCCACCCTGTCCTGCACCCAGTTGCCGATACTGTCGTCCAGCTGTACATCGGGCTGCACATCCGGATGCTGGCGGCAAAATTCGTCGATCACCGGCCACAACAATGGTGCGAAGGTGGAACGGGGGCCAACGATGCGTAGCGGCCCGGCAATCTCGTCCTTGGCAGTACGTACCCGCTGCAGTGCACGTTCCAGCGCGGCCAGTGCGGGCTGCGCCGCCTCCAGGAAGTGCTTTCCCTCATCGGTCAGCGCGATATTGCGGGTAGTCCGGTGCAACAGGCGCACGCCAAGATGCTGCTCCAGTTGCGCCAGCGCCTGGCTGACTGCCTGCGGCGTCATGCCCTGCGCCGAGGCCGCCTTGCGCAAGCTGCCCAGTTCGACGGCCTTGGCAAAGGTGGCAATGGCGCGCAATTCGTTGATAGGCATGGGCAATACTCAGGATGGCATGGCGCCATTATCAATAAATACTTGCTTCTGCTTCAAGATTTTATCAGCTAGTTATGTGATAGCGAACCGCCTAAAGTTCAGTTCGATGTCGTGGGCGGCCACTCCGGTTGCCGCAACCCATGGCCACCGCTTTCCGCAGCGCCCTGCCCGCATCACGGGCAGGGCTGATCCGTTCCTACCCGAAACCCGATCGCAACCATCAGCAAGAGGACGCCATGACCACCAATACCCGTGCCTACGCCGCCACATCCGCCACCAGCCCGCTGACGCCGTACCGCTTCAATCGCCGCAACCCGCGCAACGACGATGTCGTGATCGACATCCTTTACTGCGGCGTATGTCACTCCGACCTGCACACCGCGCGCAACGACTGGGGCTGGAGCAGCTACCCCATCGTGCCCGGCCACGAGATCGTCGGCCGCGTCACCAGCGTGGGTGCGGACGTTACCCGCTTCAAGGTGGGCGATCATGTGGGCGTGGGCTGCATGGTCGATTCCTGCGGCCACTGCCCGGCTTGCGCACATGGCGATGAACAGCATTGCGCGGAAGGCTCGACCTTCACCTACGGCGGCATCGACCGCGTTGACGGCAGCATGACGCAGGGCGGCTACTCCGACCAGATCATCGTCAAGCAGGAATTCGTCGTCCGCGTGCCGGACGGGCTGGACCTGAAAGGCGCCGCGCCGCTGCTGTGTGCCGGCATCACCACCTGGTCGCCGCTGAAGAACTGGCATGTGGTAGCGGGCAGCAAGGTTGCCGTGGTGGGGCTGGGTGGCCTCGGCCACATGGCCATCAAGCTGGCCAAGGCCATGGGCGCCGACGTGACACTGTTCACCCGCTCGGCCGGCAAGGAAGACGATGCCCGCCGCCTGGGCGCAGACCATATCGTGTTGTCTACCGACGATGCGCAGATGGCGGAAGTCGCCGGCCGTTTTGACCTGATCGTCGACACCGTGCCGTATGCACACGATACCAATCCGTATATCCCGACGCTCAATTACGGCGGCACGCTGGTCTTGGTGGGCTACTTGGGCCCGCTGGAACCCGCACTCAACTCCATGCCCATGGTGCTGGGGCGCAAGGCCGTGGCCGGCTCGCTGATCGGCGGCATTGCCGCCACGCAGGAAATGCTCGATTTCTGCGGCGAGCATGGCATCACCGCGGATATCGAAGTGATCCGCATGGAGGAGATCAACGACGCCTACGAGCGCATGCTCAAGAGCGACGTGAAATACCGCTTCGTGATCGACATGGCCTCGCTCAAGGAAGCGGCATAAGCGGCAGGCCCTCAGGCCGGCCAGAACGGATGGGCAACCATTCCGGCGCTGGCCGGTCTTGCATGACGATGCCACACCTGGAAGGCCCGCACTGCGGGCCCTTCCCTTTTTGGCCGTGCCATCAAACACGCCACGCCGCGTGGTGCAATCAGGGTCAGCATGCCGGGCATCCGGCGCGCCATGCCCATAGAGCGCCGCCTGCCGCCGGGCTGCATACTGCATGACTTGAACAGGAAACCCGCCTTTGACGCCGAAGAAAAAACGCCACGGCTACCGCATTGCCTGCAGCACGCTGGCCGTGATCGCCGTGTCTTTCGGGCTGAGCCTTGCCAACGCATCGCAAGCCGAGCGCCCTGCCACGCAAACCTGGATGACCGCGCCGCGCCACTCCGCCGGCATCGCCCCTGATCCGGCCACGCTGGCCGACACCGCCATCGTGCAGGTCTACACCGCCACCACCTATGGCTGGCGGGGTTTGTTTGCCGTGCACCCGTGGATCATCTTCAAGCGCACTGGCGACACCGCGTACACGCGCTACGAAGTCGTCGGCTGGCGTGGCGATGACGTAGTGCAGCGTGACTATGCGCTACCTGATGGCCTGTGGTTCGGCGCGCAGCCACAGCTGCTGGTCGAGCATCGCGGCCAGAACGTGGACGCCATGATCAGCCGGATCGAGGCGGCCATTACCAGCTACCCGTTTCCGCATGTCTATCACGCGTACCCCGGCCCCAACAGCAACACCTTCCTGGCCCACATCGGTCGGGAAGTGCCCGAGCTGGGCCTCGATCTGCCGGCCAACGCCATCGGCAAGGATTACCGCGCCATCACCAACCCGGTGGGCCTGTCGCCATCCGGCCGCGGGCTGCAGGCGTCGGTACTCGGCCTGCTCGGCTTCAATATCGGGCTCGAGGAAGGCATCGAGATCAACCTGCTGGGGCTGGATCTGGGCGTGGACCTGAACCGCCCGGCGCTACGCCTGCCGTTCATAGGCCGGCTGGGCATGGACGACACCACGCAGATCGATCACGACTGACCCGGGCTAGCGGCCGCTTGCAAGCCGCGATCTGCAAGCATTGGCAGCGCGAAGCCCTCGGTCCAAGCGTCAGAGCAGCGCGCAGCGGCTCAGCTCACGCCAGGTTCTTTACCGCCAGCAAGGGCGTGAAGCGCGCCTCGGGCAATGGCGGGTGGAAATGGAAGCCCTGTGCCATTTGGCAACCCAGCGAGCGCAGGAAGGCGGCCTGCTCGGCGGTTTCCACGCCTTCCGCGATCACGCCCAGCCCCAGGTTGTCGGCAATGTCGATGATGGAGCGCACGATGGCTTCATCACGCCGCGTGCCGGGCACGTTGCGGATGAAGGAGCGATCGATCTTCAGGTAGTCGATGGAAAACTGCTGCAGATAGGTCAGGTTGGAATAACCGGTGCCGAAATCGTCCAGCGCAAAGCTGCAGCCGGCCTCGCGCAGCTGCAGCAGCATGGCTTCCAGCCGCTCGTTGTTGCGCATCAGCACCGTTTCGGTCATTTCCAGTTCCAGCCGGCCCGGCGGGATGTTGTGCTCGGCAATCAGCCGCGTCACCGTCTCGGCAAACATCGGGCGGAACTGCAGGCCGGATACATTGATGGCCAGCCGCTGCATGTGCACGCCAGCCGCATCCCACGCACTGAGCTGGCGCAATGCTTCTTCCACCACCCAGGCGCCGATCGGCACGATCAGCCCGGTTTCCTCGGCAAACGGGATGAAATCCACCGGCGACACATAGCCCTTCACCGGGTGCTTCCAGCGCAGCAGCGCCTCCGCGCCCACGATACGGCCAGTGCCCAGATCAAGCTGCGGCTGGTAGAACAGCTCGAACTCGCGGCGCTCCAGCGCAAAGCGCAGATCGGTTTCCAGTTTCAGGCGTTCCAGCGAGCGGCGATTCATTTCGTTGGAATAGAACAGGTGCGCGTGGTTGCCCTGCTTGGCGCGGTACATGGCAACCGATGCCTGGTTGATCAGCTTCTCGGCATCCAGCCCGTCATCCGGATACACGCTGATGCCGATATTGGCCAGTAACGCCACCTCGGTCGCCACGCCGTGGAAATCGATCATGAACGGCTCGTCGATCCGGCGCAGGATACGCTCGGCCACGATCACTGCATCTTCACGCTGTTGGATATCGAATAGTGCGATATAGAATTCGTCGCCGCCAAACCGCGATACCACGTCCTCTTCGCGCAGGCATTCCTTGATGCGCGATGCCATTTCCGCCAGCAGCCGGTCTGCGCCGCTATGGCCGAAGGAATCGTTCACATCCTTGAAGCCGGCGATATTGAAGCACAGGATGGCGCCGTGCCGGTGATAGCGGCGTGCCTCGGCCAGCGCCTGTTCGATCAGGATGAACAGCAATGCACGGTTGGGCAGCGTGGTGAGCGTGTCGTAATACGCCAGCCGGTGGATTTGTGCTTCGGCAGCGCGACGCTCGGTCAGGTCGGTGAAGACCGCCAGGTAATGCGTGAGCTGGCCGCGCTCGTTATGCACTGCGGTGACATTGAGCCAGACCGGGTAATCATCGCCACTGGCACGCGTATCGGTCAGCTCGCCTTCCCAGTGCCCCACTGCGGCGAGCGCGGCATCGACCTCGCCCCGGGTGCGCGGGTTGATATGGCCTTCACGCAGGAAGCGGGGGGTTTTGCCTATGGCGTCGGCCGCCTTGTAACCGGTTACCCGCTCGAATGCCTGATTGACGATCACGATCGCGTGTTGCGCATCGATCACCGCTACCGCATCGTTGGCTTTCTCGAAAATCAGCCCGTACAGGCGGTTTTTTTCTTCGGCAGCCAGCCGGTCGGTAATATCACGCAAATAGCCGATCATGTAGATCGGCCGGCCCTGCGCATCCCGCGTCAGCGACAGGTGCACGTTGGCCCAAAATGCTTCGCCGTTCTTGCGCCGGCGCAACACTTCCATCTCGCCACGACCATGCTGCAACACGGTGTTCAGCAGCTCCGCCTCGCGCTCGCTCTCGTTCGCGTACAGCAGCAGCAGGTGCTGGCCGATGATCTCGCTGGCGGCATAACCGAACAGGCGCTCCGCACCGCGGCTCCAGCCGGTGATATAGCCATCCAGATCCAGTGTCAGCAGCGATGCTTCCAGCGAGCCGAGCAGGCTTTGCGGCAAGTGGATATCGGCCGGCAATTCCTCCGGGGTCAGCATCATGCCGCCACCGTGCTGAACAACTGCCGTGTCCACGCCACGGCGGCCACTTCCCCCGCCAGCCAGTTGCGCCAGCCGGCATTGCCGGGCCAGTCGTCGAAATCTTCGGTGATGCCGTGTTCAAAGCGGCAGATCCGGTACAGCGCTTGCCCCAGTTCACCTTCGTAGTTGATCAGAGCGCGCGTCACTGCATCGGGCAGCGGCAATGGCTTGATCAGCTCTGCCAGCGGTACGCCGAACAGGCAATCCAGGCACGACAGCATGCCGGTGAAAAAAGCGCTGTCCGGCGGGCAATCGCCCAGCCAGCCCTGCCCGGCCCATGCTTCCAGCCGGCGCGCGCGCAATGCGGCCACCACCAGCAACGGCGGCACGGTCTCGCCGGGGCCGAATTGCTCGGCGTACATCAAGAGTTGCAACCAGCGCTGCAATTGCCGGCGCCCCAGCAGCGTAATGGCCTGGCGCAGGCTGCCTGCCTTCACGGTGCCGCTGATGGCCACCGAATTCACCAGCCGCAGCATGCTGATGGTCAATTGCGGGGCCTTGGCGAACACGGCCTCCAGATCCTGGCTATCTGCATCGCGGGCAATCAGCCCCAGCAGCTCCAGCAACACCGGCTGCGTGGGTTGAGGCTTGCTGCCACGTGCACTGGCCACCGTCGGCCATGCGCCACTGCACCAGGCACCGGCGGGCAGCGCGGCAAAAATGGACAGGTTGTGTACTGCAGGCATGAACAGCGGGCTGCCCGCTGGCGGCAGCTTGTCGACACAGTCGATCTGCAGCACGGCGTTTTCCGGCACCGCTTGCGTTGCGTCGGTGCAAATGCTGATCAGCTTGCCGGTGTCGGCACCGGACGGCAGCAGCGCTGCCGGATAGAGCAATGGCAGATCACGCAGCACGTATTCGGCGGCTATGGCATCGAGCACCAGCGGCAATACGGCAGGATCGGAATGCAGCCGCAAACCCACCCAACTGCGGTCGGTGCGCCACACGGGCTCTAGTAAGGTTCGGACAGGAAGTTTGGGCTGCATCGCACATCGGTTTCAGTAACTCCCTAACACCCTAGCCAGCCTCGCTTACAACAGCAAGTGCTGAATGACAGAACCTGCCTTTCAGATTTCAGCCGGTCATCGGCAAACAGCGTGCTGTAACCCGCAAAGCGGCTTGCCGTCAGGGTTATTCCCGATAACGGTCGTTATCTGCCCCACCTAGCATTCTGCTGTTAAGCAGTCGTTTCAATGCACTCTGGAGACACCCCATGCGATTGACCCCGCGCCACCTCGCGCTTGCCGCTGCCTTTACCCTGGCTGCAGGCAGCGCTGCTGCAGCAGGAAAAACACTGATTTTCTGCTCCGAAGGCAGCCCGGCCGGGTTCGACCCCGCCCGTTATTCCACCGGTACCGATTTCGATGCCAGTGCGGAAACCGTATTCAACCGGCTGACCGAGTTCGAGCGCGGCACCACCAAGGTGATCCCGGGGCTGGCAGAAAAATGGGATGTCAGTGCAGATGGCCTCACCTACACCTTCACACTGCGCAAGGGCGTGAAATTCCACACCACGCCTTACTTCAAACCGACGCGTGACTTCAATGCCGATGACGTGGTGTTCACCTTCCAGCGGCTGATCGACAAGAGCACGCCCTTCAACAAGGCGGCGCCAGCCGAGTACACGTACGCGTCCGACATGGGCCTCGATACCAACCTGGTGCTGGTGGAAAAAGTCGACCCGTACACGGTGAAGATGAAGCTCAAATCCGTGGATGCCGCCTTCATCCAGAACCTGGCGATGCCGTTCGCCTCGGTGCAATCGGCCGAATACACCGACAAGCTGCTCAAGAGCGGCAAGGCCAACCTGATCAATGCCGAGCCGATCGGTACCGGCCCGTTCATTTTCCGCAGCTACCAGAAGGATGCGGCGATCCGCTATGACGGCAACCCGGAATACTGGCGCAAGGGCGATGTGAAGCTCGACAAGCTGATCTTCGCCATCACGCCGGATGCCTCGGTGCGCTACCAGAAACTGCAGAAAGGCGAGTGCCATGTAATGGCCTACCCGCGCCCGGCCGACCTGCAGGCCATGCAGGCCAATCCGCAGCTGGCCGTCCCCAGCCAGGCCGGCTTCAACCTGGGCTGGATTGCCTACAACGTCAAGCACAAGCCGCTGGACAAGCTGGAAGTGCGCCAGGCGCTGGACATGGCGATCAACAAGAAGAGCATCATCGACGCGGTCTACCAGGGCGCCGGGCAACTGGCCACCAACCCGATGCCGCCCACGCAGTGGTCATACAACAAGACGCTGAAAGACGCCCCCAACGACGTTGCCAAGGCCAAGGCGCTGCTGGCCAAGGCCGGCTTCCCCAACGGCTTCGAGATCACGTTGTGGGCCATGCCGGTACAGCGCCCGTACAACCCCAATGCCAAGCTGATGGCGGAAATGGTGCAATCGGACTGGGCGAAGATCGGCGTGAAGGCGAAAATCGTCACCTACGAATGGGGCGAGTACATCAAGCGCGCCAAGAGCGGCGAGCAGGACACCATGACCATAGGCTGGACCGGCGATAACGGCGATCCGGATAACTGGCTGGGCGTGAACCTGAGCTGCGATGCAGTAGGCGGCAACAACTACTCCAACTGGTGCTACAAGCCGTTCGATGACCTGATCGTGAAGGCCCGCAAGCTCACCAATCAGGCTGAGCGCAGCAAGCTGTACGAGCAATCACAGGTAATCTTCAAGGAACAGGTGCCGTTCACGCCGATTGCGCACTCCACCATCTACCAGCCGGTACGCAAGGAAGTGCAGGACTTCAAGATCGGCCCGTTCGGCCTGAATGCCTTCTACGGTGTCGGCCTGAAATAATACCGCCAGCAAGCACTGCAGCTTGCTGCGTGGTGAACAGCGGCCCGCGATACACTCGCGGGCCGCTGTCTTGAGCGCAATGCATGCAGATGCAGGTTTCGCGCAACCCCGATTCAAACCTAAATTAAAACCAGAGCCGATCAGGCCCCAATCACCGCGCATGGTTGCGGTGCAGGGAGAAACCCCATGTTCACCTTCATCCTGCGGCGGCTGGCCGTGGTGATACCGACCTTCCTCGGCATCACCCTCCTGGCCTTCGCACTGATCCACATGATCCCCGGCGACCCGGTGCTGATCATGGTGGGCGAGCGCAAGCTGGACCCCGAGTTCTACAAGGCCGCCATGGCGCGGCTGGGGCTCGATCAGCCGCTCTACCTGCAATACTGGCACTACCTGACCGGCATGCTGCATGGTGACCTGGGCCAGTCCATCGTCACGCAGGAGCCGGTGATGAGCGAGTTCCTCAAGCTCTTCCCCGCCACGCTGGAGCTGTCGATCTGTGCGATGCTGTTTGCCACCGTGTTCGGCCTGGCCGCCGGTATCGTTGCCGCCACGCGGCGCGGCACCGTGCTTGATCACACGGTGATGGGCGCTGCGCTCACCGGTTACTCGATGCCGATCTTCTGGTGGGGGCTGATCCTGATCATCTTTTTCTCGGTGAACCTGGGCTGGACACCGGTATCGGGCCGCATCGACCTGCAATACGACATCGCACCACGCACCGGGCTGATGCTGATCGACACCCTGCTGTCCGGTGAGGAAGGCGCATTCAAATCCGCGGTGATGCACCTGATCTTGCCGTCCATCGTGCTTGGCACCATCCCGCTGGCGGTGATCGCGCGCATGACGCGCTCGTCGATGCTGGAAGTGCTGCGCGAGGACTACATCCGCACTGCCCGCGCCAAGGGGCTGTCGCGCACACGCGTGGTGCTGGTGCATGCACTGCGCAATGCACTGATGCCGGTGGTCACGGTGATCGGCCTGCAGGTGGGCACCTTGCTGGCCGGCGCGGTGCTGACCGAAACGATTTTCTCGTGGCCCGGCATCGGCAAGTGGTTGATCGATTCGATCTCGCGCCGCGATTACCCGGTGGTGCAGGGCGGTATCCTGCTGGTGGCCACGCTCATCATTGTCGTCAACTTGCTGGTCGATGTGCTGTACGGCGTCATCAATCCGCGCATTCGCCACGCGAGGTAAACCATGGCCGAATCCGCCAAACCCGTCCCCGCCGATCTGCTGCCCGCCTATCCATCGCCACTGCGCGAGTTCTGGCTGTCTTTCCGCGTGAACAGGGGCGCCACCGTCGCGCTGTTCTATTTCATCCTGCTGGTGGTTGCCGCGCTGTTTGCGCCGCTGATTGCCCCGCATCTGCCAGCCGAGCAATTCCGCGATGCGTTGCTGGCGCCGCCTGCGTGGTCGGAAGGCGGCAGTTGGCAGTTCATCCTCGGCACCGACGAAGTAGGCCGCGACATCCTGTCGCGGCTGCTGCACGGTGCACGGCTGTCGCTGATGATCGGCTCGGTCTCGGTGCTGCTGTCGCTGATCCCCGGCGTAGCGCTGGGCCTGGTTGCCGCGTTCTACCCGGGCGCGGTGGGCACCGCCATCATGCGGGTGATGGACATCATGCTGGCGCTGCCATCCTTGCTGCTGGCCATTGCCATCGTTGCCGTGCTCGGCCCGGGCCTTGGCAATACCGTGCTGGCGATTGCCATTGTCGGCCTGCCCTCGTATGTGCGGCTGGCACGCGGCTCGGCCATGACCGAACTGCACCGCGATTACGTGGTGGCCAGCCGGCTGGCCGGGGCCAGCCAGTTGCGGCTGATGTTCAACACCGTACTGCCCAATTGCATGGCACCGCTGATCGTGCAGGCCACGCTGGGCTTTTCGTCCGCCATCCTCGATGCGGCCGCGCTGGGCTTTCTGGGCCTTGGCGCACCGCCACCGCTGCCCGAATGGGGCACCATGCTGGCCACCGCGCGCGATTACATCCAGAGCGCATGGTGGGTGGTGACCATGCCCGGCCTTGCCATCCTGATCACCGTGCTGGCGCTCAACCTGATGGGTGACGGCCTGCGCGATGCGCTCGACCCCAAGCTGAAGAAGGGGTGACCGATGAGCTTGCTCCATATCCAGAACCTCAGCGTATCGTTCGGCGCGTTCCGCGCAGTCAACCACGTCAGTTTTGACGTCAACCGTGGCGAAATCCTCGGCATCGTCGGCGAATCGGGCTCGGGCAAGAGCGTGACCATGCTGGCACTGATGGGGCTGATCGATGCGCCCGGCGTGGTCAGTGCCGATGCACTCGGCTTTGACGGCCAGGATCTGCTCCACGCCAGCAACGCACAGAAGCGCAAGATCATCGGCCGCGATGTAGCGATGATTTTCCAGGATGCGCTATCGAGCCTGAACCCCGCCTATACGGTAGGCGCGCAGCTGATGGAAACACTGAAACTGCACCTGAAGTTATCCGGCGCGGCCGCCAAGAAACGCGCACTCGATCTGCTCGACATGGTGGAGATCCCCGATGCGCGTGCGCGGCTGGCCGCCTACCCGCACCAGCTATCGGGCGGCATGAGCCAGCGTGTGATGATCGCCATGGCCATCGCCTGTAATCCAAAATTGCTGATTGCCGACGAGCCCACTACCGCGCTCGACGTCACCGTGCAGGCACAGATCATGGCGTTGCTGGTCAACCTGCAAAAGCAGAACGATATGGGCCTGATCCTGATCACCCACGATCTGGCCGTGATTGCCGAAGTGGCACATCGCGTGGCGGTGATGTACGCCGGCGAAGTGGTGGAAACCAGCCCGGTGCCGGATATCTTCAACACGCCGCGCCATCCGTATACGCAAGCGTTGCTGACCTCCATCCCCGAGCACAGCAAGGGCGCTGCGCGGCTGGCCACGCTGCCCGGCGTCGTGCCCGGCCAGTACGACCGGCCACGTGGCTGCCTGCTCAGCCCGCGTTGCCCGTACGTGCAGCCGCGCTGCGTGGACGAGCATCCTGACCTGTACACCACACCCGGTGGCACCGCGCGCTGCTTCTTCGCGCTGGATGACGGCGGGAGGCCAAGCCATGGCTGACCTGCAAACCGATATGGCAACACCGATGAACGATGCAGCAGTGATGATCGCCCGCGAATTGTCGCGGCACTACACGGTATCGCGCGGCTTTTTGCGCGGGCATGCCACCGTCAAGGCACTCAACAACGTGTCGTTCATGCTGCACGCCGGCAAAACGCTGGCGGTAGTGGGCGAATCGGGATCGGGCAAATCCACGCTGGCGCGCCAGCTCACGCTGGTGGAACAGCCCAGTGGCGGCAGCCTGCAGATCGGCGGCGTGGAAATCGCCAATGCCAGCAGCGCCCAGCTCAAGGCCTTGCGCCCCACCGTGCAGATGGTATTCCAGAGCCCGTATGCATCGCTGAACCCGCGCAAGCAGATCGGCACCATGCTCGATGAACCGCTGAAGCTCAACACCACGCTGGATGCACGCGCACGCGAAGCGCGCATCCGCGCGATGATGGACAAGGTGGGGCTGCGCCACGAGCACTACGAGCGCTACCCGCACATGTTCTCCGGCGGGCAGCGCCAGCGCATCGCCATTGCGCGCGCCATGATGCTGCAGCCACGCATCGTGGTAGCCGATGAACCCACCTCCGCGCTGGATGTATCGATCCAGGCACAGATCCTCAACCTGTTCATGGATCTGCAGCAGGAACTGGGCACCGCGTACGTGTTCATCAGCCACAACCTGTCGGTGGTCGAACACGTGGCCGACGATGTGATGGTGATGTACTTCGGCAGCACGGTGGAATACGGCAGCAAGACCGCCGTATTCGCCCAGCCTCTGCACCCGTACACGCGCGCGCTGATGTCCGCCACCCCGGCCATCCACAAGCAGGACCGGCAGATCAAGGTGAAGCTGGTGGGCGAATTGCCTTCGCCGCTGAATCCGCCCTCAGGCTGCGCGTTTCACACCCGCTGCCCGTATGCAGTGGAGCATTGCAAGACCGAAGTGCCATTGCTGCGGCCGATCGATGGCCGGCTGGTGGCCTGCCATCGTGTGGAGGAAATCACCAGCTGACGCACAGCCCATCGGGTCGGGTGGTGGTATGCAGCGAGCCAACACCCCCGCGCTGCACAATGCCTGCCAGCCAGACAGCGCCCACCGGTTACACTGTGTGATTGAATCTGGCCACCCCCATGACCCAACGACCCAATAGCAAGAAGACCGCTCCGCCGCCATCCACTGCCAAGGCGCTTAACAGCAGCGCCGCGCCACTGACCGCAAAAGCACGACCCAAATCGCTGCCGGCGAAGACAGCAGTGCCCAAGGCGGTACCCGGCGGCAGCCGCGTGATGCTGGGGCGTGCGCTGTCCAAGCTGGGTTTCTGCTCGCGCACGCAGGCAGAAGCGCTGGTGGCAGCCGGCAAGGTCAGCGTGAATGGCAAGGTGGAGCACGATGCCAACCGCTGGGTGGATACCGGCATCGACAAGCTGGCTGTGAGTGGTACCGCAGTGCAGAAGCAAGACTTCGTCTACCTGATGCTGAACAAGCCACGTGGCCTCGTCACCACTGCCGAGGACGAGCGCGGCCGCGATACCGTCTACCAGTGCTTTGCCGATGCCGATCTGCCATGGCTGGGCCCGGTGGGCCGGCTGGACCAGGCCAGCGAAGGCCTGCTGCTGTTCAGCAACGATACGCGCTGGGCGGCCGGGCTGACCGACCCCGCCAGCCAGCTGGATAAAACCTACCATGTGCAGATAGACCGCCTGCCCGATGATGCACTGCTGGCCGCGCTGCGTACCGGCATCAACGATGCCGGAGAGCAGTTGCTGGCCAAGGCGGTGCACGTGCTGCGCCAGGGAGAAAAGCATGCATGGCTGGAAATCGTGCTTAATGAAGGCCGCAACCGCCACATCCGCCGCCTGCTGCTGGCGCACGGCATCATTACACTGCGGCTGGTGCGGGTGCGCATCGGCGGCCTTGAAATGGGCAAGCTCGCCAAGGGCGAATGGCGTTTGCTGGAAGCGGCCGAGGTAGCGCAGCTGCGCACGGGTGCTGCGCCAGTCAAGCCCAAGGCCGCTGCCAAGCCCCCGGCAGCCCCGGCAAAAAAATTTGCAGCTCCCGGTAAAAAGATGTCAACGCCATCCACGCGCAAGCGTTGAATCAGGGTCGTCTGCTGTGAAGCGGGCGATGGCTTCATCTATCTCCGTATTGCACGAGCATTCAAACGCCTGCCTCCGCAGGCGTTTTTTTTCGCCATCCATTCCGCAAACCCGGCGAATCAGGCTGCGCGCAAGCGCTGCATCACCGGCACTGCGTGATCGTAAAAGCCCTTCCAGCCCTCGCACAGGTAGCTGAGATTGCCTTCGCCGGGCCGGGTTTTCAGCAGGCGCGTACGCGGGCACTCGCCATAGCATAGCTTCAGGTGCGGGCACTTGCGGCACTCGCCGGGCAGGCTGTTGAACTTGTCGAGGCCGAATTCCAGCTGGCGCAGCGAGAACACCATTTCCGATAGCGAGCGCTCGCCGATCTTGCCGATCTCGTATTCCGGGTACACGTAGTGATCGCACGAATACACGCGGCCGTCCTGCTCCAGCGCCACGTTCTTGCCGCAAAACGGGCTGCTGGTGCACAGCAGCGCCGGCTTGCCCTGCAGCTGCGCGATGGTGGTTTCAAACAGGTTGATCTTGATGCGGTTCAGATCCTTGCTGATCCATTCATCGAACACCGCAGACAAAAACCGCCCCCAATCGCCCGATTCCACGCTCCAGTCGGTGACGATGGATAGCGGATGCCCCGGCTTGCTGCGCGGACTACCCTGCTCTGCCAGCCGGCCGGCCTCGATATGGCCGGGGGCGACGTTTTCAAACTGCTTGGGCTCCACACAGGGGATGAACTGCATGTAGCTGGAACCCACTTCGTCACGCAGGAAGCGGTACACCTCCAGCGGCTGCAGCGCATTCTTGCGATTGATCACCGTCAGCGTACTGAACGATACGCGGTGTTTTTTCAGTATCTGCACGCCACGGCATACCGCATCGAAACTGGATTTGCCCGCCTTGGTGGGGCGGTACAGGTCATGCAGCTCGCGCGGGCCATCGATGCTGAGGCCGACCAGAAACTGGTTCTGCGCCAGGAATTCGCCCCATTCGTCATCCAGCAAGGTGCCGTTGGTTTGCAGGTCATTGGAGATGCGCCGGCCAGCCGGGGTGTGCTTCTTCTGCAGTGCCACGATGCGACGGAAAAACTCGACGCCCAGCAAGGTGGGCTCGCCGCCATGCCAGGTGAACACAATCTCTTCCACATCCTGGCTGGCGATATAGTCGGCAACAAAGGTTTCCAGCAAGGCATCGCCGATGCGCTGGTTCTTCTGCTCCAGCAGCCCTTCCTTGCTCAGGTAATAGCAGTAGTTGCAATCGAGGTTGCACGCCGACCCCACTGTCTTGATGGTGGCGTGCATATAGCGGCTGACGCCATGGCCGATCTTGCCCTGGCCGGCATCCAGATAGGTTTGCAGTGCCTCCGGGCTGATATTGAGGCGTTTGGCGTGGTGCAGGGTATCGGCGCTGTACATGGGATATCCGGGGGTCAGGCGCTGTGCCGCAGAGCGGCAGCAGCATGATGGGCCAGTTGCGGGCGCAGCGCCTGGTAGGCCTGTGCGTAGCCGCGCAACTGGGCGGTAAAGGGTTTGTCTGCCGGGTGCTTGCGGGCAAGCGCCGCAGCCAGCGTGTGTTCGATCAATTGCAGCTGTGCATCCACATACTGCAGGCAGCGCGCCGGCCTATGCGGCGCGGATGCGGCCAGCACCGCCAGCACGGGCACCAGCGACAGGTTGAAAAAGCCATCATGCGGAATGCGCTGCCACATGGCCGGGTCACGCAACGCATCCGCAAGCACTGCATGCACCTGTTTGCCCCAGTGCGCGTGGTCGGCGGCAAGCGCCGCGCGTTGCTGCTGCAGCGCGGGGTGGTAGTGCAGGTCGACCACCGTGCCATCTGCCGTCAGCGGCGCGTGCCCGGTGGTGGCGGTGCCAGCGCTGATGCAGCCGGCATCCAGGTAATCATGGTCATTGCTGCGGCTGGCCAGCACCGCGTGCTGCAGCCGATCCGGCTGCAGCGCATCCAGCGGCACCACGTTGCAGGCACCGGGCTTGCCGCTGGCGTGCAGGCTGCACAAACGCTGCGCATCCAGCGCAGGGCACGCCTGCAGCGACGGATAATCGACTGCCTGCAGTGCAATTTGCAACGCATCGCCGGCGCTATCCCCGCCAGGTGCGGCAAACAGCAGCGTATCGAACAGTGTGCGCTGCGCGGTTTCATCATCGGCAGTAATGGTCAGTTGCTTGCCAGCCAGCGTGATCTGGCGGCCAGCGATCAAGCGGGGTACGCGGCGCAAGGCCAGTGCACCGATGAAGCGGGATTCAAAACGCAGCAATTCTGCCAGCGTGAGCAAGGGCGGCGTATTGCAGCACTGCCCGCAAGCCGAACAATGGAACGCAAAACGGTCGCCCAGCGCCTGATCAGGCGCGACGGCAGCGTGCTGCGATGCGTGCAGTTTGAGGTGGATCACGGTCATGACAACTCCGAGGGCCCGCCGGCAGATGCCGGCGGGCTGGTAGCACATGCCGGCAGGGCCGGCATGTATCAGCAACACCTGGAACCGCCGGCAAAACCCGGTGAAACGGTGCTGGCGAGGCGCGCGAAACGCAGACAGTACAAGACGTACGGCAAGTGAGGCTCGGCGCCTCCACGCAACGCTGCCAGCAGGGTTTTGTCGGCGGTTCTTTAGTAGAAGCCTTTGGGGCGCAATGGATTGACCCCACCCACATCGCTCATATAGCCCTTCCACTGGCTGATGAGGTTGCTGGTCAGCACCGGGTACTGCGCAGAAAGATCATTGGTTTCGCCACGATCAATGGACAGATCGAACAATTCCCAATGGCCATCCACCGGGCCGAATGGCGGCTCGGTAAAGCGGGCCTTCCAGCGGCCATCCGCGCTGTAGATGGCGGTACGGCCGTAGGTTTCCTCACCGAATGGCGTGGTGCGGATCAGGCCGGGCGCACCCTGCTTGAGTGCATCCACCAGCGATTTGCCGGTAACCGGATACACGTAGCGGCCGTTGTAAACCACCTTGCCGCGGTTGAGATCGGCCCCGGTCTTGGGGTCGATCTGTGGCGGCGCAGCTTGCGACGGCAGCGTGACCTTGGCCAGCGCGAGGAAGGTCGCGGTGTTGTCGGTCACATGCGTGAAGCTGCGCAGCGCCGGCAGGTTGCTCTTCTGCCCCGGCAGCTTGGCAATGGCCGGGGTGGAGATGCTGCCTTCACCCATCATGCCCTTGAGCTGCGAGAACGGCGTGGCGCTGACTTCCGCCCAGCGCAAGCCATACGAGAGGCCCGGCAGGCCGCCAAACGAGGCATCGGTGCCGAGTTTTTCGTACTTGCCCGGTTGTGCGTTGGCGGTATCGGTTGCGGTCGGGTCCGCAGCGGAATCGATCGGCCAGCCTTCGGCACCGTTATCCGACTGGAACAGGATGAAGGTGTTGTCGTATTGGCCGGTATCTTTCAGATGCTGGATCAGGCGGCCGATGTTGTGGTCCAGGTTGGACACCATGCCGGCGTAGATTTCCATGTAGCGCGCCTGGGCTTTCTTCTCGTCCGCAGACAGGCTGGCCCACTTCTTGTTCACGCGGCCCTGGCCGTAATCGCTGTAGCCGGCGGCAGCACTGTTGAGCGCATTGATGTACTTGGCGCCCGCCTTGCCATCGTTGGCGGTGGCAGCAGAACGCGTCAGCGTTTCCGGCGTGCTGGTGGCAGCCGGCTGGCCGGAAGGGATCACGCCCAGTGCCTGCAGGCGCTCGTAGCGTGCGGCGGCAATGGCCTCGTAACCCTGATCGTACTTGCCTTTGTACTTGCTCAGCCATGGCTCCGGTACCTGCAGCGGCCAGTGCGGCGTGGTGTACGCAGCGTAGGCAAAGAACGGTTTGCCGTCCTTGCTGTTGGCATCGATGTACGAGATCAGCTTGTCGGTGAAGAAGTCGGTGGAATAGAACACCGCCGGTGTGCCGCCCACACCGCCGGGCTGGCCCGGCTGGCCTGGCTGCACATACTTGCCGTCTTCGGTGTAGTTCTTCGAGCCGGCGGCTTCATGGCCGAAGTGGTTGCCTGCCGCGCCCGGCAGCAGCGAAAAGCTGCGCTCGAAGCCCCACTGATCCGGCGTTTTGCCCGCGGTAGCTGCGCCGCCAACAATGGATGAACCCAAGTGCCATTTACCGGCGATATAGGTGTGGTAACCACCATCCTTGAGCAACTGCGCCACCGACAGCGAGCTGTCGTTCAGGTAGCCCTCGTAGCCAGGCAGACCCTTGCGCTCATCCTGCGGCGCGCCCATGGTGCCTTCACCCACCAGATGGTGATCGGTACCGGAAATCAGCATCGCCCGCGTGATCGCGCTGACGGTACCGGTATGGTGGTTGGTGAGGATGCGGCCGTTGGCAACCAGCGCATCCAGGTTCGGGGTTTCGATTTCGCCGCCAAACGCATGGATATCGGAATAACCGAGGTCATCCGCCATGATGTACAGGATGTTGGGGCGGCCATCCGCCACCACCGGTGCCGGCGTGGGGGATGGGGTAGGCGTTACCGTGGCTGCATCATCCGAATTGTTGCAGCCCAGCAAGGCCATGCTGGCAAATACGGCCAGCGCGATTGCGCTTTTGCCGAACTTGCCTGGAAGAATGCCGTTGTGTGGCATGGAGTCACTCCCTGGTGATCTGTTAATGGGAGGACACAATGCTAAAGAGTCGTTCTAACGCAAATTAATACTTAATGGGATGTTTTATATTCCACACAAGAATATTGCAGCTACTCGTTAGAAAAAATTCACCGCAAGTACTTCATTCCTGTGAGCATTTCCCGCTATTGCGGGAGATGCCCAATCACGCAAAGTACTGCTCTATTTCAAGCAATGATGTGGTTTTTTGTGCAGATCGTTCATTTCAAGCCAGCAAACCCAAGCCGGAACGGGCCAGCAATGCGGCAGTTTCATGCAGCGGCAGCCCCATCACCCCGGTAAAGCTGCCCGCCAGGTGCGACACGAACAAACCGCCACGCCCCTGTATGCCATAGCTGCCGGCCTTGTCCATCGGCTCGCCGCTTTGCACATAGGCATCGATCTGCGCATCGGTGAGCGCGGCAAAGGTGACATCGCTGATGGAAATCACTGCATCGGTCTCGTCACCGTTGCACAGCGCCACGCCGGTCAATACCTGGTGGGTGCTGCCGGATAGCTGGCGCAGCATGGCAGCCGCATCGGCGGCATCCACCGGCTTGCCAAGGATCAGCGTACCCAATGCCACCGTGGTATCCGACCCCAGCACCGGCAGCGCCGGCTTGTCTTGCGCGCGTGCGGCCTGCCAGCCGGCTTGCGCCTTGGCGCGCGCCAGCCGCAACACGTAATCGGCAGGCGCTTCAACGGCCAGCGGGGTTTCATCCACCGGCGCACCGACAATTTCGAAAGTGACGCCGGTTTGCGCCAGCAATTCACGGCGGCGCGGGCTGGCGGAAGCCAGGTAGAGATCGGTCATGGTCAGGCCTCTTCTGTCTGTATATGGGCGCGGCGGGGTGTACCCGCTCACTCGCGGTGGTAAGGATGGTTGTGCAGGATCGAATACGCGCGGTATAGCTGCTCTGCCAGCAGCACACGTACCATGCCGTGCGGCAGCGTCATCGCGGACAGCTGCAGCAACTGGTCTGCCCGCTGCTTCACGCTCGGGTCCAGCCCGTCGGTGCCACCGATGATGAATACCGTATCGCGGCCATCGGTGTGCCAGGCCTTCATCCGGTCGGCCAGCTGCATGGTGGTCCAGTTGGCGCCGCGCTCGTCCAGCGCGAGCACGCGCGCGCCTTGTGGCACCGCAGCCAGGATGCGCTCGGCCTCTTCGGCCATCACCTGCTGCGGCGTTTTGCTGCCGGCGCGTTTGTCCGGCTTGAGCTCGACCAGCGTGAGCGCGAATTCACGCGGCAAGCGCTTCTGGTATTCGCCAAAACCGTCTTCGATCCAGCCCGGCATCTTGTGGCCAACGGCAATGATGATGAGTTTCATGGCTAGGGCCTCGTGGCGCACGGCGGTAAAATGGGGCGATTTTACGCCATAGCAGCGCCATGCCCGATTCCCTTGCCAGCAAAACGCCAACCCCCTGCGTCGATATGGTGGCGCCTGATGCCGCCTTGCCCGCCATCGTGCACGTGGCCGATGACTTCGTGGTGGCATACAAACCTGCCGGGCTGAACTTCCACCGCGAAGGCAACGAGCCCGGCCTGACCGAGCTGTTGCGCCCGCAAGCCGACGGCGAGCTTTACCCGCTGCACCGGCTGGACAAGCTTACCTCCGGCCTGCTGTTGCTGGCCCGTAATGCTGCTGCAGCCAGCGAGTTTGGCGCGATGTTCGCCGGGCACCGGCTGGATAAATACTACCTGGCACTGTCTGCACGCGCACCACGCAAGAAGCAGGGCACGGTGGCCGGCGCCATGCTGCCGGCGCGCAATGGCAACTGGCGGCTTGGGGATGGCAACGAGCAATACGCGATCACGCAGTTCTTTACCCACGGTCTGGGCAACGGCTTGCGGCTGTTCCTGCTGCGGCCGCTATCCGGGCGCACGCACCAGATCCGCGTGGCGATGAAAAGCGTGGCAGCGCCCATCCTCGGCGACACCCGCTACGGTGGCGAAGCCGCAGACCGCGGCTATCTGCACGCCTACGCACTGGCATTCGACTGGCAAGGCCAGCGCCATGCATTCAGCCTGGCGCCAGCAACTGGCGGGCATTTCACCGAAGCTGCGTTTTGTCAGCGGCTGGCACAGATGCCGCAGCCCTGGCTTTACCCATGGCCAAGCAATAAATAAGCAAAGAAAGCAATTAGTCAATTTATTGTCAATATCAGCCTGTTGGCTAATACCAGTCACAAAATGGCCTGTAGCCACTTGGCAACTGTTTGCCCCGTCCACTACACAGGTGCATTCATTTCCACTACATCAGAACGTGCTTATTATCAGAAACAATCGTCAAATAATTCAATAATTTCCTTTTAATATCAACACATTGAATGTGATTTCATCCATTACCGGAAGAATCCGTGCATCAGCACATGTAGTCGAATCGGCAAGTATTACAACTACATGATCAAACGATAAACCGGGCTATTGACAATCATCCACACCTCCCCACTAATCGATAGCAAGGCTGGGATCGATGTAATCGCAGCTGCGTTGCGCCGCATTTCTTGCTTGAAATTGACGAGCGCCAGTCACGGCAAAATAGCCGGGCTGATCCCGATAAGTTGGAGGAGAGAGTCCATGTTCAATCGCTTCACCCTGGCGGCCATTCCGGCTGCGCTGGTGTTCGTGCAGGCGTTCGCCGCCTATCCTGCCTGGCAGGAAGGCCAGACCTACACGGCAGGCACCTTTGTCAGCTATAACGGCCACGATTACAAAGCGCTGGTTACCCACACTGCCTATGTCGGCGCAGGCTGGAATCCGGCCTCCACCCCCACGCTATGGGGTGACCAGGGCGTGAGCGTTGGCGGTACACCATCCCCCGTACCGACAGCCACGCCGGTACCGACTGCAACCCCCAAGCCCACCGCGACCCCGACGCCGACCACTGCTCCCGTTACCGCCACGCCGAAGCCTAGCGCCACGCCGACACCAACGATCGCGCCGACCATTGCCCCGACCGTCACCCCGACACCGGCCAGCTGCGGCACTGGCAGCAACAATCCGACCTGGAGCAGCACCACTGCATACAACGGTGGTGCCAAGGTGAACTACAACGGCCGTGACTACCAAGCCAAGTGGTGGACATCGGGCGATATCCCGTCGTCGAACACCGGTGACGGCAAGCCATGGACCGATCTGGGTGCCGCCGGCGCCGCTTGCCCGATCACCCCGACACCGACCACGAAGCCCACGGTTACCCCGACACCTGTCGCAGGCGTGAGCCCGACCCCGACGATCAAGCCAACGGTCACCCCCACACCAACAACGACGCCGAGTACCAAGCCGACGACGACCCCGACACCGACCACGGTGCCGCCAACCGTCACGCCAACGCCGTCGGGCAACCCGACCGTGGTACCGCCGCCTGCTGCATACAAGCCGCAAATCACCTTCATCGCCGCACCGGCCGGCTACCCGACCGATGCCAAGTTTGCCGCTGATGAAGCCGCGCTGGCTTCACAAGCCGGTACCGATGCGCAAGCCATCAACCGCATCCGTGCCGCACTGGCCGTGCTGCCGGATGACCAGGTGAATGCCGTGGTCGCTGGCCGTACCGGCAACCCGGACAACGTGAAGCGTGTGGAACGCGTGATGAACGAAGCGAAGTTCGATTCGTTCTTCCCGGTGCGCAACGTGGCCTACACCTACGTGAACTTCCTGCGTGGCGTGGCCAAGTTCCCGGCGTATTGCGCCACCTACAGCGACGGTCGCGACAGCGATGCCATCTGCCGCAAGCTGCTGGCGACCTCGTTCGCGCACTTCGCCCAGGAAACCGGCGCCAACTGGCCTGCACTGACACCGGCCACGGCCCGCACCTATCCGGCACAGAACAACGCCGTGCTGGCGACAATGGACCAGAACACCGCCATCCCGTCGTACAAGCAGGCACTGTGGTATCTGCGTGAATCCGGCTACAACGAAGGCTCGGCAGTCGGCGCGTACCAGGATTGCTTCCGTGGTGCCGGCAGTTCGATCTTCTCGATCTTCTACCCATGCGCACAGAATGCCTCGGGCCAGACCATCGATTACTTCGGCCGTGGCTCCAAGCAGCTGTCGTGGAACTACAACTTCGGCCCGTTCAGCAAATCGCTGTATGGCGATGTGAACGTACTGCTGGATAACCCGGGCCGTGTTGCCGATACCTGGCTGAACTTTGCCTCGGCCATCTGGTTTGCCGTTTACCCGCAATCGCCGAAGCCACCGATGACCTGGGTGGTTGACGGTACCTGGGTGCCGAACGCAGTCGACGTTGCCAACAATATGAGCCCGGGCTTCGGCGCGACCGTTCATATCATCAACGGTGGCATCGAGTGTGGCGGCGGCGGCGCCGAAAAACCGCAAGTGCAGAACCGCATCGCGTCTTACCGGGCGTTCGCAGCTGACCTCGGCGTGCCCATCCCGGCCAACGAGGCACTGGGTTGCGCCGCGATGAAGGGCTTCCAGCCGGGTTCCGCCGCGGCAACCAAGACTTACCTCGACAAGAACTGGGGTTACAACGCCAACAATCCGGGTGGCGTGAGCTGGGCGTGCTCGCTGGTGGACTACCAGATGCCGTTCTCGCTGGCCAATCCGGGCGACTACAAGCAATGCGTCGACTACATGTTCCGCGGCCAGGTGAAGTACAACGGCCAGGTCGTGATCGACAACACCAAGTAACAGAGAGCAGCAGTAGTTGAAACGGCGACCCGCGGGTCGCCGTTTTTTTTTCGTCTGTTAGATACCCGGAAGATCGCGTCGATTCGGTACCGCGAATAAGTGCCTTCAGGTGCAACACCATCCAATACGACAAGCACCAGCAAAAGCACTATCCGGCAGGGCCAAATCGCCGGACCAGCGCACGGCACACATCATCACCAAGCTGACGCGCATGTGCGGTAGCGGCTGCTATTTCAACCTCACGCCGCGCCAGCGCGTCCTTCGCCCAATGGACTCGTGCGGCACCCAACGGCAAGTGATCGGCGCTGGAAGCGATGGCGAAAAAAACAGGACGCCTTCATCGTTCTCATCGATAGCAAGGCGGAAATGCATGGCGCCCAAAAAAGCAGCACCGTCCAGAAAACAGCTTTCCCCGGCCAGCATGGCGCTAGCCAGTTCAACCACTTCTCGCCGCGCCTGTGCTTCGTCTGGCCGCGCCTGCGCCGATGTTTATCCGCTTCAGGCCGGTTTTCAGGTGGGCTGCGTCAAAGCTTGCCGGCGACTGGCCAGATAAACCACCACCCCCGCCGCACTCAACACCGCTCCCAAGGCCGATACCCCCAGCCAGCCGGCATGCGCATAGATCGCCGCAGACAGCAGCGATCCACTGGCCCCACCGATGAAATACGCGGTCATGTACGCCGAGGTAATGCGGCTGCGTGCTTCCGGGCGCAGCTTGTAGATCACGCTCTGGTTGCTCACGTGTACCGCCTGCACCGCAAAATCGAGCACCAGGATGCCGATGATGAAGGCGACGACCGACGAGGGCGCAAACGCGATCGGCAGCCACGACAGCAACAGGCTGAGCAGCCCCCACAGCGTGGTGCGCTCGGTATGGCCGCGATCCGCCAGCCGGCCCGCATAAGACGCAGCCAGCGCACCGGCAGCACCGACCAGGCCGAACAGCCCGATCATCGCATCGCCGTAGTGATACGGCGGCGCGCTCAGCAGGAAGGCCATCGGCGTCCACAACACGCTGAAGATGGCGAACGACAGGCCGCCCAGCAACGCGCGCAAACGCAGCAACGGCTCTTCCACCACCAGCGCCCATACGGAGGCCAGCAACTGAGGGTAGCTCAACCGGTTGGCTTCCTTGTGAGTGGGCAGCACGAACCACAGCGCCACCGCGGTAAGGATCAACAGCGGCGCGGCGACGAAATACACGGTGCGCCAGCCGCCCAGGCCGGCCAACGTGCCGGCAACGGTACGCGCCAGCAGGATGCCCAGCAGCAGCCCGCTCATGATGGTGCCCACGGCCTTGCCGCGCTGCTCCGGCTCGGCCAGCGCAGCGGCAAACGGCAACAGCACCTGCGCCACCACCGACAGCAAGGCGGTCAGTGCGGTGCCTACCAGCACCATGCCGATGTTCTGTGCGCTGCCGGTAATCAACAAGCCCAATGCCGCCAGCACGGTCATGCCGACGATCAGCTTGCGCCGCTCCAGCAGATCACCCAGAGGCACCAGCAACACCAGCCCTGCCGCGTAGCCCAACTGCGCCGCCGTCACGATGAAACCGGCAGCGCCCAGCGAAATACCGAAGGTGGTGGCCAGCGTATGCAGCAAGGGCTGCGCGTAGTAATTGCTGGCCACGGCAAGACCGGTGGCAAATGCCATCAGCAGTACCAGGCCGGTGGTCAGCCGCGGCGCGGGGTGCGGAGCAGTCATATCGTTGTCCTTGATCGTCATGCCGTGCAGTATCCATCTGGCGCGATTCATGACACCAATGTATTGTTTTCATCGGATCAATCACATTTTGCGATGCAATGAATCTGCGACAGATCGCTTACGCGGTTGCCGTGGCCGAAGAAGCCAGCTTCACGCGCGCTGCAGAGCGCTGCCATACCGTGCAATCCGCCCTCAGCCACCAGATTGCCCGGCTGGAAGAAGAGCTGGGCGCACCACTGTTCGAGCGCACCTCGCGCCGGGTGCGCCTTACCCCGGCCGGCCACGCCTTCCTGCCGGCAGCGCGCCAGCTGTTGCACAGCGAGCAACGCATCCGCGATGAAGTAGCAGCCGCCACCGGGCAGATCCGCGGCGCGTTGTCGGTGGGGCTGATCTCGGCACTGACAGTGCTCGATACCGTCGACCTGCTGGCCGAGTTCCACGGCATGCACCCGCAGGTGGACGTACGCTTTGCATCCGGCATGAGCGAACACCTGCTGGTGAACGTGCGCGAGCACCGCTGCGATGTCGCGTTTGTCGGGCTGTGGCCGGGCGAAATCATCGAGGGGCTCAACACGCTGTTGCTGGCTGATGAAGCATTGGTAGCCGTGCTGCCGCCCGGCCATCCGCTGGCCAGCAGCAGCGAAGTCTGCCTGCGTGATCTGGCGGTGCAGCGCTGCGTGGATTACCGCGCCGGCAGTGGCGCACGCCGCCAGACCGACGAAGCCTATGCCGCCGCCGGCCTGACCCGCCATGTGCACTTCGAAGTCGACCATGCCAGCCTGATGGAACGGGTGATCCGCCGTGGCCTTGCCATCGGCATGGTGCCGGCCGAAACCGCCGCCGGCATGCAGGGCCTTGCCATCGTGCCGGTGCGTGATGCGCCACGCCGGCGCGTCTATTGCGTATGGGCATACCACCCCACGCCGGCCGCCGCCGCCTTTGTCGAACTGGTGCTGGCAAGAAGCCAGGCCTTGCCCCAACCGCTGGCCTATCCGGCGATGGCAACACCCTGAAACCGCGTCGCGCAGGCCCCGAGGCGGCCAAGCGCGTATCATGCGGCCATCCGGAAAACGAGCACCGCCATGCCCAACATTGCCCCCCTTGCCCAAGACCTTGCCCCCGCGCTGCAGCACAAGCTGGACCGCAAGACCAAGCCCGTAGGCAGCCTGGGCCGACTGGAAGCACTGGCGCTGCAGTTGGGCATGATCCAGCAGCGGCTGGACCCGCAAATCGTTAACCCCGCCGTATTGGTGTTTGCGGCCGATCATGGCCTGGCACGTGCGGGCGTCAGCCCGTTTCCACCGGAAGTCACGCCGCAGATGGTGCACAACTTCCTTGCCGGTGGTGCCGCCATCAACGTGCTGTGCCGTGCCAATGGCCTGGCGCTCAAAGTGGTGAATGCAGGCGTGAATGCCGAATTTGCGCCGCACCCCTTGCTGATCGACGTGGCAGTGGCGCGCGGCACGCAAAACAGCCTGGAAGGCCCGGCCATGACGCCGGAACAGGCCGATCTGGCCGTGCAGCACGGTGCTGAGATCGTCCGCCATTTCGCCGCGCTGGGCACTACGGTACTGGCGCTGGGTGAAATGGGCATCGGCAATACCTCGGCCGCATCACTGCTGATGGCACGCCTCACCGGCACGCCACTGGCCAGTTGCACCGGCCGTGGCACCGGCCATGATGATGCCGGCTTGGCACGCAAGCTGGCCATCCTGCAACAGGTGCTGGCGCGCCATGCAGATGCAAAAGATGCGATGGCAGCGCTGGCGGCGTTCGGCGGTTTCGAGATCGCCATGATGGCGGGCGCCTACCTGCAGGGCGCGGTCAGCCGCATGCTGCTGGTGGTGGATGGCTTCATCGCCACTGCCGCGCTGCTGGTCGCCAGCAAGCTGAACCCGGCAGTGCTCGATTACTGCGTGTTCGCGCATTGCTCGGGCGAGCAGGGCCACCGCCGCCTGTTGCAATACCTGGGTGGCGAACCGCTGCTGGATCTGGGCCTGCGCCTGGGCGAAGGCAGCGGTGCGGCCACGGCGTTCCCGCTGGTGCGTGCGGCTGCAGCTATCCTCAACGAAATGGCCTCGTTCGAATCCGCCGGCGTGAGCGACCGGGATGCCTGAAGCACTGCAGCGCTGGCTACGCCCGCCGCTGGTCGCCATCGCCTATTTCACCCGCATTCCCATCCCGGCATGGGTAGGCTACCGGGAGGACGACCTCGACCGCGCCGCATGCTGGTTTCCAGCGGTGGGGCTGCTGGTGGGCGCGCTGCTTGCCGCGGTGTGGTGGCTGGGCGCAGAGGTGTTCACCCCGCGCGTGGCACTGGTGCTCAGCCTGATTGCCGGCGTGCTGCTCACCGGTGCCTTCCATGAGGACGGCCTGGCCGATTCGGCCGACGGCTTTGGTGGCGGCTACACGCGCGAGCGTGCACTGGAAATCATGCACGATTCGCGCATCGGCACCTTTGGCGCGGTAGCGCTGCTGCTGGCCTTCATGCTGAAACTGGAAACGCTGGCCGCGCTGCCGGCGCAGTGGATTGCCGGGGCGCTGATCGCGGCGCATGCAGCCAGCCGCTTCGTTGCAGCCAGCCTGCTGGCCACGCTCGATTACGTGCGGCCAGCCGGCAAGGCCAAGCCCGTTGCCACCAGGCTGGGCGGCCGGGGCTTGCTGCTTGCTGCCGCCTGCGGCATCACGCCGCTGCTGGTGTTCGACTGGCGCGCCGGCCTGATCGCCTTGCTGGTGCTGGCGCTGCTGCGTGCACTGGTTGCGCGCTATCTGGTGCGGCGCATTGGCGGCTACACCGGTGATGCACTGGGCATGACGCAACAACTGGCCGAGCTCGCCATTTACCTGACTTTTGCCGCCTGGGCACCATGGGCATGGCGCTTTACCTGATCCGCCACCCGGCGCCGCAGCACGTGCCCGGGATTTGCTACGGCCAGCTCGATTTGCCGCTGGCCGAACCCGTCACCGATGCCGCGCATTGGCTGGCGCAACTGCCGGCGCGCTTTGCCTGCTACACCAGCCCCTTGCAGCGCTGCCGGCTGCTGGCCGAAGCGCTGCAAACACCAACATTGATCGACGCGCGGCTGCTCGAGCTCGATTTCGGCCGCTGGGAAGGCCAGCAGTGGGATGCCATCGGCGCCGCTGCGCTCGATGCGTGGATAACCAGCGACTACGCGGCAGACGCCCACGGTGGCGAAAGCTTGGGCGCCTTGCACGCCAGGACCGCAGCTTGGGCCAGCGATGCCGCAAGGCAGCCGCTACCGGTGGTGGCCGTCACGCATGCCGGGGTGATCCGCAGCCTGCTGGCGCAGCAGCACGGCTGGTCCACCACGCAGGCATTCGATCACCCGTTGCCATTTGGCAGCGTCACCCTGCTCGACTGGAAACCATCCCCACCATGACCACCACGCTGATCCTTGGCGGTGCCCGCTCGGGCAAAAGCGCCTACGCGGAAAAACTGGCTGCCGGATCGGGCAAGCCGGTCGTGGTGATTGCCACCGCCACGGTGGGCGACGCCGAAATGGCCGCGCGCATTGCACGCCACCGGCAAGATCGCCCCGCGCACTGGCAAACGGTGGAAGAACCCATCGCCGTTGCCGCCGCCATCCGTGACGCCGCAGCAGCAGATTGCGTGGTGCTGGTCGACTGCCTGACCTTATGGCTGGCCAATACACTGTTCAGCACCGCGCATGATGTACCGGACGAAGGCGTGCCCGCCCCCTCTGCGCTATTCGTGCACGAGCGCGCGGCATTGCTCGATGTACTGGCGCACGCCGCCGGTGATGTCATCCTGGTCAGCAATGAAGTGGGGCTGGGCGTGATCCCCATGGGCGCCGGCACCCGGCTGTTCGTGGATGAAGCCGGCCGGCTGAACCAGGCGGTGGCTGCAGTGTGCGGGCAAGTGCGCTTCGTCGCGGCAGGGCTGCCGCTGGTGCTGAAAGGCTGACGCACCGCGCGCCGTACGGCGGCCGTCGATGCGGCCCCGGAGTGCCACGGTAGCGATCAATCCAGGCTGTGTATCAATAATCCGGCACGCCGAATGCGGTAAGGATGTAATCGAACTGGCCGCTATCCATCTGCTCAGCCACATAAGGCTGCAGCTTGGCGATACGCTCGGCATCGAGCATGTACGACAGCTTCATGTCCGGGTCCGGCTTGTCCTGCTCGTGCTCGAACAGCGCAAACAGAAAGGCCGGCGAGACGCTTTCGGCCAGCGGCAAGTGGCCGATGAAGCCCCCTTCCATGCCCTTGTCCCAGACTTCGATGGCGCGGACGATTTTCATGATGCAGCTCCAATGGCACGGTATGTGGCTTGATCCGCCATTATACCGCCGCCGGCAGCCTGCCCAAATGGACAGCTGAACCTCAGATTTGCTTGCCGGATTGGCAGGAACCAGGCTCAGCCGGGCCCCTGATAGCGCGTGCCTGCGGTCTCCATCACCTGCCCACCATCTGAAATACACCCGGCCTCCTGATTCAACAGCGCTCGTTCATGCCACCAACGAGCGACAGCGAGGCTCCCTCGCGGCGGCGAAGGCGGAGGGTGTGGAGTCGATCAGGGAGAGCCGGCGTTTCGCCCGCCAGAACAGGTGAGAACCCGGCTCCGCCGGGTTCCTGATGCCGTCTGCCCCGGGACCATCACCGGTTCGCCATCTGAAATGCATCTGATTCAACAGTACTCATTCATGCCACCAACGAGCGACAGCGAGGGCGAGAGGTGTGGAATCGATCAGGAAGAGCCGGCGTTTCGCCCGCCAGAACAGGTGAGAACCCGGCTCCGCCGGGTTCCTGATGCCGGTTATCCACAGATAACCCCAATACCGTGCAGAACAGGCTCTCAGAAATGCGCAGAGATCGATGCCATCACGTTGCGCCCTTCAGCCGGGTACAGGCTATAGGCGCCGGTAGTGCCCAGGCTGCCGGCGCGGATGCCGTAGCTGGCGTATTGCTTGTCGAACAGGTTGTCCACCACCAGCGATGCATCCCAGTTCCTGGCCAGCCGTTGCGTGTAGCGTGCACCGACCAGCGTGTAGGCGGGCAACTTCGTGCCGAACTGATTGGCCTGATCGTTGTCGAGGCGCTGCTCGCCCACGTATTGCACGTTGAACGCCAGTTGCGAGCCCTCCACCACCTGCCAGGCCAGCGCCACGTTGGACAGCCACGCCGGCACCATCGGCACGGTATTGCCGGCGATGTTCACGCCGCTGGCATTGCCGCGGCGGAAGGTGGCGTCCTGCCAGGTCAGGTTGCCCGACAACACGATGGCCGGCGTGAATGCATAGCGGCCGGATAGCTCCACGCCATCGCGGCGGGTGGGGTCGAGGTTCACATTGGCGCCGAAGCCGAAATTGGCCAGCGGGCTGTAGTAGATCTCGTTTTCCAGGTCGTAACGGTATACGGCCAGCTGCGCACTGGCGTTGTTGCCATCCCAGCCCACGCCGATTTCCTGGTCTTTCGACGTTTGCGGCTGCAGCGGCACCATGGTGTAAACCAGCTCATCCGCGTTGGCGAGGCGGAAACTGCGGCCCACCCTGGCATACGCCGAGAAACCGCTGCCGAACGGCTGGCGGATACCCAGTTGCCACGCATTGAGGCCCCGATCGCTGCCGGAACTGAAGCCATAGCCGCTCAGGTCGGTCACCTCATCGTTCAGCCACGCGTGGCGCGCGCCCAGCGTGATGCGTGTTTCACTGAATGCCAGCAGGTTGGCTTCGGCAAATACCGCACGATGGCGTTGTGCGGTCTGCATTGCCGCCACCGGCACGGCGCCCTGGCCCACGTCCATGTTGCTGCCCAGCCAGTCGAAGCCGGCAACGATCTGCTGGCCATCGCCGAATGGCAGCTGGTAGCGGATGGCCGCAGTTTTCTCGGTCAGCTCGCGCTGGTCGTAATAATCGCCATAGATGCTGTTGTAGTAGCTATCGGTGTCCTTGCCACGCACCGCGCCTTCAACGTACAGCATGCCCGGGCCGGCGGCCTGCACCAGCTGGAAGCCGGCGCTCCGGTTCTGCACGTCGCTGTAGTCTTTCGGTGTCGACGTGCCATCCGGATCATTCGCGTATTCGTTCAGGCCAGTCGCCGGATCTACCTTGCGGCTACCTGGCAGGCCCAGGTGCTGGTCGCCGCCACGGACGTACACATTGATATTGCCGCCATCGTGGCGCCACGCCAGCGCTACGCCCAGGTTGTTGCGCTCCTCGGCGTTGTTGTCGCGCTGGTGATCGGTACGCATGGCCTGGCCGTATGCGTCGACCGCAACCGATCCGGTGGCCTTGTGCAGCGCAACGTCGAGCTGGCGCAAACTGAAGCTGCCCAGCGTGCCGGTCGCCTCAACCATATCGGCAGCGCGGAATGCGCCGCTGGTGATGATGTTGATCACGCCACCGGTGGTACCGCCACCGTATTGCACGCTGCCGCTGCCACGGACGATCTCGATGCGCTCGATGGCAGACAGTGGCAGGAAAGACAGATTGGGCGCGGACAGATCATTGCTGTTCTGCTGCACGCCATCGACCAGGATCAGCGTATTGCTGCTGCCATTCATGCCGAAGCCGCGCAGGTCGACAATGCCGTCCGGCGTGCCGTTGCTGCTGAAGAAATGCACGCCGGCAGCGCCGGAGAGCACGTCCTGCACGGTGGTAGCGGTCGATTGCGCGATATCGGCGGCGGTAATGACGGTCACGCTGGCCGGCACGGTGCTTTCCGGGCCGGGCACCCGTGCGGCGGTCACGATGACCGGATCCAGGGTGTAAGCCGGTACATCGGCGGCATGGGCGCTACCGAGCACGGCAAGGCAAGCCGCAAGCGGCGTGAGGCGGTTATTGCGGAAAAAGCTACGCTGGAACAGGCTGGACATTGGACACACTCCCGTGAACATGAAAGGGAGTGCGAAAGACCGACCGGCATGCGGCGTGCGGAAATCCTGCGGATAGCCCGAGCGCCGGCATATGCCGGTCGTACTTCGGACTTCACCCCGAGTCTTCCGCACTGCAGTGTCAGGCCGGTCTCCGGGCTCATTGCTCTTCTGTACCGCCTTCCCGGCTTTGCAGCCAGTGGCATCGTGGTACAGCGTCCATGCAATTTACCGTTGCGGGGGCAGCTCGGGGTTTGCTGATACACCCGATTCCCAGTTTAACCCGCCACGCATGGCAGGCACCCGACAGGGCGCGCAGTGTAGCACCCCGCAGGGCATTTACGCCTTTACCTTTTGGCCCAACCGTCAGGCGGTCAGCGCTCGTCGGTATGGATCACGCCACAGGCGGCATCCGCGGCCAGCAGCAGGTCTTCGATGGTATCCGATTCGTCGGCGATCATTGCCGCCCCCACGGTCACGCTGACGCTGATTTCGCGCCCGTCCGGCAGCGTCACCGGCGTGGCAGCCACGCGCTGGCGCACGCGCGCCGCCACCGTCTGCGCGCCATCGAGCGGGGTATCGGGCAGCACCAGCGCGATCTCCTCGCTGGAAAAACGCCCCAGCAGATCGAAATCACGCACGCTGCCCCGGCAGCACTCGGCCACGTGCTGCAGCACCAGGTCACCGCCATGCGTGCCGTAGCGCTCGTTCAACTTGCGCATCTGGTCGATATCCACCAGCAACGCCGACAGTAGGTGCCCGCCGCGCTGGCTGCGGTTGACCTCGCGCCCGGCCTGCTCCAGAAACGTCGCGCGCGTGGGCAGGCCGGTCAGCACATCGATACGTTCGTTCACGCGCTGCGCCGCGCGCAAACGGGCACGCTGCCACGAGATACCGAGCGCCAGCGCCGCCAGCCAGCCCAGCGTTGCCACGCCCCATGCGATTGCCATCCAGTTGTCGTCGCCGCCCATTGCATCCTGCCCTCTGCCGATTCAATCAGTGTATGTGCTGGTTGGCCAATTTGCATCCGGGCCAGCCTGCGCCGGCCGGGCCGGCGGTAAAGGCACATCGCCGCGCGCAGGCCGGGCAAGTACAATCACGGCCATGTCCAGAATCCTGCTGCTTCGCCTGTCGTCGATGGGCGATGTCATCCATACCTTGCCGGCGGTCACCGATCTGGCCCGCGCCTTGCCGGACACCCGCATCGACTGGGTGGCCGAGGAAGGCTTTGCCGAACTGCCACGGCTGCACCCGGCGGTGAGCAGGGTGATTCCCATCGCGCTGCGCCGCTGGCGCAAAAACGCGCTGGACGCGGCAACACGCCGTGAATTCGCCGCGTTCCGCCAGCAGTTGCAAAGCACGCGCTACGATCTCGTGCTCGATATCCAGGGTTTGCTGAAAAGCGCCACCATCGGCCGCTTTGCGCATGGCCCGCTGGCCGGCTACGACCGCCACAGCATTCGTGAGCCACTGGCCAGCCTGCTGTACAGCAAACGGTATCCGGTATCGCGGGATCAGCACGCGGTGCTGCGCAGCCGCCAGCTGATGGCAGCCGCCATGGGCTACACGCCGGCCGGCCCGGTCGATTACGGCTTGCCGGCAGCGGCCGCAGCGTTGCCGTGGCTGCCCGACCAGCGCCATGCGGTGTTGCTCACCGCGACCAGCCGTGCCGACAAGGAATGGCCGGAAGCACACTGGATCGCGCTGGGGCAGCAGTTGGCCGCAGCCGGGCTGGCCAGCGTGCTGCCGTGGGGTAGCCCGGCGGAACGCGCACGTGCCGAACGCCTGGCCACAGCCATACCGAATGCCATGGTCGCCCCCCGCCTCAGCCTGACCGAAGCCGCCGCGCTGCTGGCTGGCAGCGCCATCGTCGTCGGTGTGGATACCGGCCTGGCCCATCTGGCTGCGGCGGTGGCCGCACCGGTGGTGGCGATCTTCTGCGCGTCTGACCCCGTCAGGACCGGTGTGCTGGCCAACAGCTACGCGGTCAACCTGGGCCGGGCCGGCGCCGCACCGGATGTGGCCACCGTGTGGCAGGCCGTGGTGGCCGGGGTCCGCTCGTGAGCCGTTTTTTCTATTCACTGCTGTTCTACCTGATCACGCCGGGGATTGCCACGTACTTGCTGCGGCGCGCGCGCAAGCAGCCGGAATACCGCCAGCACTGGCGCGAGCGCTGGGCGCTGTATGACCACAGCACGCTGGCGCTGCCAGCAGGTGCGCGGCCCATCTGGCTGCACGCGGTATCGGTGGGGGAAATGCGCGCCGCCATGCCGCTGATCCGTGCACTGCACCAGCAATACCCAGCCCGCCCGCTGCTGCTCACCTGCATGACGCCCACCGGCCGCGCCACTGCGCAGGAGCTGTACGGCGATATCGCGCAGATCATGTACCTGCCATACGACTACCCATACGCAGTGCGGCGCTTCCTCAAGCGCTACCGGCCCGCCATCGGCCTGCTGCTGGAAACCGAGCTGTGGCCCAACCTGCTGGCGGCATGCCGGCGCCAGCGCGTGCCGGTGTGGCTGGTCAACGCGCGGCTATCAGCCAAATCCGCCGCCGGCTACCAGCACATACGCTGGCTGGCCGCACCGGCATTCGGTCGGCTGACCGGCGCGCTGGCGCAAGCCCCGGCCGATGCCGAGCGCCTGATCGCGCTGGGCACCGGTAATGTGCACGTCACCGGCAACCTCAAGTTCGAAAACGTGCCGGACCGGGCCATGGTCGAGCGCGGCCTGCACTGGCGCAGTCTGTTCGGTAACCGGCCGGTGCTGCTGCTAGCATCCAGCCGCGAAGGCGAAGAACTGCTGCTGGGCGATGCGCTGCGCGCTGCCGGCCTGCCGGCGGATACGTTGTGGATCGTGGTGCCACGCCATCCGCAACGCTTCGATGAAGTCGCCAGCCTGCTCGAAACGGCCGACTGGCGCGTAGCGCGCCGTAGTCAATGGCAGGAAACCCCGCTGCCGGCCGATGTGCAGGTGCTGCTGGGCGACAGCATGGGCGAAATGGTGGCGTGGAGCGCGGCAACGGATGTGGCCATCATCGGCGGCTCGCTGCTGCCGTTTGGCAGCCAGAGCCTGATCGAAGCGTGTGCGGTAGGCACGCCGGTGCTGCTGGGGCCATCCACCTATAATTTCTCGCAGGCAGCGGCCGAGGCACTGGAGCGCGGCGCGGCATTGCAGGGCGAAGATGCCGCCGCAGTGGCGCAACTGGCGGTGCCGCTGCTGGCAGATCCCGCGCGCCGCAAGGCCATGGGCGATGCCGGGCAGGCATTCACCGCCGCGCACCGTGGCGCCACCGTGCGCGTGCTGTCACACTTGGAAGTGGACGGCTGACGCGGCGGTAGCCATATCAGCGGTAAGCGGCCGAAATGCGCTCGACCGCGCCCCGCTTCTGCAGCTGCCGCACCGCTGCGTCCAGCTTGCTTAAAATGGCCCGATCCAGCTGCGGGTTGCAGCCCAGCCACATTTCACCGTCCTTGCCCGCCGCCAGCGTCAGCACCGCCTTGATGCTGCCGCGTTGCCCCGCGCGCAACGCCCGGTATGGCCCCACCCTGCCGCCGGCCACAGGTCGATGCGCCCGGCGTGCAGCTTGAGCAGATTCTGTGCATCACTGGTCACGCGCTCGACCGGAATACCCATTTTCTCTGCCACATCGGTATACGCATCGCCGTTATAGCCGCCCACGCGCAGCCGCTTTGCATCGGCCACGTTGTTGACGCGGACCGGATTACTCGCCAGTGCGAACAGCTTGATATCGTCCGCCACCAGCGGGCCGATCCATTGGAACCAGTGTTCGCGCTCATGGGTGCGCACTGCCGAGTACACGCAGGTATCGGGCTGCGTGCGGGCCAGGAACAGTGCCCGTGCCCACGGCAACAACTTGAAATCGGCGCGCAGGCCAGCCAGTTGCAGCGATTCACGCAGCAGCTCGGTGGAAATGCCGGTAACCACCTCACCAGACAGCATATTGAACGGCGGGTAGTCTTCGGTCACCAGCGTCAAGGCAGCAGCGTGCTGCATCGCGACCGCCATGCAGGCTGATATCAACAGGTAACCCGGCTTTGCCATTGCGCGCTCCCGGCCAGCGGCCCGAGCCTTCAGCTTAGCGCGTCACAGCGACCACCGCCCGCCTGCGCGTCAGAAGCTGACCGCCAGCCCCACCGAATAGCCGGATACGTTGTTGCCGAACACATGGCGCAGCACCAGCCGGGTGCGGGTGACGAAAATGTCGTAAGCGCTGGAATCAAGCTCCAGCCCCAGACCGACCGAGGTCAGGTAATCAAACCCCAGGATGCCCGCCTGGCTGCCCATATAGTGTGAGTGCGACAGCTCAAGCACGTAGCGCACCGGGCGGCTCAATGCAGTCAGGCCGGTGGGCGCGCGATAGCGGGCATACAGGTTGGCGGTCTGCGCATCGGCAGTCCCCTTTACCGCTGTCGACGTGCCACCATAGCTTTCCAGCCGGATATCCGAGTAGCGCAGCTCGATGTCGATCTCGCCTTCGGGGCGCACGTGCTCGTAATCGAGCATCAGCGAGCCGCCATAGCCATAGGCCTTGAGCGTGCCATGGTGCAGGAACTCGATATCCGTGTCGGCCTTGTAGTTGATGAATGCCTGCGCCAGCCTCAGATCGCTGGCCACATATCCCAGCGAGAAATTCACGATGGGACGGATCACCAGTTCCTTGTCTTCGGTCAGCGGGAAATCCCAGCCGATGCCGCCGGTGCCGGAAACCGTATTCCATTTCACCGGCAGCTTGCGCGTTTCCTGGCCATCTGTGGCCAGATAGGTGGGATCGTAACGGCTGGCGGCAATCGCGCCCTCAAGATAAAGGGGCGTGTCATGGCTGATGGTGAAACCGCCGCCGAACTGGGTCATGCCGATTTCCGGGTTGCCGGTATTGCCATTGCTGATGGAGACCGAGCTGGATGTCAGATCGGGCACCACCGAATACGACATCAGCGACAGCACCGCATTGGCCTGCTTTTGCATATTGATGCCGGGCAGCGAAAACGGTGCAGCTTGCGCCACCGGTGACAGCGCCGCAACGGCCAGAAACAGGGGAAACGACTTCATCTGCGATCCTTGTGCGCGGATATCCACCCACCATATTCGCAGATTTTTGCCGCTGCAATGATTACAGCAGCAAGCGTTGTATCAGCGTGCAGTCAATCCGGCACCATTTTGCGTGGCGCCATCTGGTGCACTACAAGGCCCGCCAGGATCAATGCGGTGCCGGCAACGATTTGCGCGGTGACTGTTTCGGCATTGAGTGCATGGCCCAGCCACAGCGCCGCCGCGGGCGATGCGAGCGACAGCAACGCCACCTGCGCGGGCCGGCATTCGCGGATCATCCAGTAATAAACGCTGAAACCCAGCGCCGAGCCGATGATGGCCAGGTAGGCCACCGCGCCCAGCGCGCGCATGGGCGCAACGGCTGGCAGCGGCATGCCGGCAAGCAGCCACGCCAGCCCGGTCAGCGCTGCGCAAACCAGCAGCGCGCCGGTATTGACCGCCAGTGCGGACAACCCTTGCGAATCGATTTTCAGCCGCACCGCGGTAGCCGATTGCAGCATCACCGCCACCAGCACCACCAGAAGCCCCAGCGCCGCGCCGCCAAAGCCATGGGCAAAAATCACCCCCAGCCCGGCCACCCCCAGCGCCACGCCCACCAGTTCACGCAATGCCGGTTTTTCATGCAGCCACAGATGGGTGAACAGCGCGGTGGAAAAGGGAATCAGCCCGAACAGCACCGCCACGGTGCCGGACGACACGCTGTGCGATGCCCAGTAGGTGCACGCCATCGACAGGCTGGTGCCCAGCCCGCCCACCAAGTAGGCGCGCCGCGCGCCGGCATGCATGGGCAGCGTGCGCCCGGTAATGCGCAGCAGCAGCCAGCACGCCAGCGCCGCAGTGCCAAAGCGGCCGAACAGCGCCAGTTGCACCGGCAAGCCGTGCACGCTCCAGTTGATGGCCAGCGCCGTGGTCGACCAGACGCCGATCAGTACCAGTGCAGCCAGCAACTTCTTCATCAGGCCGCCAGCAGCACGCGCGCGATATCAATACCGTATTTCTCTGCAGACTCGAACCCGATGATCTTGTCGCCGCCGCTGCGCGCTGCATGCGCCAGATCGAGGATTTCCGGCGGGATATAGCTGTTCTGCCGCGTGGAATACACCAGCTTCACCACCGGCGTCAGCGCGGTAGCGTCGTTCTGCTCGATCACCACGCCCAGGCGGCCGGATTCGAGCTGGACCAGCGTGCCCACCGGATAGATGCCGATGGTGCGGATGAACGACTGCACCAGTTGCGGATTGAAATGGTGCGGGCTCCACTCCCACAGCTTGCGCAGCACCTGCGGTGCGGGCATGCCCTTGTGGTAGCAGCGATCCGAAGTGATGGCGTCATATACATCGACGATGGACGCCATCTGCACCAATTGGCTCAGCTCGCCAGCCTTGCGCTTGTACGGATAGCCGCTGCCATCCTGGCGCTCGTGATGCAGCAGCGTGATATCCAGCGCCACCGGGTCCACGCCCTCCATCTGGCGCAGCAGGTTCCACCCTTCCAGCGGGTGCGAGCGCATCACGTCGAACTCTTCGGCGGTCAGCTTGCCCGGCTTGTTGAGGATATGGTCGGGCACCAGCATCTTGCCGGTATCGTGCAGCAGGCCGCCCACGCCACCTTGCTGCACCTCGCGCGGATCCAGCCCCAGGCTTTTCGCGAACGTGATCATCAGCGTGCCCACCGCCACCGAGTGCAGGAACGTGTATTCGTCCTTGTTCTTGATGCCGATCAGGCCGATCAGCGCGCCGGCGTTGCGGTCTATCGATTCCGCCAGCAGCGCCGCCACGTCCTCGACCTGGGCCACTTCCATGGCGCGGCCCATGCGTGCATCCATCATCACGCGCCGCACCATCTGGCCCGCTTCCTGGTGGATGCGGCTGGCGCGGCTCATTTCCGCCTGCGCCGTGATGCGCACCGGCACCACTGGCTCGGCCAATGCCGCCATCAGCGTGGCTTCATTGTGCGCCTGCGCCTCTTCCAGCGTGGGGGCATCGCCCACATCGCGACCGCGCGTGGCATCGATATACAGCGCCTGCACACCGGTATCGATCACGCGCTGCAGATCGGCGTCGTTTTCCAGCAGGAACTGGTTGCGCACGAACGGGTGATCGAACCACGCCACATTCAGGTCGTGGATATACATGCCGGGTGTAAGCTGATCGATGCGTATTTTTTTGATCATGTAGCACCACCTCGCCGGTGGCTGTAATGTATGGTGGATTGTAGTTGCTGATGATCGCCTGCCTGCAGGTTTTATCTTGCAGCGGCACCGTGACGCGAGCGTGAGCTAGAATCGCCAAAACATTAGAAAACGCTATTCAATGCCATCCAAGAGTCTGTTCGATCCTCATACCCGTCGCCAGTGGCGCCACGTCTGGCTGCTGGGCGTGGCCTTGTGTGCGTGGGCGCTGGTGCTGGTGGCATGGGAAAGCTGGGATGACTACCGCTCCAGCGAGGCCCAGTACAAGCGCCGCCTGCTGTCGGCCGCGCGCCTCGTCACCACGCAGTTTGACCAGATCCTCGCACAAAGTGTTGCAAGCGTCGGCAATATTGGCACCGAACTGGCGGTGCGTGCCAACCGCAATCCGGTAGATAGCGCAGACTACCTTGATGTGCTACGGACCGCCGCACGCTACGACACGCAATCGCACGGGCTGTTCGTGCTGGACGACAACCAGCTGTGGCTGGTGGACCAGAACGGCCGGCTGGAAGGCCGGTTGGCGGTGCAGACACGCATCCGCGCCGCCGTCGCCAGCGATGCCGGCCAGGTGCTGGGGCTGCCGGTGCAGACCGAGGCAGATGGCGGCTTCGTCATTCCGGTGGTGCAGCGCTACAGCCTGCGCAATGGCCGCAAGATCGTGGTGGGCAGCCTGCTGCCCGGTGCACGCTTCAACGAGCTTTATCAGCGCCTGATCATCAGCCCCGGCCTGACCTTCGGCCTGGTGCGCTCGGATGGGCGCTTGCTGCTGTGCGCGCCAGACGCCACCGACCGCCGGCTGGGCCTGCCGGTGAACATCACGCCGGACAGCGAAAGCACGCTGCCGGGTGCACCATGCGGCACGCTGGCGGATCAACCGGACAACGGCTTGTTCATGCTGTCGCAATCGGCGCAGTTTCCGTTCAGCAGTTTTTACGGCGTACACCGCAGTACCTATACCGCGCTGTGGCAGCAGCGGCTGAACTGGCGACTGATCTCGCTGGCCATCCTGGGCGTGGTGATCGGCCTGTTCACGTTCACGCTGCGCCGTTTCGTGCGCCAGCTGGTGCAGCACGGGCGTTTTCACCGCCAGATGTTCCTGACCGTCAACGACGGCATCCTGCTGGTGGAGAAAGGCCACGTGGTCGATGCCAATGATGCCGCATGCGAGCTGTTCGGCGTAGTGGGCAACCATGAACTGCTGGGGCGCTCGCTGGCCGAGCTGTCGCCGCCGCAACAACCCGATGGCCAGCCATCGGGCGCACATGGCGAGGAACTGCTCGATGCTGCCGCATCCGGCCTGATCACCGGATTCAACTGGCAGCTCAGACGCATGGACAACGGCACGCTGTTCGACAGCGAAATCCGCCTCAACCCGTTCCAGCATGGCGAAACACCACACATCCTGATGGCGATACGCGATGTATCCGAGGCCCAGCACTACCTGGCGCAGCAGGAATACCTGGCCAACCACGATCTGCTCACCCAGTTGCCCAACCGCTACTGGATGAGCCGCCGCATCGACAGCCTGATCGCCGCGGAGCCCGGCCGGGCGCTGGCCTTCCTGCTGCTGGACCTGAACCGCTTCAAGGAAATCAACGATACGCTGGGCCACCAGGTGGGCGACGAAATCCTGCAGACGCTGGGCACGCGGCTGGCAGACTGGGTAAAGACCCAAGGCGCGGACACCGCGCGGCTGGGTGGCGATGAACTGGCGGTGGCCTTGCCCTTCGACGGGCAGGAAGCCACGCTGGCGCAGGTATGCGATGACATCGCCGCGGTGATCCGCGAGCCCTTGTGGGCCGGCAACCTGGCGCTGGAGCTGACCGCAAGCATCGGCGTGGCGTTCTATCCCGCGCATGGCAACGATGCGATCTCGCTGGCACGCTGCGCGGATATCGCCATGTACGAAGCCAAGCGCAGCCGCCAGCATGTCAGCCTGTACCGCAGCGGCATGGACCGCTTCACGCCGGAGCGACTGGCACTGCACGCCGAGCTGGCGCAGGCCATCCGCGAAGACCGCCTCGCGCTGGTGTACCAGCCAAAGGTCAGCGCGCTGGATGGCAGCATCGCCGGTTGCGAGGCGCTGCTGCGCTGGTCGCATGCGGAGCGCGGCATGATCTCACCGGGCGAATTCATCCCGATGGCGGAAAACTCCGAGCTGATCCGCCCGCTCACCGCGTGGGTGATCGACCATGCGCTGGCGCAGGTGCGGCAGTGGCTCGATAGCGGGCTGACCATCCAGGTGGCGGTGAACATCAGTGCACGCAACCTGCTGGATGCGGACCTGGTCGGCCTGGTAGTGGACAGCCTGCGCCGCCACCGCGTGCCCGCATCACTGCTGGAACTGGAAGTGACCGAATCCGCGCTGCTGGAAGACCCGGAAACCGCACTGGCCCGGCTCACGCGCCTTCATGATCTGGGCGTGAGCATGGCGATCGACGATTTCGGCACCGGTTATTCATCACTGGCCTACCTGAAGCGCCTGCCGGTGCAGGTGCTCAAGATCGACCGCACCTTCATCGCACCGCTGGTCACCAGCCAGCCCGACGTGCTGATCGTGCAATCGACCATCGGCCTCGCGCACAGCTTCGGCCTCAAGGTGGTGGCCGAGGGCGTCGAGGATGCTGCCATCCTCGATATCCTGCGCGGGCTGGGCTGCGATCTGGCACAGGGCTACCACATCGCCCGGCCGCAGCCGCCGGCCGCGATCGAGGCGTGGTTCCGTGAGCACGCCGTCGTCGCCTGAGCCGGCTGCCGTAGCGCTGCGCTTTTTCGCTGCGGACGGGCAGTTCCTGCTGGCTACGCACGCCCCCGCAGGCAGCAGGCTGATCGACACGGTACGCCTGCTGGGCCAGCAAGGCCGGCTCAATCTGCCATGGCGCTGTGCGCAGGGTACGTGCGGCACTTGCGTGGTTCATTTGCAACATGCCAGCAGCGGCGGCACCCTGCTGATGCCGGCGATGGAACGCAATGTGCTGATACGCCGCGGCCTGCTGGATACTGCTGAAAAACCCACAGGAATTGATGAAAAACAGACAGCCAGGCTGGCGTGCCATGTGCGCTGTAGCGCGGATTTGCTGGTTTATATCAAAATAGAATAAAAACAAAAAACATCATTCTTTATTGAATAAAGACCGCTCTGGCACACTCCGTCGTGTTCATATTCCAAATACGCACGGAGATCGCAATGTCTTATCGCAAACTGTTTGCTGCCCTGACACTGGCCGCTGTTACCACCACCGGCTGGGCCGCCACCGTCGAGCTGCTCAACGTCTCTTACGATCCGACACGCGAACTCTATCAGGACTACAACAAGGCTTTCGCCAAGTACTGGAAGGCCAAGACCGGCGACGACGTGGTGATCAAGCAATCGCACGGTGGCTCCGGCAAGCAGGCACGCTCGGTGCTCGATGGCCTGCAGGCCGACGTGGTGACACTGGCGCTGGCCTACGACATTGACGAGCTCAACACCAAGGGCAAGCTGCTGGGTGCCGACTGGCAAAAGAAGTACCCGGACAATGCATCCCCATACACCTCGACCATCGTGTTCCTGGTGCGCAAGGGTAACCCCAAGGGCATCAAGGACTGGAATGATCTGGTCCGCCCGGATATCAAGGTGATCACCCCCAACCCGAAGACATCGGGCGGCGCACGCTGGAACTTCCTGGCGGCCTGGGCATGGGCGAAGAAAACCTATGGCAGCGACGACAAGGCGCGTGAATACGTGACCAAGCTGCTGGCCAACGTGCCGATCCTCGATTCCGGTGCACGCGGTTCCACCGTGACGTTTGCAGAACGCGGTCAGGGCGATGTGCTGCTGGCATGGGAAAACGAAGCGGTACTCGCCGGCAAGGAATGGGGCCCGGAGAAGTTCGACATCATCGCGCCGAGCATCTCGATCAAGGCCGAGCCGCCGGTTGCCGTGGTCGACAAGGTGGTCGACAAGAAGGGCACCCGCAAGGTGGCCGAAGCCTACCTGCAGTACCTGTACTCGAAGGAAGGCCAGGAAATCGCCGCGCAGAACTACTACCGCCCGATCGATAAGGAAGTCTACGCCAAGTACGCCAAGCAGTTCCCCAACGTAAAGCTGTTTGATATCGACGACGTGTTCGGCGGCTGGACCAAGGCACAGACCACTTACTTCAGCGATGGTGGCGTATTCGACCAGATCCAGGCTGCCATTGCCGCCAAGAAGTAAAAACGACCGACTATGCTGTTCGTGTGCGCTGCCCCTGCGGGCAGCGCCTCAACCATCGAATCAGGAGTTAGATCATGAGCTTGCGTCTTGGCGATACCGCCCCCGATTTCACCCAGCAATCCTCGGAAGGCGAAATCCGCTTCCACGATTGGGCTGGTGACCAATGGATCGTGCTGTTCTCCCACCCGGCGGACTTCACCCCGGTTTGCACCACCGAGCTGGGCTATACCGCCAAGCTGGCCGATGAATTCAAGAAGCGCAACGTCAAGCCGCTGGCGGTGAGCGTTGACCCGGTCGATTCGCACGAAAAGTGGATTGCCGACATCAACGAAACGCAGAACACCCGCGTGAACTTCCCGATCATTGCCGATGCCGACCGCAAGGTAGCAGAGCTGTACGACATGATCCACCCGAACTCGCTGGCCAACCTGACCGTGCGCACGGTATTCATCATCGACCCGGCCAAGAAAATCCGCCTGACGCTGACCTACCCGGCCAGCACCGGCCGCAATTTCAATGAAATCCTGCGCGTGATCGATTCGCTGCAGCTCACCGATGGCTACAAGGTGGCGACCCCCGCCAACTGGCAGGATGGTGACGACGTGGTGATCGTGCCCTCGCTGCAGGACGAAGCCGAAATCGCCCAGCGCTTCCCCAAGGGTTACCGCGCGGTGCGCCCGTACCTGCGCCTGACACCGCAGCCGAACCGCTGAGCCCTGCCCATGGTTTGACCGCGTAGCAAGCAGATGCGGTCAAGCAGGCCGGGGGCAACCCCGGCTTTTTTTATTGCCATCGAAGACGTCCCATGAGCATACCCACCGAAGACCTTGCCGGGCGGCTGCCGTTGCCGGTACCGCTGCCCACGCTGGAAGACTGGCCCAATGCCGACTTCCTGATCGACCCGGCACGCGGCATCACCGTGAAGGCGCTGGGCCTCAATCTGGCCAGCGTGTTCCAGCCCATCTTCAACCGTGATGGCAAGGTGATCGCGGAAGAAGCGCTGCTGCGCGCCACGGCACGCGGCAAGCCGCTGCCGCCGATGCAGGCATTCGCCAGCGCGGCCAGCCAGCAGCTGGTGGCATTCGACCGGCTATGCCGCACCTTGCACCTGCTCAACTGCGCCACGTTCCAGAGTGAGAACACGCGGCTGTTCCTGAACGTGCATCCGCAATTGCTGGTGCAGGTGGAATCACGCCATGGCGAGGCATTCGGGCGCATTCTGGACAGCGTGGCCTGGTCGCCAGCACGCATCGTGCTGGAAATCACCGAGGACGCGATACCCGATTCACGCGTGGGTCAGGTGCGGGCGGCCATCGAGAGCTACCGCGCCCGTGGCTACGGCATTGCCATCGATGACTTCGGCTCGCGCCATGCCAACCTGGACCGGCTGTGGACGTTCGAGCCGGACATTGTCAAGGTCGACCGCGAGCTGATTGCCCGCGCCGAGCATTCCGCCCCGCTGCGCCGCGCGCTGCCCAAGCTGGTGGAGCTGCTGCACGAGCTGGAAGCGGAAGTGGTGGTAGAGGGCATAGAAACCGCCACCCAGCACCAGTTGGCGGTAGATGCCGGTGCCGATGCAGTGCAGGGCTTTCATCTTGGCGAACCGCGTTATTTCGGCTCGCCGTCACGGACAGGAGCACGTTGATGGATTTGATCGAACGCTGGCTGGATGCCGGCAACAGCGTGGTGGTGGCGCCGGGCTGGCGCGATTCCGGCCCCGAGCACTGGCAGAGCCAGTGGTGCAGCAGCTACCCGCGCTTTTTGCGCGTGGCGCAGCAGGATTGGGAAGAGCCCACCGCCGCCGACTGGGTGCGCGGGCTGGAAGCCACCATTGCCGCCGCCGCCGGCCGCGTGATCCTGGTCGCACACAGCCTGGGCTGCGTGACGGCCAGCCACTGGGCTGCGCTGTCGCAACACCGCAGCAAGATCGCCGCCGCCATGTTGGTGGCGCCGGCCGATGTGGCGCGCGAGGATGTGCCGGCCAGTTTCCGCAGCTTCCTGCCGCTGCCGATTGCGCCGCTGCCGTTCCAGACGCTGCTGGTCGCCAGCGACAACGACCATGCCTGCTCGCTGGACCGCGCCAGCATCCTTGCCGATACCTGGGGCGGGCAATTGCATACGCTGGCCGGCGCCGGCCACATCAACGTGGATTCCGGCCACGGCGACTGGCCGGAAGGGCTGAAGCTGCTGCGCCAGCTGTTACGCCGCACGCCGCTTTGATCGCTGGCGGCGTCCTGCGCCGAAGCCGCTGATCCAGCGGCACCCGGCTCGCGCCATGCACATTTGGCAGCGAGCCCCCGCGTGGCTGCTGGGGTGGGCGTTTGGCATGGCATCAAGAGCGCTGGTGTTTCATCCGCCAGCACAGGCAAGAACCCGGCCAGGCCGGGTTCCTGATGCCGCTTACCCATTGATACGGGTAGGGTAAGGACAAGCGCTCACCCATGCCCCGGCCTGGCAAACAGCGCCATCCCCGGCCGGCTTGCCAGCCATCGCCGCACGCGCTGCCCCAATGGCGTGGGTGCGCCCACGCAAGCGAGCTTGCGCGCGCTCAGCGTGCTGGCGTGGAGAGCAGTCAACGCCACCCAGCCAGCAGAATCGAGCACATGCACGTTGCCGGCTCGCAGCCTGTAGTGCGGTGCAAACATCCGTTCACCCAGCCATTGGGGCGATTCGGCCAGCAGCACTTCCCCGCTGGCCACATGCAGCACCGCGCCACGCCTGCCATAGACCGGCAGCGTCTGCCCTGCCATCAGATCGATCTGTATTACCTGTGTCTTGTCCCGCATCACGCTCTCCTTGCTACCGTGCAAACAGCTTATCGGGCAGGGGCAGCGCAAAACAGGCACAGGAAAATGTCGCGTGATCCTCAACAGCAGGCATGAAACCCATCTGTTGCGATGCAGTAACGGTTTATCTGTATGTGTTCCGGTCCGCAGCAAGGAGGACAATGGCAGCCATGCACAGCGAACCCCTGTACCGCCAGTTGGCGGGCCATTATCTGCAGGCTATTGCCGCCGGCACCCTTGCAGTGGGCGAGCGCATGCCCTCGGTGCGCGTGCTGATGGCGCGGCATGATGTATCGCTCTCCACCGCCCTGCAGGCATGTCGGCTGCTGGAAAGCCGCGGCGTACTGGAAGCACGGCCCCGCTCCGGCTATTTCATCCGCAAGCCGGTCAAAGCCGCGCTGACACCGGCGCGCGAACCGCTATGCACGGTGCCCGATCCGGCACAGTTCGTCGGTGTACACGCGCGCGTATCGGCCATCCTCACGCGCGGGCAGGCCGCCACGGTGCACACCAATTTCTCCGGCGCGGTCGGCGCGCCCGAGCTGTATCCGTATGAAGCATTGCGCAACGCGGCGATACGCGGGCTGCGCCAGCATCCCGATCTGTTCGGCCGCGCCGTGCCACCCAATGGTGCTGCCGTCTTCCGCAATGTGCTGGCGCGGCGGGTGCTGGATGCCCGCATCAACATCGGTGCGGATGAAATCGTCGTCACGCAAGGCTGCGTGGAAGCGCTCAACCTGGCGTTGCGCGCCGTCGCCCAGCCCGGTGACGTGATCGCGGTTGAATCCCCCACCTTCTACGGCCTGTTGCAGATACTGGAAAGCCTGGGGCTGCGTGCACTGGAAATCCCCACCAGCCCGCAGACCGGCATCTCGCTCGAAGCACTGGATCTGGCCGCGCAAACCTACCCGAACATCAAGGGTGTGGTGGTGGTGCCCAACCTGCAAAACCCGCTGGGCAGCATCATGCCCGACAGCCACAAGCAGAAGCTGGTGCAGTGGTGCGAGGCGCAACAGATTGCGCTGATCGAGGACGATACCTATTCAGCGCTGGGCAACAGCGATGTACCGCTATCCGCCCTCAAGGCATGGGATCACAGCGGCAACGTGATCTACTGTGCGTCGCTGCACAAGATCCTCGCGCCGGGCATGCGGCTGGGCTGGATCAGCGCGGGCCGCTGGCAGGCGCGGGTGGAAATGCTCAAGTACGCGCAATCCCGCCCCAACGAAGCGCTGCCGCAGATCGCCGCCGCAGATTACATGGCCTCCAGCGCCTACGAGCGCCACCTGCGCCGGCTGCGCACCCGCCTGCGCGAACAGCGCGAACAGATGGCCGATGCGATCGCCAGCTCGTTCCCCGCCGGCACCTGCTTGAGCGTACCCGAAGGCGGGCTGGCACTGTGGGTGGAAATGCCCGCACAGCGCGAATCGGAAGCGGTATTCGATGCCGCGCTGCAGGCCGGCATCCGTATTGCACCGGGGGTGATGTTCTCCAACCTCAAGCGCTTCAACCACTTCGTGCGCATCAGTTGCGGCCAGCCGTTCACGCGCGAGGTGGATCAGGCCGTGCGCACGCTGGCCGCCATCGTGGCGCGGGGCTGAAGCGCCTCCGCTATCCTTCTGGTAACCACTGGAGGAACTCAGCCGGCGAGCTGCCCCCGGGCAACGCGGCCAGCAGGGTTTTGATGGCGGCTCTTAAAAGAGCACGATGCCCCAGCGCTTGAGCAGCAGCGCAAACAGCGCGAAACACAGCATGGTCATGACCATGCTGGCCGCCAGCGCCATGCCGAAACCCCAGCGCTGTATCAGCCACGGGAATAGCAGAAACATCGGCAGGGTGGGCACCACGTACCAGAAGGTGTAGTACGCGTGGTTGGCAATCTTCTCCAGCGGCTGCTTTTCCAGGTACAGCCAGCACAGCGTCAGCACCGTCACCAGTGGCAGCGAGGCCAGCAGCGCGCCGAGCTTGTCGCTGCGCTTGGCCAGCTCGGACACCAGCACCACCACGGCCGCGGTGATGCCATATTTGAGGATCAGGTAGTACATGGTGCCTCCTCTCCCGTCTTGCCGCGCTGGCGGCGGTAATGCAACCACCACAGCAGGCTGCCCAAGGTGGCAGTGAGCATGTCCTTGTGTGCATCCCACATATCGCCCTGCTGGCCGTTATAGGCCTCTGCCTGACCGGGCGACAGCGTAATGGCAATCAACCACTCGAACCACTCGTACCAGAGGCTGGTGACCATGATGGCGGTGATCGCCACCAGAAAACCGCAGCGGCAGCTTTGCCGGTAGCGGCGTATCACGTGTGCGGCAATCGGCGGCGTCAGGCAGAAGCCATACAGCAGGTGCACCAGCCGGTCGAAGTGGTTGCGTTGCCAACCCAGCACCTGGTTGAGCGAGATGCCCATTGCCGATTGCATCCAGCGCTCGTAGGGTACGTTGGAATACAGCCAGCGTGCAGCGATGCAGTGCGCGGCAATGAACAGCGCGATCAGTAGATAATCACGCTCGCTCAGCGGGTAATGGCGGCGATACCACCACAGCGCCACGAAACCGATCAAGGTAAGCGAGCTGTGCAGCGCTTGCTCTAACGGCCACAGCGGCTTGATCCAGCTGGCGACGAAAACCAGCAGCATGAACGTGGTGGTAGTACGGTACGACGGCAGCAGCCTCATGCGCCACGATCCGGCCGGCGCAACACAGCAAAGGATTGCGGCTGCCATTCACGCATGGCCAGCAGCACCCCGGTGCCATGGCGATGCGATAGTGGCACGTTCAGGCTCTCGCGGTGCAGCTCGGCCAGATCCTGGCGCAAGCGCTGCAGCTTTTGCCGGAACTGCAGCGCCGCCGCTTCGCTGAGCATGCCGTGCAGGAACAGCATGGTCTCGCCCGGGCCATCAAAACCGGCATCAAGGAAATCCGGCCGGCCCTGCTCGCGGAAGTAGCGCAGTATCGGGCCATCCGCTCGCCAGTCGAAATCGCGGGTGATATTGAGGCGGATGCGGTTACCCGGCAACAGCGTGATCAGGCCCATGCGATCGAGCTGCAGCAGCTTGGCAATGCACACCGGTTCGCTCAGCGTGTAGCTGGCAATGATGTCGGCCATGGTCCAGTGATTGAGCGCGCCCACCGCCACCAGCAGCAACTGGCTATCACTGACGAGCTGCGCCTCCTGCTCCTCGCTTAGCTGCTGCAGCGCGCTGGCGCGCTCCTGGCTGGCGGCCACCAGCTCGGCCAGCGTGAGATCGGCCAAGGCTGCCAATGCGCACAGCCGGTCCACGGCGATGCTGTCGCCACTGAACAGGCGCTTGAGCGTGGGTTCGGACACACCCAGTTGCTGCGCCGCATGGCGGTAGGTGATGCCCAGTGCCTTGAAACGCTGTTTGAGGGTATCGAGCAGGCGACGGGTTTCGTTCATGGATTGGAGGCGGTCGGGTATCGTTTTTTGATACCGGGCAGCGTAAATGCTGCGACGTTTTCCGGCAAGGTTTCATGTGCTGGTCGTTCCCGCCATGCTGCACGCATTCCGTTTACATGGAGAGGACCATGCAACGCAGCAGTGCCGTTTTACCCACATTGATCACCGTCATGCTGATCGCAGCCATGCTGGCCCACGGCCCGATTGCACAGTGGCAGGATTATCACCGGTTTGCCGATCACCGCAGCTGGCTGGGCGTCGCCAATGCGGCCGACGTGTTGTCCAACCTGCCATTTGCGCTGGCCGGCCTGTGGGGGCTGCACGGCCTGCTGGGCAAGGATGCAGAAACCGCCTGGGGTAACCTGGGCCATGCGGCGCCGGCTTACCTGATCTTCCTGTGCGCATTGCTGGCGACTGCGGTCGGCTCCGCGTGGTATCACTGCGCGCCGGATGACCAGCGGCTGGTGTGGGATCGCCTGCCGATTGCGCTGGCCTGCGCCGGCTTGCTGGCTGCTGTGCGTGCGGAATCGCGTGCGGGCAGTGCATTCACTGCGCTGCTCAATGCCCTTGGGCTGTGCGTGCTTGCCATAGCCAGCGTGGCATGGTGGGCATACAGCGACGATTTGCGGCCCTACCTGCTGCTGCAAGCGTTACCGCTGCTGCTGATTCCGCTGTGGCAATACCAAGCAAGCGCACCGCTTGCCCGCAGGCTGGTGTTTGGCGAGGCACTGGGCTGCTATGTGCTGGCCAAGGGGGCGGAACTGGCCGATGCGCAGATCCTGGCGCTGGGGCTGCGAGTCAGCGGACATACGCTCAAGCACCTGCTGGCGGCCCTTGCTGCAGCGTTGATCGTCGCGCATCTGCGCACCCGGGTAAGGCAGCGCCACACCCGCCTCAGCGGGCTGGGTTATCCGCGCGCGGCCTAGCCATCCGGGCCATCGCTGCGGATACGCGCCAGCAGATGCCGGCGTGCGGCCACGTTGAAGATCATCAGCCCGATCAGCGCCACGGTGGAGCCCACCAGCACATCGGTCAGGCGGATGCGCAGCAGGCTGATGTCGCCGCCATCGTGCAGCCAGACGATATCGAGCAGCACCAGCACCAGCGCCGTCATCGCAGCGGCATGTGCCCAGTAATTGCGGGCCATGCCCAGCGGCCGCAGGAACGCGAATAGCACCACCCAGATCAGCAGATGGCCGGGATCGTGGCTGAAGCGCACCACGCACCAGGCCAGCGGCACGCCCACCAGCGTGCCGACAGCGTTCTGCAGCAGGCGCCGCAGGCTGTCCTGGCCATCGGGCTTGAGTACGAACAACGTCACTGCGGCGATCCATGCCGGCCGCTGGAATTCCAGCGCCAGCGCCAGCCATAGCGCCACGGTGCAAGTAAACGCAAAACACAGCGCGTGGCGCAGGCCGGCGTTGCGCCCCGCCAGGATGCGCCACAGCCCCAGCTTCAGCCCCTTGTGTGCATCGCGCGACTGCTGCCACAACAGGCTGTCGAGCCCGGTGATGGCCAGGCCCACGCCAAAGCCGAGCAGTACATAAGGCACCGCGGAGAGCGGAAAACCCGGCGTGTAGGCGTAGATCAGCAATACCAGCGCGGCCAGCCGCAAGATGGTTTCCAGCGCCAGGTCATTGCCGTCCACCCAGCCGATGCCGAACGACAGCACTGCCAGCAACGGCAGTACCCAGCTCTCGTGCCGGCCCAGATACACGCCGAATGCGCCGCAGGCGATGATCAGCACCGCGCCGGTCAGCTGCGTGGTGACGCGATGGCGGAAAGAGCCACCGAAATCGATCAGCGTGGCATACAGGCCACCCAGCACGCCGAACAGGATGCCGGCCGGCTGGTTCATCAGGATGGCAACCAGCGCCGGCAAGCCCACCGCGAACGCCGAGCACCACGCCTTGCGCCACGGGTTGGTGGTGGGTTTGAGCTCCAGCAGGTGCAAGGGCAGGCGCATGCGGTGTGCTCCCGGTTCGGTGCATCGCCCGTTGGCGATGCGGCTTGATCAGCTGCGGCGAGGCAGCACGGTACTACTCGTCCTATTCGGCAAACTGCACGCGGTGCATTTGCGCGTAGGCGCCGCCATTGGCCAGCAGCTCGGCGTGGCGGCCGGATTCGATCACGCGCCCGGCGCGCATCACCACGATGCGGTCGGCGCTTTCTATGGTGGAGAGGCGGTGTGCGATCACCAGCGTGGTGCGGTCCTGCATCAGGTTTTCCAGCGCGGCCTGCACCTTGCGTTCCGATTCGGTATCCAGTGCGGAAGTGGCTTCATCGAGGATCAGCACCGGCGCGTTCTTGTAGATGGCACGCGCAATTGCCAGCCGCTGGCGCTGTCCGCCGGAGAGCCGCACGCCGTTCTCGCCCAGCATGGAATCAAACCCCTCCGGCATCGCCTCGATGAAATCGATGGCGAATGCCGCCTCCGCCGCTGCGCGCACGCGCGCCATGTCCGGCTGCGGATCGCCATAGGCGATATTGGCGGCCACGCTGTCGTTGAACAGCACCACATCCTGGCTGACCACGGCGAACTGCCGGCGCAGATCGGCCAGCTTGTAATCGGGCAGCGGTACGTCATCGAGCAGGATGGTGCCGCTACTGGGCTCGTAGAAACGTGGCAGCAGGTTGGCCAGCGTGGTCTTGCCGCTGCCCGAGCTGCCCACCAGCGCGATGGTTTCGCCACGTGCCACGCTGAGGTTGATACCGGCCAACGCCAGGTGCTCGGCATCGCCGTAGTGGAAATCGACATTGTGGAATTCGATGCGGCCTTCGCTGCGGCCCAGTGCAGTGGTGCCGGCATCGTTTTCGATATCCTGATCGAGCACCGCAAACACCGATTCGGCGGCGGCAAGGCCGCGGTGCATCACCTGGTTGATCTTGGTGATGTTCTTGATCGGCTGTTGCAGCGCCATCATCGCGGTCATGAATACGATGAACGCACCAGCAGTCAGCCCGCCCGCCTGGGCACGCAGCGTGGCAAAGTAGACGATCACCGCCAGCGTGATACCGATCAGCAGCATGATCAGGCCGGAATTGAGCGCGGCAGTGGCCGCCTGCTTGGTGCTGAGGTTCTTCACGCCGCGGTTGCGGCTGGAAAAACGTCCTTCCTCATAGCTGATGCCGCCAAACAGCTTGACCACGCGCTGGCCGGCCAGGCTTTCATCGAGGATGCGCGTCATCTCGCCCATCGCGGACTGGGTTTCGCGCGAGATGCGGCGCTGGCGCTTGCCGACGATGGCAATGCTGGCGGCAACGCCCGGCAGCAGGATCAGGCACAGCAGCGTCAGCCGCCAGTCGTGGTACAGCATGATGGACAGGTAAACCACCAGCGCGATCGAATCGCGGCACAGCACGGTCAGCGTCTGCACGCCGGCTTCCATGATCTGGTTCACGTCGTAGGTGACGCGCGACAGCAGCACGCCGATGGAAGACTGATCGTAATAGCGCGTGGGCAGTCGCATGTAGCGGGCAAACATCTTTTCGCGCAGATCGTGCATCACGCGGGCGGACAGCCACGTGCTGGTGTATTCGTTGCCGAAGTTGGAAGCCAGCCGCAATACCGCCAGCGCCAGGATCTGCACCGGCAGCACCCAGATGTTGCTGCGCGCCAGCGCATCGTTGGACAGGTTCTTGTCCACCAGCGGCTGCAGCAGCGACAGCAATGCGCCATCCACGATGGCCGCCACCGCCATGCACACGACGGTAACGATGATCACGCGCCAGTACGGTTTGATTTCGCCCAGCAGGCGCAGGTAAAGCTGACGACTATTCATGCCGGATCACGCAAGGGAATCGAGTCCGGATTATAGCCGCCCGGCTGCGCCGGCCGTGGGGGAATCACGGTCAAAATGCCACGCCGGGCCGCCCGCATGCGGCCAGTCCCAATAACGAGCGACAGCGAGGCGCTCTCGCTACGGCGAGGGCGGGTGTGTGGAGCCGGGCAGGAGCGCCGTTGTTTCATCCGCAGCAAACGGCGAAAACCCGGCTTGGCCGGGTTCTTGATGCCACTGCACAGCAACATGCTGGCCAGGCAAAACGGCAAGGCGCTTCAATAGTCGCCGTAGCGCGCCTGCAGGATGGCGGCCATGGCCGGGCCAGCGGTTTCGGTACGGAGGATGCGCGGGCCCAGGATGATGGGCAGGTAGCCGGCATCACGCGCGGCAGCTTCCTCGGCGGCGGACAAGCCGCCTTCCGGCCCCACCAGCACCGCGGTGCTTTGCGCGCTGGGCGGCAGGCCGGCGGCGCGCATGGCCCCCACCGGCGACAGCAGCAGCTTGAGGTCTGCCGCCAGCGGCGTGGCGAGGAATTTATCCAGCGCCATCACATGGTCGATCTGCGGCACGCGCGTGCGCTCGCATTGCTCGCACGCGGCCTGCGCCACCGCGCGCCAGTGCGCCAGGCGTTTTTCCGCCCGCTCGCCACTCATGCGTTGCTGGCAATACTGGCTGTACACCGGCACGATGCGGCTGATCCCCAGCTCGGTGGCTTTCTGCACCGTGTAATCCATGCGCTCGGATGCCGATACCGCCTGCACCAGCACCAGCTGCAACGCGGATTCGCGGTCTGCGGCAGCGAATGCGCCAACCGCCACATCCACGTTCTTCTTGCCCATCGCGGTAATGGCGGCGCTGTATTCGCCGCCCTGGCCGTTGAACAGCGTGATGGTTTCACCCGGCTGCATGCGCAGCACCTGCACATGGCGCGCCACGCCCTCCGGCAAGGCGAACGCAGTGCCGGCCGCCAGCGCGGCATCGATGAAGAAACGGGGCATCAGTGAGCCAGCCTGTCGAGTGCCAGGCCGGCAAACATCACCAGCATGCCGCCCAGCACGATGAAAATGGTCCAGCGGATCAGGCGCAGCCAGAAGGCATCTTGCGTACGCCTATATTTGAATGTGGCAAAGCCGATCAGCACGATGGCGAGGATGACAACGACACGCAGCAGCGCAAACATCGGCTAGATCGACAGCGGCGGCAGATCATGGAAGGAACTGGGCACGTCTTCGCGCTTGTCGAAGCTGACGATCTCGTAGCTGGTCGGGTCGGCCAGCAGCGCGCGCAGCAGCTTGTTGTTCATTGCGTGGCCGCTCTTGTAGCCGGAAAACGCGGCAATCAGTGGTTGCCCGAGGATATACAGGTCGCCGATCGCATCGAGCACCTTGTGACGGACGAATTCGTCCTCGAAGCGCAGGCCGCCTTCGTTCAGCACGCGGTATTCATCGATCACGATGGCGTTTTCCATGCTGCCGCCACGCGCCAGCCCGTGCATGCGCATGTATTCCACTTCGTGGATGAAGCCGAATGTGCGCGCGCGGGAAATCTCGGATACGTAGTTGGTATTGGCAAAATCGAGCTCCACTGTCTGCGCGGAGCGCTTGAACGCCGGGTGCTGGAAATCGATGGTGAGCGTGATCTTGTAGCCATCGTGCGGTGTGAGCTTCACCCACTTGTCGCCATCGACCACTTCCACCGTTTTCAGCACCCGCACGAAGCGCTTGGGCGCGTTCTGGTCGACGATGCCGGCAGACTGGATCAGGTAGATGAAGGGCGCGGCGGAGCCGTCCATGATGGGCATCTCGGGCGCATCGACTTCCACCAGCACATTATCGATGCCCAGCCCGGCGAAGGACGACATCAGGTGCTCGATGGTACCGATGCGGACATCGCCATCGACCAGCGTAGAGGAGAGACGCGTGTCGTTGACGAGATCCGGCCCGACCTTGAAAAGCCGCGAGCCCGGCAGATCGCTGCGGGCAAACACGATGCCGTGATCGACCGGGGCCGGCTTCATGACGAGCGTAACCCGCTCGCCCGAATGCAGGCCAACACCGACCGCGCGCACGGCGCTTTTCAAAGTACGTTGCGAAAACATGGACGTATCCTCCCGCTCCTGGCTGGCCTTGCCAGACTACAACATGCCGGCCAGGGGCGGATCAATCTTGAACAAGCCCCGATTTTACCAGCCGCGGGTCATCGACTGGATTGATCGTTGCAATGCTCACGATTGACGTTCTTTATCTAACCGATACAGCTGCCACCCGGCCAACGGCCGGGAATGCACCCGCGAAGCCGCCGCCGCGCTCACGCGCAGCGGGCTGCCCACCCATGCAATCAGTCAGCCTGGCGACGCAGGAATGCCGGAATATCCATATCGATATTCGATACCGCCGGGCGTGCCGCCGGTTCAGCCTGTGCACCAGCGCCACGGCGCGAACGCCAGATTGCCGGGGTATCGTAGTCTTCTGCATTGAAGCCGGCGTTATCGGTGCCGGTTTTCAACGATTGCGTCTGCACCACCGACAGCTCCGGCTTGCCCTTGCTGTTCAGGCCGGTGGCAACCAGGGTCACGCGGATTTCATCGCCCAGGCTTTCGTCATATACCACACCGTGCTTGACCAGCGCGCCATCGGCCACGCCGGCTTCGATGATCTCGAGCGCCTGGCGGATTTCCGATTTCTTCAGCGTGTTGCGGCTGGCAGAGAAGTTCACCAGCACGCCGCGTGCACCCTTGAAGCTGATGTTGTCCAGCAGCGGGCAACGGATTGCCTCTTCGGTGGCCATCACCGCGCGGTCGGAGCCCGATGCGTGGGCGGAACCCATCATCGCCATGCCCATTTCGCGCATCACGGTTTTCACGTCGGCAAAGTCGACGTTGATCAGGCCCGGGTAGTTGATGATCTCGACGATGGAACCGACCGCGTTGCGCAGCACGTCGTCTGCGGCGCGGAATGCTTCGTCGATGGTCACGTCTTCACCCAGCACTTCTTCCAGCTTCTGGTTGGAAACCACGATCAGCGAATCCACGTAGCGGCTCAGCTCGTCGATACCCTGTTGCGCCACTTTCTGGCGGTTGCCTTCGTCGAGGCCCGGCTTGGTGACCACGCCTACGGTCAGGATGCCTTTCTCGCGCGCCACCTGTGCAATCACCGGTGCTGCGCCAGTGCCGGTACCGCCGCCCATGCCGGCAGTGATGAACAGCAGGTCTGCGCCGTTGATCAGATCGGCGATGTGCTCGCGATCTTCTTCCGCTGCCGCGCGGCCGATATCCGGATTGCAACCGGCGCCGAAGCCCTTGGTCAGTTCATGGCCCAGTTGCACCACGTCCTGCGCCTTGGAAAGCTTGAGCACCTGTGCATCGGTATTCGCCGAAATGAACTGCACGCCGCTCATTGCGTGCTCGATCATGTTGTTGATTGCGTTGCAACCCGCGCCGCCCACACCGATGACCTTGATGTTGACGTGATGCGCTACTTCCTGGACTTCAATCGTCAATGCCATTTTGTTTCTCCTCTGACCCGATATTACTGATACAGCTACTGATTAAAAGTTGTTCTGGAACCACGATTTCATGCGGCCCAGGATGTCGCCGAACGATCCATCCCTCTGTCGTCCGGTCGGATTTTTCTGGTATTGCTCATGCGCCAGCAACAGCAGGCCCACTGCTGTCGAATAACGCGGGTTCTTCACCACTTCTGCCAGGCCGCCCACGTATTTGGGCAGGCCGATACGCACCGGCATGTGGAATATCTCTTCGGCCAACTCGGTCATGCCCGGCATCAGTGAGGCACCGCCGGTAATGACGATGCCACTCGATAGCCGGTCTTCGAAACCGAAGCGGCGCAGTTCCGCCTGCACTAGGCCGTACAGTTCTTCAACGCGCGGCTCCACTACTTCGGCCAGCGTGTGGCGGCTCATCTGCCGCGCACCGCGCTCGCCCACGCCGGGCACTTCGATCATCGCTTGCGGATCGGTCATGTGGCGCAGTGCCACGCCATGCTGCAGCTTGATGGTTTCCGCCTCCGACGTCGGCGTGCGCAATGCCATGGCGATGTCGTTGGTGATCTGGTCGCCGGCAATCGGAATCACCGCGGTATGGCGGATGGCGCCGTTCATGAACACCGAGATATCGGTGGTGCCGCCGCCGATATCCACCAGGCACACGCCCAGATCGCGTTCGTCTTCGGTCAGCACCGCGTTGGCCGATGCCAGCGGCTGCAGGATGACTTCGGCAATTTCCAGTCCGCAGCGGCGCACGCACTTGGTGATGTTCTGCACCGCACTGACCGCGCCGGACACGATGTGCACGTTCACATGCAACCGCACACCCGACATGCCCAGCGGCTCTTTCACGCCTTCCTGGCCATCGATCATGTATTCCTGGGCCAGGATGTGCAGCACCTGGTGATCGGTCGGGATATTCACGGCACTGGCGGTTTCGATCGCGCGGTCCACATCGGCCTGCGTGACTTCCTTGTCCTTGATCGCCACCATGCCGTCCGAGTTGATGCCCTTGATGTGGCTACCGGCAATGCCCGTGTAGACCTCGCGGATCTTGCAATCCGCCATCAATTCGGCCTCGCCCAGTGCGGCCTGGATTGCGCCCACCGTTTTCTCGATATCGACGACCACACCGCGCTTGAGCCCGCGGCTGACCGACGAGCCCATGCCGACGACATTCAACGAGCCGTCGTCCTGTATCTCGGCCACGACGGCGACGACTTTGGACGTCCCGATATCGAGCCCGACGATAAGGTTCTTTGCGTCTCTAGTCACTGACAGCCTCTTTACAATACTTAATATTTTGCTTTAAAAGCCGCATTCAACCTACTGGTTTATTGCGTTTTCTTTATTCAATTATTTACGGTTACTTCTTTCTAGCCGATTTCATGCTTTTCCCGGCTTCGGTTTGGCAGTTTCCGCCGGCTGGTAGCCCGGCAAACGCACGGCAAAACCATTCGGATAGCGCAAATCGACGTATTCAAACGGATGCTGCTCGGCAATCAGTGCCAATGAATTGGGATAGGCGTCGGCAAATCGTTCCACCCGCGCCACCGCATCGTCACGGCCCACTTCCACAATCAGCTGGTGATCCAGCTCCAGCCGCCATGCGCGCCGTGGCGACAGCCACAGGTGCGTGGTCATTTTCTTCAGCGGTGCCAATGCCTGCTGCAATTGGCGGAAACCGTCGACCATCTGCTTTTCACTACCCGGCGGGCCTTCCAGCACCGGCAGCACTTCATTGCTGGCGGCATCGAAACGCTCACCGAAAGTATTGAGCAGCGATACATTGCCCCAGCGCGCCAATGCCTTGTGTTCTTCTATGCTCACTTCCAGCCGGTCCGGCCAGCGGCGGCGCACGCTCACTTCACGCACCCACGGCAGTTTTTCGAATGCGCCACGGGTTTTATCCAGATCCAGCGTAAAGAACGTGCCCTTGAGCTCGTTCTTGATCACGTATTGCAATTGCTCACGCGTGACATGGCTCAATTCGCCATCCACCTTGATGCCGCGGATCGGAAACAACGGCGAATGCACGCCCAGGAACAGCAGCGAATAGAACAGCAGCAGCACCGCCAGCGCCGTCAGCAGGTTGGCAAACCACAGCAGCAGTTGCGGCTTATCCCACATGGCGGCCTCCTGCACGGGCAGCATCCCGATCAACCGCGACGCTTGCGCAATGCGCGCAGCAGCCCGCGCACGCACGTGGCGCACCGGCTTGCGGAATCAGTGGATGAAGGGCTGCCGGCAACATGCTTATTTGCGCTCCAGCGTGCTGTCCAGAATCTGCAATACCAGATCTTCGTAACTGAGCCCCACTGCACGTGCCGCCATCGGGAACAGGCTGTGGCTGGTCATGCCCGGTGCCGTGTTCACTTCCAGCAGGTAGTGCTTGCCGGCTTCATCCATCAGGAAATCGACCCGGCCCCAGCTGGTGCCACCGATCACCCAGAACGCTTTTTTCACATCGTCGACGATCTGTGCGGCGGTGGCGGACGGGATATCGGCCGGGCACACATATACCGTGTCGTCGCGGATGTACTTGGCTTCGTAATCGTAAAATTCGGTGGCCGGTTCGATTTTCACGAACGGCAGCACCTGGCCGCCCAGTACCGCGGCGGTGTATTCACCCGCGCCGATGAACTGCTCGGCAATCACCAGCGGATCGTACTGGCTGGCCTCGGCAAACGCTGCCTGCAGGCCTCCCGCTTCCTTGACCTTGATCACACCGACGCTGGAGCCCTCGGTGGCCGGCTTCACGAACAACGGCAGGCCGAGCTTCTGCTCTACCGCGGCGAAATCGCTGCCGGCATCGACCAGCTCGAACGCCGGGATCGGCAGGCCCAATGCCTGCCACAGCAACTTGGTACGTAACTTGTCGAGGCCGATGGCGGAAGCCAGCACGCCGCAGCCGGTGTACGGCAGGCCCAGCACTTCCAGCGCGCCCTGTACGGTGCCATCCTCGCCGAACGGGCCGTGCAGGATCAGGAACACGCGGTCGAAGCCTTCGTCCTTCAGCGCGGACAGCGGTTTCTCGCTCGGATCGAACGGGAATGCATCGACGCCACGATCCAGCAGCGCGGTCAGCACGCCGCCGCCGCTCATCAGCGACACCTCGCGCTCGCTGGACGAGCCACCCATCAGTACCGCCACTTTCCCGTATTTCTGTTTCATATCCATCTTCATTCACCTGCCACCAGTTTTGCCGGGATGCCACCGATCGTGCCGGCCCCCATGGTGATCACCACATCGCCCGGCTGCACCACCGCAGCGATGGCTGCGGGCAGGTCGGCAATGCTTTCAACGAATACCGGCTCCACCTTGCCGGCCACGCGCACCGCGCGCGCCAGCGCGCGGCCGTCCGCGGCGACGATGGGTGCTTCGCCAGCGGCGTAAACTTCGGCCAGCAGCAGGCCATCGACGGTATTGAGCACTTTCACGAAATCTTCAAAGCAATCCCGCGTACGCGTGTAGCGATGTGGCTGGAATGCCAGCAGCAACCGGCGGCCGGCAAACGCGCCGCGTGCCGCAGCCAGCGTGGCGGCCATTTCCACCGGGTGGTGGCCGTAGTCGTCGACCAGCGTGTAGCTGCCACCAGCGGGCAGCGTCACTTCGCCGTAGCGCTGGAAGCGCCGGCCCACGCCCTGGAACTCGGTCAGTGCTTTCTGGATGGCTGCCTCGGGCGCGCCCACTTCGATGGCGATACCGATTGCAGCCAGCGCGTTCAGCACGTTGTGCATGCCCGGCATGTTGAGCGTGATGGGAATGCTGCGTGTTTCGCCGTTTTCCCACACCGCGTCGAACTTCATCTGCCCATTGGCGGCGACGATGTTCTCCGCGCGCAGCATGGCATCGGGCGTGGTGCCGTAGGTGGTGACCGGGCTGGTGAGGCGCGGCAGGATTTCACGCACGACCGGGTCGTCCACGCACAGCACCGCGCGGCCGTAGAACGGCAGGTGATAGAGGAAATCGACGAAAGCCTGCTTCAGTTTCTCGAAATCATGACCATAGGTATCCATATGGTCGGCATCGATATTGGTTACCACCGAAATCACCGGCGACAGCAGCAGGAACGATGCATCGCTCTCGTCTGCCTCCGCCACCAGGAAGTCGCCATGCCCCAGCCGCGCATTGGAGCCGGCCGCATGCAGTTTGCCGCCGATCACGAAGGTGGGATCCAGCCCGGCAGCTTCCAGGATCGACGCGGTCAGGCTGGTGGTGGTGGTTTTGCCATGCGTGCCGGCAATGGCGATGCCCTGCTTCAGGCGCATCAGTTCGGCCAGCATCATCGCGCGCGGCACCACCGGGATCTTGCGGCTGCGCGCATCGACCACCTCGGGGTTGTCTTCCTTCACCGCACTGGAAATCACCACCACATCGGCGTTCTGCACGTATTCGGCTGCATGGCCCTGATGCACGACGGCACCGGCCGCCGCCAGGCGCAGCGTGGTGGCATTGCTGCCCAGGTCAGAGCCTGATACCTCATAGCCCAGATTGAGCAATACCTCGGCGATGCCGCTCATGCCCACGCCACCGATACCCACGAAATGGATGCGTTTTACTTTGTGTTTCATCTTGCTAATTCCTCGATCACCGCAGCAACCCTGCTGGTTGCATCAGGCTTGGCAAGTTGCCGCGCACGCTCCGCCATGGCAAGGCAACTTGCACGATCTGTTTCACGCAGCAGCGCAGCAAAGCGCGCTGCATCAAACTGGTTTTGCGGCAGCAACAGGCCTGCGCCTGCATCACTCAAATACTTGGCGTTGCCAGTCTGGTGGTCATCCACCGCCGACGGGAAGGGCACCAGCACGCTGGCCGCACCCACGCAGGCCAGCTCGGAAACCGTGAGCGCACCAGCGCGGCACAGCACCAGGTCTGCATCGGCGTAGGCGCTGGCCATGTCGGCAATGAAGGCCACGCATCGGGCATCCACACCGGCAGCGGCGTAATTGGCGCGCAACGCATCAATGTGTTTTTCGCCCGCCTGGTGCGTGATCAGCGGGCGTTCGCCCACCGGCAACAAAGCCAGTGCCTTGGGCACCTGTTCGTTGAACACCTGCGCACCCAGGCTGCCGCCGACCACCAGTACCCGCAGCGGGCCGCTGCGGCTGGCAAAGCGCTCCAGCGGCTCGGGCAGGCCGGTAATCTCGCTGCGCACCGGGTTGCCGATGCAGCCATCACGGCCGGGGAAGGCACTTGGGAAGGCGAACAGCACCTTCGAAGCGATTTTCGACAGCACGCGGTTGGTCAGCCCCGCTACCGAATTCTGTTCGTGGATCACCAGCGGCAGCCACAGCGCGCGCGTGGCAACGCCACCGGGGAAGCCGGTAAAGCCGCCAAAGCCGATCGCCACGTCCGGACGGTAGCGGAAGATCACCCGCACCGCGCAGAACAGCGCCTTGAGCTGCACCCATGGCTGGCCGAGCTTTTTGATCAGGCCCTTGCCGCGCACACCGGTGATGGCCAGCGTTTCCAGCGGGATATCGTGTTGCGGCACGATGCGCGTTTCCATCGCATCCCTGGCGCCCAGCCACACCACGTTCCAGCCCTTGCCGCGCATGGCGTTGGCCACCGCCAGTGCCGGGAAGATATGGCCGCCGGTACCGCCCGCCATCACCAGCAGCGTGCGGCGGGCGGGGTTGTTCTGCAGCGGGGCGGCGCTCATTGGCCGTACCCCCGGATCAGCTGGCGGTTTTCGTAATCGATGCGCAGCAGCACGCCCAGCGCCAGCAGGTTGGCCACGATGCCGGAGCCGCCGAACGACAGCAGCGGCAAGGTCAGCCCCTTGGTAGGCATCAGCCCCATGTTCACGCCGATATTGATCACCGACTGCACGCCGATCCAGATGGCGATGCCCTGCGCCACCAGCGCCTGGTAGGCGCGGTCGAGCTTGGCGGCCTGCACGCCGATCATGAATGCGCGGAATACGATGAAGCCGAACATCAGCACCACGAAGGCCACGCCGAGGAAGCCCAGTTCCTCGGCAATGATGGCCATCAGGAAATCGGTATGCGCTTCGGGCAGGTAGGAGAGCTTTTCCACGCTGGCCCCCAGGCCCACGCCGTGCCATTCACCGCGGCCGAACGCGATCAGCGAATGCGACAGCTGGTAGCCCTTGCCGTACGGGTCTTGCCACGGATCGAGGAAGCCCAGCACACGTGCGCGGCGATACGGCGAGCTGGCGACGAGACCGACAAAGCCGATAGCCAGCAGCACGATCAGGCCGGCGAACAGCCGCCAGTTGAAGCCGCCCAGGAACAGCAGGCCCATGGTGATGGCGGTGATCACCGCGAAGGCGCCGAAGTCCGGCTCCAGCAGCAGCAGCCCCCCCACCACCAGCATCACTGCAAGCATGGGCAACAGGCCCTTGGTAATGCTCTCGACGAAGCTGCCGCCCATGAACGCGGCCTTGCGCACCGTGTAGTCGGCCGCATAGATGCAAGCAACGAACTTCATCAGCTCGGACGGTTGCAGATTGACCACGAACAGCGACAGCCAGCGCTTGGAGCCATTGACCTCGCGGCCCACGTGCGGGATCAGCACCATGATCAGCAGCACCACCGCGATGATGAATAACACCGGTGCATATTGCTGCCAGGCCTTGGTGGGCACGGTGAAAGTGGCAAAGCCGGCAGCAAGGCCGACGGTGAGGAAGATCGCGTGGCGGATCAGGAAGTAACTGGCGCGGTAGCCGGTATCCTTGTCCACTTCCGCCATCGCGATCGACGCGGAATAAACCATCACCAGGCCAAACGCGAGCAGCAGCAGCACGCCCCACAGCAACGCTTGGTCGTAGGCGTTCATGCTGGGGCGGGCGCGCTTGAGGGCCTGGTAGAAAAGCGCTTTCATTGCGGCAACGCCTTGACCGCGGCAATGAACACTTCCGCGCGGTGGTGGTAGTTGCGGAACATGTCGAGGCTGGCGCACGCCGGGCTGAGCAATACCACGTCGCCCGCTTCGGCCAGGTTGGATGCCATCATCACCGCCATCTCCAGCGTCGGCACCTGCAGCACCGGCAGGAAGGCTTCGTCTTCATCGTTGGCGGTAACGAGCGCCGACTGCGCATCGTTGAGCACTTCGGCAATCTGCGGGCCATCGCGGCCGATCAGCACCACCGCGCGGCAGATGCGCTCGCATGCGGCCTTGAGCGGGCGGAAATCCTGGCCCTTGCCGTCGCCACCGGCAATCAGCACTACCGGACGTGTCATGCCCTTGAGCGCGGCTTCGGTCGCGCCCACGTTGGTGCCCTTGGAATCGTCGTAATACGCGGCACCAGCCACGTCGGCAACAAACTCGACGCGATGCGGCAAACCCTTGAATGCCCGCAGTGCCGCCACCAGCGGGCCGGTGGGCAGGCCGATGGCTTTGCACAATGCAATCGCGGACAGCGCGTTCACTGCGTTGTGCAGGCCGGCCAATGGCAGCTCGGACGCCTTCATCAGCTCGAAATCGCCGAGGCGCAGGCTGACCTCGTCACCCTGCTGCACCAGACCGTACTCGCTGCCATTGCGCGGTGCATCTTGGCCAAACCACACCAGGTTGCGGCCGGCTTGCGCCATGCCGCGGCAATAACCGTCTTCGCGGTTGAGCACCATCACGCCCAGGCCGTTGAACACGCGTGCCTTGGCCGCGGCGTAGCCTTTCATGCCGTCGTAGCGGTCCAGATGGTCTTCGGACACGTTCAGCACCGTGGCCGCATCGGGCGCCAGCGTGTGCGTGGTCTCCAGCTGGAAACTGGAGAGCTCCAACACGAACACGTCGGCATCCGGCGTTTGCGTCAGTGCATCAAGTACCGGCAGGCCGATATTGCCGGCCACTACGGTCTTGAGGCCGGCGGCCTCGCACATCTGGCCCACCATGGTGGTGACGGTGGATTTGCCGTTGGAACCGGTGATGGCAATCACTTTGGCTTTGCCACCATCGATGGCGCGTGCCAGCAGTTCCACGTCGCCCGCATAAGGCACGCCGCGCGCGATGGCGGCGGCCGCTTCCGGCGTGGCGAGCGGTACGCCCGGGCTCAGCACCAGCAGATCGGCATCGGCAAACGTATCGGCAGTGAAGGCGCCAGCGCGCACGGCCACATCCGGAAGCTCGGCCTTGAGTGCATCCAGGCTGGGCGGCGTGGCGCGGCTATCGGCCACGGTGACGCGTGCACCCTGCGCAGCCAGCCAGCGCGCAGCCGACAGCCCGGTGATCCCGAGGCCGACGACGATGACGTGTTGGTTTGCGTAGTTCATGGCTTCACCGCAGCTTCAACGTGGCAAGACCGACCAGCACCAGCAGCATGGTGATGATCCAGAAACGCACCACCACCTGCGTTTCCTTCCAGCCTTTCAATTCGTAGTGGTGGTGCAGCGGCGCCATGCGGAACACGCGCTTGCCGGTCATCTTGAAGCTGGCCACCTGGATCATCACCGATAGCGCCTCGACCACGAACACGCCGCCCATGATCAGCAGCACGATTTCCTGGCGCACGATCACCGCGACGATGCCGAGGCCGGCGCCCAGCGCCAGCGCGCCGACATCGCCCATGAATACTTCTGCCGGATAGGCGTTGAACCACAGGAAACCCAGCCCTGCGCCCGCCATGGCCGCGCAGAACACCATCAGCTCGCCGGCGCCCGGCACGTGCGGCACGCCCAGGTAGGTGGCGAACTTCACGTTACCCGCCACGAACGCAAAAATGCAGAAGGCGCCGGCTATCAGCACCGTGGGCATGATAGCCAGGCCATCAAGCCCGTCGGTGAGGTTGACCGCATTGCTGGTGCCGACGATGACGAAATACGTGAGCACGCAGAAACCCACCGCGCCGAACGGGTAGATGATTTCCTTGTAGAACGGGATGATGAAGCCGGTATGCGACGGCAACTGCCCGGCGTTGACGAGGAACAGCCCGGCGCCGATGGCAATCGCCGATTGCCAGAACATCTTGGCTTTTGCGCTGAGGCCCTTGGGGTTTTTCAGCGCCACTTTCTTGTAGTCGTCGACAAAGCCGATGATGCCGGTGCTCATGGTCACCAGCAGCACCAGCCACACGTACTTGTTGTGCAGATCGCCCCACAGCAAGGTGGTGAGGCCGATCGACAGCAGGATCAGCGTGCCGCCCATGGTGGGCGTGCCGGCTTTGACGAGGTGCGTTTGCGGGCCGTCGTTGCGGACCGACTGGCCGACCTTCATTTCTGTCAGCTTGCGGATTACCCATGGGCCCAGCGTCCAGGAGATGCCCAGCGCGGTGATGGTGGCCAGTACCGTGCGCAGTGTGAGGTAGTTGAATACGTTGAAGGCGCGGATCGATTCACCCAGCCATTGCGTGAGGAGCAGCAACATCGCTTACTTCCCTCCTTGCGGGTCTGCACAGAGCGCGTCCACCACGCGCTCCATGCGCATGAAGCGCGAGCCCTTCACCAGCACCGCGGAATCCGCGGTGATGCTGGCGCGCAGTACAGCAATCAGCGCATCGACATCGTCAAAATGCCGGGCACCGGCAAATGCATCTGCCGCGTGCTGCATCTGCTCGCCCAGCGTGTAGAGCGCAGCCACGCCGCGTGCCTTGGCATAGGCACCGATTTCTGCATGCAGTGCCGGGCCATCGCTGCCGATTTCACCGATATCCCCCAGCACCAGCACGCTGGCGCTACCGGCATTCACCAGCACATCGATGGCCGCCTTCATCGAATCGGGATTGGCGTTGTAGGTGTCGTCGATCAGCCGGGCGCCGTTGAACGCCACCTTGGCCTGCAAGCGGCCTTTCACGCCGTGGTAGCTTTCCAGCCCATCCGCGATGCGGTTCAACGGGATGCCCAGCGCATGGGCAATGGCGGTGGTCGCCAACGCATTGCTGATGTTGTGCATGCCCGGGACCGGCAGCAGCAGCTGCGCTTCCGCATGGGGCGTGGACAGGATGAAACGCGATTCGGCCGCATCCAGCGTCACTTCACGGGCGCAAACTTCCGCGGTCTTCACGCCGAATGTCACCTGCTTGTTGCCGTTGGCGAGCCGCGCCCACAGCTCGGCGTATGCGTCGTCTGCGTTGATGACGGCGGTGCCGTCCTTGCGCAGGCCGGCAAAGATCTCGCCCTTGGCGCGCGCTACGCCTTCCACGCTGCCCAGTGCCTCCAGGTGTGCGCTGCCGGCGTTGTTGACGAGCGCGACATCCGGCTCGGCCATGCGGGTAAGGTAATCGATTTCGCCGAAATGGTTCATGCCCATTTCAACCACCGCATAGCGATGCCCGGCGCGCAACGACAGCAGCGTCAGCGGTACGCCGATGTGGTTGTTCAGGTTGCCCTGCGTAGCCAGCACTGCCTCGCTGCCCATGCAGTGCGCAAGCACTGCGGCAGTCATTTCCTTGACCGTGGTCTTGCCGTTGCTGCCGGTAATGGCCACCACGACGGGCGCAATCTTGTTGCGCCAGTAACGCGCCAGCACGCCCAGCGCCACCAGCGTATCGGCCACCACGATCTGGTTGCCACCGGCAAGGCCGGCCTCGACCACCACCGCCACCGCACCGCGCGCCAGCGCATCGGCAGCAAAGGCATGGCCGTCAAAACGCTCGCCCTTGAGCGCAATAAACAGATCACCGGCGCGGATATCGCGGCTGTCGGTGGTCACCCGCGAAAACGCGATGTCGCCATCGCCGGCCAGATGGCCGGATACGGCAAGTGCGGTTTCACGCAAATTCAACATCATGCTTTCTTCCTTTGCAGCGCGGCGCCGGCGACTTCGACATCGTCGAAGTGATGCCGTACGCCGGCGATTTCCTGATAATTCTCATGCCCCTTGCCGGCGATCAACACCACGTCTGCGGGGCCGGCAAGGCCGATCGCGTCGGCAATCGCGTCGCCGCGATCGGACTCGATGGTGTAGTTGTCGGTTCCCGTACCCGGTACACCGGCAACGCCCTTGATGATGTCCTTGATGATGGCGCGTGGCGCTTCGGAGCGCGGGTTGTCGCTGGTGATCACCACCGAATCGGCCAGCCGGCAGGCGATCTCGCCCATCATCGGTCGCTTGCCCGGATCACGGTCGCCACCGCAGCCGAACACGCAGAACAACCGGCTGCCCTGCGGCAGCAGATCGCGCAGCGTGACCAATGCTTTTTCCAGTGCATCAGGGGTATGCGCGTAATCGACGATCACCAGCGGCTTGCCGTCGCCCCCCAGGCGCTGCATGCGCCCCGGTGCGGAAGTGATGCCGTCCAGCACGCGCACCGCGTCGGTCAGCGGCACATCCAGTACCAGCAGCGCGGCAAGGCAGGCCAGCAGGTTGTACGCATTGAATTTGCCGATCAGCCGCGAATGGATGGTGGCTTCTCCGGCGGGCGTGGCCACCTCGATAGTGAGACCACCCAGCGTCATGCCGATGCGCAGTGCACGCACGTCACCACCGATGATGCCATAGCTGATCACCCGACCGGCTTGGGCCGATTGCAGCAAGCGGGCGCCAAAATAATCATCGGCGTTGATGACCGCCGCTTTCAGCCCTTCCCACTCGAACAGCCGGGCTTTCTCGGCGCCATAGGCATCCATGTCGCCGTGGTAATCGAGGTGATCGCGTGTGAGATTGGTGAAGATCGCCAGGTCGAACGCGGTGCCGTGCGCACGCGCTTGCGCCAGCCCGTGCGAGCTGACTTCCATCGCCACATGGCTGACGCCCTGATCGCGGAAATCGGCCAGCCAGCGCTGCAATGCCAGCGGGTCCAGCGTGGTGTGCGTGGATTCGGCCAGCGCCGGGTAGACACCATTGCCCAGCGTGCCCAGCACGCCGGTCTTGTGGCCCAACGCACTGAATGCCTGCCCCAGCCAGCTGGCGATCGACGTTTTGCCGTTGGTACCGGTGATGCCCGTCACCACCATCTGCTGCGACGGATTGCCCAGCAGATGGCTGACGAGGATGCCGGCCTGTGCGCGCAGTTGCGGCACCGCCAGGTTGGGCACCGTCCACGCCGGGTTCCAGCTGAAGTCCTCGGCCTCCCACAGCAAGGCTGCAGCACCCGCGGCGATGGCGGCATCGATATGGGTGCGCCCATCCGCGTATTCGCCCTGGAACGCGATGAAGACATCCCCGGGCTGCACCTTGCGACTGTCAGCCACAAAACGACGACCGGCCGCCAACGCATCGATGGCAGCCAGATCAAGTTGTGGAAGATTCCAGCTCTGCGGCTTCATCTAGGTTTCTTCCTTCACATCTTCATCTTCCTCGGGGCCTGGCAGGAGGATGTTGGTGGTGGGTGCATCGGGCGGCACGCCCAGCAATCTGAGGCTGCCGGCAACGACATTGGAAAACACCGGCGCGGAAACCATGCCGCCGTAGATACTCTTGTCGGTAGCGGGTTCGTCTATCATCACCGCAATGATCAGGCGCGGATCGGACACCGGCGCAAAACCGACGAATGACGCCACGTATTTCTTGTCGCCATAGCCGCCGGCGCTTTGCTTGCGTGCAGTGCCGGTCTTGCCGGCCACGCGGTAGCCCACCACCTGGGCACGCGTTGCAGTGCCGCCAGGCTGGGTAACTTTCTCCAGCATGCCGCGGATTTCCTGCGCCAGCTCGGCCGGAATCACGCGCTTGCCCGGCATCGGTGCCACCAGCTTGGTGAAGGTGATCGGGCGGATTTCGCCGTCGGTAGCAAAAATCTGGTAGGCCTTGGCCATCTGCATCAGGCTGACCGAAATCCCGTAGCCGTAGCCGATGGTGGCCTGCTCGATCGGGTACCAGGTTTTCCACGGGCGCAATTTGCCGGCCGCTTCACCCGGGAAGCCGGTTTGCGGCTGGCTGCCGAAACCCACCGTGGTCAGCATGTTGTATTGCGTTTCGCGCGGCATCGACAGCGCCACCTTGGCGGCGCCGATATTGCTCGACTTGACGAGGATGCCTTCCGGCGTGAGCGCACCGTAGTTGTGCGTATCCTTGATCACATAGCCGGCCATGGGCATCTGCCCGTTAGTGCCGAACACGCTGGTGTCCTTGATCGAACCGGAATCGATGGCCGCCGCAATGGTGAACGGCTTCATGGTCGAGCCCGGTTCGTACAGATCGGTCAGCGCGCGGTTGCGCTTCTTGGCCGGATCGATGCGGTTGCGGCTGTTGGGGTTGTACGACGGCGCGTTGGCCAGCGCCAGAACCTCGCCGGTGCGTGCATCGAGCACGACGATGCCGCCGCCCAGCGCATGGTAGGCATCGACCTGCGCTTTCAGCTCGCGGTAGGCCAGGTACTGGATGCGGCTGTCGATCGACAGCGAGAGCGTTTCGCCATCGCGCGGCGGCACGATGGTGGAGATGTCCTCGACGATGTAGCCGCGGCGGTCGCGGATTACCGTGCGGCTGCCCACCTTGCCTTCCAGCATGGCATTGCGCGTGAGCTCGAAGCCTTCCTGGCCACGGCCATCGATATCGGTAAAGCCGACGATATGCGCCATCACTTCACCAGCCGGGTAGAAGCGGCGGTATTCGGTCTGGCTGTAAATGCCGGGGATGTTCAGCGCCATGACTTTTTTGGCGTCGTCCGGCGACATATGCCGGCGCAGCCACAGGAAATCGGGGCGGATTTCTTCGCCCTTGTCGTTCTTGCGGCCGTCACCCAGCTTTTTCAGCAGCTCTGCGGGCGGCATGGTCAGTTGCACCGCCAGCTTGTTCACTTCATCGCGCGATACCGGCACCGGGTCTTTTTCGGTTTTCGGTTCCCAGTCGCTATCGCGTTGCTGGCCGGCCGGCAGCAACTTGATGCCGCGCGGGCTGGCCCAGATCGACTGCACCGGTGTGGAGATCGCCAGCGGCTCGCCGTTGCGATCGGTGATCTTGCCGCGATCAGCCTCCAGGCGCAGCGTGCGGGTGTAACGCGCATCGCCCTGCTCCTGCAGGAAGCCTTCGTTATAGACCTGCAGGTAAAGGCCGCGCGCCAGCAAGGCGCCGAATAACGCCAGCAGGCCGGCCACCATCAGCCAGACGCGCCAGCGCTCCAGCTTGAGTTGCTGCACATAGCGTTGCCGACCCGGCGGCGCGGTAGCTAGGCGCTTCATTCCGCAGTCACCCTGGGGCGGCTCACACCCTGGCCGTGCGGCAGGATGGCTTGCGTGCGGTTGGCACCGGGCACCTGCATGCCGAGTTTCTTGGTGGCTTCCGATTCAATGCGCGAATGCATGGCCCAGGTGCTTTGCTCCAGCTGCAGCTGACCCCATTCGACATCGAGCTTCTTGGAGTACTGCGCTTCCTTCTGCAGCTCGCCATAAAGCTTGCGCGCCTTGTGCTGGCTGGTGACGACGGACAGCGCACACAGGATCAGCATGCCCAGCAGCAGCAGGTTGAGGCGCGTCATGCCGGTGCCCCGGTGCGCTCGGCCACGCGCAGGATGGCGCTGCGCGCGCGCGGATTGGCGTCCACCTCGTCCTTGCTGGCACGGATGGGCTTGCCGACGGGCTTGAGTGGTGGCTCGGGAATATCGGCGGCACGCACCGGCAGGCGGTCAGGCAGATCGTTCTTGCTGGCGTCCTGCACGAAGCGCTTGACGATGCGGTCTTCCAGCGAGTGGAAGGCGATCACCGACAGGCGTCCGCCGGGCACCAGCCGGCTGAGGGCTTGCGGCAGGATCAGCGCGAGCTCCTCAAGCTCCCGATTGATGAAAATCCGTACAGCCTGGAAGGTACGCGTCGCCGGGTCCTGGCCCGGCTCACGGGTGCGGACGGCCGTTGCCACGACCGCGGCAAGTTCCCTTGTTGTAGAGAAAGGCTGTTCGAGCCGACGCGCAACAATCGCTGCTGCAACCTGTTTAGCAAACCGTTCTTCGCCGTAGTCACGTACCACCTCCGCTATGTCTTTTTCATCGGCGCTATTGAGCCAGTCAGCGGCAGTAATGCCGCGTGTGGTGTCCATGCGCATGTCGAGCGGGGCATCGAACCTGAAGCTGAAGCCCCTGCTGCCGTCATCGAGCTGTGGCGATGACACGCCCAGATCGAGCAGCAGCCCGTTGATCTGCTGGATACCCAGGTCGTCGAGCGACTGGGCGAGTGTGCGGAAGCCATCGTGGACAATGGTGAACCGCGGGTCCGCAATGGTTTGTGCCTCGGCAATGGCGGCCGGGTCCTTGTCGAAGGACACCAGGCGGCCGCTGGGGCCGAGGCGGGAAAGGATGAGGCGTGAATGGCCGCCGCGGCCGAATGTGCCGTCGACATACAGACCGTCAGGCTGGATTGCCAGCGCGTCGACCGCCTCGTGAAGCAAGACGGTGCGGTGTTCAAAACTCACAGCACCACACCTTCCATCAATTGTTCACGATCGTCGTCAGAGATCGCCAGCACCGAGAGATCTTTCTCGGTCCACTTCGATTCGTCCCACAGCTCGAACTTGTTGCCGATATCGACGAACGCGATGGTTTTCTCCAGGCCAGTGAGCTGGCGCAAACGTTGTGGCACCAGGATACGGCCGGCAGCGTCCATTTCCAGCTCTTCGGCATTGCCGACGACAAAGCGGCGCAGCTGGGTTTGCGCGCCGGACAGCTGATTGAGGCGATCACGCACCGGCAGCCAATCGGGCTCTGCATACAGCAACAGGCAGCCAGCCGGATCGATGGTGAGTACCAGACGGCCACTGCTCTTTGCGGACAGCAGTTCGCGATGCTTGGCGGGAATCGCCAAACGACCTTTGCTGTCCAGATTGAGAGTTGCCACGCCCATGCGTCAAACCGCCTTTGAGATGGGGGAAAATTCCACTTTCATCCACTTTTTCCCACTTCGCCCCACTATAGAGCAAATAAAAAACCGCCACAAGGGGCGGTTTCAAGAAAAGCGTTTTGATACAATCACTTAGCAATTCAGATCGCCGCTAAAGTGTTGAAAAATAAACATCAAATAAATAAAGCACTAAGCCGCACAACTTAAAGTAACACTTTAAGTGTAGTTCTCTTCCTCCTACAGCAATGCACTCCAATCCATACCATCGTCATGATCGGCAAGCTGATACGCCTTCTTCCGTGGATTTTTCTGGCCTGGATACTCTGGCAGGCAATCAATCCGCAATTGCGCAACGACATCCACCGCAGCGTGCATATCGCTGCCATTGTGTTGCTGCTGGCCAGTTGCGTGGCACTGGGCTGGCACCTTTTGCATTAGGCTGTGTCATATCCATCCCGTTTGAACGACTACAACGAATTGAGGATCAACAGGAGCTACGCCATGCCGCACTTGCCGCAATCGGGCGACATATTGCCATCCGAGATCACGCCGGAAGCCGTTTATCTGAATCGCCGCCAATTGATAGCTGCCGGTGCGGGCCTGGCAGCAGCCGGCCTGCTGCCCACCGCGCAGGCGGCGGGTGAGCTTGCCGCCAAGCCCAGCCGCTACAATGTGGGCGGCGAGGAAAAGAACTCGCTTGAGCAGATCACCCATTACAACAACTATTACGAATTCGGCACCGACAAGGACGACCCGGCCAAGAACGTCGGCACGCTGAAAACCCGGCCATGGACGGTGCGCGTGGAAGGTGCGTGCGAAAAGCCGCAAACCTTCGATATCGACAAGCTGCTGAAGCTGGTGCCCTTGGAAGAACGATTGTACCGGCTGCGTTGCGTGGAGGCCTGGTCGATGGTGATCCCATGGATCGGCTTTCCGCTATCCGAGCTGCTCAAGCAGGTGGCGCCGACCTCCAAAGCCAAATACGTGGAATTCACCTCGCTGGCCGACAAGAGCCAGATGCCGGGCCTGCTGGCGGGTGTTCTGGACTGGCCTTATACCGAGGGCCTGCGCATCGACGAAGCCATGCACCCGCTCGCCATCATGGCGGTGGGCCTGTACGGCAAGGTGCTGCCCAACCAGAACGGCGCGCCCATCCGGCTGGTGGTGCCGTGGAAATACGGCTTCAAGAGCGCCAAATCCATCGTGAAGATCCGCCTGCTGGAAACCCAGCCGGCCACTGCCTGGAACAAGGCCGCCCCCAATGAATACGGTTTCTATTCCAATGTGAACCCGGAAGTGGACCACCCGCGCTGGAGCCAGGCCACCGAGCGGCGCATCGGCGAATTCCTGCGCCGCAAAACGCTGCCATTCAATGGCTATGGCAATGAAGTTGCGGGTTTGTACAAAGGGATGGATTTGAAGAAGTTTTATTGATTGGGTGGTTGGTGGCAGTCCAAGCGCCAATCTTATGTTGGCGCCTGCGGCGGGGTGTTTAGGGCGGCATGCGGGACGCACTCCCGCCCAAAACATCGCGCCACAGGCGCTAAAAAAGCCCCAACCAACGCTAAAGATCGCGACGCGCAAGCCTTGCCACGCTGGCAATGGCCGCCTCCATCTTCAAGCGTGCCGACGCATTGGCCGAATGCACACGCAGCGGCGGCGGCACAAAGCCACGTGTTGCTACCTGCTCTTCAAGCCAGAGCAAAACGGTATAGCCGGTGCCGTGCGCATCGTCACCCAGGTCATGATCCAGCGACAGCTCGGTCACCTGCCCGGTTTCCAGTAGGGCGATGACCTCCTCGGGCCAGTACGTGCGCACCCAGCCGTCCGGCGTTGCCCGTTCGTCATCCAGAAAAACCTTCATGCTCCACCCCTGCCTATCACTCCGGCCACATCGTGCCACAGGCAGCGCCCAAAAAAAGACCCGCCGTGAAGGCGGGTCGTACTCGGCTCTATGTTGAGCCTTGCTTTCCTGCTTGGATTTCAGGGTTGTTATCGACTTTGTTGATAAACCGGCTGCAGCCTGCGCCACAGCCGGCTTGCGTCTTAGCTGTTGTACGCTTTCTCGCCGTGCGAGTTCACGTCCAGACCTTCGCGCTCTTCGTCTTCCTTCACGCGCAGGCCGATGGTGAGATCAACCAGCTTGTAGGCGATGATCGAAACGATGCCCGACCACAGCAGGGTCACGCCTACACCGATCAGCTGCGTGGTGACTTGGCTGCCGATCGAGTAAGTACCGACCTTGCCTGCTACGTAGTCCCACACACCGGTGCCGCCCAGATCCGGCGATGCGAACACGCCAGTCAGCACAGCGCCGAGGATACCGCCCACACCGTGCACGCCGAACACGTCCAGCGCATCGTCAGCACCCAGCAGCTTCTTCAGGCCATGCACGCCCCACAGGCAAACCACGCCAGCGATCAGGCCCAGTACCAGTGCGCCACCGACACCGACGAAACCGGCAGCCGGGGTAATGGCAACCAGACCGGCCACGGCACCGGATGCAGCGCCCAGCATGGAAGGCTTGCCCTTCAGGATCCATTCGGCAAACAGCCATGCCAGTGCGGCAGCGGCAGTGGCAGCCCAGGTGTTGATGAAGGCCAGTGCAGCGGAGCCGTTGGCTTCCAGTGCGGAGCCGGCGTTGAAGCCGAACCAGCCGAACCACAGCAGCGATGCACCAACCATGGTCAGCGTGAGGCTGTGCGGGGTCATTGCTTCCTTGCCGAAGCCAACGCGCTTGCCAACCATGTAGGCACCCACCAAGCCGGCAACGGCGGCGTTGATGTGCACGACGGTACCGCCGGCAAAATCAAGTGCACCCTTCTGGAACAGGAAACCGGCAGTTGCGGTAGCGGCATCAGCAGCGGCTTGCGTGGTGTACGCATCCGGGCCGGTCCAGTACCACACCATGTGGGCCATCGGGATATAGGCAAAGGTGAACCACAGCACCACGAACACCAGCACCGCCGAGAACTTGGCACGCTCGGCAAAGGCACCCACGATCAGGCCACCGGTGATGGCGGCGAATGCACCCTGGAATACCACGAAGATGAATTCGGATACGCCCACGCCCTTGCTGAAGGTGGCACCGATGGAATCCGGTGTAACCCCTTTCAGGAACAGCTTGGAGAAGCCGCCGAAGAACGCGTTGCCCTCGGTGAATGCCAGGCTGTAGCCGTAAACGACCCACAGTACCGACAGCAGCGAGAACACGGTGAACACCTGCATCAGCACCGACAGCATGTTCTTGGAGCGCACAAGGCCGCCGTAGAACAACGCCAGGCCAGGAATGGACATCAGGATGACCAGCGCGGCGCAGATCATCAGCCACGCGTTATCGCCCTTGTTGACGGTATCGACGATGGGCGCAGCGGCAGCAGCCGGTGTGGCAGCTGCCGCCACATCGCTGGCAGGTGCAGCCGCAGGCGCGGACGCCTGGTCAGCCACAACGGCGGATGCCTCGACCGCTGGTGCGGAAGCCGCTTCTTCAGCGAAGCTTGGCGCCGCAAACGCGATTGCGCCAGCCAGCGCAACCCAAGCAAACAGTTTTTTCATGATTGATCTCTCCTGCCCTGATTTCTTTTAGATTGCGGCTTCGCCGGTCTCGCTGGTGCGGATGCGCAGCACGCTTTCGAGATCGAACACGAAAATCTTGCCGTCGCCGATTTTGCCGGTGTGTGCGGCTTTTTCGATCGCTTCCAGCGTCTGGTCCAGCAGTGCGTCGGCAATGGCGATTTCCAGCTTCACTTTCGGCAGGAAATCGACGATATATTCAGCGCCACGGTACAGCTCGGTATGACCCTTCTGGCGACCGAACCCTTTTACTTCAGTGACCGTGAGACCTTGCACGCCAATGGCGGACAGTGCCTCGCGCACTTCATCGAGCTTGAACGGCTTGATGATGGCGGTAACGAATTTCATGACAGAGACTCCTTATGTGCCACAGGTTGACGGGTTGGGTATCAGCAGAAAGCATGCCAGCGTGAAATTTCACTTGTATTCAGCCACTTGGCTTTGGCTGATAAATAAACTGCACCGGGCTGGCGCGGCAAACCGGCAGCGAACCAGAATGGGGCACCATACTGGTGCAGTACAGATATGGCACAGCCCGTTGTGGCTGCGCGGCATCTGCTACACTCGCTGTGATGCCATCAACGCACTGGAGGGTTAAGCATGCTCAAGGAAAAATTCTTCGACGAAATCGCCGCCAAGGTCTCGGACGCCATCGCCAACAGCCCTGCCAAGGATGTGGAGAAAAACGTGCGTGCCATGATGGGCAGCGCGTTTACCAAGCTTGATCTGGTCACGCGTGAGGAATTCGATATCCAGCAGGACGTGCTGGCCCGCACGCGCGAAACGCTGACCGCACTGGAAGCCCGCGTGGCCGCGCTGGAAAACAAGCTGCTGGCGGGCAACCCGCAAGACGGCATTTAAGCCGCTTGCCGTTGCTGGCCCGCTTGGCCGGCAGCCATGAAAAAGCCCCGCAACCGCTGCGGGGCTTTTTTTGCGGGTGGCGCCTGCATTGCGCATGCCCAAACGCGGTGCCCGATCAGTGCCCGAGTACTGCCAGCGCCCACATGGCGGCAAGATTGGTCAGACAGACCAATTGCGCGGCGCTGCCCAGATCCTTGGCGCGCTTGGCAAGATGGTGCTTTTCCAGCGAGGTATGATCCACCGCGGCTTCGATCGCGGAATTGAGCAATTCCACAATCACCGTCAGCAGGTGCGAGCCGATCACTACCGCGCGCGCCCATGCAGGCAGATGCACCGAGAAGGCCAGCACGATGCCGACGATGGCCAGCAGCGACACCTGGCGGAAGGCGGCCTCGTTATCCCAGCCGGCCTTCAGGCCATCGAACGAATAACCCAGCGCATTGAGCACGCGCTGGAAGCCTCTTTTGCCTTTGAATGGACTTTCGGACACTCATTCGCTCCTTGGTGCAACGGGAAACACATCTGCGTAGCAGGTGTAGTTGAACAGCATGACGACAGGCACCAGCAACAGCATGGCCGGCAGCAACATTGAAGCAAAAACGAGCAAGACGAAGAAAATCATCCCGGCAACGGTCAGCGGCAGCATATTGCGCCAGAACGCGGTGATGCCGGTACGGATGGCCTCACCCGGCGTGGCGCCATTGAGCATCACCAGCGGTGCAGCAAAGAAGAACAGGTTCTGCAGCACGATACCGCAGACCACCACCGCGCCCATCCAGTAACCCAGCGCGGACATATCCATTTTCAGGTCGACGGACGTCTTGCCCGCCTTCGCCGCCTCGGTGAACGCATGCATCAGTGCTTCCACACCCAGTACGCCGCTCACGTATCCAAGCAGCAGATTGATCAGCAACACGGTAAGCAGATAAATCATGCCCAGCATCAGCAAGGGGCGGGTACGCATCCTGAAGCCGGCAAACAGATCGACCAACCGTGGCACTTCACCCATGGCAGCGCGGGAGACCGAATAGCTGACCCCTGCCAGCAGCGCCGGCCAGATAACCAGCAACGGCGCGATGAAGGTGCAGACGATCATCAACAACAGGAACAGCAGGCTTTGCGGCAGGAATACGCTCCAGTGCTTGCCGAACAGGCGGGCTGCGCCTGAAATCCAGCGCCACCCCTGCATTGCCGGCAAAGTCCGTGGCTCCAGCGTGGTATCAATGACGTCGTCGGTCTGCATCCGTGTACTCGAAAAGCCGTAAGAGGCGCCCATGCTAGGGAAGTTCACAAGGGGATGACAAGCTGCCTAGTATGTTTCGCACATGTTTCTGTTTTGTTGATGCCCGCCGAAACGCGCTGCAGGCCCGCGAATACTGGCGATAAGGCCGATGCCTGCACAATGGCCCACCAGCACATAAGCGGGCACCACACCATCCGGGCATGGCTCAGGCATATGCCGACCTGACCTTCTGCCAGTGCATCAGCGCTGATCCGTTTCAAACAAAAAGAAATAATAATTTAATTTATAATTATTTATTGGAATAACAAATCTGCATCTACGCTGGCTGCACCACTTACAAACAAGATGGAATGCCAACGATGCCTGCTCTGCCTGCCTTCTCTGCCTTTCACCGCTTCATGCTGCTTGCACCTGCAGCCGCCTTGCTTGGTAGCGTAGTATCCGCCGCCCCGGTGCTGGCCACGCCTGATCAGCAGGTGCTGGACAGCAAAGCCATCAATATCCGCAAGTACAACCTGTTTCCGCTGCTGCGCGCGCAGCTTGCCACTGCCTATGTGGCCGCGCATGGCGCACCGGTCAGCCCGGAAGCATCTTCCACACTGGATCACGCGCTGGACGAGCTGATTTTCAGCGCCGTGCAGAAAGCGGTGAACAACGATCCGCTTTACCCCAAGGTGTACTGGCTGAACGCACCACCGCGCAACTGGCTGGGCCTGAAAGTGCCCGGCGGGCGTTATTCGTACGACAACCCGGACAACATCTACCGCACCATCCCCATCGATGGCGATTCCAGCTACGTGATCCGCGGCAAACGCAGTGGCAGCGGCCCCAGCGACGTGACATTCTCGCTGATCAGCAACCCCAACTACCAGCAGAGCATTGCGGTGATCAGCGGTGATGACCTGGTGGTTGCCGCCGACGGCAGCTTCACCATCACCGTGGACAAACAGCCGGCCAACGGGCGCATCAACCATATCCAGTCCACCGCGGATGCCAAGCAGCTGTTCGTGCGCAACAACCTGGGCAACTGGAACACCGAAGCGCCGGATGCGCTGACCGTGGTGCGCAGCGGCACGCCATGGCGCGGCCCGCGCAGCGATGCCGATATCGTTGCCGATGTGCGCACCAACCTGGGCGAATCCACACTGGCCTATGGTGTGGGCACGCTGGGCGTGAAAACCTATATCAACCCGGTGAATACGCTGCCGCAGCCCAGTTCATCAGCCACACTGGGTACGCTGGTCACGCAGGCCAGCTCTTTCGGCCACTTCAAGCTCGCGGATGATGAAGCGCTGCTTGCCACGGTGAATACCGGCGGCGCCAGCTACTTCGTGCTGCCGGTGACCGACCCGTGGACCGTCACCGTGGACCCGATCAACCACCAGAGCAGCCTGAACAATACGCAGGCCGTCGCCAACGCGGATGGCAGCTATACCTTCGTGGTGTCGCTGCGAGATCCGGGCGTGCACAACTGGGTGGATACCACCGGCAAGCATGAGGGCACCATCATGGCGCGCTGGCAGAACGTGCCGGCTACCGCGCCTGCCAGCGGCGGCCCGGCCATTTCAGTGCGCGTGGTGAAGCTGGCCGATCTGCCGCACTACCTGCCGGCAGGTACCCGCTACGTGAGCAGCACAGAGCGCCAGCAGCAATTGCAGGCACGCAGCGCCGGCTACGCGCAGCGGCTGGCAACGGAGTAAGTCCGCTACGATCTGGCTGCGGGGAGCTGAGCGGGCTATCCACTTTGCCCCCCCCAGCGCGGGAATCGTAAACCGACGCCGGGGGTGCGGGCAGGCAACGCGGCTGGCTTGCACCGCCCCTGACCGACTCCCCTGCCGCATCCTCCTGACCGCGCGGTGTGATCAGGCGCTGGCCAGCGCCCAGGCGTGCCGCGCGATCATCACTTCCTCGTTGGTGGGGATCACATACGCACGTACGCGGCTGGCCGCGGTGCTGATGCGCTGTGGCGCCGTATGGCGTTGCGCATTGACAGCTTCATCGATCTCCAGCCCCAGCCAGCGCAGCTGCGTGCAGATGCGGCGGCGCACGTCATGATCGTTCTCGCCGATGCCGGCGGTGAACACCAGCGCATCGATGCCCTCCAGCGCCGCCACCAGCGATGCCGCCTCGCGCGCTACGTGCTGGCAGAACATGGTGATGGCCAATGCCGCACGCGGGCTGTCGCTGCTGTGCAGGTCACGCATGTCGCTGGAGATGCCGGAAATGCCCAGCAGGCCCGCTTGCTTGTGCACCAGATCGCTGACTTCCTGCACGCTCATTCCCAGGTGGTTCACGCAATGGAACACCAGCGCCGGATCGAACGAACCGGCGCGCGTGCCCATGATCAATCCTTCCAGCGCGGTAAAGCCCATGGTGGTGGCCTGGCACTGCCCGCCCAGCAAGGCGGCCAGCGAGGCGCCGTTGCCCAGGTGCGCCACCACGGTACGGCCACTGGCGGCAGCCGCATCGATCTGCGGCAGCACGCTGGCGATGTATTCATAGCTGAGGCCATGGAAACCATAGCGGCGGATACCATGCTGCTGGCTGAATTCGTACGGCAGCGCGTACAGCTGCGCCGCTTCCGGCTGCGTGCGATGGAAGGCGGTATCGAAGCAGGCCACCTGCGGCACCTTGGGCAGCAGTTCGCTCAGCACCCGCATGGGCATGATGTTGTGCGGTGCATGCAGCGGCGCCAGCGCCACCGTGCCCTCCAGCGCATCGAGCACTTCACTGTTTACGCGTACCGGCTGGGTAAAATCCGGGCCGCCATGCACCACGCGGTGGCCAATCACCGCCAGCGTCTTGCCGGCAGTGTGGCCACGCAGCCAATCGAGGATGTAACGCAGCGCGGCATCATGGTTGCGTGATGACGAAACCGGCAGCGGCGTATCGGACAGCTTTTCGCCATCGCGGCCGCGTGCGGAGAACTGTGGCTCGGTGAAAATGCCTTCCACCTGGCCCTTGCACAGCAGCTCGGGGTTGGCCTCGGCCTCGAACAGCGAAAACTTGATGCTGGACGAACCGGCATTGATGACCAGAATCAGTTGCTCGCTCATTGCACCTCCTTCGCCAATGCAGCGGCATGGGCAACCAGCACCATCACCGCGCATGAAGCAAGCCGCGCCTTGGCGTCATCTGCCCGGCTGGTAAGGATGATGGGCACGCGGGCGCCCAGCACGATGCCGGCCGAATCCGCGCCGGCAAAATAGCTCATCTGCTTGGCCAGCATATTGCCCGATTCGATATCCGGCACCACCAGGATGTCCGCCTGCCCGGCTACCGGCGAGACGATTTTCTTGGCCTTGGCCGCCTGCATGGAGATGGCGTTGTCGAATGCCAGCGGGCCATCGAGGATGCCGCCAGTGATCTGGCCACGGTCTGCCATCTTGCACAGCAACGCGGCATCGAGCGTGGACGGCATTTTCTCGTACACGGTTTCCACCGCCGACAGGATGGCCACCTTGGGCTCGGGTATGCCCAGCGTATGCGCAAGGTTGATGGCGTTTTGGGTGATGTCCACCTTGGCGGCCAGATCCGGCGCGATATTGATTGCCGCATCCGTTACCAGCAGCGGCCGGCCATACGCGGGCACATCCATCACGAACACGTGCGATACCCGCTTGCCACAGCGCAGACCGGTGGCCGAGCTCATGGCGGCGCCCATCATTTCATCGGTATGCAGGCTGCCCTTCATCAACGCCCCGGCTTCGCCGTTCCGGCACAGCTCCACGCCCTTGGCCGCTGCAGCATGGCTGTGCGGCACATCGACGATGCGCGCATTGCCAAGATCGAACCCTTCCTTGGCGGCAACCGCGCGGATTTTGGCTTCCGGCCCGATCAGGATGGGCTCGATCAGCCCTTCCCGCGCGGCTTCCAGCGCCCCCAGCAGTGATTCGCGGTCGCACGGGTGCACGACGGCGGTGGGCACTGGCGGCAGGCCGGCGGCTTCGGCACGCAGGTGCGCAAACACATGATGCTGGCGCAACGTGAGCTGCGGCGGCTCGTCGAAACGGTTCAGCCGCTTGACGGTGGGCGGCACCACGGTGATCGGCCCGGAGGCGATCATGTCGCCCAGCTGGTTGTGGCAGGACACCTGCACCACTACCTGCTTGGAGACCTCGTGCTTTTCGGTCACTTCCAGATTGATGGTGAGGGCATCGCCATCGTGGATCCAGCCCAGCGATTTGAGCTCATGCCCGGCCAGGATGGAGCCATTGCCGGGGAAGAAATTGGTGGTGGTGGATGAGAACAACGGAAACGCCCCCAGCGCGGGCACGCTCAGCGTATCCCCCTCGCCGCGGGAGCCGGCAATCATGCCGAACAGGGTGATGTCGTTCGCCTTGACCGTGTGCACGCGCTGGTAGCGCATGCCGGGCCGGATGTCGTCGAAAAGGATGTTTTCCTGGACCATGGTGACAGCTCGCTCGGAAGTGATGAAACGGAAAAACCGGTGCAGCACCTGCGGTGCCGCGCACATTCGTGCATCAGCACTACCATAGCTGCTGAACGCGTCTTGCTCACTGACCCTGATCAAGGCAGCGCGTTTTCAGCCACTGCCTGCCAGGACGGGATGACCGGTTTCAGCCGGCCTGCCACTTGATATTGCAGCCCATGCTGGGCGTCTGCACCGCCAGCGGTGCGGCACCGCTGACCAGCGCTGCCACCGCAGCGCGGATATCCGCCGCATCGGCCACGCCGTTGCCGGGCCGGGTGGCATCGAACTGGCCACGGTAAAACAGCTTGCCGGCCCCGTCGAACAGGTAAAGATCCGGCGTACACGCCGCCTGGAATGCTTGCGCCACCGCCTGGGTCTGGTCGTACAGATAGGGGAAGGTATAGCCGAGTGCCTGTGCGGCCTCGGCCATCTTGTCCGGCGCATCAGCCGGGTAGGCAACGGCATCGTTGCTGGAGATCGCCACCATGCCCACGCCCTGCGCGGCAAATTCGGCCCCCAAGGGCGCCAGCGCGGCGTTGATGTGCTTCACATAAGGGCAGTGGTTGCAGATGAAAATCACGAACAGGCCGGCCGGGCCGGCCAGATCAGCGCTGTGATGCACGCGCCCATTGCCATCGGGCAAGGCGAACACGGGCAAGGGGCTGCCCAGCGGCAGCATGGTGGATGGCGTCAGTGCCATGGGTAATCTCCTTGATGATCAGGTCTGCACGGCCGCCTGCGCTGCCAGCGCGTATTCAACAAACGTTGCCATCATGGCCGCATTGGCGGCCACGCGCGTTTCCATGGCCTGCTGGCCGGGGGTTTCGGTACAGGCGGCGCGGGCCACGCCCGCCTGCATCATCCAGGATTCGAACGAGCTATCGCGGTGGTTGAACACCACCCCATGGCGTACCGGGCAGCCATCGACTTCGCCATCGGGCATCAACGTGAAAAAGCGGGCATTGCAGTCACGCAATGCGTGGCTGAACGGGCCGGGTGCCGCAGCGTGTTCGAAAGAATAAACATAGCCATATTGCACCAATACGTCTTCATGGCAGCTGAGTACGCCATCGCTGCCCAGTTGCGCCAGCAAGGGTGCGTGTTCGAGCAGGATATGCCCTTCGCGCGATGGCGTTTCGCCATCTTCCGTAATGCAGAAACCCCGGTTGGGATTCTCGCCCCAGCGATTGAAGCGGCAACCGGCGGCAAAACCGCTGACATTCACCAGCGGCAGGAAAGATAGCCGGGCACGCGCAAACAGACTGTCGTCGGCCTGTTCCAGAAAGCGCAGCAGACCCCACGGGCCGGCGGGCTCTTCGCCATGAAAACCGGCAGCGATCAGCAGCCGCGGGCCAGCCGCCGTAACGCCCGGTTGCAGCAGCCACACCGGCGCATCGCCCACGTCGCCCAGCACCGTGCGCTGCAGCCCGCGGCGTGCAAGCAGTGGGGCCAGCCGTGCCTGGTAGGCGGCCCAGTCGTTGCTGGCACAGCCCTCCACCGGCAATGGCCAGACATGGCTTTGATCACCTGCGCGTATCGTGTCTCTCATGCCTTATCCATGGCTTCAATCGGGCAGCGGCAGTGCCAGGGTTTCCTTGGCTTCTTCCATCACGATATAGCTTCTGGATTCTGCCGCCCCTGGCAACCTTAGCAAAATATCGCCGAGCAAGCGCCGGTAGTGCGACATATCCGGCAGGCGCGCCTTCAGCAGGTAATCGAAATCGCCGGCGATCAGGTGGCATTCCAGCACCTCGGGGATGGTGGCGATGGTGTGGCGGAAATCATCGAACACCTGGCCGGATTTGCGCTCCAGCCGCAGCTCCACGAACACCAGCAATTGCGCATCCAGCAGCCTGGGGTTGAGCCGCGCGTGGTAGCCCATGATCACGCCGCTGTCTTCCAGCCGGCGCACGCGCTCTGCGCAGGGGGTGGCGGTAAGGCCCACTTTCTCGGCCAGCTCGGTGATCGCCAGCCGGCCATCGGCCTGCAATGCCCGCAGGATCTTGTAATCGATACGGTCCAGCTTGCGGCCACCCTGGTATTGCGTGCGCATGGGTTTTCTCCAAAAATCAAATCAACTATAGCGAAAACCACCGCATCGCTCTGAATATACTTTTGTTATTCACTGAAGAAATCAGGGCGTTGCCATGAAAGTCGTTATCGTTGGCGCAGGTGTCATCGGCGTGACCACCGCGCACTATCTGCAAGCGGCCGGCCATCAGGTCACCGTGCTGGAAAAACTGCCCGCTGCGGCGGAGGAAACCAGCTTTGCCAATGCCGGCCAGGTATCGCCCGGCTACGCAGCGCCTTGGGCGGCGCCCGGCGTGCCATGGAAGGCGATCAAGTGGCTGGCATCGCGCCATGCGCCGCTGCGCATCCGCCCGGATGGCAGCTGGTTCCAGCTGGCGTGGATGGCGCGCATGCTGGCCAACTGCAGTACCGGCGCATTCGAGCGCAACAAGCGCCGCATGGTGCCGCTGGCCGAATACAGCCGCGACTGCCTGCGCGAACTGCGTAGCGAAACCGGCCTGCATTACGAAGAACGCGCGCTGGGCACGCTGCAACTGCTGCGCACCCCCAAGCAGATGCTGGCCGCCGAACGCGATGCCGCCATCCTGAACCACCTGGGCGTGCCGCATGAGCTGCTCGATACCAACGAGCTGGCAGCAGTGGAGCCGGCGCTGGAGCGCGTTGCACACAAGCTGGTGGGCGGCCTGCACCTGCCCAATGACGAAACCGGCGACTGCAAGCTGTTTACCGAGCGCCTGGCCGCGCAGTTGGTGCAGAAGGGCGTGCAGTTCCGCTATGGCGTGACCGTGGAGCAACTGATCACCCGGCAGAACCAGATCCGCGCGGTAGTGCTCGATGACGGCGAAGCCATTTATGCCGACAGCGTGGTGCTTGCCGCCGGCTGTGCCAGCCGCGCACTGGCCGCACCGCTGGGGCTGGATCTGCCGGTTTACCCGGTAAAGGGCTATTCGCTGACCATTCCGCTGGCCGACCCGGATGCCGCACCGCGCTCTACCGTGCTGGATGAAAGCTACAAGATCGCGCTGACCCGCTTCGACAACCGGCTGCGCGTGGGCGGCATGGCTGAGCTGGTGGGATACGACCGCAAGCTGGACCCGGCGCGCATCGATACGCTGAAAATGGTCACCCGTGATCTGTTCCCGGATGCGGCCGACCCGGCACAGGCCAGCGCCTGGACCGGCCTGCGGCCGATGACGCCGGATGGCACGCCGCTGGTATGCGCCACTGATGTGCGCGGCGTGTTCCTCAATACCGGCCACGGCACCTTGGGCTGGACCATGGCTTGCGGCTCCGCGCGGGTGGTTGCCGATCTGGTGGACGGCCGCGTGCCGGAAATCGAAACCGGCGGCTTGTCGCTGGACCGCTACGGCCGCTACAGCAAACCGGCAGCGCCCAACCAAGCGAATGCGCGGCCGGGCCATGGCCATCCGGCGCAGGCCTGAAGTAGCGGATTGTTGTCGCCGTTGCAAACTGGCAATAAATTTTACCCGGGTAATTTACAAACGGTATTTACCCGGGTAAATTAACAGCCATCAACACGATGATGGATGTTAATCATGACTACGCCCACCCTCCAATCAGCCCCGCAGCAGTGCACTGCATTTGCCGGCACCCGCCGCCTTGCCACCGGTTCGCTCGGCACCGTGGCCATTGCCGTCAAGCAGGTATGCGATGGCGGTGAAACCGCCAGCATCCTGGTATTCGACGATCACACCAGCCAGCCCATCGAGTTCGACCTGCGCGGCAGCGTTGCCGATGTACTGCAACGGCTGCCCGCAGCGCAGCCGGCCGATGACGCCGGCGAAGACGACCAGCCGCGTGGCCGGGGCCGCCCCAGGCTGGGTGTGGTAGCGCGTGAAGTCACGCTGCTGCCGCGCCATTGGGATTGGCTGGCCACGCAGCCGGGCGGTGCATCGGTAGCGCTGCGCAAGCTGGTGGAAGAAGCGCGCCGCGCCAATGACGATGCAGACCGCAAGCGGCTCTCGCAGGAAGCCAGTTACCGCTTCATGGCAGCCATGGCCGGCAACGAGGCAGGCTTTGAAGACGCCACCCGTGCGCTGTTTGCCGGCAACCGCGCCGCGTTTGAAGCCAGCACCGACAACTGGCCTGTGGATGTGCGTGATTACGCCCGGCAACTGGCCATGGTTGCGCTGTGGTAACAGCCAGCACCATGCAGCGGTGCCGCGCAGCGCAAAAATCACCGTTTTGCCTGACGCGGCCACCGCGGCCAGTGGCGTAAAATCCCGCCTGAGCCTGCACGCATTGCCTGCCACCCGCAGCAAATCCAGCCCCACGCCGATTCAAGGATAGATTGATGTTCAACCGCACCCACGCCTCGTTCCGCCCGCGCCGCATGCGCCGCGATGCCTTCAGCCGCAGCCTGATGCGCGAAAACACGCTGACCCCCGCAGACCTGATCCTGCCGGTGTTCGTGCTGGACGGCACCGCGCGCGAGGAAGCGGTGGCATCGATGCCGGGCGTGAAGCGCCAGAGCATCGACCTGCTGCTGGAAACCGCCGCCGAAGCCGTGCGCCTGGGGGTGCCGGCGCTGGCGCTGTTTCCGGTGATCGATGCGCCGCTCAAATCGCTGGATGCCGCCGAAGCATGGAACCCGGATGGCCTGGTGCCGCGCACCATCAAGGCACTGAAAGCCGCATTCCCCGAGCTGGGCGTGATTACCGACGTGGCGCTGGACCCGTACACCACGCATGGTCAGGACGGCATCATCGGCACCGAGGGGCGTGACGAAGGCTATGTGCTCAACGACGTAACGATTGCCGCGCTGGTAAAGCAAGCGTGCTGCCACGCGGCAGCCGGGGCCGATATCGTGGCCCCCAGCGACATGATGGATGGCCGCGTGGGGGCGATACGCAGCGCGCTGGACCGCGACCAGCACGTCCATACCCGCATCATGGCGTATTCGGCCAAGTATGCGAGCGCGTTCTACGGCCCGTTCCGCGATGCGGTGGGCTCCAGCGGCAACCTGGGCACGGGCAACAAGTACACCTACCAGATGGACCCGGCCAACGGCGACGAAGCGTTGCACGAAGTGGCGCTGGATCTGCAGGAAGGCGCGGACATGGTGATGGTGAAGCCGGGCATGCCCTACCTGGATATCGTGCGCCGCGTGAAAGACCAGTTTGGCGTGCCCACCATGGTGTACCAGGTATCCGGTGAATACGCGATGCTGAAAGCCGCCGCCCAAAATGGCTGGCTGAATGAAGAAGCGGTGATGCTGGAAAGCCTGATCGCCTTCAAGCGCGCCGGCGCGGATGCCGTGCTGACTTACTTTGCATTGGATGCCGCACGCGCATTGCGCGCGGGCTGAGCGAGCATTGCTTGCATCCAGCCAGCCGCCAGCCACGTACATGGTGGTACTGAATCTGCTGGAGTGGCGCGCATGCTGAAACAGATGGGGTTGCTGCTGATCGGTATCCCGGCCGTGCTGGCTTTGCTGGCAGGCTGTTCTGCCACGCGCATCGTCAATGCGCTGGCGCCGACCGATACCTATACCCGCGTGGAAGGCGTGCGCTTTGGCGCGGCCGATCTGCAGCTGGACATCTACCGCCCCACCGGCACGCACGGCGCCAGCCCGGTGGTGGTGTTCTTTTACGGCGGCAACTGGCAAAGCGGCAGCCGTAGCGACTATCTGTTTGTTGGCGAAGCACTGGCAAGCCGCGGCATCACTGCGGTGCTGGCCGATTACCGGCTCTACCCGGCAGCAAAATACCCGGATTTCCTGGCCGATAGCGCGGCGGCAGTGCGCTGGGCCAGCGAACACATTGCCGAGTTTGGTGGCGATCCGGCACGCCTCTACCTGATGGGGCACTCTGCCGGCGCATACAACGCGGCCATGCTGGCACTGGATCAGCGCTGGCTGGCGCAAGCAGGCTTTAGCGGGCCGGCACCGCGCGGCTGGATCGGCCTGGCTGGCCCGTATGATTTCCTGCCGCTGACCGACCCGGCACTGCAAGCGATCTTTGCCCCGCGCGATGGCTGGCCTGCCACCCAGCCCATTCACTACGTGCAGGCAGGCGTACCGCCCACATTGCTGCTGACCGCCGATGGCGATACCACCGTCTACCCGCGCAATAGCGAGCATCTTGCTGCAGCGCTACGCGCCAGCGGCAACCAGGTGGCGTGGTTGCGCTACACGGGCACCAGCCATGCCGGCCTGATCGGCGCGCTTTCCTACCCGCTGCGCCACCGCCGCGACGTGCTCGACCAGATCAGCCGCTTTGTACAGACTGGCCAACTGCCCGCAGACAAGACTGCCGACTAAAGTACGAACGCCGCGCACAGCGTGATCAGCGCCAGCATGGCGATCAGGCCCACGCCGGCATTCACCCAGAACAGGCCACGCCAGAATGGCGAGGCGATCACGCGGAAATCACGGCGGCGCGTCAGCGCCCATACATCGCCGACAAACGCCATGGCCATGTCCTGGTCTACCCACATGGTCTGGCTCTCGGTCGGGGCCAGCAGGTTGCCGTAATGCCGTTGCACATAGTCATACAGGATGCGCGACAGGATCAGCATCAGGAAGAAGCCGATCAGGCTGCCGGATACGCACAGCGGCAGCACGACATCGAGGAACAGCGGGGATTTGATCATTGCGGCCCAGGTTGGCAATACGACATGCGCTCAGCATAAGCGCGAATCCGCCGCATCGCACCACCTTCAACATGGATAGCCCCCATGCATGCCGTGCATGGGTCGGCGTTACTCCGCCGGCACTGCTGGCGGTGTCAGCGCAATCAGCAGCGCGGCCGCCAGGATGGCCGCGCCACCCAGCCATTGCAGCGCGCTCATCGGTTCCGCCAGCAGCGTGGCGGCCAGCAATACACTGACTACCGGCTCCAGCGTGGACAAGGTGGATGCCTCGGCCGCGCGCAGGCGGTCCAGCCCGGCCAGGAAAGCAAAAATGGCGATCACCGTGGAAATCAGCGCAATGCCCAGCATCGCCAGCCAGCCGGCAGTGCCATGCGCCCAGTGCGGCGTGGCAAATGCGGTTGATGTGGATAGCGACAGTGCCGCGGCCACCATCACCACGCTGGCAGCCGGTAACGCACCAGCCTTGGGGGTAAGGCGGCTGCCGACCAGGATATAGCCGGAATAGATGAAGGCGGTGGCGAGCCCGAACAGGATGCCCGGCAACTTGCCGGCAATGCCGTTGCCAATGGTGAGCACCAGGCCGATACACGCCAGCAGCAGTGCAAACATCGCGCGGCGGCGCAGCTTTTCACCGAGGAAGGCAGCAGCGATCAGCGTAACCAGCACCGGATACAAGTACAGCAGCAACGCAGCCAGCGCGGCGGATGCGTATTGCAGCGCCGAGAAATAACAGAACGCCTGCGCCGAATACGCCAGGCCCATGCCCACCAGCCCCCACAGCACCTTGCCACGCGGCCAGCGTGCGCCGCGCCATTGCATCAGCGCCACCATCATCACTGCGGCAGCGCCAAAGCGGATCAGCAGGATGCCTTGCGTATCGGCACCCGCGCGGTAGGCGTACACGCCAAAAATGGGCATCAGCCCGAATGCGCAGGCAGACAGCAGGATCAGCAAGATGCCGGTGGCACGGCGGGAAGCAAACATGGGATGGGGGCCAAAAAACCGTCAGTATGCGGCGGCTTCGTGGCGGGCGCGCCTGCGGCTTACCCGCATTGCGCGATAGCCGCACGGGCACGCGTTACGTAACCCGGCGGCATGGAGGAATGAATGGGGAGTTGGCCGCGTCAGCGGTAAACGATGCGCCCGAACAGCGCACCGTGATCTTGCGGCGTGATGGCGTTGAGGTCATCCAGCCGCACATCCACCGGGCCTTCGTGGGTTTCCAGCTGCAGGTATTCGATCTGGTCCTTGTCGAACACGTTCTGCGCGCGGCCCACTACTTCCGGGGCGCCCACACGCTCCACGTACAGCTTGTAGTGGTTGGTGCACGCCAGTTCCAGATAATCGTACAAATCGCTGTCTATCGGCTGGTAAGGCTTATGGCTCATACAAGATCTCCTGACTTGGGTCCGCCAGCGCTGCTAGCGGTATTGCATGGCGGCGCCCTGCCTTGCCGGCCGCACCTTGCAGCCGTACCTCGTGGTTTGCCAGCACTGGTTCACTGGTAGCGGGCCTACACAAACAAGGACAAGATCGCCTCCGGTGGCCGGCCTATCACAGCACGCTGGTCATCAACCACCACGATAGGCCGTTCGATCAGTCTAGGTGTGGCAAGCATTGCCGCAATGAGTTCATTACGCGTGAGTTCCGGCTTATCCAGCCCCAGCAGCGAGTACTCGGCCTCCTTGCGGCGCATCAGCTCGCGCGGCTGCAGCTTGAGCAGCGTCAGCAGCTTGTCCAGCGTGGCGGCATCTGGCGGGGTTTTCAGGTATTCGATCACCCGGGGCGCAATGCCGCGCGCTTCAAGCAGCGCCAGCGTATCGCGCGATTTGGAGCAGCGCGGGTTGTGGTAGATGGTGACCTGCATGATGGCGCCTCGATTGCATCGCTTTGAATCTTCGAGTCTAACCAGCCGCGCCGGGCCAGCCCATAGGAATAATCCCGCGCGCTGCCCGGCACTGCTGCAGGCCATGCCGCAGCACAACGGGAGCCGCCCACAAAACGCGGTGGAACGTAGCCGACGAGCTGCGGCTGGCGCGGCAGTGCTGACAAGGCGGTGCTGGCAAGACGCGGCCGGCGAGGTGCGGCCGGCGAGGCGCGCGAAACGCAGGCAGTACAAGCCATACGACAAGTAAGGCTCGGCGCCCCCAGCTCGGCACCCCCAGCTCAGTACCCGGCTCACTACCCCCGCTCGGTCCCCTCAGCCAGGCGCTCCCAGCTTGCCGCCGGCAGCTCGCCGCTCGCATACAAGGTCGCCAGCAGGGTTTGTTGCGGTGCTAAACGCCGGCGCTTTGCTCCAGCGTGGGGTTGCCTTCCATATACTTCAGCTTGAAGCGGAACGCGGCAATGCGCCAGCTGCCATGGTTATTGCTCAGCGCAAAATCGTAGGTGCCCACAAAAGTGCGGGTGTTGATACCGCTGGGGTTGGGCAAGTAGTGGCTGGCGGTGCCGTAGCAGAATGCATCGGCCTCGTTGCCTTTCACGTTGATCACCACGTTGCCGATCTGGTGATGCACGGCAACCAGGTGCCGCAGCCCACTTTGCCACGCGGCTGTGATCTGCTGCGGCGTTTGTGCCGACGGCGCACCGCCACCAACCGACGACATATCCAGCAGCACGCTATCGGCCAATACCTGATGCACCGATGGCCAATCCCGCTGATCGGTGGCGATGAACAGCTGGTTGATGGCATCGGTAATGGCACCTTTGGCCAGCAGCGTTTCCAGTTGGTTGGACATGATGATTCCTCAGCAAGATGCGCCACGTTGTGGCGGCAGTTCTGGTGGGACTGATGGGATGGATGGGATGGGGTTAGCGCAGCAGCTTGAATGCGTGCTGCCACTGGTTGTTCAGGAAGCCCGGAATGCACCACAGCATGCACAGCGGCTCGATGGCGCGCGCTGCGGCCATGGTGCCCATGTCGATCGGCTCCCAGCCAAACTGCTCGACCACGCCCTTCACGGTGCGCTTGGCATGATCATCGTTGCCGCAGATGAACATCGATGGTGGGCCGCCGGTAAATTGCGGATTGACCATGCGCGCGCTGCCCACCGAATTGAACGCCTTCACGAAGTGCGCCTCGGGGAACGCCTGCTGCAGCGTTTCCAGCAATGACAGGTTGAGGTCGGTATAGAAACTGAGCACGCCATTGACGGGTGGCGCATCGGCTATCGGGTTGGTGACATCGATCACCGGCTTGCCCGCCAGGTTGGCCGCCTCGGCCAGTGCCAGCACATCCAGCGCCGCACTGCCCTTTACCGCCAGCACCACCAGCTCGCCAAAGGCGGCGGCATCAGCAAACGTGCCGGCGGTGCTGCCCGGGTGGGCAGCCAACCAATCAGCCAGCCGGGCCGGATCACGGCTGCCGATCAGTACCTGATGCCCATGTCGCACAAACCCGGCCGCCAGCGTGGTGGCAACCTCGCCCGAACCCAGAACGCCTACTTTCATGACTGCTCCCTGTTGGCGCCGCAAACAGAACCCGGCAGGCAGCGGTGCCCCGGGCTTTGCTGGCAGCCATCGGGGCCGTAGCCCCGTGACGGTAGATCAGGCAAGCGCCGGGCGCGCATCAGCGCCCGTAGGTGGCGGTGATGACGGTGCTGGCAATGGCCTGCTTCCTGATTGCTTCACTGAGTGATTGCGGGCTGTCGTCCGGCTTGGCTGCCAGATGGTCCACCTTGAGCGCATACACGGTGAAATTGTAGCGGTGCGGCTTGTCGCCGGAAGGCGGGCACGCACCGCCCCAGTATTGACTACCGCTGCTGGTTTTGCCTTGGATTACGCCAGATGGCAAACCCTTGCCCTCGTAATCACCGGCACCGCTCTTCAGGCTGGTGACGGTCGGCGGCAGGTTGTAGGCAATCCAGTGCCACCAGCCGCCGGTCATCGGCGCATCCGGATCATGCACCACGATGGCAAAGCTCCTGGTGCCGGCCGGCGCGTTCTGCCAGCTCAAATCCGGCGACAGGTTCTGGCCCTTGCAGCCATCGCCATAGGCCACCTGCTTCTGGCTGAGCTTGCTGCCGGCCGGTACATCGGTACTGGTCACGCTGAAATCGGCAGCGGTAGCGGCGAGGGAAGCGAAGGCTAGGGTGGCGGCGAGCAGGCGTTGCGGGGTAGTGCGCATGGTGGATTCCTCCGGTTGGGTGACGGAGCAAATCTATACGCTGGGGAGCAGGTGTGATCGCTGCAAACGCGCAGTGTTTCGCCTTTGGCGATCAAGTTGGGTGGGGTGCGAAAACAAAGCGCACAAGATGCCGATAAAGGTACGGCAGGGGACTCGCTTACCTTACCAATACCAAAATCCAAAACCAATTATCACCTCACGATAAAAACACAATAACAACAAAAACAACAATTCATTTTGACGCACCAAAAAGATGTCTCTAGAATGATTTCTCAACATCAACAAGATGGATTTCTCCATGCCCTTGCCCCGCTCTCTCGCCCGGATTAGCCTACAAAAAATACGCCCCCACCTCGCCACTTCAAAACAGGCATCGCTGGATGTGCTAGTTGCACATCTTGGAGAGGATGGCCGCGCAGGCTATAACGGGCTTCGAGATGCCTTGTCGCCACTAGCTACAAGCACAAACAGTGCTAACGTCATGCTCAAGCGCTTTCTTGATCATATCGAGGACACCGCTACAGCCCTAGGCATACAATTTAGCGTGCAGACAACAGCAGACAAAAAGGCGGGCGACAATCGATGGGTCTGGTTCGAAGGGCTTGCGGAGGTAGGAGGTAAGCCATATACAGGCGATCTGAACAGTATCCCGACTACGCTATTGCAAGACGAAGCACGTGGCATACTCTTAGGCCAACCAGTAGTAATAGTTACATTCAATGAATACGAAACCCGGGCGATACGGGAACTGTTTGGCGGAACTAACAAAATAGAGCAGGAAGGCGCACATAGTTTTCTGCGCCTTGGCGTGGTCGGCCATCAGGAAGTGATCCACGTTATCAGTCAGCAAGGGCGTAAAGGCGCTCAGCAAACGGCCACATGGGCCATAGCGCATTTCAGGCCCGGCGCTATAATCGCCGCCGGCATTGCGTTCGGTCACAACAATGGAAAGCGCCATATCGGTGATGTACTGGTATCTGACTACATCTTTGATTACGAATCCGCACGAATTAATCCAGACGGGACGCAAATACCCCGTGGTGCACGGCCTCCAGCATCAAGAACTCTAGTAGATAGGGTGCGCAGCCTAGCTCATTTGAACGAGGATTGGCCTCGCATCCATTTAGGCTGCATCGTCTGCGGAGACAAGCTCATAGATGATCAGAATTTCATCGCCAAGCTGGCTCAAATAGAGCCTGAATTCGTTGGGGGGGAAATGGAGGCTGCAGGAATCGAAGCTGCGGCCCAAGCCAATAAGACCGATTGGATCGTGATCAAGGGCATAAGCGACTGGGGTGACGGCAACAAAAACACCACCAGCAAGGATGAAGATCAAGGTATCGCCGCACACAATGCAGCGCAAGTGGTACACGCTCTGATCGCCATTGGGCCGATTCAGCCTCCACCCACTATTGAGCGGAGCATGGTGCCCGCTCAGCCAGCCCCCCCTTCTCTCCTCTCCACCGCTTGTCTCCCCCCTGGTATCGGGCGAATGCGATTACCTGATCTCAATGCGATGAAAGAGCACCTGCTTGATCAACAAGCAGCTGGGCGACCCACAAAACTGCATAGCGCCAATATTCAGTCTGAAACCACCACCTCCGCAGATACTGGAGACCGTAGCGCTCCGGTACTGCAAACTTTGCATGAATGGCTTGGCAATCGGAATGCGCCACCACTGTTTGCGCTTTTGGGCGAATATGGCATGGGCAAAACCATCAATTGCCAATTATTTGCCCGTCAACTTGATGAAGCTCGGCAAGGCGATCCAACGCTTCCTATCCCGCTTTACTTTGACCTACGCCATGTTACTGGTTTACGTGAGAAAGTACCAACCTTAGGTGAGGCTCTAGAAGAATGCATGAAGCGTGGCTGGCTCGACAGCGGCGCGGGCGACACCATGGCTAATGTACATCTTTGGATAGCGCAAGGGGCTCTGGTTGTATTTGATGGACTAGATGAAGTATTGGTGAAATTAAGCGAGGCTGACGGAAAGACTTTCACAAACAATTTGCTGAAATTGATTGCGGATGCTGCCGCGCGTGCGGAGCGCGAAGGTCGTGTATCAACTTTAAAGATTCTGATCACCTGCCGCACTCAATACTTCCCAACCTTGCAGGCTCAGAATAGCCACTTCACTCAATCCGATCGTGGAGAATTCAGCGCCGAACGCTACGAAGCAATGCTGCTTTTGCCGTGGACCGAAGTACAGGTGCGGAACTACTTGGCGCTGGCATTGCCGGAAATGAACATTGATCAACTGATCGCTATGGTCCGCGCCATTCACAATTTGGAGGAGCTAACGCAGCGGCCATACACCCTCAAACTGATTGCACAGTTCATTCCTGACATTGAGCGCGAGCGGGCTACAGGTCGCACCGTCTACGGAGTTACCTTATACCGAAAAATGGCGGAGAGCTGGTTGGCGCGCGACAACGGTAAACACAGCATCAGTTCCGAACACAAACTTCAACTTGCCGCCCATTTAGGAGCACACTTGTGGCGTAGCGGCCGCAATGCATTGCCAATCGGCGAGCTCAATGACTGGTTCCATGGCTGGATCACCACCAAACCTAGTTTAAGTAGCCGCTACCAACGATTTTTGCCAGATCAGCTTGAAGAAGACTTACGTACTGCAACCTTCTTGGCTCGCCAAGATGATGGCGAGCAAAGCAGCTTCCGATTTGCACACACGTCCCTACATGAATTTTTCCTCGCCTGCTATTTGTGTGATGCACTGAAGCAGAATCGGCAGGCTGATTGGGACATGCCCGTGCCCAGCAAAGAAACGCTAGACTTTCTAGGGCAACTGATAGGAGAGGCTAATAATCCAGATTTAATTATAGCACTTCAACACTGGGGCAGCTCGCAACAAACACAGACCAGTAAATTGATTCTGGCTTACGCAATGCAGGCGCAGGCACGCACTTGGCCTACACCTAATATACGTGCGCTAAACCTGTCTGAAGCCAAACTAAAAGATTGGCTAATTGAAGGCAAGCCAAGCCAAATGCTTGACCTTGCAGGGGCAATTTTTAGGGGAGCGGAACTCCAGAGCACAGTGTTCCGCCACGTACGGCTCGACCATTGCCTGTTTGATGAGGCTGCTCTTGCCCGCAGTAACTTCATCGACTGCTCGCTACGAGGGGCCAAGTTTACCAATGCTGAGCTTAGCGCCAGCATTTTTAGGCGCTGTGCGCTTTCAGATAGTCAATGGCGTGGGGCTAGTGGCTACCGGCCACAGTGGCTGCTGTGCGACCTTCCAGCTGGAACTCAATCTGACTGGCAACACCGATTTACCCATTTGCAAATTGCACCAAGTGGTGAAGAAAGGAATGACGAGCAATTGAAATGGATGCCTGCTACGCATAGGGCTCTCAGCATAGCATTTGCGCCTAGCGCAGATGCCCTTGGGCGACACTGGGTAGCTACCACTAGTTACAACGGTTTAATCGAATTATGGGATGCCGAGAGTTGTGAATCTGGCCCTACCTTAGGTCGGCACGGGAATATGGTGAGTTCGTGTGCGTTCGCCCCATTTGTCGATTCAGAGGGGTACTTGTGGCTGGCTACCGCCGGATATGATGGAACAATCAAGCTATGGGATGTTACGAATGGCGCAGCAGGGTCTGAACTATATAAGCATGATGGCCCAGCAACAGTTTGCGCCTTCGCATCTATAGCCAATGCGGATGAAAAATTATTGTTAGCAACTGCGGGCCATGACGACGCAATCAGGTTATGGGATGTAACTAATAACGAGCCAAGTATGTTGCTGCGCGGTCACCAAGGTGCGGTGAACAGCTGTTGCTTTGCACCAGCTACGGCCAATCATCGCTGGTTAGCAAGCTGTGGCGAGGATGGCACGGTTAGGCTATGGGACACTACAAATGGCACCGCCGGTCCTGTGTTTCACGGACATGTAGGGAATGTGACGGACTGCAGCTTTGCTCCTGCTCTAGATTCGAATGGTCAGTTATGGTTAGCCAGTGCAGGCGAGGATGGAACACTTCGCCTATGGGATGTAACAAGTGGCACTGCTGGCCCCACCATATGGGAAGGAAATGGAAAGCCAGTTCGTGCATGCGCCTTTGCACCGACCAAGGAATGGCCACTTAGGCTGGCCAGTACAGGCCTTGACAATAAAATCAGGATTTGGAATATATCCACTGGTGCAATGAAATTGAGCATGCCGGGTTATAATAATTGGGCACAAAAAATCGCTTGGGCTCCAGCAACGAACGCTAACGGGCAGCTTTGGTTGGCAGCATCAGGCATGAATGGCCGCTTAACATTTTGGGATGCAAATAGCGGAACCCTTGGTCCAGAGGTTGAACGCCAACTCGGGATAGATACCTGCGCTATTTCACCAGTAATAGATGCAGCAGGGCACAGATGGTTATGCAGTACAGATAGGGGCGGATTGATAAGACTATGGGAAGAAGAGCGTGGCGTGGCGGGACCAATGTTGGCGAAGCATCGCCCTTGGGGATGTTGCGCATTTGCATCGACATTGGATGCAAATGGTCAGTGGTGGGTTGCCGGTTCGGGATTCGATGGCACAATCGAATTGTGGGACATACAAAACGGTGTCCCTGGTCCAGAACTACGTGGGCATGAAGACTGGATTCGCGCATGCACCTTCGCCCCAACAATGGATTCAGCAGGTCGGTTATGGTTGGCCAGTTCGGATGAGGGTGGCTCGGTCCGGCTATGGGACGTCAGCAGTGGCGCCAGTGGGCCGATATTGCCAAAGCAAACAGAAACCGTTAGCGCCTGCGCCATTGCCCCAAAAACAGATGCGACTGGAAGACTATGGCTGGCTACCGCAAGTAGCACGGGCACGGTAAAGCTGTGGGATATAGAAAATGGCAAAGCTGGACTAGTAATTGAAGGAAACAATTATTGGGTGAGGAACTGTTCCTTTGCGCCTGCCGAGGATGCAGACGGAAAATGGTGGCTAGCCTGCACGGATATAAGTGGCACGACCAAACTATGGGATATCGTGACAGGTGCAGTTGGTATAACACTGCAAGGATACGGAGGCGGTTCCTCTTTCTGCACTTTTGCGCCAGCAGCGGATGCAAATGGGCGACTATGGTTAGCCAATGCATGCGTTGATGGCACTATTCAGCTTTGGGATGCGGTAACTGGTGCTCCTGGGGTAGTTTTGCGCGGACACGAAGGCTCAGTGAATGCATGCGTTTTTTCACCAGCACTTCGAATAGGGGATCAGCCTTGGCTACTTAGCGCTGGCGATGACGGCACATTACGTCGCTGGAATCTAGATAGTGGAGAATGTTTACTTGTTACCGCTTTATGCGACGCATATAAAAATGGTGATACCGATGGGTATGTCGTTTGGCAGCCTGCAAGCAATAAAGTCATTGCGATGCATGGAGATGCTTGGCGACATCTAGCTTGGTTGCAGCCGCAGCCACATACGCTACCTAAGCGACTGCCACTGGAAACATTCGGTGCAGTACCCATCGGGTCCTGATACATCTGCAGCTGCAAAGATAGCCAGCCAAGGTTTCGCATAATCGCGTTGCGGCTTCGAATATCAATCGCTCTATTCGATTCCGCCCCCTAAAACGAAGCCCGCAACGCCGTAGGCGTCAACCCGAACCTCGCCCGGAACGCATCAGTAAACCGCGAAGGCGACTGATAGCCACACGCCTCCGCAATGCGCTGGATGGCTGCCCCGCCATGCATCACCATGCCCAGCGCCCGGTCCATGCGGGCGGCGTTGAGGATGTCGCTGAAAGATGTTTCTTCCGCAGCCAGCCGGCGGCGCAAGGTGGCTTCGCTGGCGTTCAGCTGCTTGGCGACGGCATCGATGCGCCAATCCTGCGCCGGATCGCTGGCGACGATCCACGATACGCGCTCGCGCCAGCTGCCGGGTTTGGCCAGCAGCAGCTCGCGCGCCACGCCCTGGCGGGCTAGGGCCAGCCAGAGGGCTTCCCAGCGGTGCTCGATCATCGCGTGATCGAGCTTGGATACGCTGGGCAGCATGATCTGCTCCACGTAGTCGCCCAATGCCTTGCGGCTGCCGTCGTTCGGGCTGAATACCGGTTCGTTGTTGATGTGCGCGGGCAGCAGATCGGCATAGCGGGACTGGAAGCGCTGCATCAGGTTGTTGTCGCCACAGATCACCAGCGCGGCAAAGTAGCCGCGCTCTGCATCCGGTACATTGGTAAAGGTCAACTCGCTGCCGGCCGGGATGGCGATCCAGTCACCGGCGCGGCACACATGCTCGGCGCCACGGAACACCAGGCGTTTTTCACCGGCCAGCACGGCCATCAGGCAGGGGATAAAATAGGGGGTGCGCTGGATGCGCACCTGCTGGTGAAAGCGGAACAAGGCAGCGCCGCCAGAGAACGCGCGCTCGCTCAGGTGATCGGTTTTCAGCAGTTGATCTAGCAGGGTGGTGTGCATGGCAGTGCAGCGGTGCATTGTGGATGCGCAAAGACTACACGGCTCGGCCGCAAGGCCAAAGCGAGGCGGCCATGCGTTTGCTGCATACCGGCGTTACCCTGGCCTGCGTACTGGCGCTGGGCGTTGCGCCGCGCGCGCATGCGGCCGGTGCGTGGCAGGCGTATGAAGCGGGCAATTACCCGCGTGCTGCCGAGCTGTACCGGCTGGAGGCCGTCAATGGGGATCGGCTGGCGGCCTTCAACTACGCAATGATGCTGCGGCACGGCCAGGGCATCACGGCCAATCCGGGCGAGGCGCGCCGCTGGCTGGCGCTGGCCGCCACCGCCGGCCTGGCGCAGGCACAGTATGCGATGGGGCTGTTGTTCGAGAACGGCGATGGCGTTGCCCGTTCGCAACCCACCGCCACCTGGTGGTTCCAGCACGCGGCGCGGCAGGGCCACCGCGATGCGCAGGTCAGCCTGGCCACGCAGTACTTCCTGGGGCGCGGTGCGCCACATGATCTGCTGCTGGCGGCACGCTGGTACCGCGAGGCCGCGCAGAATGGCGATGTGGGCGCGCAGTACATCATTGCCACCCTATATGAACAGGGCCAGGGTGCCCCACGGAACCTGGCGCTGGCGCGATACTGGTATGCGGCAGCGGCCTTGCAGGGTGATCCGGCCGCCAAGATACGCGGGCAGGCGCTGGGCAAGCAGCTGGATCAGCCGCAATGAATATCCCCAGTAGCGCACCAGCTTAAACGCCCGGCACGCTGCGGGTAGTGCCGGGAAAGACGCTGGAAGCCCCACAGGCCCCCGCACGCCCTTAGCAGGCTGGCTGATCAGTCACCCTGCGGCTTGCCACCATCCGCAGCACCCCACTGGCCTGCAGCAGGTGAATCAACAACGGCTCAGTAAATCGCCCGCCGCCGCAGCGTCAACGCGTGCGCCACATCCCGTGCCAGCGGGGCGATTTCGTCCATGTCCAGGTTGCCGATACTGATGCGGATGGCGGGTGCGCTCTGCAGCCGGAACGGGTGGCCGGCCTGCACCGCCCAGCCTTTGGATGCCAGGCTTTGCACCGCTTCGATTTCATCGTGCACCGGCAGCCACAGATGCAGGCCCTCGCCCTTGTCTACCAGCTCGATGCCATGGCTGGCCAGGCCGGCCAGCAGCGCGTTGCGCCGCCCGGCATAGGATTGGCGCACCGCCTGGATGCCATTCTCGTCCAGCAGCTTCTGCCACGCCTGCGCCACGATGCGCTGCAGCAGGATGCTGACCCAGCGTGGCCCCAGTGCATGGCGACGGCGCATCGCCTTCAGCACCGGGCCGTTGCCGGATGCGAATGCCACGCGCAGATCCGGCCCGAGGAATTTGCTCACCGACAGCACGTATACCCATTCGGTGGAAAAAATCTGCAATGGCGGTGGTGCGGCGGCGCTCAGCGGCCCCCAGTGGTCATCGATGATCAGCAGGCAATCGGTGGATCTGGCCAGCACATGCTGCCATGCCTGCCAGCGCTCCCGCGTGTAGCTCAGGCCGGTGGGGTTGTGCGCACGGGCGGTCAGCACCACCGCGGATGCATCCTGCAGCACGTCGGCCGGCGGGATCAGCGCGCCCTCGCCATCCAGCGCCAGCGGCACCGGCTTGAGGCGCATGCTGGTCAGCAGCACCAGCAGTGGCGGCCAGCATGGGTCTTCCACCAGCACGCTGGCGCCGGGGCGACATCGCTGCACCAGCGCGCGCTCGACGGCATCGAGCACGCCGGAAAACACCGCGATGGCGCCATCGCTGCCGGCCGGCGCAAACAGCCATTGCCGCGCCAACGTGATCAGCGCCGGGTGATCTTCGCATGCATCGTAGCCGGATAGCCGCTCCCGGTCGGCCAGCCATGCCGGCTCCAGCCGCGGCAGCAGCCGGCCATCCACATTGCCCGACGCCAGATCGCGCAGGCCGGCGGGAATGGCCGCCTCTGCATTGATGCGATCGACATCTTCGGCCACATGGGTGCCACGGCGGCCATCGGTCACCACGGTGCCCACATCGCGCAGCGTTTTGTATGCAGCGGCAACGGTGTTGGCGTTCACCCCCAGTGCCCCGGCCAGCGAGCGCACGGCAGGTAGCTGGTGGCCAGGCTTCCAGTGCTCGAAGCGGATCAGGCGGTCTATCGATGCGGCAATTTCCACCGCAGTCGTACCCTCAGGCATGAATGTACTCATGCCAACATAATTTCATATTAATACATAAACGAGAAGTACCCGGATCAAAAAAGCCCTGCCTGTACAAAATGTTCCTTCATGGTGCCATGCCCTGCTTTGGCGCACTAATCATTGTTTTTTATAGCATTTTCATCAAATTTTTTTGAAGAAATGCGCACCCGTGTGGGGCGTGCAGTGCTTTTTCGCACCCAAATGATGCGGAAAGGTTGACGACAGTTGCAAGCACTGCTTTAATGTACTCATTCATAACGCAATTTGAACTAATACAAAAATGATTTGCCAGCAGTAACCGGTGCGGGGGCATGCATCGCTGGCAACGGTACGCCACCCTGCGCAAGCGGGCGGCGGCGGCCGGCGGCACCACCAAGCAACTTGTAACTGCAATAACCGTGTTCTCTGTGTTTCAACCAACCCAACGAAACGAGGTAACGACCATGGCAAGTTTCGAAGTTGTACGTGATGATTCAGTCGCCGCAATGCTCAAAAAACTCTCCTCGCTATGGCGCACGCGCGCCGCAGTGAATCAGGAGCTGCCCGAATACGCCGATCTGGCATTCGATCCGGCCAAGCAGGATTTCAGCGCCTCGCTGCTGCCGTTCAAGGATCACGAGGCGTGGCTGAGCGCGCCGGAGCACCTCAAGTCGAAGTGCCTGTCGTATGCATGGGGGATCTACAACCTCAAGACCATCTATATCGAGTGCGATATCGTCACGCCGGCGTGCGAAGACCTGATCAAGACGCCGCCCTCGTTCTCGCGCAACCGGGAAATCATCCAGGACGTGATTTCCGAGGCACTGCTGGACGAAGCGCTGCATACGCGCATGTCGGTCAGTGCATGCAACTACATCTACAGCATGCGTGGTATCCCGGCGCTGGATTTCGAGGACTTCAACCTAGTGAAGTGGCGCGATGCAGCGCTGGCCGAATGCTCGGCCGAGTGGGAGCGCAAGCTCACGCGCTTCGGCATTGCATGCGCCAGCGAAACGCTGATCACCGATTACCTGAAAACCATGGCGGAAGACACCGCCATCCAGGCCATTTGCCATCAGGTCACCCGTACCCATGCCATTGATGAATGGAGCCATTCCAGCGTATTCAGCTTCGTGGCGGCCGATATCGTGCAGGGGCTGGGCCGTGCAGAGCGTGCCTACCTGCGCGAGACCATCCTCAAGACCGTGCAGCTGTTTGCCAACAACGAGCTGGGCGCATGGGAAAAAGCCTTCTCGCTGGTGGGGCTACCGCACTATCAGGACATCCTCAATGACGTGGGCGATACCAACGAGATCGGCGTCTACACCGGATCGGTGGAAGCCCTGATCGAACGCATCGGCCTGGCCGATACCCAGCATGTGGGCGTGGTGACATCGCTGCCTGCCACGGGTGAGCGCAAGCTGGAAACCGCGGAGATCATTCCATGACAGCCCTTGTCCATGCGCGCTGCGAACAGGCCTGGCCTGAAGCAGGCGGCGTGAAGGTGTTCACGCTGCGCGCCGGCGCCGAGCAATGGGGCCTGCAGCCCCCCGCCCCCGGCGGCCATATCGCCATCGAATACCCGGATATCCGCGGTATTGCCCAGCAGCGCTTCTATTCGGTAGTACGCAAGAGCGCGCCGGATCTGTTTGAAATTGCCGTCAAGCGCACCGGCAACCAGGGGGTATCGGACAGCCTGCACGCCACGCTGACCGAAGGCGCCATCCTGCCGATCAGGTATGCATCCGGCCACATCACCGTGGCGGCCATTGCGCACCGGCAAAGCGTGCTGATGCTGGCCGGCGGCATCGGGCTGACCCTGCCGATCGCGCTGATCCGCGAGCTGGGCAAACTGGATGACGCCGGCCAGCCGGTGCCCAACGTCCATCTTTACCTGTGCAGCACCACCATCGGAGATGTGCCTTTCCTGCACGAGCTGCTGGCGCTGGACCTGCGCAGCAGCTGGTTCAAGGTACGCATTTTCGTCACGCGGGACGAAATCAGCAGCCGGGCACCGCACTTCGTGCAGGGCCGCCCCACCGAGCAGGACTTGCGCGGCTTCGGCAGCCCCGATGCCGTGGTGATCTGCGGTGGCCACAGCTTTGCCAGCACGCTGCAGCAAACGGTGAAGCGCATCCACCCGGCGGCGGAGATCCTGGTGGAGTCATTCACGCCACCGGCCGCCAAGGCAGAGCCCATCGTACTGGACGGCAAGCTTGCTACCGGCGGGCGGCTGCTGATTCCCAGCCTGGACCGGGCCATCAGCGTGAACACGCACAAGAGCATCCTGGATCAGCTGGAAGAGAACCAGATTTCCATCAAGAGCCAGTGCCGCTCGGGCATATGCGGCAGTTGCCGCATCAAGATCCTGGCTGGCGGTTGCCGCCGTGAGATCGATTTTGCCCTCAGCGATGCGGACCGCAGCAGCGGCTACGCGCTGGCGTGCTGCACCTACCCGGCGCAGGAAGAACTGACCATTTCCCTATGACCCTGCGCCAGCCGGCGCAAACAGCACGAGGCCGATCATTGAACGCACATGACCCGGAGCCGCCGCCCGCAGGCGCGGTGCCCACCTACCTGAAGGCAAGCTCGCAAGCCGAGCTTGCCCATAACCTGTCGGCCGTGCGCGCGCGCATTGCCGCAGCTTGTACACGGGCCGGCCGCAGTGCTGGCGCAGTGCGCTTGCTGCCGGTATCCAAGACGGTGGATGAAGCACGCATACGCCTGGCGTATGCCGCCGGCTGCCGCGAGCTGGGTGAGAACAAGGTGCAGGAAGCAGACAGCAAGTGGGAAGCCATGGGCGATCTGCCCGACCTGCACTGGAGCGTGATCGGCCACCTGCAAACCAACAAGGCCAAGGTGGTAGCGCGCATTGCGCACGAGTTCCAGGCGCTGGACAGCCTGCGCGTGGCCGAGGCGCTGGAGCGGCGGCTGCAGGAGCTGGGGCGTGGGCTGGATGTGTTCGTGCAGGTGAATACCTCGGGCGAGGCCAGCAAATACGGGCTGCCGCCGGAGGAAGCCAGCAGCTTCGTGCGCCAGTTGGCCGGCTTTCCGGCGCTGCGTGTGCACGGGCTGATGACGCTGGCGCTGCAATCGGACGACCAAACCCGCGTGCGGCACTGCTTTGCGCTGCTGCGCGATCTGCGCGCGCAGATGCAGCAAGACCTGCCTGCCGGTGCGGGCATCAAGGAATTATCCATGGGCATGTCGGGCGACTTTGAAATGGCCATCGAAGAAGGCGCCACTGTGGTACGGGTGGGCCAGGCCATTTTCGGCGCGCGCGCATTGCCGCATAGCCATTACTGGCCCGGTGTGGCCGATACCCATCCCTCCCCAACCTGAACAGGAGCAATCAGCATGTCCACCATCGTTGCAATCCGTCATATCCATTTCGAAGACCTGGGCACGCTGGAGCCGCTGCTGCGTGCACGCGGCCACAGCATTGAATACGTGGATGCCACCACGGCCGATCTGAGCACGCTGGATGTGCTCAGCCCCGAGCTGCTGGTGGTGCTGGGTGGCCCGATCGGCGCCTACGACGAGGCCATCTATCCGTTCGTATCCGCAGAGCTGGCACTGGTACGCGAGCGGCTGGCCGCCCACCTGCCCATCCTGGGCATCTGCCTGGGCGCGCAGCTGATTGCCCGCGCGCTGGGCGCCAAGGTGTACCCGCTGGGGGTGAAGGAGATCGGCTACTCGCCGCTGACGCTGACCGGCGAAGGGCGGCAATCGCCGCTGGCGGCCATCGGCAATACGCCGGTACTGCACTGGCATGGCGATCAGTTCGATATCCCCGAGGGCGCGGTGCGCCTGGCCAGCACACCTGTGGGCGCCAACCAGGCATTTGCATTGGGCCAGCACGTGCTGGGCTTGCAGTTCCACCTGGAAGCCGATGCCAGCCGTATCGAACGCTGGCTGGTGGGCCATGCCAGCGAGCTGGGCCAGGCAGGCATAGACCCGCGCCAGCTGCGCCAGGCCGCGCAGCAGTCCGGCTCGCAGTTGGTGGCCGCCGCGCATGACGTAGTGGGCAACTGGCTGGACGGCCTGGCTGCCGGGCCGCTGGCATCCGCAGCATGACAGCGGCAGCGCTGTTGCCCATCACCCCCGCGCTTCGCCAAGGCCGTGCACTGCCGATCGACGTGATCTCGGTGCAATCGCAGGTGGTATACGGCTGCGTGGGCAACAGCGTGGCCGTGCCCACGCTACAGGGCCTGGGGCTGGGCGTGGCAGCGGTGCCGACGGTACTGCTGAGCAACACGCCGCACTACCCCAGCGTGGACGGCGGCGCCATCCCGGATGCGTGGTTCTCCGGCTACCTGTACGAGCTGGAAGCCCGCGGGGTGATGGCCAGCGTGCGCGCCATCCTGCTGGGTTACCTGGGCAATCCGGGGCAGGCGCGCATCCTCGCCAGCTGGCTGGAACATACGATGGCGCGCTGGCCGGATATCCGCGTGCATATCGACCCGGTGATCGGCGATTACGGCCAAGGCATTTACGTATCGCCGGAGCTGATCCCGGCGTACCGCCAGCGCTTGCTGCCACACGCGCACGGCTTGACGCCCAATGGCTTCGAGCTGGCACGGCTGACCGGCCGGCGGCTGCACGGCATCGACACGGTGATCGATGCCGCACGCAGCCTGCTGGTGGGCCGCACCGAATGGGTAGTGGTAACCAGCGCTATCGATCCGGACAGTGGCCCCGCAATGCCGGCGCCGGTTGACGACAGCATCACCGTCGCAGTGGTGACCCGCCACGGCGCGCAGCTGCTTGCCCACCCGCGCATTGCGCTGGATGCCAAGGGTACCGGCGACCTGTTCAGCGCGATGCTGACCGGGCAATTGCTGGCCGATGTACCGCTGCGCGATGCGGCAGCGCGCGCATGCGATGAAGTGATCGCCACGCTGAAACGTACCCGCCAGGCGGGTTGCAACGAACTGATCCTCAACAGCCATACCGCGCTGCAGCCATGCAGCCACAACAAGGAGCACTGACATGCAGAAATACCGTTTGATCATCTGGCGCCACGACGAAATGCTGGGCTTTTTCGAAACCGAAACACCCCGCGCGCGCGAAGCGGTGGATCAGATCCTGCAGCACCTGCCATCGCGCGAGGGCTTCCGCGTCGAGGTGCAGACCGCGCAGGGCGAACGCCGCATCCTGGAAAGCGGCCCGGATGGCTTGCGCGTGCTGGGCACCGAAACGCTGTTCAAGAGCGCTGCACTGGCGTTGTAACTCCCCCCAAAAAACCATACCACCCCCTTAACCATCCCCCGGAGACCACACCCGCCATGGCCCAGCCCGCCGCCCACCTCATGCACGCGTACGCCCGCCAACCGGTCCATTTCGAACACGGCCAGGATGCCCGGCTGTGGGACAGCAATGGCCGCGAATACCTGGATGCCATCGCCGGTGTGGCGGTGACCAACCTGGGGCATTCGCACCCGGAAATCGCCGCAGTGATTGCCGATCAGGCCACGCGGCTGATGCATACCTCCAACCTGTTCGGCATTGCCTGGCAGGAGCGGCTGGGCGAGCGCCTGTGTGAGCTGGCCGGCATGGAGCGGGCGTTTTTCTGCAACTCCGGCGCGGAAGCGAACGAAACCGCGCTGAAGCTGGCGCGCCTGCACGCGCAATCGCGCCAGATAAAGCACCCGGCAGTGATCGTGATGGACAACAGCTTTCACGGCCGCACGCTGGCTACGCTGGCCGCCAGCGGCAACCCGGCGGTGCATCGCGGCTTCGAGCCGCTGATGCCGGGCTTCGTGCGTGCGCCGTTCAACCAGATCGATGCCGTGCGCGAGCTGGCAGCGCACAACCTGGACATCGTGGCCGTGCTGGTGGAAGCAGTGCAGGGCGAAGGCGGCGTGCATGTGGCCAGCACCGAATACCTGCAGCAATTGCGCGCGCTGTGCGATGAGTACGGCTGGCTGCTGATGATGGACGAAGTGCAGACCGGCATGGGCCGCACCGGTACCTGGTTCGGCTACCAGCACGCCGATGTGCTGCCGGACGTGATGACGGTGGCCAAGGGCCTGGGCAACGGCTTTCCCATCGGTGCCTGCCTGGCGCGTGGCAGGGCGGCGGAGTTGTTCGTGCCGGGCAACCATGGCTCCACGTTCGGCGGCAACCCGCTGGCATGCCGCGTGGGCTGCGCGGTGCTGCACATCATCGAGCGTGAACAGCTGCCGCAACGTGCGGGCGTACAGGGGCAAAAGCTGCTGGCCGGCCTGCGCCGCAGCCTGGCCGATCACCCCGCGGTAGCAGCCATCCGCGGCCACGGGCTGATGCTGGGCATCGAGCTGACAGCGCCGTGCGGCGAACTGGTCACCCGTGCGCTGCTCGATGAAGCATTGCTGATCAGCGTCACGCGCGAGCGCACCATACGGCTGCTGCCGGCATTGATCATCAATGATGGGCAGGTGGCACAGATCGTCGAGCGGGTAAGCCGGCTGGTGCATAGCTGGCATGCGGCACGCGAGAGCAAGCGCAGCCTGGCCCATGCGGGTTGACGGGGCGAATTGACGAACTAGCCGTCATCATCAGCAGCGGTTTGGGTTGCATGGTATTGCCCGGCGAACTGCTAGCCAGAAACCGGCCGCCACGTACCAGGCGACACAGCCGTTAGACAACGCCGTTTCTTCCCGAAAGAAACGGCGTTATTCATTACACGCACACAGCGGATGCGCCTGCATATCATCAGGCAAGACGGGCTGGCATCGTGCGCAGCAAGGCGGCAACATGGGCATGCTTGACTGTTATCCCTGCCCCCAACTCAAGGCCGCCATGAAAACCACTACTGCACTCGCTGCGTTCTTGCTGCTGACCACCACGCTGGCTGGCGCCGAGGAGGTCGGTTCGGTCGATACCGCATTCCAGTGGCTGGGCCCGGATCACAAGGTGGTGGTCGAGGCATTCGATGACCCCGGCGTGACGGGTGTGGCGTGCTATGTATCGCGCGCCAAGACCGGCGGGCTGAAAGGCATGGTGGGCATGGCCAAGGACCCGTCGCGTTTTTCGGTGGCCTGCCGGCAGATCGCGCCGCTGAAATTCCCCAAGGCATTGCCCCGGCAGGAAGAAGTCTTCAAGGCCGGGGCGTCGTTCATTTTCAAGCATGTACGGGTGGTGCGGGTGGTGGATGCCAAGCGCAACGCGCTGATCTACCTCACCTATTCGGACAAACTGGTGGATGGCAGCCCGGATAATGCAGTGACCGCGGTGCCGGTGCTGGGCCAGAAAATCCCGCTGCGCTAACAACAAGGCCGGCCACCCGGGCCGGCCTTGCGCATTACACCACGTCGTTACACCGCGCCCGGCAGCGGCGGCACTTTATCCGCCGTTGCATCGTTGCCGATACCGTACCAGTTGACCTTGCGCGTGAGCACCATCACCACCGCCAGCAGGCCGAACAGCACCAGGCTACCCATCAGCAGCGCCATGTCTTCCGACTGCAGGATGCCGAACAGCACCGCATACAGCACCGCCAGCAAGCCGGAGAAGCCCAGCCCGCGGCGCCAGCCGGCCAGCACATGGCTGATGTAATAGCCCAGCAGCGCAATCGACGAGGCCGCGGCGATCCAGTACGCGCTGGCAAAGCTCATGTGCTCGGACAACGACAGCGTCAGCAGGAAGAACAGCGCCAGTGCCAGGCCCACCAGACCGTATTGCACCGGGTGCACGATCAGGCGCTTGAGCACTTCCATCAGGAAGAACGCGCCGAAAGTCAGCAGCAGGAACAGCTCCGCGTATTTCACCGTGCGCTCCACCAGCACGTAGCGGTCTACCGGGTCGATCAGGCGCAAGCCAAAGCTGCCCACGCCCAGTTGCTCGCATTCCTTGTCTGCATCCGCGCAGCGCGCCAGCTTCTCTTCGGTCAGGCCGGTTGCCCAGTCGTTGGCCTGCCACGAGGCGGAAAAGCCCTTGGCCGCGGTGGTGCGCTCTGCCGGGGCAAACGGGCCGACAAAGCTCGGGTGCGCCCAATCACCGGACAGCGCCAGCTTGTTGGCTTTGCCGATGGGAGTGACGTTGAGCGTTTCGGTGCCGGACAGCGCCACGTTGAATGCGAAATCAAACTGCTGCACGTCTTCGGTGGTGGTGGTGTTGAGTGGCGCATGCACGCCGGCGCCCAGCCAGGATTGCGTGCTGCCCGGCAGGAATTTGAGCGCTACGCCGCCAATCGAGCCGGCTATCGTGCCAAGGCCACGCGCATCGCTCACGCCAACCGCCAGGTAAGGCTGGCCCCAGCGGTATTCGTAGCGCTTGCCCTGCGATTCACCACGTTGCTCCACGCTGCCGCGTGCTGGCAGCGTAAAGCGGCCGGCCAGCTTCAGGCCGGATTTGTAGATCGGCGCCTGGAAGATACCGCGCTTGAGCATGGTGACGGCAACGTTGCCGTTCACATCCAGCATATCGGGCTGCACGATGATGCGATGCACGGTTTCACCGCCGGCCTGCCACTCCTTGATGACCTCGCCGCGCTCCTTGCGCTCGGTCAGCGTCCATTCGGTCTGGATATACGGCGCGATCAGGAATGGCCCGGTCAGCGTTTGCGCCCGCGCGCTATGCTCGGCAATTTCCGCCACCACCTCTTGCGCCCGGTGCTGTCGCTCGTTGACGAGCGAGCGCACCAGCGACATCACGATCATCAATACCAGCACCAGAAAACCGATGGCCAGCAATTTGTACCCTACCGTCTTTTTCATTTCGCACTCTCCATGATGGGTTACCCCGCTGACGAGAGCATGCGATTGGAATATGGATGGACCGTGGAGCGTATGTGGAGGTGATGTGGAGAGCGTGTTGCCGGCTTAACTGGCGGTGCAGGGCAACCGCAGGCTGGCAACCACGCCCCCGCCTGCGGCATTGGCCAATGCCACGCTGCCGCCGTGCAGCTCGGCAATGGTGCGGGTGAGCGCAAGGCCAAGGCCGGTGCCTTTATGCTCGCGCCCGGGGCCAGGCAGCGAGAAGAAGCGCTCGAACAACCGTGGCAATGCAAAATCGGGGATGGGTGCCCCGTCGTTGTGGATGGTCAGCAGGCAATACCCGTCAGCAACGCTTGCCGCGACATGGATTGCGCCGCCGGCCGGCGTGAAGTCGAACGCGTTCTGCAGCAGGTTGCGCAGCGCCTGCTCCAGCAAAAAGCGCTCGCCGGTGATGCCGGCATCAGCAGCGATATCGCAATGGATGCTGCGCCCGTTGCGCCGGGGTTCCAGCGCGGCCAGCACGGTGTTGATCAGGTCGGCGAGCTTCACCTGTTCGGTGTCGGCCAGGCCATGGCGGGCTTCCAGCCGCGCCAGATCGAGCAGGCGGTCCACAATCGCCTGCATGCGCGCGCTTTCCTGCTGGATATGACCAACAAAGCGCGCATGGTCGGCGTCATCGAGCGGCTCTGCCAGCAGCTCGGCCGAGCCACGTATGCCGGCCAGCGGCGATTTCAGCTCGTGCGTGAGTGCGTGCACATACTGCTCGACATAGGTCTTGCCCTCCAGCCGATCACGCATTTCCCCCAGCGCATCCGCCAGGTGGGCCAGCTCGCGGTTGGCGGCAAATGCCGGCACGGCGGCGGGCTTGCCATCGCGTACCTCGCGGGCGAAATCGGTCAGCCTGGCGATGCCACGCGACAGCCACCACGAGAACACCGCACCCGCCAGCAGCGCCACCGCCACCAGGATCAGGCCGGCCCGCCACAGCTTGTTGCGGGCCCGGTCTATATACGGCTGCATGGCGGTATTGGGCTTGGCCACGGTCAGCACGCCGACGATGCGGCCGTTATCGATGATGGGCGCGGCCACGTACATCACGGTCGATTCGGCATCGTACGGATCGGCCGCGCTGGTGCGCGCACCGTACTGGCCGCGCAAAGTCAGGTAAACATCGCGCCATTGCGAGTAATCGCGGCCGATATCCGCACCGGCGGAATCGAGCTGGACGATGCCCTTGGCATCGGTCACGTACACGCGCAGATCAAGCTTGGTCTTGTCCTGCCCCCACACGGCGGCCTTGGGCGTGCGCTGCAGATAAGTGGCAATGGCGGCGGCAAAGCGGCCCTGATCGAGCCGGCCGGCAACGAAATCCACGCGGATCAGCTCGGCCAGCAGGTTGCTGGTGTCGATCATCACTTCTTCCGCCGACTGGCGCACCGCAGGCTTGATTTCATCGCGCACCAGCGTGAGCACGTACCAGCCGGTCAGACCGGCAAACAGGAAGTAGCCCAGGAAAATGCGCAGGCTGAAGCGCATCAGCCGGCGCTCAGCGCGTAGCCGAAGCCACGGTGGGTTTCGATCGGGTCTTGCGCGGGAGTGATCTCGCGCAGCTTGGCGCGCAGGCTTTTGATATGGCTGTCTATGGTGCGCTCGAAGCTGTCCTCCGCTGCTTCACCCAAGGCATCGAGCAGTTGTGCGCGGCTGAATACGCGGCCGGGCTGCGCCACGAACACCGCCAGCACATTGTATTCGGCCGGGGTGAGCTGCAGCCGCGTGCCCAGGTAGCTGATGCGCCGGCCGGCCACATCATGCTCGAAGCGTGCTGCATCGCGCCGCACTGCAGCGGGGGGCTGCACGCGCTTGAGGATGCCTTTCACGCGTGCTGCCACCTCGCGCGGGCTGAACGGCTTCACCACGTAATCATCCGCGCCCAGCTCCAGCCCCACGATGCGGTCCACTTCATCCGCCCGCGCGGTCAGCAGCAATACCGGCAGCTCGGAATGGCGGCGCAAGCGGCGCAGCAGCTCCAGCCCGCTGCCGTCGGGCAGGCCCACATCGAAGATCGCCAGGTCCACGCCGCCCGCGGCCAGTGCGGCTTCGGCAGCGGAGATGAGGCTATGCCACTGCACCACCATGCCTTCGCGGCCCAGCGCAAACACGAGGGTATCGGCAATGGCCGCTTCGTCTTCCAGCAGCAGGATGGTGGGCGGTTTGGTCATGGCAAGCAGGCTTGATGGGCATTGGCTACATTCTAAAGAGTGCGCGACCATATCCGGCATGGTTTTGTGCGCGCACACGCCCGGAAAGCAACGAGGACTGTCATGGGGATACGCGGGAAGCTGCTCGGCAGTCTGCTTTGCCTGCTCGGCGCGCTGGCGCTGGGCGTATTGTGGCTGCTGCGCGCGCAGATGCTGCACAACTACACCCGCATCGAGATGGAGCATGCGCAATCGGACTTGCGCAGCGTGGTGCTGGCGCTGGAGAACGAGAGCAAGCAGTTGGCGGTGCTGGCCAACGACTGGGGGCACTGGACCGAGCTTTACACCTTTGCAGCCGACCGCAATCCGGACTTCATCAGTGCCAACATCAACAGCCAGAATGATCCGTACCGCCGCAACGGCATTGCGTGGCTGGGCATCACCGATGCCGAAGGGCAACTGATTGCCCATCTGGGCATCGATCCGGCCCGGGGCCGTGAAGCACGCTTTCCGGAGCTGGAATTTGCCACTCCCGCATTGCAGCGGCAGCTGACGGCATTGGGCCAGCGCAACAACGGTTGCGGCATCGTCAACGTGGAAGCGGGGCCGATGCTGCTGTGCGGCGCGCCCATCCTCACATCGGAAGGCACCGGGCCATCACGCGGCACGGTGCTATTTGGCAAGCTGCTGAACGAGGCCGTGCTGGCATCGGTGCGGCAAACCACCAACAGCAGGATCGAGCTGCAATCCGCCGAAGGGCAGCCCATGCTGAACGTTGCCGGCCAGCCGTTTGCCATTGCCTCCACGCTGGGCAGCGGCACCGTGCGCTACGTGGAAAGCGATGCCGATTACCGCTTGCACTGGGCGCTGCACGACCTGGGTGGCAATGCGCTGGAAGACGTGGTGCTGATCTGGCCGCGCGATATCCGCACGCAGATGGACCGCATGCTGGGCATCGTGAGCTGGCAGCTGGCGCTGCTGGCCGGCCTGGCGGCGCTGGGCATGGGCCTGGTGGTCGAGGTATTGCTGGTGCGGCGCTTGAAGAAAATGGATGTGGAGCTCAAGCGCATTTCCGGCCAGCGCGACTGGCACGGGCGGCTATCGGTGGCATCGCAGGACGAGATCGGTGCCTTGGCCACGCATGCCAACGATCTGCTGGGCGTGATCCAGCAGCAGGTGGACGAACTGGAACTGAGCGCGATGACCGATGCGCTGACCGGCCTCGCCAACCGCCGTGCGTTCGATCATCACCTGGCAGAGGAAATCCGCCGGCAATCCCGCCATGGCCGCCCGCTCAGCCTGATGATGTGCGACGTGGATTACTTCAAGCGTTTCAACGATTGCTACGGTCACCAGGCGGGTGACATGGCGCTGCAGGCGATTGCACGCTGCCTGAAGAACGGCGCACGCCGCGGCGGTGATCTGCCGGTACGCCTGGGCGGCGAGGAATTTGCATTGCTGTTCATCGCTACCGAAGCGGCCACCGCGGTACGGCTGGCAGAAGAAATACGCCGCGCGGTGGAGGCGCTGGCGATTCCCCATTCCGGATCGGACGTCGCCCCCGTGCTCACGCTCAGTTTCGGTGTGAGCGAGCTGGGCGAGGACGATACCGCAGATACGCTGTATTTCCGCGCCGATACCGCGTTGTATGCGGCCAAGCAGGGCGGCCGCAACCGGGTGATGGCCGGCTAAGCGGGCCACGCACACGGCAGCCTGGGCGGCAATGTACCAGCGGTGTTGTCAGCAGGCTGGTGATCGCCTACCCTCGCGGCTTCACCGCCGCTGCTGCCCAACCGTGCTCCCCATACCTGCTTCCCCCCTTCGCGCCGCTGTGCGCCTGCGCCATGCACCATTGCTGGCCATCCTGACTGCCGTGCTGGCATCCGCATGCGCAAGCCAGCCCGATGCAGCTTCGCTGCCGGCCAGTGCAGCGCTGGCTGCCACGCCGGAGCCGTTGCCCACGCCGGTACAGCAACTCAGTGCCGATCCGGAAGCGGACCCGGAGGCAAACCCGGAAACCGGCGCCGAGCCGCCCGTGGCCAGTGCCGTGGAAGCCATGCCCACGCCTGCCCCCGTGCCGCAGACCACGCCGGCACCCAGCCTGAACCCGGCGCAAGCACGTGTGCTGCTGCAGAAGCTGCTACCGCCCAAGATGCCGGACAAGGCCGGCTGGACGGAAGACATCGTGGATGCGTTCACGGCGCTGAAAATCCCCTACACGCCGGAATACTTCTGCGCGGCCAACGCGGTGATCGAACAGGAATCATCGTGGCAAGGCGATCCGGGCGTGCCGGGCCTGCCCAAGATCGTGTGGGGCAAGATCGGCGAGAAAGCCGCCGCCAAGCATATCCCGCTGATTGCGGTGCAGACCGCGCTGCTCAAGACCTCCCCCAACGGGCAGAGCTACAAGAGCCGCATCGACAACCTGCGCACCGAACGCGAAATGAATGCGGTGTTCGAAGACCTGGCCGCGGATGCCGCGCGCCTGGGCTTGCCACTGAACATGAGCAACCCCATCCGCACCGGCGGGCCGATGCAGGTGAGCGTGGACTTTGCCGAGGCGCATGTGCGTGCCTGGCCATATCCGTACAAGCTCACCCGCAGCGTGCGCGATACCGTGTTCACGCGGCGCGGCGGCACGTATTTCGGCATTGCCATCCTGCTGCAGTACCCGGCACCGTACAACGACATGCTGTACCGCTTTGCCGACTTCAACGCCGGGCGCTACGCCAGCCGCAATGCAGCGTTCCAGGCGGCCATTGCCAAGGCCAGCGGCCAGAAAATCACGCTGGATGGTGATCTGCTGAGCTACAGCAACGGCGCGCCCAGCAGCAAGCCCAGCGATGTGGAGCAGGCGCTGGCCAGCATTGCCGACCGCTTGGGCATGGGCCGCGATGCCATCCGCCGCGATCTGCTGACCGAGAAATTGTCGCCCTTCGGCCAGAGCGAGCTGTACCGCAAGGTGTTTGCACTGGCCGAGAAGAACGGCAAGCTGCCGCGCGCGGTGCTGCCGGAAATCCGCCTGATCAGCCCCAAGATCACCCGCAAGCTGACCACCGCGTGGTTTGCCGACCGCGTGAATGGCCGCTACCAGACCTGCCTGGCGCGCGCGCGCTGAGCGTCTGTTTTGTATGCTCGCACGTTATCGGCGAATCAGCGGCATCAGGAACCCGGCCGAGCCGGGTTCTCATCGGCTGTTGAGGGTGGACCAGCGGTTCTCCCAAGTTGATTACACACCCCGCGCCTGCGCTGGGCTCGTCAAGCATCCCGCTCAAACCCAGGCATTAATCGCGGACAAGTTCCAAGCAATTGCAGGATGCCGTTACTGCGCCGGCAACGGTGCCTGCTTCACCGGCAGGTGCATCGCCACGCCGATGCGGTTGAAGGCGCTGATGACCGCTGCGGCATAGGTAAGCGCCACCACTTCGGTATCGGAGAAATGCGCTGAGACCGCGGCGAAGTCGGCATCCGGCGCGCGCGCGCTATCGATATGCGCCAGTGTTTCCGCCCAGGCCAGTGCAGCGCGTTCGCGCTCGCTGTAAAAATCGACTTCACGCCAGGCCACCAGGCTGTTGATACGCTGGAAATCCTCGCCCCCCTTGAGCAGCGAACGCGCGTGCATGTCGATGCAGTACGCGCAGCCGTTGATCTGCGAGATACGCAGGTAAACCAGTTCAGCCAGTTGCGCACCCAGCGTGGCCTTGGCGGCGTTGCTGGCGGCGACCAGGCCATTGAAGGCTTCCGGGGCGAGGGTGGCGTGTTGCAGGCGGGCTTGGGTCATGATGAACATCCTTCAGTTGTGCAGCAGGCTGCTGCTTCAACGTATAAGACGGCATGCCCCGCCGGTTTGTGACAACAGCGGGTTTTTTAACCGGTGGCCTCACCAGCCACTTGCGCACGCAGTGCATCGATCAGCACCCTTACCTTGCGTGGCCGGTGGCGTGCCGCCGGAAAAACTGCATGGATGCCGCCGACCGGCGCCTGCCATTGCGGCAACAACGCCACCAGCGCGCCGCTTGCCAGATCATCACGCACGGCAAAATCGGGCAGCATTGCCAGCCCGCCCCCTGCCAGCGCTGCCGCACGCACGCCATACGCGGTGTTGGCGCTGAAGCCGGCAGCAAAGCGCACGGTTTGCCGCGCGGCTGTGTCCTGATGGCTGAACGCCCAATTCAGCGGCTGCGGCAATACCGACAGCGCAATGAACGGCCAATCGGCCAGAGCGGCGGGCGTGGCCGGCACGGATCGGTGTTGCAGCAATGCCGGGCTGGCCACCAGCACATCGTTGAAGCCGGCAATGCGCACCGCCTGGTGATTGGAATCGGGCAGGTTGCCGATACGGATGGCGACATCGATGCCCTCGCCAACCAGATCGAACAGGCGGTCACCCGCCAGCAGCTCGATTTTCAGGTCCGGATAGCGCTGCCGCAGCGCGACGCATACCGGCGCAACCACGGTGGCACCGTAATCGATGGGCGCGGTAATTCGCAATGTGCCACGCGGTGCGCTGCTGTCCTGCGCGGCGGCATCCACGGCGGCTTCCACCTCGCGCACGATGCGCCGGCTGGCTTCATAGAAGGCTTCGCCCGCCTCGGTCAGGCCCAGGCGCCGGGTGGTTCTGACCAGCAGGCTGGTGCCCACCTCATGCTCCAGCCGTTGCATATGCGTGCTGACCATGGTTTTGGCGAGGCCCAGCCGGGTGGCCGCGGCGGTCAGCGAACCGGCCTCCACCACGGTCACGAACACCAGCAGGCGATTGAGGTTGATCGCGGCAAGGTTGGCCAAGGCATTCACCACTTTGAATGGACAGTCATTCCACAATTGAACGTCTTATCGCCAGCAATGCGCAAGCCTAATCTTGCGCCATAACCGGTGCGCATCGCGCCGCAATCCACAGGAGACCGATCATGACTGCCCAAGCCCTTGCTGCCGTTGCACTGGCCACCGCCCTCACCCCTGCCGTTGCCGCGGCGGTGGAATACCGCACGCTGGATGTCGACGGCATCCAGATCTTCTACCGCGAGGCCGGCAACCCGGATGCACCGACCGTGTTGCTGCTGCACGGCTTCCCTGCGTCGTCGCAGATGTATGCCGGGCTGATCGACGCACTGGCCGACCAGTACCACCTGATCGCCCCCGATTACCCCGGCGCCGGGCAGACGGTGATCGGCAAGGGCGTTGCTTTCACGCCCACATTCGACAATCTCGCCAGCGTGATGACGCGGTTTGTCGAACTCAAGGGATTGAAGCGCTTTGCGCTGTACATGCAGGACTTTGGCGGCCCGGTGGGCATGCGCATGGCCAGCCAGCATCCGGGATGGATCAGTGCGCTGATCGTGCAGAACGCCAACAGCTACGACGCCGGCCTGTCGGATGGCATCCGCCACAACATCAGCGCCACCAGCGCCGGTGTGAACGCCCGGACCCGGCCGATGCTGGAAGGCATCCTCAGCACCGAGGGGGTGCAGTTCATGTACCGCACCGGCCTGCGCCAGCCGCAACGCGTGGCGCCGGAGGGCTGGACCAACGCATTGTGGGGGCTGCAGAACCCGGTAAACCGCAATATCCAGATGGGCCTGCTGGCAAATTACCAGAGCAATCTGGATCTTTACCCGGCATGGCAAACGTATCTGCGCGACCAGCAACCGCCCACGCTGGTGGTCTGGGGCAAGAACGACCCGCTGTTCACCGCAGCCGGCGCGCTCGCCTATGGCAAGGACGTGAAGAAGGCGGACATCCACCTGCTCGATACCGGCCACTTTGCGCTGGACGAAGAAACGCCGGCGATTGCCGCGCATATGCGGCGGTTTCTGGCGGGGCTGCCAGCGGCAAAGTAAGGGCTGAGTCTCCATTGCCACATCAGCCTGGAAGCCAGCCCTGCCAAGGTTCGATGCGCATATCACCGGCCAGCGATACCACGCGTCAATAGTACTGTTGCAGCGCCGCCAGCTTGTCCGGGTTGCGCACGTTGTAAATGGCGGCGATGCGCGCGCCGTCCGCAACGATGACGATGGCCGAATCGATGTGGCCATCGATGAAGCGCAGCAGTGCCGGCTCGCCGTTGATTTCGGCGTGCCGGTATTGCGCGCTGCCGGCCTGGTTGGCGGCAATCACCTGATACAGCCGTGCCAGCCGCTCGGCACCGTACAGCGGGCGCAGCGTGGCGTAGACCTTGCCACCACCATCGGATACCAGCATGGCATCGCTGGTGAACAACGCCTGCAGCGCCGCATGATCACCGCGCAATGCGGCCGCGGCAAATGCATCGAGCAGGCGGAGATGGTCTTCGGGCGCGACCGGGCGGCGCGGTGCGTCGTCATCCAGCCGCTTGCGCGCCCGCGATACCAGTTGGCGTACCGCAGCCGGCTTCTTGCCAAGGATGGTGGCGATTTCAGCGTATTCGCAATCGATCACCTCGCGCAGCAGCAATGCGGCACGCTCTTCCGGAGCCAGCCGCTCCAGCACGGTCATGAAGGCCAGGCCGACATCGCTTTTCAGCTCCAGCGCCCATTCCGGCGATGGCGCGGTATCAGTCAGCAATGGCTCCGGCAGCCACGGGCCGGTGTAATGTTCGCGCTCGCGCTTGACCACCCGCAGCCGGTCTATCGCCAGCCGGGTGACCACGGTAACCAGCCAGGCTTCCGGCGTGGCAAGTGCATCCCGGCTGGCATCGTGCCAGCGCAGGTAGGCATCCTGCACCACGTCTTCCGCATCGGCGCGTACGCCCAGCATGCGGTAGGCCAGGCCGAACAGGCGTGGGCGGTGCAGGTCAAAAGCATCAAGCGGCAGGTTCAATCCGTATCCCCATCATCGGTGCAGATTCAAGACGGTGCTGTGACATGTTTTGTGACAAATTGGCAGCATTCCGTCTTTGCAGCCGGCAGGGCGCTTGTTATTGTCGCCGCATTGCCCTGCCAGGCCCGAATCCGCCCGCCACCACCGCATGAAACATCCACGCGCTTTCCGCTTTCTGCTCTGGGCCATTGCGGTCTGTGCACTGCTGGGCGTTGCTGCGATAGCTGTGCTGCATTTTACCGTGCAGCAACTGCGAGAGCACGTCATTGCCGCCCTGGGTAGCGAGAGCGAAGTCGGCGAGATCAAGCTCGGGCTATCCACGCTGGAAATCAGCAACCTGCGCATCAAGGCACCGGATGGCTGGCCCACGCGCGACAGCCTGCGTGCCAGCCGCGTGATCATCGTGCCGGACTGGCGCGCGCTGCTATCGTCCCGAGTGCATATCCATTCCATCACGCTGGAGGGCGGTTACCTGTCGATCTGGCGGCATAGCAACGGCAAGACGCGCTTGCTGCCCAGCCTGCTGGAACACGCCAAGGCCGCAGCCAGCGCGGAATCGGGCAAGCGCGAAGTGATCATCGACCGCATTGCCATGCAGCAGGGTGATGTCGACTTTTACGACAGTACGGTGAGCAAAACGCCGTACAAGATACCGCTCAGCCATGCCGATATCACGCTGGAAGCGCTGAACCTGCCGGCAGTGGCCAACCGCAGCCCGCTGACCGCCACCGCCACGCTGGCCGGGTCGCGGCGCCGGGGATCGGTAGATATCCGTGGCTGGATGATTTTTGCCGACAAAAGCAGTGTGCTGAGCACTCGGCTGCGCGGCATCGACCTGATCACGCTGCAGCCCTACCTGCTGAAAGCCACCGAAACCCGCGTAAAGCGCGGCACGCTGGATCTGGACCTGAATTCCACCATCGAGAACCGGCAGCTGAAAGCGCCCGGCGTGCTGACGCTGAGCGATCTGGAGCTGAAAACCCCCGATGGCTTCTGGAATACGCTGAGCAATGCACCGCGCCAGGCCGCGCTCTCCAGCCTGAAAGACGAGCGCGGCAAGATCGTGCTGCGCTTTACGCTGACCGGCAATCTGCACAACCCGCGCTTCGTACTCAACGAAGACCTGAACAAGCGGATGGGTCTGGGCGTTGCCGAAGGCATCGGCCTCACCATCAAGGGGCTGGCTGGCGGCGTGGGCAAGACCATCAGCAAGATTTTCGGCCAGTAGCAATCCCCAGCCGGTAAGCGCAACGTTCGTCCGCGATATGCACTGGCAAGCAATACCGTTACGCAACACGGCAGCGCCCGGTTAAACTGGGCGGCTTTTTTCATTTCCACCGAGCTGCCGTATGGCCATCAAAGCCACCATCTTCAAGGCCGACCTCAATATCACCGATATGGATCGCGGCTATTACGCATCGCATGCGCTGACCATTGCCCGCCATCCTTCCGAAACCGATGAGCGCATGATGCTGCGCGTGCTGGCCTTTGCCCGCCATGCATCCGAATCGCTGGAGTTCGGCCGCGGCATCAGCGATGACGAAGACGCCACCATCTGGCAGAAGAACCTGGTCGATGAAATCGAAGTTTGGGTGGAACTGGGCCTGCCGGATGAAAAACGCCTGCGCAAGGCATGCAACCGCGCGGCCGAAGTGTGGCTATACGCGTATGGCGGCCGCCAGGCAGAAATGTGGTGGGACAGCATCAAAGGGCAGATGATCCGCTTCGATCACCTGCACGTGGTGACCATCGCCCCGGAAACCTTCAGCGCACTGGGCGCCATGGCAGCACGCACCATGCAGCTGCAAGCCACCATCCAGGACGGCCAGTTGTGGTTGTCCAACGACAAGGAAAACCTGCTGGTGGAGCTGACAACGCTCAAATGAGCGCTATGCCCAGCGCGGAGCTGGCCGCTTTTTTCGACCAGTACCGTGCAGCTTTCAATCAGCTGGACGGCGCAGCGATTGCCGCGCAATACGCGGTGCCATCGGCCATCGTGCACGGCAGCAACTACACGCATTGGGTCAGCACGGAGCGATCTGCGCCAACATGCGCGCGCTGTGCCAGCACTATTGCGACAATGGTTATGCAAATGCCAGCTACACAATAGCGATGCTGCTGCAGCAAGGCCCCCGATCACGCCGACGCGGACCTTTGCTGGCACATCAGCCGCAATACCGGTCTGGCGCCATGGCAGTTCCACACCACACAACCTCACCCGTAGCGCAGCAGGCTGGCAGATACGCCTGTGCACAGACTACGAAGACGTCCGAGCAGCCAACTGACCATGTGCCGCTAGCCGGCAGCCAGGCCCTGCACCAGCTCCGTCACGAACTCGCGCATCGCCCGCACGCGCTGGCTGGCTTTCAGGTCGCGGTGGTAAACCAGCCATAGTTCCGGCACGGTGCCGGTATCCACGTCTGCCAGCCGCAGCAAGCCCGGCTGCGCATCGCCGAAGAAGCACGGCAGCGATACCACGCCCAGGCCGGCACCAGCGGCAACGTACTGCGCGGTCACGCTGTTGGTGCGCAGGATGGGCTCCCGGGCGCCGAAGGCTGCGCTCAGCCATACGCCCATCGGCCGGCCGGTCCACGATTCATCCCAGGTGATGTAGGGCAACTGGTGCCAGTCTCCATCCGGCGCGGCAGCCAGCAGCGCTGGCGCGGCGTAGAGCGCAAACGGCAGCTCGCCCACCCGGTGGGCGATGTAATCCGGATCGTGCACGGTGCTGGCGCTGCCGACGATGCGCAGCGCCAGATCGGCCTCGCGCCGGCCCAGGTCCGCCAGGTTGCGGTTGACCACCAGCTCCACCTGCAACGCCGGATGGCGGGCCAGCAGCAGGCCCAGATTGGGCGAGATCAGCTGATGGGCCAGCGTTTCGGAGGTGGCGAATTTCACCCGGCCGCTGACCACGCCAGCGGCGCCGAGTGCCCCGCTGCTGCGTTCCACTCCCAGCATGGCGCGCTCTACCTCTGCCACCTGTTCGAACAACGCGCTGCCCTGGTCGGTAAGCAGGTAACCGCGCTGCTGGCGCAGGAACAAGCGTGCGCCCAGCAGTGCCTCCATGCTGTCGATATGGCGCGATACCGTCGATGCGCTGGTATGCAGCTGCGTGGCAGCCGGCGTCAGGCCACCGCCGCGCGCCACCGCCAGGAAATACTTGAGATCGTTCCAGTCCAGCTGATTGATGTTTTTCATTTATGGAAAATGATTTTCCGGATTCTCGAATCACTTTGCGTATGCGGAAAATTATAATCCCAATACCGCATCAACATCCGCCGGTCACCGCCAGATGGTGACCTGTGCAGCAAGGAGTACATCATGGGCAGCCCGCTTACCTGGTTCAAACTCATCGGTGCCGCCTTTTTCTGGGCCGCCATGTTTCATCTGGGCAAATACGCGGTCAGCGCGATGTCGCCATTGGCCATCGGGGGCTGGCGTTTTCTGCTGGCCGGCGCCATTCTGCTGCCCATGGTGTACTGGCGCCAGGGGCTGGATTGGGCGGGCATCCGGCGCAATATCTGGCCACTGCTCGCAATGGCCACCATCGGCATATGCGGTTTCAATATCGCGCTGTTTTACGGGCTGCGGCTGACTTCATCGGTGAACGGCGCGCTGATCATTGCGCTCAACCCGGCGATCACCACGCTGATTTCCGCCGGCCTCAATGGCGAGCGCATCAACACCCGGCAGATCATCGGACTATTGCTGGGGCTGGCTGGCGTAGCCACCGTGGTCAGCCATGGCTCACTGCACACCTTGCTGACCATGTCGTTCACGCCGGGCGATCTGCTGGTGCTGCTGGCCGCCGTGGGCTGGGCGATCTACGCAACGATACCGCGCCGTTTCGTGAAGGGGCTGGCGCCGCTGCAGATCACCCTGTCCACCATCGTGATGGGCGGCGTGCTGATGGCGGTTTTTGCCCAGGAGATCAGTGGCGATCTGCTGCACGTACCGCCCATGGGCATCGCACTGGCAGTGGTGGTGATGAGCATCGGCGGCTCGGTGCTGGCGTATGACTGGTGGAACGACAGCGTGAGCAAGATCGGCCCCGCACGCGCAGCGCTATTCATGAACCTGGTGCCGATTTTTGCCACGCTGATCGGCGTGGTGCTGGGCCAGCCCGTTACCGGTGCGCAACTGGCCGGGGCTGCGCTGGTGATCGGCGGGGTGATTTACGCCACCACCAGACCACGCCCAGCCAATGTGCCCGCCATGGCGCTGCCGGACAGCGTGCGCTAGCCGATCCGGCAAGCGGCTACTGGAACAGTTGTTTTGCCCGCCCAAAAGACAACGCGCCCCGACGGGGCGCGTTGTGCTTCACGGCTGCACTTGTTTTACTCGGTGGGCCAACTGCGCCCGCCGGCGGGGTGCTCAGTCCAGGTACGGCTTGGTGCCGATCAACTGATCGACAGTGACAAACTCATACCCCTGTTTCTTGAGTTCCGGGATCAGCATGCTGACCGCCTCGACCGAATCGGCGCGGTAGCCGCCGCCGTCATGCATCAGGATGATGGCCTCGGGGTGCACGGTGTTCAGTACGGTCTTGTACAGCCCGTCTGCAGCGCCCAGCTTTCTGGCCACATACCAGTCCTGCGTATCGATGGACCAGAGGATGAGCTTGTAGCCCTTGTCGCGGAGCAAGGTCACCTGCTCATCGTTGATGACGCCATACGGCGGGCGGATCAACGCGGGCTTGATGCCCAGCCTGGCCTGGAAGATTTGCTGGCTGCGGCCAAACTGCTCGTCCCACAACTGCGTGTTGCTCAGCTTGTTCAGGTACGGATGGTTGTAGCTGTGGTTGGCAATGGTATGCCCGGCCTTGAGCGCGGCCTGCGCCAGCTCCGGGCTGGTATTCACATGCTCGCCCAGGAAAAAGAACGTGGCCTTCACCTGGTTCTTCTCCAGCACCTTGAGCAGGCTGGCAGTGTAAGCGCTCGGGCCGTCATCGAATGTCAGCGCAATGCGCTTGCTGTTGTGCAGGCCTTCCAGAAAATACGTCCCGCGATATCTGGCAGCCTGGTCTTCCAGCCGCTGCAATGGCACCTGATCCCAGCCATCCAGAAAGCTGGTGCGCACCTTCTGCGTGGGTTTTTCGTCTGCCGGCACCGCTGGCACGCTGGATGCCGCTGCTACCGTCGACGCCTTGACCGCAACCGGCGCAGACGCCGTATCCGCAGCCTGCACAGCGGCGTGCAATCCCAACAGCAGCAATGGCAGGGCAGACAGCAGCTTTCGAATCGACATGGCAGATTCCTCGAATGATGGTACGGATTTCACGTGCTTCATCCTAACGCAGCCGCCGGCCAAAGCCGCAGCGCAATTTGGCATACTGGTCATGCCGTGCGCTCATGACGCCTGCACTGGCCAGCGGCATCCATGCTCTGCAGCGAAACCGGTCCGGACAACCGTTGAAATGGGGGGCCATTCATCCGGGTACAGCGCGCCGATGGCATGCCGGGCCCGCCGTAGCGCAGCCGAGGCGCCAAGGTGCTTTGCTGAGCCATGCCACCCGGAACGGGTACCAACCATGTTGAGCCCGCCGCCGGCATGATCGGCCATGCCCGCCACCACGTGCGCTGGCACGTTGGTCATGGCGGCAGGCGTCGATACCATCGCCGGGCGTGCGCTGCTGCATGCGGTTGGGAAGCCCGCGATGCAACAGCCGCACGCACTGCAGCCGGCAGCGCTCTGGCAGCAGGTCGCGCTTGCCGGTTGCAAAGCCGGTTGCACAAAAACCATGTCCGCTGCACACCGACTGGAGGCGCCCGCAGCAGTGCGGCATCATCACGGCCATAACAACGAGGAGATTCTCCATGAACAAGCCCTTGATTGCGCTGCTGCTGTTGAGTGGCCTGGCGCACGCTGCCGATTCCGCCCCCGCGCTCAAGCAGGCTCAGGTCTTGGCCACCGGCCGGATCGAAGCCGGCAAGGACGGCTGGCAAGCCACCTGGCCGGGTACGATGCTGACCACCCGCTTCGATGGCCGGGCCATCGGTATCAAGCTTGATGATGGCCTCAGCAGCTACGTGGCCGAGGTCGATGGCAAACCGGTCAGGGTGATCGAGCCTGCCGGCGGCAACCGCACCGTATGGCTGCGCGACCTGCCAGCTGGCACGCATACGCTGCAGTTGATCAAGCGCACCGAATCGCCCGACGTACCGGGCGTGATCAATGGCTTCGTGCTCGATGGCGGCCATTGGCTACCGGCACCGCAAGCCAGCAAACGCCAGGTTGAATTCATTGGCGACTCATGGACTGCTGCGCTGGGCAATCTGTCGGAAAAACGCGAATGCAACTGGGAGCAATCACGTGATGCCACCGATATCACGCAAGGCTTTGCGGTCACGGTAGCCCGTCACTATGGTGCCGACTGGCAGGTGAACGCCATGTCCGGCATGGGCATGAATCGCAACTGGGATGGCAATCTGGCAGACCGCAGCTACCTGACTTTCTACCCGCGGCTGTTGCAGAACGAGGCCACCAGCAAGGCCGCCGCCGCAAGCTGGAAGCCGCAGGTGGTCGTGGTAGGGCTGGGCACCAACGATTTTTCGTCACCACTGAAAGCGGGCGAAAAGTGGAGCAAGGACAGCCTGGCTGCCGCCTACAAGAGCAGCTACAAAAAGTTGCTGGCAGAACTGCGCCAGCGCTATGGCAATGCACACGTGATCGCCACCGCCAGCTACCTGTGGCCCGACGATCAATTGCGCCCGCTGACCAGGCAGGTGGTTGACGAAGCCCGTGCAGCGGGTGACCAGCGTATCAGCTATCTGGGTTACGAAGACCTGAAGCTGACCGGCTGCCTGTGGCACCCGTCGCTGGGTGATCACAAGAACATGGCGCAGGCACTGATCGGCCTGATCGATACACTGGCGGTCTACAAGTAAGGCGTCAGGCGCCGACCTTCTTGCCCTCGGAGCTGCCTTCCGGCCGGACAGGCTTGGCCTGGAGTTTTTTCCGGCAGGTCTGGGCTGCCGCATCTTGCGCCTGCTCCAGTTGCGGGGGCAGGCGGCGCTTGGTGGTAGCCAGCCGCAGGTCTTCGTATTTGGCGGTATTGGCCAGCTCTTCGCCGATGCACAGGCAGGCCGCAGTGGCTTTGTCCGGATGAATACCCCGCTCAATCACGCCATTGCGGCATGACTGCATGAAGCCATCGATGAACTCGTCTTTCTCACGCTCGGTCAGGTTGGAATACCCTGCTCCACGCTCGACGATTTTCTGCCCGGTCTGATCCATGCTCTCGCACGGCTGATCCGTGAAGGTGACCTTGCCGGCCTTGTCCTTGCACTTGTAGCCGGCAGCTTGCGCTTGCGATGCCATCATCAGCAGCACACAGCAGATCAATGAAAAAACGATGGTCATGACACGCATTACGTACTCCGCTCACCGGGCAATGGCACACATGGCAAGATAAGCAAAAGCCGCGGCAACTGCCACGGCTTTTTGATCAGATCCGGATTTTGGCTGCCAAGCTGCAACTCAGGCGGTGTAAAAGCGCGATTGCAGTTCGTCCAGCCCCAGCGTGCCCAGCACTTCGTTCAGGCGCTCGGCCGGTTTGCGGCGCGGCAGGTTCTTGTAACTGGCCACGATCAGCTCATTCTTCATCGAATGCTCCCAGCCCACCAGCTCGGTCACCGTTACCTGGTAGCCGTGCGCCTCCAGCTGCAGGCAGCGCAACACATTGGTGATCTGGCTGCCGAACTCGCGCGTATGGATGGGGTGGCGCCAGATTTCCGCCAGCGGGTTCTTCAGTGCCTGCTGCTTGTTCTTGCGCAGCACGCTGGCCACCTCCGCCTGGCAGCACGGCACCAGCACGATGTGCCGGGCATGTTTTTCCAGCGCAAAACGGATGGCATCGTCCGTGGCGGTATTGCATGCATGCAGCGCGGTCACGATATCGATCTCTGCCGGCAGCGCGCCGGACGTGATCGAATCGGCCACCGACAGGTTGAGGAAATCCATGCCCTTGAAGCCGCAGCGCGCAGCCAGCTCTTTGGAATGCTGCACCAGTTCTTCGCGCGTTTCGATGCCGTAGATGCTGCCCGCAGGCGCATGGTCCTTGAAGAACAGGTCGTACAGGATGAAGCCCAGATAGGACTTGCCCGCGCCATGGTCCACCAGGCTGACCCCGGCATGCGCTTGCTGCACATCCTTGAGCAGCGGCTCAATGAAATTGAACAGGTGATACACCTGCTTGAGCTTGCGGCGGCTGTCCTGGTTGAGCTTGCCATCGCGCGTGAGGATATGCAGTGCTTTGAGCAGCTCCACGGATTGCCCGGGGCGGACATCGTATTTTTCGGTCATGGCGGATCCCTGATTCAAGGGCCGATTTTACCCTGTATCGCCGACGGGGCGGCGAACGCGCATCGGGCCGCCATCCCGCCCCAAGCCACGCCAGTCACGTGGCCGGATCGAAAACCCCATCCGTGGCCCACACCGCCAGCCATACCGTCTGCGGGGCCGTGTAGGTGACGCGGTGGCGGCGGTGCGGCTCGATCAGCACATGGTCGCCCGGCAGCAGCTGCGTTTCCGTGGCATCGCCCTCGAACAGCAAGCGTGCGGCACCGGCCAGCAATAGCACCCATTCGGTTTCGGCCTGGTCATACCACTCCGGCGAAACCTGCCCATCGGAAACAATGCGCTCGATGCGCACATGCGGCGATTGCAGCAGGGTTTCGAATACTTCGGCACCGCTGGCATCGGGTAGCGGGTGGAGCAGGTTTGCTTGCATTGCAGGTCCTTCATAAGGGTTTTCCGATGCATATTGTCATGCCCGATGCTCATCAGCATGCGATACCGCACTGCTATCATCGCGTTCCGCATCGACACGGCGAGGCTGCCATGGAAAACCGCATCACCGAACTCGAAATCAAGATCGCGCTGCAGGACGACCTGCTCGATACGCTCAACAGCATCGTGGCTGCGCAACAGCAGCAGCTGGACCGGCTGCAGCTGGACCTGCGGGCGCTGGCCATTCATGTCCGCAATATGGAATCACCAGGGCCGGGCGGGCCCGGCAAGCCGGAAGACGAGATTCCGCCGCATTACTAAGATGGGCCGTTCACGGCAGGCTGGATCATGCCGGCATGCATACTAAGATGCAGGTATCCGATCCTTAGCAGGCCTGCCGATGACCGAAGCCGAATGGGTAGCCCGCAGCTATGCGGCACTGGGGGAAGCCACTGCCGCCTTTCGTGGTGCGAAGTTCTTCGTTGCCGAAATGCTGTGCCTGACGCGGCTGACCGGTGCACGCTATGCGTTCGTGACCGTACGCGACAGCCAGCACGCTGCGCAAGGCTACAGCCTGGCGTTTGCCGATGGCGCCAACCCGCGCACACCGTTCCACTACGATCTGGCCAATACGCCGTGCAATGCGGTGCTCAGCGGCAATGCGATATCGCTGCCGTGCGATGTTTCGCAGCAGTTTCCCGCCGCGCGCGGCATCTATTCCGGCTACTGCGCGCAACCGCTGCATGATGAGCATGGCGCGGTGCTGGGCATCATCGCGCTGGCGGACGACAAGGCGCTGGGCCATGTGGAGCGGCTGGAAGCGCTGCTCAGGCTGCTGGCCGGCCGCACCGCAGCCGAACTGGAATGCCAGCTCAACCGCCGCGGTATCGCCGCCCCCGCCAGCTGAGCACCTGTGCGTGTTTGCCGCAATGGCGGCCGTGCCACGGCACGCTACGATAAGCGGCATTACCCACTGCATGCAGGGAGCAAGGCCATGAAGATCCTCGTCATCGGTGCCGGCGGCACCATCGGGCAAGCCGTGGTGGCCGAACTGGGCGCGCGGCACGACATCATCCGCGCCGGGCGCAATAGCGGCGATTTGCGCGTGGATATCAAGGATTACGCCAGCGTGCAGCAGCTGTTCCACGCTGCCGGCGCGCTGGATGCGGTGGTGGCTACCACCGGCAGCGTGCACTTCGGCCCGCTGGGCGAATTCACGCCGGAGCAATACGCGATCGGCATCAACGACAAGCTGATGGGCCAGGTGAACCTGTTGCTGGCAGGCCAGCACGTGCTGAATGACGGCGGCAGCTTTACCCTGACCAGCGGCATCCTCACGCACGATCCGATCCGCTACGGCAGCAGTGCCAGCATGGTGAATGCCGCGGTGGAAGGCTTCGTGCGCTCGGCCGCCATCGAGCTGCCGCGCGGCTTGCGCGTGAATGCGGTCAGCCCCAATGTGCTGATCGAATCGCTGCCGTCATACGGCGCATATTTCCGCGGCTTTGATGCCGTGCCCGCTGCACGCGTGGCGCTGGCGTACAGCAAGAGCGTGGAAGGCGCGCAAACCGGGCAGGTTTACCAGGTGCATTGATCCGCTGGCCTGGCTGGCGCGGGATTGGCCAGGCCAGTGCCCATCGGTGGACTGCACGCCCAAGCATGCCATCCGCCGGGCTATCCCGATGAAAAACAAGGCTTTTTTGGCATTCCGGGGCCAAATCTGCGAAAATGCCCGATTAGTCCTGCTTGTGATCACCATGAATTCTGTTCCGACCCCGTTGTTTGCCTATGCAAAGCCGCAAGTGCGCGCTGCTGCGCCCTTCCTGCCGATGAGCCGGCAAGAGATGGACGTGCTGGGTTGGGACGAGTGCGACATCATCCTGGTGACCGGCGATGCGTACATGGATCACCCCAGCTTCGGCATGGCGCTGGTGGGCCGCTTGCTGGAAGCACAGGGCTTTCGCGTGGGCATCATTGCGCAGCCCGAGTGGGACAGCGCCGAGCCCTACAAGGCGCTGGGCCGGCCGCGGCTGTTCTTCGGCATTACCGCCGGCAACATGGATTCGATGATCAACCGCTATACGGCGGACCGCAAACCGCGCTCGGACGACGCGTATACTGCCGACGGCATCGGCGGCCGCCGGCCGGATCGCGCGGTCACCGTGTATTCGCAGCGCTGCCGCGAGGCGTTTCCGGGCGTGCAGCTCATGATCGGCAGCATCGAGGCCAGCCTGCGCCGCATTGCCCAGTACGATTACTGGAGCGACAAGGTGCGGCAGTCGGCCATCGTCTATGCCAAGGCAGACATCCTGTTGTACGGCAATGCCGAGCGCGCGCTGGTGGAAGTGGCGCACCGCGCCAATGCTGGCGAAAAACTGCGCGATATCCGCGATGTGCGCGGTACCGCGTTCATGACGCCGCACGGCTGGCTGCCGGCGCGCGACTGGGCAGTGCTCGATTCCAGCACCGTCGATACCCCCGGCCGTGTGGATCCGCACCCCGATCCGTATGAAATGAAAGAAGAAAAGCAGGCCGCGCAGGCCTGTGGCACCGAGGGCGCAACGGATGCGCCCAAGCCCATCCGCATCGTCAGCAAGGCAGAGCGTATTGCCGCCAAGCAGGCCGAACGGCAAAAAACCGTGGTGCGCATCCCCGCGTATGAAGCCGTTGCACACGACCCGGTACTGTATGCACACGCCAGCCGCACGCTGCACCTGGAATCCAACCCCGGCAACGCGCGGGCGATGGTACAGGCACATGGCGAGCGCGACGTGTGGCTCAATTCGCCGCCGGTGCCGCTCACAACGCCGGAAATGGATTACGTGTACGGGCTGCCGTACGCACGCCAGCCGCACCCCAGCTACAACGGTGCGCGCATCCCGGCGTGGGACATGATCAAGTTCTCGATCAACATCATGCGTGGCTGTTTTGGCGGCTGTACCTTCTGTTCGATCACCGAGCACGAAGGCCGCATCATCCAGAGCCGCTCGGAAGAATCCATCCTGAACGAGATCGTGGAAATCCGCGACAAGACGCCGGGCTTCAAGGGCCATATTTCCGACCTGGGCGGCCCCACCGCCAATATGTACCGGCTGGCCTGCAAGGACCCTGCCATCGAGCAATCGTGCCGCCGGCTGTCCTGTGTGTACCCGGGCATCTGCGAGAACCTCAATACCGATCACTCGCACCTGATCCAGTTGTACCGCAAGGCGCGCGCGATACCGGGCGTGAAGAAGATCACCATCGGCTCGGGCCTGCGTTACGACATCGCGGTGGAATCGCCCGAATACATCAAGGAACTGGTTACCCACCATGTGAGCGGCCTGCTGAAAATCGCCCCCGAGCACACCGAGGACGGCCCGCTATCGAAAATGATGAAGCCGGGCATCGGCACCTTCGAGCGCTTCAAGGAGCTGTTCGATCACTACTCGAAGCAGGCCGGCAAAGAGCAATACCTGGTGCCGTACTTCATTGCCGCCCACCCGGGCACGCGCGATGAAGACATGCTGAATCTGGCGCTGTGGCTGAAGAAGAACAACTTCAAGCCCGACCAGGTGCAGGCCTTCACGCCCACGCCGATGGCGCTGGCCACCACCATGTGGCACACCGGCCGCAACCCGCTGAAAAAGCTGGCGCGCAGCTCGGAGAAAGTGCAGATCATCAAGGATGCCAAGCAGCGCACGCTGCACAAGGCCTTCCTGCGTTATCACGACCCGAAAAACTGGAGCATCCTGCGCGAGGGGCTGATTGCCATGGGCCGGCAAGACCTGATCGGCAACGGCCCGCACCACCTGGTGCCCATGCCCAGCGCCAAGGACCTGGCCAATGGTGAAAAGCGTGTACCGCCACCCTCACGCGTTGCCAAGCCGGCCAGCCAGGTACGCGGCGCGCAGCGCAAGCTGGTGCTGCCGGGGCAGGGCAAAGGCAAGAAAACGGCGGGCAAGGCACGCGGGCGCTGAGCACGTTTTGAACATCCGTCAGGTTTTTAGATATGCGATCTCTTGTCATCATTGCGCTTCTTGCCATCTGCAACCTTGCCGGCGCGACGGAACTGGCGCCCGGCCAGACTGGGGCATACCAGACTCGCCCCGGTGAGGCCGACTCGACACTGACCATCCTGAAGGTGGAGAAATACAACGATCTCGGCCCGGTGGTGCACATCCGCGTGGACAAAATCCGGATGAAAAACCCGGTCAAGGGCAATGTGGTTACCAACATTCCGCACCTTCCCTTCAAGGAAGCGGCCATCCGCTCCAGCATCACCAGATTGCTTTCACGCGCCACTTCGGTTCCGGCTTTTCAGGAAGGCTACGACACCTGGAAGACCGCGTATCTCGCAGGCAAGGCCGGCGCATTCAACATTCCGGTCAGCGCTACGCTTGATGGCATGCTCGGCGCAAAATGGACTGAAAAGTAACGCAGGCGCTTGATTCCCTCGCCAAGCCAAAGCATTGCGGCGAGTTACCGCTTGCATCACTGCCGGATTTGATTGAAAGCGAGGCCGCTGAGGCTGGCTTAGCCCGTTCTCCGCAATGCTATCCTGCTGTCTACGCCCCGCAACCCTCTCGCTGCAAAGCGGCCATCCCCAGCGACAGCAACCGTTGCCTCCCCAGCGGCACGATGATATAAAAGGGCTGTCGGAAAAGGCAGACTTGGTTTGGTAAGCCCAAGTCCTTCTGGTAACGGAAGCTCTGGTCTTTGGCCTCGTGCACAGGATCCCCACGTCGAACATCGGGCGCTGCAAGCGCCGTTATTCGGCCGTGCGGTTCTCAAGGTGGGGAACGCTCCGGTCGAACATCGACTGAGGCGCATTCCATGCACAACCACACCCCCCATATTCATGATGTCATCATTGCCGGTGCCGGCCCCGTCGGCCTGTTGCTGGCTTGCGAACTGCGCTTGCAGCAACTGTCGGTACTGGTGCTGGAGCAAGCGTCAGCCCCGCACACCCCGCTGAAGTGCCTGCCCTTCGGCATGCGCGGTCTGTCCATCCCTACCCTTGAAGCGCTGCACCGTCGCGGCCTGCTGGACGAACTGCTGGCGGTGCAACGCGCACACGAGCCTGCTGGCAAGATTGCGACTGCCGCCCACTGGCTGCAACAAGCGCACAGGCCAGCCGGCCATTTCGCGGGCATCCCGTTTTATCAGGACGACGTCGACACCACCCGGTGGCCATATCGGCTGACAGGTCCGGCCGATACCGGCATGGCCGTCACGCTGGATACGCTGGAAACAGTGCTAGCCCAGCGTGCCAGCGCGCTGGGGGCAGAAATCCGCCGGGGCTGCGGTGTCGATGGCTTTGTCGCGTCGGACACCGGCGTAACGGTTCGCGCCGGTGATGAAGCATGGCACGGCCGCTGGCTGGTCGGCTGCGATGGCGGCCGCAGCGCAGTCCGCAAGGCGGGCGGCTTCGAATTTGCCGGCAGCGATGCCGAGTTCACCGGTTACTCCATCGAAGCCGAGCTGGCCGATCCGGCAGCGCTGCAACCCGGCCGGCACTATACGCCAACCGGCATGTACACCTACGCGCAACCGGGCACGATTGCGCTGGTGGATTTCGATGGTGGCGCGTTTCACCGCAAGCCGCTCACGCAGGCGCATGTGCAGGCGGTATTGCGCCGCATATCCGGCGCGGATGTCACGCTGACGGCGCTCCGCCTTGCCACGACCTGGACGGACCGTGCCCGACAGGCCACTGTCTATCGCCGAGGGCGGGTGCTACTTGCTGGCGATGCCGTGCACATCCACTCGCCGCTGGGCGGCCAGGGGCTCAATCTCGGATTGGGGGACGCAATGAACCTGGGCTGGAAGCTGGCGGCCACCATCCGTGGCGATGCGCCAGCCGGCTTGCTGGACAGTTACCAGCAGGAGCGGCACCCGGTGGGCGCGCAGGGGCTCGATTGGTCACGCGCGCAAGTGGCACTGATGCGCCCGACGCAGAGCACGCGCGCGCTGGAGGCCATCATGCGCGATCTCATCGGCACCCGTGATGGCGCAACGTATTTCGCCCAGCGGGTGTGGGGCATTTCGCTGCGCCATGATCTTGGCGACAGTCACCCGCTGACGGGCCGCAGCATGCCCGACTTCGAATTTGCCGATGGCACGCGGGCGGGCAGCCTGCTGCAAAATGGGAAAGGGCTGCTGCTCGATTTCGATGACAGCGCTGTGCTGCAGACACTCGCCCACCGCTGGGGCGAGCGGGTAAGTTACGTTACCGGCGATGTACAAGACCGCCTTGGCCTGCAGGCAGTACTGGTGCGCCCGGACGGGATCGTCGCCTGGGCGGGTGAAACCGCCGCTGATCATGAAGACGTTGATCAGGCGATGGCGCGATGGTTTGGCGCGCCTGTGGATGCAGTTGGTCGCTGATGCCTTGCGTAGCAGGGGATTTCTGCAACCGCTGGCGGTTCCGGCGCACCTGCCGATCATCACCAGCTGCAGCAGGTTGAAAAGCGGCGAGGGGCATCACAGCGCTGGTCAAACCGGACGGAAGCGGCAACGGGCATGCCGGCTCAATGCTGGTGATCGGCATCTGCCTTGATCGTCAATGCAGAGCCAGCGGCACCGGTATAGAACACCACCAGCTTCACCGGTTTGTCGCCCACCACACGGCCGTTGTGCCATACGTCGACCACTTCGGCAAATGCATCGCCCGGCTTGGCGAGCTTCTTGCTGCCATCCTTCAGCGAGACTTCCAGCTGCCCTTCCACGATATAGGCAAACGACGGGACCGGGTGCTTGTGCCAGCCGGTCTCGCCGCCCACAGCAATATCGATCACCAGCGCGTTGACCTCGGCCGGGCCTTGCGGGAAGACCAGCGGGGCACCGTTCCAGCTGGTGCCGGTCTTGAGGATGGCGGCGGCCTTGACCGCTGGGACGGGTGCCGGCGTGGCATCCAGCGCATGGGTAACAGGGGCAAGCAACAAAAGGGCAATGATGGGCAGCAAACGCATGCAGGCAACTCCGGATTGATCTGGGGAACAAAGACATACAAAATTGATGCCAATGGCATATATCCATGAGCCCGAATCATACCCGCTACTGCCGCTGGGGTTGCATGTACCAGCAAGCGCGCCGGCCACCCGCGCTGCTCAGGTGGGTAAGCTTCAGCTGGCGCGCGAGCACACCAGCGAAAAACGGCCGTTGGCGCTACCCGCTTCGCCATGAGTGCCAGCTAGCGTATTGAATTTCCTGGCATCGGCCTGCTTGCCGAAAAACACGATATAGAACAGCCGGCCGGTATCGTTGTAGGCAGCCAGCCGCAAGCCGGCGATGGCAAGCCCGTTGGCAAGCACCAGCCGCCGGTACTTGAGTGCCGTGTAACTGAGCAGCATGCCGTCCTTGCCCAGCAGGGATGCGCCATCGTACGCGCTATCCTTGTCTTCCAGCATGTACAGGTCTTGCGTGTCAGCCTTGAGCACCATCGCGCTGCGGAATTTCTCTATCGGCCTGGACAGGCGCTGCGGAGGCTCGAACACATAGCCTGCGCTTTCCAGCGCCGGCTGCAGTTGCAGCAACAACGCGGGATCGCAGCGGCTGAATGACTGCAGGAAGAGGCGTGTCTGCGCATCATCCAGCGTGACCGGGCTTGCGGCCTGCGCCGCTGTGCTGATTGCAGCGCCCAGCAGGAATGTGGCAATGCCTGCACGGCAGGTATGGATGATGGCTATCACGGTGCGGGCTCCGATGGCTGAATAGCCGTCAAACCGTACGGCATACTGGTGGCAAGGTACCAGCCAGCATGGACTGGGCAGGTGACAATGGCGGTAATGCCCATCGACTGGACGCCTACCAGTCCAGCGTGGCGTTCACGCCCGCAAACACGTTGCGCCCAGGTGCCGGCTCGAAATAGCGGCCATTGCTTTCGTTGACGATCACCGAGCCGGCGTAGTCCTTGCCCAGCAGGTTGTCGATACGCAGGTATTCCTTGAAGCGCCATGCACCAGCGCGCTGCTGCAGACTGGCCTTGGCATTGAACGACAAGTACGCGGCGCGGCTATCGCTGTTCAGGTCATTGACGAACATGCGGCCGCCGTAAACCGCTTCCAGCCCGAACTGCGGCCCGTCCGGCTGGGCCTGCCATACCAAGTCGCCAAAGAAGCTGCTTTGCGGCACACCGGGGATGCGGTTACCGGCGGCAATCTGCACCGGCACGCACGGCGTGGTAGCACAGCTTTTGAAGGCCTCTGCATATTCCGCACGTAGCCAAGAGTAGGCGACGCTGCTGCTGAAGCCGTTGCCCCAGCTGCCCTGCGCGCCGATTTCCAAACCGTCGCGGCGGGTTCTGGCCACGTTCTGGTACACCGCGCGGCCGCCGGCATTGGCGAACGTGGCGATTTCGTTGTGCGTATCGATATGGAACAACGCCACATTCATCTGCCAGCTGTTCCCCAGCCGCGCCTTTGCGCCCAGTTCGTAGTGATCGCTTTCGGCCGGCTGCAGGCCAAGGTTCAAACCGGTGGTCAGCCCGGATGTGGAGCGGTACGACAACTCGTTCAAGGTGGGCGTTTCAAAGCCCTGCCCGTATGCAGCATAAAGATTGAACGCATCGGTAGCGCGCCAGGTGGCGCCCAGTGCGCCGCCCAGGTGCCGGTAATCCACTCCACCGCTGTCATCACCGTTGCCGGGCGTGATGTAGTGATCGGCAGAGCGGATATGCACGCTGCTGTTGCGCAGGCCGGCGTTGAGCAGCCACTGCGTACCGGGCTCCCACTGCAGTTGCAGGTACTGGTCGACATTGTTCACGCGATTGATTTCGTTGCGGCGCATGCGCCCCTGCACGCCCAGTTGCTCGCCGATGAAGTTCTCGTAGCCTTTGCGGTCTTCGTCCAGGTATTCCGCATTGATACCGGCCACCACGTACAGCGGCAGCGTATCGAAGCGGTGTGTCCAGTTTGCATCCAGCCCCTGGTATTGCCGTTGCAGGTCGATCACGCCGCCGGGGCTGGTGGGCGGCAATTGCGATGCCTTGGGGATGGCCTGGAATTGCGTGGTGGCACGCTCGCCCAGATAGATGCTGGCATGCACGCTGTCGTTCTGCCCCAGCTCCACCTGGTAATTGGCGCCCGCCTGCTGCTGGCGCACCGATTTGCGCGTATTGAAGCGCACCGCGCTGGCATCGGCCTGGCGCGGGTCTGCCTCGAACTGTGCGCGCGATAAGCCCAGCGGATCCTGCGTCTCCTGCATGTTCATGCCATTGGCTACCAGCGACAGTACGCCCGCCTCGCCAACGGCGAAGCTCAATCTGGCATTGGCCAGATCACGCGTGGCGGCGCTGTGCGCGCGGTAGCCATCGGTCTCGAAGCGGTTGGCATCGATCAGGTAATTGACGCCCTGCTGCAAGCCGCCGGCCTTGATGCCCACCTTGCTGCTGCCATAGCTGCCGCCCGCCACGCTGGCCTCCAGCTGGTTGCCGGGTTTGCCATCTTCGGAAAACACCGCGATGGTGCCGCCGGATGCATTGCCATACAGCACCGAGTACGGCCCGCGCAGCACCTCGATGCGCCCGGCCGAGGCCAGATCGATATGCGAAGTCTGCCCTTGGCCATCGGGCATGGTGGCGGGGATGCCATCCACGTACAGGCGCACGCCACGCACGCCGAACGTGGAGCGCGCGCCAAAGCCGCGTACCGATACCTGCAGATCCTGCGCGTAGTTTTGCCGGTTTTGCACCACCACGCCCGGCACACGCGCCAGCGGTTCGGACAGATTGACCGTGGGCTGTGCATCCCGGATGGCTGCCTGCCCCACCACATCGATGGACGCGGGCAGATCGAACGCACTTTGCGATACGTGCGTGGCGGTGACCACCACGGTATCGAGCGTGACGGCATCCGCAGCGCCCTCTGCTGCGTGGGCCAGATGGGCCACAGCGGCAAAGCTGCCGGCAGCCAGCCACAGCAGGTGCTGCCGGCGGGAAAACCTGATCGGTGTGGCAGCAGCAGAACGGTAGCGCATGGGGTTCCCTGTCATGCAGCCACAGGGCTGCGGTGTTTCAATCGACGATCTTGCCACGCAGCGATTTGATTTCACCGCGCAGCGTCTTGCCATCCATGCGGCGGCGTTGCGATGCGCGCGTGGGCTTGGTGGCGCGGCGGATCACCGGCTCGTGGGTGACGCTTTCCAGCAGCGCCAGCAGGCGGGCGATGCCTTCTTCACGGTTCTTGTCCTGGCTGCGGTGCTGCTGTGCCTTGATCACCACCACGCCCTCCTTGGTGATGCGGCTATCGTTCAGCGCCAGCAGCCGTTGCTTGTAGATATCCGGCAGCGACGACGCGCGGATATCGAAGCGCAGGTGCAGCGCGGTGGACACCTTGTTGACGTTCTGTCCGCCCGAGCCCTGTGCGCGGATGGCGCTGAAATCGATTTCTTCTTCGCGCAGTATGATCTTGCTCATCCACCGCCCCCTTGCTGCTCGCGCTCACTCAACCAGCGCAATGCGCCCCGCCCGGCTGCACGACCGGTGGCAAAGCACGCGGTCAGCAGGTAGCCGCCGGTGGGCGCTTCCCAATCGAGCATTTCGCCGGCACAGAATACGCCGGGCAGTTGCCGCAGCATCAGACCATCATCCAGCGCGGCAAAGCGCACACCGCCCGCACTGCTGATCGCTTCATCGATGGGGCGGGGCCGCAACAGCGTCACCGGCAGCGCCTTGATGGCATGGGCCAGCTTTACCGGATCGTTGAAATCAACCTTGCTCACACATTCGCGCAGCAGTGCGGCCTTTACGCCATCGATGCCCACCTTGCTTTGCAGGTGGCTCGATAACGAGCGGCTGCCGCGCGGTATCGCCACTTCATCCAGCACGCGCTGCAGATCACGCCCCGGCGCCAGATCAAGATAGACGGTGGCACTGCCGTGCGCGCTGATCGCATCGCGGATGCGGCTGGCAAATGCATAGATCAGGCTGCCCTCCAGCCCGTGCGCGCTGACCACGAACTCGCCGATGCGGCGCTCGCTGTTGCCGTGCAGGTCGGTGAAGCTGAGCGCCACGGATTTGAGCGGGCTACCGGCAAACTTCTGCACCAGGAAATCGCTCCACGCGACATCGAAGCCGCAATTGGCTGGCAGCAGCGGCGCAATATCGGCGCCGCGTGCCTGCAATAGTGGCAACCACGCGCCGTCCGATCCCAGCCTGGCCCAGCTGGCGCCGCCCAGTGCCAGCACGGTGGCATCGGCATGAATATGTTGCTCGCCATCTGCCGTTGCAAAGCGCAGCGCGCCGTCTTCTGCCCAGCCCAGCCAGCGGTGCCGCGCATGCAATTGCACACCTTGTGACTTGAGCCGCAGCAGCCAGGCACGCAGCAGCGGCGCGGCTTTCATGTCCTTGGGGAACACCCGGCCGGACGAGCCAACAAAGGTTGCTATGCCCAGATCGTGTATCCACGCTTGCAGCGCAGCGGCATCGAATGCCTGTATGTAGTTTTGCAACGAAGTCTGGCCTGCGCCGTAGCGTGCAAGGAAGGGCTCGGGTGGCTCTGAATGGGTGATATTCATGCCACCGATGCCGGCCAGCAGGAATTTGCGGCCAACCGAGGGCATGGCATCGTAAACATCGACTGTAACCCCGCCGGATGCCAGCATTTCTGCGGCCATCAGCCCGGCTGGGCCGCCACCGATGACGGCAACGCGGGGAACTGCAGAGCGATTATTGGCTGAAGGCATGGCAGGCAATCGATAGGGCGCCGGTAACACGCGCAAGCCGGAATTTTACCGGAAGCAGGCTGGCCTGCCCGGTGTTCCACGTACCCTTTTCTGTTTTGTATAAAAGTTACGGAAAATATGGTCTTGATAACGTAATAAAACTACCGTATATTACGTAGCAATACTACACAACCCAAGGAGAGCAAGCCATGATTACCATCGTCGCCGCTGCTATTGAACGTTTCTTCGGCACCCCGGAAAACATTGAAGTGAACGCCCGCGTAAACCGTCTGGCTGGTCTGGCCGCTGCTGAAAAGTATGATGGCCGCGTATTGAAGATCACCGGCAGCCGCGCCAAGGTGTGCTGGCCCAAGGGCGAGAAGACGGTTGAAGATCTGAACAGCCTGATCCTGATCGCCGAGTAATTGCCGGCCAGCAGTACAAAAACGTAAAGCCCCTGCCAGAGGGGCTTTTGTTTGGGCGCTGCAAACGCGCCACTAGGATGCTGCCGCAAGGCTGGATACCAGCCCATGCATGCAGCTTCGATGCGGGCACCGAGTCGGGTTGAGTATCTCGGCTGGCAAGCCGGACTCCACACGCGAAAGCCGCCAGCCGCGGTTACTCAGGCCAGCGTCTATCGTTCCCGCGCCGCCACACTCAGGCGGAGCCCAGCATGCGCTGCGCCAATGCTTCCGCCACCTTGATGCCGTCCACACCCGCAGACAGGATCCCGCCCGCATAACCCGCGCCTTCACCAGCCGGGTACAGGCCGTACACGTTCAGGCTCTGGCAATCGTCCCCGCGGGTGATGCGCAGCGGTGAGCTGGTGCGTGTTTCCACGCCGGTGAGCACCGCATCATGCATGGCAAAACCGCTGATCTGTTTATCGAATGCCGGCAATGCCTCGCGGATGGCGGCAATCGCGTAATCGGGCAGGCTGGGATCGAGCGAGCCGAGCTTCACGCCCGGTTTGTAGGATGGCTCCACCGCACCCAGCGCCGTCGATGCCCGGCCGGCAATGAAATCACCCACCAGTTGCGCCGGGGCCTCGTAGTTGCCGCCACCCAGCTCGAACGCACGCGATTCCAGCGCACGCTGGAAGGCGATGCCTGCCATCGCGTCGCCCGGGTAATCGGCCGGGGTGATGCCCACCACGATGCCGGCATTGGCATTGCGCTCGTTGCGCGAGTACTGGCTCATGCCGTTGGTGACCACGCGGTTGAGCTCCGAGGTGGCAGCCACCACGGTGCCCCCAGGGCACATGCAGAAGCTGTACACCGAGCGGCCATTTTTTGCATGGTGCACCAGCTTGTAATCGGCGGCGCCCAGCAACGGGTGGCCGGCGTATTTGCCCAGCCGTGCCTTGTCGATCAACGATTGCGGGTGCTCGATGCGGAAACCCACCGAGAACGGCTTGGCTTCGACGAACACGCCGCGCTGGTGCAGCACCTCGAAGGTATCGCGTGCGCTGTGGCCCAGCGCCAGCACCACGTGATCGCTGCGCAGCTCGCCGCCATCCGCGAGGCACACGCCGCGTATCTGCTTCTTGCCATCGGCGGTGTCGTCCAGCACCAGGTCGGTCACGCGCTGGCTGAAGCGGATTTCGCCGCCCAGCGATTCGATCTCCGCACGCATGCGCTCGATCATGCCCACCAGCCGGAAGGTACCGATGTGCGGCTTGCTCACGTAAAGGATTTCTTCCGGCGCACCGGCCTTGACGAACTCGGTGAGCACCTTGCGGCCCAGGTGGCGCGGGTCCTTGATCTGGCTGTAGAGCTTGCCGTCAGAGAACGTGCCGGCGCCGCCTTCGCCAAACTGCACGTTCGATTCCGGGTCCAGCACGTTCTTGCGCCACAGGCCCCAGGTATCCTTGGTGCGCTCACGCACTTCCTTGCCACGCTCCAGCACGATGGGCCTGAAGCCCATCTGCGCCAGGATCAGCGCGGCAAACAGGCCACAGGGGCCAAAGCCGATGATCAGCGGGCGGTGCGCCAGCTGGGCCGGCGCGCTGCCGATAAAGTGATAGCCGGTATCCGGCGTGGCGGTCACGTTGCGGTCGTCGGCAAACTTGCGCAGCAGCGCGGCTTCGTCCTTGATGTCCAGATCCAGCGTATAGATGAACATCATCGGCTTGCCCTTGCGCGCATCGTAGCTGCGCTTGAACACCGTGGCGGCCAGCAGGCGGCTGGCAGGGATGCCCAGCTTCTGCAGGATGGCCGCAGTGAGTTCTTCGGGCGTGTGTTCCAGTGGCAGGCGCAGTTCGGTGATTCGCAACATGGTCGGTCCGTTCATTCCTTAAACGCAAAAATCGCCACTGAAGGCGATTTGCGATGTTCAATACCGGCATTGTAAAAGCTCGGCGCAATCGGCGCTCGGCACAATGACGAACGCGGCGGGGCGGGCCTCCTGCCTGTTGTGCCCTAACTGATCGCTGATATGGCATCAAGCGCCGGGCGAAGACCGGCTCGAATCTGCTGCGACACACGAAACAACAGCCCTCTTTATTCCAACCCACGCCCCCCGCCATCGCCGCCGCGAGGCAGGCTCGCTGACGCTCGACATTGGCACCGATTAGCCGCAGCCCAGCGCTGAGACGCGGTTATCCTGACTCACAGACGATGCGCTGCGGATGGCTGTAAACCGTGATGCGCTCGCCACGGGCAAAGCCGATCAGTGTGATGCCGGCCTCCCCAGCCAGTTGCACTGCCAGCGCAGTGGGCGCGGAAATCGCCGCGACGATGCCGATATTGGCTGCCGCTGCCTTGTGAACGATCTCGTATGACGCACGCGATGTCATCACCAGCACGCCATCCCGGCGGGTATCCCGCGCAATGGCACCGACCAGCTTGTCCAGCGCGTTGTGGCGGCCGACATCCTCGCGCACGGTCAGTGTGCCGCCTTGCCACCAGCCGGCGGCATGCGTGGCACCGGTGAGCGCATTCAACGGCTGCAGGCTGGCCAGTTGCGCGATGGCGACGCTGACATCGGCTGCTGGCGTGGCAAACGGATTATCCACCCGCGCCACCGGCCGGATCGCGCTGGCCAGCGATTCATGCCCGCACAAGCCGCAACCGGTGCGGCCAGCCAGGCTGCGGCGTACGTCCTTGAGGATGTGAAAGCGCTGCTCCAGGATACGCATGTCCACGGTAACGCCATCAGCGCCTGCACTGATATCCAGATCGAGCAACTCGGCCGGCCCGGCGATGATGCCCTCGGTCAGCGAGAAACCCAGTGCAAAATCGGCCAGATCCTGCGGGCTGGCCATCATCACCGCGTGCGCGATGCCGTTGTACACCAGCGCCACCGCTGTTTCCTCGGCCACGCATTCATCCAGCGGCGTGGCCATACCGCGCTCGATACGCAATGCGGGCAGCTGTTGCGCGCCGGTTTGCGGCTGCGGCGCCGCGGCGCACTGCTGCCGGCCGGCATCGGTCAGCCATAGCGTGCGGCGCTTGCCATCGTCACGCGTGGTCAGCCAGCCCAGGCCACCTGCTTCTGCGCTGCTGGCGAGCACTGCCAATGCACGGTTGAGCTGGCTCATGCCCAGTTGCAACTGCTTGCCGATGCGGTGATCGGAGAGCCCGTCTTCTTCACACAGCAGCGCCATGATGGCGATCAGCGTGTCATCCATCAGGCGGGCACCACCGCATGCAGCGACAGCTTGACCGGCACCGATTTGGAAGCAGGCGTGCGGGCGCGGTCTGCCATGCTCGAGAGCGGTACCAGCGCATTGGTTTCCGGGTAATAGCTGGCCAGGCAGCCGGCGGGGATATCGTACTCCACCAGCAGGAAGCGCCGCGCCACACGCTCGCCGTCGTGCCACACCGAGGTCATGTCCACCCATTGCCCGGCAGCAAAGCCCAGCCGCGCCAGATCGGCCGGGTTGATGAAGCACACGCGGCGATGCCCGTATACGCCACGGTAACGGTCATCCAGCCCGTAAATGGTGGTGTTGTACTGATCGTGGCTGCGCACCGTCATCAGGTTGAACAGCGGCACATCGGCATGCTGGCGGCGCAAGGTGGCTATCGGCAGGTCGGTGGGCACTGCGTGGGCGATGAAGCGTGCCTTGCCGCTAGCGGTTTTCCAGTTGCGCTCGCGCGCGCTGTTGCCCAGATAGAACCCGCCGGGCACGTGCACGCGCTGGTTGAAATCGGCAAAGCCATCGATCACTTCGGCGATCTTGTCGCGGATGCGGTCGTAATCTTCCACCAGCCACAGCCACGGCGTTTTGCTGTGCGGTAAAGCGGCCAGTGCCAGCCGCGCCACGATGGCCGGCTCGGACAACAATTGCGATGCGGCTGGCACGTTCATGCCGGCAGAGAGATGCACCATGCTCATCGAATCCTCCACCGTCACGCCCTGCGGGCCGCCGGCCTGGATATCGATCTCGGTACGGCCGAGGCACGGCAGGATATATGCGGCACGGCCGTGCACCAGGTGCGAGCGGTTGAGCTTGGTAGTGACATGCACGGTGAGGTCACACTGGCGCAATGCCTGCTGGGTGCGGTCTGCGTCCGGCGTGGCGCTGGCAAAGTTGCCACCCATGGCAAAGAACACCCTGGCGCTGCCATCCAGCATGGCTTCGATCGCGCCCACCACGTCGTGACCAGGCTTGCTGGGCGGGGTGAAGCCGAACGCCTTGCCCAGCTTCTGCAGGAAAGCTGGCGATGGCTGTTCGTAAATACCCATGGTGCGATCACCCTGCACATTGGAATGCCCGCGTACCGGGCAGGCGCCGGCGCCCGGCTTGCCGATATTGCCCTTGAGCAAAAGCAGGTTGACGATGGCCTGGATGGTAGCCACCGAATGCTTGTGCTGGGTGATGCCCATGCCCCAGGTGAAGATGCTGGCGTTGCTGGCAAGGTAGATTGCCGCGGCCTCGCGCAGCTGTACCTCGGTCAGGCCCGATTCCGCTGTTATCGTTGCCCAGTCTGCTGCCTCCACCTCCGCCCTGAAGGCCTCGAAGCCATCGGTATGCGCGGCAATGAAGTCGCTATCGACCTGGCCTGATTCCAGCACCGCCTTGGCAATGCCGGTAACGGCGGCCAGGTCCCCGCCGATGCGCAGCTGGTAATAACTCGATGCAATGGCGCTGCCGTTCAGCGACAGCATGTCCAGCGGGCTTTGCGGATCGGCAAAGCGCTCCAGCCCGCGCTCGCGCAGCGGATTGAACACGGCGATCCTGCAGCCGCGCTTGGCCGCCTCGCGCAGCGTGCCCAGCATGCGCGGGTGATTGGTGCCGGGGTTCTGGCCAAAAATGAAGATCGCCTCGGCGTGCTCGAAATCTTCCAGCGTGACCGTGCCCTTGCCGATACCGATCTGCTCTTTCATCGCCGTGCCGGAGGGTTCGTGGCACATGTTCGAGCAATCGGGCAGATTGTTGGTGCCGAACTCGCGGATGAACAGCTGGTACAGGAACGCCGCCTCGTTGGAGGTGCGCCCGGAGGTATAGAACAGCGCCTGATCGGGGTGATCCAGCGCGCCCAGCTGCGCGGCGATGGCGGCAAAGGCTTCATCCCAGCTCGCCGGCACGTAGCGATCCGTCGCCGGCTCGTAGCGCATGGGTTCGGTCAGCCGGCCCTGTGCTTCCAGCCAGTAATCATCGTGTGCGGCCAGCGCCGCCACCGTGTGCTGCTCGAACAAGACGCGGGTGACACGACGCTCGGTGGCCTCTGCAGCCACGGCCTTGGCGCCGTTCTCGCAGAACTCGAACGTGGAATGGTGGTTCTTGTCCGGCCATGCACAGCCGGGACAATCGAAGCCATCGGGCTGGTTGGCGCGCAGCAGCGTACCCATGCCACGCGCCATCACGCCCTGCTCGCGCAGCGTATGGAATACGCTTGTGAGCGCCCCCCAGCCTCCGGCGGGCCGCTGGTATACCCTGATCGCCTGCTTGCTCACTGTCCACCGCTCCCGGAAGCTGTTCAGAATCGTGCTGCGGGGGCCTGCCCGGCACACATCTTCATGTTGCTGGCACCCACTCCCAAGGATCTTGTCGTGGTTCCTGCATGGCGGCGGGCCGGTATCCCCAGGTGCTTATGATAATCCGGGCCGGCTGCTTACGGCAGCTGCATCGGTGGCGGCAGGGGCAATGACGTTCAAGCAACAAAAAAGGGCCGCGAGGCCCTTTTTTTGCATTACGCATGCCAGCACGAATCAACCGTTGGCATACGGGCCGGTGCAGGTCAGGCGGGCGATGTCATCCTGCGTGAGCGGGCAATAGTAGATCGTGCCCGGGGTGCCATAGCTGCAGGCCGGGAGCGGACGCGGAGTGCAGGTAGCAACGATCATGCCGCTGTCGTAGCTGGAGGCGCTGCGGGCAGCCAGTTTTTCGGACAGTGCATCCGTATCGGCGGCGGCGGCAAAAGCGGACGACAGAGCGAAACCGAGGGCAGCGATATAGGCGAATTTCATTGTTTCTCCAACGATCTGTAAGTTTTAGTTAACTTCACGAGAGGTATTCCCGCAGAAGAAACATAATTTGCTTATGTAGATTTTCATACATACTTACTTGAATTTACCGATGAACGGTATAAATTTTCCAATGGACGGAAAAATAAGCCAAAAGAAAGTTGTTTGTACAACACCCATCGCAAACTTCTGCTGAAATCCGCTCAGTTGCTTACCCTATTCATTCACCTTTATTCCTCACGATAGCTTGTCTTTACGCATGGTTCGTCAGTTACCTTTCCCGCAAAAGCGAAAGGGCTCCGCAGAGCCCTGTCGCTACTACCGGATCAGTACGCGATCAGTTTGCGTAAGGGCCGGTACATGTCAGTTGTGCATATTCGTCCGGCGTCAGCGTGCAATGGTTGATGGCACCAATGGGGGCGTAGTAGCAACCTGGCAGCGGGCGCGGCACGCAGGCAGCAGCCACGATCAGGCCGCTGTCGTAGCTGGCACTGCGCACAGCCAGCTTTTCGGAAAGGACATCTGTTTCAGCAGCAGCAAACGTGGATACAAGCGCGAAGCCAGCGGCGGCGATATAAGCAAGTTTCAATTCAACTCTCCTGTAGCGTAAGTTTTTCTTCATGCAGCGAGAAACATTCCCGCACAGGAAACATAAATTGCTTTCGTGAATTTTTATAAAAACTGACCAAAAACCCGATAAACGGTTGATTTCCAGCATTCACCAGACACTAGACTGCTGCTGCAAACTCCACATCGCCACCACCGAGGCGCATCGGCAACACGGCAAGTCAAACGATCAGGACACCGTGCGCACCTGCCTTGCAACCCAGATACCTACCAGGCCGATCAGGCAGCTGAGCACGCCCACCCAGCCAAAGTGCACCAGCCTGCCTGCCGCATCCTGGGTCATGATGAAACCCGCCAGCAATGCCGCCAGCCCGCCGGCAAAGTTCTGCACCGCCGAATTGAACGCCATCAGGCGACCGCGCATGCGTGCCTCGGTGGCACCGGTCACCAGCGCAGTCGCCGGAATGAAACGGCCGCTGACAAAAATGAAGAACAGCGCGGCAATCAGCAACTGCCAGGGCAAACCCAGCGGCAGGGTCAGCGTGACCAGCATGATGGGCACGAAGCTGGCAATTACCAGCCCGCCCAGCACCGTGGTGCGCGGATAGCGGTCCGTCATGCCGCCGATCCACGGGCGGGTCAGCAGCGTGACGGCACCGCCGACCAGGTAGACATACATCAGGTCGTGCGCGGAGATGCCCACGTTGGCAATCAACGCCGGCGAAATGTATGGAATCACCATGAAGCCGGACAGCATCAGGCAGGCGGTCACCAGGCAGGCCCACCAGTGGTTGGGCACGCTCAGCAGCTCGCGGTAGCTGGCCAGCAGGCCCACGCGTGGCCGGGTGGCCTGTTCTTCCAGGTGGCCGCGCACAGCCGGAATCGCGCGCCAGGCCACCAGCCATACCAGCGCGCACAAGCCGGCCAGCACACCGAATGGCCAGCGCCAGTTGGAATGACTGGCGATGAACAGGCCCATGGGTACGCCAAACACTGCGGACAGCGAGAAACCCAGCATCACCCAGCTCATGGCGCGGCCACGGCGCTCGTTCGGGATCACGTCGCCAACGATGGCAAAACAGATGGAACCGAGCACGCCGCCGAATACCCCGGCAATGCAGCGGCCCAGCAGCAGGCTGTAGAAGCCGGTGGCCGCCGCGCATGCCAGCGTGGCCACAACAAGGCCGGCGTAGCAGAACAGCAATGCATTGCGCCGATCGAAACGGTCCGCCAGCGAGGTGGCCAGCAACGACGAAACACCGGCAGTCAGTGAATACGCGGAAACCAGCATGCCGAATGTGGCCGGCGTGATGTGCATTTCCACCATCAGGAATGGCGACAGCGGCATCAGGATCATGAAATCGACGATGGTGGTGAACATCACCAGCATCAGTACGATCAACAACGGCTTTTCCGTGGAAAGTTGCATGGGGGCTCGCAAGGCTGGCGGAAACCCTCCACTGTACTCCCCCATACCTGCATGAATGTAACAGTGCGCACATCTGCAGCATACCGTTACCACAGCAAGCGGCATGATGGCACTGGTGGCGGGCACAACACGCCACGCCGGGATAATCCGTATCACGCCATGCGCTGCAACAAACTAGGCTGATGGCAAGGGGGTACTGCATGCAACAAGCCAGCCAGAGCGCCATCACACCAGCAAGCGACGGGCGGGATCACGAAAAAGTCCACGCCATTGCCAGCGCGATACTTGATGGCTTCAATCGCCATTACCTGTTGTTCCGCAATGCCAGCCGGCAAGCGCAGCGCAACTTCGAGCAAGGCAATGTCCATGCGCAGCGCGATGCGGTACGCAACCGCATCGCCTTTTACGATATCCGCGTATCGGAAGCATCCGAACGCCTGCGCCATGATTTCCAGGCTGAAACGCTGCAGGATGCAACCTGGACGCAGATCAAGACCGAGTACATCCGCCTGCTGCTCAACCACAAGCAACCGGAACTGGCGGAAACATTTTTCAATTCCGTCTGCTGCCGCATCCTGCACCGCAGTTACTTCCACAACGATTTCATTTTCTACCGGCCCGCGGTATCTACCGAATACATCGAAGCAGATGCCCAGCCGGCCTGGCGCAGCTATTACCCGCGCCGGGGCGGGCTGGCGCATACCATAGAACGCCTGCTGATGGACTTTCGCTGGGGGCTGCCGCTGGTGGATCTGAAGCGCGATGTACGCCGCGTGATACGCGCAGTGCACACGCACCTGGGGCACTGGCCCAAGGTGGCGTTCAACGCGCAGATCCAGGTGCTGGCTACCCCGTTTTTCCGTGGCAGGGCTGCGTACATCATCGGCCGCGCCATCAATGGCGATCTGGAAATTCCCTTTGCGTTGCCGCTGTACCGCAACCAGCACGGCGAGCTGTATATCGACGCGGCCCTGTTCGCGCGCGAGCACATCCGCCACCTGTTTTCGCTATCCCGCGCGTATTTCCTGGTGGATATGGAAGTGCCGTCGGCCTATGTGGCATTCCTGCATGACCTGCTGCCCGAGACCTCGCGCGCCGAGCTCTACACCATGCTGGGCCTGGGCAAGCAGGGCAAGACCATGTTCTACCGCGAGCTGTTCCAGCACCTGCGCCACAGTGGCGACCGCTTCACCTTTGCACCGGGCATCAAGGGCATGGTGATGATCGTGTTCACGCTGCCGTCCTTCCCCTTTGTGTTCAAGGTGATCAAGGATGTAATCGCGCCCCCCAAGGAAGTGGACCGCAAGCTGGTACGCGAGAAATACCTGCTGGTGAAACGCCACGACCGGGTGGGCCGCATGGCCGACTCGCTGGAGTTTTCCGATGTGGCGCTGCCGCGTGAGCGCTGCGATCCGGCGCTGATCGACGAGTTGCGCGCATTGGCGCCATCAATGCTTGAAGAAGATGGCGACAGCATCGTGATCCGCCACCTGTATATCGAACGGCGAATGAAACCGCTGAACATCTGGCTGGACGAGCGCCGGGGCGACGTGATCGAGGATGTGGTGCGCGATTACGGCAACGCGCTGCGCGAGCTGGCCATTGCCAATATCTTCCCCGGCGACATGCTGTTCAAGAACTTCGGCATCACCCGCGCCGGCCGCGTGGTGTTTTACGATTACGACGAAATCGAATACATGACCGACTGCGATTTCCGCCGCATTCCGCCACCACCCACGCCCGAATTCGAGATGAGTGGCGAGGCGTGGTACACCGGCCACAAGAACGAGGTCTACCCGGAGGAATTCGCAACCTTCCTGCTGTACCGGCCGGACGTACGCGCCGCATTCATGAAATACCATGCCGATCTGCTCAAGCCCGCGTTCTGGCAGGACACCAAGGCCCGCATCAAGGCCGGCATCATCGAGGATTTCTTCCCCTACCCGCAGGCGCTGCGCTTTTCACACCGCTATGCCGAACGGACCAGCAACTGAGACTATAACCACTGTGGCAAACCCTTTCCGGCACTTTGAATCATGCCATGCCTGCCACATTACAATGGCCGCTGCCGCGGGGAATCATGAAAATTGAACCATCAGGAATCGTATCACCCGATCTCAAACCGCAATTGCAGTGGCTGTGGCATTCGGGTGAACGTCGGGGCTTTCTTACCGGTGATGACCGGAAAGCATTTTTTCTTCCGCAGGAAGCGATTGAAACCGGATTCGTGCTTGCTCATGCCCATGATGCGGTATCCAGAGCCTCATGCAATCTGCCGGTACCCGCCGGCGACTTCACCGAACTGCAAACCTGCGGCTGGCGTGGCTTCCGCTTCCTGGGGCACGGTGACGATGATTTTGAAAAAGCGGCTGATATGCCCGGAGATCTGCTCCGCACGCTCGTTTTCGGGCCCGATTACGGCCTTTATCTGGCTCACCCCGCGAGTGGCCTGATCGTTGCATTGCAATCAGGCTTGATGCAACTCGTCACGAGAATGCCGGATGGTTTCGAAGTAGTGGACGAGGTGCGCACACGTCGCCGGGCGGCCCTGACCTTCTGTGCGCATCCATCCGAGACATTGCTGGTATATGGCGACAATTACGGCAGTTTCCACGCCCATCATTTCTCTGAAAATGGTTTCGGCAGCGCGCGCAAGATCGCATCAAGGGATAACAAAGCTGGCGCAGTGGAGTTCATTGATCCGCAGACGCTATTGCTTGGGGGAACGGGCTATCTGGCGGCCTTTGCATACAGGGAATCCCGATTTCAGCTGATGCATGAACTTTCGATGCCGGTTCGGGATTTCACCTGGAACCAGCCCAGCAATCGCCTGTTCGTAAACCAGGGGCTGCATGGCATCGCGGTATTGGACTACACCAGCAACGGTTTCTCACAATGTGCGTGCCTGAAGCCCCCGTATCCGGTGAACCAGATCGCCGTCTCCAAATGCGGCAACTGGATTGCGGCCTCGAGTCAATCAGCGGCATCGGTCAGCATATTCCGCATGCCAGAAGTTGCGTAGCTGGCCAGCATCCTTGTTGCCATTCCAGCGAGCCAATCCGCTTTTCTGCCCGCCGCGTCATCCGGCGCGACATGGCACCCAAGCTGACCGGCATCGCACAGCAGGAATGGCCGCCGCCCGGCAGGCTGGCATTACAATCCGGATGCCACTGCTAGACTTGTAAGCAGCAAATTGACCGGAAATGACCATGCAACGCGGCTGGATTGCGATATGCGTGCTGTGGACACAGACCGGCGTGGCAGCGCCGCTCGGTATCTGTGCGGAAGACCAGTGGCCGCCGTTTTCCTTCATACAACGCAGCCGGCCGGCCGGGGCGTCCGTCGAACTCGTTGCAGCGGCGCTGAAGGCAGCCGGCCTGGAGGCCCGCTTCGAGAGCGGCAGCTACACTGCGGTGCCTGCAACTGGTGCGCGACGGCAAGCTCGATGCCTTGCTGGACGTTGCACAAAATGACGAGCGCAAGCCGCAGCTTGTCTGGACAAGGCAGGCCCTGCTGGTTCTGGCATTGCACTTGGTGGGCAACCGCACGCAAAATGACGTGCTCCCCGGTTTTGCCGCCATGCAACACAAACGTGTGGGTATCACGCGCGGTTACGAGTACCCCGGCCAGATGACCGGGCAACCCGGCATCCAGCTGGTGGAGTCGCCCAGCGAACTGGGCAACCTGCGCCATCTTGCCAAGGGCGATATCGACTTCATGCTGCTCAGCCGCGGCACACTGGCCACGTTGCTGGCCAAGCTCGGCCCGCAGGAAAGGCAACACATCCGCGACTGGGGGCAGATCGACCAGTTGCCGCTTTACCTGGCGTTCAGCCCCGGACAACCACTGGCCGCTGAATGGGCTGCCGCATTCGACCGCGGCATGCAGGCGATACGCAAATCAGGTGAGGACCAGCGCATTCATGAGCGCTGGCGTGCCGTGCCCTGAGCCTGCCCGCGGCGTTGACAGCACACTGCCGTCGGCATGCGTGGAGCCTCCACCGGCTGCATCGACAAGCTCATCCAGCCCATCCCTGCTAACATGCTGAATTATATGGGGCCTCCGCGTATGGGGCCCCTTTCCTATCAAGGCCCCACATTCCATGTCCACCACGCTCACCGACCTTCTCAACGCCGCCCTGGCCAACCGCAGCGATCTGCTGGCGAAGCTGCATGGCGAAAAGACCAATGCCTACCGGCTGTTTCACGGCAGTGCGGAGGGCGAGGCCGGGCTGACGGTGGATCGTTACGGCGATCTGCTGCTGGTGCAAAGCTTCCACGAATCGCTGACACCGGAAGAACTGGCCGAAATCGAAGCGTTTTACGCACGCGACTTTGCCGGGCTGGACGTGGTGTACAACGACCGCAGCCAATCCAACTCGCGCATCAGCAACCGGCTGACGCCCGAGCAGATCGTGATTGCAGAAACGCCGCGCATTGCGCAGGAGCTGGGTGTGGATTACCGCATCCAGGCGCGCCACGACGGGCAAGATCCGTGGTTGTTCCTCGACCTGCGCGCCGGCCGCCGCCGCGTGATGCAGGAGGCCAAGGGCAAGACCGTGCTCAATTTGTTTGCCTATACCTGCGGCGTGGGCATTGCCGCCGCCAAGGCCGGCGCCAGCCTCGTCACCAATGTGGACTTTGCCGAATCCAGCCTGCTGGTGGGCAAGGAGAACTCCCGCCTCAACAGCCTGGGCCACACCTTGCGCTATGTGGAGAGCGATGCGTTTGCCGCATTGCGCCAGTACTCGGGCTTGGGCCAGGCACGCGTGGTGCGCGGCAAGCGCCTGCCGCCATTCCCCAAGCTGGAAAAAACCCAGTTCGACTTGGTATTCCTTGATCCACCGCGTTACTCCAAGAGCATTTTCGGCGTGGTCGACCTGGTGAATGATTACCCCGCAGTGTTCAAGCCGGCGCTGCTGTCGACCAGGGAAGGCGGCACGCTGATCTGCTGCAACAATGTAGCGTCAGTAGACCGGCAGGACTGGTACGACCAGCTGCAACGCAGCGCCACCAAGGCCGGCCGCCCCATCCGCGAGATGGAATGGATCTCGCCGGAAGCGGATTTCCCAAGCACCGATGGCAAGCCGCCGCTGAAGATTGCACTGCTGCGCGTTTGATCCGCAGGCTGTTCCGGCGCCTAGGCTTCGTCAGCAGCCCGGAACAGCTCGCCCGACTCGAAAAACGCGCCACCCGCCACATGGTGAATGCTGCGCGGCGTTTCGGGCGGAAAGTGCCAGCGCCCTTCGCTGTACACCAGCGGGTCTGCCCACGCGGCGACCGCTTCGACGATGAACAGGTCGTATTGCTGCTGGTTGTGCGGCTCCGGGATCACCTTGCATTCCAGCCATGCCAGGCAGCCTTCCACCAAGGGTGCGGCGATCTTCTCCGCCGGGAAAGTGGCAATCTGGTGGGTGGCGAACTTGTCTTCGTCACGCCCGCTGACCGAGCCGACCGCATGCGTCAGCGCGGCTTGCGCGCGCGAGGGGATTTGCAGCGCCAGCGCGCCGCTGGCCTCCACCAGTTCGCGCGTGTAGCTGGCCTTGTCGATCACCACCACGAACTTGGGCGGGTCGAAATCCAGTACGGTGTTCCACGCCGCCGCCATCACGTTGCGGCGCTCGCCATATGCGCTGCTCACCAGCACGGTGGGGCCGTGGTTGAGTAGCCGGTAAGCCTGGGGCAGCGGAACGGCAATGGGCATGGGTTATGTCCTTGATTGAATTGATCACGGTGTAGCGCTGATCCCGGTGCGGCAGCCAGCAGTACCCGCACCATCGCTGCTTTATACGACGACATGGCCGCGCCGTGCTTTTACAATATTGCCATGCCCACGCTCAAATACCTCGCCGCTTACCCGCCGCACCTGCAAGACCAGGTGCAGGCACTGCTCGACCGCAACGAGCTGGGCAGCGTGCTGGCTCGCAAGTACCCGGACCGCCATGCGGTGCAGACCGACAAGGCGCTGTACGACTATGTGATCGGGCTGAAAACGCGCCACCTGAAAAATGCGGTGCCGGTGACCAAGGTATATTACGACAACCAGCTCGACCTGATCGGCGGCACGCTGGGTACCAATACCTTTGCGGTGCGGGTACAGGGCAGCAAGGTCAGGCGCAAGAACGAGATCCGCATCGCCAGCCTGTTCCGCGATACGCCGGCGCCGTTCCTGAGCATGATCGTGGTACACGAGCTGGCGCACCTGAAAGAGAAAGACCATAACAAGGCGTTCTACCAGCTGTGCTGCCACATGGAGCCCGATTACCACCAGCTGGAATTCGATCTGCGCGTGTGGCTGACATGGAAAGACACGCTCTGATTCGCCAGCAGGTTATGGCTGTTCTGCCACCACGGGCTTGCGCTGGAATACCCATACACCCGCTTGCAGCTCCGGCGGCAGCACCAGTTGGCTCAGGTCTGCGCGCTCTGCCCAGTCGAACGCGGTTTGCGCGGTGTAATCGGCCCAGTTGCCGGTAATGAAGCGCGAGCGGCTGCCGATCACGATATAGGTGTCCACGCTGCGGCTGCGGAACACCTGGCGCTCGAAATGGTTGCCAGCCGGTGGCCAGCAGCAGATCACCACCTTGGGCTGATGGCGGGCAATGGCAGCCACGGCATCAAGCTTTTCCACCGTTGCCGGGTAATCCACCGCCTTGCCCCAGCTATGGTCATCGCTTGCCAGCACGCTGGCACCCTGCCCGGTGAGGAAGCGCGCCAAAGTGCCATCGCCCGCGGCAATTTCCAGTGCTTTGCGGTTGCAGATCAGCGATGCCAGCCCGGCAATCAGCTCGCGGCTGTAAAAACAGTAGATGCCACGTTTTTCCACCAGCGGCATCAGCAGGCGCTTTTGCCACAGCAGCGGCCATAGCAGCCTGAATGCTCGCAGCGATACCGGTTTGCGCTCCAGCCCCTGTTTGAACAGCAGCCGCTGCGCAATCAGGCCATTGAACAGGTTGAAACGTGCTTTGCCGGCCTTGATGCCCGTAGCGGCAGAGAATGCGTACTGGCGCAGCGCCAGCTCGGTCAGCCGCTGGCGGATCTGTTCGCTCACGAACAGCTCGAACGCGCGGCCACTGCGCTCGCCGGACAGAAAGCGTTCATTGCGCGTGCCCCGGCTGGCACTGCGCGCGATCAGCGCGCGGATTTCCCCGGCATCGCACCGCTCGAACACACCGGACAGCTCGGCATGCACGGCGGCCCATTCTTCCGGGCAGGCTTCTGCCAGTGCGGTAAAGCCCGGGCTGCCTTGCAGCAGCTGCCAGCGTGCCTCGGGGCTGGATGAGGTCATGCGGCGCGGTGGAAAGGCGATTTATTCGGCAGCAGCAACGACGCGGATTTCCACCTCGTCTGCCACATGCACCACCATGCCGGGACGGATCTTGTTGGTCTTGCGCAATTCCTGCTCGCCATTGACCGAAACGATGCCGCTGGCCACCAGCGCCTTGCCGGCGCCGCCACTGTCGACCACGCCAGTGATTTTCAGCAGATCGTTCAGCGCGATGTATTCGTTGGAGATTTCAACTTCAAGGGTTTGCATGGCCGTGCCTGGAACTTTACGTAAAACCGCATCGTACCAGCGCTTGCCCCGGTGCAGTGCTCAGGCTGCCCAACGCTGCCACAGTAGCGCGAAGCGCTCGGCAAAGGCGGCCACCAGCGCGGCATCGTTGGTGACGGTGAGGTTTTCCTCGTTCACCGTGCTGGCAGTGCGCGTCCAGTTGTAGCTGCCATTCAACAGCCAGCTTCCATCGATCACCGCAAACTTGTGGTGCATGTGCGCGGGGCTGTCATCGAAAATCAACGGCACGCCCTGACGGCGCAGGCTGAACACATCACTGCCGGCATCCAGCGCCTTGTCGTCGTCCGAGATCACCCGCACCGCGATGCCGCGGCTGTGTGCAGCCAGGATGGCGGCGCTGATTTCGTCATCGGAGATGGTGAATACACAGATGTCCGCGCTGCGTTGCGCCTGGCGCAGCCGGTACAGCACTGCGTCGCGGCAACCGTTGCCCGGGCTGAAATGGGCTTCCGAATGCAGCGCGGCAACCGGCTCGCGCGCCACATCCAGGCTGCGCACGATGCCTTCAAGCCATTTGAGCACGCCCATCTGCTCGGGCGTCTGCAGCAATGCACGCACCTGGCCAAATGCCGCGTTGCGCAGCTGGCGCAGGCCTTCCTCTGAAGGGTGGCTGTTACGCAACATCTCGATGAACAGGCGCCGGTCGGCATCGGTCAGCCGCTCTTCGGCAAAAGAGGCTTCGATCTGGTCCAGCAGATGTTGCACAGGCATGGGGTCACCACGGTACGGGCACGGAAATACCGGTCAGACTAATGCAGCCAGCCCTTTGCGCCAACGCGGGGTTTCCCGCGCGCTGCCCGCGTGACGGCCATCCGGGAACAAATCATGCGGCTTTGGAAGCGGGTGAGCTGCGAAGCACATCCAAGTGCACGCGGGTGCGCTAAGATTGCGTGCTGCTGCTGACCGCGCCTGTAACCGGCCGGATGACAGCAACATTCAAAAAAATTCCGGCATGCCAACGCTGCATGCCGAACAACGCTCACGCACAGGAAATAGCCGCCATGGCCGGAACCAGCCTTTTGGTATTGATGGACGATATAGCCGCCGTACTCGACGATGTGGCGCTGATGACCAAGGTCGCAGCCAAGAAAACCGCCGGCGTACTCGGCGACGATCTGGCGCTCAACGCCGAACAGGTATCCGGCGTGCGCGCCGAACGCGAATTGCCGGTGGTGTGGGCAGTGGCGGTGGGCTCGCTGAAGAACAAGGCCATCCTGGTGCCGGCAGCGCTGGCGATCAGTGCGTTCATTCCGTGGGCCATCCTGCCCTTGCTGGCGGTGGGCGGTGCCTATCTGTGCTTCGAAGGCTTCGAGAAGCTGGCGCACAAGTTCCTGCACAAACATGAAGAAGCGGCAGAACACGCCGCCGTGGTCGAGGCAGCCGCCAGCCCGGTGGTCGATCTCGTGGCATTCGAAAAAGAAAAAATCAAGGGCGCAATCCGCACCGACTTCATCCTCTCTGCAGAAATCATCGTGATCGCGCTGGGCACGGTGGAACATGTTGCATTCAGCTCGCAGGTTGCGGTGCTGTGTGGTATCGGCCTTGTCATGACTGTGGGTGTGTATGGCCTGGTGGCCGGCATCGTCAAGCTTGATGACCTGGGCTTCTACCTGGACCGCAACAGCAAGAACGGCGCATTGCGCGGCATCGGTCGCGGGCTGATCCAGAGTGCCCCGTATCTGATGAAGGCACTGACCGTGATCGGCACCGCTGCCATGTTCCTGGTGGGCGGCGGCATCCTCACCCACGCGATCGGCCCGCTGCACCATGCAATCGAGCACCTCGCTGCAAGCGCGGGCGGCCTTGGCAGCGTGGTTTCGGCGCTGCTCAACGGCCTGTTCGGCGTGGCCGCCGGTGCGGTCTGCCTGGGCGTGGTCAGCGTGCTGGGCGGCGTGTTCAAGCGCTTCAAGGGCAAAGCCGCCTGAACGGGGCAGAGCCGGGTGGCACCTGTAGTCACCCGGCAAGCCTGACCGATCAGGAACCGCGGCCGGGGCCGCAGGGTCACACCTTGCGAGCCCGATAGACGGGGCCGCCACTGCCATTCACCCGCTCTGGAATGGCTGGCAGGCACTCAAGTACCATGCAGCAAGGACCGCCAGCATTGCCAAAAGCGATGTGCCTGGCCGTTTCCGCCCTATTCCCACAAGGAGCAGCACGTGTTCAGCTGGTTTGAAAACCGGGTCGATCCTTATCCATCCAGTGTGCCGGAGCAGCCGCCCGGCGGCTTCTGGGCATTTGTCTGGGCCGGCACCGCCGGCATGCGGCCGATGATTGCCGCCATCGTCGTGCTGACCGCAGCCATCGGCGCATTCGAGGCACTGCTGTTCTCGATGATGGGCACCATTGTTGACTGGCTGGGCCATGTGCCGCCCGCCGAGCTGTGGACGCAGCACAAGGACAAACTGCTGTTGCTGGGCGGCATCCTGCTGGCCAGCCCGGCGGTGATCGCGCTGCAATCGCTGTGCAAGTACCAGGCACTGGCCGGCAACTTCCCCATGCGCCTGCGCTGGGTATTCCACCGCCACCTGCTCGGCCAGAGCATGAGCTTCTACCAGGACGAGTTTGCCGGCCGCGTGGCCGCCAAGGTGATGCAGACCGCGTTGGCGGTGCGTGAAACGGTGATGATCCTCACCGACATCATGGTGTTCATCGTGATCTACTTTGTCACCATGCTGGCGGTGGTGGGGCAGTTCGACGGGCTGCTGGTGTGGCCGTTCATTGCCTGGCTGGTGTGCTATGCGCTGGCAGTATGGTTTTTCGTGCCGCGCCTGGGCAAGGCCGGCAAGGCACAGGCCGATGCACGCAGCCTGATGACCGGCCGCGTCACCGATGCGTATAGCAATATCGCCACGGTGAAGCTGTTCTCGCACGCGCAGCGCGAGGCGGGCTTCGTCAAAAGCGCGATGCAGGAATTCATGCTGGCGGTATACCGGCAGATGCGCCTGGTCAGCGGCTTTGAAATCGTCAACCACACGCTCAACATGCTGTTGATTGCCGCCACCACCGGCGCCACGCTGTGGCTGTGGAGCCGTGGTGAAGTGGGCGTGGGTGCGGTGGCCGCTGCCACGGCGATGGCATTGCGGCTGAACGGCATTTCGCACTGGATCATGTGGGAAATGGCCAGCCTGTTCGAGCAGATCGGCACCGTGCAGGACGGCATCACCACGCTGTCGCGCCCGGTTACCATCAATGATGCGGCCGACGCCAAAGCATTGACCGTGCCGCAGGGCGAAATCCGTTTCGACAACGTGAGTTTTGCCTACGGTGGCAGCAACCGGGTGATCGATCACCTCGACCTGACCATCCGCCCGGGCGAGAAAGTGGGCCTGGTGGGCCGTTCCGGTGCGGGTAAATCCACGCTGACCAGCCTGCTGCTGCGCTTCTACGACGTGGAGACGGGGCGCATCCTGATCGATGGCCAGGATATTGCGCACGTCACGCAAGACAGCCTGCGCGCGCACGTGGGCATGGTGACACAGGATACGTCGCTGCTGCACCGCTCGGTACGGGACAACCTGCTGTATGGCCGCCCGGATGCCAGCGATGCCGACATGATCGCCGCCGCGCGCCGTGCCGAGGCCCATGAGTTCATCCAGTCGCTGACCGACCCGAAGGGGCGCAATGGCTACGATGCACATGTGGGCGAACGGGGGGTGAAGCTCTCTGGCGGGCAACGCCAGCGCGTGGCCATTGCGCGCGTGATGCTCAAGGACGCGCCCATCCTGTTGCTGGATGAAGCAACCAGCGCGCTCGACTCCGAAGTGGAAGCGGCCATCCAGAGCAGCCTGTATACGTTGATGGAAGGCAAAACCGTGGTGGCGATTGCGCACCGGCTATCGACCATCGCCGCAATGGACCGCTTGATCGTGCTCGACAAGGGCGTGATCGTCGAAGAGGGCAGCCATGCGGAGTTGCTGGTGCGTGGCGGGCTGTATGCACGGCTATGGGCCCACCAGAGTGGCGGCTTCCTGGGCGAGGAAGTGGATGACAACACGCCAGTCAAGGGTGACTGGCAGATTGCCCATTGATGCGGCAGCCGTACTGCCGCATGCGCATGAAAAAACCGGCCTCGGCCGGTTTTTTCATTACGCGAGGCAACTGCCCCGGCCAGATCAATGCTTGGCTTTGTTCGCTTCGCCAGACTTGATGCCCTGCAATAGCGTGCTGCCTGCCGGTGCCGTTGCCGGCGCCTTTTCTTTCTTGGGCTTCTTCACTTCGCGATTACCGCGTACTTGACCTTTAGCCATGATGTTTACTCCTTGTGACGCCATCCATGGGACGGGGCCGTCATTGCAGGTTGGATGCCTGCGGCGGGTTCGCTGCGGATATTGCACACGCCAACCAACGTAGCCTGATCATAGGCGCATTCGCTGCCGGCCATCGGTTTATTGTTCAGCGCCTGTTCTTTACCCGCGCCACCATCGCGTGCAACGCCTGCTGTGTTTCCGGCGCAAACCAGTCTTCAACGAACTGTTCCAGCCGCAAGCCTGCCGGATCTGCGTAGGCGGCAGCGATATCGGCACGGGCAATCGCCCGTGTGGCCAGCATGGCTTTGCGTGGCACGGCCAGCAGCGCCTGCAGCCATTCGATGGCACGTGGCACCACCTGAATAGCATCCACCAGTTCGTCCACCATACCGATTGCGTGTGCTTCCTGCGCCGTGATCATCTGCCCGGCCACCAGCAGGCGCTCGGCACGGTATGGCCCCACCAGCCGGCGCAGGCCGATCTGCACGCATTCCGGTGCAACC
>NZ_WXTX01000020.1 GCF_009848685.1 Andreprevotia sp. IGB-42
ACTGCTGCCGAACTGAAAGCCGCCGATATCGCGCTGCTTGAAAAGAAACCCGTGCCGCCGGTGGATGCTGCAACGCTGCAAAAGCAGCAGATCAACGCTGCGGTACAGTCCTGGGCTACTGCATGGAGCCAGAAGGATGTCGATAACTACCTTGCCGCCTACAGCACGCATTTCAGGGCGCCGGTCGGCAAGACCGCTGCTGGATGGGCGGCAGAACGGCGTGCCCGCCTGAGCGTGCCCAAGTCAATTTCGGTCAGCCTGGGCGATATCAAGGTGAGTGAAGCCAGTGCCGGCCTGATGCAGGCGCAATTCCAGCAGCGCTACCAGTCAGACCTGCTGTCCGATGTCACGGACAAGACGCTGCTGCTGGAAAAGAGCGGCGAGCGCTGGCTGATCGTCGAGGAACGCGCCGGTAGCTGATCGTGCTCGTTGATCGCTACCACGCAACATGGCAACAAAAAGCCGCTGCATATGCAGCGGCTTTTTTCATCCGGGCGGGTAGCGCGTGGCTGCTTGCCAATGGCGCTAACGGTTCTGGTCGACCCATTGTCGCCATGGGCCGAACAATGCGTCGTTGCGCGCCGCCACCGCCGAGCGCGACCAGAGGGTATCGCTCCAGTAATCCACGCCATGCAGCGTGCCCAGCACGCAGCCCGCTTCGCTGGCGATCAAAGCACCGGCCGCATAATCCCATAGTCGCTGCGCGCCATGCAGCATCAGGTCGAAGCGCCCGGCAGCCAGATAGCACCAGTCTATGGTGGAGGCGCCGTAGTTGCGCAGGCTGCCGAATGGCGCCGTGCTGACTACACGGGCGGGCAGATGGCCGCCCAGGTATTTGGGTTCGACCACTGCCACTGCATCGGCGATGTGTGCAGGGGCTTCATCGTTGCGGATGGGTTGGTCATTCAGCCACGCGCCATGTCCGGCCGCGGCGGCAAAGCACTCATCCAGTACCGGCACGTACACCACGCCCAGCGTGGATTTGCCGGCGCGCATCAGCGCCACCGAGATCGCAAAGTAAGGCAGCCCGTGCACGAAATTGGTGGTGCCATCGATGGGATCGACCACCCATAGCCCGCCCGGATTGCTGTCCCACAATGCCTGCTGTTCTTCCGCAGTCATTTCCTCGCCCAGCACCGGGTGGGGCGCCAGGCGCGGCAGCAGCACCGCCAGCGCCTGCTGGCTGGCGAGGTCTGCTTCGGTAAACAGGCTGCCATCATGCTTCTTGCCGGCCGCTACCTTCTGGTAGCGCGGCATCACTTCGTCACGTGCTACCGCACGTACCAGGGTTTGCAGGCGGGCAAGCAGGTCTAGGTCGTTCATGGCGGGGCCGCTGTATGGCGATGCATCGATTCTAAGCGCGTTTGCCCCATTGCGAGTATCCGGCCCGTGAATACCTTGTGCCGCTGAGTGATGCGTACCACCACACATCACACTTGCAGATACATGGCGTGGGCATGGCGCGCTGTCTATGCTGTGTTGGCCAGCCCTACAAGCATTGGGCAAGCCCTATTGTGGTTTTTGCCTATGTCGTATGTAAAAAATTGCCTTTAGTATCGTAAGCATGCTGTGCCCGCACCGCGTTGGTGCAAACCCGGGGCAGCCAATTGCGGAGGGGAATGATGTGTATCCATACCCGTTATGCATGCTGCTTGCCGGCACCGGCATGCCTGTCCGGCGCCGCACGATCACGCGTTGTCCCTGCGCCGCTCACACGTTCTTACTCTTGCACATCCTGTAGCACCCACGTGGCGGCAGGCTTGCCTGCGCCTTGTTCCGCAATTCTGGAGTGATCGCAATGGCAGACAACAAGATCGGTGTCGTCGCCGCCACGCTGATGGTGGCCGGCAACATGATGGGTTCGGGGGTATTCATGCTGCCCGCCAACCTCGCCACCACCGGTGGCATCGCGCTGTATGGCTGGTTCATCACCGTGGTGGGCGCAGTGGCGCTGGCGCTGGTATTTGCCAAGCTGTCCGCCATCGACCCCGCATCCGGCGGGCCGTACGCATACACACGCAAGGCATTCGGCAACTACATGGGCTACCAGGCCAACCTGGTGTACTGGCTGGCCAACGTGGTGGGGAATGTCGGCTTGGCAGTGGCCGGCCTCGGCTACCTGTCGCACTTCTTCCCGGCGCTCAAGGATCCGCTGATTTCCGCCATGGCGCAGATCGCGGTGATCTGGTTCTTCACCTACGCCAACATCCTCGGCCCCACCGTGGTTGGCAAGCTGCAGTCGTTCACTACGGTGTTCGCGCTGTTTCCCATCCTCGGCATGGCGCTGTTCGGCTGGTTCTGGTTCAGCGGCGATATCTACGAAGCCGGCTGGAACGTCTCGGGCAAGACCGGCTTCGATGCCGTTGGCGCCACGCTCAACTACACGCTATGGGCTTTTATCGGCGTGGAAAGTGCCTCCGTTTCGGCCGGCGTGGTCAGGGATCCGGCACGCAACGTGCCCATTGCCACCGTAGGCGGCGTGTTGCTGGCGGCGGTGTGTTACGTGCTCAGCTCCACCGTCATCATGGGCATGATCCCCAACAAGGAGCTGATCGCCTCCAGCGCACCGTTTGCCGATGCCGCACGGCTGGCACTGGGCAATACCGCTGCCAATATCGTCGCGTTGTGCGCGGCCATCGGCTGCCTGGGTTCGCTGGCCGGCTGGACCTTGCTGGTGGGGCAAACCGCCAAGGCCGCCGCGGATGACGGCCTGTTCGGCAATGTCTTTGCACGCGTCAATAGCAAGGGCGTGCCCTCGGCCGGCCTCGCCATCGTTGCCGCCATCATGAGCGTGCAGGTACTTGCCACGATGTCGCCCACCGCCAGCGAGCAGTTCGGCAAGATCGCCTCGATCGCGGTGATCATGACCTTGCTGCCGTATATCTACTCGGCGATAGCCATCAAGGTACTCGGCTACAAGAAGATGTCGGATGGTCAGTTCACCTTCTACACCTTCGTCGGCATCATTGCCGCCGTCTACAGCCTGTGGGCGATGGTCGGCTCGGATGGCGAGCAAACGCGCTGGTCGCTGATCTTCGTGGTGTCCACCATCATCTTCTACGAGCTGTCGATCAACCGCACGCGCGAGATGGAAGAAACCGGCATGCATCCGGGTGGCGCGGCACCGCGCTGGATACGCTACGGCACGCTGGCCATCACCATCGGCGCGCTGATCGTCATGTTCTGGATTTCCGTCGGCAAGCATCGTGATCTGACGCTGCACCCACGTGCGCCGCAACCCGTCAGCACGCAACAGGGCACCACCTCGACCGAGCTGCCGCCAGAGCCTGCCGCACCGGCCAGTGCCACCAACTAAGCGCCACCTTATCTAGAAGGAAGCAGAATCATGTCCTTGCAGCAAAAGCATTACAAACTGGGTATGCGGGCGTTGCTGGTGCACGGCGATGCCGATGCGCCCACCGCCATCGGCCGCGCCATCCAGGCGCTGATCATCGAGCTGGAAGCCCGGCTGATCGAAGTCATCGTTGCCACCACTGCGGACGATGGCCGCGCCATCGCCACGTCCGATCCCGCCATCCAGTGCCTGTTGCTCGATTGGGATCTGGAGGGTGGCGATGATCATGCACCCGCGCAGGATGTGCTCGATGGCCTGCGCAGCCGCAATGCCACCGTGCCGATTTTCCTGCTGGCAGATCGCACCAGCGCCGCGCAAATCCCGGTCGATGCGATGCAGAAAGCCGATGACTTCATCTGGGCGCTGGAGGACACCACCGATTTCATCGGCGGGCGCATCGTTGCCGCCATCGAGCGCTACCGCGCCACGGTGCTGCCACCGATGTTCGGTGCGCTGGCGCGTTTCTCCCGCGTGTACGAGTACTCATGGCATACGCCCGGCCATACCGGCGGTACCGCCTTCCTCAAATCGCCGGTCGGCCGTGCCTTCTTCGAATACTTCGGCGAAAGCCTGTTCCGCTCCGACCTGTCGATTTCGGTGGGCGAGCTGGGTTCGCTGCTCGATCATTCCGGCCCCATCGGCGAGAGCGAGCGTTACGCGGCGCGGGTGTTCGGCGCCCACCGCAGCTATCACGTCACCAATGGCTCTTCCACCTCCAACCGCGTGATCCTGATGGCCAGCGTCACCCGCAACCAGATCGCGCTGTGTGACCGCAACTGCCACAAGTCGGCCGAGCATTCAATGACCATGTCCGGCGCCATTCCCACCTACCTGGTGCCGTCCCGCAATCACTACGGCATCATCGGCCCCATCCTGCCCGGCCACCTCACTCCGGCGGCCATCCGCCTGTCCATCGATCAAAACCCGCTGGTCAAGGAAGGGTTGGACCGCACCCCCGTGCACGCCATCATCACCAATTCCACTTACGACGGCCTGTGCTACAACGTGAAGCGCGTGGAAGAACTGCTGGGCCAGAGCGTGGACCGGCTTCATTTCGATGAGGCCTGGTATGGCTACGCCCGCTTCAACCCCATTTACCGCGACCGGCATGCAATGCACGGCGATCCGGCCGAGCACGATGCCAGCAAGCCCACAGTATTTGCCACGCAGTCCACGCACAAGTTGCTGGCCGCGTTGTCGCAAGCGTCGTTCATCCACGTGCGCGACGGCCGCAAGCCCATCGAGCATGCGCGGTTCAACGAATCGTTCATGATGCATGCGTCCACGTCGCCCAACTACGCGATCATCGCGTCCAACGACGTCAGCGCCGCCATGATGGACGGCCCCGGCGGCCCGGCGCTCACCACGGATGCCATCCGCGAGGCAGTGGCGTTCCGCCGCATGATTGCGCGCCTTGCCAACGAGTTTGCCGACAAGGGCGACTGGTTCTTCAACGCCTGGCAGCCTGAAACCGTGATCGATACCCGCACCGGCCGCCGCAAGCCGTTCCATGAGGCCGATGAAGAGCTGCTGATTGCAGAACCGCGTTGCTGGGTGCTGGAGCCCAATGCGCAATGGCATGGCTTTGGCGATATCGAAGACGGCTACTGCATGCTCGATCCGATCAAGGTCTCCATCGTCACGCCGGGCGTGGCACCGGCGGGCGGCTTGCTGCCGGTGGGCATCCCCGCCACCGTGCTCACCGCCTACCTGGATCGGCAGGGCATCGTGGTCGAGAAAACCACCGATTTCACCATCCTGTTCCTGTTCTCCATCGGCGTGACGAAGGGCAAATGGGGCACGCTGGTGAACGCATTGCTCGATTTCAAGCGCGATTACGATGCCAATGCCTCGCTCGAGCAAGTGCTGCCCGATCTGATCGCCGCCCACCCGCAACGCTATCGCGGCATGGGTCTGCGCGATCTGGCAGATACCATGTTCGCCGCGATGAGCGAGCTGAAAACCACGGAGTCGATGTCGCGTGGTTTCTCGCAACTGCCGGTGCCTGATTACAGCCCGGTGGAGGCGTACGAGCAACTGGTGCGCGGCAACGTGGAAACGCTGCCGCTCGATCAGGTGGCCGGCCGCACCGTCGCCACCGGTGTGGTGCCCTATCCGCCGGGTATCCCGCTGCTGATGCCGGGTGAGAACTTCGGTGCTGCCGACAGCCCCTTCCTGGCCTATCTGCAGGCGCTGGAAGCGTATGACCGGCGCTTCCCCGGCTTTACCCACGATACGCACGGCGTCGAGGTGGAAGATGGCGTTTACTACGTGAACTGCATCAAGCCCGTCGCAGCCTGAGCGGCATCGCCTGGCATGAACGGGGCGGCCCTGGCCGCCCCGTTGCCTTTCCGGTATTCCGGCCCGTTGCGGCATTCCCACTTTAGCCAGGCAAAAAAAACCCGCCAATTGGCGGGCTGAGGACTACGAGATGATCGGGTCAGGGCGCTGGCCGGGCAATGTGCACCGCCCGGCTGGCTTCAAAACGGCCACGCCCAGTTTTTCACTTCCGGCATGTCGTCGCCGAACTCGTTGATGTAGTGCTTGTGCTCGATCAGCTTGTCGAGGAACTTCTGCCGTACGTGGGCGCCGATCTTCTGCAGCTTGGGCACGCGGTCGATCACGTCGATGGCCAGGTTGTAGCGGTCCACCTGGTTCATCACCACCATGTCGAACGGGGTCGACGTGGTGCCGTTCTCGATATAGCCGCGCACATGCAGGTTGCTGTGCCCGTTGCGGCGGTAGGTCAGCCGGTGGATCAGCCACGGGTAGCCGTGGAAAGCGAATACCACCGGTTTGTCCGTGGTGAACACTGCATCGAACTCGTGATCGTCCAGTCCGTGCGGGTGCTCGCTCTTCGATTGCAGCGTCATCAGGTCCACCACGTTGACGAAGCGGATCTTCACATCCGGGAAGTGCGTGCGGATCAGATCGGTAGCCGCGAGTGCTTCCATGGTCGGCACGTCCCCAGCACACGCCAGCACCACATCCGGTTCACCACCTTCGTCGTTGCTTGCCCAGTCCCAGATCCCCAGGCCCTTGGTGCAATGCTTGATCGCCTGCTCCATGGTCAGGTACTGCAGCGCCGGCTGCTTGCCGGCCACCACCACGTTCACGTAGTGGCGGCTGCGCAGGCAATGGTCGGTTACCGACAGCAGTGTGTTGGCATCTGGCGGCAGGTAAACGCGGATCACCTCGGATTTCTTGTTCACCACGTGATCGATGAAACCCGGGTCCTGGTGGCTGAAGCCGTTATGGTCCTGGCGCCATACATGGCTGGTCAGCAGGTAGTTGAGCGACGGGATCTCGCGCCGCCACGGGATGTCCTTGGTAGTTTTCAGCCACTTGGCGTGCTGGTTGAACATCGAATCGATGACATGGATGAACGCTTCGTAGCAGCTGAAGAAGCCGTGACGGCCAGTCAGGTTGTAGCCTTCCAGCCAGCCCTGGCAAGTATGCTCGGACAGGATTTCCATCACCCGGCCATTGTCGGCCAGGTGGTCATTGCCGGTGTCTTCCGGGAAGTGCTCGGCCAGCCAGGTCTTGCCGGTGGTATCGAATACATCGGCCCAGCGGTTGGATGCGGTTTCGTCCGGGCCGAAGATGCGGAAGTTCTGCGCGTCGTCGTTTTCTTTCATCACGTCACGCAGCAGCTTGCCCATCACGCGCGTGGCTTCGGCAATCACCGTGCCCGGCTTGTCGAGCTTGACCGCGTACTTGCGGAAGTCCGGCATTTTCAGGTCGCGGCTTACCAGCCCGTGCACATGCGGGTTGGCGCTCATGCGCAGGATGCCTTCCGGAGCCAGCGCCGCCAGTTCGGGCTTGAGCGCGCCGGTTTCGGTAAACAGCTCCTTCGGCTTGTAGCTCTCCAGCCATTTTTCCAGTGCGTCCACGTGTTCCGGCGTCATGTCGGAGAACGGTACCTGGTGGCTGCGCCAGTAGCCTTCCACTTTCTTGCCGTCGATTTCCTTGGGGCCGGTCCAGCCCTTGGGCGAGCGCAGGATGATCATCGGCCAGTGCGGGCGCGTGATCGGCTTGCCGGCCTTGGCTTCCTTCGCGGCCTTGGCGCGGATTTCGCGGATCTCGTCCAGCACCGTATCGAGCGTGGCGGCAAACGCCTGGTGCATGGCCTCGTAGTCGTCGACATCCTTGCCGGTTTCCACGAAGTGCACGGTATGGCCATAGCCTTCGAACAGCTTGGTCAGCTCGTCCTTGGGCAGCCGGGCCAATACGGTAGGGTTGGCGATCTTGTAGCCGTTCAGGTGCAGGATCGGCAGCACGCTGCCATCGCGCACCGGGTTGAGGAATTTGTTGGAATGCCAACTGGTTGCCAGCGGTCCGGTTTCGGCTTCGCCGTCACCCACCACCGCCACTACCAGCTGATCCGGGTTGTCGAAAGCCGCGCCATACGCGTGCGAGATCGAATAGCCCAGCTCGCCACCCTCGTGCATCGAACCGGGGGTTTCCGGCGCCACATGCGAGGGAATGCCACCAGGGAAGGAGAACTGCTTGAACAGCTTCTGGATGCCCGCTTCGCACTGGTCGATGTTCGGGTAGGTTTCGGTATAGGTCCCTTCCAGGTAGCTGTTGGCAACCAGGCCCGGGCCACCGTGGCCGGGGCCGGTGATATAGATCATCGGCTGCTGGCGCTCGCGGATGGCGCGGTTCAGGTGCACGTAGATGAAGTTCAGGCCCGGCGTGGTGCCCCAGTGGCCCAGCAGGCGCGGCTTCACGTGCTCGCGCTTCAGCGGCTTTTTCAGCAGCGGGTTGTCGAGCAGGTAGATCTGCCCGACCGACAGATAATTGGCGGCACGCCAGTAGGCGTGCATCTTGCCCAGCAGGTCTGCCGAAAGCGGTTTGGCGCTGCTGTCCTTCGCGGGGGTCTTGCTGCGGGTTTTGGAGCTGGCTTGAGCCATTGTTTCACCTCGTTGTTTGAGTGATCTCCGGGGCCGGCGGCATAGCCATGCGGGCTGCCGGCCTCGCTGCTGCGGCGTCTGTATCCGGGCGCTGCTTAGAACCCAGTGTAGGACGCTGGTATTTCCGAATACTGATCCAGATCAAGCCCGGCTTGCGGAGCAGGGCGTGAATACTTCCGCCGGGACTGCCACAACTGCTGCCTGCCGCAAGCTTATCCAAAAGACAGTATGGATTTCATCGGGTTCATCCCCAAGTATGGCGAAAGAAAAATGAAAAAAACCGCCGGTTTGCAGCGGCGGTTTTTTGGCCAGGGCAACAAAGCCGGACAGCTTAGAAAAATACCCACGTCATCAGCAGGAACAGCGGGAGCAGGATGGCGCCCGACCACGCCATGAAGCCGAAAAAGCTCGGCATCCTGATGCCGCGCTGCTCGGCAATCGCTTTCACCATGAAGTTGGGCGCATTGCCGATATAGGTATTGGCGCCCATGAATACCGCACCCATCGAGATCGCCAGCAGCGTGGAGGCCATCGGCCCCATCAGGTGCGTGGCGTCGCCATCGGCCAGGTTGAAGAACACCAGGTAGGTGGGCGCATTGTCGAGGAAGCTTGACAGGATGCCGGTCATCCAGAAATACATCACGTCGATGGGTTCGCCGGTGGCGGTACTCACCGTTTTGACCAAGGCCGCCAGGTGGCCGGCCTCGCCAGCACGCAGAATGGCAATCGCTGGCGCAATGGTGATGAAAATGCCGGCAAACAGCTTGGCCACTTCCAGGATCGGGTCCCAGTTGAACTCGTTGCCCGCACGCACCTGCTTGGGCGTGATCCACAGCGACAACAGGCCGATCAGCAGCAGCAGCACATCCCGCGCTGCGCTCTCCAGCGCCACATGCGTGCCGAACATGTCGAACTCCACGCCGGATTTCCACAGGCCGGACATCAGTACCGCCGCCACGATGGCGCCGATCAGCCAGAAATTGCGCTTGCCGTAGAGCTTGAGCGGTGAATCCTTGCTCGGATCACGCGGCAATACGCCTTCCTTCCTGAAGTAATAACTGTCGATCACGAAGAACACCGCCAGCAGCACCACGCTGGCAAACAGCACCGATGGCCACATGTGCTGCACGGTCCAGAAGAAGCTCACGCCTTTCAGGAAGCCCAGGAACAGCGGCGGATCGCCCAGCGGCGTCAGGCCGCCGCCGATATTGGCCACCAGAAAGATGAAGAACACCACCACGTGCACATTGTGCTGGCGGTTGTCGTTGGCCTTGAGCAGCGGCCGGATCAGCAGCATGGCCGCGCCCGTGGTGCCCATCACCGATGCCAGCAGCGTGCCCAGTGCCAGCAACCCGGTATTGAGCTTGGCCGAGCCATGCAGATTGCCCCACACCAGGATGCCGCCACTGACCGTATACAACGCAAACAGCAGCAGGATGAACGGGATGTACTCGGCCAGCAACGCGTGCACAACTACCTGCCCCGCCAGCGTTGGCCCGAATACCCACGCCAGCGGTGCCAGCAGCAATGCCGCCCAGAGCGCGGCGATCTTGCCGAAATGCGTGTGCCAGAAATGCGGCGCCACCAGCGGGAAGATGGCGATGGAAAGCAGGATGCCGGCAAACGGCAATATCCACGCCAGACTCAGCCGGGCGCCATCCAGATCGGCGGCGTGGGCAAGGCCTGGCAGCAGGAGCAAGGCCAGCGTGACAAGGGTAGGGGGCAGGATTTTCAGCATCGGGCCTCGGGCAGGGTTATTGGGTGCGTTGCTGGATGAATTCGATCTTGTAGCCGTCCGGGTCTTCCACGAACGCGATCACCGTGGTGCCATGCTTCATCGGGCCCGGCTCGCGCGTTACCCGGCCGCCCTTGGCACGCACCGCTTCACAGGTGGCGTAGATGTCATCGGTCTCGATGGCGATATGGCCATAGCCATTGCCCAGCTCGTATTTCCCGGTGTCCCAATTGTGGGTCAGTTCGATGACGGCGGTATCGCTCTCATCACCGTAGCCTACAAATGCCAGTGTAAAGCGCCCATCAGGGTATTCGCGCTGGCGCAGCAGGCGCATGCCCAGTACTTCGGTATAGAAGGTAATGGCGCGGTCAAGATTGCCAACGCGCAACATGGTGTGCAGCAAACGCATGCAAGGGCTCCGTGATCCAGAGTGGTGGGGGATGCGTGCCAGTTTACCGGCCCGCCGGCAGGTTGACAGTGACATGTTGCCTGTTTGTGCAAGAAGGTGTTGACAGCTTCGGCTAACGCCCTTTATTATTGCGCCTCTCTTGGGTTGTTAGCTCAGTTGGTAGAGCAGCGGACTCTTAATCCGTAGGTCGAAGGTTCGAGCCCCTCACAACCCACCATTTTCCAAGGCTAGTGCGCAAGCAATAGTTTTGGGTCGTTAGCTCAGTTGGTAGAGCAGCGGACTTTTAATCCGTAGGTCGCAGGTTCGAGTCCCGCACGACCCACCAAAGAAAAGCAGACAAGCCAGTCGAAAGACTGGCTTTTTTGTTTTTCACTTTTCCATACCGTGCCGATTGTCAGTGCTTCACTGCTGAAAAGCGACCATTCGTGCTAATTTCCTCCGGATGACTGGACCAATTCATCCCGCAGGTGGCGTCGCCTCGCTCCCTGCGCCATTCCATTATTTGCCAAACCCGGTGCAGCGCACCATGCTGCGTGCGCACAGCATCTGGCCGGCCTGGCTGCCACGCGTGTTTGCACCGCTGCTGCTGCTGCTGGGTTGCCACATCATTGCCGATGGTGGCGCCTACGCACCGTTGCTGTTCTTCTCCGCATTGCTGTTTGCCTTCCTTGCCATGTTCCTGCAGCGCTGGGCGGCATTTTTCGCGGCGATCGGCATCGAAAGCCTGCTGAACAGTGTGGATGCGGTCAAGCAGGCGATGACCGACGAGCCCATCGTGGCGCGCGACTTGGTCGCGGTATCGCAAGGCGCAGCGCTGACCAGTTATCTGGGTATTGCCATCCTGTGCTGGTCGGCCCTGACGGTAATTGCGTTCGCGGCAGGGCTGTATTACCGGCCGCGTTTCAATGCCTGGCGCTGGCTTGCCGGCATGACCTTGCCGCTGTTGTTGCTGGTGCGGCTGTTCGCGCCTGCGGGCATGCAGCAATACGTGGCGGAGTTCGTCGAAAATGGCGTAGGTGCGCGCTACCTTGCATACAACTTCAAGGAAAACATCCGCCAGAACGGGGTGCTGGCGCATCTTTTCCTGACTGCGGAAAGCGTGGATGTGCCCAAGCCAGGCGCGCACGATTTCTATACGGTGGCGCCATTGGTGCCGGCGGGTACCACCGTGCAGCCCGATATCGTGATGATTCTGTGCGAAGCGTGCTTCAGCAGCCGCGATGACCGCTTCGTGACGCCGCTGGCGCGTCTGGCCGCCAGCGGTTTCCAGCAATCATCGGTGGTCAGCCCGGTCTATGGTGGCGGCACTGCAGAGGCCGAGTTCGAATACCTGAGCGGCATGCCCTCCACGGTATTGCCCGGCATTGATTACCAGAACTTTGTCGATGCCTATCGCGATGATGCCCGCACGCTGGTGGCCAAGCTTGCGCATAGCGGCTATCGCACCATCGGCCTGCATAACTTCCATGCCAACTTCTGGAAGCGCAACGCGGTCTATCCCAAGTTCGGGTTTCAGGAAACGCATTTCATTGACGAAATGCGTTGGCAAAAGCCCGGCTGGCCAGATGATGGGTTGATGTACCAGAAGGCACAGCAGATCTACCGGCAACAGCCGCGGGATGGCCGAACCTTCATGTTCCTGGTCACCGTACGCACGCACGGCTCCTATATCGAGCGCGATGCTGATGGGGGCCGTGGTGATTATGAAGCCCGGCTGGGTGAGGCAGTGAGTGATCTGCAGGGCTTTGTCAAAACCATCGAAGCACAGGCGAAAAAGCGCAAACGCGACGTCATGTTCGTGCTGGTGGGCGATCACAAGCCTTCACTGTCCAAGGCGTTCTTTGACGCCGGAGTGTTCGATCAGAGTTATTTCCGCATGCTGGGCGGTGAGCGCAACGCCGGCTATCAGTTCTCGCTCAAGCTCACGCCCGAGCAGCAGGCGCATCGCGGCGAAGTGCCCTTGTTCGTCCGTTACGCGGCGGAGCCGCAACGCGCGCTGAAGATGGGTGAAATGCTCGCGGGGCGGCCGATGTTTTGCGTACCGGCAGCCATCACCCAGCAGCTGCCGCAACGTGGCATCTATTTCGATACGCTGGCAGCGCGTTGCAGCGTGCCGGTCGAGCAACTGGCAGCCAGCGCCGCGCAAGGCTGGCAGAACGAGTTTCCACGCACGCTGTTTGCAGAGCGCTTGTTCTAGCATCCATCGCCGGGTCGTCCGGTCAGTCGGGCTTGCCGCCGTGGTGAGCCTGCCGCTCAGGCCAGCGAGCGCAGTTTTTCCTGGCTGGGCGCAAACAGCGATGCGCCGGTCACCGCGCGGGTGAAGTTCAGCATGTGATCCACTCGGCCGTCGGTGGTGGGCGCGATCATGCGGGCAAGCATCTTTTCGAATACCGTGGGCGTGTGGCAGTAGCTGACGAAATACAGCCCCTGCTCGCCACCCGGGGCGCCGTAGGGCATGGAGCGGCGCAGCATCGCCAGTTCTTCGCCCTTTTCCTCGATCACCACGCGGCTGATATGCGCGGTCAGCGGCTTGTCTTCATCGGGCAATTCGATGTCATCGGCCTTGGTGCGGCCGATTACTGCTTCCTGTTGCTTGACCGGCAGCTTCTGCCATGGCCCCAGCCGGTGCACGTAGCGCTGGATATGCAGATAGCTGCCGCCAGCCCATTCGCCATCGGCCACCAGTGCGACCCCGGCTTTCTCGTCGCCAACCGGGTTTTCAGAGCCATCCACAAAGCCGGTCAGATCGCGCCCGTCATAGAAACGGAAGCCGGTAATGCTCTCGGTCACTTCCAGCCAGTCGGCCAGCTGGTTCACGCACTGGTCGGCCAGCTCATGCAGCAGGTCGTAGCGCTCGCCGCGCAGGTGCAGCAACACGTCGATCTCGCTGGCCGGGGCAGGGTGGATGGCGCCGGGAACGCGCGGAAAGGCGCGCAGCTCGGCGGGGCGGGTATCGAACAGCTCGCTCCATGCATCCGGGCCGATGGCAATGGTGCCCAGCGTCAGCTCGTGCTGGTTCAATCCACCCAGTTGCTGTGGCAGCATGGCCAGGCAGCGGCGGCTGGCCTGATCGGCGCGGCGGCCGATGCGGCGCCTGAACGCAACGAACAATGCATGGCTGGACGAGTCGGGCAGGATGCCGCTTTGTGGCGTCATGGGGTTTCCTGTGCAAATTCCCAGATGGCAGGCAACCAGCGCGGAAAATGCTGGAAGCTGTGGTCGCCGCCTTCTTCGATGTTCTGCCGGCTGCCCGCGAACTTGGCAACGGCGAGCCGGTAATCCAGAATTTCGTCGCCGGTCTGTGCCAGCAACCAGTAGCGCGATGGATCGCTGATCTCGCGCTCATACAGTTTGAGCGTATCGGCATAGCTCAGGTCGATCTGGTAGAGCTCGCCAGTCTGGTAATTGCGCTGCGGGCCAACGTGCCGCGCCAGTTCTTCATACGGGCGCACGGCGGGGTTGATCAGCACGGCGCGGCCGCCGAACTCTTCGACCGCCCAGGCGGCGAAATAGCCCCCCAGCGAGCTACCGATAAAGAACAGCTGCTCGCCGCGCAGTTTGTCCACTTCTTCGCGGATCAATTCTCCGCAGGCAAGCGGTTCCATCGGCAACTGCGGGCAATGGAAGTAATCGGCCAGGTGTTGCTCGGCCATCCAGACTGCCGTGTCCTGGGCTTTCTGCGAGAACGGGCTGGAAAGGAAACCGTGCAGGTAAATCAAATGCGGAAGGGCCATGTGGCGATCCTGGCGTCAGGTAATCAAAATGGTGGAACCGGTGGTCTTGCGCGCTTCAAGATCAAGATGCGCTTGTGCTGCCTCCGCCAAAGGGTAACGTTGGTGTACTTCTGCAAGGACATCGCCGCGCGATACCGCAGTGAAATAGTCTTCTGCCGTGTCGATGAGTTCCTGCCGGTTCAGCGTGTAATGCGCGAGCGTCGGCCGGGTGAAGAATAGCGAGCCCTTCTGCGCGAGGATGCCCGGTGCAAAAGGCGGCACGGCGCCGGAGGAATTCCCGAAGCTCACCAGCATGCCGCGCGGCGCCAGGCAATCGAGCGATGCGTTGAAAGTGGCAGCCCCTACCCCATCGTAAACCACCGGTACGCCGCGGCCATCGGTGAAAGCACGCACAGCCGCAGCGACGTCATCCTGGCTATAGTCGATCACCAGATCGCACCACTTTGCCGCCTGTTCTGCCTTGACGGCATTCCCCACGGTGCCGATCACGGTGGCGCCCAGTGCGCGCGCCCACTGGCAGGCGATCTGCCCCACGCCGCCGGCGGCGGCATGGATCAATACCGTCATGCCGCTTTCCACCTTGAAGGTGCGCTTGAGCAGGTACTGTGCAGTCATGCCGCGCAGCAACGTACCCGCGGCCACTTCATCGCTGATGGGGGCCGGCACCGGCACCACCCTGCTGGCCGGCATCACGCGGTGGCTGGCGTAGGCGCCGGGGGTGCCACCGGCATACGCCACGCGGTCGCCGGGCTTGAATTCATGCACATCCGCGCCGACGGCTTCGATCACGCCAGCCGCTTCGACCCCCAGCCCACTGGGAAGCGGTAGCGCATAAAGGCCGGAGCGATGGTAGGTATCGATGAAATTGACGCCAGCGGCAAACTGGCGGATCAGTACTTCATCGGCAGCCAGATCGGCGACGGCTTCTTCGGTCAAGGTCAGGACGGAAGCATCGCCATGCTGGCGGATGCGGATGACTGCAGTGTGCATGATTGAACCCGGATAAACGGCAGGTGCCTTCATTCTAGGGCGTATTCATACGACATGCGTTGCTGCACTGCACACACTTATTTGTGTTGTCGCCATGCCGGCTTGAAGCTAGGCGGAAAGCAGCAGGTTTAACGGACTACTTTTTCTTCCGTGTTGGCGACTTTGCCGGCCTGGCCGCTTTGCTGGCCGGTATGGCTGCTTGCTCCGGAGCCGGTGCTGCGGCTGGAGCTGACTGGGGCGTGGTCGGCTTGATCTTGTCGGACAGGCCATACAGGATGCGCTTGACCACTTCGTCGACGGTTTCTTGCGGATAGCCGCCATTCTGCAGCGCCCACTTGACCGCATTCGCACACTTGGCTTTGCGATAGATACCCAGCCGCGGTTTGGTTGCCACGAACTGCAACACCTGCTTTTCCACCGTGGCAATCGCCCGCCCGGCATCCTTGCTGTTCTTGACCGCCGGGTCTGGATAGGCCGCGATGAAATCGTTGATGAGCTGCTGCGTCAGTGCGTTGATCGCACGCATATCGAAGAAACTGAACACGGGGGTTGCCTTTGCTGGAAGTACCGGTTGAAATACCGCGCGCTCACTCTAACAAGGACAGCAGGGCATGCTCAAATTTCTCGCACGCTGGATGGGCCGCCGCTACGCTAGCAAGCTCGCTTCGCAGGGCATGCTGGATGATGCGATCAAGCTGCAGGTAGCGGCGATCCGTGCTGGGGATGAATCGGTCCAAGCCAGGCGTGCGCTGGGAGAGCTTTACCTGCAAAAGGACGATCCGGCGCTCGCCCTGCCACAACTACTCGCTGCGGAGCAGATTGGGACCCCGGATCACCGGCTACTTTCCCAGATTGCATATTGCTGTGAAGCAACTGGTGCACTGGATGTGGCATTCCAGCGCTGGGCCGCTCTCTACGAGGTAGAACGGGACGACGAAAGTTTGCTGCACAAGGCACTGGTTGCGCAGCGACAAGGGTGCCTTGAGCTTGCCCGTACCCTTTACAGGCAGTTGTTGCAGGCAAACCCGGATGAGCCCGTTGCAATGCGTTGCCTTGCCAAGCTGTTGCAAAGTGGCGGTGATAGCGCTGGCGCCCGGCCGTTACTCGAACGCCTGCTCGCTCAATCCCGTAGTGACCCGGAACTACTCTGTCTGATTGGCGAAGGCTATGCGCAGGATGGGCAATTGAGCCAAGCAGAGCCTTATTTCCTGTTGGCGATCGAGGCTGATCCCGATTATGCCAACGCGCTGATCGATATGAGCCAGCTCCGGCATGAACTCAAGGATTATCCGGGCGCTTTGGCTTGGATAGAAAAGGCGCAGGCGCTTGCGCCGAAAAGTGTTCCAGTCTGGAGCCGGGCGGGTGAAACATTGCTGCGCGATGGTCAACTGGTGGCCAGTATCGCCGCTTTTGAGCGTGCCCTAGCCCTTGCCCCGAGTGATGTTGGATGCCTGATCAACCTTGCCGTTGCTTTGGCATTTGACGGCGACTATTTTTCGGCCGAAGGATATCTGCGCCGTGCGACGGCGCTTGCACCGGATTCTGCCGATGCGCATTTCAATTTGTCTTTGGCGCTATTGTCGAAAGGGCAGTATGAGGAAGGATTTGCGCTTTATGAAGCACGCCGTTTTCGCGCAGCCGGCCAATACATCAATGAATCATTGATCGAACCTGAATGGGAGGGCCAGCCCTTGTCCGGAAAGTCCATCAGGATTGTTGCCGAGCAAGGTTTCGGTGACAGCCTGCAGATGATCAGGTTCGCCAGCTGCTTGCATGAGCAGGGCGCGCGGGTCGTGGTGGAAGCGACGAAGCCGTTGCAAAGATTGCTCGCTCATGCTGAGGGCATCTCGGAAAGTGTACTTCAAGGTGATCAGACTTCGCGCTGTGATTATGCAATCCCCATGATGAGCTTGCCTTATCGACTGGACATCGTGATCGAGAAATTGCCAGGCTCTACGCCTTACCTGTACCCGGCACCTGAAGATATTGCTAACTGGGGTGTAAAGTTGGCCGCCGCCAAGGGCCTACGTATCGGCGTAGCTTGGCAGTCCGACCCTGAAAATTGGACCGCGGCGGTCCGTAGCGTCCCGTTTTCACTGCTTGCGGATGCCCTGACGTTCCCTGGGGTAACCCTTGTCAATCTCCAGCTCGGGTATGGCCAGGAAGATTTTGAGCCTGATTCCTCCGAGCAGCGCATCGACTTGATGGCAGAGGTGGGCAGTTTCTACGATACCGCGTGCCTGATCGCCAACCTCGATCTGGTTGTCACCATCGACAGCGCCGTTTCGCATATGGCTGGCGGACTGGGCAAACCAGCATGGCTGTTGTTGCCGCACGCCCCGGATTGGCGATGGCAAGCCGGAACACATGATAGCCCCTGGTATCCGCAGGCCAGATTGTTCCGGCAGCAAAATGCGGGTGACTGGCGTGAACCCGCGCATGCATTGCGTGCAGCAGTGGGTGCCATGATAGCTGACTGATATGCGTCATCTGGGTGCCGTAAATTGTCACCTGCACCAACGAAAAGAAAACCCGGCTTACGCCGGGTTTTCTTTTCGTTGGTGCCGTTGAAGTGAATCGAACACTCGACCTACTGATTACGAATCAGTTGCTCTACCGACTGAGCTACAACGGCGCTAGCGCTAGATTCTAGACGATGCGGTAGCTGAGCTCAATGCCGACTGGAGGCGACATTGTCTGATCTTGCTCATGCTTGGCACGGGGTGTGCTAGTTATGTAATTGTAATTAAACATACCGATGAGGTGTTATATGACACAGCGACTACAGAAAGGTTTTACGCTGATCGAACTGATGATTGTGGTCGCTATCATCGGTATCCTTGCAGCAGTGGCGATTCCCGCTTATCAAAACTATACCGCCCGAGCCCAGCTATCTGAAGCATTTACTCTGCTTGACGGGGTAAGAACACCAGTGGTTGAGGCTTACGAAACAAATGGTGTGTTTACCATCCCGGCAGGGACTGTAAGATCAGGCAAATATGTGAACACCATTCAGGTATCTGCAGGCACTTCCTTGGTCGCTACCTTCAAGGGATCGAGCGTAAGTCCGCAATTAGTTTCAAAGTCAGTCACCTTTACGTACAGCAGCTCCGGGGGAGTTTGGAGTTGTGCCAGTGCGAATATTGCCAGCCAGCTCAAGCCCAAGAGCTGCAGCTGAACATTTTTTTGATTCGGTTGGCACAAGCTTTGCTTAAGTCAACCAAGCGCGGAGCTGTTCCGCACCCTCTAAGGAGATTTGACATGAAAATGCAACAAGGTTTTACGCTAATCGAATTGATGATCGTGGTTGCGATCATCGGCATCCTGGCCGCTGTCGCCATCCCGGCTTACCAAGACTACACCGCCCGTGCGCAAGTCTCTGAAGCATTCACATTGCTGGACGGACTGAAAACACCGGTTGCTGAAGCGTATTCCAATGACGGCGTCATCACCATTCCGGTTGGCTCCGTTCGTACAGGCAAGTATGTGAACGGGATCGCAATCTCCGGTTCCACCCTGATCGCTACTTTCAAGAACCAAAGCGTAAACAACAAGATCAAGCTGAAGACCGTTTCATTCGGGTTCACAACTGCATCCAGCAAGTGGACATGCGGTACTGACCTGCCGGCCGAACTTCGTCCGAAGTCCTGCTCAACAGTCGCACTAAATTAATCTGATTCCTATTCAGATTGGTTTTGCAAGTTGGCCGACACCGAAAGGTGTCGGCTTTTTATTGGGTGATTTTCCGGATATTTTTTTGGTGAAGGGCGGCTATGTGTTCCAGGCAGTACGTGTTTGCAGCTTTGGCTTTACTCGCATGCACATTTTTTTACATGGGAGGCATGCCTGGTGGTTTCCTGCTTGATGACGGCATCAATCTCGAAGTACTCGCACGCGTGGAAGGCTTCAGCATTCCTTCGTTCTTGGACTTTTTTGCCTTGCAGGGCGTGGCCGGACCGACCGGTCGGCCTGTCAGCTTGCTGAGCTTCTACCTGCAATACAAAAGTTGGCCAGATTTCCCCGGGCACTTCAAAGCGGTGAATCTTCTGATTCATCTGCTATGTGGTGTGCTGGTGATGCGTATCTGCTATCTGATCTTGCGCCGTACATCATGGTGTGAGAGTGCCGCCAACATGGCGATCTGGGTGGGCTCCATCTGGTTGCTGCATCCCATCAATGTGTCTACCACGCTTTATGTCGTCCAGCGCATGACCGGCCTCGCCAGCCTGTTCATGCTGGCTGGTTGCGTGACTTATTTCTCACTGCGTGACGACCTTGCGCTTGGCCATGTCCGAAAAGCCTGCTTGAAGGCACTGCTGCTGTTGTTGCCCATCCAGTTGCTGGCTGTGTTTTCCAAAGAATCCGGCGCTATGCTGCCTATTTATCTCTTTGCGATCGAATACACGTTATATGCGGACAGCACCGGTAAATGGCGTACGATATTGCGTGCTTTGCTGTGGATCGCGGTCGTTGCCTTGCTGCTGACGCTGCTACGACCTTTACTGAATCCATCGTTCATTAATCGTGACTTCACTGCTTGGGAACGTCTGCTGACCGAGCCACGCGTGCTATGCGACTATCTGCAGAAAATAGTACTTCCGCGCGTTGGCCAGTTTTCGTTGTTCTATGACGATTTCAGTATTTCGCGCAGCTTGCTTTCCCCTTGGACGACATTGCCTGCCTTGATTGCCATATACGGCTCATTAATCGCCTGCTGGTTGTTGCGCCGCCGTTTTCCTTTGTTTGCACTGGGCGGTTTGTGGTTCTTGCTGGGGCATGCTCTCGAATCGACCAGCTTGAATCTGGAACTGGTTTTTGAGCATCGAAACTATGTGCCCATGATCGGCATTTTGCTATTGCTGGTGTCCGGTATCTCTGAAATTAATAAGAATTTCCGATTGATTGATTTGCGGAAAGTTGTACTGCCAACCTATGTGACCGTATTGACTTTGATGTTGGCCAATGAAACGTCGCTATGGAAGGATGCAGGGAAACTGCAACTGAGCTGGGCGCAGCGCAAGCCTGACTCCCAGCGTGCGCAACATGCCGCTGCAGTGGTGTTGATTAATCAGGGCAAGATTGCGGAAGCATCGGCAATCGTACATGCGGCGGCATTGCAAGACAAAAATGTAGCCGCATGGGCTTTTTATGTGGGGTTACCTTGCTTTGACGCGAACATTTCTGCACCGCCATTATCGGATTTGGTTTTCCGTTTCAAAAGTACTCCCTATTCCTTATGGGTGCCCAATACGATCGAACAAACAACGAGCTGGATAATAGACAAAAGCTGTGCTCGCAGTGATCCGCAATATTTAATTACACTCATCGGCGCTTTACTGGATAATCCCGCTTACCAAGGAGCACGTGCTGATTTGCTGTTTAACAGAGCAAGGCTTTTCGCTTTCACCAAGGACACGGATGCAAGCTTGAAGGATCTGGACGACGCTTATCGTCTTTCCAACCGGGTTGAATATATCCTGATCGCCAGCAGCGCCTTGATCGACGCCGGCGACTTTCCCGCAGCAAAACACTATCTTGAGATGGCGCATAGTGCCATTGCGAGCGGCGACGCTCAGAACTATGCGTTCCGGAAGAATTTGCTCAGCATGGAAAAAAAGTACAATCAAGCCGTTGCCAAGCAGAATAAAGCCACGCTATGAACCTGAGTATCGTCATCCCTGCACGCAACGAGGCCGCATCGCTGCTCAATTTCCTGCCGGCGCTACGCGCTGCCCAGCCGGGGGCGGAAATTATCGTTGTCGATGATGGATCCACGGATGCCACCGCGGAAATCGTCAGGGCTAACGGCATGGAGCTGGTTCAGCATAGCTACGCCCGTGGCAACGGTGCGGCGATCAAAGCTGGCGTGCGCCACGCCAGCGGCGAGGTGATCGTATGCATGGATGCAGATGGTCAGCATCGCCCCGAAGAGATTGATGCGTTGCTGGCACGTCTGGCGGAGGGCTATGACATGGTAGTCGGTGCGCGTAACCGCGCCGGGCAGGCCAGCATGCACCGCTCGTTTGCCAACGGCGTTTATAACCGTTTTGCTTCATGGATGGTCGGTCACCGGATCGAGGATCTGACTTCCGGCTTCCGCGCATTCAAAGCAGAGCAATTCCGCGAATTTCTTTCATTGCTACCCAACGGTTTTTCCTACCCCACCACCAGCACCATGTGTTTTTTCCGCGCTGGCTATGGGGTCAGCTATGTGCCGATCAACGTGTTGCCCCGTATCGGCAAAAGCCATATCCAGCTCACGCGTGACGGGATCCGCTTCTTGCTGATCATTTTCAAGATCGGTACGCTGTTTTCGCCCATCAAGTTATTCGCGCCGATCGCCCTGATGTTTTTGCTGGCGGGGCTTGGCCTGTATGGATATACATTTGCCATAGAACATCGTTTTACCAATATGTCTGCATTGTTGATGTCCAACGCAGTGCTGATTTTCCTGATCGGTCTTGTTGCAGAGCAAATTACCGCATTGATGCACGTCCAGTTGCAAAAGAAATAGCCGGAAATGAGCAAGCGCAAGCCCCGTTTGCTGGTTTCGGCATCCACATTTCCGCTGGTACTGGGGGATGCCGAGCCACCATTCGTGTATGAATTGTGCAAGCGGCTGGCACCTTTTTTCCGGTTGATCGTGCTGGCGCCGGCATCGACTGGAAAAGCGGGTTGGGACCGGGTTGGCCAGGTTCGCGTCTACCGCTACCGCTACGCATGGAAGGGCGCACAACGCCTTGCCTATTCTGGCGGCATGCTGCCCAATTTGCGTCATCGGCCCTGGTTGCTGGCGGTCGTACCGTTCTTCCTGCTGGCACAAATCCTTGCTGCATACCGGTTTCTGTGTCGCTGGCGGCCACAGGTAGTCCATAGCCATTGGCTGTTCCCGCAAGGGTGGGCAATGGCTGTAGCGCAAATGCTCGCGCGGGCTGATACACCACTACTGCTTACTTCACATGGTGGTGACCTGTTCGGCTTGCGGGGGCCGCTGTTCGATGCGTTGCTGCGATTCACTCTGATGCGTAGCCAGGGCGCGTCTGTAGTCAGCAATGCAATGGTAGATGCGCTGCGGCAGCGATTTCCAGCCCACCCCTGCGGTCAGGTGCTGGTTCGCTCCATGGGCGTTGATACGGCGTTGTTCGCTCCCGCTACCCAGCCGCAGCTTGGCCAACGTCTGTTGTTCGTTGGCCGCCTGGTTGAGAAAAAAGGGGTGCACGTGCTGCTTGCGGCACTGGAGTTGTTGCATCGGCGCGGTTGCAGGGTTGGCCTGGATATCGTCGGGGATGGCCCGCAACGCGTTGCGCTGGAGGCACAGTCTCAACAATTGCAACTGGGCGGTTGCGTGCGCTTTCTGGGGCGAGAACCCAATGAGCTGCTGCGCGTGCGTTATCAGGCGGCTCTGGCAGTGGTGATGCCCTCCGTTGTGGCGAGCGGGGGTGATCAGGAGGGTTTGGGCCTGGTTGCGGTGGAAGCCATGTCTTGTGGCGCCATCGTGGTGGCAAGCGATTTGCCTGCGCTGCACGATGTAATCGACCATGAGCGCAATGGCTACCTTTTCCCTGCAGGCGATGTACAAGCGCTATCGGAGCGCTTGCGGCAACTGGTTGAAAGCCCGGAGGCAATCGGCTCATTGAGATTGCAGGCCCGCAATGATGCAATAAGCCGATTTGACTGGCCGCAGGTTGCGCTGACGTATAAAGACTGGATCATCAAGCATTCAAAGCCTGATGAGGGTAATGCCTGACAAATGACCAAGGCATTCGCCCGGGTTTATGGTTTTGTCTTTTCCAATATCTGCGAGAGCAAATCCGCACATTGGTCCCAATCTGCGGTTGGCGAGTATGCAACCTTTGCAGATCCCCGCACCGTGGCGATGGTTGCCATGGCCAAAGCGGTGGCATCACGCGGGGTCACGAGGCATTCCGGATGGTCGCGCAGTACCCAGCTCGTTCCTTCCACCGCCGAGGCAACCACAGGTATACCGCATTGCATTGCCTCATAGAGCTTGGCCGGGTAGCTATAGTTGCCGAACGCCGATGCTTCATTGATAACCAGCAATGCATTCATGGCATTCAGGACGGTGGGCATCTGCGCATCTGGCAGATAACCAAGTTCGATGATTTTGCCATTGAGCGCTTCGGGCCAATTCACGTTCTGTTGGCGTCGCCCGGTCAATACCAGTTTGACTTCGATGCCGTGCTTCTCAAACAGGGCGATGGCCTCGAACAAGATGCCAACACCGCGGTTAGCAAATAGGGAGCCGCAGTAACCAATCAGGGCAATATCCGGCGGCAGGCCCAATTGTTGCCGGCATTCGGCCTGTTGCATTGGTTTGAAGAACGGGTCGGCGGCCATGGGAATAACCGTTCCCTTTTGGGCCGGATCATCCTGCAGCATGCGCTTCAGCAAGCCCGGCCCTGCCGCTGTCAGTGCGTCAGCCCGGCGGCATGCCCGGCGCCATGCCCAGTGCAATGGCTTGGCCCATGGGATATAGCTTTCATAATTGTCATAGGCATCGATCAGCGACCGGATACCAAAGCGTTTTGCCAAGCATTGCGCGAGGATGCCATACCAGGTATCCGAAAAGCCGACGATCCAGTCGAACTGCCCAGCTTGCAGCAGTTCTTTTGCTTTACGCAGGTACGCAAACGGTCCACGGGGGCGCAGTGATACGCTATGCCAGTGGATCAGCCCATCAAATTCGCTGACGGCTGGGTCATCCTTATAGCTCAATAGCAGCATGTGTACTTCATGCCCGCGCTCTGACAATCCTTTGGGCAGGTGATAAAAACGCCCATAAGGGCGGCTGATCAGGTCACGGCCTTGTGGACGGCGTTTACACAGGAAAAGAATTTTCATTCGGGCGGGTCGCAGTCAATTACCGGCGCATATCGGTGCCAAGGTGATCGCAATACCAATGATAGGTTGCCTCCAGGCCTGCTTCGAGAGCACGCGTTTGCGTAATGCCGAGTGAATGCAGTTTGCTCACGTCCAGCAACTTGCGCGGTGCGCCATCCGGTTTACTGGCATCAAAAACGATCTCGCCGCTGAACCCGGTCACCTTGGCGATCAGGGTAGCCAGATCGCGGATGCTGATGTCGGTGCCGGTGCCGGCATTGAGGTGGCTGCATTGCGGCGTCACCTGCCGCCGCCATGTGGCTGCAGGCAGATTCATCACATTTACTGCCGCAATGGCCAGATCATCCACATGCAGGAATTCGCGCAACTGCGCACCGCTACCCCAGATCGTCACACGCTGTGCACTTTGTTGCCTGGCTAGATGGAAGCGCTGCAGCAAAGCTGGAATCACATGGCTGTTCTCGGGGTGAAAATTGTCGCCCGGGCCATACAGATTGGTCGGCATCAGGCTGCGGTAATCGCGGCCATGCTGGCGGTTATAGGATTCGCACAGCTTGATGCCGGCAATCTTGGCAATCGCATACGGCTCGTTGGTCGGCTCCAGATGACCGGTCAGTAGCTGTGCCTCGCTGATCGGCTGCTCGGCCAGCCGCGGGTAAATGCAACTTGAACCCAGAAACAGCAATCTGGGTACATCATGCCGGTGCGCCGCACCGATCACGTTCAATGCAATTGCCAGGTTATCGTGGATGAAATCAGCGGGGAACTGGTTGTTGGCCTGAATGCCGCCCACCCTGGCTGCAGCCAGATACACCTCGTCGATGGCGTGGCTGGCAAAAAATGCCTCCACTGCTGCCTGATCGCACAAGTTGAGTTCATCACGGCCAGCCAGCAGCAGAGTGACATCCGCTTGCCCGCTCAGTTGCCGCACGATGGCAGAGCCGACCATGCCGCGGTGGCCAGCGATGAAGACGGTCTTTTTGTTGGCGGCAGCTTCAGTCATGGTGTTCATCCAGCAAGGCCAGCAGCACTTGCGTTTGTTGTTGCATCAGCGCGATATCGGCGCGGCTTTCCACATTCAGGCGCACCAGTGCTTCGGTATTGCTGCAGCGCAGGTTGAAGCGCCATTCGGCAAATTCCAGGCTCAGGCCATCGGTTTCATCCATCAGCAGCGCATGGTCGGCATAGATCGCTTTGATATTGGCAATGGCTGCTGTCGGATTGGCGATCTGGCGATTGATTTCGCCGGACGAGGGGAAGGCGGCAATGCGCGCATCCACCAGTTGCGATAGCGCAAGCCCGCGCGCGCTGAGCAATTGCACCAGCAGCAGCCAGGGAATCATTCCGCTGTCGCAATAGGCAAAATCGCGGAAATAGTGATGGGCGCTCATCTCGCCGCCATACACGGCATCTTCCTCGCGCATGCGCGCCTTGATGAAGGCGTGGCCGGTTTTGCTCTGGATTGCCTGGCCGCCGGCGGCGGCAACGAGTTGCAGCGTGTTCCAGGTCAGGCGCGGGTCATGAATGATTTTCTGGCCAGGCTGCTGCAGCAGGAATGCTTCGGCCAGCAGGCCGACCACGTAATAGCCCTCGATGAAACGGCCTTGCTCATCGAAGAAAAAGCAGCGATCAAAATCGCCATCCCAGGCAATGCCGAGGTCTGCGCCATGCGCACGCACGGCATCTGCCGTCTCGGCCCGGTTTTCCGGTAACAACGGATTGGGAATGCCTTTGGGAAAATGGCCATCCGGCGCATGGTTGAGCTTGATGAACTGCAGCGGCGCACCCATAGCGCAAAGGCGTGTTTCCAGCGCATCGATCACCTGCCCGGCGGCACCGTTGCCTGCATTGACGACGATGCGCAGTGGCCGCAGCTGTGCAGTGGCGATATAGCCAAGCAGGTGATCGGTATAGGGCGCCAGCAAATCCACGGCCTGCACGGTGCCGGGTTGGCCTGCCGCGGTAAACTGGCCAGACTGCACCAGCTGCGCAATGGCCTGCAGTTCGGTATCGCTATCCAGCGGCCGTGCCCCCCCGGCTACCAGCTTCATGCCATTGAAATCGATGGGATTATGACTGGCAGTGACTTCAATACCGCCGTCCACATCCAGGTGGAAAGCGGCGAAATAGACTTCCTCGGTCCCCGTCATGCCCAGATCGAGTACATCCGCGCCGCCATCTTGCAGGCCCCGGATCAGCGCAGCCTTGAGGGCGGGTGTACTCAGGCGGATATCGCCGCCCACGGCAACACGCCGTGCAGCCATCACGTCCACGAATGCCCGCCCGATGCGATAGGCCATTGCTTCGTCCAGCTCATCGGGCACCCGGCCGCGGATGTCGTAGGCCTTGAAGCACGCAGGTAGCATCATGCCGGCTTGTCCTGAGTGCGGCCATACTGGTCATCCATGCGTACGATATCGTCTTCGCCCAGATAGCTGCCCGATTGTACCTCGATGATTTCCAGCGGCAGCTTGCCAGGGTTTTCCAGCCGGTGCGTGGTGCCCAGCGGGATATAGGTCGACTGGTTTTCGCTCAGCAATATGATCTTGTCACCATTGGTGACTTTGGCGGTGCCTTTGACCACCACCCAATGCTCGGCCCGATGGTGATGCATCTGCAGCGACAAGGCTGCCCCGGGGTTGACCACGATGCGCTTCACCTGGAAGCGTGCGCCGCTGTCGACGGATTCGTAACTGCCCCACGGGCGAAACACCTTGCGCTGGTTCAAGACTTCGCCGCGACCGGCGTTTTTCAGGCGGTCAACCAGTTGCTTGATGCCCTGTACATGCGCCTTGTGGGCCACCAGCACCGCATCGGCCGTTTCCACCACGATCAGGTCATCCACCCCTACGGTGGCCACCAGTCGTGCCTCACTGCGGATATAGCTGTTCCGCGTATCTTCGGCAAACACGTCGCCCAGTAGCGCGTTGCCTTGCTGATCCGGCGTACTGACGTCCGCCAGCGCGCTCCACGAGCCGATGTCGTTCCAGCCCAGTTCGCTGGTGGCAATCACTGCCGCATGCGGCGTGTGCTCCATCACCGCATAGTCGATGGATTCTGCCGGGCAGGCGGCAAAGGCCGCGCTATCGAGCCGCAGGAAATCCAGGTCCTCCTGGCTGCGCACGACAGCATCCGCAACATGCTGATGCATCTGCGGCTGCAGGCGTGCCAGTTCTTCCAGGAACAACGCCGCCTTGAACAGGAACATGCCGCTGTTCCACAGGTAATCGCCGCTGGCGATGAACGCCTCTGCGGTGGCACGATCCGGTTTTTCGACGAATGACGACACCAGGTGGGCGCCTTCATGCCCCGCCAGCGCTGCGCCCTGGCGGATATAACCGTAGCCGGTGTGCGGCTCGGTAGGGCGGATGCCGAACGTGACCAGCTTGCCATCCTGGGCCAATGTTGCTGCTTGCGCCACGTATTGCCGGAAACGCGCCGGTGCCCCGATCACGTGATCGGATGGCAGCACCAGCAGCAACGCATCCTGATCCTGACGCAACGCCAGGTGTGCGGCGGCGGCTACTGCTGGCGCGGTATTGCGCTCAGCCGGCTCCAGCACGATGCGCGCGGTAGTAACGCCAGCACTGCGCAGCTGTTCTGCCACCAGGAAACGCAAATCCTGGTTGCTGATCAGCAATGGTGCGACTACGCCGGGTATGCCTTGCAAGCGCTGTGCAGTCTGTTGCAGCAGGCTGTGTTCACCATGCAAGGACAGGAATTGCTTGGGGTGCAGTTTGCGTGATACCGGCCATAGCCGGGTCCCTGCGCCACCACACAGAATGACCGGAATGATGGTCATGGGCATGCTCCTAATCGGCACCGGCCACGTCGATCTGGTAGCCATGCGCTTTCAATAGCGCGTGCTGGCGGGCTTGCGCCAGATCATGCGCGACCATTTCGGCCACCATTTCATCCAGCGTGGTCTCTGCCTGCCAGCCCAGCTTCTCGCGTGCCTTGCTGGCATCGCCGAGCAAGGTTTCCACTTCTGCCGGGCGATAGTAGCGCGGATCTACCCGCACGATGACATCACCCACGGAGAGGGCAGGGGCACGATCACCATTGATCGCAGCAATCACCGCGTACTCTCCCGCCCCATCCCCGTGGAAATCCAGCGTAATACCCAGTTCTGCCGCTGCATGCAGCACGAAATCGCGCACGCTGTATTGCACGCCGGTGGCGATCACGAAGTCCTCGGGTTTTTCCTGCTGCAGCATCAGCCACTGCATCTTTACGTAATCGCGCGCGTGACCCCAATCGCGAAGTGCAGACAGATTGCCCAAGTACAGGCATTGCTCCAGGCCCTGTGCAATATTGGCCAAACCACGCGTGATCTTGCGGGTAACGAAGGTTTCACCACGGCGCGGGCTTTCATGGTTGAACAGGATGCCATTACACGCATACAGGCCATACGCTTCACGGTAATTGACGGTGATCCAGTACGCATACAGCTTGGCCACCGCATACGGGCTGCGCGGATAAAACGGCGTGGTTTCGCGCTGCGGTGTTTCCTGCACCAGCCCGTACAGCTCGGACGTGGACGCCTGATAGAAGCGGGTTTTACCAGTCAGGCCCAGAAAGCGGATCGCCTCAAGCAAGCGCAAGGTACCCATGCCATCAACATCCGCAGTGTATTCCGGCGATTCGAAACTGACCGCAACATGCGATTGCGCGCCCAGGTTGTACACTTCGTCTGGCTGCACTTCCGCGAGGATGCGGGTGAGGTTGGAGCTGTCGGTCAGGTCGCCGTAGTGCAGCTTGAAACGCTGGTTCTCTACATGTGGATCCTGATAGATATGGTCGATACGCTGCGTATTGAACAGCGACGCCCGGCGCTTGATGCCATGGACTTCATAGCCTTTGGCAAGCAGGAATTCGGCCAGATAGGATCCGTCCTGACCGGTGATGCCGGTGATAAGGGCTTTTTTCATGATCAGTTACTCAGCTTGGCTGTGGCTGACAGCGGCTATGTATGGGGATGCCATTCTGGAAAATTCATATTTTTCAAATGCATTATACGCGTTGGAGGCGTATGCTTCGTAATTGGATTGGATTTTCCTGATGGCGGCTATTATTTCAGCTGGTGCATTGTCTTTTATGGTAATTCCGGCGCCTGCCTCATCGATTATTTTTAACCCCGGTATCCGGGTACCTATCATCGGTATACCGGCGGCCATGTAATTGAACATTTTGCCCGACGGGCACGTCAAGTAATTGGGGTCGTTGTTCTTTACATTGTAAAGACATAACCCGATATCGAACTGCCGGATGTAGTCAATCAGATCCGAATTTTCCACAAAGCCATCGGCTGCGGTAATCCGCTTGGCGGCGGGGCTGGCATTGATTTTTTCGCGAATGACGTCCGGTATGATGCCCCTGACTTCCAGGTGAAGCGTGTCATCCTCCTCCAGCGCGCCAATGCAATCAAGAATGCCATGGCTGGGAATGGCATTGCCGATATATAGCAATTTCTTTATTCCATTTTCAGGTAATGCTTTTGCAGGGCGATCTGCAGGGGCGATGGGGGCATTTTGTATAAAAAAAACACGCTGTAATTTTTCTTGAAATTGGATTTCAAGCCGTTCGTTATTTTGAGTAATGACATTTGCAATGTTTGTGCTGTCCACCAAGAAAAATGCAATGTTTTTCTTCACTTCCAGCGAGAAATAGTCAAAATTGTGAATGCCTGCAAGTTGCAAAGCCAGACTGCCAGCGGAATCAATGCCAATGTAATGGTCAAATGTATCCAGCTTCTTTATATGCCGATAAAGAACCAGCGGTTTCAAGAAGTTCAAAAGCCTGGTTTTTGTCAAAACCAATAACAATGGGCTTCTTTGATCAATGAAAACAATCCGGAAGAGACGGCTGATGTTGTGGCTGTTGAACCTCCCATTGAATGTGAGGATAGTGGGCTCGAAGCCATGGGCTTTCAATAGCGTCGCCATATTGAGGGTCGATGGCGAGTAAGCAATCCAGTCATCCGGAAAGACAATGAGACATTTTTTCATGGAATCAAGCGAAACGTGGAGTATGCAGCCCAACTGTTCTCGCTAGGTGCTGATTCCTGCATGAGAACGCCATGGCTGAGCAGGGAGAAGTTGTGCATGCTGGCCATGTATTCCACCTCTGGCGCAAATAGATAACGCATAAGATGCGATTCTTTGACGACTTCCACCGAGTCCTGTTCAGTCATCATGATTTCGTACTGAACGTTGACGGTATTTTTCTGGTAATCGATGGTTGATTCGGCTATCCGTATGATGGATAGGCCGCCATCCTGAAGCCGCTTGACGCGTGTTTCCGGTTTCATCGATAAAACTGCAGGCCCATACCAGTAGTCAAAAACCAGTATTCCGTTATTTACAAGATGCTTGTTGGCAGTATCAAATGCGGCATGCAAAGCTTGATTGCTGGTTTGATAGCTGAAAACATGAAAAAGGGATAATACGATGTCGAATTTTCTGCTTGTTGAAAAGCTGCCCAAATCTGCCTGTGAAAAAGTCAGACGATTACTGATTTCCTGCGGCAGATCACGCTTCCGTTGCTCCGCAGCAGCCAGCATATTCGCACTGATATCAATGCCATGAACCTTATAGCCAGCTTCGGCTAACACTTGGGCGTGAATACCCGTACCGCAGCCCAGCTCGAGAATGGTGCTTGCCTGAGGAAAATAGGTTTTCAGGCGCGAAATGATGAAATCAGCTTCACCGCGATAGTCCTTTTCCCGGTACAGCAAATCATAATAACGCGCATAACGATCGAATATGCTCATTGCATCATGGCCCGCACGCCTGCTCCAACCGTTTCCATCTGGTCTTCCTGCAAGGCAAGACCACTTGGAATATAAAACCCCCGACGAGCGAGCTTTTCTGCAATGGGATAGTGCTCACCAGCAAATAGGCCCATTGCCTGGAAAACGGGCTGCTCATGCATTGGCCAGAAAAAGGGCCGGGTGCCAATGCCCAATTCTGCCAGTCGCCTCATCGCTTCTTCGGCATCAAAAGAAACATCATCCTCAAGCACAATGCCGAAGACCCAATAGATATTCTCGGCATAGCTTGCGCGCTCAAGTGGAAGTTGCAACCCGGGGACACCCTGCAGCGCATGCGTGTAAAAATTCCCCATCTGCCTTTTTCGCAAAACAAACTCATCAAGCCGCTCAAGCTGGGCCACGCCAATGGCCGCTTGCATATTGGTCATCCGCATGTTCCAGCCCAGCGTTTCGTGCACAAAGCGCTTTTGAGGCTGGAAGCACAAATTACGCAACGAGCGACAACGGTCCGCCAATATCTCGTCATCTGTAACCAGCATACCTCCTTCCCCCGTGGTGATATGCTTGTTTGGATAAAAACTGAATGTGCTGATATTTCCAAAGCTACCGCAAGGCCGTCCTTCAAAGCGCTGGCCATGCATTTCTGCTGCATCTTCGATAATCAGCAGCCGATGTTTGGCAGCGATGCGTTCAATTGCCGCCATGTCTACCGGCAAACCATAAATATGCACAACCATGATTGCTTTGGTCCTGGATGTGATCTTTTGTTCGATTTGCCGCGTGTCCATATTCCAGGTTACCGGATCACTATCAACCAGCACCGGTAACGCGCCAGCGCGTACGATCGCACTGGCGCAAGAAATAATGGTGAAGGTAGGCAGGATCACTTCATCGCCTGGACCAATTCCCAGCGCAACAACAGCCGCATCCAAAGCCACAGAGCCGTTGCAGACCGCAATGGCATGGCGTCTGCCCACTGTTTTTGCAAACGCATCTTCGAATTTCTTAATGAATGGCCCTTCTGACGAAATCCATCCGGTATCGATACATTCATTCAGGTATTTCTTCTCGTTGCCGTCGAGCAGGGGGGTATTAACGGGGATCATCATCTACCTTTACTTGGCTGTGAGGTACCGGTGAAAAACGAGTCTTGTCCTGTTCGCCAGCATATGGCCCCTGTTTGACTTCTATGATTTCGGATGACTCAAGCACCTCGAAGCCATGGCCACCAAAGGCCAATAAGATGACATCCCCGGCATACAAATTCCGGCTTTCCAGATACTGCTGCTTTTCATCATAAAAATCTACCCGGACCTTGCCCGATTTGATGAAAAGCACTTCCTTGGTGTACTGGACCTCCCTGACAACAGGGTTGTGTACATGCGGGGGGATGATGTAGCCCCGAGGACGATTCATATATCCGAGTTGTTGGGAAAAATCATCCGGCGTAAAAAACTGGATTCCCGACGTAGTATATTCTCTCCGGATAATGATGGCGGCGAGTTGATTTTCAATATTGATATGTTCAATCATTGCATGCCAACCATCTGTTTTAATTTTCCAAGAATGGCCATCAGAAGTGATGGCCGTATCGATTCATAGAATCGGCGAAATGCAAAAACCGCGTCAGCATTTTCCACGATGGCAATGTCTTTCAGCATGATCCGGGAATTATGAGTGTGATTCCCGTAGTGATCATTCTGGGCGCAGTGTACACCGCTCGCATCATGGCCTATGTTGTTGATCAAGCTTTCTCTGGAATAAAGCGTGTACATGCCATTTAAAAAAGTTGACGCATGCCAGCGAATGGCCCATGAGTTGTTCCTTCCCGCAATCTGCTTCTTCAGCATTTTCGAGTAGACGCGATATGAAATGCCTCTGTCAAATTCTTTGATCAGGTCGCGTTGCTTCAATTCCGCCAGCAATTTCGTACCGTTTGATTCAAAACAATCCCACGCCCGACTCCACGTTGCCCACCCCCAGCAGTCTGCACCGCGCAGGAAAAAGAGCTCAGGAATGGGGTCTTTGACCGGATAGCAGTATCCATGTATGGAAGCTACTTTTTCCTTATCTCGGTATTTGGCCAGACCTTGATTCATGAAGTCCAGAAAATGAGGGCTCGTTACCAGGTCATCTTCGAGAACGATGATCTGACCGAATTGATTCAGTGTTTCGGTGACACCGGAAATGATATTGCTTGCTAAACCATAATTTCTCGGACGCTCGATCAGGGTGACGCTTTTAAAGCCACGCAACGCACGGATCAAGTCACGCACCTCTTGCACCGCAGTTTCATCCGCACCAGCACGAGCACCATCTGAATAGACGATCAAATCCGTTTTACTGGCTAGGTCGTTAGCCAATAAAGCATCCAGGGTTTGTCTGGTATGTGCGGGCCTCGCAAAAACGAACAGGGCCACCGGTGCAAGATGTTGCTGAAACATTAGATTATGCCTGTCTCTTCATGTATGGCAATTGAAAATGATACGCCCTTTTTGACAATCAAACACGCTAGAGGCCAAGACAGTTTTGATCACGATAAAAGATGGATGTTTCTGATATATGGGGCGTAATGGGTGCCAAGCCGGTGAAGGGGAGTTGTCTGAATCCGCTGTCGGCCAGGACTTCCAGGGCATCCCCGTAGTTTTTCCGATCCGAATTGTCGAGGATCACAATGCCGTCTGTAGTCAAAGCATGGAGCGCATGTTTTATGCAGTTTACGCGATCCCTGCCATCGACAAAAATGACATGCCATTTCCCGTTCAATACAGAACGACAATAATCGCCGTCATATTCAAGGGGGACATACTGCAAAAAGGCATTTCCCGGCAAGGTCGCCTTGATTTTCTGGAACCAGTCAGCATCATGCTCGACGCTGTGCACCGCCCTGGTTTTTTTGCTGAGCCAGAGGGTACTGTTACCACAGCCAAACTCGAATACATCCAGGTGCTGGTGCAGACGCCTGTCCAGGAAATCGATTGCAGGATAGGTAATCCAGGGAACCGGATCGCCATGGCGGTCTACTGAAGAGCGGCTTGTATAGCTTTGCAGCCATCCATAATTTGCCAAGGCTTTTTTTCCCAAGGAAAAAAGGCCGTAAAGCCGCGACTGTATCAAATATTTAACCATGAAGTGTACGTGCCGCTGGAAATGGAATGAAGAAGATGGCGCTTAACTGAAGCTGGAAAGAACGCTTGGCCAGGAACAAATTTATTCCTACTGCTGCGATGAATTGGCTAACAATCGTTGCATAGCAAGCGCCGAGCAAACCGAGATGCGGTATCAATGCAATGTTGCAGATAATGTTGGCAACCGCAGCAATGAGCGTTCCATAAACACGAATCGACGGCTTTTTTTCGATTACGACCCAGATCGTATGCGCTACGCCCAGCCAGATAAAGACATTCGAGAAAATATGCAATGCCAGTACTCCGTTTCCGGATACATAAGCTGACCCATAGAAAGCGGAGATTATATTGGAAGAAAAAAATGAAATGCACAGGGAAAAAAACAATGCGCCGTAAAAGAAAAATCGGAAAATTTTTATCAGAAATTTTTCGTATGTTACGACATTGGTTGTACTGATTCTTGCCATGTGCGGCAAAATGGAACTGACAATGGTCGCTGGCAGGAAATTGAGCGCTTGCGATAAAAGTATGATCGAAGAGTAAATGCCAAGCTGTGTGTCGCCGAGATAATGTTTTATCATGAACTGATCGATCCGCATATAGATTATGGTCGATATGCCACTGATGATGAATGGAAACGACTCGGAAAGAAGGGCCATCGATTTCGTTGCAGTATGGAACCATGGTGTGCTGGTCCTGAATCGAGTATATGCGAAGAAAAGCCCGCAGGCACATAGCAGTGCTTCTATAGCGACGGCTCCGGCAAAGTAAACCAGCGGTGCTTGCAGAAGTATCAATCCGACCTTGAACCCATTGGCGGCCAAGTGTGCAATCAATTTTACCGTCACTGTACGCCGGCTTTGATTTTGACTTTGAAACCAGAGATCAACACTGTCCGCTGCTTGAAATACCAGCGAGCTGCCTGCAATGCAGATCAGCAATATATTTTTATGCGGTCCCGATTCGAAAATTGCCATGCTGGCGATTGCGATAAGCCAGCCGAAAATACCTGCTGTACTGCGTAAAAACAGCGTGGAGCCAAGTATGTGGGGAGCTTGCTCTGAATCAATAGCCACTTCACGCACAACAATGCTATCGAGCCCCAGGCTGACTAATACCTGGAAGAAAGCAACGCAGGCAAGAATATATGCCAGCTCCCCATATTGACTCGGCCCGAGATAACGGATCATCCACACGCCAACCAGCAAGCTGGTCAGCATGCGGCCAGCACGGTCAAAGATCAGCCAGCCCGAATTGGCCAGTACCGCTTGGGCGGTATAGCGATCATGCAGCCTGTTTTGTATTGGCGCTGGTAACCAGCTTACCCACGCTCTATTTCTGAGCATGGGTGATCCAAGCGAATAATTGATGTGGCGTATCAAGAAATGGCATCGCTAAGCCTGAACAATGCGCTCTGCGTGGGATTGATAGCGGCCTCTGGTATCAATGATGGGGGTGCCGCTTCCTGATATCAAGCCGTAATCGAATCCGTCATGATCCGTCGCCAGCACCACGCAGTCATAGCTTGCCAGCGCATCGGCATCCAGTGCCACCGACTGCAAATCAAACTGATACTCCCGCATCTGCGGAAATACCGGCACGTGTGGATCCGAATAGTGCACTTCTGCACCCATCTTCCGTAGCAGGTCCATGATTTCTACCGACGGTGATTCGCGCGTGTCGTCGATGTTTTTCTTGTAGGCAATGCCCAGCACCAGGATACGGCTGCCTTTGACGGCTTTGCCCTGTTCGTTCAGCGCGGCCTGGGTTTTATGTACCACCCAGTGCGGCATCTGGTGGTTCACTTCGCCGGCCAGCTCGATGAAGCGCGTGTTCACACCGTATTCCTTGGCTTTCCAGGTCAGGTAGAACGGGTCGATCGGGATGCAGTGGCCGCCAAGGCCGGGGCCGGGATAGTAGGGGACGAAGCCGAAGGGCTTGGTGGCGGCGGCGCGGATCACTTCGTGGATATTGATGCCCATCTTGTCCGCGACGATTTTCATTTCGTTGACGAGGCCGATATTCACTGCGCGGTGGATGTTCTCCAGCAGCTTGGTCATTTCGGCCACGCGGGTGGAGCTGACCGGCACGGTGGTTTTCACTGCCAGCTGGTACAGCGCACAGCCCAGCGCCAGGCAGGATGGCGTGATGCCACCCACTACCTTGGGGATGTCCTTGGTGCCGTAATCGGGGTTGCCCGGGTCTTCGCGCTCCGGCGAGAACACCAGCGCACAGTTTTCCCCGGGAATGAAGCCACGTGCGGCCAGGCGCGGCGCCAGCTCTTCATCGGTGGTGCCGGGATAAGTGGTGCTTTCCAGGCTGAGCAGCTGCCCGGCGCGGAAGTGCGGCACGATGGCATCCACGGTGCTGATCACGAAGCTCAGGTCCGGCGCGCGGTGGGCATCCAGCGGGGTGGGCACGCAGATGATCAGCGCATCGGCCTCGCCGGTGCGGCTGTAATCGGTGGTGGCGGTAAAGCCCCCTGCGCGGGCGCTGGCGATCTGTGCCGGCGTGATGCGCTCGATATAGCTCTCGCCGCTGTCCAGCATGCTGACCTTGCGGGCATCGATGTCGAAGCCGATCACCCTGATGCCGACTTCGGCAAAGCGCAGCGCCAGCGGCAGGCCGACATAGCCCAGCCCGTAGATGCCCACGGTGAGCGAGCGCCCGGCGATTCTGTTCTGGAGCAAATCCAATGGCGACATGCGGTTTGGCCTGCGTGGCGGCTGATCTCAGCGAATGCTGATATTTTGTCCTAGTTTCAGCGAACTGAAACAAAAAAACCGCCGGAACGGCGGTTTTTTCTGCAGAACGGGTGCTGCTTAACGCAGCTTGCTGATGTCCCTGGCTTCCCAGTCAGGAAAATGCTTGCGCACCAGCGCATTGAGCTCCACTTCGAATGCGCGCAGGCGGCTCAGTTCATCCACCTGACCTTGCTGGGCCGATACCGCACTGGCGTTGATCATGCCGGCGCCGGCGGTGGCGTTGCTCAGGCGGTCGATGATGATGAAGCCACCGGTGCCACGGCACTGCCTGTAGCTATCGAACACCACCGCAGCGTTCACTTCCACGGTGACCAGGGCGATTTCGTTCAGGCTCAGCTGGCTGGCATCCACCTTTTCCATGGTGTTGACGTCCACGCGGTGCGCAATGCGCGAGATGCGGCCGAATACGCTCTTGCCACCCAGCTTGAACGCATATTCCTTGCCGACCAGCAGCGGGCTTTCGTTCATCCACACCACGTGGGCTTCGAACGCTTGCGAGATCGCCGGTTGCGCATCGCCGGCGCGCACCAGCATATCGCCACGGCTGACGTCGATTTCGTCTTCCAGCGTCAGCGTGACGGCTTGGCCGGCGTACGCCGCGGGCTGATCGCCCTCGAAGGTGACGATGGCTTTCACTTTCGACTTCTTGCCCGAAGGCAGTGCCACCACTTCATCGCCAGGCAGTACATGGCCCGCAGCAACGGTGCCGCAGAAGCCACGGAAATCCAGATTGGGGCGGTTCACGTATTGCACCGGTAGGCGGAATGCATCCAGCTGCGCGTGCTGGGTGATCTCGACGCTCTCCAGCAGGCGCATCAGCGTTTCACCCTCGTACCACGGCGTGGCGGTGGATTCGTTCACCACGTTGTCGCCGCGCAAGGCAGAGATCGGCACGAAGCGGATATCCGGGATCGCCAGGTCTTCTGCGAAAGCGAGGTACTGCGCCTTGATTTCGTTGAAGCGTGCTTCGGAGAAATCCATCAGGTCCATCTTGTTGACCGCCACCAGCACATGCTTGATGCCCAGCAGGCTGACGATATAGCTGTGGCGGCGGGTTTGCGTCTGTACGCCGTAGCGCGCGTCGATCAGGATGATGGCCAGATCACAGGTGCTGGCACCGGTAGCCATATTGCGCGTGTACTGCTCGTGGCCCGGGCAGTCGGCAATGATGAACTTGCGCTTGTCGGTACTGAAGTAGCGATATGCCACATCGATGGTGATGCCCTGCTCGCGCTCCGCCTGCAGCCCGTCCACCAGCAGCGCCAGGTCGATTTCCTGATCGGTGGTGTTGTACTTCTGGCTGTCTTTCTGGATAGCGGCTAGCTGGTCTTCGAAGATCAGCTTGGAATCATGCAGCAAGCGCCCGATCAGCGTGGATTTGCCATCGTCGACATTGCCGCAGGTGATGAAGCGCAGCATGTCCTTGTTCTCGTGCTGCTTGAGGTAGCCAAGAATGTCGCTGGCGATCAGATCGGATTGGTGGGACATCTGTTCAGTCCTTCATATCCGCCCATCGGGGCGGTCATATCAAATTGTGCGGATTCCGGGAAGCATTTGGCCCCGGAACGCGAAGGCAAGCGAGCAGCGACGACACAGTACTGAGGTGAGGAGCCGCGCAGCGCAGCCGACAAAGTGCCGGGGTCAAATGCTTCCCGGAATCAGAAATAGCCTTCCATCTTTTTCTTCTCCATCGACCCCGACGAATCATGGTCGATCACCCGTCCCTGCCGCTCGCTGGTGGTGGTCAGCAGCATTTCCTGGATGATTTCCGGCAGGGTGGCCGCGGTCGATTCCACCGCGCCGGTCAGCGGGTAGCAACCCAGCGTGCGGAAGCGGACAGACCTGGTTTCGATGCTGGCTTTCTGTTCCGGCGTCAGATACTGCAGGATGCGATCGTCGTCGATCATCACCAGCGTGCCGTTCAGGTTGACCACCTGGCGCGGTGCCGAGAAATACAGCGGCACGATCTCGATGTTTTCCATGAAGATGTATTGCCAGATGTCCAGCTCGGTCCAGTTGGACAGCGGGAACACGCGGATCGATTCACCCTTGTCGATGCGCGAGTTGTAGATGTTCCACAGCTCCGGGCGCTGGCTTTTCGGATCCCAGCGGTGATTCTTGTCGCGGAACGAGTACACGCGCTCTTTGGCGCGGCTCTTTTCCTCGTCGCGGCGGGCACCGCCAAATGCAGCATCGAAGCCGTACTTGTTCAGTGCCTGCTTCAGGCCCTCGGTCTTCATCACGTCGGTGTGCTTGGCGCTGCCGGCGGTAAACGGATTGATGCCGGCTTTCACGCCGTCCTCGTTCACATAGGTGATCAGGTTCCAGCCTTCGGCCTTCTGCTTGTCGCGCAGCGTGTACATCTCCTGGAATTTCCAGGTGGTATCCACATGCATCAGCGGAAACGGCGGCTTGCCCGGGGCAAACGCCTTTTTCGCCAAGTGCAGCATCACTGCGGAATCCTTGCCCACCGAGTACAGCATGACGGGGTTATCGAATTCGGCAGCCACTTCGCGGATGATGTGGATGGACTCTGCTTCCAGTTGCTTGAGATGAGTCAGGCGGGCGTGACTGAGGGTGTTCATGCGTACTCGATGCGGGCCCTTAGCGAGCCGATTGATTCAATTTCGCAAATGTATCCAAAAAATGGATAAAAGAAAAAGAATCTGTAGTTATGACTTTATGTTTTATAGGCGGTTTGAATCGCTGTAAAACCAGTGGTGAAGCGGCTTTGCGCCGTTTTCACCACTGTTGCCGTCATGCTTAAACCGCGCTCCAGCTCTTGCCAAGCGGGTTGAAAGTGGGCTTCTGGCCGCCCCACAGCTGTTCCAGGTCGTAGTAATCGCGCACTGCCGGCAGCATTACGTGTACTACCAGTTCACCGGCATCGACCAGTACCCAGTCGCCGCCTTCTTCGCCTTCGGTGCCGACAATGTCGTAGCCCTTGGCCTTGAGTTCGACCGACACATTGTTGGCCAGCGCACGCACCTGGCGGTTGGAATCACCGGTAGCCACGATCATGCAATCGAACAGATCGGTCAGTTTGGTGGTATCCAGCGACAGGATGTCCTTGCCCTTGATGTCTTCAAGGGCGGCAACCGCGACGTCGCGCATGGCTTGGGTCAGTTCATTCATTCAGTATGTCCTTTCATAAAACGATAAAGCCCGCTCTGCATCACTGCATCGGCCACCGGGGTGAGTGCGCTGACATCGTCGCCGCGCACCAGTTTTTCCCGTAGTAGCGTCGATGACACCGTCAGCAGCGGGCTGGGCAATAAGCTGATTTTACCGCGAGCCAGCGCTTCCGGCGTGGAAGAAACCTGCCGTTTGGCAAATTCTTCTGCAATTTCAACGGGTAATGCTGCCAAATCGTAGCCGGGGCGCGCCGCAACCACCAGGTGGCCCAGCGCCAACAGCGTGCGCCAGCTGTGCCAGCTGGCCAGTTGCGCCAGCGAATCACCGCCGATCAGCCACACCAGCAGTGCATCGGGGTGCTCGCCCTGCAGCTCCTGCAGCGTATCCACGGTATAGCAATAGCCTTGCCGGCGTATTTCGCGGTCATCCGCCACCAGCGCCGGTTCGCCGGCAATGGCCTGCACCACCCAGTCGTAGCGCTGGCGCGGGCTTACCCGCGTGGCAGGGCGGTGCGGCGGCAAACCGGTGGGGATCAAGCGCACCTGCGGCAAGGCAAAGCAATCGCGCAGCGTACGCGCAAACGTCAGGTGCCCGTTGTGGATGGGGTCGAAGCTGCCGCCGTAAATGCCGATGGCGTTCATGCGCCTGCCCGCATGCCGATGCGCGGCGCGCAAAACAAACGGCCCACCGTGGGGCGGGCCGCTGTGGTTGATACGGCGTGCTCAGTTACGGACCTGGCCATCACCCAGCACGATCCATTTTTCACTGGTCAGCCCTTCCAGGCCAACCGGGCCACGCGCGTGGATCTTGTCGGTGGAAATGCCGATCTCGGCACCCAGCCCGTACTCGAAGCCATCGGCAAAGCGCGTGGATGCATTTACCATCACGCTGGCCGAATCCACCTCGCGCAAGAAGCGCCGCGCCTTGGTGTAATTCTCGGTGACGATGGCATCGGTATGGTGGCTGCCATAGGTATTGATATGGTCGATGGCGGCATCCAGATCATCCACCACCCTGATCGAGAGGATGGGCGCCAGATATTCGGTGCGCCAGTCTTCCTCGGTTGCCGCTACCGCATCGGGCAGGATATCGCGCGTGGCGGCACAACCACGCAGTTCCACGCCCTTGCTGCGGTAGATGTCGGCCAGCGGCGGCAGGATCACGTCGGCCACGTTGCTGTTCACCAGCAGCGTTTCCATGGTGTTGCATGGCGAGTAACGGTGGGTCTTGGCGTTGTCGCTGATGCGGATGGCTTTGTCCGGGTCGGCTTCGTCGTCGATGTACACGTGGCAGATGCCGTCCAGATGCTTGATCACCGGCACGCGCGCATCGGCAGCGATGCGGGCAATCAGCCCCTTGCCGCCACGCGGCACGATCACATCGACGAACTCGGTCATGGTGATCAGCTCGCCCACCGCGGCGCGGTTTTGTGTTTCGACCACTTGTACTGCGGTGGCCGGCAGGCCGGCGACTTCCAGCCCTTCCTGTACCAGCCGGGCAATCGCTTGGTTGCAATGGAATGCTTCCTTGCCACCACGCAGGATGGTGGCATTGCCGGATTTGATGCACAGGCCGGCCGCGTCTGCAGTCACGTTCGGACGGGCTTCGTAAATGATGCCGATCACGCCCAGCGGCACGCGCATCTTGCCCACCTGGATGCCGGACGGCTGGTATTTGAAATCGCCCATATTGCCGATCGGGTCCGGCAGCGTGGCAATCTGGCGCAAACCCTCGGCCATGGTGGCGATGGTTTTTTCGGTCAGCTGCAGGCGGTCCAGCAGTGCTGGCTCCAGCCCATCGGCGCGTGCCTGCACCATGTCCTGTGCGTTGGCCGCCAACAATTGCGCGGCATCGCGTTCGATGGCGCTGGCAATGGCGCTCAGCGCGCGGTTCTTGGCGCCGGTATCGGCCTTGGCCATTGCGCGGCTGGCGGCGCGGGCATTGCGGCCCACGGCTTGCATATAGGTTTTGATATCCATGATACGGCCCGCTAAGGGTGTTGCATCCAATTGCTACATTCTATCGACTTCGCTCGGGTCTATATAGCCATGCGCGTGCAACCCGTGCCGATACCGGCTGGCGCCATGCATCGGCTTTCAGGGTCGCGGCGGTGCTTGCAGTACCGACACGCCGATATTGTCGATGGTCTTGCGCTTGAACCAGTCCGGTGCCGAGCTTTGCGTGGCAATCAGCTGCGGGCCGGTAGGCGTATCGAGCCAGATGGGGCTGCCCGAATCGCCGGACAAGGTATCGCAGCGGTGCAAAATGGTGTTGTCACGGCGCAGTGCGGTCAGCTTGCAATTGCGATGCGTGGTCAGCACGTCATCGTGATCGCCCGCGTAACCGGCTTGCGTCACCGTGTTGCCGGCGGCCTTGATGGCGGCCTGCAGCGCCTTGCGGTCGCCGCGAAATAGCGGCATTGGCGGTGGTGGCGTGCCGTCAACCAGCTTGAGCTTGATCCACGCCATATCGTAAGGCGATGCCTCGGGCATGATGTACAGATCATTGCCCTTGAAGAACGTGCCTTTCTGGAAGCGCGGGTGGAACACCTGCGCCAGTACCTGGTAGCGCGCAGTGTACCGGTGCTTGTGCACGCCGGTTTTGAACCATACGCCGTCGTCACCTTTTTTCGGCTCCATCAGGAAGCAGTGCGCAGCGGTGATGGCGAGATCCGGTGCGATCAGCGTGGCGGTACACAGGTTGCCGGCGCGGGTTTCCAGCTGGCCCACCGGGGCAAATGGCGCGGGGTAGGGGGCGGCGATGAACTGGCGGTCATCATGGCCGAAAAACAGGATATTGCGCTGTGCCGGGGTTTCGTCCGCGTGGGCAAGGCCGGCGCAGAGAACGGACAGCAGGGCGAGGAAGCGGAGCATGGGTTTGTGCCTTGCAAAACAAAAACGGGGGCAAAGCCCCCGTTTTTGAATTTTACAGCTTGCCGGATTACTTGGCAGCGGAAGCAGCCGAAGCGCCCGAAGCCTTCTTCTTGGCTTGAGCCTTAGTAGCGGAAGCAGCCGAAGCGCCCGAAGCCTTCTTCTTGGCTTGAGCCTTAGTAGCGGAAGCAGCCGAAGCGCCCGAAGCCTTCTTCTTGGCTTGAGCCTTAGTAGCGGAAGCAGCCGAAGCGCCCGAAGCCTTCTTCTTGGCTTGAGCCTTAGTAGCGGAAGCAGCCGAAGCGCCCGAAGGCCTTCTTCTTGGCTTGAGCCTTTAGTAGCGGAAGCAGCCGAAGCGCCC
>NZ_WXTX01000021.1 GCF_009848685.1 Andreprevotia sp. IGB-42
TGCTTGATTTGCGCGTTCTCGGTGCGGCCGTTGCGCTGGGTCGGCACCGGCATCAGCGTGGCGTCGATGATCTGGCCGCAGCGGGCCAGATAACCGTGAGCTTGAAGCTGGCGGTTCACTTCATCAAACAGTGCCGCACCCAGGCCGGCCTGAACCAGCTTCTCGCGGAAGGTCCAGACGGTATTGCGATCCGGCACCTTGCCGCTGTCCTTGATGCCCAGGAAACGCTGGAAGCTGCTGCGGTCAAGCACCTGATATTCGCGCTGTTCATCCGACAAGTTGAAGAGCTGCTGGATGACCAGCAGCCGCACCATCAGTTCGGTGGGATACGGTGGGCGACCGCCGAAGTAGCGATGCGGCCGTGGCAGTGCCCGATCTACCGCGCCAGCCAGTGCAGTGAAATCGACATGCTGGTTGAGCGATTCGAGCGGATCGCCCAGCTTGGAGCGCTTGGCTTCGCGTTCTTCGTTGGCAAACAGGCTGGGCATGGTGGATGTTCAGGTCTGAGGGTGGATGGCAAGATCATGCCAGAGGGGGAGGTTTTTGGAAGTCCCCTGTACGCGCGCCTTCTGCCCATTCGCTGTGCGTAAGCACTTCCTCTCAACATTTCAAATTCATGAAATCTTCATGTGCCGATGTTATAGCTATGCCCATCCTGCACCCGTATGACAGCGCGCTTAAACAGCAACGGCAAGGTAGTGTGTGGACTGCAAACACGCGCCCTCGCACAGCCGGCTTGTTACCTTGCGCCATGCGGCGCCGCGGGCAGCGCATAACAAGGAGCTCAGTTTGGAATTACGCAAGATCATCGGTCCTGGCTTGGCTGTGCTGGTGGGCATCGGGCTCGTGGGCGGGCTGGTTTTTTCGGCGTTCAACAAGCAGCAGCATGATCGCATCCAGGCGGATGCCGATAGCGTGGTCACGGTGCGTGGCCTGGTGGGGTCAGAGAAAGAAGCGTTCTACCGCGATACGCGTGTGGTGGCGGCTTTCAAGCGGCTGGGGCTGGCGGTGGTGGTGGAAAAAGCCGGCTCGCGCGAGATCGTGGCGCGGCCCGATCTGAAGAGCTTCGATTTCGGCCACCCGGCCGGGGCACCCGCGGCGCTCAAGCTGCAGCAGGCGGTCAAGGCCAACCGCGTATTTACGCCGTTCTATACACCGATGGCGGTGGCGTCGTGGCGCGCGCTGGTGCCGGTGCTGGAGGCGAATGGCCTCGTCAAGCAGCGCGCAGGCGCTTACTACATCATCGATCTCACACGCCTGTTGCAGATGATTGCCAGCGGCACGCGCTGGCGCGAGCTGAAAGACAATAGCGTGTACGACACCGGCCGCGCGGTGCTGATTTCCAGTACCGATGTGCGCAAATCCAATTCTGCCGCCATGTACCTGGCGCTGGCGTCGTACCTGCTCAATGACAGCAACGTGGTGCAGTCGGATGAGGAAATCCGCAAGGTGCTCCCCATCGCCAGCGGCCTGTTCCTGAAGCAGGGCTTCCAGGAGGCCAGTTCGGCCGGGCCATTTGAAGATTATGTGAGCATGGGCATCGGCAAGGCGCCGCTGGTGATGGTGTACGAGGCACAGTTTCTGGAATACCAGTCCAAGCTGCCGCAGCTGAATGCCGACATGGTGCTGCTCTACCCGCAGCCCACGGTGTTCACCAAGCATGTGCTGGTGCCGCTGACCCCCAAGGGCGTGCGCGTGGGCGAGGCATTGGTGAACGACCACGAGCTGCAGCGGCTGGCTGCCGAATATGGCTACCGCGGCGCGGATACCGCCCACTTCCAGTCCTTCCTCATGCAGAAGAAGCTGTTTGCCCCTGCCAGCCTGGTCGATGTGATCGACCCGCCCAGCTATGAAACGCTGGAAAAAATGATCGAAGCCATAGCGGTGAAGTTCCAATGAACGCGCCTGCCAGCACCATACCCAGATACCCGGAGCAAGTACGATGAGCGAAATCCTGACCGCCCCAGAACCCCTGGTGCTGACCGCGCCAGAGCCGGTTGTGGCCGTGTTGCCTGCGCAGGCGCCAGAGATGGCACCCATTCCGGCCGAGCTGAAAGCACGCGTGGATGACCAGGTGAGCCGCTTTGTGGATGCGCTGGTCAGCGAGGATGTGAACAGCGATGGCTTCCGCCAGAAGCTGGATGCCGCGTTCCATTTGGGGCGGGAAGAAATCTCCATGGCCGCCAACCTGATGACCGGCCGCTTCATGGAGCGCAACTTCGTAGGGGTGGAGGATTCCACCGCCTTCCAGGCCATCGGCAAGCTGCGCAACCAGCTGGATGAACTCAATCCGGGCAAGCAGGGCGATCTGCTGTCGCAGAACAAGCTGCTGGGGCTGATTCCGTTTGGCAGCAAGCTCAAATCCTACTTCCGCAAATTCCAGTCTGCCGGCAGCCAGCTCGATAGCGCGCTGCAGCAGGTATACGCAGCGCGCGACGACATGAGCCGCGACATTGCCGAGATCGAATCGGTAAAGCAGAAGCTGTGGGACGGCATGCAGAAGCTCAACAGCGCCATCCACTTTGCGCGCGAGCTCGATACCCGGCTGGCCGGGCAGGTGGAAGGGCTGAAAGCCACTGATCCCAACCGCGCCCGCGCGCTGGAGCAAGAGGTGCTGTTCTACGCCCGCCAGAACCTGGCAGACATGCAGACGCAGATGGCGGTATGCGTGAACGGCTATCTGGCGATGGAAGTGCTGAAGAAAACCGGCCGCGAAATGGCCAACGGCTGCAGCCGCGTTGCTACCACCGGCATGTCCGCCCTGGCGGTGGCCACCACCGTGGCGCGCGCCACCGGCAACCAGATTGAGGTGATGAACATGCTGCAGGGGGTGTCCAGCACCGTGGGCGACCTGATCGAGCAAAGCGGCAAGGCACTCAATACGCACGTGCAGCAGACCGGTGAATTTGCCAGCAACCCGCTGATCGGCGTGGAGCGTTTGCAGTCGATGTTCGACCAGACCTTTGCCGCCATGGATGCCATGGACAAGTTCCGTTCGGACGCCATCGTGGTGATGGGCAAGAACAACGAGCTGATCCGCCTGCAGGTGGAGCGGGCAGAGGCCTACGTGGAGCGCGCGCGCGGCGAAACCGTGCGGGCCGCGCTGGGCGGCAACGATGCGCTGAGTGGCCCGGTAAAGCTCTGATCGAGGAATGCACATGCACTGGCATCGTTACCTGCTGGCCCTGGCCTGCGTACTGGCCCTGGCGGGCTGCGACAAGGCCGCACCCGATGCCGCCGCCGACGCGGCACAGGCGCCGGCCGCGTTGACCATCCTGGCCGGGTCCGAACTGAAAGACATCGAACCGCTGCTGCCCGATCTGGAAAAGGCCACCGGCCTGCATGTGCAGCTGAAGTACGCCGGCACGCTGGATGTGGTGGAGCAATTGCAGGACGGCGTGGCCTACGATTTTGCATGGATCGCCAACAACAAGTACGCGATGCTCAATCCGCCCGCGCGTGAGCGCATCAAGGCCAGCGAGCGCACCATGATCTCGCCGGTGGTGCTGGGGGTGAAAGCCGCCAAGGCCAAGGCACTGGGCTGGGATGACCCGGCCAGGTCGCCCACCTGGGCAGAGATCGCCCGCCGCGCCGGTACTGGCGATTTCCGCTTTGCCATGACTAACCCGGCCAGCTCCAATACCGGGTTCTCCGCCGTGCTGGGGCTGGCAGCCGCAGTGGCCGGCAAAGGCGACGCGCTGGAAGCACAGGATATCGACAAGAAAGCCCTCACCGCGTTCGCCCGTGCCCAGGGCCTGACAGCGGGATCATCCGGCTGGCTGGCCGAGGCCTACCTGCGCGAGCAGGACAAACTCGATGGCATCGTCAATTACGCATCGGTGCTGCACGGGCTGAACCAGGGCGGCAAGCTGCACGAGCCGCTGGTGCTGGTCTACCCCAAGGATGGCGTGATCACCGCAGACTACCCGTTCATGCTGATCAACCCGGCCAGGCGCGCCGAGTACGACAAGCTGGTGGCCTACCTGAAGGGCGATGCATTCCAGAAAGCCATGGCCGCCGCTACCTTCCGCCAGCCCATCAACCCGGCGGTGGCATCGGTATTGCCGCGCCGTGATTATTTCGAGCTGGCGTTCCCGGCCAAGCTGGCGGTGGTGGATGGCCTGCTGGATGCCTATCTGAACGAATTCCGCCGCCCGGCCGATTCCACCTTCGTGGTGGACATCAGCGGTTCGATGAACACCGGCGGGCGGATCGAGCAACTGCGCACCGCGCTGCAGGCGCTGGCCGGCGAGGATGCCACGCTGTCTGGCCGCTTCAGCCGCTTCCGCGAGCGCGAGAACATCAGCATGCTGACTTTCTCCAATGAAGTGCATGCCCGCCAGCGCTGGGCGTTGGGTACTGATCGCCAGGCCAATGGCAAAACGCTGGCCGATATCAGCGCCTTTGCGCACCAGCTGCAAACCCAGGGCGGCACCGCCATCTACAGCGCGGTGCGCGATGGCTACGAGGCTGCACTGGCACGCCAGGCCAAGGCGCCGGATCGCGTTTACTCGCTGGTGCTGATGACCGATGGCGAGAACAATGCCGGCCTGTCCATCAGCCAGTTCCGCGAGTGGTTTGCCAGCCTTCCGCCCGAGCAGCGCCGCATCCGCATCTTTGCGGTGCAGTTTGGCGAAGCCAAGCGGGACGAGCTGGAAGCGCTGACCGAGCCCAGCGGCGGCCGCGTGTTCGATGGCAGCAAATCCGGCCTGAAAGCTGCGTTCAAGGAAATCCGGGGCTACCAGTAATGGCAGGGTTGTCGCTTTCTACCCGGCTGGCGCTGTTTTTCTACGGCATGCCCAATATCGTGGGCAGCCTGTGCGCACTGGTGGTGCTGGCGCTGTATTTTGGCGGGGTGATTGCCGCATGGTGGTTTCCGCTGACCGTGGCCGCCTATGTGTTCGGCTGGTTGGCCACGCCGACACGCGGGCGTTTTGAAGCCAGCCTGATCGAGCGCATGAGCCTGATCGATGCGCTGGATGCACTGCTGGCCAGCGCCGGCAGCAAGTTACCTGCCGAGGCCACCACCTTGCTGGCCGCGATACGCAGCAAGGTGGTGGATCTGCTGCCCAGGCTGGATGAAGCCGGCTTTCCCACCCAGGCGCGCATCGAGCTGGGCAACGCCATCCGCCGTGATCTGCCGCATACCGTGGCCAATTACGTGGCATTGCCCAGCGGTTTTGCCAGCCTGCACCCGGTGCGCGCCGGCAAAACCGCCAGGCAGCTGTTGATCGAGCAACTGGCGCTGCTCGATAGCGAGATCGGCAGCATCGCCAATGATGTATTCGGCGAAGACGCCGACAAGCTCGCCGCCCACGGCGACTACCTGCGCGGCAAGTTCCAGCCGGTGAACTTTCTGGAAAGCTGATGCCGTAAGCCGCCTTGTATTGGGGCATCCCTGTCAGCGCTTCGATCCGCCGTGGGGAGGCTGCCGCATGGCCATGCGTTGCATCGATCCTACAGCGCCAGTTGATTGGCATGCATTACACCAGTGCTACGCGGGATACTTGCGCTTCCTATTGCCTGACGCCGCTGGCGCGTTGCGGGCAAGATATCCGTCAATATGGAATGCAGGCATGGATCAGAATATCTACAAACCCACTCAGGCCAACCTGGAAGAAACACCGGCTACTGGCGCCAATGCGCCGGCGCTGTGGAACCCGGACGCCGTCGGCAACTGGTGTCTGCTGTTTTCACCTGTTTTTGGCGCTACGCTCTCGCTGAAAAACTGGATTGCCATCGGTGATCAGCAACAGATCGCATCCGCCAAGGGATGGCTGATTGCGAGCATCGTGGTCTTTGTATTGGGGTTGTTTTTTCCGCCCTTCATGCTGATTTACCTCATTGTCTGGTACCTCGCCGCTAACCGGCCGCAGGCAAAATTCATACAACAACAATGGGGCAAAGCCTATCCGCGCAAATCCTGGGGCGCTCCACTGGGTATTGCGTTCGGCATTCTGGTTTCGATCTGGATGGCGTTTTTTGGTCTGGCATTGCTGTTGGGTGCTGCGCATTGGTAAAGGCAGCACCAGCAACGTCCGGCTTTCATGGCGAGCTTGAGCCGCCATGTATCGTGCTGATTTGCAGTAGCGAATATGAAAAGGTCCACGCGCCCCTGTTGCGGGAAATCTTTGCCAGCCAACCCATACTCTTTTACGCAGTGGGGCCGGGTTGTGAATCCTGGGAAGACGCGATGGATTGGCTCTGTGTAGCGTTGGATTACACTGGCGAAGTGCCGGGTGCATTTGTCGTGACCACCTGCCACCCGGATGAAGCGCTGGATGAAGCCATCGAGTTTGCCGGCCGATGGGCGCAGTTGGCTGAGCCGCCGGGTCTATTGAAAGTGATGCATCAAAACAGGTGTCTGAACCTGCGCGAGTGCATAGCGCTGGGCCGGTTCCGCGCCCATGAAAAATTCAAATCCTTGTTATCCAGAACATCATGAAGATTCTGATCGCGATCATTTCCACGGCCTTGTTGTTGATTTGCAGTGCGCATGCATTTGCACAAGAAATCAAGGTGGGCAACTATGCCTTTTCCTTGCCGGGTGGGTGGTCTGAAGAAATGCAGGCGCAAAAACTGCTGTATACCCGGCAAACTGCCGATGTTGATCAGCAGCGGCAATTGGTGGTGTCCCATTTTTCCAGCCAGGGGCCAATAGCCGATGGCAGGTTGATGGCGGCGTCAATGAGCTATCTGTCCGAGCTGAACAAGGCATTGCCGCCGTTGGAGCAGCAGCATGATTTTACCTACCATGATCTGCCCGGCGGTTTGCCCTATGCACTGATTGCCTATCAGGCGCCGGACCGGCATGTATTGCTTGGTTTGCTGGTGGGTAGCAGCCGGGGCATTTTATTGATGACCTATGAAGGGCAGGGCGCCGTTCCCGCGCTGGAAAAAGAACTGGACCGGATCATGCAGTCGATCCAGCTCAGCGCGCCGGCAGCGTCCACGAAACCCTGATCCGGCCTTCGCGGACAATCATCCAGCACATATCGGGGGAACATTGACACACGATTCCGATCCATTTGCACCTGATCTCGATCAGTTTGCCACTGATTTCGACCAGTTTTCTCCGCCATCATCGCAGCCGCAGCCACAACTGGAGCCGCAGCCGCAGCCGCAGCCGCAGCCGCAGCCACAGCCACAGCCACAGCCAGAAATGGAAAAAAATGATGTGGCGTATCTGGAGCGTGCAACTCAGGCGGAGATTGATCAAAGATTCCACAACATGCCTTTCTGGGCTCCGAAGCAGATTGCATTGTTGAGCTTTTTCTTTACGCCGATTTTCGGGGCAATGCTGTACCTGAAAAATGCGCAGACAATCGGGGACGCGTATTTCATCAATGCGGCCTGGCGTGGATTATTGACTGCGCTGATTGGCGCTGTATTGTGCATGTTCATACCGGGGCTCTATCTGGTGTTCTATGCAGTCTGGTTTTTTACCTCCGGCAAAGAGCAAATGAACCTGGTCGATGAGGTATGGGGGGACAAATTCGTTCACAAACCTTGGGGTAAGCCGATAGGCATTGCTTGTGGTATTTTCCTGGCGCTGATGGGCATTGCGTATTTCACTCGCATTTACCAGATTGATTGGGGCGCATTGTTCCGCTCGGTGGTTTCCGGATAGCGTTGATCATGCTGGTTCACGCAGCGGGGACGCCGATGATGGGCTCCATTGTGTGGCCGCCATTGCTTTGGAACGCTCTGCCCTGAGCCTGAGCTTGCAGTACCCGCCGCCCTTGGTGCCGGGCGACATGATCGTCATCACCGCACCGTCATCCGGTGTGCGCGTGGCTTTGCATCCGCGCCTCGATTGCGCCATTGCCGCGCTGCGCCAGCGTGGGTTCCGCGTGGTGGAGGGGGCGTATTTGCGCCAGCTACATCAATCCACCAGCGCACCGGCTGCCGCGCTTGCCTCAGCGCTGATGCAGTTTCTGCTAGATCCGGACATTGCCGCGGTGATACCGCCATGGGATGGCGAGCGGGCAATGGATTTGCTGCCGCTGCCCGATTTCCAGCTGCTGGCGCAATATCCTGCCAAGTGGTTTTGCGGGTTTTCCGATCTGAGCGTTGCAGTTGCCACTGATCACGCTGGCAGGCTGGCCCACGCTGCATGGCCTCAATCTGATGGATCTGGACGCCACCGGAGCACACAGCCTGCGGTCGCCATATTGGCTGGCAGCGATGATGCGGCTGTCACATCGCCTGGTTACATTTTGCCTATCCCCTCCGTGCCCGGCCGACCATGCCCACTGCACCGCCATTCCCCACGCTGCTTACCGACAGACTGGTACTGCGCGAGATCGTTGCCAGCGATGCGCCGGCGCTGCTGGCCATCCATGGCGATGCCGCGCAGATGCGCTGGTTTGGCGCGATACCGCTGCCCGGCATTACGGCGGCAGAGCAACTGGTGCACACCTTTGCCAGCTGGCGCCTGCTGCCCAATCCGGGCACACGCTGGGGCATACAGCCCCTGGGGAGCGATACCCTGATCGGCAGCTGCGGCCTGTTCAACTGGAATCGGGCCTGGCACAAGTGCACGGTGGGCTATGAGCTGGGCGCCGCCGCGCAGGGGCAGGGCTATATGCGGGAGGCGTTGCGCGCTGCATTGCGCTGGGGCTTTGCGCACATGGCGCTCAACCGCATCGAGGCGCAGATCCATCCGGCCAACCTGCCGTCGCTGAAGCTGGCGCAAGCGTTGGGTTTTGCCACTGAGGGCTGCTTGCGTGAAGGCGGATACTGGAATGACCAGTATCACGATCTGCTGCAGCTGGCGCTGCTGCGCAGCGATGAGCTCCGCGGTAATGCCATGAAAATGGCTTTACCGCAGAGCATATTACTCGGGATGCAATGATGGGCTGGCAGTAAAACGGGGGCGCTGGATCTGCAAGCCGGCGCTTTGCTCGAAACGATTCGCACACAGGTGGCAAATGCTTGTTGCCCGAAGCCAACTCATTCAACCAGCAAAAGCAGGTAAGTACCTGCACTGGTCTTTTTTGCATAGAGAACCTGTTTTTTTGTTTCGTTATTCCACGTATATGGAAATGCGCAAAGTACGATGTTTCCATCGATACCCGTCGCAGTGGTCTTGATAGCCAGTGCATTGCCAAATTTTTTCTTCAAGCCACTCTCTATCGGCCTGCGCAACAAACCGCAAACCTCCTGGGCAATTGGCGGGTTTGGCAGCCTGGTAATGTTCTTTTCCATTTCTTCAAGACGTGCAGCCGGACGTTGTTCATTTCGGCCATATATCCCCGACTTGCCGTCATCGTCAATATGGGAATACTGATGGCCATATTTCTTTATGAATGCTTCTGGATCCATATCTGCAGCGGTAGCCCCGGCAGTCATGGTGGCAAGCAGCAGCACGAAGGATGCACGGGAGAAAACGGAGTTCATCGGGTTCCTGAATGGTTGGGCGTTATAGCGCGTATATCCGCATGGGGCGACAAAAAAATTTGCCCATGGTGAACGCGTGACTGGCATCTTGGCTTGCATGGTAGCAGAGGCTGCATCCATGGCAAGCACGCTCGTAGCGCCGGTAACGATAGGCATTGCTCCTGCGTGGTCACGACAGCAATTTACCTCCGTAGGGTAATCGTATGTAAAGTGTACTTTACATTTTGATCAGATGCAGCTAATGTAAAGCACACTTTACATCAGGTTGCTAAACATGGCTTCTGCGCGCTATCTGCTCAAGATCATTGCAACACTCATTCTGCTGGTGGCGCTGTGCACCGCAACCATTGCTGCACCGCCGGATACCCGCGCCGCAGCCGCATGGCTGTTGCTTGCGCTACTGGTGTTGCTGGCCTTGCTGCCGCTGGCGCGCTGGCTGCTGGGCCGGGCGGATGAGCTGCAGCAGCTTATCAATGCACGCAGCTGCATGGCGGGTTTTGCCTTGCTGGCAGTGGGCTCGGCGGGGGTAGGACTGTTGCAGGCGCAGGGCTGGTTGCCGCTGTTCAACCAGCTGTGGACAGCGCTGGCGGCACTCGCGCTGTGGGGCGTCGGCTTGATGCTGGCAGATCGCCCGTTCCACCGGGAGGATGCACAATGACTGTCCTCGTAACGGGTGCTGCCGGCTATCTGGCATCGTGGATCGTGCGTTTGTTGCTGGAGGCCGGTGTGCAGGTGCACGGCAGCGTGCGTGATCTGGATGATGCCGCCAAGCTGGCGCATCTGCATGCATTGCAGCAGGCGTTTCCCGGCCAGCTGCAGCTGTTCGTTGCCGATCTGCTGAACGAAGGCAGTTTTCTGCCAGCACTGCACGGCTGTGAGATCGTCATCCACACCGCATCGCCTTATTTCTTGCGACCCACCGTGCAGCCCGTGCAGCAGCTGGTAGATCCGGCCGTACAGGGCACGCGGCAATTGCTGGCAGCGGTGAACCAGGTAGCCAGCGTGCGCAAGGTGGTGCTGACCAGCAGCATCGTCACGCTGTTCAACGACGCGTGTGACCACGCCGGCCCGCTCACCGAGGCCCATCACAACAATCGCTGCACGCTGCGCGATCAGCCGTATGCATATGCCAAGACCCGGGCAGAGGAATGCGCGGTGGGAATGGCCGCCGCGCAGCAGCGCTGGCAACTGATCACGCTGCACCCCGGCGCCATTTTCGGCCCGTCGCTATCGCGGCGTATCGACGCCACCAGCGTGGGCATGTTGCTGCAGTTTCTGGATGGCGCCTTCCGCAGCGGCGTGCCACGGCTGACGCTGGCGGTGGTGGACGTGCGCGATGTGGCAATGGCGCATGTGCGCGCTGCGCTGCAACCGGTGCCTGCCGGCAAGTACCTGCTGGTGGGGCAAAGCCTGACCCTGCTCGAGATCAGCCGCCTGCTGCAGGCGGTGGATGGCAGGAAGCCGGGCCGGTTGCCCACGCGGGAGCTGCCCAAGGCGTTGCTGTGGCTCTTGGCCCCGCTGATCGGCATGACGCGCCGCTATGTGAAGCGCAATGTGGGCTATCCGCTGCAGTTCGACAACCGTCATGCGCGCACGGCGCTGGGCATCCAGTACCGGCCGGCACAAACCACCCTGAACGATCATGTGCGGCAACTGCTGCTGGATGGCCTGTGGGTGCCGCAATGAAGAATTGCGTGAAGGCAATGCGCCAGCAACGGCAGCTTACCCAGCAAGACCTGGCAACGCATCTGGGGGTAAGCCGGCAAACCGTCATCTCCATCGAATCGGGCCAGTACGATCCCAGCCTGCCACTGGCTTTCAAGCTGGCGCGTTTGTTCGAAGTGAAAATCGAAGAGATCTTCACGCCTGATATAAGCTGAAGGCCCCCTCCAAGGCAAGCACATGCGCCCATTCCTGCCCGATTCATCACCGTGGCAAACGCCATTCGCGACAGCACATCTTGCCCGCAGCGGGCTGGCGCTTGCAATGGCGGCCATGCATGGCCGGGTGGCAAGCATGCTGCTTGGCGGGCTGATGGCCTGCGCTGCAATGTGGGGTGATCCCGCCAAGGCCGCGCCAGTGCCAGACCCCGCCCACTATCCGGCCAGCCCGCTATATACCGGCAAGATTGCCGCACCGGTGCTCGATAGCCCGTTCACCCGCATGTACCGCACGCGCATCCGCCTTGGCGCTGCGGCTGGCCCCAATTTTGCCGGCCATTACACGGTGGTGGCGTGGGGCTGCGGCATGGATGCGTACATGTTTGTGGTGGTGGATGCGATCACCGGCAAGGTGTACCGGCCCCCGGTGGGCTGCATGGCATTGGCAGGCGGATTCGATTTGCCGCTACCCGGTTTTGCCGCAGAGGCCAACCCCGGCTACCGGCCGGACAGCACGCTGCTGCTGACCATCGGCGTGGAAGACGGGCCGGACAGCAACCCGGATGACCGGGCTGCCACCATCTACCACTTCGAGCGGGGCCACTTCAAACGGATTTACCGCAAGCCGGCGTTGCTGCCTTAACCGGATGCGCGGCACCGGCAGCAACAAAGTGGCCAGTGCCCGGCCATATCAAGCGCAGCCTGCCTGCCCATGCTCGATGGCCAATGCCAGCCGCTCCAGCCCGATGGCAAAACCGGCGCCCTCGGCATAGGCGCCGCCGCCGGCCACCTGCTTCTGCGCGCCCAGTACCGGGCAGCGGATTTCAAAGCCTTCACCGCCCAGGTAATAGCTCAATCCGCGCCGGGTGCGCGCATCCGTTTCGTAATCCACGCCCAGCGTATCCATGAAGCGCTGGCACAGCTGCAAGCTGAATGCGCTGGCACGGGCGGGGTCTGGCCCCAGGTATTCAAAGCCCAACTGGGTGAATTCGCGGTAGCGCCCGGCTTGTGGACGCTCGTAGCGGTAGCAGCGGGCAATGTAGAAAAACAGCCGCTCTCTGGCGCCGCCCAGCAACACGCTTGCGCGCTCCTGGAAGATGGCCGTGGCCTCCGGGATCAGGCAGCAGGCGCGGCCTTTCTTGTCTGCAAATGCCCACATCTGGCCGATGATCTCGCTGCCGCCGGCCTTGTTGATGAAGGTATCCTGCTGCCACAGCGCAGGCAGGATGGCTTCTTCGGCGCCAGCTTCAATGAAGGCAGCTCCGGAAGCGGGCCTCCAGATCACGTAGCCGGGCGGCCTGCGGGCCGGTATAGATTTGTGTGCCTCTGATCATGGTCATGCTTGTTGCTCCAAGGGTGGATTTGCCTGTTTCGCAGGCAACAAAAAAGGCGCCGATGGGCGCCTGTGAATTGCTGCAGCTGGTGTGCCCGGTGGGGCTATGAACCAGTACGCTGAGCGAGCAAAACCACGGCGCAGCAGGGTGAGCCGTGGTGGTGATGCAGGTTCAGGAATGCGGTAGTCATGCAGCCAGTGTGGCATGGCCCGTCTGCGCGGGTCAATGCCGCGCTGGTGTGGTCAGGCGTGGGTATCGATCAGCGTGCCCAGCATCTCGTCGGCGGCCTTGACCACCTTGGCGGCAATCTGGAAACCATCCTTGGCGGCCAGCGTACCCACCATGCTGCTGGCCAGATCATCTGTCGCCGTGGTGCCGCCCAGCTGGCTGGCACTGGCTACCCGCGCAGCGGACATATCCATGGCGCGCTGGTAGTTCTGCATGCCGGCGAAGCCCGCGCCGAGTGCGGAGAGTGACATGGCATCCCCATTCAGGATTGAGTGTAAGAGAATGATGGGGGCGATGCTGGTTCTTGGCAATGCCGTTTATCTGCACTTACGCAGCACATTGTCATGCCCGATTGGCCTGTTTGCTTGGCATGCAGCATTACCAGCGGTTTCAGCGCTTATTGTTCTCGCAGCATCACCATATACAGCCCGTCATGACCTTTCTTGAAGTACAAGAACTGCCAGCGGGCTCGATTTTCCTGTTGGTATCTGAAAATACAAATGATGGTGGCGTGGTCGGCCGCATAGTCGGCAACAGTCACGCGCACGGTGCTGATCAGTTGTCTGGCCGCGATCTCCAGGCTGCCTACGAAGTCGTGGCACATCGTTTTTACCAGCGCCGGTTTTGGTAAGCGGGCAATTTCCTTCTGTAACCTGGCAACGCGCTCGGGTGGAATTTCATCTCCACGGCTGTAGATCAGCATCTTCCCATCATCGCCTTTCTTGACCGTTTGATGCCCTTTCTGCGTGATCTCGGCCTCTGGATCCAATCCGGCAGCAATGCCGTGCGCGGCGGCAATGCGATGAGCAGTGCAGCAAGCAGGTGATGTTTGACGGGTTTCATGGCGCATTGTGGATGACAGGGTGCGTCAGCATAGGATGAAACGCGATACCGTGCCAATGCTGGCACCTGGCTGCCGCCACGTGCCGTTATCGGCTGCGCGATTTCCTGCCCCCAAGTGCTATGCCCGTCAGGCCAGTCCGCCATTGGCCCGCAGGATCTGGCCGTTTACCCAACCCGCATCTGGCCCGGCCAGGAAGGAAACCACTGCTGCAATATCCTCCGGCTGGCCCAGCCGTTGCAGCGGCGGCGTCCTGGCAAAGTGCTGGATCTGCTCTTCGGTTTTGCCATCGAGGAACAAGGCCGTGGCTACCGGGCCGGGGGCGACCGCATTCACGGTGATGTCGCGGCCGCGCAGCTCTTTGGCAAACACGTGGGTGAACGATTCCACTGCCGCCTTGGTGGCGTTGTAGATGGCGTAGCCGGGCAGGTTCAGGGCCAGCGCGGTGGTGGAGAAATTCACGATGCGCCCGCCATTGTTCATGCGGCCGGCCGCTTCGCGCAGCGTGTTGAAGGTGCCACGCACATTGATATCGAACATCTGTGCGTAGGCATCATCACCGGCTTCGGCCAGGGGCACGGTTTTCATGATGCCGGCGTTGTTGATCAACACGTCCACCTTGCCCAATTGCTGCTCGGTGGCATCGAACAGCGCGCGTACCGCAGCGGTGCTGGCCACATCCGCCCGGACCGCAATGGCCTGGCTGCCCTGTGCCTGCAGCTCGGCCACCAGTGCATCGGCTTCAGCGGCGCTGGCCGCGTAATTGATGACCACCGCGTAGCCATCGCTGGCCAGGCGGCGGGCAATGGCCGCGCCGATGCCGCGGGATGCGCCGGTGACGATGGCAACGCGCTTTGTTGTGCTCATGCTGGGATGTCCTTGCGTGATGAATGGATGAAACGAAGCATGAACCATGCAGTATTGCAGATAATCAGCGGTAAATTGCCAATATAATTCCATTTACTTCAATAAATGCCGGGCCAGGCCATGGATCGCTTCCAGGAAATGCAGGTGTTCGTGCGCATTGCCGAGCGCAGCAGCTTTACCCGGGCCGCAGATGATCTGCAGATACCACGCGCCACCGTTACCAACCTGATGAAGCGTATGGAGGCCCGGCTGGGTGCCCGATTGCTGGAGCGCACCACGCGCACCGTGCGGCTGACGCACGATGGCGATGCCTATTACCAGCGCTGCCTGCGCCTGCTGGCGGATATGGAAGAGGCCGAGGGTGCATTCCGCAATACAGCGCCCAAGGGGCTGTTGCGGGTAAACCTGCAGGGCACGCTGGCGCGGCATTTCGTGGTGCCGGCGCTGGCCGGCTTCCTGGCGCAGTATCCGCAGATCGAACTGCAGATCAGTGAGGACGACCGGCTGGTGGACTTGGTGCGCGAAGGCATCGATTGCGTGCTGCGCGCCGGCAACTTGCAGGATTCAACCATGGTCGGCCGGCGCATCGCCTTGCTGCAGCAGGTAACCTGCGCCAGCCCGGCGTATCTGGCTGCGCACGGCACACCGCTTGATCCGGCGGCGCTGGCTGATGGCGGGCACCGCGCGGTCAATTACATCTCCAGCGCCACCGGCAAGGCAGTACCGCTGGAATTTACCGTGGCCGGGCAAGTGCTGCCGGTGCAACTGGGCGGGGTGGTTTCCGTGACCGGGGCAGACTTGTATGCGGGCGCCGCCGTTGCCGGCATGGGGTTGGTGCAGGTGCCGCGTTACCGCGTGCAGGATGATCTTGCTGCGGAGCGTTTGCATCTGGTGCTGGCAGATTTCCCGCCACCACCGATGCCGGTATCGGTGCTGTACCCGCAAAGCCGCCAGCTATCTGCCCGGGTGCGGGTATTCGTGCAATGGCTGGCGCAGGTGTTTGCGGCGGTGGATTGACGCTTAGCCGGGCGGCAGTACGCTTGGCAGGGTGAACGATGCGTTGTCGGGCAGATCAATCAGGAACGGCGCTGCGGCCCTATCGCCCGGTGTCGGGGCCGTGGCTGCGGCCATCCGCTCGATATCGCGTACATAGCTGTCGAATTTGCGATGGGTGCTGGGCAGGTTGAACGAGCCATAGGGTGAAACCTCCAGCACGGTTTGCTGGCCCGCCGCCAATCCTGGCCCGATTATATCCAGTAGATAGGTTCGGCCAAGAATGGGCGTGAATACACAGTGGCTTTGTATATCGCTGGCCAGATGGAGATACACCTCCTGACCCTTGCTGATGCGCGGATTGTCAGCTGCCAGTACAACCCCTCGGTATTGATAGCCCGCCGTGGGCGGCGGCGCCGTACCCAGCAATGCCGCCACCTCCTCCATCTGCGCGTCTTGATAGCCTGCCGCGGGCAGCGGCGCCATGCCGATCGACAATGCATGGATATCGCTCGCCATTTCAGGTTCCTCAATGCGCTGCTGTGCTGCCAGAGACGGATATGCTTCTTCTATCCGGACCACGTAGTAAGCGGATTGTGCTGTGTTGGCTGGCAGGTGCTCGGGAAATACCACCAGTTGCCTGCACGCCAGCGCCGGCTGGCCGAGCACGGCCAGCAAGAGCAATGACGTCGTGATCCGCATCGCTCAGCGCCGCGTGCAGCTGTTGATGTAGTCGAGCTGCGGGAAGTTTTTCTTCAGGTAGGCAGCGCCATCGGGCGCTTCGATCTTTTGCGGGTCCGGACCGTTGCCCCATGGCGGCATGTCGCCGTAGCCGGTATTGAACTGGCCAACCGTGTTGCCCAGCGATGCGGGGGCGATATAGCCGAACGGCGTTTCCCACGACATGGTGCCCAGCGAATCGATCTTGTCGCCCAGCGTGATGAACAGATGCGTGGCACGGCTGTTGGGGCCGCTGCCGGCAAAGCTCAGGTAGCCGCGCTTGAAGTTGCGCAATGCCGGTTGTTTGGTATCGTCGGCAATCGGGCTGTAGTTTTTGGCGTCCTTGCGCGGCGGCAGCGCGCCCAGCTGGCACAAAAAGTTGTTCACGCAACGGAACAGCGGCACCTGCTTGAAGTAGCCGTCATCCACCATCTGCAGAAAGCGCGCGGCACCCAGTGGCGCCCACGCGGGTTCCACCACGATATCCAGGTCCCCCTTGCTGGTTTTGCATTGCACGTTGACGGTGGCCGGGGCTTTGCTTGCCTTGGCGGCCAGCGCGTGGATGGGCATGGCAAGGCTGATGCCGAGCAGCGTGACAACAAGGATGGGCTTCATGGTGATCTCGGTAGCGCGCCGCATGGGCGCAGGCAATCTCGCGGATTGTAGCGCGTGGCTGCCGGAATGGGGCACGGCTGCGGCGATGGGTGTGGCGGCGTTGCTTGCAGCCCGCACACCGCGCAAGCCTGCCTTCCCGGTCGCTCAGGATGCGTATGGTTGCTGGCCGGTAGCGCGCAGCGTTTCACCGATTGCCGCCGCCAACTGATCATGTGCCGCTACCAGGCTAGCGGCATCCTTGTGCTGGCTGGCCTGTGCCAGCGTATCGAAGGTGGCTTGCCATGTGGGGCGGTTGGGCGTTCTGGGGCTGTCTTTCTTGATCAGCGCGTAATCGAGCGCGGCTTCCAGCGTATTGATGCTGCGATGCAGGCCGCCGGTTTCACCGGTCTGGATTTCGGGCAGTAGCGGGGTGGTCATCGGCGCTCCGGTATCGGGGATGCAGCGGGCTATGGGACCAATGGGCGCAGGTCGGCGTTGGTGCCCGTTGCCGAGACCCCGCAAAGGGGCGCTCACTTCCTGGTTTGCGTGCCCACCACAATGGCCAGCAGCAGCACCAGTTGCAACGGCAAGCGTAACAGCAATAGCCACGGCGCAACTTCGGGGAAGCGTTCTGCGTGTTGCCACATGTATACATTGGCGGGCGTAACCGCGATGGTCAACAGCATCAGCCCCCAGCCAGCCCAGCGCCGGCTGCGTGCCGGTATCAGTGCCGCCGCGCCGATCAGCTCCAGCAGGCCGCTGATGTAAACCGCTGCCAAAGGCCAAGGCACCGCCGGCGGCACGATTTGCGCAAAGGTGTGCGGCAGCAGGAAGTGCGCAATGCCACCCACCAGGAACCAGGCAAACACGATCCCCAGCGCAATGTGCCGCAAGCGCGATCCGCTGCTGGCCAAGCCATACGGGTAAACCTTGTGCGCCGGCTGGCTATGCTGGGTAACCAGCTGATCCACCTCCGGCACGCTATGGGGTGGCTGGCTATGTTGTGTGGCGTTGATGAGCAATGATCGGTTTCCTTGTTGGTGAGGGCGTGATCAGTGATCAAGCGCCGCCAGGGCTGCCAACAAAACGCTGCTGGCGGCGGTGTGTGGGCCGAATCGGGGCGATAAGCAAGGGAGGAGGGCGATTCGTTGACTCCTCCTTCACCGGCCGAACCCCACCAGCACCACCGGGCCGGCTTTTGCGGCTGATGCGGATCGTCAGCTCGCCGAATCGGTAGCCCGCCCTGAGCTGGCCTGCTTGGCGCTGCCATTGCCGGCAGCCTTGGCTGCCGCATTGCGCTTGCGGGTTGCTGCGGCCTTCTTGGCTGATGCAGAACGTTCTGCCGCGGTGCGCGATGCCGCTGCAGCACCGCCGATGCGGCCGCCCTTGCGGGCCGGCTCGTGGTTTTCCGCCTTGCCACGACCAGAGCCGCTGAGCTTGCCGCCACCAGTCATCTTGTTGACGGTGGCCCAGGCGCGCGCCTCTGCCTCTTCTTCGCTCACGCCGCGTGCTTCATAGCCTTCTTCGATATGCTCGGCCTGGCGCTTCTGCTTGTCGGTATACGACGATTTGTCTCCACGGGGCATGGCGTTCTCCTTGCGTTGACGGCTACGGTATTCGCCATCACCTTAGGCGATCACCTCCGCTGCTGGAATCAGACGAAGCCGGCGCGCCGGGTAGGAGAAGACCGGCCCGGCAGCAATCAGCTCGCCACCGCCACAACCGCCTGCGCGCCGCAACAACCCCGCTGCAGCCATCAACCGCCTTGCTGCAAATGCGCCTGCGCCAGCTCTGCCTGCATGGCCTGGATCAGCGCGCTGCCACCTTGCTCCAGCGCTTTTGCCGGGCCCGCATGCGCGGTGCTGGCCGGCAGATGGCGGTTGCCCCAGATGCCGATCTGCGCCAGCAGGGGCAGCAGCTCGATGCCCATCGCGGTCAGGCTGTAGATGGCTTTCTGCTTGTGGTCTGGATCATCCGCGCGGGTGACGATGCCGCATGCCAGCAGCCGGGCCAGCCGCTCGGTCAGGATGTTGGATGAAATGCCTTCTTCAGATTGCAAAAACTCGCGGAAATGCCGCTTACCGGCAAACATCATGTCGCGAATGATCAGCAGGCTCCAGCGGTCGCCCAACAGCTCCAGCGCCAGGTTGATCGGGCAGCCGGATTTTGCCTGTGCAGTCATGCCTTGCCTCATCAAGAAACTGCTTGCAGTTTTGCACCGGTTTTTCAATACTGCAACCAGTTGTATTTTGCAATTGGTTTGGGCGAGGCATGCGTGGGCATTGGCCCGTGCTGCTCACCCGGCAAGGAGCGCAGCAATGAGAAAACTGATCCTGCAAATGCAGATGTCCGTGGATGGCTTCATGGCCGCCCGCAACGGCATGGATTGGCAGCTATGGGGCTGGGGGGACAACTGGCGTTGGGATGATGTGCTCAAGCGCGATTTCAATGCCGTGTTCGATGACATCGATTGCATCTTGCTCAGCCGCAAGATGGCGGAAGAAGGCTATCTGGATCACTGGGGGCGGGCCGCCACCGCATTCGCCGCCGATCCGCACTATGCATTCGCCCGGCGCATAGTTGCGGTGCAAAAAGTGGTCACCAGCAGCCAGCTCACCACATCCCGCTGGCCGCGCACTACCGTCATCAATGGCGATCTGGCCAGCGCGGTGGGCACGCTCAAGCAACAGCCCGGCGGCGATATTATTGTGTTTGGCGGGGTGGGCTTTGCATCGGCACTGGTGGCCGCCAATCTGGTCGATGAATATCAGTTGTTCGTGAACCCGGCGGCGCTGGGGGCAGGGGAGGGGATTTTTGGTAGTCAGCGCGATGGTTTGCCGCTCAGGTTGATCCGGTCAACGGCGTATTCTTGTGGGATGGTGGTGAACCGGTATGCGGCTGGTGCCGCAGGATGAAGCCGCATGCAGCCCAATCAGGCGCTGCGGCAAATTGAGCCGGGCAAGCCGAACCAGAACACCTGTGTTGAATCCTTCAATGGCCGCTTGCGGGATGAATGCATGAACGAGCACTGATTCACCAGCTTGGTCCATGCCCGCGTGCTGATTGAGGCTTGGCGGCGTGAATACAACGAGAAGCAGCCAAGAAGGCATTGGGCGAACTGACGCCATCAGCGTATGCCCAGCAATTGGCAGCACGAGTAATTAAACAAACTAACCCCGGACTCCAAAGCGGATTGCTACTGAAGATAGGGTGACGTCGCGGGTAACCCATCAATCCCACCATGAGAAATCGCTAAGCAACTAGTGGTCCACAGGGTGGGCGAAGATCAACGGGGTGAGCTGAAATCAGCTTTCAGAGTATGCTTTGCCATGACCACGGAACGAGGTGTAACCGGGCATGTCCGCAAGTACTACCACCCAATCAGCGAAACTGCCTGTCCGTTACGAAATACTCATCGGGCTCATGCAGCAAACTGTTTTGCTCCAGATAAATCAGCCCACCCGGAATATCCAACGTGATATTGAAGCGCTTCAGAGCCCCCAAGCCCAAAACACCGTCGAATTCGCTGCTAGCCTGAAAGCCTTGGCTGGTTTGAACCAGTGCAGTGCCTTTGTCTTTTAGCTCGAAATCAGCCATCGCGATCGAGCCCAGATTGGCCCTGCGCCCGCGTAGCACCCCGCCATAGCCCCAGCCGACTACACCCTCCGGAGTAGTACGCAGTTTCTGCATCAAGTGCTGATTTTCAACATATGGGGTATTGAGCGCCAGATTGTCTTGCGAGCCGGTATCGAGCAGAAAACGCGCAGGTGCACCTTCCACCTTGCCTTCCACCATCGCAAAATGATCACCATACAAACTGGCTTTCAAATGCGTTTTATGTGCAGACTGAATGGGTGTGCCAGGCCTGTATACTGTCATCAGCTTGCGGTCAAAATCAAAGTCAATGGCGAATCGGTTTAATAAATCACCGCCAACCGAGCCGATGCATGGCGCGGCCAGCTTTACCCCCAGACAGAGTGCCGCATTATCGACCACCCTTGCGGGCCAATAATTCAACCGCAAACGATCGAGGTCAATCGTACCAATATTCGTCAAGCCTGCTTGCTCACCATCCTCGCCCGCACCTCTGATTTCGAGACTTGAATGCTCTTTTAATGCCAGCTCATCCTTTTTGCCTTTATCAAAAGTCGCTGTCGCCCCCGTATCAACCATCAAAGAATACGGCCCTTTTCCGTCGATTTTGGTCTGGATATAGATCCGGTTGTTTTTCAGCATAAAAGGCAGCTCGACTTTGTTGACGCCGTCAGCAAAGCGCCAAATGCCAATCCCGGCATCTGGGGGTGCAAATTCTGAAACTGCCAGTTTCCCTGCGTCGTAAGGCACAGTGTCGGCTGTCATTTCCCCATCGGGGAAATGAATCGTGAATTTGGCAGGCAACTGCGCACCGGCCAAGGCCTTCCAGGCCAGATAATTTTCTGAATAGACTGCTTTATCCTGCTTATCGAGTATGGAAAACTGCCAGATCAGATGATTATCGCGCCGGAATGCCAACTCATATCTGGGCAGGCCACTGGGCTCGAACTTCAGCACATCACACAGGGTTGGACCACAGGGCTCACTGCGCACCCAGCTGAAATACATCGTTGCCGGATTGTCTTTAAGTGGCGTCATGCTGTAAACAAGACGCAGGATTTTACCGCCTTGACCATACTCATTCGGGTATTGCTGCATCCCGCCGTTGATCAAGGTCCACAACTGGTCATAATCTGTACCTTGCCTGATCGTGATCTCATTGCCGTTGGTTTGGCGTACAAAGTACCCTTCCCGGGTGTTCACCTTCATCTCAAATGAATCGGCTTTGCTACTGTGGCCTTTAAAACTGACCGTACTCGATCCACGCAATGCGTAACCATCGAGTTTTTCAAATGCAGGCACATTCACCGCCTGGCGAGTCAGCGCCAGAATTTGCTCTGCATCAGGCGGGGTTTCAGGGGTAGCGGCAGATGCACCGCCGATAGCCCCCAACCAACATCCAAGCAGAATGGAATTGTTGAGCAAGATTTTAATTGGGGTATGCACAGAATAATGTCCTATTTTATTGATATTCAAGTAAAAATACACCACATTTACCCGGCGCTAAATAGCTAACATATCAATGCTTGTTACAACGCTTTCGAGCCGTTCGTGATAGACCTATTCCACAAGCGAGTAATCAATCATCAGGGGCGGTATATTTAAGTAATATCGAGTGACAGAGAAATCAATCAGAAACCTCAGGTTCCGCAGAAACAGTCAGCCCCCGCCCTTCAAGCCGCGCCCTGACCTCAGCCCATTCCCCCTTCACAATGCTATACGCCACCGTATCCCGCACCCGTCCGTCCCGCATCACCATGTGCTGGCGCATCACGCCTTCCTCGCGTGCGCCCAGGCGAGCAATGGCGTTGCGGGATGGGGTGTTGAGTACGTCGGTCAGCAATTCCACCCGGTTGCAGCCCAGCACATCGAATGCATGTTGCAGCAGCAGGTACTTGGCCTCGCTGTTTACATAGGTGCGCTGCCAGCGCCGGCCCAGAAAACTGAAGCCGATTTCGATGCGCTTGTGCGCGGGTTCGTAGCAGCGGAAACGCGTGCTGCCGGCAATCTCGCCGGTGGCCTTGTCGATGATGGCGAAGGCCAGCTCCTTGCCGCTGGCCTGCACAGCGCTGGCCTGGTCAAAGAATGCCGGCAGGTCGTCCGGGTGCGGCACGATGGTTTGCGTGATCTGCCATAGCTCGCCATCCCGGATGGCGGCAGCCAGGCCGGCGGCATGGGCGTGCTGCAATGGCTCCAGGTGGACGCGGGGGCCTTCAAGGGTGACGGGTTGCAGTTTCATCATGCGGATGGCAAGCGGGTTGCGGTTTGAGTAAAGGGCATTCTGCCTTGTTTGCTTTCTTTAAACTGATTTTTGCTGAATATTTTTGATTGAAATGCCGGGCTGGCCACCGGGAAAACAAGCCACTGGCCGGCATGGTCACGCCTGCCAACGGCGAAGCGGGCGCCGCTGACCATGCCAAAAATACCATTGTCTTTGCTGATGCGCTGCAGCATAAATCGGCAGGCGTGGTCGGGGATGTTGCCGGCCGGGCAGGCTGCCGATGCCGGCAGCCTTGCCATCAGCATGTATACCCAACAAGGACAATGCCATGCCTATCCACTACAAGTACGTCAAAGCCGGTGCACTCACGGAAGGCAGCTATCACGGCGAGGTTGATGCGGACGATCAGCATGGCCCGCTGGCGGCAGTGTTGCGGCATATTGCCAATGCCGAGAACGAAAAAATCGTTTTCAACTTCCCGCACCCGCAGCGCATTTCCGAAATGGGCGTGGACATCATCACGCCCGATCATGGCGATACCACGGCAACCCGCGCCATTGAACGCATCGAGATCTCCGACGACGGCACCATCTGGCGTGAAGTCACGCTGGTGCCGGCCTGAATCGCTGCTTGCCCGGCACCGCCGGGTAAACCTTCCGCCAGCATGTTGACGCGACGGAAAATGCCCGGCTTGCCCAAGCCTGAGTAGCATCTTACTCGCTGCAAAGCGTGTATTCCTGTACAAGACCTGCGCGATTTTCTGTGCTAAAACCGGTTGCTTGTGCCCCTTACAAGCGTGCTGGTGTTGCCATGCGTATTGCCGCCATCTTGTTGTTTGCCGTGTTGAACCTTGCAGCCAGCGCCGCCCATGCGCTGCAGCCCCCTGGCGATAGCCACGAGCAGTACGAGCGCTGGCTGACCCGTAGCGAGGCGGAACGCCCCGATCTGAGCACCGATGCCCTGCTGGACTGGAGCCACCTGGAAGTGAAGGCATGGTGGCAGCCGCAGCCCGCGCCGTATGCGCTGATCCTGCATGGCTCGCAGCCGCCGAACACGCCGCACGATGCGCGTTACCTGGGCATGGGCGACGACGTGCACGCCTTGCTCTACAGCATGGGCTTCCACGTGGTGGAGCTACTGCACCGCGGTTATGGCGAATCCGAGGGCGCACGCGCCGAAGCCAGGGCCAGCCTGCGTAGCACCGACGACGATAGCTATATCCGCGCCTTGCTGCGCGAACGCGCCAACGATATCCGCCCAGTGTTGCGCTGGCTCGATAGCAGCCCGCGGGTGAAGAACGGCGGCATCCTGATCGGGCATTCCGCCGGCGGGTTGACCGCGCTCTATGCCAGCAATGACCCTGCCGCCAGATCGGTAAAGGCGGTGGTCAGCCTGGAAGGCGGGCTGGGCAGCGGCCCGCTCAAGCTGGGCGTCATGGAGCAAGGCAGCCTGGATACCTTCCTGCGTATGAGCAAAACGCCCAAGCCCACCTTCATCGTGCACGCACCCAATGATGCCATCGTGTCTTACACGCTGGGCGAGGCCATTGCCACGCAGCAGGCGGCGGTGGGCAACAGCGTGTTCATCTCGCCCGATCTGCCAAGGGATACCGGCAAGCTCAGCAAGGGCGTGGAAGGCTATTACTATGCGCAAGAGCCACATACGCTGGTGATCGGCAAGGGTATCAAGACATGGAAGGATGCGCTGTACAGCTTCCTGACCCAGCCGCAGATCGGGCTGGAATAAGCGCCGCTGGCAAAACCTTGCCCACGGCATTGCGTGGGTGCCTAGCTGGGGCGCGGGGAGCCGTGGGCGACTAGCCTCACGTGTCGTAGTCTTGTACTGCCTGCGTTTCGCGTGCCTTCTCGGCCATGCCGCGCTGGTCGCGCTTCACTGGGTTTTGTCGGCCGCGCTGCTTGTTGGCGGCGATTCCACATGCCGCTTTCCTGGCCGGACCTGTTGCAAAGTGCTGCGAGGGGCGGGCCACACGCCAGCACACGGTACGTTGGCTAAACCATGCCCACCCGCCACCAGCCGGGTAGCAAGCTGCGCACCGCCGGGCGCTGGAAGCGGTCGTCGATCAGGTACACCACGCCTTCATCCGCCTGCGTGCGGATCACCCGGCCGGCGGCCTGCACCACCTTCTGCAGCCCCGGGTACAGATAGGTGTAGTCGTAGCCGCTGCCAAAAATCGTCTCCATTCTTTGCATGATCTGCTCGTTCACCGGGTTGAGCTGCGGCAGCCCCAGCGTGGCGATGAAGGCGCCGATCAGCCGGCTGCCGGGCAAGTCGATTCCCTCGGCAAACGCGCCGCCCAGCACCGCAAAGCCGATGCCCTGGCTGCTGGCGGTAAAGCGCGCCAGGAAGGCATTGCGCTCGGCCTCGCTCATCTGCCGGCTTTGTGAAAACTGCGGGATATCCGGCTGCAGTTCATCCAGCGCGCTCGCCACCTGCTGCAGGTAATCGAAGCTGCTGAAAAACGCCAGGTAGTTGCCCGGTTGCGCGCGGTATTGCGTGGCGATCAACGCTGCAATGGGTTCGGCCGAACCGGCTCGGTCGCGGTAGCGGGTGGAGATACCGCCCGCCACGCGCACGCTGAGCTGGTCCGCATGGAATGGCGATGCCACGTCGATGCTCACGGTGCTGGCCGGTAAGCCCAGCGTATCGGCATAGAAATGCACCGGGCTCAGCGTGGCGGAAAACAGCACGGTGCTGCGCGTGGCCTCGAAGCGCGGCGTGAGGAAGGGCGCAGGCACCACATTGCGGATGCACAGCACGGATGAGGCGGCACCGGGCTTGCCCGGTTGCGCGGGCAGCAGCGTGCTGTCGAACAGTGAATGCGCGGCAAAGGTTTCGCTCAGCCGGCAGAACTGCATGGCATCGAAGTAGAAATGCTGCAGGTCCGCATCCAGCCCGGCGGGTTCATCGCCCAGATAATCGTTGATGGCGCCGATCAGCTGCTGCAGCGCAAACTGCAGTTTGTCCGGCAGCGCGGGCAGCACCGCATACAGCGCTTCCTGCTCGCGCGTCAGCGCGCTCCAGCAGCGCTGTACTTTATCCAGCGGTTTTTTCAGTGCGGCCGGTGCGCTGCGCCGTATGCGTTTGAGCAGGCGCTGGTCCAGCTCGGCGCTGTACATGCCGCGTGCCCGCTCGATCAGGTTGTGCGCTTCGTCCACCAGCACGCCCACCTGCCACTGGTTGGCCACGGTCAGGCCGTGCAGCATGGCGCTGCTGTCGAAGTAATAGTTGTAATCGCCAATGATCACGTCCGCCCAGCGCGCCAGCTCCTGGCTCAGGTAATACGGGCAAACCTGGTGGGCCAGCGCAATATCGCGCACGGCGGTCTGGTCCAGCTTGCGCATGGGCTGGGCAGCGGTGGGGTGTGGCGGTGGCGCAGCGCTGCCGACGGATTGCGGCGTGGTGGCCAGCGCGGCTGCACGTGCGGCGGGTAGCCGGTCATAAAAACCCTGCGCCAGCGGGCACGATGCACCATGGCAGGCTTTGTCCGGGTGCTCGCATGCCTTGTCGCGCGCAATCAGTTCCAGCACGCGCAGCGCCTGGTTGGGCGCATGCCGGCCCAAGGCGTCCAGCGCATCCAGCGCCAGCGCGCGGCCGGAGGTCTTGGCGGCCAGGTAGAACACCTTGTCCAGCTTTTGCGCCGGCGCCGCTTTCAGCAGCGGAAACACCGTGCCCATGGTTTTGCCGATGCCGGTAGGCGCTTGCGCCAGCAGGCAACGGCCGGTGCGCGCGGCCTTGTACACTGCCTCGGCCAGATCGCGCTGGCCGGGGCGGAAGCTGGCGTGCGGAAAACCCAGCGTGGCCAGTGCTGCATCACGCTCAGCACGGTGCGCCAGCTGCAGATCCGCCCAAGCAATGAAATGGCTGCACAGTTCATCGAAGTACGCATGCAGCGCGGTGGCGCTGTAATGCTCGCGCAGCACGGTTTCCTTCTGGCTGACGATATCGAAATACACCAGCGCCACGTTCAGCTCATCCAGCCCGCGCGCTGCGCACAGCAGCCAGCCGTAAATTTTGGCCTGCGCCCAGTGCAGTGCGCGGTGGTTGTCCGGCATGCGTGCCAGCTCACCACGGAAGGTTTTGATTTCTTCCAGCTGGTTGTGCGCCGGGTGGTAGCCATCGGCACGGCCACGCACCAGCAGGTGCCGGTATTGCCCGCTCAGCGTGATTTCCGCCTGGTAGGGCGAGCCGCGCCGCCCGGTTACCGTGGTGTGCCCCACCATGCCTTCCTGTGCGGTGGGCGAGGGCGTAAAGCGCAAATCCAGATCGCCGCGCTTGGCAGCAAACTCGCACAGCTCGCGCACCGCCACGGTGTAGCTCACGCGCCATCCGCCCAGCGCAGGTAGCACACGGCCACGGGGATATCGTGCTGGCTGAAGTGAGCCAGCCAGCGGCGCTGGTTGTCTTGCAGCCGGTCGCCCGGGCCTTTTACCTCGATCAATTGGTAGCGTGCCTCATCCGGCCAGAAGCGGATCAGGTCGGGCAGGCCGGTGCGGTTGGCGGGAATATCCTGCAGCATGCGCGCAAACACCGCCTTGAGATGCGCAGCGGGGATGCACCGCAGTGCCAGCGCCAGCAGGGCTTCATCCACCACCTGCCACGCCACGAACGGCGATTGCACGCCGCGCTTGGCGTGATAGGTGCGGGTGATCGCCGCAGCATGGTTGCCGTCATCCAGCCGTGCCAGGCAGGTATCGAACAGGGCTTGCCGGCGCGCCACGAAATCCGCGCTGCCCAAGTCTGCCGGCCCGTGGTGATACGGGTGGAAGAAGGCGCCGGGCAGCGGGTGGAAAATTGCCTCCCAGCACAGCAAGCCCAGCAATGCGTTGAACAGCGTGTTTTCCACATATATCACCGGCGCGTGATCGGCGTGCAGGTGATCGCGCACCACCGCCTCCACATTCACCGGCTGCTGCGGCAGGCTCAGTGCGAGCTGCACGGTGGCATCGGCAGCGCGCGTGCGGGTAAGCGGCAGGCCCAGTGTGCGCTGCAGCCGCGGCAGTGCGCGCAGCAGTTGCTGGGTTTCCGCATCGTTTTCCGGGTGCGCCAGCGCGGTTTGCGCCAGTGCATGGGCTGCTGCGGGTTGCGGCAGTTTTTCCAGCACGCGGATGGCCCGCCAGCGTGCGCCGGGGTAGGGGCAGCTGGCATAGGTGTGCAGTGCGTCTGCCAGTGCACCGTTGCGCTCCTGCTGCTGGCCGATCAGGAAGCGCAGCCGCGCATGGCGGCTGTGCAGCCAGTCGTTGCTGCAATTGATCGCCTGCAAGGTGGCCAGTACATCGGCCGGCTCGGCGCCGTCGCCCAGTTGCTCGCGGCAGCGCGCCAGCTGCAGGTACACATCCACATCCGCGCGGCACTGGAAGCCACGGCTCTCCGGCGCAATCGCCACCGGCTCGAACACGTACACACCCAGGTCCGCCAGCACGAAATCAGACCAATCCTGGCGCAGGTTGCCGAAGAACATCAGCCGCAGCCGCTCGCACAGCGCATCCAGTTTCAGCTCATACACAAGCTCCGCAGTATCCGGCCACCAGGTTGCGAAGTGCTGTGCATCCGGCCATTGCTGGCTTGCCACTGCCAGCAGTTCTGCTTTGCCGGCACTGCGCGGCAGCAGTGTAGGCAATATCGCCTGCAGCTCACTCTTGGTCAGCAGGCCGAACAGCTGCGGGATATCCAGCAGCGGCGCCGCATCCACCCAGCCATGCGCCAGCAAGGGCGCTGCGGCTGCGTGTGGGCAGCCGATTTCGGCATACGCCAGCTTGCTGCTGCGGAACAGCGTGCCCTTGCGCATCACCATGCGCACCAGCAGCGCTTGTGCTGCCTGGGGCAACGCGCAAAAGCGCGCGATGAAGCCGGTTTCTTCCGCGTTCAGCAGGTCTGCATGGCGCGCGCTGATCCATGCCAGCATGCGGCGGAAGTTGGCCAGGTAATACAACGGGTCTTCCAGCGTGCGTGCCGCAGCGGGGTTCTGCGCTTTCACTGGCGTTTACCAGAGCGGGTTGCGGCAGGCAGCATTAGATAGCGGGCCATGCAAACGAACCCGCAATCAGGTTTGCAAGAGGTTGACCCGAGTGAAGACAGAACCGGCATGGTGGCGACAATAAAGCGGAAATGTTCTATGAACGTTCGTTCTATGTTACGCCTATCTGTGCCCGCCGTGGCTTGGCATCGCTGATCTTGCAGGCAGCGGGCAGATCAACGGTCATTTGCATGTATTGGGCATGCAGCGGGCATGCACTAGCCACGCAACGTGGCATGTAGGGGGCACCGATCTGGCAGCGGTTGGCCATGGGCTGAACCTGCATCCGGCACACTGCAGGCGCGGGTGCCCACCCAGGCCCGGCGTATCCGGGCAGATCACGCAATATCACGCAAGTACCTGATATCTCACAGGCTATCGGGTGTTCCGGCCTATGGTGGCGGCGCGCGGAAACGCGCCCAATCAGCACACATCCCACTGCACCGGAGTACCCCATGAACCATTTTCCCGCCCTGCCAGCTTCATCGATTGCCGCGCCATGGCTGGCCTGGTTGCGCCCCAGCCTGATGCTGACCGAAATGTGGCTGTCTGCCGGTTTCGTGATCTACCAGCGCATGCCGCTGCTGCTGCAAAACCAGCCGCATAGCGCCAAGGATCAGCGTGAGATTACCCGCATGGTGCAGGAGAAGGTAGAGGCTGCCGGCGAATCCGCGCAGGCCATCGGCATGCAGAGCATGCTGGCCGGCATGCGCTTCTGGACGGATATGTGGCAGCAGTCGCTACGGCAAGGGGCGAGTGCATTCACGCCCGGCAACACGCGCCATTTCAGCTACCACCTGTCGCCGGGGCAATGGCTGAAGTCGCTGCAAAGCGGCGCCAGGATCGCTACGCATGGCCTCCGCCCCATCCATGCACGCGCTACCGCCAACGCACGGCGGCTGGCCAAGCCGCGCTGAAGCCGGTGATCTGAACGAGGCTTTGAAATGACCGCATGACCAAGGGGCCGTTGCGATACGGCCCCTTTGGCTTGTGCGGCGTCTGTCGAATTGCCGCTCAGTGCGGATCACTGGCCATTTGCTGGCTGACCGACCGTTTCTCGATATGCGCCTTGTGCTGCAGCAAGGTCGGCAATGTATCGCTGGCAAAGGCCATGATATCGGTATCCGCACCCAATGTGGCCTGTTGGCTGAACAAGGTAACGGCTTCCTGATGGGCGCTGAGCTGGTCTGCCACATAAGCATGATCGAATGCCTTGCCGGACAGCTTTTGCAACCGCTGCAGCGCAAGGTTTTGTTCGTTGCTGGGGGTTGCCGGTGCGGGCTGGTTCTTGCGCGTGGCCAGCGCGGCGAGCTTTTGCTGGGCAGTCGCGTGGTCTTTGAGCATTTGCGTGGCAAATGCCTTGATGGCCGGGTTGCTGCTGTTGTGCAGCGCCAGCTTTGCTGCGGCCATTTCGGCGGCATTGGCATGGCCAGCAATGATGATGAAATCGCTGTCGGCCTGCAGCAAGCCTGCCTGCGCCTGCGCGATGGGCGTTGCCGCCACCGCCTGGTTGAGCAGCGCGGGGGTGATGAAGATGGCTGCGCCCAGCAGGGCGGCCAGTACGCGATGAGGCCGTTGGTGGTGGTGATGCCTGGCGATGTGCATGGTGCTCTCCCGGGTAGATGCCACCTGAATGCAATACGGCACCGCTGGGGTGCCGTATTGCATGGATTGATACCGGGCTGGCTTATTCCCAGTACGGCGATGCGTTGTAGTAGGTATGGATCTCGTGCGCCCAGCGCTCATCGGCCATGCTCGGCCAGTGATCCTTGTCGAAGCCGGGGGCGGTCTTCAGGCGGTCACGGCTTTCGTTCAGCACGAATTGCTTGTTGTCGGTATCGAGGATCAGCGCGCTGAACGGGATGGCAAACAGCTTGTCACCCAAGCCCAGAAAACCGCCGAACGACAGCACCGCATACGCCACGCGGCCGCGTTCCACGTCCAGCATCAGGCCCTTGATCTCACCCAGGTCTTCACCCTGCAGGTTGATCACGTCGTTGCCTTCCAGCGTATCGGCCAGCATCAGGTACGGGCCGGGGCCTTCGCCGCTCTGCAGCGATTCCGGTGTACCGATGATGCGTGCACCGCCGGTGCTGCGGCCAGAAACCGAATTGGCATCGTAGCCGCCGGCAGTCAGCGGCGTGTTCAGGTTGGCCTCGGTGGTACGGATATTCGGATTGAAGTTCGACATATCATTTCTCCTTGGTGATCGGCTGCAGCGCTGCCAGCCAGTTCTGGAACCGCAAGCCGCGTGCAACACAGGGCTGACGGTTTTCCGGTTCCGGTACAACTGCATCCAGTGTATGGAACTGCCCTGTTGCACTCTGTCCGCCGCAGGCACCAATTGGGCAGCGGCGGGGACTATGGCGGCGTCAGCAGTGGCTTGGCCGCCTGTGGGATGTACGGTAGCCCCGCTGACATCACTCAGCCGTTCACCGGCACGCCGCCATTGGGGTGGATCACCTGGCCGGTGATGTAGCTCGAATCGTCGGATGCCAGGAACACATAGGCAGGTGCTACCTCATCGGGCTGGCCCGGCCGTTTCATCGGCACATCCTTGCCGAACGTCGCCACCGATTCCTCGTCGAAGGTGGACGGGATCAGCGGCGTCCAGATCGGGCCGGGCGCTACCGCGTTCACACGGATGCCTTCTTCCACCAGCGATTGCGCCAGCGAGCGGGTAAAGGCCACGATGGCGCCCTTGGTGGCCGCGTAGTCCAGCAGCCTGCCGCTGCCGCGATAGGCAGTGACCGAGGTGGTGTTGATGATGCGCCCGCGATGCAGTTTCAGATGCGGTAGTGCTGCTTTAACCAGATAGAACTGCGCGAACACATTGGTGCGGAAGGTGCGCTCCAGCTGATCGCTGTCGATATCGCTGATCGACGCTTGCGGATGCTGCTCGGCAGCGTTGTTGACGAGGATATCCAGCCGGCCAAATTTTTCGATTACCCGCGCCACCGCCGTCTGGCAATGGCTTTCCTGGCTGATGTCGGTCTGGATCAGCAAGGTTTCACGCCCTGCAGCATGAATGGCCTCGGCGGTTTGCTCGGCATCGGTGGTTTCGTTCAGGTACACGATTGCAACGTGTGCGCCCTCCTTGGCATACGCCACGGCCGCCGCGCGGCCGATGCCACTATCGCCACCGGTAATCAATGCCACCTGGCCAGTGAGCTTGCCGGCTGCCTTGTAATCGCGTGCGAATGATTCGGGGGCGGGGTGCATCTGTATTTCCTGGCCTGGTTGCTGGTTCTGGTGTTGCGGGGGCAGCGTGTTGTCGGTGCTCATGGCGCTCTCCTTGGGTAGGTGTTCGGGATGGGGCTGGGACAGGGCAATACTTGTAGCCATCAAGCGTGGGCGCATGGTTGTGCAATGGCTGTCGGTGCGCTGCGGCGTGCCATGCCCGCATCTGGCTGATGCCGGATAAGGCGTGCCGGAAGCGTGGTGTCAGTAGCGACAGGCCGCCAGTGCATTTTGCGCGGATGTCTGACAAGGGCATGGGCACGCAGCCGACGAGCCCGGCGCGGCGGCGGGGCCAGAATATGACAATCGTTTCAGCACCATGCCGGAGTCGTCCCCATGCGCAGTACACTGGTCCGCAATCCGCTGTTCCCCATCGTCGTTCCAGGCACAGCCCCGGTGCGCCGCCGCACGCCGGCGCGTGGCTGGCAGGTGCCGGGCCGCGCCAGCCCATTGCCGGTGCATGCAGCAACTGGCCGTTGCAGGCCGCTGGCCGCAGCGGTGATGGCCGTTGCAGTACTGGCGCTGGGTGGCTGTGGCGAAGTGGCCACCTTGCCGGTTTCCGCCGGTACCGGCCCCACACCCACCTTGCCGCCGCCGAAGAAAACGCTGTTCCCCTCCGTGAATATCGCGCCGGCACTGGGTTGGGTGGAGGGCGCCACCCCCATCGCCGCCGGGGGTTTGCAGGTGGCGGCCATGGCGCAGGGGCTGGATCACCCGCGCTGGCTGTATGTGCTGCCCAATGGCGACGTATTGGTGGCCGAGACGAATGCGCCGCCCAAGCCGGAAGACAGCAAGGGCATCCGTGGCTGGTTCATGGGCAAGGTGATGAAAAAAGCGGGGGCGGGCGTGCCCAGTGCCAACCGCATCACCTTGCTGCGCGATACCGATGGCGATGGCGTGGCCGACGTGCGCACCGTGCTGCTGGAAGGGCTGAATTCGCCATTCGGCATGGCGCTGGTGGGGCAGCAACTGTATGTGGCCAATACCGATGCCGTGGTGCGTTTTCCATACATGCCCGGCGATACGCAAATCACCGCCGCGCCCACCAGGGTGGTTGATCTGCCGGCCGGCCCCATCAACCACCACTGGACCAAGAACCTGATCGCCAGTGCCGATGGCAGCAAGCTGTACGTCACGGTCGGTTCCAACAGCAATGTGGGCGAGAACGGCATCGATGCGGAAGCGGGCCGCGCGGCGATCTGGGAAGTGGATCTGGCCAGCGGCAGCAAACGGGTCTTTGCCACCGGCCTGCGCAACCCCAATGGCCTGGCCTGGGAGCCCACCAGTGGTTCGCTGTGGACGGTAGTGAACGAGCGCGACGAGATCGGCAGCGATCTGGTGCCTGACTACATGACCTCGGTACGCGATGGCGGCTTCTATGGCTGGCCATACAGTTACTACGGCCGCCACGTGGATCAGCGTGTGCAGCCGGAACGGCCAGAGCTGGTGGAAAAAGCACTGGTGCCCGATTACGCACTGGGGCCACATACCGCCTCGCTGGGGCTGGCGTCATCCGCCGGTACCGCGCTGCCGGCACCGTTCAACAGCGGCATGTTCATCGGCCAGCATGGCTCGTGGAACCGCAAGCCGCACAGCGGTTACAAGGTGGTGTTCGTGCCCTTCAAGGCCGGCGTGCCCGATGGCCAGCCGCTGGATGTGCTGATCGGTTTCCTCACCGACGATGGCAAGGCCAGTGGCCGCCCGGTGGGCGTGGCGATCGACCATCGCGGCGCGCTGCTGGTGGCGGACGACGTGGGCAACGTGGTGTGGCGCGTTACGGCGCGGCGGTAACGGTATGCGCCTCCCTGACCTGTTGAAAGCAAGTTTCCAGCCCCGGTTGTTCAGCCATGCTGCGGGCGGGTGCCGTTATCCCTCTGCCGCCAGCCCGCGGCAGCAGGCCACGGCGGCGTTGCCGGCGCGCGCGCGTACTGTCGTTATGATGCTGCTGGTGTCCGCATCGATCGGCCTGTATGGCTGCAGCAGCTTGCCGGCCGTGGTACCCGATCTGGCGGTCCGCCATACGCCGGTGCAATTGGAAGGCGCCAAGGGCACGCTGTCCGTTACCCAAAGCAAGGCGGTGCTGGCCAAGCTGGCCGCCAGCGGGCAAGGCAGTGACATCTTGCAGCGCCATCTGGCGCTAGAAGAAGCCATCGCCGGCAGCCCGCTCACCACCGGCAATGATGTAAAGCTGCTGCAGGATGGCCCGGCCACCTACCAGGCGATGTACGCGGCCATCGAATCCGCGCAAGACCATATCAATATGGAAACCTACATTCTGGAGGACGACGAAGTCGGCCAGCGCTTTGCCGAGGCGCTGATGGCCAAGCAGCGCGCCGGCGTACAGGTGAACCTGATTTACGACAGCGTGGGCACGTTGGGCACGCCGGCCGAGTTCTTCCAGAAGCTGGCGGACAGCGGCATCGCCTTGCTGGAGTTCAACCCGGTGAATCCGCTGACCGCCGGCAAGGATTGGTCGATCAACCAGCGTGATCACCGCAAGCTGCTGATCGTGGATGGACGCACCGCGTTCCTGGGCGGCATCAATATCAGTAGCGTTTATTCGGGCGGTTCGTTCAGCAAACGTGCCCATTCCGCACAGAGCGACGGGTTGGCCTGGCGTGATACCGATATTCAGGTCACTGGCCCCGTGGTGGCAGAGCTGCAGAAAATGTTCCTGCAGGGCTGGGAGAAACAGAAAGGCGCCGCAGCGGTCGCCCGCAATTACTTCCCCAAGCCGCAGGCTGCCGGTAACTACGTGGTGCGCGCCATTGCTGCCGCGCCGGACGAGGCCTATAGCCAGATTTACGGCACGCTCATTTCCGCCATCAACAACGCGGAAACCAGTGTGCAGATCACCAATGCCTATTTCGCGCCAGACCCGCAATTACTGGAAGCCTTGCAGGCCGCTGCCAAGCGCGGCGTGAAGGTCACACTGATCTTGCCCAGCAAGACCGATTCGTGGCTGATCTTTCATGCCGGGCGCGGTTTCTACACCGCGTTGCTGCAGGCAGGGGTGAAAATCTACGAGCGCCACGGCGTGATCCTGCACGCCAAGACCGCGCTGATCGATGGCGTTTGGGTCACCATCGGCTCCACCAATCTGGATTGGCGCAGCTTCCTGCACAACTACGAACTCAATGCCGTGGTATTGGGGGCGGGCTTTGCCAGCCAGGTGCAAGCCATGTTCGATAAAGACCTGGCCAAGTCGGACGAAATCACGCTGGAAAAATGGCAAAACCGCGCCCTCGACCTGCGTTTCAAGGAAGGGTTTGCGCGGATCTGGTCGTATTGGCTGTAACGGGGGTGGATGCGGTTGGGTGTGTAGTCCGGCGCGGGTAGGCAGGGTGCACTTGTCCTGCATGCAAATGCGGCAGGGCCGGCTAAAGCGGCCACCCGCAACGCTCTACCATGCAGTGGCAGTATCCCAACCGCAACGGAGAACATCATGGCTACCACCAGTACCCGCACTCCCGCCAAGACCAGCAAGCCGGCGACCAGCACCAAGCGCGCAACGGCAACCCGCACCAAGCACGATGCAGCAACCCAGCTGCTGATGGATGATCACGCCAAGGTGAAAAAGCTCTTCAAGCAGTTTGAAAAGCTCAAGAGCAAGGGCACTGCCAGTGCCAAGGCCGAGATCGTCAACCAGGCCTGTAGCGAGTTGACCGTGCATACCCAGGTTGAGGAACAGCTGTTCTACCCGGCAGTAAAGGCTGCGCTGGGCAAGGATGCCGACATGATCGACGAAGCCGTGGTCGAGCATGCCAGCTGCAAGGAGCTGATCGCCCAGCTGGAAGCCATGTCGCCAGAAGATGATCTGTACGATGCCAAATTCACTGTGCTGTCCGAGTTCATCGAGCACCACGTGGAAGAGGAAGAAACCGAACTCTTCCCCAAGGTACGCAAGATCAAGGCGCTGGATCTGGAAGACCTGGGTGCACGGATGAAGGCGCTCAAGACCTCGCTGACCGCCGCTGCGGGCACACGCCACTAAGCCGGCCGCACCGCAGGTAAAACGCCGATCACTGCCAGGCAGGATCGGCGTTTTTTGTTGAGCTGCGTGCTTGGAGAGTGGGGGCGTTACTTGCGGCTATCTGCTGTTGTTGGTGCCGCCTCCCCGGCCACACACATGAAAAAACAGGAGGCATTACCCCCTGTTTCCGGTTCAACCCCGCCCGCGGGCGGCGTGCAGCAGCTTCGATCAGCTGTTCTTGTGGCTTTGGCGGCCGGCATTCACATGCTGTTCATGCGTACCACCCCGCGTGCCGGTGCTGGCCTGCTGCTCTTGCGATTTGCCTTGCGATGGCACATTGCGTGCGCTGTCGCTACCGTGCGATGCACGGCCACCGGCGGCGGCGATTTCGCGTTGGCGTTCCGGATCCATGTTTGCAAACCCGCGGTTCTGGTTGGACGATTGCGATTGATTAGCCATGATGTGCTCCTTGCTGGAAAGGCGACATTGCCGCTTCCTCTTTCGCTACGGGGAAGCCGCTGCGCTGTTGCGCAACGTGAGGACAGCTTACGGCAGCAGCCGGCCGGTGCTAATCGGTGAACGATGCCCTTTTCTGGTAGGCCATGCCCAGCCGCATTGTCCGCCATCCCGGCGAGTGCTGTCCGAGGATGCCCATGCCAGATGGGCACCCGGCGCGGCTATTGGCCCGGGCCGTTATGCGTAGCTGCCGATGATCACGCTGGATGCCTTGAACACCGCGCTGGCGCGGCTGCCCACGCTCAGATCCAGTGTGGCAAGGCTGTCCATGGTGATGGTTGCCGCCACGGTGCCGCCGCCATCGAGCGCCAGCACCACGTCGGCATTGACCGCACCCGGCGTGATCACGCTCACGCTGCCGGCCAGCTGGTTGCGGGCGGAAAGCCGCACGCCATCCAGCCCGCAGGCGATCAGCACCGCGCTGGCAGGCACCAGCGCAAAAGCGGTACTGCCCGGCTGCAAGCCCAGCGATTCGCTGCTCTCTCGCGTCACGATGGCCACGATCTCGCTGCCGCCGCGCAAGGTCAGGGTGACTTCGTCGTTGACGGCACCGCTGCGCAGCGCGGTGACGGTGCCCAGCCATTGGTTGCGCGCACTGGTTTTCATATTGATGATCCGCAACAGGTCGAGATCGGTGGTGAGGTCGGTGGCTTCATTGCTGAGCATCTGCACGAAGCGCTGGTGCAGCGCATCGATCTGGGCAAAACGCGCCACCAGTTGCTGGCCGCGCAGGGTAAGCCGTGTGGCGCCGCCGCCGCGCCCGCCGGTCGTGCGCGCCACCAGCGGCTCGCCCGCCAGGTTGTTCATGGTATCGATGGCTTCCCATGCTGCCTTGTAGCTCATATTGATGGCCTTGGCCGCGCGGGTGATCGAGCCGTGTTCGGCCACCGCCTGCAGCAATGCCACGCGGTGCTTGCCGCCCAGCGTATCGCCACCAGCGGTCAGCCACACCGAGCCGGCAAGGGTCAGTGGCGCAGCAGACGTCATGATTGTTCCTTTGCGTGCACCCGGCCGTGGGCCAGGTGCACGATATCCTGGGCGAAATGCGCCACGTCGTCTTCATCGTGCGTGATCAGCAGCATGGGCAGCTGGATCTGCTGCTGCAGGTCACGCAGTTCATCACGCAGCCGCAGGCGCAATGGCCGGTCCAGCGCGGCAAACGGTTCATCCAGCAGCAGCGCCTTGGGCCCGGTCACCAGCGCGCGCGCCAGTGCGGTGCGCTGGCATTGCCCGCCAGATAGTTGCGCCGGGTACAGGCCGGCCAGCGGCTGCAGCTCCAGCGCCAGCAACCAGCGCTCCACCTCGCTGTGACTGATGTTACGGGCCGGATTACGCCAGCCGCGCGCCAGACCAAAGGCAATGTTCTGCAGCACGGTCAGATGCGGAAACAGCGCGTAATCCTGGAACACATAACCCAACTGGCGCTGCCGGGCCGACAGGTTGATATGCGCCGCGCTGTCGAACAGCGTCTGTGCCGATACGCGGATATGGCCACGGTCTGGCCGCACCAGCCCGGCCATCATCTGCAGCGTCTGGCTTTTGCCAGCGCCAGAGGGGCCGAACAACACCAGCCGCCCGGCGCTGCTATTGATCTGTAACGCCAGGTCGAAACGGCGCTGCCCATGCCGGTAGTGGCGGGCAATATCGATATCCCAGATCGCACCATCGCAGGCCGGGGTGTTCATCGTGGTGTCTGCCTGGTGGTGTAGCCGGGTGCCAGCTTGCCGGCGGCCAGCAAAACGGCCAGGCAGGTCAGCGAAGTCAGCCCCACCAGCAGCGCGGCCACGTCATCCTGCCCGGCCTGTACCGCTTCGAAGACCGCAATCGATAGCGTCTGCGTCTTGCCCGGTATGCTGCCTGCTACCATCAGCGTGGCACCGAATTCGCCGGTGGCCCGCGCAAACGCCAGCAGCAGTCCGGACAGGATGCCCCGCCACGCCAGTGGCAACGATACGCGGAAGAAAACCGCCAGCTCGCTCACACCCAGCACGCGCGCTGCCTGTTCCAGCTGCGGGTCTACCGCCTCGAATGCGGCGCGCGCAGCCTTGAATACCAGAGGAAAAGCCACGATGGTTGCGGCAATCACCGCACCCTGCCAGGTAAAGATCAGGTTGATGCCGAAGGTGGCCTGCAGCCAGCTGCCCAGCGGGCCATGGTTGCCGATCAGCACCAGCAGGTAATAACCCAGCACCGTGGGCGGCATCACCATGGGCAAGGTCAGTATCGCGTCCAGCACGCTGCGCCCTGGAAACGCGCGGTGTGCCAGCGCATGGCCCACCGCAACACCCAGCAGCAGATTCAGCAACGTTGCCCAGCCGGCTACTTTCAGCGTCAGCAGCAGGGCAATCCAGGCGCCGTCCACGTGGTTACGGCTTGCCGAAGCCGTATTTCGCCAGCACCGCCTGCGCCGCGGGCGTCAGCAGGAAGGCGACGAACTGCTGTGCAGTCCCGGCGTTCCTGCTGCTGGCAATCGGCGCAGCCGGGTAGAGAATCGGCGTGCTGGTGGGCACCTGCAGCGCCACTTTCACCTTGTCCGCCATCAGTGCGGCATCGGTGGCATAGACAAACCCGGCATCGACCTCGCCACGTGCTACGTAATCGAGTGCCTGGCGCACGTTCTGCGCACCGATCATCTTGGGTTCCACCGCTGCCCACAGGCCGGCTTTTTCCAGCACCGCCTTGGTGTAACGCCCCACCGGCACGCTGGCCGTCAAGCCGATGGCGATGCGGGTATACGCGGGCTTGCCCAGATCCGCCAGCGCAGTGGGCAATTGCTTTGCCTGCAGCGGGGTGATCAGTACCAGCGCATTGGAAACGACATTGCGCCGCTCCGCAGCGTTCACCAGCCCCTGTGCCTGTGCGTCATCCATGCTTTCCTGATCGGCACTGGCAAACACATCTACCGGCGCGCCCCTGGCAATCTGCTGCAACAAGGCGCCGGACGCTGCAAAGTTCAGCTGCACCCTGGTGCCGGGGTGCGCTGCCTCGAAGACCGGTGCCAGATCGCGGAAGGCATTGGTCAGGCTGGAAGCGGCCGATACGGTCAGGTCTGCCGCTGCAGCGGCGGTACTCAGCGCGACAGCCAAGACGATCAACAGCGCGGAGCGGACTGGTTTCATGGCGTATTCTGGCAAGTGGATAAGCGCAGTATATCGGTGGCTATAACGCTTTGTCGCCTTTTCCGCCAGTGGTCAGCCCATCAGCGTAGCGGCGGTGTCGTGGGTATAATCCGGCCCCTTGCGCTGATACAGCGCCTGCCCATTCTTATACAAGGAAGTACCTGATGTTGCGCCGGGTTTTGATCGTGTTGTCGCTGTGCTTGTTCTGTAGCCATGCTGCGCGGGCCGATTTGCTGGAGATTTTTGCCGGAGAGCTCAAGCAGCCCGGTGCCATGGCCTGGGGTGATATCTATTCGGAATGCGGCATCCGCAATGGCCGGATAGAGAGTGTTGGCCAGGTTGAATGCGCGCTGTACAAGCGCGGTGTCTTCATCGCCAAAAACAACCCGGGTGCCGTCAAGGGGCCGCTGGAAGAATGGGCCGCCGCAGACCTGGCAACCCGCAAAGAGCAGGAAGAAGAATTTACCAGCGTCTGCTACAAGCAGCTCCGGAAGGCGGACTCATACGGTACCGACATCGCCTGCATCTCGTTTTTGCGTGGCGTGCTCGATGAAGGCCTGCATCGCACTCCCGATGGCAACTTCCCGGGCAACCCGCTTGCCCCCGCTGCGGTGAAGAAGCCGGCAGCCTGAATACCGTCCATAAAGACAATCAGAACAGCCCCGCATGCGGGGCTGTTTTGCATTCTGGCGTTTCGACCGTTGCGTTTGGTGATCGTGTATTCCTCAGTTAGCCAATTGCATATAGATAACGCGCGCGAGGCTGCCGGGTGATCCGGAGCCCGCTCCAGCATCGCCAACGCCCATTGGGCAGTGACCAATCTGCTGCGGCCTGACTTCTTGGTCTGGTCAAAGGCGGCACCTGTTTGCTTGATGTTCACTGTGGGAGGGAGGATGAAAGAGGGGAGGCCGGCCAAGCCAGCTTGCCGCTCATCAGTAATCCGCTGTTTGTCCGCAAGGGCAATCGCTTCCGTCTTCCCGCCGCCATTTCGGCTCGCCACCTCTGCGCGCGCAGCGCGCAGAGGTGTTGTTCGGCGTTTGCTCTGCATTTCAGGGCTG
>NZ_WXTX01000022.1 GCF_009848685.1 Andreprevotia sp. IGB-42
GAGGATGCCAGCACGTTGCCAAGTTGGCAGCAGATGGCCAGCCGCAAAGCAGTCCATACAACGCTCGACTACGCACGGTAGATTATCCGCCAGCCTCGCGCGCGTTATCTATATGCAATTGCGAAATGCGGAATCACACAGTACAACGATCAAAGCGCCGGAATGCAAAACAGCCCCGCAAGCGGGGCTGTTCGATTTAATGCATGCACCAAGGCGGTCAGGTCGCCGGCTTGTCGCGATTGCCGCCAGCCACCATCCGGTATTCGAACAAACGGCATTCGATGGCGCCATTGAACAGCGGCGTGCGCTTTGACGCTTTCAGGCGGATGCCGCGTGCCAGCTCCGGATCACCGGTAAAGAAATAGGCGCGCCAGCCGCTGAAGCGCTGCTTCAGTACCGTGCCCCACTGCGGATATGCCTCTGCCAGCCGGTCAAGCTCCTCCAGCCGGATGCCATATGGCGGGTTGCACAGCAGCACACCACTGTCTGCGGTGGCCTTGGCATCATTGAAGTTGAGCTGCTTGAGCTTGACCACATCCGCGACGCCAGCGGATGCAAGATTCGCCTCCGCTGCCATCAACGCGGTAGACGACACATCACTGCCGACGATATTGAGCGACGGATCATGCTTCTCCGCCGCCTTGGCCTCGGCACGGATTTGCTGCCAGCCGTTGTCATCGTGATTGCGCAGCTGCTGGAACGCAAAGCTGCGCTTCGAGCCCGCGGCAATATTGAGCGCCTTCCAGGCGGCTTCGATCAGCAAGGTGCCCGAGCCACACATCGGGTCGTAAAACGCTTCATCGCTCTGCCAGCCCGCCAGCGCCAGCAAACCGGCGGCAAGGTTCTCGCGCATCGGTGCGTCGCCGGTTTCCACGCGATAGCCGCGCTTGAACAAGGCGTCGCCCGAGGTATCCAGGTAGAAGGTGGCAGTACGGTCAGTCAGGTACAGGTGCACGCGCATGTCCGGCGCTTGCGTATCCACATTGGGGCGCTCGCCGGTAGCGCGGCGGAAACGGTCACAGATGGCATCCTTGATTTTCAGGCCGGCAAACTCCGGGCTGCGCACGGGGCTTTTGACGGCGGTGACATTCACCTTGAAGGTATTGTGCAGCGCAAACAGCTCGGGCCAGTCGATATTCATTGCCTGGCGGTACAGGTCTTCCTCGTTGCGGTAGGCTTTTTCATCCAGCCGCCACAGGATGCGGCTTGCCAGGCGCGAGTGGAGATTGGCCTTCATCATCAGCGACCAGGTGCCGGCAAACGCCACGCCCCCGTCGGTGGCGGTCACGTACTTGCCACCCAGTTGCACCAGCTCGTCGGCCAGCGCAGCTTCCAGCCCACGGGGGCAGGAGGCGAAAAAATTGAAGCTTTGGGAGAAATTCTGCACTCGATATTCCTGAAGGATCAGCCGCGGAACTGATCGAGCTCGCGGCGCAGCTCCTCGGACTTGCGCCCGAGTTCAACTGCTGCAGTATAAATCTCGTCGGCGTCTTTGGCGCTGACTGCGAGCGAGTGATTTACCGCATCCAGCTCGCCACTGATGCGCGATACCGATACTTCGATCGATTGCGACTGCGCAACCGACTCGCCAACGCGCAGGTTGGCATCCTGCATCATGCCCACCGTAGCTGCGATGGCACCCAGCGCATCGTTGGATGTAGCCACCAGCGCCTGTGCCTGCGCGGCGGTTTCCTTCATGTCGCCGGCGGTATGGTTGATCGCCCCCACCACGGTATCGATCACCTTGCGCGAATCAGCCAGCGCATAGTCGGTCTGCCCGGCCAGCTTGCGTACTTCGTCTGCCACCACGGCAAAACCACGGCCGGCCTCGCCAGCGCGCGCAGCCTCGATAGCGGCATTCAACGCCAACAGATTGATCTGGCCCGAAATCTCCTGCACCACATTCAGGATGCGCGTGATCTGCGCGGTATCGACCGACAGCTGCTGCAAATCATCCGCCAGGCGCTGGCTGGCGCCGGCACCGTCATGCACGCCGCCCACCATGCGATCGAGTTCGCTCTTGGCCGCTGCCAGCTTGCCGCCGGCATCCTGCACGCAGCCGCGTACCGATTCGGCCAGGCTGGCGGCATCCCCCGCCGCATTGCGGATGCTGCTCACCTCGCCATTGATATGGCCCAGCTGGCCGGCGCTGCTGGCAATCTCGCTACGCACTTCCTCGGCAATGCCGACAAACTGCTGCGCCATGGCCGCCGTCTGCTCGGCGCTACGGCGACCGGCGGCAAACACATCGCGGATCAACGCCAGCAAGCGGTTGAGTTTTTCGGCAATGCGGGCGATTTCATCGCGGCCCAGTACCTGTACCGCACGGCCCAGATCACGCGATTCGGCCACGCCGTCGATATCGTTGGCCACGCGGCGGATGCGCGCGACGATACGCCGCGCCGCCAGCACCGCCAGCGCACTACCCAGCAACAGGCAGACCACCGCAATCGCCAGCAATTGCCAGAAGCTGGCCCACAACGCTTCGGATACGCGCGCCATGGTGACGTCCACGCCGATCACATAGCTGGCGCCATCAGCGGCTTTCATCGGCATGAAAATGGAACGGAAGGTGCCGAACTTGTCGCTGTACTCGGCAAACTGCGTGTTGCCGGTTTCCCAAGCCAGCATCACCGCCGGATCGGCATCGTTGTAATGCTCGAAGTACCTGGCATAGTTGCCGGCATCGAATTCCTTCTGCGGTGCGCCGTCGGCAATGTAGTAAACCTTGCCGTCGCGCACCGTCATCAGATACGTGTATGACAGCCCCACCTTTTGCGCGTAGCTACCCAGCTTGAGCACCAGCGCCCGGTATTCATCGATGCCGATCGCGCCCGGCGCCTTGGCCCGTGCCACATAGCCGGGGTCGATGATGAAGGGCACTGCAAATGCGGCAGCACGCAGCCGGCCATCGATTTCCGCCCGCACATCGGTGGCTTTGTCGAAATAGGTATTGCCGGTAAAGGCGACGATCACCAGCACCTGTACTGTCAGGATCCAGACGAGGATACGGCGGAACAGGGAACCGGTATTACCGGCAAGCGTGTTGGATGGGGTGGACAAGGCCTGCTCCTTTCTTCATTTGCAATCATCATAAAGCAAAGAAGAAAGATAGATACCCACCGGTATGCGGTGTATCAGCCCGGGAAGGGCGGCAGTGCCTTGCGTACGCTGGCTGGCAGCTTGGCCCGCACCAAGGCATAAGAGGCATCGAGCAACGCGGCGAAATCGGTATCGGGCAAGGTGGCCGGGCTATCGAGCATGATCCAGTGGTAGCGCCCCAGATAGGGCGCAGCGCGTACACCGGGCTGATCGGTCAGCTCCAGGAAGCGGGCCGGATCGACCTTGAAGCACACACTGCCGCTCTTGAGGCCATAGATGGCAAACATCTTGGCGCCAACGGAATACGCCTCGTTGCTTTCCCATTTGATATCCATGCTGGCGCCAGGCAAGGCAGCACAATGCTTGCGGAACTCATCTGCAGTCATGCTCGATACAGTCCTCGGTTGGTCCCGGATACCGCCACCCCAGAGCGCGGCAGTAACCAGTGCGCAACGCAGTGTAGCGTGCTCAGCCTGTGGCGGCAGCCTCGGCAGTGCGCACGCGGCGGCGTGTCTGCGCGATGATCGGCGCCCATTGCTCGCCCGGCTGCTTCTTGCGCGTGGTGAGCGTGAGCTCGGATGGCCCATACACATTGGTGTTGTGCGTAAGCGGCGTGGTAATCAGATATTGCGCCTGCGTGGCCTTCAGAAAGCCGCCCACGCGGTCGATGTTGAAGATGTCCAGGTGAGCAAACGGCTCGTCGATGAACACGAAGCCGGACGGATTGGCTTCGTCCATCATCAGACCGATCAGCAGGATCAGCGATTTCATTACCTGCTGTCCCCCGGATGCCTCGCCATCGTTCAGGCCCATCATGCCTTTCTGGTCGAAGTTGAAGCGCGCAGACAACCCCGCCTGCGCCAGCGTCAGGTCATCGTTATCAAGGTGCGGCAGCTCCAGCTCGATGTCGATACCGGCCAGCTCGCCCAGCCGCTTCACATTGCGGCCGTACGCGCGCACCGTAGCGCGCAGCTTGTTGATGTAGGCGGCGCGCGCTTCATCCGTCAGCCCGTTGGTGCGGATCACTTCGTTGCGATGCACTTGGGTGTCACGCTCCAGTGCCGCGTAGTCACCGGCCAGCTTGTCGCGGCGCGCCAGGATGGTGGGGTCGGTTTCCCAGTCGCCTCCGGCCAGGCGCGCGCGCTCATGCTCGATCATGTGCAGCACCTCGCGCGAGCCGGCGTATTTCTCCTTCAGCTCACGCAGTGCACTGGCCTGCGCCAGCTCGGCTGGCAACGCGGCCTTGGCAGTACGCAGGCTGCGGATCTGCCTGCTTTGTTCTTCACGCTGGCGCGACAGCTGTTCGATCAGCGTGCTGACCTGGCCATCCAGCCGGCTACGCTGGTCCTTGAGCTTTTCATAGCGGATGCGGCCTTCCTCGCGCGCGTTGCGGGTTTCTTCCCATGCGGCCTGCGCGGCGGCCAGTGCCGCACCGGCCTCCTGCGCGCGGCGCTCTTCTTCCGGCCAGCGCTCGGCCACGGCGGCAAATTCATCCTGGCGGGCGGCCAGCTGCACGACCGCCTGCATGCCCATCAATGACTGGGTGAGGCCGGACGCTTCGCGCTCCAGTTCCAGCAAGCGGGCTTCGTCCGCCAGCAGCTTTTCATTCAGATCACGCAAGCGGCGGCTCACTTCTGCCAGTCGCGAATGGCGCGCTGCCTCGCCAAAGGCGTAATCGCCCGGCTTGGCGGAGATATCGCGCGCGCCACGCCGTTCCTTGTGATAGCCCTCGCGGGTGATCCAGTCGCCATCGATGCGGTTGCCATCGGCCACTGATTTCGCACGCGACGTGCGATTGAGCAGGCCGATCAGCCAGCCCGGTGCATCCGCCTTGAAATCGACGATTTCCAGGATGCTGCCCGGCGCAGCTGCCCCCACCGGCTCCCGGTCCGGCACCACGAAGTGGCGGAAGCGCAGCTGCTGGCCGATTTCCCATGCCCGCGCCTTGTCCGTCGCCTTGTTGAGCAGGATGATATGGCGGTACGGCGCCAGCAAGGCCTCCACCGCGTCCTGCCAGCTGTTATCGCTGACTTCGACGATTTCGGTCAGCAACTGGTGCGCCACGCCGGCTTCATCCAGCGCCGCGCGCATCTGCCGGACAAAATCCGGATGCGGCTGGCGGCCCTGCTGCAGCGCGAACTGCGCTTCGGACATCTGCTGGCGTTCGTCCTTCATCAGGCGGATGGCCTGCTTCAGCTGCGCCGCCGCTTCTTTTTTCCTGCCCAGTGCATCGTTCAGCGCCACCGCATCGGCACCGTGCTCCAGCTCGGCCAGCTGGCGCAGCCGCTCGGCATCCTTGAGGGTTTTCTCGCTGTCCCGCGCTACATCGCGCGCGCCCTGGAACGCGGCAAACGCCGCATCGTATTCGTTGCGCGCCGCTTGCTCATTACCTAGCACCGCGTTTTGCTGCGCATCTGCACTGCGGAATTCGCTGTCGATGATATCCAGCTCATCCTGCTTCTGCTTCAGGCCACGCCGGCTGCCCTTGAACTGGTTGATATAGCCGCGCAGGCTTTCCCATTGCTCCACATAGCGCAGCGCCGGGATCGCCTGCTTTTCCAGCTGTTCAACGTCGTCCTGCAGCGCGCGCCATTCGGTGAAGCTGTTGCCGCGCAGCCGCAGCCGCTCCACATCCAGCCCGAGCTGCGACAGCTGCTGCTCCAGCTTGCCCAGCTCGCCCTCGGCCTCTTTCAGGCGCAACTTGGTCTCGCTGTAGTGATCGAGCACTTCCTTGTCGCCAAATACCTGGAACACCAGCTCCAACAGCGCCTTGGGGCTGTATTCGCACAGCTTGTCGGTATCGCCCTGCTCCAGCGCCAGCACCTCGGCAATCGCCGGCGTCAGCCCCGCCTGTTCCAGCCGGCGCTTGTATTCGTTCACGCCCAGCCACTGCAGCCGGGTTTCGGTATCAGCATTCAGCGCCGTATCGCCCTCGGCGATTGCATACTGGCGTACCCAGTCACCCCCTTGCTTGCGGATGCGGCAGAACAGCGTCACCTCATCGCTGGTGGCCGGGAAAAACAGATAGGGAAATAAGCCGCCGCCTTGGCGGCGCGGGTTGCTCACCACCGCGCGCAACCACGCATAGTTCTCACGGTTATTGCGGACATAGCGCTTGTAATCACGCCGGCCAGAGCACTTCAGCGCCAGGATCGTGCGCAACGCATCCAGCAACGTGGTCTTGCCCGAGCCATTGGGGCCGACGATGGTAACGATCTGCGCATCGAGCGGCACGCGGATGGCACGCCAGAAATCCCAATGCACCATTTCCAGTTCGCGAATCTGAAACACTTATTCTTCTCCCGCCGCGATGACATCCGGCGCATCTGTATTCGCGAAAGCATCCACCTGCACGGCGATCTGCGTGCCCGACAACTGCAACACCTCACCCAGCGCCCCCTCGATGATGCGCGGCGCGAGTTTGGCGTAGTCGATCATCAGATCGAGCAGCGGGCCCTCGTGGATCAACTTGTTGCGACGGATCACGAAGCCCAGCTTGGCCAGTTGCCCCAGATTCATCGAGAAGCGTGCCTTGCCGCCCAGTTTCTTGCCGAAATCGGCATAGATGGCGTCTTCCGGCACGCCGGGTGCCATTTCCTCGCCGTGGGTGATGGGTTTTTCACTGCCGAACATGTCCGACTGCGTATCGCCTGCGCGGCCGGCGCGGGCAATCTGCCGCTCACGCTTGGGCAAGATGATCAGCGCCCACAGCACCACCAGCAACGCGATGGCATCACGCGGCAGGCCCATATTGTTGCTGAGCCAGTTTTCGCCTTCACCGAACACCCAGTCTTCCATCTCGGGCTTGAGGCCGACGGCAATATGTTCGGCGTACGGGTTCTCCAACAATTGCAGGCCGCACTCTTCGAGCCGGTGGTCGAGGCTGGCGCGGAAGGTTTCGTCGATCAGCGCACGGCGTGCCAGCGGATCACGACGGGGAATGAAGCGGTGCGCCAGCAGGCGCGCCACCAGGATATTCAGGGCTTGGTCCATCGTTAACTCGGGGTACTACCGCGCGGCATGCGCGGTACGGGGAACATCAGCGCTTGAGCAGCGCATTGATCTGGCTGGGGCGGCCCAGCAACGTTTTGGCCAGCTCTTCACACAATGCGGGATTGCACTCGGCCGGATCGAGCAGCAGCACATCCTCGCCCAGCTGATCCAGATTGCGCACGGTCAGCTGGATCTTGGCCGTTTCGATTTGCGCCTCGAAACGCAGCCGCGTGGGCAGCATCGGCTCCACGGTGATGGCGGAGCGCTGGAAGCGTTCTTCGGCAGTCTTGGTGATTTTCTCTTCCAACCGGCACCCCAGATGCCACAGCCGGTCTTTCAGGAACTGCGCTTCCACCTGGCTGCCGAACGACACCTTCAACGGACGCGGCGCGCGCCAGTTGATGCCGAACTCGATCAGGCTGTACCAGTCGACATTCTCGATGCTGGTCTGGCGCAGGTTGACGGCAGCATTCTCGAACGCCAGATTGGTCCACTCGCCGGCGCTCCATGCCTTGAACGTATGCGCATTGGTCGGCTTGATCACGCGCAACTGTTCCACCAGCTCATCCAGGTAGGCAAAAACAGCCCGCAGCGCAGCATCGATCGCTTCCAGGTTGCTGCGTAGCTGCGCCTTGGCATCTTTCTCATTGGCGGCGGCAGACTGCGCCTGTTGTTTCAGTTCGTCGAGTAAGCCCATCTTTCTCTGTCCGGCATGATGCCGGTCTGATGCCGGCACCTGGTTGATTTTATAACGTCGTCACGCATTCAGCGGGGTTTCAGGCTACCACGCGTCAGCGTGGCTACCTCGGGGTGATCCAGTTCGTCGACCGCATCTTCGGTATGCAGCGCCAGCGGCAGCTTGACGATATCGGCAACGATGCTCTGCTCCAGCGCCGCATCCGCATCACCCAGCAACGATAGCAGCGACAGCCGGTAGGCCGTTTCCGGATAGGTATCGGCCAGCACCGCATCGGCCAGCGTGGCTTCGATGCGCACGTCTTTCAGATAAGCAAACAGCTCCTCGGCCAGCACCAGGCGCTCGGCCTCGACAGCGGTAACCGATTGCGCCAGCTCGGATGTGGGCAGCGCCGATTCCAGCACCGTATCACGCTCGCGTTCCAGCAGTTCGAACTCGGTCACATCTAGCAGGATATCGGATACCACCAGCGCTGGCTCGGGGTGAAAGGTCAGCAGATCGCGGCCCAGCGCGGCAAGCTGCTCTTGCGAACGCGCGCGCAGCCAGTCTGCCACGTTGGTCGACGTCAGCCCGGATTGCCCCAGGTGCACGCGCTGCGCGGCCAGCTCGGCCAGCCGGCGCTGGAATACCCCGGTCATGCGCAGCATGCGGCCCTGCGCCAGCGCAATGGCCTGCGCCACCTGCTGCACCTGGCGCTCGCTGCTTTCGTCCTCCAGTACCTGGCGGATCACATCGGTACCTTTCTCCACCCAGCGCCACACGCTTTCCAGCTTGGTGCGTGCCCGGGTAATCTGGAATTCGGATTGCGATTCCAGCGCATCGGCAAAATCGCCATGCAATTCGTTCAGGCGCGCCAGCAAATGCTGCAGCGTTTCCGGGGCGATATTGCCCAGTGACTGTCCTGCCGCCACTTGCGCGGTCAGGTAGCCCAGCTCCGCATCGCCATCGGCAAACTGCGTGAGCGTAGCGAGCGCCGCCAAAGCCACCCGGCCCGGCTCGCTCAGCGAATACAGCGCGGCATCACTATCCCACACCAGCAAGCCGTTATCGCGCAGGCGCTTGAGCACCGTATCGCGCTTCACCGGATTGATATAGGCAAAATGGGCGTCCAGCTCTTGCGGGCTCCAGCGCGGCGCATCGGCACGCGCGCCGATCTCGCGCAGGATCAGCAAACGCACCAGCACCTCATCCTCGCCGCCACGAAACAGCGTGATCAGCGCATCCAGATACGGCTTGGCGCGCAACAGGCCGGCCAGCGGTCCCAGATCGCGCGGGTCAAATCCGGGCTGGAAAAAATCGTCCAGTGGCGAATCAGTGATGGATGGCTTGGTCATCGGCATTCAGGGAAGTGGGCGCGGCGAATGAACTGGCGAGTGCGGCATCGAGTACATCGGCCAGCACGCCATCGGCGGCAAACTTGCGGGCAAACAACGCTGGGCTGGCCAGCAGCGCCGGCAGATCATCCGCCGAGAACGTGCGCGGCGACCATGCGCCATCCGCCCATTCCAGATGGCGCAGCGCATCGTGCGCCACCTGTTCGGCAAACGGCGTATGCGCCAGCATGGTCTGGAAAAACATCTCGTCCGGCACCAGTGTTTTACGGAAGAAATCCGGCAATTGCGGTTGCGCGGCCACAAAAGCCAATATCGCTTGTCCAGCATCGGCGTGCAAACACCACCACTGCGAGCCGGCGCGTACCGCTTGCAAAGGCATCGGCAAGCGGCGATGCACACCCAGGCGGCCGGCGAGGCGTTGCAGCTTTTGCACGCCGCGATCGAACAGGCTGCGGTTCAATGCCTCGAAATGAAAGGCCTGCCAGCGGTAACGCACATCAAATTCGGCAACGCTGCGGCTGTCGATATAGCCAGCACGGCCGCCGTGCAGCAGCCGGGCAGCAATTTCAGTATTGGATTTGAGCGGGTAATCCTGGCCGGACAATAGCACCAGCCAGTCGCAGCCATCGGCCAGCGCCGCCCGCATCAGGCGCAGCGTGGCGGCCACCAGCGAGAAACCACCCCAGCGGCACGGCACGCGCTCGACAAAAGTCACCGCAGCGCCTGCCGGCATCGCCTGCCCGATGGCGGCAAAGGTCTGCGCCGGGGTATTGGCGTCGATGTGCAGATAGAACGCCGTATCCGGCGTAGCCAGCCGCGCCACCAGCCGGCCCAGTTGGGCCGGATGCGCGTGGGCCAGTATCAGGTAAGCGATCCGCACCGTGCCGGCCCGGGTAACGATCAGGCTTCGTCGCCGTCGAAATGCTCGAGCGCGCTCACGTCATCCTTGGTCAGCTGCGGCTGCGGGGCGGCTTCGGCAGCCAGCATGGCCGGGCGTACCGCATCCAGGTAATCCATAATCGCGTAAGTCAGCTCGCGGGTGTTCTCGCCGGTCAGGCCGGAGATGGTGAACACGCGCAGCGCCTTGGGATCGAACACGTATTCGTTATCCGGCGCGGTCCAGCCGTAGGCCGCCAGGAAATCGGCCACGCGCTGTTCACGCTCGTCTTCCGGAATCATGTCCAGCTTGTTCAGCACCAGCCAGCGCGGCTTGTCGTACAACGCTTCGTCGTACTTGCGCAGCTCTTCGACAATCGCCTTGGCCTCCTGCACCGGATCCACTTCCGGATCGAACGGCGCCAGGTCAACCAGATGCAGCAGCACGCGGGTGCGCGCCAGATGCTTGAGGAAACGATGACCAAGGCCGGCGCCTTCGGCAGCACCCTCGATCAGGCCCGGGATATCGGCAATCACGAAGCTGCGGTTTTCATCGATACGCACCACACCCAGGTTGGGGTGCAGCGTGGTGAACGGATAATCGGCGATCTTGGGCCGCGCAGCGGATACGCTGGCAATGAAGGTGGACTTGCCGGCATTGGGCATGCCCAGCAGGCCCACATCGGCCAGCACTTTCAGTTCCAGCTTCAGCTCGCGGCGCTCACCCTCTTCGCCCGACGTGGTCTGGCGCGGTGCGCGGTTGATCGAGCTCTTGAAGTGGATATTGCCCCAGCCGCCCTTGCCGCCCTTGGCGAGGCAGATCTGCTGGCCGTCGTGCGTCAGGTCGGCCACCACGTCGCCGGTTTCCGCATCGGTCATCAGCGTGCCTACCGGAAAGCGCAGGATCACGTCATCGCCGGCCGAACCGTAGCAATCGGCGCCACGGCCGGATTCACCGTCACGCGCCTTGTATTTCTTGACGAAGCGGTAATCGACCAGCGTGTTGATGTTCTGGTCCGCCACCGCCCACACGGTGCCGCCCTTGCCACCATCGCCGCCATCGGGGCCGCCGCGCGGGATGAACTTCTCGCGGCGCATGCTGGCCGAGCCCTTGCCACCCTTGCCGGCGATCACTTCGATTTTTGCTTCGTCAATGAATTTCATTTTTCGTCCATACCCATGTGGTACTTGTCGTGCAGTGCCTTGATCCGCCCCTTGCGCATCATCGCTTCAACCCCTGTACGCAGGCGCTGTATTGTCGCCGGCGGCACTGCCCTGCTCGCCACCAGCCATAAATCCTGTTTCCGTACCGACACTACCGGCGGAAAATCATGCCACGTCAGGCCAGCCTTTTTCAGCTGCCAGCCCAGCGAGGTGGTATTGCCGCACAATCCGTCCAGCCGGCCCGCCTGCAACATGCGCATGCCCTGCTCCAGGTCATTCAGATCGTACAGGTTGATCTCCGGTAACTGCAGCACGGCCATGCATCCACTCCGGATGCGCCCCACCTGCAAGCCGGAAAAATCAGCCAGCGTACGTGCCCGTAGCGCCTTGGCCGGCAGGATCAGCAGATTGATCTCGATCACCGGCGCAATACGCTGCAGATCGGCGGAGATTTCAGTCTGGCTGGTCGACAAAGCCACCTGCGGCTCGCCACGTGCCAGCTCTGCATTCACCCGCGCGCTGGGCATGGTGCGCATTGCAAACTGCAATCCGGTTTCGGCAGCCAGCGCGTCGAAAAAATCCCGGCCATAACCCTGATTATGGGGCAGCACCAGCGGCTCGACATCGATCAGCAGCGCATTCAGTGCAGCCCCGGCACGTGCGGGGTTGCAGCAGCACAGCAGCAAAACCAGCCAGAGGAAGCCACGCATTGCACCACCAAAATAAAAAAGCCCTATCGCAGGATAGGGCTTCTTACGCACCGGAAGAAACCGATTAAGCTTCTTCGCCGGTGTACGGCAGTACAGTGACCGTGCGGCGCTTTGCAGCACCCTTGATCGCGTACTTGACGTAGCCGTCAACGAGGGCGAACAAGGTGTGATCCTTGCCGATGCCAACGTTTTCGCCCGGGTGGAATTCAGTGCCGCGCTGACGCACGATGATGGAACCAGCCGGAATCAGCTCGCCGCCATACACTTTGATACCGAGTCGTTTTGCCTGTGAGTCGCGGCCGTTACGGGAACTACCGCCAGCTTTTTTGTGTGCCATGGTTAGTCAGCTCCTGATTACGCGTCGATCGAATCGATGCGGATTTCGGTGTAGTTCTGGCGATGGCCCTGACGCTTCTGGTAGTGTTTACGACGGCGCATCTTGAAGATGCGAACCTTGTCGTGACGACCTTGCGAGATCACCGTTGCCTTGACTGTAGCGCCAGCCACGAGGGGCGCGCCAATAGTCACTGCTTCACCGTTTGCCACCATCAATACTTCGTTCAGTACGATCTGGCTGTCGATGTCTGCAGTAATCTGTTCTACTTTAAGTTTTTCGCCGATAGCAACTTTGTACTGCTTGCCACCGGTTTTTACGACTGCATAAGACATAACAAGCTCCTGAGAGTTTGTGCTCGAATACGAAGTGCTACAGCCTTGCGGCGAACACAACGCCTCCCGCCCAACGCGGGAAGCCAAGCACTTTAAACAAGACTTCCTGCTGCGTCAATCACTTAATGCACTTTCTGCCCCGCCCCCGCGGTGCCCCGCGGCCAGCAAAGGCGCGATCCATGCTAAAATCGCGCTCTTGAAAAACCACTTGCAGCGGAACGACGCATGTCGCTGGAGTTCGTCAAATCAGTAGTCGGCGCGGAAATGCAGGCAGTCGATGCCATCATCCGCACACAGCTTTATTCGGACGTCGTCCTGATCCGCCAGGTGGCCGAGCATATCGTTGGCGGCGGCGGCAAGCGGCTGCGCCCCATGCTGGTGGTGCTGGCCGCGCAGGCACTGGGCTACCAGGGCGAGAACCATCGCAAGCTCGCCGCGGTGATCGAGTTCATCCATACCTCCACGCTGCTGCACGATGATGTCGTCGACGAATCGTCGTTGCGCCGTGGCCGCCCGACAGCCAACGCGCTGTTCGGCAACGCCGCCAGCGTGCTGGTAGGCGACTTCATGTATACCCGCGCCTTCCAGCTGATGGTGAGCTGCAATTCGATGCGCATCATGCAGGTGCTGGCCGACGCCACCAACATCATCGCCGAAGGCGAAGTGCTGCAGCTGATGAACATCGGCAACGTCGACATCGACGAAGCCGGCTATGTGCAGGTGATCCAGTACAAGACGGCCAAGCTCTTCGAAGCGGCCGCACGGCTGGGTGCCATCCTGGTGGATGCCCCGGCAGATGTGGAAGACCAACTGGCACGCTACGGCATGCATCTGGGTACTGCATTCCAGATCATCGACGATGTGCTCGATTATTCGGGCAAGGAAGACGATATCGGCAAGAGCCTGGGCGACGACCTTGCCGAGGGCAAACCCACGCTGCCGCTGATCTACACCATGCGCAACGGCACCCCGGAGCAGGCCAGCGTGGTGCGCGAGGCACTCCGGCACGGTCAACGCGAACAGCTGCCGGCGGTACTCGCGGCCGTGCAGGCCAGCGGCGCCCTCGATTACGCACACGGTGTGGCGCAAAGCGAAGCCGCCAATGCACGCGCATTGCTGGCGGCACTGCCCGCATCCCCCGCCCGCCAGGCACTGGAAATCCTTGCCGATCTGGCGGTGGAACGCGACCGTTAAATCTTGTAAGCACCGCGTTGACAAGCAGATGACGCTTCGCCATAATCCGCCTCTCTGATCGAGACGGGGTGTAGCTTAGCCTGGTAGAGCGCTACGTTCGGGACGTAGAGGCCGGAGGTTCGAATCCTCTCACCCCGACCAGAAATTCAAAAAGCCGTGAAGCAATGCTTCACGGCTTTTTTCGTTTTCGCCCCCCATCATGCCCAGTACCGCACGGCATGCATGCAGCCGCACCCGGGCCCTGCCCACCGCAATAGCCGCGTCATGCCCACCCCCTAGCATCTGCCGCAGCGGCGAACCCGCCCGCAACGATGACTCGGGAGCAAACAATGGACAGGCGGCATTTTCTCAAACTGGGTGGCTTCGTCACCGTTTCCATCGCCGGGGCAGGCCTTGCCGGCTGTAACAGCGACGCCGCGCCAGAGCTGCCGCCCACGCAGAGCACCGTCAGCGGGCCGGACTGGAAATTTCCGCAAAGCGTGGCCTCGGGCGATCCTCGCCCGGATGGCATCCTGCTATGGGCGCGCGTCGTACCGCTTGCCGCCGACGATGTGGCCAGCAGTGCCAGCGGCGACATCACCATCCGCCTGCGCATCAGCGAAGCCGACTACGCCGGCAGCCTTGGCAGCAATGCCACCATCAGCAACAACCTGGTGCTCGATACCACCGTGCCGGTCAAGGCCGCATATGACCACACGGTGCGCCACAAGGTCAGCGGCTTGCTGCCCGGCAAGACCTATTACTACCAGTTCGTTGCCGGTGACGTGCGCTCCCGCGTCGGCCGCTTCAAGACCGCGCCCGCCAGGGATGCGGATGTAGCGCAACTCAAGCTGGCTTTCCTGAGCTGCCAGGACTGGAGCATCAACCACTGGGGTGCCTACGAGCAGATCGCCAGTACGGAAACGCTGGATTTCATCGTGCACTTGGGCGATTACATCTACGAAACCGTTGGTGATGATTTCCAGCGTGGCGCGGTGGAAGCGCGCCACCCGGCACTGCAGCTCCCCAACGGTACGCTCAGGGCCGGCAGCAGCGCAAAGTACGCCACCACGCTGACGGATTACCGCTACCTATACAAGCGTTACCGCACCGATACCCGCTTGCAGGCAGTGCACGAACGCTTCCCGTTCATCGCGGTGTGGGACGATCACGAGTTCAGCGATGATTGCTGGGGCGATGCGGAAACCTATGAAAACGGTAGCGCATCGGCCACCGGTGCAGACAACGTGCACCAGTTGCAGCGCCGCCGCAGCGCCAACCAGGCCTGGTTCGAATTCATGCCGGCCGATGTGTATTTCAACGACACGGCAACCACCAGCTTCGACACCATCCGTATCTACCGAGAACTGCAGTTCGGCAAACTGGCGCACTTGGTGATGACCGACGAGCGCTTGTACCGCAGCGACCACATCATCCCGGAGGCCGCCATCAACCCGGCCAGCGGCCAGCAACTGGGCAGCATCGGCAGCCGCTATATGGTGCCGGAAAGCACGCTGGCCGCGCTGGAAGCGCAGAAGCGCAGCGCCGGCAGCCAGCAGGGTGACGAGCTGGCGCTGGTTTCCGTACTGGGCCGCACGCAGCGAGATTGGTGGAAGCAGACCATGCAGGCGTCGTCCGCCACCTGGAAGCTGTGGGGCAATGAAGTATCGCTGCTGAAAATGGGCATCGACGGCAGCAAGGCCATTGCCACGCTGGTGGCGCTGAATGTCGTCCCCACGCTGGCAGGCAATATCGCCAGCACCGCAGCACTCGTGGCCGGCAACAACCTGCTGGCGGCTGCCATCGTCGCGGCCGTTGCGGCCGGCGCCACGCAGCTTGCCGCATCGGCCGGCGCCACCGCCATTGCCACGCAGGATGCACTGGGCGCCAGCCAGAGCGCCCGGATCGGCGCAGCGGTCACTGCCGGGCTGAGCGTGCAGCAAGCGGGCCTCGCCACACAGGCATACGATGCCGCCAAAGCAGCTGCACTGGCCGGCGGCACTGCCAGCCAGCAACAGCAAGCCGGCGCACTGCGCATTGCCGAGTTGCTCACTGGCAAAACCGGCGCACCCGCCGTGTTCGCCGCCGTGCAGGCAGATATCGTTGCCAACAAGCAGGCGTCAAGCTTCGTGCCGGACGCCATGAAGGTGGCACTGGCACCGTTCTTCGACCGCTTCGTGCTCAATGCCGACCAGTGGGACGGCTACAACGCGGAGCGCAAGGCACTGATGCAGCATCTGGCGGGCAACAATATCCGCAATGTGGTGGCGCTGACTGGCGACATCCACGCCTTCTATGCCGGCACGGTACAGGCCGACTACAACGCCGCTACGCTGACGCCGGTGATGGTCGACCTGGTGACTGCCGGCGTGAGCTCGGATTCCTTCTTCAACTACCTGCGCCAGGCAGTCGGCGGCATGTCCAGCAGCCTGGCCACGCTAGTGTATTACCCGCTGGTAGTACCGGTAGCCGGGCTGGGCAACGTCAACCTGAATGTGAACCTGCTCGATTACACGCTCAAGCCGGGTACCGTTACTGCCGCATCACTGGCGGAAAGTTTGCGCGTGCAGTTGCGCGGCGCACTGGCCGCCAAGGGGGTAACGGTGGCGCAGCTCGATGCCACCACCGGCGCGGTGCTGGCTGCACTGCAAACCGATGCCGGCTTTACCGGGCAACTGTTGCCACTGGCGCAAACGCTGGCCGCGCTGGGCAGCAACCCGTGGCTGGCACTGGCCAATACCGATGCACAGGGCTACGCGGTGGTAACGCTCACGCTAGGGCAGCTGCGTTGCGAATTTCGCCAGGTGAACCGCCTGGTGGGTGGCAATGCGCCAGCGCAGATCGTTGCGGGCACGGTGGTCGCCATAGTCGACAAGGATGTGGCAGCCGTCAGGATCGGCTAGCGGCAACATGCGACAGCGGGCAGTGGGGCAGCACCATGGATGCAACGTGGTGCTGCCTGCCGGTGCAGCAGCCAGCGCAGCACCGGCGTGCGTCAGGATTTTTCGTTCGGTGCCGGATCGACATCGGCAGCCGGCGTGGCGAACTGCGCCTGCAGCTTCTGCCCGGCGCCCTGCGCCTCGATTTCCGATACATACCCCACCAGCTGCACCCGGTAGTATTTGTTCTTGCCGGTGCCCACGGTACGTATCCGTGCCGGATAGCCGGAGGCCCGCAGCTGGTCGTATAGCGCCAGTGCATCCGCCAGCTTGCCCGGCTTGGCCAGCGACACCCGCCAGCCGCCCTTGGCACGGTTTTCACCGGCAGCCACAACCAGATCCGTCTCTGCCGCCCACAGCTTGAGCTTTTCCATGTCCACCGGTGCCACCGCTGGTGGCGCTTCGCCACTGGCGCCCCCCTTGGGTGCCACGTAGAAAGTCAGCGCCTGATCCATCTGCTGCTCCGGCTGGCCGTCCGACTTCACCGCGATCTTGCCCTCCAGCAGGCAAACCAGATCCTTGTCGTCGGCGGCCTTGCCCCACAGGTCGGTACCGCGGATGCCGGCGGTGACTGTAGCCACGCGGATATCCACTTCACGGCGGTTGTTTTTCGCCACCGCATCGGTGGTGAAGCGGAACGCACCCTTGATCACGTTGAGCGCGGAGCGGAATACCCCCGTCTTGCCATCATCGGTATTGATCTTGTCGACCACGAAGCTGGCGTTCTCGCCCAGCTTCACCCGGCTGCCCTCGGGCAGTTGCAGGTACACGCGCGCACCGGGGCCGGTGGTGATGCGGTCCCCCGCCACCAGCGCGATGCCCGGATGCAGCGGCTTCTTCACGCCAGCATGCTCGATCCAGGCGGGAAACTGCACCGCTTCGACACTGGCGGGGGCGGCCAGCACCGCCTGGCTGAGGGCCAGTCCGGCAAACAAGGTCAATACGGCACGCATGGGAGTCTCCTAGCAGATATAATCGGTCGTTTGTAAACGTATTTTTGGGCTCTGGCATGCAAGAACACTACACACCGGCCGATATCGAGGCCGCAGCACAAAGCAAGTGGGATCAACAACAGGCATTCAAGGCCGTTGAAGATACCGCCAAGCCCAAGTACTACTGTCTTTCCATGTTCCCCTACCCCAGCGGCAAGCTGCACATGGGGCACGTGCGCAACTACACCATAGGCGACGTACTGAGCCGCTTCCACAAACTCAACGGTTTCAACGTGCTGCAACCGATGGGCTGGGATGCATTCGGCCTGCCGGCCGAGAACGCGGCGCTCAAGGGCGGCCGCGCGCCGGCCGAGTGGACCTACGCCAATATCGACTACATGAAGGTGCAGCTCAAATCGCTGGGCCTGGCCATCGACTGGGATCGCGAAGTCACCACCTGCAAGCCCGATTACTACCGCTGGGAGCAATGGCTGTTCACCCGCCTGTTCGAGCGCGGCGTGATCTACAAGAAATCCGGCAACGTGAACTGGGATCCGGTCGACCAGACCGTGCTGGCCAACGAGCAGGTGATCGACGGCCGCGGCTGGCGCTCCGGCGCGCTGGTGGAAAAGCGCGAAATCCCCATGTACTACTTCGGCATCACCCAGTACGCGGAAGAGCTGCTGGCCGATCTCGACAAGCTCGATGGCTGGCCAGAGCAAGTCAAGACCATGCAGCGCAACTGGATCGGCAAGAGCTTCGGTGCGGAGATCGTGTTCGATTATGACGCGGCAAGCACCGGCGAAGCCGGCCAGCTCAAGGTGTACACCACCCGCCCGGATACCCTGATGGGCGCCACCTATGTGGCAGTAGCTGCCGAACACCCGCTGGCCACCAGCGCCGCGCAGAACAACCCCGCCTTGCAGGCGTTCATTGCCGAATGCAAGGGCGGTTCGGTAGCCGAAGCCGATGTCGCCACCATGGAAAAGAAGGGCATGGCCACCGGCCAGTTCGTCATCCACCCGCTGACTGGCGACAAGCTGCCGGTATGGATTGCCAACTACGTGTTGTGGGGTTACGGCGAGGGCGCAGTGATGGCGGTGCCGGCGCATGACGAACGCGATTTCGAATTCGCCAACAAGTACAGCCTGCCCATCAAGCAGGTCTACGCACCCATTGCCGGTGAAGACACTTTCAATCCCACGCAGTGGCAGGAGTGGTACGGCGCCAAGGATGAGTCGATCAGGACCGTCAACAGCGGCAAGTATGATGGCCAGGGCTTTACCGGCGCGTTCGATGCCATCGTCGCCGATCTGGCCGCACAAACCCACGGCATCAAGCGCACCCAGTACCGGCTGCGCGACTGGGGTATTTCGCGCCAGCGCTACTGGGGCTGCCCGGTGCCCATCATCCACTGCCCGAGCTGTGGCGATGTACCGGTACCGGCCGAACAACTGCCGGTGGTGCTGCCGGAAAACGTGATCCCGGACGGCCGCGGCAACCCCCTGGCACGCATGCCGGAATTCTATGAATGCAGTTGCCCCAAGTGCGGTACGGCAGCGAAGCGCGAAACCGATACGATGGATACCTTCGTCGAATCGAGCTGGTATTACGCGCGTTACGCATCGCCGCAATTCGATGGTGGCCTGGTGGAAAAGAACGCCAGCAACCACTGGCTGCCGGTCGACCAGTACATCGGTGGTATCGAGCACGCCATCCTGCACCTGCTGTATGCACGCTTCTTCCACAAGCTGATGCGCGATGAAGGCCTGGTCTCCGGCGACGAGCCGTTCAAGAATCTGCTGACGCAAGGCATGGTCGGCGCGGAAACCTTCTACCGCGATCTGCCGGATGGCCAGAAAGACTGGATCAACCCGGCCGATGTGGAAGTGCAGCGCGACGAGAAAGGCCGCACCATCGGTGCCGTGCTCAAGGCCGATGGCCAGCCGGTGGTGGTAGGTGGTACCGAGAAGATGTCCAAGTCCAAGAATAACGGCGTGGACCCGCAGGCATTGATCGAGGAATTCGGTGCCGATACCGCGCGTCTGTTCATGATGTTTGCCGCACCGCCCGAGCAGGGGCTGGAATGGTCGGATGCCGGCGTGCAGGGCGCATTCCGCTTCCTCAAGCGGCTGTGGGCCACCGTACACGAGCACGTGGCGGCCGGTGTGGTTGCCCCGTACACGGGTGGCGAGCTGACTGCCGAGCTGAAGGCATTGCGTTTCGCGCTGCATCACACCATCCAGAAAGTGAGCGACGACTACGGCCGCCGCAAGCAGTTCAACACCGCGATTGCCGCAGTGATGGAGCTCCTCAACACATACGGCAAGGCCAAGGGCACGGATGCAGCCGCACGTCAGGTAGCGCAGGAAGTGCTGGAAAGCGCGGTGATCCTGCTGTCGCCCATCGTGCCGCACGCGGCCGATGCGCTGTGGTCGGCATTGCGCCCGGGCACCGAGCTGCTGGCGCAGCAATGGCCCAAGGCCGACGCCACCGCGCTGGTACAGGACGAAATCGAACTGGTGGTGCAGGTGAACGGCAAGCTGCGCGGGCAGATCCGCGTGAGCAAGGACGCCAGCAACGAAGCAATCGAAGCGGCCGCCCTCGCCGACGAGAACGTGCAGAAATTTCTCGACGGCGCGCCGAAGAAAGTCATCGTGGTGCCGGGCCGCCTCGTCAATATTGTGGCTTGATGTCCGCCCTGCCTGCCCCTTAAGCTGGCTACGATCACCCGGCCGACATGGGGGCAGACAACCAGGCGGGCTTGCCCGCCTTTTACCGGAAAGAACGATGCGTGGATTTTTGCTTGGTTTTCTGTTGCTGGCGCTGGCCGGCTGCGGCTTTCATCTGCGCGGCCAGGGGGCGGATGGCACCTTTGTCGCCGCCAGTGCGTACGTGGTGGGCCCCGGAGGTACCGCCAAACAATTGAAGAAGGTCATCAGTGCATTGCCGGAAGTGGCGCTGCTCAAGGCTGCAGCACCGGATGCCGTGCAGATCGACATCCTGCAGGAAGGCAGCCACCAGCAGGTACTCACGCTCAACAGCGCGGGGCGCGTCAGCGAATACCGGCTGTTCTACGTGGTGAACTTCCGGGCAAGAATGGGCGACGCCGTATGGATAGACAATGGCGTCATTTCGCTCTACCGCGACTACACCTATGACGACAACAACGTATTGGGCAAGAACAACGAAGCGGATGCGCTGATCACCAATATGCAGCAGGATGCGGCATTCCAGATCATCCGCCGCATCAATGCCACGGCCCGGCATCAGGAAGCCACGTCCGCGTCGGCGACCGTGGCTGCATCTACGCCGGCTGCCGATGCGCGCTGATCAGCTCGGCCGGCATCTTTCCGGCCAGCTTGCTGCGCTTTATACACTGCATGGCGAAGAAGCCTTCCTGACGCAGGAGGCCGCGCAGGCACTGCGCGATGTCGCGCGCGCGCAAGGTTTTGACGAACGCGAAGTCATGACGGTGGAACCCGGCTTCCAGTGGAGCCGGCTCGCCATGAGCGGCAGCTCGCTATCGCTGTTTGCCGAGAAAAAACTGCTCGAGTTGCGCATCCTTACCGGCAAGCCCGGCGTGGAAGGTGCCAAGGCCATCGAAGCCTTCTGCGCCAATCTGCCCCCCGATACCCTCACGCTGGTGATCTGCCCCAAGCTTGATCGCACCGTACAGAACAGCAAGTGGTTCCAGGCATTGACTGCCGCAGGTGAAATGGTGGAAGCCAAACCGCTCGAGCGCTACCAGCTGCCGGACTGGATGACCGGGCGGCTGATGGCACAGGGCCAGCGGCTGGGCGCAGAAGCGCTGGAATTCCTCTCTGACCGGGTAGAAGGCAACCTGTTTGCCGCGCACCAGGAAATCCAGAAATTGGGCCTGCTTTATCCGCAGGGTGAAATCGGTTTGGACGACGTGCAATCGGCAGTAGCCAACGTGGCGCGCTTCGACGTGTTCCAGCTGGGAGAAACGCTGCTGGCTGGAGATACCGCACGCTTCGTGCGCGTGCTCGATGGCCTGAAGGCCGAGGGCGAAGCGCCGCATCTGGTGCTATGGGCGCTCACGGAAGAAACACGCGCGCTGTACCGTATTGGCCAGGGCCGCGCACGTGGCCTGCAAATGGCGCAGCTGATGAAAGACAACCGCATCTGGGGCAACAAGCAGCGCCTGATCGAAGGTGCGCTGAGCCGCGTGAAAGCCAGCACCTTGCGCACCGCGCTTGTCCATGCGGGTGAAATCGATCGCCTGGTCAAGGGCATAGGGACAGGCGATGCCTGGGATGAACTCAAACAACTCGGTCTGGCCCTGATGGGCCGCACCATGTTCAAGCCGTGAGCACACCGTGAAAGAACAGATCCTCGTCAACGTCACGCCGATGGAAACCCGCGTTGCCACCATAGAAGAAGGCGTGGTGCAGGATATCCATATCGAGCGCGCCAGCCAGCGCGGCCTGGTCGGCAACATCTACCTGGGCGTGGTCAAGCGCGTGTTGCCGGGCATGCAGTCAGCCTTCATCGAAATCGGCCTGGAGCGCGCTGCCTTCCTGCACATTGCCGATGTGATCGAACAGCGCCAGCATCCCAATGACGTGATGCGCATCGAAAAACTGGTGCATGAAGGCCAGCCGGTGCTGGTGCAGGTAATCAAGGACCCGATCGGCACCAAGGGCGCCCGGCTGTCCACGCAGATCAGCATTGCCGGCCGCTTCCTGGTATTCCTGCCGCAGGAGCACCATATCGGCATTTCGCAACGCATCGAGGACGATGCAGAGCGCTCGCAACTGCGCGCGCGCATGGAAAAGCTGCTCAATGGCGAGCATCAGGGCTATATCATCCGCACCTCGGCCGAACACGCCACTGACGCCGAGCTGCTGGCCGATATCGATTACCTGAACCGCATCTGGGCCGATATCAAGCTCAAATCGCAAACGCTGCCCGCCACCTCGCTGCTTTTCCAGGATCTGTCGCTGCAGCTGCGCGTGCTGCGCGACATGGTCAACGATGAAACCGGCGCCGTACTGGTGGACAGCCGCGAGAACTTCGCCAAGATGACCGAGTTTTCTGCCGCCTTCGTCTCCGACGTCTTGCCGCGTGTGCAGCATTACGCCGGCGAGCGCCCGCTGCTGGAACTCTATGGCGTGGAAGCGGAAATCGAGCGCGCGCTGAGCCGCCGCGTAAACCTCAAGTTCGGTGGCTACCTGATCATCGACCAGACGGAGGCGATGACCACCATCGACGTGAACACCGGCGGCTTCGTCGGCACCCGTTCCTTCGACGACACCATCTTCAAGACCAACCTGGAAGCCACGCAAGTGATCGCGCGCCAGCTGCGGCTGCGCAACCTGGGGGGCATCATCATTGTCGATTTCATCGATATGGACAACGAAGAGCACAAGAGTGCGGTACTCGATGAGCTGAAAAAGGCACTGGCGCGCGATCGTACCAAGGTGACCATCAGCAACTTCACCAGCCTGGGCCTGATCGAAATCACCCGCAAGCGCACGCGCGAATCACTGGCACACGTGCTGTGCGAAACCTGCCCCACCTGCCAGGGTCGCGGCGAAATCAAGACCGCCGAAACGGTGTGCTACGAGATCCTGCGCGAAATCCTGCGCGAAGCACGCCAGTTCAATGCCAAGGAGTATCGTATCCTGGCATCGCAGAACGTGATCGACCTGTTCCTGGACGAAGAATCCGCCAGCCTGGCACAACTGGCCGACTTCATCGGCAAGCCGATTTACCTGCTGGTCGAATCCGCGTACACGCAGGAACGCTTTGACGTAGTGCTGGTTTAGCCCGGCACCGGCTGCCCGCACACCTATCCCCTTGCAACGGATCCACCACGTGGATCCGCCGCCTTGATCCACGAGCCTGCAGACTTTCCGATGCGCTTTGACAATATCAACCTGTTGCGGGCATTTGCCGCAATCGCCGTGGTTGTCTATCACGTGATCGAGCACACCAACTGGGTCTCGTTTCCGCACGGAGGCCCCTGGGTGATTTTCCGGCTGGGCTGGATGGGCGTTGACCTGTTCTTTGTCATCAGCGGGTTCCTGATCACCTACAGCGCGTTGCTGCTTTATCGCAAAACGCCCGCAACGTTCGCCAGCAACTACTGGCGCCGCCGCCTTACCCGTATCCTGCCGCTGTATCTGTTGACGATGACGCTGTGGATCGCGTTCTGCTGGGATGGGTTTTTCCTGCAGGACACGCGCGACTGGGTGTGGCAACTCTTTACCCACCTGACCTTCATCCACAGTTTCTGGCCGGAAACGCATGGCGCCATCGATGGCGCCAACTGGAGCCTGGCGCTGGAAATGCAGTTCTACCTGCTGATCGCACTGTTGATCCGCTGGATAGACCGCACACCGGGCTGGCTGATCTGGGTCATCGGCATCAGCATTGCCTGGGCGTGGCGCGCCACCATGCTGGTGCTTTACGGCCACGGGGAAACCTTTACCCTGTTCCTGCACATCACCCAATTGCCCGGAACGCTGGATGAATTTGGCGCCGGCATGTTCCTGGCCAAGTATGTACTGGCGCAACGCGATAAAGCCATCAATCAATCATGGCGCCCCAGCCGGCAAACGCTGGGCTGGCTGGCTGCTTGTCTGCTCGCAGGTTATGTCACCATGAAGGTGTTCTGGGCGGGCGGCGCGTACTGGGACAAGGCGCATATGGTCATATTCTGGCGCACCCTGCTGGCAACAGCGTTGATGTGCGTGCTCGCCCTTGCCATCTACCTGCCCCAGGTCATCGCCATGCGCTGGATGCACCCTGTCGATCAACTGGGCGAAATCAGCTACGGCATTTACCTCTGGCACCTGTTCGCCATCCAGTTTGCTGCCGGTATCAGTGGCATCACTTCGCTGCAAACCCTGGTGGTGGTGCTGGCGCTGACTCTGCTCGCGGCAATGTGCTCATGGCACTATATGGAAAAACCCATCATGGAGATGGCCCGCTGACACGCTGCAGGCTGATGGCAGGCGCACGAACAACCTGCCAGGATGCGCACGATGCATCAACCAGGCAGGCATGGTTTTGGCAACCCGGTTGATGCGAACACCAGCCAGCAACGCCAAATCCCTTACACTCCCGGGAGAAATGGTTGGTGAGGCTTACTCCAGCCAGCCCAGTAACCGCGCCACCGGCATCAATGCACGCTTGAGACGCTGATTCTTGTTCACCACATAGCGCAAGCGCAGATACGCCCTGCTGCGCAAGCCATTGGCAAGCAGTTGCTTCGGCGCCGCAGTGAAGCTGAATGCAGCCCATGGTGCATCTGCGGGTGCATCCCCTTGCGGTTGCGCGCCAGCCAGCATGGCCTGGGTAAACTCAGCCGGGGCCTCTCCCTGCTGCAACGCAGCCTGCGTGGCCTGGAGCCAGGCATGCCCGTAGCGCAAATCGGGCTCGAGATGGCAGCCCTCCCCCCACTCGTTCCACGCATTGATGAAGACGGCAGGCACCGGCAGGTGTTGATCCTGCCGGGCCTGGTCAATCAGCGCGGCCAGCCACGCGCGATAAAGAACAGGATGGCTACCGTAATAGCAATGCCCGTACCGCAGGCGGCGAGCGGTATTATCCCAACTGGGCATCACGCAGCGAAAACGCGGGTAGGCCACCGCAGGTTTCGCCAACGCAAACCGCGCCGCATCGGCGTAACTGAAAATGCGTCCGCCAAAATCGGCAGGCTTGCCGGTCTGGCTATCAGCCAGTTCGGCAGCAATCATGCCGTGTGGCGGGAACTCCACCGCAGCATCGAAACCATGCACGGTCGGGTCACCAATACCGAAACTCTGCACCGCACACAGGTAAGGGTCGCCCACCCCCAGCGCACGGCATGCATCACGCCAGCGCCGCACCATGGCTGCGGGGTCCGGCAGGATATCGATGCGGTACACCAGCAACACCGGCCGGCCGTTGAAACGGATATAGCGCGGATCGGCAAAATAGCGGGCGACATCGTTGATCATCGCCAGATCGTCCTCGGGCGAGTGCTCCTGCGCGATCAGGATGTTGCGTTCGTCGCCATTCCAGCGGCGGGTCCAGTTTTCATTGGCCCAGCACAGACAGAAAGGATGGTCGGGTGCGCCACCGGCCAGCATGGCTTCCAGCGGTTGCTCGAGCAACCGCTTGCCATTGAACCAGTAGTAGTGGAAACAGAAACCGGTAATGCCGTATCGCGCCGCCAGGGCGGCCTGTTCGGCGCGCGCAGCATCCAGCCGCAGATCATAGAAACCCAGATCAGCAGGCAAATGCGGCTGGTAATGCCCGTCAAAGTTGGGCTGGGCGCGTACCACATTGGTCCACTCGGTAAAGCCTTTACCCCACCACGCATCATTCTCGGGAATGGGATGAAACTGCGGCAGGTGGAAAGCGATCAGCTGTACATCATTCATTGCCAGCGCTCCCTGCTGATCAGGCGCCACAGGCGGTAGATCATGCTCATGGTCAATTCCAGTCCCCAGCCGGCGAGGCGACGTTGCCAGCGCTTCAAGCGTGGTGTCGTCGCCAGCTTGATCCTTAAAAAGCCATGCGCATTGAACATGGCCTGCCGCATCGAATCGGGAAACGCATTTGCCAACCCCAGCGCAACACCCTTGGTCGCGAATGAACGCGCCACCGGCATGAACCCGCCTTGCAATGCACGCCGTGGCAGCAAGGCGGCATAATCGGACGCCATCTCGGCGCAGCTGCGATGCGCTTGCGCGCCAAGGCCGCTGCGGGCCACCGCCAGCAATGCAGGATCAGCATGCAGGCGGCGGATGACGCCAGCGTAGCTGGCAGCCGTTGGCTCGCACAGGAAGCCGTTGCTGCCATCGATTACGCGTTCCGGGTAGGCGCCATGCGCAGGCGCAATCGGCGGGATGCCCGCGCACATCAGTTCGCTGAGTGTATAGCTGAAGGTTTCCGGCCAGATGCTCATCAGCAGGCCTGCATCCGGAGCCAGCTCAGCCAGCAGCGCCGGCAATGCCTGGCGCTTGTAGCGCGGTATCACGGTAATCCCGCGCTTGTTGGCAAACTGGGCGCCACTTTCACCACAGCCAAGCAGGATGACCTCCGCATGCGCGGTGATTTGCGGCAGCAATGCTTCAAACAGCTTCAATCCCTTGTGCTCGGTCAGCGCTCCCAGCACCACCAGCTTCAGCTTGCCTCCGGCGACATGAGCTGCGGGTACCGGCACGGCCGCCGGGGACCACGCCATGCCATGCGGTATCACCTGCGGCGCCAGCGCGAGCAACGCCGGTTCCAGTTCGCCATAGTGATCAATCACCGATTGCGACGGCGCAATCAGCCTGACCTGCTGCGTACGAACCGTATCAAGATAGGCGCTGCGCAAGGACAGCCACTCGGCTGGCAGGACCGAGCGGAACAGATTGTTGATCGGGTTGCTGGCCGTACAGGCAGCAAGGCGATCCGGTGTGCAGCTGCGGCACGTTCCGCCGAAATGGATGTATAGCGCAGGGCAATAGGGGTAAAACTCGTGCCAGACATGTAGCGTTGGCAAGCCGGTACGCAATACGTCCAGCGAATGCCCGATCAGCGAAGAAACGATGACACTATCCACCAGATAGGTCTGGATAATCTCGCGGATTGCCGCTGCATATTCATGATGGTGCTGTGCAGTCGCGCAGATGCCGTCAGCAAAATCCCATACCCGCACCGGCTCGCCATGCGTAATATCCAGAAACAGTGCCAGACGTTGCCCATACAGGCCGACACTGCCGATCGACTTCAGGATCAGGTTCTGCCGATCTGGCGTGGCATCACAGTAATCGTGCACCCAGCGTTCAAGCCCGCCGCCCCAGCTATGCATGACGTGCAGCTGCACCGGCCGGCCATCGAGCAACGCATCCGGCAAAGGCAGTTCACCCAGCACACGGTAACGCAGCGGATTGGCATGCTCGAAAGCGCGCACGCGCGCCTCGAGTTGCGGCGGCGTGGCGAAATCGAGCGCATCCCCCGGCCAATCGAGCAGCAACACGTCGCTCAGCCCGTGACTGCCTCCCAGCAATTGCAGCGTCTGGCCCAACGCAACCCGCCCTTGCAGCTGGCGCAAATCCGCCTGGAGGCCGCGCGCCCGCGCGCACCATTCGGCGCGCAGGTACAGGCAAACCGGCGATGCCACCGGCACCGTCCAGGCCATGCCGGTGCTCTCGTTGAGCAGTATCCGGTCAAGCAGCGCCAACTCGTCTTCAGGCTGTTTGAAATCGGGCTGGTGCAAAGCAAAGCCGCGGCAACATGCAGAAAGCGTGGCAAACCCGGGGCTGGCCGCAACGGCGCCAGCCAGGCGCACGTCCCAGGTATGGGGCAAGCGCACCCCCCCCGCCAGCAACAGCAGGTCGCCTTGCTCAGCCAGCCGGGCGCAGGTCAACGGCCCGCCAGCATCGAGGATACGCACTCCCGGGCTATCGAGCATGGCTGACGCTGCAGGCAATGCGCGCAATGCGGATAACTGGTCTGCGCTGACAACCAGCGTGACTACCTGCTGCTGCACGCTGTGCGCCAGACAATCCTCCAGCGTGGCAAGCGTAGCCGCTGGCTTGTCCGCAGCCAGCAAGTACACCGTTGCCATATTCAAGCCAGTCGCAACGAGCGGGCGAGCGCACCCAGTTTCTTTGCCAGCTTCCAAGAGCGCGAATTATGGATCAGGCGCAACGCCTCCCGCTGGCGATACAGCTCGTTGCGCAGCAGCTCCGGCGAGTTCTCTTCGCCCAGCTCGTCGTGCGCTTCGGTCACCTGGTACCAGTGATGGTAGCTGCGCTCCGGATCATCGCAATTGAACGGATCCGGGAAGGCCTTGAGCAGATCCTGGCGGGTGCGATAGAGCACGCGCTGACGCTGTTCCACCTTGATACCATTGCCGAATACGCCGTATACACAGGGAATCCGCCCCAGCTCGCTCTGGCCGCTCTTTTCGCATTCCGCGATATACCACTCGCGCATCGCCCACAGCGTAGGGCTATCACTACCGTACTTCTTGAGCATGATGGCTTGCGCACCGCTATCGAATCCGGAGAAATGATACAGGCGCAAAGGCAGGCCATTTACCAGCAATCCGTCGGGCAACTCGCCAGTCACCTTGCGATGAGACAGGTTCCAGGTCGCCACGTTGTAGCCCGGATCGCGCACTACATGGATGTCTTCGAACAGGCAGGGCGCGAGATCAACCCAGCGCTGGTCGGTGAAAATGCCACCGGGGATATCGTCATAGCAGTGTTCCAGCAGGCGGTCCGCCCACCAGTCGATGAAACGGCGGCCCTCACCACTATTGCGCACCCCCAGGAAGCCGAGATTGAATACGCCATGCTTGAGGCTGCAGATCTCGTTGTCGATCACGGTTTCCGGCGTGACTTCGGGTTCGGTCTGATGCGGCGTCAACAGCACGCTGGCCTGGTCAAGCTTGTCGATCAGCGGGGTCAATGGCGCAAACACCACCATATCCGGGTCGAGATAGAACGCCTTGTCAGCCTTGCCCTGCTTGAACAGCCAGCGGAAAGCCGGGCCCTTGACTGCGGTGCACAGCTCAACCACCGAATGCATGAATGCCCAACGGGAGAAATCGGGAATCTCCAGCTGATCGGAAGTGACCACGCTGTCGAAGGGCTCCTTGTCCAGATCAAGCCAATCCGGCCGGGTGTCCGACAACAGCAGCATGAAATGGGAGTCAGGATGATGATGCTTGACCGATGCGGCAAGCACCCGCGCCTTGGGCAAATAATTGGTGGTAATGCTGGTAAAGAAAACAACCATGTCAATGATATCCAGTAGTTCGCGGGCTTGCGCCCGGGCGTTTTCAAAGGGAAATTCGTGTCAATCCGAGCAAGCGCCCAAGGCGCCATAGTTTGCTGTGGCGCACGCCGGCAAGCATGCCTTCGGCACGATCCAGCTGCAGTTGCAATGCGTCCCGCGATTGCTGCAATGCACAATTTGATTGCTGCTGCTCCGCCAGCTGTTGCCGCAGCGCGGCCAGCGCGGCTTCAAATCGTGCGTATTCAAGCGCGTGCTGGGTATCCGCATCGGCACGTTCGGTTTGCAGCGTTGCCACGGCATGCTCCAGCCGCAGTCCGTCATGCCGCGACTGCGCGAGCTGTTGTCCAAGCACGCTGGCCTCTGGCACTTGGGGCCAGCCCATTTCCAGTGCCAGCACGGTTTCTTCGTGCATGCAGGCTGCCAGCGGCGGCAATGGCAATATCAACGCCGGGTCTTCGCTGAATACGGCAAACAGCAATTGCGCGTCGTCCGGGCTGGCAGACATGGCCAGCATGCCGTGGACGTCCAGTATCTCGCCCTGGGATGGTTGCCACTGCCATAACACGCGACCAGCCCGATCCATCAAGCGCACACCATACAGACGCAGCACGCCGGGGCGGTCGGCCGGGTCGATCCGCAGCGCCCGCAACGGGGCACTCAGCTGCGGCAAGGGAAAGTGCAAGGTCTGGCGTCCGACACCCGTCAGACCGAACGTGCTCACGCTATCCGCTTCGGTGAATACCGGCGCAAGAGTATCTGCGTCGGCGGCAGCGGCCCAGTAAACCTGGGCCAGAAAATGCGGTGCCTCAACCTGCGGCAATACTTCCGCAGCCTCCGGCGCTACGCCAGCAGTACCGGCAAGCACGACAAACTGGTAGGCATGTGCATCCACGCGCGCACAAAGATAACGTTGCACCGCTGGCGGCAGCCGGTCTGCATAGCCGGGGTCAAATTCGCTCCACGGCAATGGACGCACCACGGAATGCCAGCCGCGCGCAGCCAGGCCCGCCGACTGCAACAGCCTTTGCAAGGAGCGGCGCGTGAAGAAACGCAAGTGCGTGCTGTCCAGCAAGCCTTCGTTGCGATACAGGAAGTCTCCGCCAAGCAATTCGGCGATCACGCCCACATAACCCACATTGGGGATGGAAATGATGATCTCGCCATCATCGGCCAACAGGGTGGTCAGCGCGGCCAGCACGGATTCGGGCCTGGTCACATGCTCCAGCACGTCAGCACACACGATATAGCGGTAGCGCCGCTCGCCCAATGCGGCGAGCGCACAGGGCGCGGTCAGGTCGAGCAGCCAGATGTCGCGATAATGCGATTGAGCGCGCTCAAGTTCAGCCTGGTTGTAGGTGATGCCATCGACCATGGGCCAGCCATGCGCGAGCAGATAACGCCCCAGCGCGCCGCTGCCGGTTCCCACATCCAGTACCGCGCCGGGCGCCTGGATCAGCTGGGTGACATGGCTGAGCGAATCCCCCGCAGTGCCTGCGACTTCCCTTTCGTATACGTGCGTTTCCATTACTTCACTCCGAACCATGGCACGACAGCACACGGCATGCGGCCGGCCTGTGCGCGCTCAATTGATGCGCCCCAGCGCCACCGTCGTGGGCAATGCCATCATGCCGTGTAATACGCGGCTTTGTGACTGGAACGCCCGGGCATCGTGTATCCAGTGCAGCATGCGATGATCATGCTGGTCACCATCGGCAATTGCGGCGGTAATGACGTAGTCGCCGGCAAGCAGATAGGGCAAGCGAAAACTGAATTCGGCCATCAACCGCTCTCCAGCATGCGCATTGTTCGCCTGGCCGCTGGCATGCGGCACCGAGTTTTCGCCAAAAATCACCTGCCCCAGGCGATCCTTGACATAAAAACCGATGATGGGGCAGGCAATCGGTGCCAGCACCGTCGCCTCGATGCGCAATAGCGCCGCTTCTCCGCCATTGCTGACCAATAGCGGTTCACCCCGCTCGTTTTCGAATACGACCGTGTCTATCCGCGCGCCGCCATCACCAAATGCGTGTTCGCTGTCGGGCACATCAAGCATGCTCCCGCTCACCTGCATGGCTGCCCCGGCAGCAAAGTCATCGCCCGCAGCGGCTTGCTGCGTCACTGTCGCCACGTCCAGCCCATCTTCATTGGCATACTTGCTTTGCAGGTACTGCTCCGATACCCACTTGGCCGATCCCTGCGCCCTGATTACGCCCCGATCCAGCCAGATGGCGCGATCACAAAGCGCGACGACAGCAGCACTGTCGTGACTGACAAACAGCAGCGTGCCACCCTGATCACGGAAACGCCGCAAGAAGCGCATGCATTTCTGGGTAAAGAATGCATCACCCACCGCCAGCGCCTCGTCAACCACCAATACGTCCGCATCAACATGCGCAATGACCGCAAAAGCCAGCCGGACAAACATCCCGCTTGAATAGGTTTTTACCGGTTGATGGACGAAATCACCGATATCCGCAAAAGCCAGGATATCGGGCAAGCGTGCATCTACCTCTGCCGATGACAAGCCAAGGATCGCCGCATTGAGGTAGATATTTTCAATGCCGCTGAATTCCGGATTGAACCCGGCCCCGAGTTCCAGCAGCGCAGCAACGCGCCCCATCACCCGCACTTGGCCGCTGGTGGGGTTGAGCGTGCCGCAAATCACTTGCAGCAAGGTCGATTTGCCCGAACCATTGCGGCCGATGATACCCACTGTTTCCCCGGGCATCACGGCAAAACTGACATCATCCAGCGCCTGGAATTCGCGGCTCCAGCGGCCATGCGTGCGCAGCAACGCTTCAAGCAGGCGATGATGGGGCTTCTCGAATACCGGAAACGATTTGTTCAGCTCGCGCACTTCAATGACGGGGCTAGAGGACATCGGCAAACCCCGTGCGCAAACGCATGAACAGCCAGGCGCCACCCAGCGCCACTGCCACGGCAATCAGCGAATACACGGCCAGCGCAGACCAGTCAGGCCATTGACCGGCAAACAGCGCAAGCCGCAGCGATTCGATCGGCAGCGTCACCGGGTTGGCGCGGAGCATGGGCTGGAACGACTGCGGCAGTGCCGAAACCGGGTAGAAAACCGGAGAAAGAAACTGCATGGCTGTGACCACCAGACCGATCAACTGACCGATGTCACGCAAATAGGTGCCGAGCGCAGCCAGTATCCAGGCCAGCCCCAGCAGCAGCAGCAGCAGGGGTGCAAAAATCAGCGGGACAGCCAGCGCCGACGCAGGCAGCCCGCGCTGCACCCATGCTGCCGCGACTACCAGCATCAGCAAGGTGATCAACGTATGCACTGCGGCCACCCCCAACGCCGACACCGGCAGCACTTCGAGCGGAAAGACCACCTTCTTGACGTAATTGGCTTGCTGCACGATCAGCATCGGTGCGCGCGACACCACTTCGGCAAACAGCGAAAAAACCGTGATGCCGGCAAACAGCATCAAAGCAAAATGGCCGTCGCCGGACTGGGCGACACCCCAGCGGGCCTTGAACACCACACTGAACACAAAGGTGTACACCGCCAGCATCAGCAACGGCGTCACGAATGACCACATCAATCCGAGCAGCGAACCGCGATAGCGGCTATGCATTTCACGCGTAACGAATTTGCCTATCAGCGCACGCTGGCGTAGCAACTGCAGGAAAAACTGCAACAACCCGCTGTCCTTGCCGGGCGTGGCATGCACTGCTGTCATACGGAAAGCAGCAACGAGAAATGCTGCAGACGCTGGCGAACATGCCGACGCAGGCTGTCAAATGCGCCCAGCACCGGTTTGCGGCAAACCAGCGTGGTGTCCTGCCAGACCATGCTGTCATCGGTGGGATTATCACCCCCCCAATGGGTTTCCGCTTTCAGCACCTCCATCCCGGCAAACTTGCCCATGGCGCGCGCACCATCCGGATAGAAACGCCAGCAATCAACCGGATAGCGATGCTCGGGGCCGCTGGAGGGCACAATGATGCAAACCAGCCCGCCCGGCTTGAGTACACGCGACATTTCCAGCAGCGACAGCCAGAAATACTCGACATGCTCGAACACCTGCCCGGAGATGAAGACATCCACCGAACCCGAAGGAATTTCCTTCCAGCTGTACGGCTCGCGCAATACGACGTCCACGTTCAAGCCCGGCTGCAGATCCACGCCTGTGTAGCGCCAGGCCGGGTCGTCGAAAAGCGTTCGGTAGCTGGCGCCAATTTCAGTACTGCCCAGATCCAGGATCGATAACGGCTTGCCGGCAAACCCGGTCAGGTATTCCTGCCGGAACAACATCATTTTGTGCAGCGAACTACCGTGCATGAAGACCTACTTGAGAAATTGAAGTGGATTTGAAAGCGCTCCTGCTGATGAGCAGGCCGGTATCGCGTGCGCGGCAGTTGTTAGCAACCCGTGGCGCAGTACAGGCGCGGCAAAGATGCATATGCCTCAGACAAGCAGCAAGCTACGTATAAGCTGCGAATAATAAAGCCATTACCCTGCTGTATCAAGCCGACATCAATGGATGCCGCGCCGTGAAAATGCACCGTCACCGCCGGAAAACGCCGGCTGGCAACCCTGCCCTGCGGGGTTGTGCCTGCACAAATTTTGACCGGTTTGATGGTATAGTTCAGCCTCCCATTTTTTCTGTTTCGATGCCATCGATCGCAAAGCCACCCGGCCAGGCAGGCTTCCGGCGATCAGCCCCCCGGGCATGTGCCGGAATACGAGACCAATTCCATCGCTGGACATGACGTGAACATCTCCGCAACGCCCACTTCCTTCGATACATTGACCGACTGGGTACAACGTGCTGCCCGGGCAACCGGCCGCTGGCTGGGGCTATTGCCCGCCAATCAGGTATTGCCGCGCCAGCGCTGCCATTTCGTACTGGTTCCCTTGCGTGGTGTTCCCCGCAAGCACATTGAATCGGCCATCCGGCTGCGGCTGCAGCAACTGGGCCTGTTCGAGCAGATCGGCCTTGCATACCGCATCGTGGGCGATGCCGCGCAGGTCTGGTACTGGGATGATGCACTGGCCCGGCGCCTGTTTCCCGGGGGGCACGCGCTGCCCTGGCCGGAGCCGCTGTGGCGTGAACCGCTGCAGACAGGCAGCCGTCTTGTGCATTGCGCAGAGGGATATGAACTCGAAGGTGTCAACCCGCAGGGCATATATCGCTCGCGCTGGTATGCACAGCGCCCCGGGGACGATGAACGCCAGGCATTCCATCGCGATCTGGGCATCACCCCGGATGCTGGCGAAGCCAGCACTGCAACACCCGAAGCCCGCAAGTCGCCGCAAACCGGCTGGCGCGCGCTCAGTGCCGCGGCCAGGCCGGTCCCAGCCTGGGTACTGATCTGCCTGTTGCTGATCACGGTCGCAGGCGCCATTGCAGTCATCGAGGTGATCCAGATCACCCGGATCAATCAGCAGGCACGCCTGCTGGAAGTGGAAGTCAAACAGCTGCGCCGCCAGACCGCTACGCTGAGCGCACTGGAAGCTGCTGCCCGGCAACTGCAGCCCACCACCGATGCCTTGCTGGATTATTCACACTCGCCCAGGCAGTTGCACTGGCTGGCACAAATGGCGCAACTGGGCATCATTGGCCAGGTCAGCGACGCTTATATCGCCGACTGGGTATACCGGAGTGGCAATGTGACAACCACACTACGCCTCGGGCCCAAGGCCAAAAGTGCGGATGTCCTGTCGATGCTGGAAAAAGCCACGCTATTCGATGATGTGGTCTTGCTGCCCGATCCGCCCCAGGGCACTTTGCGCGTTCAACTCAAGCTGCCCGCTGCAAGTGCATCCACCCCGCCACAGGCCAGCGACGAATGACCTGGTACTGCAACCGCCCGGCAACCGCCATCCAGCAACCGATTTTCCCGGATACACCATGGCATTAAGCAGCTCTCAATCTCCGGATGCACCAGCCCAGCAGGCCGGTGTCCGGCTCTGGCAAGCGCTGGCACAACAAAGCCGGCAACTGGGGGCGAGCATCGCAGCCAACCCGCGCCTGCAATGGGGACTGGCCGGCATCGCGCTGATCGCCATCACCTCCGGCCTGCTCACGCTGGATGATCAGCGCACCGTCAGCCTGCGCAAAATCGAGGCAATGCGCGATACGAATGCCAGCTTGCGCAAGCAATTGGGCAACAGCGCCCAGCAGGTGCTGTTGCAAGCGCGCCTGGACGGCACCCGCGCGCAAATCGAATCCTCGCTGTGGCAATTTGCCACGCCCGTGGTTGCCCAGGCCGAATTCAGCGACTGGCTCAACACCACGCTCAAAGACAGTGGTGCACGCGAGCTCAAGGTCACGCAGCCGACGTTCAGGTACCTGAATGCAGGCGCCCCGGCCGACACGACCGCCGATAGCACCGGCAACGAGTGCACGGATGGCGCGCAATGCGAGCTGATCGAACTGCGTGCACAATTGCGTTTTTCCTTTGACCCGGCCGGTTTTGCAAAAACGTTGGCAACGATCGAGAACGGTGACCGGGCGATGCGGATCGAGCAAATGACGCTCAATACCGCAGAGCGCCGAGTGGAGTTGACCGTACAGACATTGGCCCGACTTGCCGAACCCACCGGCAAGGCAAACGCCTCCGCAGCCCAGGCAGCCAGCAGCCCCGCCACAACCGATGCCAGCAAACCCGCAGATGCATCGGCCAGTGCGCCCAAACCCGTGGTGGAAGTCAAATGGTAGCGCTTTACCGTTGCGGCATACTTGCCGTCATCGTCTGGATCATCGTCGGCGTTTACGCTTGGACCACCTTCGCGCTGCCAGAGCATGGCAAGGTGGTGGGGCTTGCCAAACGGCAAACGCAGTTCGAGCTGCCGCGCCCGGTCAATCTGCGACCTGACCTCGCGGTGCTGGCGCAGAGCGACCTCTGGGGACGCCCGAACGCCACCACGCAAGTAGCGGGTGCAGCGGCATCCCAACCAGCTGAGGTCTGGGCGCGCATTGCCGTGGTCAAAGAGGACAAAAACGCATACGTGCTACTCAGCAGTCCCAAGGGTGAGATCAAGCCGTTCAAGGTCGGTGACACACTGCCCGATGGCAGCAAGCTGATCAAGGTCAGCCCGGAAGAAGTGATCGTTCGCCCGGGCAGTGGCAAACCCCAGACCTTCCGCTTGCTGAACTAAGCAGCAAAAGAAACGACCAAGACGCGGTAGCACAACACCCGATAGAAGCACGTATTCAGGCAGAACCATGAAATTGATCTCCAGCTCCAGCACCCACTCTGCGCCCCAGGCCAAAATGCGCCCCATCGTTTCGGTCCTGCTCGCCGCAAGCATGCTGGGTGGCTGCGCCAATCAATCCAGATGGCTGGACAATGCCTTTCCGGAGCTGCCTCCGCGCGAGCGAGGCCAACTGGCCGGCACCCCGGAACAGCAGGGTAGCGAAGCACCGGCCAATCGCTTCTTCCAGACCCCGGTAGCCCCGACGCGCAAGGCACCGCCACTTGCGGTCGCACCGGGCCATACGGAAGCCAATGTGCCCGGCAAGGAAGCCGTGGTGTCGTTCAACAGCATGCCCCTGGCCCAGTTCATTGATTCGGTTTACGGCGTCATCCTGAAAAAAACCATCGCCATCGATCCTCAGGTACTGCAACGGCGTGATCTGGTCAGCATGAAAACCGGCAAGCCGCTGGCACCCAATGAGCTTTATACCGCCGCCAACACCGTGTTGCGCTCGTACGGGATCGCCATCCAGGAGTTGCCCGGCCTGACCCGTTTTGTGCCGGATAATGCCGATAGCAGTTCCTTGCCGGAAATCCGCCGTGGCCGGGCCTTGCCGGAAGTACCGGAGAGCCTGCGCCCACTGTTCTACTTGGCCGAGCTGGAAAATACCAACGTCAACAATGCAATCAACTGGATGCGTACCGCATTCAAGGACAAGGTGACGCTGCAGGAAGACAATACCCGCAACGCGGTGCTGATCAGCGGCTCGCCGCAAAGCGTGTCTGCGGCGATGCAAGCGTTGCAGGTACTGGATCAGCCGCTGATGCGCGGCAAACTCAGCGTGCGGATTTCCCCCACCTACTGGTCGGCTGAAGAGCTTTCCAAGCGTATGTCCGATGTGCTGACCGCCGAAGGCTATTACAACGCAACACAGCCGGCGACCAGCGCGCCAGTGGTGATCATCCCGATCGGCGCCATCAACTCGGTCATTGTTTTTGCCAACAACCAGAACGTACTGGATCACATCGTCAAGTGGACAGAAGAACTGGACCAGCCATCAGAAGCGCGCAACGGCAATTACTTCATCTACCCCGTGCGCAATGCCGATGCATCCGACATCGCCACGACACTGTCCCAAGTCATGGGCTCGGGCACTACTGCGGCGGCTGCCGGGCCCGCCACTGCAACGGCAACAACCGGGAAAGCGGCGCCGCGCGTAGTGGTGAACAAAGCCACCAACAGCCTGATTTTCCAGGCCACAGCCGGTGAATACCAGCAATGGTATGGCCTGATCAGGGAACTGGATCGCCCGGCCAAAAGCGCACTGGTTACCGTATCAGTCGCGGAAGTGCGCCTGCAGGATGGCGAGCAGCTGGGCTTTGAATGGATGGTGAAAAACCTGCGCTTGGGCGGACTGACCGGCACACTGTCAACACTGGGTTCGTTCGGCACCAAGGACATCGGCGGCCTGTCGTTGTCTCTCGGCGCCGAAGCCGGCTCCCCCACCGTCATCCTCAATGCACTGGCGCAGGCCACCAAGGCGCGCGTGCTGTCCAATCCAACGCTGCTCACACGCAGCGGCGAAGAAGCCACCATCACGGTTGGCCAGGAAGTCCCTACGGTAACCAGCCAGCAATCCAACGCGGATACCGGCAGCGCCACCGGCGGCGTACTGCAAACCATCCAGTACCGCAACACCGGGGTCATTCTCAAAGTCAAACCCGTGGTACATGCAGGCGGGCGCATCGACCTGAACGTCAGCCAGGAAGTCAGTACCGTTGTCGACGTCAAGGCTGGCAGTGCGCTGTCTCCGACCATCTCCACCCGCAAGGTCGATACCAAGCTGACCGTACTCGACGGCAATACCGTCGTACTTGGCGGCCTGATGTCGGACAACCGTGACAACTCGGATACCGGCGTCCCCTATGCCAAGGACATTCCCGGCTTGGGACTGCTGTTCAAAAGCAGCAATTACAAGACGGATCGCACTGAACTCATCATCCTGATTACGGCTTACTCGATCGAAGACGACTACGATACCCAATCGATTTCGGATGCGTTCCGCACGCGCTTCCCTTGGTCGGACACGCTGTTCCGCGAAGCCCCCAAACGCAATGCCGCAACAGACAGCATGGGCAGCGCCGCACCCGGTGAAAAAGTCTATATCAGCACATCAAAACCCTACGTCCCCAAAACCGGCAATGCATCGCCAGCGACGGATGATGCACTCAGCACAAAAACCACAACCGGTTCCGGTGAACAATTCGTAACGCCGCCGGGCAACACGCCATCTGGCAGCGGCACGAGTCCCGCCACGCAAGCGGCGCCACCCAAGGATGTCGTCATGTCCGGCAACCCGAAAGACGGTAAGGCGGTCTCGGACGAGGCGCTCAAGAAAGAGCTGCTGGAAGCACTGAAAGGGAGCCTCAATCCCTGAACCACCCCGGGCCTGTTGCTTTTCAGCAACAAGCTTGGCCAACACCGGCATTGCGTGCCACCCATGCAAGCAGCAACTCTCAATCATCCGCCATGCGCGGCGTAGTTATGGCCAGACCAGCGTAATTGCTTGTTTTATATCCAAATATAAGCATGGCCTTATAAAAAATATCATGCCGCCCCCCCCCCTCCCGGATGAAGGCAATTCGCCCCGCATGTGAACAGTGTCACAGCCCATGCCGTGGGCATTGCCATCAATCCCGTCGGGCTTGGCGCATTTGTGGCACGTGAATTAAGCTAAACCCCAGCGGCTCTAGAGGCGTCGGGCAAGCAGGCAATGCCATATGAATGGCCTTGCTTCACGCTGGCAGAAAATCTGTCAATGCACCTGCAACAGCAATGTGTATGCGACAGCGTGGCGTTAGTGATGGCTTACGCCTACTTAGCGTTTTCTTAGCACTGCCCGGCAAACTAAGTTGCATTGGACCAACCGCAGCAGTTAATATTGCGTTGCCGAATTAGCTAGGCGGCATGCGCACAAACCTGCTCAGGTTGGCATGCATTCGAATGCATTATGTTTGAGGACTAAGCAAACCATGAATCAAAAGCTGATTTCCCGCCTCGTAGT
>NZ_WXTX01000023.1 GCF_009848685.1 Andreprevotia sp. IGB-42
GGGCGATATCGGGGACTTGCGCCGCGATGACCGGGGCCATGTCGGTGGAGGGGATGATGCGGCGGCTGAAGCTGTGGCGCCAGCCCAGCCCCAGGCCGAGGTCGATGCGGCTGCCGCTGTTGTAATAACGGGTGAAGGTCTGGCCGGGTGCCCAGGTCAGATCCGGCTCGGTCTGGAACTTGTTGCCGGTGGCGGTGTTGACGGGGTTGGCAGTCAGAGGACAACGCTGGCCCTGGTCGTCATCGACGTCTTCGGTATCGCACGATTGATTGGGGGCACACTGCGCCCGGATGCGGCAGCCGCCGAAGCTTTTGCTCAGGTAGTTGCCTGCGCTGCAGATCGGGCGGCAGCGGTGGCTGACCGGGCCGAAGAACTGGCCGGTAGGGCAGTTGCCAACATAGGAAGCCTCCCAAGAATGCCCCACCGAATCCACGTAGCCAGTCATGCCACGAGGGTAGTAATACGCAAGCCATCCCCCCATCCAAATAGATGAGCCGCCATTTGTGCCACCATCAATACGTACGGTATTGCCGGGAGGCGGGAATGTCTGCATGAGAACCAAGCCCGCATACCCGCCTACCTCGTAATACGCAACAGGCGGCGTATACCCGATGATCTGGCCGAGGTATGGGTCGTCGGTATTGGTTGATTTGACCTCCCAGTGCGCCCCCTGCCCTGCCTGCGCCAGCGCCATCACGCCGCTCAGCAGTGCCGCCTGCACCAAACGCCCGCGCTCAGGTAGCAGGCTGAACAAGCGGGACAGAATCGGCATGAACAATGTGGACAGCATGGGTGCTTGAACCTGGGTAGATTGACTGGCGAGCGGATGCGGGCAGCGTCAACGCTGGGCGCAACACCTGCCTTGGCAGAAAGCGGGCAAGGTATACGCCCCCGGCTTTATACCGGACGCTTAACTTACGATCAAATTAATTTTCAAAGATGGTAAGGCCACCCGATCATTCAGCTTTAAATATGCCAAAGTCATTGTCAGCTTCCAGTCTAAGCAACTCACCCTCAACGCCGGGAAAAAGCAGCAATTGCTGACGAAGTTGCAAGCCATACAGCTTCAAACGGCGGGATATATTCAGCGCCTGCATCCTCAACCCGCATCACACCATCCGCTTTTACGGGGCGCCATACTGCGCAGCGGCATGGTGATCTGCCTGGAATGCGCGGATGGAGTGGCAGCACAAAGGTGCCACCATGGGCGCTGTACACGGGTATGGAGAAACGGCCGCTGCAGATCGGGCTGCAACCCGAAGCGGGATTGGCGGGCGCTGGCGCAGCAGCACCGTGGCGCTGCATCCCGGCCGGCAGCGCATTGATGCTGCAAACCCTGTGTTGCCTTGGGGTAGCGACGGGTTAACGACTTGAGCAAGACACACTTTCGTCCTTGCTGCGGCCATTGCGCCAACCATTGCCTGCACCTGCCTGATCAACCCGATACGTTGCCCCACCCCGCAAACGGTGAAGCCCGCGCTGATGGGGTGGCCGCACGGCATGCCTGCAAGCCGTTCACCAAGCCGTATCATCCGCCCCTCCTCCCACCCATAGCACTTCAGCGCCATCTTGCCACTTCAATTTGAAAGCGCTTTCAAATCAACGTACATTACGCCATCGCTAAAACAATGCTGATGGATGACGTCATGAAAAAGCTGCTGCTGGGCGTATTGCTGGCCGGATTGGGCGCTGCCGGCCTGAGTGCCTGCGGGGGTGGCAGCGATGCTGCAACACCCAGCTCGCCGTCGGCGACGAACACGGCAGCCGGCGTGGTGCCACCGGCCGTGGTGGAGCTGGGCGCGACAGCCACGACGGTGGCATGCAATCCGCCATGGCGCAGCAGCACGGTGTATCTGGCAGGGGCCATGGTCAGTGATGGCGGGCAGAACTATACCGCAGCGTACTGGACGCAAAACCAGAACCCGGCCACCAATAGTGATAGTGCCGGCAGCGGCAAACCCTGGGTGCCGGGCGGTGCATGCGGCGCGGCCGGCCCGACGCCCACGCCAGCGCCTTCGGCAGTGCCGACCCCCACCCCGCTGCCATCAGCCAGCGGGCGCGCGCTGGCGCTGCCCATCGGCATCGAGAACGTCAACGATTCGCCGCTGAAATCCGCCAGCTACCGCGCGCTGCTGCGCTTTGTGCCGGTAGGCACCATCAGCATCGACCGCTTCTATTTCGGCTTCAAGCTGCGCGGCGCCAAGTGCGACGAGCCTGATGTGGCAGGCTACGGTGCTGGCGATGGCGGGCTGCTGCGCGGCAGCCTGGTGCAGATCAATGCCGCCACGGGTTTGCCCGGCGCGGTGCTTGCCAGCGAAACCATCAATGCCTGCACGCGCCACAACCAGGCCAAGGCAGAGATCAATGGCGAAACGCCGGTGCTGGCGTGGGTAAATACCCCGGCCATGCTGCAGGGCGGCAGCATGTATGCGCTGATCGTGAGCAACGCGCATACCGATCCGGCCCGCAACTTCTTCTCGTTCAACATGCCGCTGGCCGATACCGCACTGGCTGGCCCGCATGCCCGCAATGAACTCGCCAGCAGTGCCGGCGGCGCGCTGATGGCGCTGGATCCGCGCGAGCACATAGCGTGGTCGGACAACAATGGGGGCAGCTGGCAATACGGCTCGTTCAACGGCCAGTACCGCTCTTATATGAATGACCGAGATCTGGCGCACCCGGCCACGCGGCTACCGCAATATGGCTTCCGCCTGACCAGTGGCGCCATGCTGGCCGGGCAGGCGTATTACGCATATAGCGCCGATTGCGTGGGCTGCACCGTGGCCTACCCGAACGCGCGCTACGCCCGCACGCTGACCGAGGTGGGTGGCTTTACCGCATCGGGCAGCAATGTAGGCACGCTGACACTGCGCAACACCAGCAACGGTGCACAATCGAGCTGCACGCCAACGCAAGGTTACGGCTTGCGCAAATGCACCTTGCCCGCCCCCGTCAACGTTGCCGTGGGGCAAGGCTATACCGTGCAATCCACCGGTACCGTGGAACTGATGAAGCTGGATTACTCGCAGCAGTTGCTGTTCCCGAACGTGGGCACGGCCAACGGCGAACAGCGCGCCTACCAGCCCAACCCGGTGCCGGGCACCAAAGCGAAGGATGTGCCCAGCCTGTGGGCAGGGCCGCGTTCGACTTATTTCAACTGAAACTCAACTCAAGCGGCATCGCTGCATGAGGTTGCCTCGCTGGTGTGCGGAGCGGCCGCCACCCGGCAGCCCCGCCCCTCTCTCTTGCCGGTTGAAGTAATCCATCACGCCGCAAGCGGCATGGCTTGTGCGCTGAGCACCAGCGGTTGGGCAGTCGCCACTGGCGCAGCCATGCAATGGGTGATGCGCGCTGCGTGCGCTTGCTGCACGGTGTACAGCGCCTGCTGCAGCGCATCGTCCAGCGCGGCCATGGTGCGCAGCTTGTGGCGCTGGATGCGCATGTGGCTGCCGCTGACGGTGGTTTTCCACTGGCGGGTGCGCACGCTTTGCATGCCGATCCATTCATCGACGATGGCGGCGCGCAGCCGCACGGGGATTACGCCACGGTCCGCAGCGGGTTCGCCCCCCTCGCCTGCTGCCGCCGCGCTGCGGGTTTTGCGGGCTGGCCAGCGGTCCGGCAGCAGCCGCGCCAGCTGGTTGCGATCGCCCACGCGGCCGGCCAGCGCGGCCCAGATCACCAGTTTCTGCAGCGGCGGCAGTTGATCGAGCGTGCGCAGCACGCTACCCGCCAGCAGGTTTTCATCTGCCAGCCGCGGCATGCTGTCCGGCGCGTAGCGGCTGTGGATGATCTTGACGCCGCCCACGCGCACCGCCCATGCGGCAAGGCTGGTGGCGGTGAGGAAGCGCACCGGCTGTGCCTGGCGGGCGATGGCTTGCGCCAAGTGCGGGGCGGTGTGGCGGATGGTGTTGGCGGAATGGGTTGCGGTGTTCATCGTTTGCTCCTGGGTGGTGCCGTATCGTTCATATCGGGTTGGTTGCTGCGGTAGTGCGTGTGTGGTCCGGGCGATGCGGCTATCCGGCACCAGAGTTGATGGGGCTGGCGGCGGCTTGTGCCGCAGTCCCGGGTGGTCCGCGCCTTTGGCCAACCGGCCGTGCGCAGCCTTGCGGATACAACGGAGCCGCAGTGCCCGCTCCCTTCCCCACGCCATCCGCCGTGGCGATTGCGTTTTCAGTAGCCGGCATAGCGATCCCCCACGGTGCTGGTGCGCGCCAACTGGCGGCTGGCATGCGGGCGCGGGCCGCGCTCGAATGCCCAGTTCAGGAACTGGCTCATGCTGTCCACCTGGTCGTCGTGCTTGCTGTTGGGAAAGCCAGCGCATTCGCGCTCGAACTCGCCCAGCCACAGCGCGCGGCGCGGCAGCATGACCTTGCCGGCCTCGATCAATGGCGATGCGCGCAACATGCGGCTTTGCTTGTCGCCATGCGGGGCGATGGCGATCACCGGCACGTGCTCGCGCTTCAGTTCCTGCGCCAGGCTCACGCCGCTGGCCTTGTCCTCGATCAGCACCGCGCTGGCATGGTGCCGGGTGGCGGCTTGCTTCACTTCCTGGCGCAGCGCCGGGTAATCCACGCGCTTGCGGATCACGTCCAGCAGCCAGTAGCGGCCATCGGCCACGCCCCACACCGTGCCCACGCTGGGGTCGTTGTGCTGCGCCACTTTCTGGGCGGTATCCCAGCTGCACACCACCATGTCGAAGTGGGTGGGCGTGACGTCGTAGCGGCCGAACCAGCGCAGCTTGATCAGCCCGCCTTCCAGCGGTGCCGGGCGTTGCTGGTACAGCGCTTCCCACTCGCGGCTGCCCAGCGTGCGCTCGATCTGCTGCAGCACCGGCAGTGGAAACTTCTGCGGCCATAGTGGTTTGCCTGCCGTGTTGATGGCGGGCAGGCACAGCACCTCCCAGCCTTCGTGCGCGTGCTCGCCCTGCAGCCAGCCGGCCAGGTCGTCCTCGTGCCAGCGGGTCTGGATCACCACGATGGCGCCATCGCTCATCAGCCGCGTATACGCCACTGCCGCATACCAATCCTTGAGCTTGCGGCGCACGGTATCGCTGTCGGCATCTTCACGGCCCTTGAGCGGATCGTCGATCAGCATCAGGTGTGCGCCGCGCCCGGTCATCGGGCCGCCCACGCCCACCGCGTAATACACGCCGCCCTGCCCGGTATGGAAACGCCGCGCCGAGGTGGAATCGCGCCGCACGCCCACATTGCCGAACACCGCGCCGAAGGTGGGCTCGGCCAGCTGGTTGCGTACCTTGCGGCCAAAATCATCGGCCAGCTCCTGCGCGTAGGTGGCGTGGATGATGTAGCGATCCGGGTGGCGGCCCAGGTACCACGCCGGGAAGAACTCGCTGGCCAGCATGCTTTTGCCGTGGCGCGGCGGCATGAAGATCATCAGCCGCTTGCAGCGCCCGTCCGCCACCGCCTGCAACCGCTCGGCCATCAGCCGGTGGTGGCGTGCAATGGCGTAGCCCGGCCACTGGTACTTGGCGTAGGCCAGCAGGTTTTGCCGCGCCAGCGTTTCAATCCGTATCGGCATGGCTGCGCTCCAGTTCGGCCAGTACATGGGCGGCCAGCGTTTCGGATTCCTGCTCGCTGTACAGGCTGCCGCCGGCGGGGGCTTCATCCAGCCCGCGCAGGCGGCGGATGGTTTCGATGGCCTTTTGCGCGGTATCGATCATGATCTTGGCGTCGCGCGGGTCCAGCTCGCCGGCTGTCGCCGCCTTTTCCAGCCCGATCAGCACATGGCGGCTGATGCGCAGCGCGCGCTGGGTGTCTTCGCTGTCTTCATCGCTGGCGGGCACGTTGCTGGCGGGCGGGTTGCTGGCGACAAGGGGCGGATTGCCGCTGGCGGCAGGCGGGTTGGCCACGGGCGATGCGCTGCCTGCATCTGCCGCAACGGCGGCATTGCCTTGGGTGGCAGCCCGCGTGGCGCCCGGCATGGATAGCGCCGGCGGCAATGCCAGCCACGGTGCGATATCGGCCGCGCTTGCATCCGCTGCATCCGCCAAACCCTCTGCGGCCGGCAATGCAGATACAGAATCGACCAGCGCCTTGGGGCAACGCTGGCTGACCATACCGGCCAGCGTTGCCGCATGCGCCAGTTGGCGCAGTGTATCGTTGGCAGCGACCGAACCCGCGTTGCCGCGCGCCGGCGTTGCCACGCGTAGCCAGCCGTGGCGAATGGCGTTGTTGCGGACCGCTGCCTCGCTGATGCCGTACTGCGCGGCCAACTTGCGCACGCTGCACAGGCCAGCCGCGTAATCCGCCTGCAGCGCTATCCAGTCGATATTGGCCGGCGGGCGGCCACGACCACGCCGCGCGGGTGTGGCCTGGTCCATGGTGAAGAGCGGGGTTTGCACATTGCTCATTACGCGGCCCCGTTGTGCAGATCGGCCGCGGCCATGCATTGCGGCGCGGCTGTGCCGGCAACGGCTGGCTGGGTGGCGATCCGTTGATTGAGCGTGCTGGCGTCCATGCCCATGTCCATGTCGCGCGGCAGCGCCATGCCGCGGGCGGCTTCTTCGCCCTCGCCCTCGCCCTCGCCCTCGCCCCAATCCAGATCCAGATCCAGATCCAGATCCAGATCCAGATCCAGATCCAGATCCAGATCCAGATCCACTTCGTCTTCAGCGTGTGCTGGCGCGGGTGCATGCGCATTCCCCGTTGGCACCGCCTGGCAGATTGCGCAGGGTGGCGGCTGCAGCAAGGCGGCAATGTGGCGGTTGTAGGGCGGGCAGCCACATGCACGCGCCGGCATCGCGGCGGCGATCAGCCCGGTCGTGCCGGCCGGGGCATCACCCATGTGCGGATCGGTAGCGGTGTTGCTGGCGCAGTGATCAGCCGCTACCGTCGACGCTTCATCCGCTGTCGCTTTTGCCAACGTTGCTGCAGGCCGCAACAGGCAGCCCAAGGCCGCCAACGGCAGCGCTTGCTGGCGCTGATAGGCGAGTGCCAGTGCATCGATATCGGCATCACCCAGCCGCGCCAGGGTCAGCGCGGTGCTCAGCTCGGCCAGCGTCAGCACCTGGGGCACGGCACTGGCTGTGCTGTGGGCTACCGCATCGCCCGCCGCGTAACCGATGGCGGATGCCGGGCACTTATCTATATATGTGTTTGGGTCTGCCACTTGCGGCTGGGTGGCAACAGCGCCGGCATCCGCCGCGCACCCCACCCCAAACCCCTCCCCGCCGTCCGGCGGGTTGGGGTGCGCCGGCAAGGTCAGCCCCGCCAGCATCAGCGCGCGCAATTCGGCCACCAGCGTTTGTGCCTGCGCGTGCGGCAGAAAGCTGGCCTCGCCCGGCAACGGCCATACGCCCAGGTAATCTTCCCCCAGCGCGATGCGGCCGTAGCGCGCCACGGTGCCGGCTTGTTCATGCGGGGCGAATGCCCACTGGAAGTGGCCGCTGCGGCCCACGGCCAGCCACAGGTAGGCACTGAAATCGCCGTCGTCCGCGTCGCGGTTTGCTGCGAAGACAGCTGCCGGAACGCCCGCCGCCGGGACGCCGCCGGCCGGCGCGGCAGTTGCCTGGGATGTAACTGCCTGCAAATCGGCTACCTTGCGCTTGATCGCCATGCATTCAGCGGTCGGCGCTGCTGCGCCGCACCCGCTGGCGCAGGCGGCTGCCAGCGCAGGGTCATCTTGCACGGCGCTGGCAGCTTGCTGCGTGCCCACTGCCGGCAGGCCTTGCTCCGGCATGTGAGCGTCCGGGTTGCCGATCGCCACAGCGTTTGTAGCGTGGGCTTGGGTGGTTTGATCGATGCTCATTCAGGCCTCCTGGTCTTGCCAGCTGAAATGGTTGCGGGCGCGGTTGGGTGGGGTGGTGGTGGGCAGGTCTGCCGCCCAGTTGGCAAAGCGTTGTGTGCTCATGTCGCAAAACAGCGGCACATCGCCGGTTTCGCCCTGGCGGCTTTTGCCGACGATGGCCATGGCGTAGTGCTGCGATTGCGCGCGGTCGTAATAGCCGGGGCGGTACATGAACACGATCAGGTCGGCGTCTTGCTCGATGGCGCCGGATTCACGCAGGTCGCTCATCAGCGGGCGCTTGTCGCCGCGCTCTTCCACCTTGCGGGAGAGCTGCGACAGCGCAATCACCGGCACCTGCAGATCCTTGGCAATGGCCTTCAGGCCACGGCTGATGCGGCTGATCTCTTGCGTGCGGTTCTCGCTGCCGTCATCACTCATCAGTTGCAGGTAATCCACCACCACCAAGCCCAATCCATGCTGGCGCTTGAGCTTGCGGCACTTGCCGGCAATGCGCGCCAGGCTGGGGTTGCTGTGGAAATCGAACACCATCTGCAGATCGGCCGCGCGCTCCACGCCGTTGGCCAGTTGCGCCCAGTCGGCGTCATCCAGCCGGCCGCGCTGCAGCGCCTTCATGTTGATGCCCGATTGCGTGGCCAGCGTGCGCATGGCGGTTTGCTGCTCGCCCATTTCCAGGCAGAACAGCGCCACCATGCGGTTGGCGGCGACAGCCTGCGCGCAGTGCATGGCAAAGGCAGTCTTGCCCATGGCCGGGCGACCGGCCACGATGACCAGATCACCCGCCTGCAGCCCGCCGGTCAGCTCGTCGAAATCCGCCAGCCCCACCGGCACGCCGGGAATGGCACCGTCGGCCCGATAACGGCGGTCGATCTCCGCCACACCGCCATGCAGCAGGCTTTTGACCTGCACCCAGTCTTGCGCGCTGCCGGCATCCAGCTCGGCCAGCAGGCCGATGGCGTGTTCGTGCGCGGCCTCCGGGCAGGCCAGCGCTGCTGCGGCGTGGGCAATGGCGTGGCCGATATCCGCCAGTTGCGCGCGCTTGCCGTGATCGATCACGCGCTGCGCATACAGCGCGATGTTGGCAGCGGCACCCGGGTTGCGATACAGATCGCCCATCTCGGCCAGCGGCACGGTGGTGTTCTCGGCAGCCAGCGTTTCGTACACGTCGATCAGGCTGGGCGTGATGCCGGCCGCCACCAGCCGCAGCAGCGCGCTGTACACCGCGCGGTGCGCATCGCTGAAGCGGGCCTGCGGCACCGCGTGGGCATCCAGCAATGTGGCATCGCGCAGCACGCAGCCCAGATAGGCAGCCTCTGCCTGCAGGCGGGGGTTCATTGCGCACCGCCGTGGTAGCGCCCTTCCACCACCTTGGCAAAGTTGCCCGGCCGCAGCAGCCATTCCAGATCGGCCATGAAGGGCGGCTTGCCAGCCACGCTGTTGCTGTTGCCCACCAGGAATGCCGATTGCGCCACGTAGCCGAAGTAGCGGCGCCAGAAGCGCAGGCCATCGGCCTTGCCGCTGTAGCGGCCGGCTTTCAGGTTTTCGTTCCAGCGGGCACGCAGCAGACGGGCACGTACCTGATGCCACACCAGCACTTGCGGGCAGGCCGGCAGCAGCTCGTGATACAGCGCAATGATCTCGCGCTGCGGGCAGCTGGCATGCGCCGGGGCTGCAATGCGCAGCCTGGCGGCCTTGCCACTGCGCGGCGTGCTGGCGGTATCGGCCATGGCATCCAGCAGCGCATCGAGGGCGGCATCTGCGCTGGCATCGCCTTCGCCCGGTGCATCACCCGCCGGCAGGCTGGTGCTGGCATCCACGCCGTGCTGGCTGGTAGCGCCCGTTTCATCCGGGGCTGGCTGCATTGCGGCTGCTGCGGTAGCCAAGGAAGCGTTAGCTTCCTCAATGGTTTGTTGGGATTGTTTGTTGTGTGTAGCGCTTTGCAACACCTGGCTGTCGGGTTTTGCTACGGCCGTGGTGCCCGCAACCGCCGCATTGGCCAGGCCAGCCAGCCGCCAGTCGGCAGGGGCGTTGAAGCCCACCAGGTAGCCAAACCGCCCCTTGCGTGCGGTGATGATGTGCATGTCCAGCAGCGACTGGAATACCTTGCTGGCATCCGGCCGGTGGATGCCCGCCAGCGCGGCCAGCTGGGTGATGGTGATGTCATCCGTCTCCTTGCAGAAACCATAGGTCTTGCGCGTGATGGCCAGCGCCAGCTTGAGCTGGCGGCCTGCCAGGCCAGCGGCCAGCAAGGCATCCATCACACCGTTGGGAATGGCCACGAAGCCGGCCTGCCACTGCGGCAGGGGGCCGGCCAGCATGGGGTTCAGGACGGCAGTGGCGGCAAGGCGGGGAATTGCGTTCATCGTTGCTCCAGATTCGGGGATGTGGCGGTTGCTGGCGGGAAGCGCGTGCGGGCAATCAGTGCGCGCGGCCGTAATCACGGCGGCGCTGGCTGCATGGCGGTTGCCAGCCGCGCGTGACCAGCCACGCACTGCCGGGGCCGGGGTATTGCGCGCACAGCGCGGCCAGCAACCAGCGCGGCATGGCGGGCAGGCGCGCATCCGCCGCCAGCAGCCAGCACAGCGCCCGGCCCGCAGCGGCCAGCCATGTGCGCGGGCCGGATGGCGGCACTGCAGGTGGCACGGCTATCACGTCCATCACGTTATGGCCGTAGACCGTCACGCTGCCGTGGGTCATGCCGATCACGTTTTTGGTATCCACTTCGCAAGAAAAATCGTTAACATGCTTGACATTACACACGAACGTGTTAATAACAGACGTACGAAGACCGGTGTCGGCCAGTGCCTCCAGCCCCGCAACCGGCGGCGGCGCAAAGCGCCCCTGATCCAGCGTGGGCAGCGCCGGCAGTGGCCGGCCCTTGCCAGTGGCGTTGATGACCAGTGCAGACCAGCCCGGTGCCGCAAACAGCGTGGCGGCGCGCGGTGTGCCGGCCACGCCTTTTGCCCCACCAGTGCTGGTTTCATGCGGCTCTCGGCTGGAAACGCCAGCGCACGCGGCACCGGAAAACAATGCAGCGGCATGGGCGCCGGCCAAGGCCTTGCGCGGACTTCGGGGGTGCAGATTGAAATGGGACATGGGTAACCTCAAAATGGAATGGAAAGCAAAAGGGAACAGATGCGGCCGCCTTGCTTTGCCCCGGCAAACCATGCTGTAGCAGGCTGCGACAGCTGGCGGTTTTTGCCGGTGTGAGGGCGAAACGCGAGTTCATACCCACATTAAACACGAACGTGACACAAAAATCAATCACCACTGTGACAAATATTTATACTACGATCGTGATATGACTACGATAGGCGAACGTGTGCGCGCTTTGCGCATCGAAAAAAATCTCTCGCAGGCCGAGCTGGCAACAGCGGCCGGCGTTTCCACGTCCACCATCGGCAACCTGGAAGCGGGCATCCGCACCCAGCCGCGCCGGCTGAACGCCATTGCCGCCGTACTGGGCGCCAACCCGCTGTGGCTGGAAACCGGCCGGGGCGATCAGCTATCGGGCGCGGCGGCTGCCGTGTTCCCGCGCAGCCCGGCCGAATCGGAATACGCGCTGATCCCGCAATACAGCACGCGCGGCGCCTGCGGCACCGGCTACATGAACGATCATGTGGAGGTATCCGGCGGCCTGGCGTTCAAGCGCGAATGGCTGACCCGCCTGGGCCTGGACGAAAACAACGCCTGCGTGATCTACGCCGACGGCGACAGCATGAGCAACAACATCAACGACGGCGACGTGGTGCTGCTCGACACCCGCCAGCAACAGGCTCGCGATGGCCAGGTGTATGCACTGCTGAAGGACGGCGAAACCGTGATCAAGCGCATCCAGCGCCAGTTCGGCATGGTGCTGCTGCACAGCGACAACCCGGACAAGGTGCGCTACCCCAGCATTACCGTACCGCCGGGCGTGGACCTGGAAATCATCGGACGCGTGGTGTGGCGTGGGGGCGGGATGTAAGGATGAATGGCGGGTGTGTGGGCCCGTTGAATGCCGCATGCATCAGCGACAATAACGCAAAGCGGCCATTGCCACCCCAGCAGTAGAATGACCAAAATTGGATCACATATTAGCCACTAAGCACGTTAAAGGCTAATATATGATCCATCATGAAAAAATCTACCACCGCATCCCTGCTGCCCTCCGTTGCTGCGCCGCTACTTGCGCTCGGCCAGCATATCCGCAGCGCGCGCCAGGCCAGGGGCTGGACCATTGCCGAAGCGGCAGCACGCGTGGTGGTGTCCACTGCCACCTACAAGCGTATCGAGGCAGGCGATCCTTCCGTGTCGATGGCGTCGTGGGCCAATACGCTGTGCCAGCTGCAATTGCTTGATGCCGTGATTGGCGCTGCGGCGCCGGCGCAGGATGCACTGGGTGAAGGATTGCGTGCGGCGCAGGCCAGCAAACGGATACGCAAAGCAAAGGTGAAGGATGACTATGATTTCTAACACCGGCTTTGTGGTTTTCATCCACCCGGAGCAGGCAACGACAGCCATCCCGGCCGGGCGGCTGACGCTGTTGGAGCAGGATGCCGAGCTGTTGCAGTCCAGCTTTGGCTATGGCCGGCAATATGTAGAACGGCAGAACCGGCTGGCGCTTGATCCGTTGACTTTGGCTTTGCCGGGCGACGGGCCGGCGGTACTGCGCGCGCCGCCCATCACGCCGCAAGGGCCATTGCCGGAATTTGGCGTATTCCGCGATGCAACGCCAGACCGCTGGGGGCGGCGGCTGATCGAGAACAAGCTGCAGCGCCTTGACCCGCTGGCCGAATCGGTTTACCTGCTGCATGGCGGCGCCAACCGTACCGGCGCGCTGGATTTCCGCGATGACCCGACCAGCCCGGCACCAGTCAACGAGCTGGCGCAGTTGCTGGATCTTGGCTACCTGAAAGAAGCCGCCGAGCGCGTGGAGGCGGGTGAAATCATCCCCGCCAGATTGGAAAAGATTTTCGATGCTGGCTCCAGCATGGGCGGCGCACGCCCCAAGGCGGTGATCGAGGCGGACGAGCGCCAATGGCTGGCCAAGTTTCCCATGCCCGGCGATGCGTTCTCGATGCCGCAAGTGGAATATGCCACGCTGATGCTGGCACGCGAGGCGGGTCTGCAGGTGCCGCCGCTGCGGCTGGAGGATATTGGTGAAAAACGCCCGGTGATGCTGATCGAGCGCTTCGACCGCATCCGTGCAGGGGATGGCTATAGCCGCCGCCATTTCCTGTCTGCATTGACCTTGCTGGCACGGCATGAAAGCGATTCACCCAATACCAGCTACGCGGATATTGCCGAGGCAATCGCCACCCATTGCGCGGCAGATACCATCAAGGCAGATCTGGCAGAATTGTTTGGCCGCATGGTGTTCAATATCCTGGTGCACAACAACGACGATCACCTGCGCAACCATGGCTTCATATGGGATGGCGCGACGGGTGGCTGGCGGTTATCGCCGCTGTATGACGTGGTGCCCGCTGCAACCCATGCCAAAACGCGCCATCTGCATCTTGGCGTGGGCCATCAGGGCAGATTGGCTACCCTTCCCAATGCGATGACCCAGCACGGCGTGTTCGGCCTGACCCGCCCGCAAGCCATCGACCTGATCGAGCAGATTGCCGCCGTAGTACGTGAATGGAAAAACACCTTCGAAACAGCTGGCGTGGACGGGCAGGATATCGACCACATCAGCCATGCCATCCGAAGCCCGCGCGATGCGGGGTTGAATGCATTGTGAGCTGGGCACCGTGCACGGCATGATTCAAATCATGGGAATGACACTGCACCATGCCACGCGATCTCGATCTCTCCACCCTCTCCATCAGCTATCTGCTCGGGTTCGAACAATCCGGCAGCGACCTGACCATGCGTTTTCTGGCATTGGGGGATGAACTGACGGTGGTATTTTCCGGGCTGGTGTATTTCGGGGTGAGCAGCAGTGATCTGGAGCGGGGCTTGCATGATCCCGATGTGATCGAAGTCAGTGATGAATATCGGCCACTGACCACAGCGGAATGGCAGCGGCATCCCTACCCCGATCTGGCGGGCAAGGCGGCGCAACAGCCATTCCGGGTGATCGATATTTATGGCAATGCCTGCATGCTGATCGTCTGCCAGCAGTGCGGGGTGGCATCGTGGCAGCCTGAAGCACAGCAGGCATAGCCGGCGCATTGCCCACGCCGCAGCGCGGGACATGCACGCAGTTGCCCCTCACCTGCAATGCAAAAGTGAACAGGAAGACCTGCATGGAACAAGACCGCAATCTGGCCACACTGCAGCTTGCGCAGTGGCAAGGGTTTGCATTCAGCGACGACAACGGCACCTTGACCATGCGCTTGCTGGCGCAGGGTGAGGAATGGACGGCGACGTTTTCCGGTGTGGTCCACTTTGCGCTGGGGGCAAGTGATTGCAGCAGCGGGCTGGCAGATCAGCGCATCACGGCAGTGAAAGACGAATACCGCATGCTGGCCCAGGATGAATGGCGGCAATATCCGTTGGCGGTGCCGCTGGCAGACAAGCTGCGCCCGTTCAGGATCATTCATCTGTATGGTGGCGCGCACATGCTGATTGTGTGCCGGCAATGCGTGGTGGGCAGTAGCCGGCAGCAGGCTGCTGCATAGCCAGCGTGATCAGGCATGTTTGCCCCGGCGGGGGTACAAGGCCGCAGCAGTACTGGCCTGCAAGAAGGCCGGCCGCAAACGCCCGGCATCGCGCTGGCCAATCCGATCAAACAGACCATCGCAGTACAGGTTAACGACGTGGAACAAAAACAACGGGTGTACCTGGCCTTTCAGGGGGGCGGGGCCAGGGGAATAGCGCATATCGGCGGGCTGGCGGCAATCAACGATCTGGGGCTGGGCATTGCCGGGGTAGCGGGGACGTCGGCCGGTGCGATCATCGCGGCGCTGATTGCGGCCGGCTACAGCGCGCAAGAGCTGCTCGATGCCGGGCAGCGCCGGCATATCCTGCAGGATGTGGCAGGCGGCGCGTATGAAAACCCCACCAGCCTGTTTACCCGGCGCGGCTGGGGGGCGATCCAGGTATTGCGGGTATGGGGCGGGCGGATTGCCGGCGGGCTGCAGCGCATCGGCACGCCGGCTGCGCGCGGGGTAGCGCTGGCGGCGGCCGCGGTGGCGTTCATCGCCCTCTTCTGCCTGGCGCCACGGCTGATGCTGGTGGCGCTGCTGCTGGCGGTATTGGGCGGGGCGTGGTTGCTGTGGCGGGTGTACACGGGGCTGGCGCCGCTGACGGCGGTGCGCAATGTGATCGATGCCGCGCTGGTGCAAAAGCTGGGCCTGGCGCCGGAGGTCACCTTTGCCGCGCTGCATCACTCGGGGCGCGGGCTGCCGTTGAAGCTGGTGGCCACCGATGTGACCGATCAGTGCCTGGAGCTGTTTTCCTTCGAGACCACGCCCGATGTGGTGATTGCCGATGCGGTGGCCGCATCGATCTGCCTGCCGTTCATTTTCCGCATCTGGTCGTTCGATTTCAGCCGCCGTGGCGAAGCGGCCGGCAGCAAGGTCACCCGGCGCTTTCTGGATGGCGGGCTGATGTCCAACCTGCCGGCGTGGACCTTCGATGAAGAGCGCGCGCTCGATCCGCAAGCGGTCACGGTGGCCTTCGGCCTGATGCCGGCACCGGAAACCGGTGCGGATGAAAAACACTGGCTGCTGGCTGCGGTGAACGCCATCGTGGCCGGGCCGCCGCAGATCCATTTCCGTGGCATCGAGCGCATGATCCATATCCCGCTCGATTGCGATATCGGCCTGCTGGATTTCAATGCCAGTTTCGACCGCTTCAGCGCCAATGCCGGCAACGCGGCCAAAAAGGCACTGCCCATCCTGCAACGCGAACTAACCGAGATTCCGCAACTCATACGAGGGGCGATGGATGACATGCTGCGCTCTGTCGGCGCGCAGCTGGCTGGCAGTTATGCGGGGCTGGGGCAAGGCGGCAATCCGCGGTGCTTCCGGTTGTCGCTGCTGATCCAGAAGCCGGCTGATCTGCAATCGTTCACCGTGGCGTACGAAGCCGGGCATGCATTGTCTGCGCGGCGCAAACGGGTGGCACTGGTGCGATCGGCCGCGGGCGAGGCGTGGCAGGACGGCCCCGGCGGGCAGGCCAACCTGTCGGTCTTCGCCGTGGATGATCCGCCGGATAATGCCAAGATCTATGCAGACAGCGCGTGGATGGTATTTGTGCCCATTCCCCTGCTTGATCCGGCAGCCGATGAGGCGCAATCTGCTAATCTGGCAGTAGTTGCAATCATCGATTCGGAAATCCGCTTTGCCGATGAAGCATTGCTTGCCGACTTTGCCGGTGATGTACGCAAGCATGCGCTGGATTTTTTTGAAGCGGCTGATTTCGGTCGGACGTTAAGGAGAAGTGTGTCATGGCTGTAAAAATCCTTCGCAGTGACGGTAGCGTGGTCAAGGAGCTGCCTTCGCGCTCGCGCTCGGATGAAGGCGCCAGCGCCCGCGTGCGCGATGCGGCAACGCAAAGCGCCGCCGTCAAGGACCTGAAAACCGCGCTGGACCGCATCGAGGCGGAACGCAATGCCTACAAGGCACAGCAGCCGGCCCAAAAGATCAAGGTAGGCTGATCGCGGGACTTGCAGCTACGGCTGCCTAGCTTGGTTGAAACCGGGCGCAGCGGCTGCCCGATAGTGCAGGTCATCCCTTCCCGGCTTCGCAATGGGGCTGAAATGGCTAGCCCTGCTAAGGCGCTTGTGCGCAGCGTGGGCGCACCAGCGAGGACGCTCCAAGCAGGCGCTTGAACTCTGCCCCAAGCCAGTGGCAACCGATGGTGGCCATCGGCTAGGTAAGCATCAACGCTGAGGCAAATAGCCGTTGGCAAGCAGGCAGCCATGCCGTTGCTTTTTTGTGCCCGTATTCCTGTTACGCCGCCATCGCAATCCACTACTGCGGCGCGTTCCCGTCAACATCAGTCATCCCCCATGAGCTATGTCGTGACCGGCCAGCCTGCGCTGCAGTCCGAAGATATCGACCGTCTGCTGGCCAGGCACCCTGCATTGCGCCATCATGCGGATGGCCAGCTGGCGTGGCGCGACCAGGCCGGCACACTGCGCCTGATCCAGGTCGCGCCGGATCATTTGTGGACGGACGATATGCGCGGCACGGCGGCGGATTCGTTCCTGCAGCAATTGCAGCCCATGGCGCAGACGCTGGATGCCGATTTGCTGGGGGAAGAAGGCGAAAGCCTGTTGCCGCAAAGCGCCCGCAGCATCAAGCAGGTCAGCAAGCAGACCAGCATGCTGACCCGCATTGGCGCGATGGGCATGTTGCTGCTGGCTCCGCTATTGGCTGTGGTCATGCTGCTGTACGTGCCCATGGTGCTGGCGAGGCTGGCCTGGGGCGTGCGGCGCACAGGGAAAAAGTAAGCCAGGATGCTGGCCATTGCACGGGGCAAAGCGCATGCGCTACCGTAGCGGCCAGCCAGCCGATCACCATCAGGCTGGCACGGCAATGGCCTTGCACATTGATCTCGAACAACAAGCTCCGGACTCATGCGTTTTGTCGTTGTCGGCACCAGTGGATCAGGAAAATCAATCTTTGCAGCCGCGCTGGCACGTGCGGCGGATTGCCCATGCATCGAACTCGATCAACTCTATTGGGGCCCCGGCTGGACGGCTGTGCCGCAGGAACATTTCGAACGCAGCGTACTGGTAGCCACGAGCGGCGGGCGTTGGGTGGCCGATGGCAACTACAGCGCGGTACGCGATGTGCTCTGGGCGCGCGCCACCCATATCATCTGGCTCAATCACGGTCGCCGCACCGTATTCTCGCGCATTCTCTGGCGTACCATCAGCCAGGGCCTGATGCGCAAGCGGCTGCCCCATGGCAATCGAGAATCGCTGCGTATGGCATTCTTTTCCAGCGCCTCCGTGCTGCGCTGGTCTTTCACCACATTTGCCAGCAACCGGATCAAGTTTTCCGCGCTGCGCCAAGCGCCGGCATTTGCGCATCTGCAATGGATAGAGATTACCCACCCCAATCAAGCCGCTGATGCCATCCGGCGCCTTGGCGGCAAGGGCATCGGGCCATGCGGTTAACGGCAAGCTCGCCAACAAAACGCATCCGGCATGCTCATTGGCCAGCAGCGCGCTGCGCTTGCCACCACGCTTCGCACTGCGCTAGCAGCAATGCCACGACATGGCCAGCGATGCCGCAATATCAATAGCCCCGCATCGCCAAAGCAATATCATCCCGTCATCGTTGTAGCGCCAATGGCAGCGCGCGTGGGTCATTGCCTTGTACCGGCAAAGAACGCCGCTCAGCCAGAGCGTTGCGCGTCTACATCGCCCCCAGCATCAATTACACGAAAAGAAAGTCTTGACGAATATAATGCGGATCCCCCCGTCTATCCCGAGAGTAAACGATGTCCTTATTTCGCCCGGTGCTGATCGGCACGATGCTGATCAGTATGTTCCTGAATGGCTGCGCACAACCTGATGGTAAACCGCTGGTTGCCTTTCTGAAGAATTCCCAGCCCTTGTCAGGGCAATGGTATGGCCGGGCAACATGCAGCGATGGCGCCACCACGCCGATCACACTCACGATCAATGGAACTGCAGGCGGGCGTTTGAGCGGTAACCTGGCGCAAAAAACGGGCAACGCGGCTGCAAGCAGTTACAGTTTCAACGGCCAGTTCGAGCAGGATGCCACGCTGCGCATCGTGCCTGCTCAACGGCAGAGCGGGAATGGCCCACTTTGGTCTTTGACCGGCAAAGCCAATGACGCAAATGCCCCGAGCAGCATCCGTGGCTCGGTTGCGGAATGTGCAGGCACGTTCGAGTTGAGCCGGAATGCACCGGTAGCACAAACAGCGACGACCAAGCAGACATCAAGCACCGCGGAGAATGCAACCACCGCTGAAGGACGGGGGCTGATTGGCGTCAAAGTGGCCTATGACGATCTGGAACAACTGTTACGGAAGAATGGTTTCAAGCCAAAATCCGGCAAGAAGTATTTCTACCTTACTCCGGTTCACGATGATAAATCCAACTGGGAAATTTATCAGGCATGGAAGAACGATCAGCTGTTTCTCGTGGTAAGAAACAATTCGGGGGTCATTACCGATGTCAAATCGTTCCCCAATGCCTATGGCGTCAATTTTGTTGCCAACAATGGCAGCGACTCCGGTGATGGCGGCACCTTTTGCGCGATTGGCAAAGCAAACAGAAACACCCAGTTCAATCGGGCAATCTTTTCCGCACTGAAACCCAAATGGACCACAAAGAAATGTGATGCCGCAAAGTGCGCGTCCTGGTCGCCGCAGCAAACTCAATCAGGCGTTTGGGAAATTGATCGTCAAGGCAAGGTGGCGGACCTGACATCAGTTGAGGTCAGTTGCATCAACTTCGCATCGACCGAGTACTAAACGCCGATCATCGGGCACTGAAGGCGTCGTTGCGCATCAGTGCAGCGGGAGCGGATCGGGCTTGCTGCGTTGTGCAACAACGCCCGGCTCATGCGCTCCTGCTGAAAATCAATCATCCCGTTGATCCATATGGTCATCAGCTGCTGGTATAGGCATCCGGGCCAAGCCGCACCCCTTCCCCGGCCCAATCTGCAATGCGCTGCCTGCAATCCTTGGCCCATGCTTCAAACGTGTCTGCATACCGTTGCTGCAGCTGCTCACCGGCCGTATTGACCCCCTGCAGCAACTGTTCATGCCGCGCGGCAACTGCCTGCGTTGCCGGCACAAACGCATACCACTTGCGGTACTGCTTATCGAACAGGGAATTCCAGGCGGTGAATACCAGATTGCGCTGATGGTTTTCGGCATCGTCATCATAAGCAAGTACATCCGCTTCCAGTTCCTCCTGCCCGCCAAAGCCCGGAACCGGCGAGCGGATCGCCGTCCAGCCCATGCTGCCATCCACGGCAAAGCGCAGCACCAGCAAGCCCGGGTTCCATTCGATGCACCAGTACAAATGCTGCTCATCCAGGATATAGCTGAAGCGCGCAAAGGTATGCAGCAACACCGCCGGCCCGTGCATGTAATCCGGCATGGACAACGGCTGCAGGGTTGGCGCCACGTACTGCTTCAGATACCGCGCATCATCATCCGCCACCGGGGCGGCATACATCTGTTCTTCGTCATTGTCTTCCGTAACCTGAATCAGATATTGCATCGGAAACCCGTTTGGTCATGCCTGGATAGTGGATTGCAAAGCGGCAGGGCGGAATCAATAATCGGCATATTCAATTTTCCTGTTTTGCTCATCGTAGTAATGCCGGAATGCCGGTGGCTCACCAAACTCATACTCTTCCGTATAGAAAAACCGCCAGCCTGCATTGGCACCGCCAGTGATATTCAGCGATATGCGCATGCCGTATTTTGTTTCCGCAAACGGCTTGGATGCATCGCTGACGTACACAATGGTGCCGCCGGATATCCGCGCTTCCTTTTCGATGAACTCGTCCACATTGCCGATGAAGCCGCCGGTGGCGTACCAGCGGCCATTGTGCTTGAAGAACAGGTTGCCGAACTTGGAGCTGCCGCCCCAGAAAATGAGGATATCCGCAGCAGCCAGGATGGCATCCCGGTCGGGCGCGACGTGCAGGATGGCTGGCAATTCGATGCCATCGACGATTTGCGGCTTGGCGGGCGGCGGCTCGTGCCGGAGCGGTGGCGGTTCCGCTACCGCCTGTGCCGCCAGCAGCGCGCTGATCAGCGCAAACGCAGCCACAAATGGTTTCATGCTGTTTTCCTTCATGCAGTGAGTGGCAGTGCCAAAGCCGGGTGCAGCCACGTTGTTGGTCATGTCTGGGCTGACGCTGATGGCCGCAGCTGCCGGGCTACCCGATCATCATAGCCTGCACCAACCGGCCTGCCTGCGTGCCCCTGCCAGCGGAGTGATGGCGGATGGCCGGGCGGTGCAGCGGCGACTGGCCCCGTTGCCAGGCAGATCGAACCCGCGCATGCCGGCGCTGCGCGTCGCCTATTGTTTGTTCACCACGAACACCGCCGTTTGCACGTCGTCAGCAGTATCGAGCTGGAACGCCAGCCGGGCCTTGCCATCGATGACGGACAGCGGGGTGACGAGGCCGAGCAAGGGCGCGGTGTATTTGCAACTGGCGCCGGTGGCCTCGGCGCGGGCTTCGAAGACTGCCGTGGCGGCGTACTGCACCAGCTGGCCGCTGAAGCGGCAATCGGCAGCGCTGACATCGAAGTGGCCATCTGCGCTGATGGTGAAATCGCTGATCTTCTCCTGCGGCCTGGCAATGCCCACGCTGCGCAGCGTACCGGCATAGCGGCCGGCCAGCGCAGCAGCCGGCAGCGGGTGGTGGTACAGCGTGGTGGCGTCGCCGGGGCCGTAGGTTTTCTGAGCGGTTTGCGTGGCGCTGAAGGTACCGAAGCCGCCGACGATGGTGACTGCCAGCGTGTTGTTGGCAAAGCTGCGGGCGAAGCGCGGGTTGGTTTCCTGCTTGCCTACCTGCTGGTAATCATCGATGAAATTGGCCCAGGCAATCGGGGCGAGCTGGCCGGGGAACGCAGGTCATCCATCGGCGCCCCCTACCTGATCACCAAACGCCCGCTCGAAGTGGTGCACGGAATAGCAGGCATGGCGTGCCAGATCCGCCAGGCGAAAAGCGCCGCGTTGTCCACTTGCACCGGCCATTGCGTGCTGATCGGCCTCCTGGTTTCACCCTGACAGCGCGCCCGTTACACCCGCACCCCGCCTGCTGCCCTGCAAGAACAATGGCCGTTTCTTCGTCATTGTGGGGATGTACATGCGCTACCAGGCCATTGAATCAACCGTGGGCAGCCGGCCATGAGCGCCACTGCGGCACGAGATAGCCGCAACAAAGATCGAGGCGGCGGCGCAAGCGCTGCACCGCCCCCCAGCCCGCGCGCCATCGAGCGCGCAGCGGGCTTGCTGGCAGCCACCGATACATTCCAGCCGCCCGTCCGCTCGGAAACGATGCAGCGCTATTTCGACCAGTGGCAAGCGCTGCCGGCGGATGAGCGGGGCGATTTTGATCGCTGGGCGCTTAGGCAACAGCGCCAACGCGCCAAGGAACTGGCCGCGCAAACGCCGCAACCCGGCATCGGCGATGCCCTTGGCGCCATCGGCGAGAAAATCTGGTCCATCACGCCGCTTGCCCTGGCCCATTCGCGCCTGACCACCCCGCTGGATGTGCAGCAAAAGCAAAGCCAGGATGATGCTGCCTCGCTGGTTGGCGGTGTCAACAATCTGGCCAAGCTGGCGCTGTGGGCCGGCAACAAGGGCATCGATATCACGCCGGGCCTGATGCGCATGGGCACCTTTGCACCATCGCTGGCTCATGCCAAGGATGATGCCGTCGCCAGCGCCGCCCGCTGGCTGAACGCCAACGACGACAAGATCCAGCGCTGGAAGTCGCCTGAGCAGCAAGCAGCAGAGCGGGCGCCGGCTGAAGCGGAAGGCTTTGTGGATATGTATGCGGCATACGCCAGCCATCCGCGGGCGGCGCGCAACCTGGCCATCCAGCAGGCGCCGCAATTGCTGCTGGGTGGCCTCGCTGGCAAAGCAGTTTCCGGCCTTGCTGCGGCAGAAGCCGGCTTGCCGGTGCTGGGGCGGGTAATCACTACGGAAGCAGGCATGAATGCGGCGATGAACAGCGCCGATGCGGCTACCGCAGCCCAAGCAGAAGCCTGGGCGCAGGGCCGCAGCAATGCCGAGGCCAACCAGGCCGGCGATATCGCCGCGCTGGCTTCATTGCCCGCCTCGATTGCGAGCAGCATCGTGGGTGGCACGCTGGGCCGCCGCGTATTTGGTCGCGCGCTCGATGAAGGGATGGAAAAACTGGGCCTGCGGCAGCTGGCCGCCCGCGCGGGCGCCAAGACCATCACCGAGGGCACCAAAGGCGCTGTGGAAGAAGGCGGTGGCCAATGGGCGCAAAACGTCGGCGCCAGGCTCAGCTACGATCCGCAGCGCCCGTTGCTGCAAGGCGTGGCCAACGCAGCGGCAACCGGCAGCATGATGGGCGGTATGGCTGGCGGTGCGGGGTCGCTGCAACACACTCGCCAAGCGGCCAATCACATGGCGGCAGAGCCGCCGGCGCCGGATACCGCACCGATGCATGCGCCGGCCACACCGGGCGGCGAAGCTGGCCCCGCACTTGCGGGCGTGGAATCTGGCACGCATCAGCCGGCAGCGGGCGGGGATGGTGAAGCGGCACCGGGCCACGCAAACGGCCCGGCAGCGCAGCGCAAGCCCCAGCAGCCCTACCCTGCGCCGGATGAAGCCGTAGCGGGCATAGCGCCCAACGCCACCACCCCGCTACAAGCAGAGACCCGGCAAGCCGGCAGCCGCCCGGCGCTGCCCACTGGCGAAACCGCACTCCCCGCCCCCGCAGACCTGCAGGCCGATGCCCATGCGCAGCCTTTAGGGGCAGCGCAGCCAGCAGCCATCCACGGCCACCTGCCGCCCGCGCAGCCCGGTGATGTACTGAACGAACAGCAGCAGCCGTACTCGCGCGCGGAAATCGCCGCACTGGGCGCCCGCATCAAGCGCTTGCAGCACACGCACGAGCTGGTACCGGTTGCCGATGGCTGGGCGCTACGGCCCAAGGATAGTGCGGGCCAGCCCGCGCCCATCCAGCCCGGCGATCAGCTCAATATGCAGCAGCGACCCTTTTCCCGGCCGGAGCTCGCCGAATTCGTTGTGCAGATGCAGGGGCTGGCTGATAGCCATAGCGTGGTGCCGGTGGCTGATGGCGGGTGGGTGATTCGCGCCAACGAGGATGCCGGCCACGCCATGGAGACTTACACTCCCATCAGGCCCGATGATGTGCTCAACGCCCAGCAGCAGCCCTACTCCAGAGCCGGTCTGGCAGCGTATGCGGCGCAGATCAACGGGCTGAGTGATAGCCACAGCGTAGTACCCGTTGCAGATGGTCGCTGGGTGATCAGGCCGAATGCGCCGGATTCCGTAAGCACGCCTGCAGGCGTGGATGCAGCCCGCGCAATACCGGGTGAAACAGCAAGCGCGGCGATGACACCCCGGCAGGTACCGGATGCACCAGTCAGCGCGCACCCACTGCTGGCCGAAGGCATACCGGGCACCGACGCCGCCAGCGCTGGCGAGGCCACCCTGCCTGCCGAATCTGCACCGCCACCAGTCGAAAGCCACGCCGAAGGCACGCCAGCCGCCATGGCCGATGCGGGCACAACGCCGGGCTTGGAACAGGTAGAATCAAGCGAACCGCCTGCCCTCAGCGCACAAGCCAGCCGGGTGGCTGCGCTCCGGGCCAAATGGGCGCACCTGAGCATGGAGGAGCGCAGCGGGCTGATCCAGGCTGCGGCGGAGGCCAATGCATCGCGCTGGGTGAAAAACCTGCAGGACACGTTGAATCAGAAGTTTCCCGGCCTGAAAGCCCACTTCTGGGATAAGCATGCACCGGATATCCCGCTGCCCAATATGAAGGCCCGCGCGGAAGTCGGCACGCACCCCAGGGAGGGGTTGCCGGGATGGGATAGCTCACAATCGGGAGCATTATCCAGGAATAGAAGTACCCAGTTCACCGACTTCAAAACCATGATGCATGTGTTGAATGAGGCGACCACACGAAAAACGCGTGGATTACCGTTATATAATGTAGCTACTAAAAAATCCGTGACGGGTACTGCGGACACGAGCATCGGGCGCGGTTATCTGAAGAGAAAACAAGGTGAAAGCGAAGCTGTTTTCATACCAAAATATACAGACTGGATCGTTAACTTCGACCCAAATTTCGACGTACCTTACACAGCCTTTCCAATGAGTCCATGATGAAAAATACCCGCATCGTTTATTTAAGCTTTACCAAAGCGCAACTGAACAACCTGCTTCTTTTTATTGACGATTTCGATGCGTACGATAAGGAAGAAAAGATGGAGGACCGTTTCGGCCACATTGATTTGAATGTCCGCCATAATTTTCAGCAGGCCTTGATCGAACATTTTTTCCCCAAGGAAAAAAGATTCGGCTATTTCAAGATAGATTCAAAAATTGAAATGACTCAGGTACTGATAAAGGCCTTGCAATGTGCCGAATTCGACTTCGAGCACTTTGTTGAATATCTTTCCGAAGAATATTCATTACCCTACAGCTGGGTAGTCCAAAGGAAAGTCCAAAACTACCGGATGATTTACGAAGAGGTTTACCGCATGGTCGTCCGTTATTGGGGTGCGGAACTGACCGCAGCCGGTCTGGATTTACCCAGCGAACAAGCATTGAATATCCCGAGTGAGGAGCAAGCATGAGCGACTTTACCCTGCACCTGCCCGGCCACGATCACCAGCGCGGGCTGGATGAGCTGCAGCTGCTGCATATGCTGCTCGATACGCTGATCAGCCAGCCTGATCGCGTGCAACGTGCCGAGGCTGACCAGGGTACGGTGCGCTCGGGCAACCCGCGGCTGGCCGAGCTGCTCACCATGCTGGGCCGCGCCAGCATGCTGGATGCACTGGTGGATCAGATGAACTACGCGCTGTTCGTGGATGTGGAGCAAGGCAAGACCGGTATCCTGGCAGCCTCCGTCAACGGGCGTGATCATGCGTTCCGCTTCGAGCAACGGGCTGCGCCGCCGCAGCTGCAATGGGTATTCTCGCCCATTGTCTTCGGCTAGCGCCCCTGCCCCAGTGGAGCCGCCGGCGGGGCGGATACCTTGCCTGCAGGTCTGGCCGGCAGCTTTTTGCCGGTGAGCTGCAGCCACAGATAATGCGGGCCGAACGCGAGCACGCTGCCCAGCAGGCCCAGCATCTTGATCCATGCGGCCAGCGTTGCCAGCCCCAGCAGGCACGCGGCGCCAATATCCGTACCGGTGCCGTGCGCGGCCAGTGCCGCCAGGGTGAAGAAGTTTTCCGCCACATCCCCCAGTGCCGCGCAGGCCGGCAGCAGCCCCAGCAGCAACCAGCCGCGATAACCGGTGGATTGCGGCCCGGCTGGCCCCGCCAGAAAGGTGAACGCGCGCGATGCCACGCGGGCCAAAAGATAGCCCCAGCAGGCGATGAAGCCGAAATCCCAGAAGATCGACCAGCCCGGTGTGGCGTTCTGATGGAGATAAAGCAGCCGCTGCAGCAAGCTGGTGCCGGGCGCCGGCAGACCCAGCAGCGCGCGCACTGCGGGCACATGATCCAGATACAGCAGCTGCCACGCCCAGCGGCTGGGTGCCAGTAGTGCATCGATTCCGCCTTGCGGGCCATCCGGTTGCAGCGCCATGCCCGATAGCCACAGGCACAGAAAACCGATCAACACCGCTGCAAGCAGTGCACTGACCGGCCGGCGTCGGTCCCATTCGCTGGACAAGGTTGCATCGGGCGGCAACGGGCCGGGCGTGATGGTGATCGGCACGCCCTGGGCGGTACGCGGTTGCAGATTGCGTACACACATGCCGATCAGTGCCCAGAAGGGTGCGCTGTACAGCGCATCGTGGCGCAACAGTCTGGCAGGCGCTACAGCGGGGGGTAGCTGGTCAGCGGGGGTGGGCAGCGGGGGCGGCACGATCAGGCCGCAGGGTGCCAGCTCGGTGATCATCCAGCCCAGCGTGTTGTCCGACAGGCCGGCTTGCGCCAGCAGATAGCCGCCACCCGCATCGCTGTGCACGCCGGGAAACCAGCGCTGGCGCAGCGTTTGCGCCGGCGTATCGATATCGCCCGGTTCGTCGTACAGGCGTGGCTGGAAGGTATAGCGGTGTTCATCGAAAGACAGCGCATGCCGCACATGATGGATGCGCTTGCCCACCAGCGTGGCCGGGCTGGGGTTTTGCTGGGTGAGCACCGGGATCAGGCCGACCGATTCCACGGTATCCCACACGCCGACAAAATGCACCCAGGCATCGCGGCTGGCCGGGGTATTGAAATCCGCGCGGATTTGCTCGGCCAGGTTCTCGCGCGTGGTGACTTGTGCTTCAGCCCCGGCCTGGCCACCCGGTTTGCCGCCATGTGGGCCATCCCGTTCGCGGCCCGATGCACCGCCGGCAACATGGCCGGCAGCAGCTTCGGCCTGTTTATGGCGGGCGCTCCGCCTGGCCAGATAACGCGACAAGCCGTGCGCAACCGATCTCTTTTTACCGGATGCCGGCGCATCCGGCGGGGTGAAATACACCCTCAGCAGCGTGGGCAACAGCACCCGGTGCTGCGACTGGATGATGCCGAACAGGTTGACCATGCCCACCACCGCACGCGCGGTAAACGCCCCGCGCGAGAAACCGAAGCAGTAGATTTCATCCCCCGGCCGCCAGTTCTGCATCAGGAAGCGGTAGCCCTCTTCGATGTTGCGATAGATGCCGCGCCCCAGCGCCAGTTCGATGGCGCGGTCGTAGCCTTTCTGCAGCATGTCGGCAAAATCGATGGGCGGCGCCCCAGCGGCCGAGCCCACGCCCGGATCGTAATACAGCAGCAATGGCCCGTTATCACCCGCCGGCTGGCCCAGCGCAAAGCGCTCGTACAGCTTGAGCACATTGGTGTCTTCGATCCGGCCAGTCAGCGTGTTGTTGGTGCCGTCGCAAAACAGCAGCAGCTTACGGGGGGCGGGCATAGCGGGGCTGGGCATGATGGCGGTCCCACGGGGGCAACTGCGTGCAGTGCAGCGGGCACGGCAGCGCCAGGGTTCATTGCGATGCACGCCCGCATCGACCAGGCCGGCGCAGGCATCGCTTGCCCGGTTGTTTTCGCCGGTTTGCAAACGGAAAGCAAAAATCAAATTTTACTGACACCAAACTTTTTGGTATGAATGCGTACAGGCCGCATGGATACTCGGATGTCATGGCGGGCGTTGCTGTCCCCCCTTTACAACACGCACAGCGTTGTAAGCTTGAAACGCCGTCATCGGCACGCTGGCGAGGATTTCCGTACCCCCGCTATGCGCAGCGGCAAACGGTGTCTGCCCGGTGATCACACCATCCGGCATGGTGGCACCAGATGATGGTCTGGGCAGCCCGCGACACTGCCCACCGCAACGCAAAGGCATGCATGGATAGAAAATGGCTCCGTCAGGGGGCGGTGGCGCTGGGTTTTATCCTGGGCGCCGTCGCCATCAAGCTGGTGCACGATGGGCTGCGGCAGCGTGAAGTGGCGCGCCAGCAGGCACAGGTGCTGCCGCGTGTGCAGGCCGCGCTGGCCGCCGCAGAAACCAGCGCCCGCCTGTGCCAGGCCAAGCTCAAGCGCATGCTCAGCCATGCCGAGCATGCATTTCCGGATGATGGATCAGACGAGGCACGCATTCCGGTTGCAGATTTCGGCCAGGCGCTGGCCCAACAGCGCAGCCGTTGCGACAACGCGCAAACCCGGCTGGAGATGGCCCGGCAAGACCTGGCCAAGCTGGGCAGATAGCGCAGCCGCGCTGCTGGCCCCATCGCCGGGCGGGATGAACCCACCGCAGCGGAACCCGCTGCGCCAATGCCAAGGATGCCCGAAGCGGTGCCATGCCCGCCCGGTGTGGCAGCAGATTGCCGTTGGCCTGCATGCCCCGGCAAGTGCCAAGCCCCTACCCTTCGCAGGATTGATATCGGTAACAGCCTGGTGACTGCATGTTTCCGTTCCGCTTCCGCCGTTTCAAATCACGCCAAATCGTGCACAAAACCGCAAAAAATCCACCTGCCTTTTAGCCAAACAGCGCGTAATCTATCGAATTTCATTGCACATTTATGCACGTTTACGCACAATAGCCATGAATCAAGCGGTTCACCTGAGCATTCCATCGCCCGTTGTTACCGCCTGCTCACCCATCACCCGATCAAGCAAGAGACCATCCATGACTGCGCCCATCGATGCACTCCCCGAAGAACGCCAGCGCAACATCCTGCACCTACTGGCTGAGCAGGGCCGGGTACTGGCAGTGGATCTGGCCGTGCGCTTTGCGGTATCGGAAGATTCTATCCGCCGCGATCTGCGCGAGCTGGCCGCACGCGGCCTGTGCCAGCGCGTGTATGGCGGTGCGTTGCTGCCCGATGCCGGCCCCACCCCGTTGCGCCAGCGCCAGCATGAGCAGACCGACCGCAAGCAATGGCTGGCCCGCTGCGCGGTGCAACTGGTGCACGCCGGGCAAACGCTGCTGATCGATGCCGGGTCTACCAACAGCGCCATTGCCGCCGCATTGCCGGCCGGGCAGGCGCTGACGGTGTTCACCAATGCCCCGGATATCGCCCAGCAATTGCTGGAGAAAGACGGCATCACCGTGCACCTGCTGGGTGGCCGGCTGGACCGCAGCACCGGTGCGGCGCTGGGGGCACCAACGGTGGAAGCCATCCGCCGCCTGCGCGTGGACCTGTGCTTTCCCGGTGCCTGCGCGATCGAGGCGGAGGGCGGACTATGGAGCAGCGACAACGAAGAGGCTGCAGTAAAGCGCGCGATGATCGAATGCAGCGGCCAGACCCTCATCGTGGCAACGCGGGAGAAACTGGCCACCAGCGCACTGCACCACGTGGCGCCGCTGCGGCAGATCGACCACGTGGTGGTGGAATACATAGCGGATAGCGCGCTGTGCGCAGCGTTTGCCGAGCAAGGCGTGAGCGTGCATTACGCGGATGCAGCCGCAGGCTGAGCGATGAAACCGTGGTGCATGCGTGTGGGGTGTGGGCACGCTGCCTATGGCCAGGCAAGCCGCACCACACACGGCGAATTGAACTGCACGAATACCCTGATGCGTTGCCGCGTGCCCCGGAACTGGCAATCGCACCGCAACACAGCGCAGGCAAACAAGCCCCAAAGCCGCCGCCGCAATGGGCACGGCCACTTTTGAAGGAATGACCATGGATAGCCGCTTCCCCTCCCCGGCCTTGCGCGAACAGCGCGCCACGCGGCTGCTGTTCCTGGTGCTGGGCTGCGCCATGGCGGCGTGGGCCTCGCTGGTGCCATTTGCCAAAAGCCGCACCGGGCTGGATGACGGATCGCTGGGTTTGCTGCTGCTGTGCCTGGGCACGGGCTCCATCATCGCCATGCCGATTGCCGGCGCACTGGCGCCGCGTTACGGCTGCCGCGCGCTGCTGGCGGCGTGCACGCTGGCCATGTGCGCCTGCTTGCCCTTGCTGGCTGTCGTTTCATCCGCCCCGCTGCTGGGCGTGGTGCTGTTCGTGTTCGGCGCGGCGGTGGGAGCGGCCGATTGCGCGGTGAACGTGCAGGCGGTGATCGTGGAAAAGGCCAGCGGCAAGGCGATGATGTCCGGCTTCCACGGCTTTTACAGCCTGGGCGGCATCGTCGGCGCAGCAGGCCTGAGCGGGTTGATGACGCTGGGCATCTCCCCGATGGCGGGCACGCTGATCGCGGTAGCCTTGCTGCTGCTGGCGCTGTGGCGCGGCTATGCCGGCCTGCTGCCCTACGCCAGCCCGCACGATGGCCCGCCGTTTGCCATTCCGCACGGCGTGGTGCTGTTTTTGGGCGTGCTGGCGATGACGGTGTTCCTGGCCGAAGGCGCCATGCTGGACTGGAGCGCGGTGTTCCTCACCCAGGAGCGCGGCATCTCCTCCGCACAGGCCGGCTTTGGCTACGCGTGTTTCTCGCTGGCGATGACCGCTGGCCGGCTGAGCGGGGATGCGGTGGTACACCGGCTGGGGCCGCGCACCATTGTCGCCGTGGGCGGCTTGCTGGCGGCATTCGGCCTGGCACTGGCCACGTTGCTGCCGTACTGGCAGGCGGCATTGCTGGGCTACACGCTGGTGGGCCTGGGCTGCGCCAACATCGTGCCGGTGCTGTTCAGCGCGGTGGGCCGGCAAACCAGCATGCCGCAAGCGGTGGCGGTACCGGCGATGACCACGCTGGGTTACGCCGGCGTGCTGGCCGGCCCGGCCGGCATCGGCTTCATTGCCCACCACAGCAGCCTGCCGGTGGCCTTCCTGATCGTGACCGCGCTGATGGTGGGCGTCGCCGCCAGCAGCCGCTGGCTGCGCTTCTGACCGAACGATCCCCTTTTCCAAGCAACCGGAGCAGCCATGCCAGTCAAACTGATCGCCGTGGATATGGACGGCACCTTCCTGCGTAGCGGCATGACTTACGACCGCGCCCGCTTTGCCGCGCAATACGCGCAACTGCAGCAGGCCGGCGTGAAGTTCGTGGTGGCCAGCGGCAACCAGTATGCCCAGCTGCAATCGTTCTTTCCCGATATCGCGCGGCAGATTGCCTTTGTGGCGGAAAACGGCGCCTATGTGGTGGAGGCCGGCCAGCCGCTGTTCGTCGGCGCGTTCGTACCGGAAGCGGTGGCACGCATCCTGGCGGTACTCGATGATCTGCCGGTGCGCTACACGGTATGCGGCAAGCACAGCGCATACATGCACACGCGCTTCGCCGATGACTACTTTGCCAGCATGCAGCGCTACTACCACCGGCTGCAGCGCGTGGCGGATTACCGCGATATCGACGACACCGTATTCAAGTTTGCGCTGGATCTGTCCGGCGACCCGGCCACCGATTTCAACGACGACCAACTGCAGCACTTCATGGCCACGCTGGAGCAAACCCTCAACGCCAGCGTGAAGCCGGTATCCAGCGGGCATGGCTCGGTGGACCTGATCATCCCCGGCGTGCACAAGGCCAGCGGGCTGCGGCGGCTGCAGCAGCGCTGGGGCATTGCGGATAGCGAAGTACTGGCATTCGGTGACGGTGGCAACGATCTGGAAATGCTCGCCCAGGCCGGCTTCGGCTACGCGATGGCCAATGGCAGTGCGCGGGTGAAGCAGGTGGCGCGCTACCAGGCCGGCAGCAATAACGACGACGCCGTGCTGGACGTGATCGACCTGCTACTGGCGCGGCAAGCACCGTTTGCTTGAACCGGCTGGCGGGCGGCGGCTGGGCTAACGTATTGCGGTAGCAGCCGGGCCGGGCAGGAAAACGGCTGCGATCAGGGTGTGGCAATGCGCTGGGGGCGATAATTGCTGCCAGCGCACGCCATCACCAAGGGCGGCAGCCTCCGTTCACCCCGGCACTGTGCGCTGCCCGCCAACGCACAACGGCTGCGCAGCGCGATACATCAGCACCGATGAGCGCATCACGCCGGCGCCATGTCGCGCAGCAGCGCGGCGCGCTTTTCTTCCACAAACCGGATCAACTCCGGGAAGAACACCGCAAACCCCGCCGCCAGCGCATCGTAATGCGCGTGCAGATCCAGCACGCCATCGCGCAGCAGATCCCCGTTGCGGGATAACCGCCCGGCAATGCGGCCGATGGCATGCGCGGTGTTGTCCATGCTGCGGTAGGAGCCCAGCCAGTCATGCGCGATGATGCTGGGCGCAATCGCCTGCAGCCGCGGCGGCAGCGTGGCATGGTGCTGCGCCAGCGCCCGGTAGAAACGCCGCGTGAAATCATCCAGCGCTTCATCGCTGTAGCGCGGCCAATTGGCAGCCAGCAAGTGATCGTAGAACACATCCAGCACGATGCCGGCGTAACGGCGGCGCTCTGGCGCAAACAACGCCTTGCCGGCCAGCACCACCGGGTGGCTATCGGTGTAGCTATCCACCTGCCGGTGCAGCATGATCTCCAGCACCACCGTGGGCGGGTACAGACCCAGCATGTCCGCCTTGGCAAAATCGCCCAGCAGCGCCCCCAGCATGGCCTCGTCGCTGTAGCGGGCAAGATAGGCATGGGCAAGAAAGTTCATGCGCCATGGTAGCAGAGGTTTGCAAGGGTGATACCGGCAGTGCAAGTCCTCGCTAGCCTGTTTTCCTTGCTGGTCAGCCGACCTGCGCGGCGTGATCTGCACCGGCCCGGCCAGCGTGGCCCGGCCCGTTTCAACCCCATTCCCGCCCCGTTACACCGCCGCGCCCGTAACGCCCCGGCCGGGACAATGCCCTGTACCAATCAGGGAGCCCGTTCATGTCCACCCCCACGCCTTACAACCCGCCGCGCAATCGCCCGGCCAGCCCGACTGGTGCACCGGTACCCGTGCCAGCCATGCCGCTGCCCGAGCCCTATACGCCCCGCGCTGGTGTCACCCCCGTCCCCTCGGGCATGCGGCCCATGCCAGTGCCGGATGCGGCGCGCGCCTACCACGATGAAGCCGACCCGCGTCTGCAGCAAATCGCCGATGCACAACAGCGCGAGCGCATGCTGCAACTGGCGGCATTGGCGCGCGATGCCGAGCAACGCCAGCAAGCTGCACGCAGCCGGGTAGCCACCACGCGCAACACACCTGAACCATATCGGCCACAGCCCACGCCCACCCGCTACAGCGATGATGATGCTGCCTCGGCACGCCTGCAAACGGCCAATGCCAATGCGCAATTCGATCTCTACAAGCAGCAACAGCAGGCATTGGTACCGCGTTTTGCCGAAGATGGTTCGCGCACGATGGGTGAAATTGCCGGCGATGTCCTTGCCGGCTTTGCCGGAGGCGGCAATGAGCTGTTTCAAACCGTCAATTTTCTGGAAGACCGGCTCAACGTAGTCAAAATGGCAATGCGTGCTGCCTCTCCGGAATGGGCAGCACAACTGGACGCGGACTATGCAGCCAGGCAGAACGGATTGCGGGAACAAAAAGCACAGATCCAGGAATTCAAATCACCGCAACAACGCGCTGCCGAGCAGGCGGTAAAGAATGCCAAGGGCTTTGGTGGCGCAGTAGAAGCATTGTGGGATCACCCCAGCGCCGCACTGAACGGCGCGCTGGAAATAGCAGTGCAAGCTGGCCCCGGCGCCGGGGCGGCTGGCTTGGGCGCCCGGGCTGCGGCCTTCGCTGCAGCCTTGATGGGCACTGGCAGTGCCGGCACTGGGGCGGAAAACGAAATACGCGACAAACTCGCAGAGGAACTGGCCAAAGGCCCTGCCCGGCTTGATCGGCTGAACGAAGCCAATGTCCGCAGTAGCGGCAATATCGCAGCCACCCTTGCCGGCCCCGTTGCCGCCCTGCTGCCCAAAGGCGGGCAACTGCTGGATACCGCCCTCGGCAACGCCGCGCAACGCATCGTGGGCAGCGTGCTGACCACACCGCTGCGCCAGGAGGCCGCCAAGCTGGCCACCGGTTTGACCAAGGATGTGGTGGAAGGCACGGTAAACAGTGCCGCCGGCAAGCTGATCAGCAACACCGCCGCCATCAACAGCTGGGACCCCGGCCGTGCCGTCGACGATCAACTGGGCCAGGCCATTGCCCTGGGCGCCCCGCTGAATGTCATGGCCGCCCGGCTGCAGCCGCAGCCATGGGAAAACGGCAGCCCGGTAGTCTGGCGCCCGCCGGAACCGCCGCAACCGGTAAAGTACCAGGCCGGCGATCTGCTCAGTTCGCAGCAGATGCCCTACTCCAGCGAATCCGCTGCCAAGACTGCCGCAAGACAGAAGAAGGTACAGGAAACCCACGATGTCCTTCCACTGACCGACGGCGGCTGGATCTTGCGCCTGCGCCCGGACAAATTCGAGCACCCGCAGCCGCTGCCGGGCGACATCCTCAACAGCAACGACCAGCCCTTCACGCAGGCCAAGTTTGCAGCGGCCAAAGTGCTGCAAAAGCGGCTGGTAGAAAGCCATCGCATCATCCCGATGGAAAACGATGGCTGGGTGCTGCGCAGGCTGCCGGGACGGGATTAACCTGGCAGGACAGGCCCGGCTGGCAACATGGCTTGCCGCCGGGCGGCTTGGGAGCGGCACACTGGCAGCAAGCAGTGTGCTGTTTCAGTGCTGCGTTCCAAACCCAAATCAACACGCTGATCCAGCAGATACCCACCCGCCATGCCAGCCCGATCATTTCTTGATATGGGATTCAACTGGCAACGCAGGCGCCACGATCCTGATCATCTCCGCACCGAACAGATCATGCAAAGCCTGGATCAACTCACTTTCCAGCGCGCCCGGCGGCCCGGGCAGCACGGTAATGCTGTCTGTTTCATCCGCCAACGGCCAGATCAGGCTCATGATGTCATCGGCGGTGCCATCATCATGCCATGTGGTCATGGGGGCGTTCTCGCCGTTATCCCAGCTCCAGTCATCGACAGCATCATGCATCTGCTCGCTATCCGGCCCTACGCATATCGCAACGTTCCACGCGAATGCTCCTAGCACGGGCAGAACCTGGGCAATCGGCAAATCGCCGATCACCAGCAGATTCAGGCGCGCTTTTTCCATTCATTCATCCTTTGCATCAGTGCCTGACCAGCATGCAAGCCTTGCCACCTCCAAGCGCGCCAGAGGGGCCAGCCAAGCCAGGCTATTGCGCTAGCAGCAATGGCTATGCAGTGCCCTTCAAACCCATCCACCGGCTTTATTACATGGTTGCGGGCACGGCAAAATCGGCAGCGTAATGCCGCATTTGCAAGCGCGATTGTCTCTTTTCCCCCGCACAATCAGATGACGGTAGGCCAACGCGCGCGCGTAGTGTATCGCGCCCGCCATTCGAAGCTGTCTCAAGAGTTATGCAGGTGAATTTCCTCCGCTACGCCCTGCCCCCGGTTTTTGTTGCCGCGGGCTTGTCCGCCTGGTCCCAGGCGGGTACTGAAATCCCGACGGGGGCATGACGGTCACCCAGTTGGGCGTCACCAACTCCAACTCGGCCTATTTCAATACCCTTGAGCTACCGGCCGCTTCGGCGCCGCGCAATTGCCCGTATGTCTACTATGTAGACCTGACCACCCCGGGTGGCGTACAGGTTTACAACACGCTGGTGCATGCCAAGATCCAGCGCAAGAAACTGGCGCGGATAGACTGGGCGCTCTCCAGCAGCCCGGCGGTGTGTTTTGTCTCGCTGGCCATGTTGCAGAATGCAGATGGCAGCGGCCCGGCTACCCCGACCGCAGCCCCACAGCAGCACCCACGCCAACGCCCACACCAGCCCCGGCCGTCCCATGCAGCCTGGGCGCCACGCCGACAACGGTGGCGTACGGTGGCGCAGTCACCTTCCAGATTACCGGCAGCAATCTGCCAACCGGTGCCCGCGGCTATTTCTACGGCACCAAGAATGGCGTTACCGATCTATCCGGCAACGGTGATTCACAACCTGCGCCTGGCTCTGCCAACTACGGCAACGGCACGGGTGGCCAAGGCAATTACACCCGCTACGCGCAGATCCGCAATGCGCAGGGCACCCCGATATGCACCACCAATACGGTTGCAGTCACCTTCCTTGCTGCGCCACCAACGCCTACGCCCGTACCCACACCGACTTGCTCGCTCAGCGGCCCAAGCTACGTGGCCACGGGTGGCAACTGGACTTATGTCGTCAGCGGCAACAACTTGCCATCGGGCGCGCAGGGCCGCTGGTATGGCACCAAGAATGGCACGCAGGATGCCGCCGGCGCCGCGGCAGGCGCGGTTCCCGCTAGCTTTACCTTTACCAACGGGGCTGGCTCCACCGGTAACTACGTACGCTACATGCAGATTGTAAACAGCGGCGGCACGCTGGTTTGCACCACCAACTCGGTCAGTACCACCTTGCAGTAAACACACACCGGCATGCCCGCCCCGTGGTGGGCATGCCTGAAACCCCAGGCCGGATTATCCGGTCGACGTGATCCGGACCCATTGCAGTTCATTCATTCACCACCTGAATTTCAGAGAGCACTTCCGTGAACATCATCAAATACTTCAAAGCCCTCTCCGTCATGCTGGTTTGCCTGACCGGCCTGGCCCACGCTGGCGTGGAAACCCCCGCTGGCGGCATCACCATCACCTTGCTGGGTGTATCTGTATCCGGCACCCAGGCATTCTTCAATACCACCGAGCTGCCGGCCGGCAATGCCCCGCGCAACTGCCTGTATGGCATGTACTACGTGGACCTGAGTAGCGCATCCGGCCGCCTGATATACACCACACTGCTGGCCGCACAATCATCGGGCCGCAAGCTGCTGCGCCTGGATTGGGCGCTGCAGGGGGCATCGCCACAAATGTGTTACGTGAGCCTGATCCAGCTACAGGATTGATGCCCGCCCCACCGGGGGCTGCCTCAAATGGGAAAAGCCGCTGCATGGCCCGGATGACTGATCGGGGCTGCAGCGGCTTTTTGCCGTGTACCGCATGCGTAGCGCAATGAACCCGCTGAAGGTGCTACTGCAGTTGCTGCCTTCACCAGGCCACATGAAATCAATCCATGCCAGCGCATTCCTGGCAGCCTCAGGCTGATGCCCGGAGGCAATTCGGCCCGGGGAAACAGCGGCGCCTTCAGCTCGGCCGGCAGCCGGCGCCAATTGCATCGCGCCAGGCCAGACTACCCATGCCCGGCCTTGCCTTGCCACCCATTGCGATGGCAGCAGGCAGCCGTTGGATAGCCGGATGTTACCGGCGCCAGCCCGCTGTGCCGTGCATCAACAGATTGACTCTTTCAGGCCCGAACATGGCGTGGAAAGCCTGGATCAATTCGCTTTCCAGCATGCTGGCCGGCTGCCCCATCAGCAAATGAATACTGGCCGCCTGGTTTCCCAGTGTTGAAATCAGATCCATGATTTCGTCGGCAATTTCATCATCATGCCACGTGGTGGGCGGGCCCTTCTCGCCGTTATCCCAGCACCAGTCATCAACCGCATCGTGCATCTGCTCGCTATCCGGCCCTACGCATACCGCAAAATTCCAGCTGAAGGCGCCCAGAACGGGCAATACCTGATCGATCGGCAAATCGCCGATCACCAGCAGATCAATCCGCTCTGACTTGCTAGCTGCATCATCCATTAATGGGTCTCTCCAGCGCTTGCAGATTCGCCAATACAGCTCTGTTCAACAGATCAGCACAATGGCGCGTTGGGCTTGCTGAGGATCACAGAAATACCATCACGGCAAACAGATTGGAACCGATCGAAACGATTACGGCTGATAATCTTCAAACTCCCAAGCCCCGATAGCGCTCACCTTCGTAGCAACTTCCTGCCAATCACTTCCGGAACATCGCTCGATGTACGATTCAATGACTTTCCTGATCAATCCGAAATCGTACTCAAGAACGATCAACATATGTCGGCCCCACACCCACCCCTCACCAGCGTACTGAGCTGAAATCCAGGACGGAGTGCACACAAGGAGGTCGAATGACTCAGCGCCCTTACCACCCTTGAAGCCAACCATCAAACGAATGTAAAGACCAAAACAGTCCGGATCATCAGGCCTGAAATCTTTCAATGAAGTGGTCAGCTCCCACGAATACATTTCTCTGAGCTCGGCTCTCATTTCACAATACCCATATGACCATTTCCGGTTTGGGAGAGTTTCCTATTCAAGTCCTGCTGCACACACGGGATCAAGTCTGGCAATCATGCATTCTCTACCGCCCTGCTTGCCGATCATCACGAAAAGTGACGTGATAAAGCCACCAGAAAGTTCATGCACAGAGGGCTTGCCATACCAACAACTTGGGCAAATCAAACAACCACAATAAATCCACCCATTCGTTTCCTTTATGCCTCTACGGTAAATAAAAAAATCCACACCAATGCGGAGACAATCAATCCCGACAAGAAAAAATAAATGCTTAACCGATGAATCCTCTGCAAAGAGGAATACATTTCGTTCAATTTTTCATCGTAAAACTTAATATAGCTACCATCCCTGTACATCTGAATAACCTGTCTTTGATTTTTAAAATAAGAACCCCAAGAAACTTCAAAGTAGGCTTGCCTATGGCAATAGGTATGTATCTTTTTTACGATATAGTTCCAAGTTCCAAAGAAAAATGGCATCACCAAAAACAAAGTAGAAAAAAAAGATAAAACAATAATCTGTATCAAAAATTCTATACCCGCATGATGTGCCATCATCAATCAAAGAGCCCCTTCACACCTTGGTAAACTTGACCCCAAGACTTGGACATTGTATAGCCAAATGAACGACCGATCCCGTCCTCAGCCCCCAAGCAAAGCCCAGCGTAAACTCCATTCCCATTTTCGCTTACTACATCACCAACAACAAACCCTGCGCCGTTCACCAAACGACCCTCAACAGTGGCTGTCGCACCGGACTTAAATTCGGGGTCAGGTCTC
>NZ_WXTX01000024.1 GCF_009848685.1 Andreprevotia sp. IGB-42
TCCGCGACAGCCATGCTGTAGCAGCAAGTCAAACCGGGGGCAGCCCCCGGTTTTTTATTTCCTGGCGTTCATCTTCCTTGCGCTACTCTTCCTTAACGTGTTCAGGATCTGCAATCCGGTCAAGCTGATCTGGCCGGATTGCGCCGTGGCCGACTGATGTGTTGCCGGTTGTAGCGAAGGCAGGGTGTTTGGATCTGGCGCTGCTTGTCGACATCAGGTGTATGAAATCCCGGGCCACACGGCCCGGGATTTTTTTATCATTTTCCGCAAAGCCAAGTTGCAGGTGCAAAGTGGGTGCGCCTGTAGCGGGGAGGCCGGCAAAGCACGCGTTGCCACCGGTGCTGGCCGTAGCGGCTGCCTGATCGCTGCGCGCCACCGGCGCACGCAGGCAGCAAAAAGCCCGCATGGTGCGGGCCTTGTCGCATCTAACTGCTATGCTCAACCGTCGCTTTGCTGCTCGGGCGGGTTTTCCACCTTGGGTTCTGGCCGGGTAACGATGTTCTGGCCCTTGGCCTGTTCACGCGTTTCGGCCTGGCGGCTTTGCGTGGAGGACGGTTGCTGTGGCGGGCTGGCCTGCTTTTGTGGCTGGATCTGGCTCATGGCGTTGCTCCTTGCGTTGGCGCGTTGCGACTGTCGCGGCGCTGTGCCTGTGATTCAAGCTGCTCGATGGACTGGCGACCGGGAATGTCCGGTGTGTTGCCCTGGGTAACGGCGCTGCCGGTTTCGTTGTCGCGCCCGGGGCTGACTTCCGGGGCGAGCGGGGCGGGGGGATCAAGACGATCCTGGCGCTGCTCTGGCATGGCGCTCTCCTGAGTGACTGCAACAGCCTCTAGCCTACTCGCCACACCAGACAAAGCCATCAGCGCTTGCGCCGCCGGGCTGTAGGCGCTTGGGGGCGTTGGTGAACGCCCGAGCGGGTAAAAAAACTGATCCCATGAAGCTGCCAGATTGGCAGGCAATGATGGTCCCCTGCGAACATTCATGCGGGAGCTTTTGAATCACCTTGTTGCACCGGTTGCGGGGCCGCTCGTTGCGGATATCGATGCCGACAAGATTGCCGTCGGTGGCGGCAAGATCATGCTGAAGGACGAAGCGAGCCGGCACCAATGGCTGGTTGCGCTGCAGCGCTATTGTCTTTCCAGATATGCGTTTCCCACTCGCACTACGCGCAGGTGATGGGCTTGGATTCTGTTGCAGGCGCCCCGGCGCACAAACCGGCGGTAGAAGTGAGCTGGCTGGATGCGCTTGCTTTCTGCAAAGTGCTCTCCCGGCTGGCTGGCTTGCAGGAATGCTGTAGCCCGGATGGCGAAGGCAGCATGCTGTGCGACTGGTAGCCAGATGGCTACCACCTGCCATCCGAAGCGGAGTTGGAATACGCGTGCCGGGCCGGCAGCAACCAGGCCCGCTATGGTGCGCTGGATGATATTGCCTGGCATCGTGGCATCGATGACCTGGGTTTCAGGAGGGCCAGATCATTGCCGCAGCCCTGAGCATGCACTGTGCCCGGGGTGGCGTGAACGCCGCGCCCGGCCTGTGATGGCGCCCCACGCAACAAGCAACGCGGCGGCCGGTTGCGCCGTGTATACTTTCTTTGCCCATTCAGCAGATCAACCAGCAGATCAAACCGGACGATGATGCAGACGCCCGATTCAACCAATATACAGCGCATGGCGTTGACGATTACCTCGCTGCAGCATGTGCTTGCCTACCGCAATATCTTCATCATCTGCTTTCTGAATACCGGCGAGATCGTCAATCACAATTATCCTTCGCACGAAGAAGCCCGGCATATCGACAATTTTGCATTCCTGATCGGGCAGGATAATCTGGCGGCAATCAAGGCATTGGTCAAAACATCGGTTACCGGCGAAGATGGCTGGAAGTTTTACAACCGTAATCTGAAATTGCACCTGTTCCGCGTGCAGGATGCACTGTGGCATATCGAGGTGGGCTCGCAGGAAGAGGAAACCGACAATAATTTTCCCAATCCTGATTTCGAGAAATTCTATAGCCTGACCGCCACGCTGACCGAATTCAAGGAATTGCAGGACAACGGCGAAATGGATGCACTGATGGACCGCATCCGCCACGAGCACCTGCCGCGCATCCGCCATGTGAAGGAATCGATCACTGATCCCATATTGATCATGTGCCTGGACCTGATCGAGGGCATCGTGTCATCGACGGTCAGCGACGATGGCAATCTGGATGCCAGCCTGTATGCGTTGCTGACGCCATCCGAAGCGCAGGTGGCCAAGTTCATCAAGGTGGGCATGTCTACCAAGGAAATTGCCAAGAGCCTGAGCGTGGCGTCCAAGACAGTGGAAAACCATCGCAATAGCCTGCGGGCCAAGCTGGGCATTACCAACAAGGGCATCAACCTGCGCAACTACCTGATCAGCATTTCCGGCTGAGCGCCCCGCTTGCTGGTGTTTGCAGGTGCATGAAAAAGCCCCCTCATTGAGGGGGCTTTGCCTTGTCGGGTACAGCGTTGTTTACTGGCAAGCCCTGACCAGCAGCCACGGGTCACCTGCGGTGGGCAGGTTGCCTTGCGACCACCATTTGGCCTGGTATTCCGAATTCTGGTACGACACTTTCGCGCCGCCCGAATACGCTTGCGTGGACACCCATGCCGGCTCGGTGCAGGTATTGCTCTGGCCTGGCTTGAAGCTTGCCACGATGCTGTGGGCGGCGGTGACATTGGTCAGCGTGTAGCTGCCGCTGACCGCTACCGCAGCACCGTCGACCAGGATCTGGTCGATCTGGTAGCCGGCAGCCGGGGTGATGGTGAATACCTGGTTGGTCTTGTCCTTCACCTGCACATTGCCGGATGGCGAAATGCTGCCGCCGATACCCTGCACCGATGCGCTGACCGTATGCTGGATGGCATTGTCGAGCTGGATATCGCCGAACGAACCACCCTTGACGCCGAAGAAGTTCTTGGCGCTGAGATCTGCCAGGTTCGTATTGAGCAGCGTCAGCTTCTTGTTGTCGCCGGCAGCATAGTTGTCCGCCAGGCTCAGCACGGTATTGTTGCCTTCCTTGGCGAGCTTGAGATTGCCGAAGGTATACGGGAACGCGGCCAGGTTGATGGTGGTATTGGCAGCCTGGAAGTAATCCACCGACTTGACGGCATTCCAGCCCCAAGTGGTGGGCTTGAGCAGCACCGTGTATTCAATGCTGTTGAATGCGCCCGATACGCCGTTGAACATGTTGGCGGTAACCTGGCTGCGCGTGACGCCCGGCAGTTCCACCCACGAATAGATGCCGCCATCGGCCGCCTGTGTGCCGACGAACAGGCTATTGCCTTCCTGGAAGATTTTCAGGTTCTTGAAGTCGATGCCTGATGTACCCTGGATCTGGTCCAGCGCCGGATCGAAACCGGTGGCCACCGAGGTGCCGCTCCACGCCAGCGGGAACAGGCGGCTGACGCCGAGCACCGCAGCGACATTGGTGTTGACCGCAGATGCCGCGATGCCTTCCAGCACCACGGTCTGGCCGGCAAAGCTCAGCACTGCGCCGGTCTGGCCATCGGTTACCGCCAGGTTGGATAGCGGGTTGGCGCCGGTCCAGTTGCGCAGCACGATCTTGTTCTTGCCGATCACGAAGTCCTTGATGGTGGTGGTGCCACCGGCAAACTGGCTGAGCTGGATCACCGCCTTGCTGCCATTGATGGTGACCGTATCGCTGCCCTGGCCGGCAGTCAGTGTGTCGTCATACTGGTTGCCGGTGATGGCGTCGTTGGCAGGGGTATCGAAGGTGGTATCGAAGCCGCCGAACATCTTCACGTAGGTGGTGTTGCAGGTGCCGGTTTCATCGCAGGTGATGGTGTTCTTGGTGAGCAGATCCGCTGCACCCCATGCGCCGGTCAGGTGGGCGGCCGCCAGGATGCCTGACATGGTGGCCTGAATCTGGATCGGGTTGCCTTGGGCATCGGTACCCGGCCAGCTCTTGGCCAGTACCTGTGCCCACGTCATGTTGGCCTTGCCGATCAGGTCGGTCATCACACCATAGTTGAAGCGCATCGCATCGCGGATGGCCAGTTCCTGTTTATCCGGCTGCACCAGATCCTGAAAGCTATTGACGCCGTTTTTGCCGGTGAAGGTGCCTTCCCAGCGGTTGACGTCGGTCGCCAGCACGTAGTGTCCGCCGGAGCCGGGGATTTCCGTGCGTGTTTCATGCACGCCGTTGGCCCAGGTACTGTCCGGTGTATAGATGTAGTAGCTTTCCAGGGTTTCGTTGCCCACCTGGACCATTTTCGGGCTGTAGTAGCCGGCGGAAATCATCACGCCTTCACCCAGCTGGTAACCGACAAAGCCCCAGGCATTGAGCGAGCGGTACTGCATGGCACGGAACATCGCCGCTTCATCCGGCGGATTGGTGCTGTACAGGTCGATGATGCCCAGCTTGGTGAAGAACTGCCGTGCCGAGGTCGGCTCCGGGATCAGGCTGCCGGTTTGCGGGTTGCGCACGATCTTGCCTGGCGCGCTGACCTTGGCATAAGTGGTGAATGTGGGGTTATCCAGGTTTTGCGCATAGAGCGCCGATTTGGCCGGATCAATACCCGATTCAAAGGCCCGCAATTTATCCAGGAAGCCCTGGAAATTACCATTGGATGCCGCATTGGCATGATGGGAGATCGATGTCGCAAGAATCAGCAGGCACAGCAGTGTCGGTTTGGACGGCATGGGGTGCTTCATTTTGGATTTCCTTTGATGGGTATCTGATCAAGCCGCATTGAAATGAATTGCAATCCGCAATTCATGCAAAACGCGGTTATGAAAAATCGGTATTCGTCAGCAAGGCAGTGGGCAATTCCTCCGGTTGGATTACAGTTGATTGAAACGGGCAAAAAATGGGCGTGGCTGTCCCGCCCCGCCATGGGTCTGCATGGCGGGTTGCCGGGTTGCCGTTATTTCAGGTGCTGGCCTGGCTGCTGGCTACGCAGGCATGCGCTGCCGCCACTGCACTGCATGGGCGGCTGGAATACGCGCATAGCTGGCCGATGCCCTCCGGCAACGGCTGATAGCCATTGCGCAGGCTGATCACGATCAATTGCGCGCCAAAGCGCGCAGCCAGTTGCTCAACCAGCGCGGCCGATGCCTGCTGTGCAAAGTCTTCGCCGGGCAACGGGTAGTTTTCGGTGACGGCCAGTACCACCTGGCCGGGTTGCGGGATGGCGGTTTTGAGGAATGTGCGTGCCAGATCGTGATCGAGGACTGTCAGCCGCTGGTGCAGCGCGGCCAGCGTCTGGGCAAAGTAATTGAATGCAGGCGTCGCCTGATTGGGGCCGATGCCGCGGGCGTTGACGAGGTTGTGGTAGTCGCGCTGCGGTGTGGTCTGGATGACGATGGTATCTGTACCGGCATGCAGCGGCAGGTGGCGGCCCGGATCGGCCAGCAGGCGCACCGCAGTCTCGGCTGCCTGTTGCTCGATGCGCTGATGCGCAGACAGATCGAAATCCTGGTACAGCGGCATCTTGCCCAGCCGCGCCAGCTTGAACGCCACGATGCGCACCAGCTTGGCATTGAGGTCCGCTTCCGGAAAGCGGCCATCGCGTACGGCTTCCACCACGGCTTCCACCATGGCCAGCTGTCGGTCCAGATAATCGCTCTGGTGGTCGTAGTGTTCTTCGGACAGCATGATCAGGTCGATACCGGCCCGGAAGGCCAGCAGCGTGGCTTCCACCGGTGCGTAGTTGCGGCGGATTGCCCCCATGTTCATGCTGTCCGAGATCACCAGGCCGGTGAAGCCCAACTGCTCGCGCAGCAAGCCTTGCAGGATGGGGGCGGACAGCGTGGCCGGGTGTTGTGGGTCGATCTGCGGATAGCGGATGTGCGAGGTCATGATCAATTCCACCCCGGCGCGGATGGCGGCCTGGAAGGGCAGCAGATCGTTTTCCAGCAATTGCGCGCCCGATTTGTCCACGGTGGGGATGTCGCGGTGCGTATCGCCGCTGGTGGCGCCGTGGCCGGGAAAGTGCTTGGCGCAGGCGACGATGCCGCCGTCGTGCGCGCCATGGACTGCGGCGCTAGCCTGGCTGGCTACCCGGGTGGGCAATTCGCCAAACGCACGGGTATCGATGATGGGCGATTCGGTCTGGAAGTTGATGTCCGCGCACGGGCCCAGCACGCAGTTGAAGCCTGCCGAGCGCATTTCATTACCGAACACCCGGTACATGGCAGCGGTGAGCTGCGGGTTGTCCGCGCTGCCCAGCGCCAGGTTGCCCGGGCCGGTGGTCGATTCAGGCGACAGCACGCTCCAGGCGCCTTCCTGATCCACGCCCAGCAGCAGCGGCGGGAAATCGGCACCACGCATTGCATCCATGGCGCGGGTGAGCGTGCGCGCTTCGGCAAAGGTATCGGCGTTGTCCTGGCTGAGGTAGCAGCCACCCAGGTTGTAGCGTTCGATCAGTGGCCGGGCCGCTTCGGCATCCTTGCCCGGGAAGGCGAGAATGAACAGCTGACCAACCTTTTCCTGCAATGACCAGCCGGCGATCTGCGCGGCGGCCTGCTGGCGGAATGCTTCGAACATGACGGGCTCCATGAAGAGAGAGGCAAATTTCGGGCGTACGAAGCCCCGGTGCCCGTCTGGGGCACATGCCGGGGGTTCGTCTGGATGGGGGTGGGTGGGGCGGCGTTGCGTCAGTGCTTCTTGCGCAGGTGCCCCATGGTCAGCGTGACCGAGAAAATGATGATCACGCCGCGGAAGATGAGTTGCTGGTCGATGTTCAGCCCCATCAGGATCAGGCCGTTGTTGACCATGCCCATGATGAGCGCGCCCACCATGGTGCCGGCCACGGTGCCTTTGCCGCCGAACAGGCTGGTACCGCCGATGATCACTGCGGCAATCACCATCATCAGGTCGTTTTCACCCAGCGTGTAGCGGGCGCTCTGCAGCCGGCCCGCGTACAGGATGCCGGCCAGCGCGGCCAGCACCGCGTTCAGGACCAGCACGTACAGCTTGATGCGGCCCACGCGGATGCCGGAGTACATGGCGGAGATCTTGTTGCCGCCGCTGGCCAGCACTTCCTTGCCGAAGCGGGTTTTGCGCAGCAACACATGGCCCAGCAAGGCGATGGCGATCATCCACAGGAACAATACCGATACCGGGCCGAAATCGCCGGAGCCGAACACGAAGGTGAAGGTTTCATTGTCGATGGGAATGGTCTGCAGCCCGGTCATCCAGCGTGTGATGCCGGTGATGATGCCGGTGGTGCCCAGCGTGACCAGGAAGGAGGGGATACCCACGCGTGACACGAACAGGCCGTTGATCAAGCCACACAACGCACCGACCAGCAGCGCGGCGCCTACGGCGATGAACATGCCATACGGCAGCAGCAAGGCCACCGTGACCGCCGCCAGCGCCACCACCGCGCAGAACGACAGATCGATCTCGGCCGCAGACAGCACGAAGGTCATGCCCACCGCCATGATCGAGATCATCGCCGTTTGCCGCGCGATGTTCATCAGGTTGGCCGGTTGCAGGAAACCCTTGTCATGCAGCGTGATGGCAAAGAACAGGAAGATCACCGCGAACACGATATAGATCAGCAGCGTATTCCACGGGATCACGCGTTTCTTCGGGGGCTGGGCGGGGGTATTGGCGACGATATCCATGGGTTTCCTCACTGCACTGCGGCAAGTAGTTGTTCTTCGCTTTGCTCATGGCGCTGCATGTGCCGGGTGATGCGCCCCCGGTTGACGATATAGGTGGCATCGCAAAAGCTGGCGATCTCGCCATATTCGCTGGAGACGAACACCACGGCGTTGCCGGCGGCGGCATAGTCATTGACGATGCGCATGATCTCGTACTTGGCCGCCAGGTCAATCCCGAAGGTGGGGTCGTCCAGCAGCAGGATGCGTGCTGCAGTGCCCATGCATTTGCCGATCACCACTTTCTGCTGGTTGCCGCCGGACAGGTAGCGCACCAGTTGGGCCGGGCCGCTGGTCTTGATCTGCAGCCGCCGGATCAGGTCGAGCGCAATGCCATTGCCGCGTTGTTCATCCAGCAATACTGGCGAGGCCAGCTCGCGCAGCGAGGACATTAGCAGGTTATCCGCTACGCTGAAATCGAGTACCAGCCCTTGCTCGCGCCGGTCTTCCGGCACCAGGTTGATGCCCTGGTCGATTGCATCGCGTGGCGAACGGATCCTGACCGGCTGGCCGTTCACCAGAATCTCGCCCGAGGCAATCGGCGACAGCCCGAAAATGGCATTGAGGATTTCGGTGCGGCCACTGCCCAGCAGGCCGGCCAGGCCGATCACCTGGCCCGGGTAAACCTGCAGCGATACACCATCCAGCTCATCGGTGGTCAGTGCACGCAGTTCCAGTACCGGCTTGGCATCGCCGGCCGGGGCGGGGCGCTGCCACTGCACGCTGCTGTCGGCGTGGCGGCCCAGCATGTCGGCCAGCAATGCACCGATCTGGATCTGGTCGGTACGCGCACGCCGCACGCAGCGGCCGTCGCGCAGCACCGACACCGAATCGCAGATCTTGAAGATATCGTGCAGGTAATGGGTGATGTAGATGATGGCCACGCCCTGCGCTTTCAGCCGCTCGATCACCGCGAACAGCCGGATGATTTCCTGGTTGCTGAGCGATGCAGTGGGCTCATCCAGGATAAGGATGCGTGCATCCTGCGCAATCGCCTTGGCGATTTCCAGAAACTGCTGCTGGCCCATGCTCAGGCTGTCTACCGGCTGGTCGGGGCTGATTTCGCCAGCAATGCCCATTTTTTCCAGCAATGCCTGTGCGCGCTGATGCATGGCCCGCTGGTCCAGCAGGCCGAAATGCGATTCCGTCCAGTTGGCCATGAACATGTTTTCCGCCACCGACATGCTGTCGACCAGGCTCAGGTCCTGGTACACCATGGCGATACCGGCGGCCCGTGCATCACGCGGTGATGAAAACGCCGCCACGTTGCCAAACAGTTCGATCCGGCCATCGTCCGGCTGGTAAAGGCCGTTGACGATCTTCATCAGCGTGGATTTGCCGGCGCCATTCTGGCCGACGATGGCATGGACTTCGCCGGCGGCCAGCTCAAGGTCCACGCCCTTGAGCACGGGCGTGCCATCAAACTGCTTTCTCAGGCCGGTAATGCGGAGTGCAAGCGGGCTATGCATGGTGTTCCCCTTGATCAGCGACGGGCCTGCAATGCCTTGCTGACAGCTTCTGGCGGCTTGCGATCCAGCGCTTTCTGCCATTGCTCTGTCAGGTTGGCCGGTGTGACCTTGATGGCATCGACGGTAACGAAGGGCGAGGTGGGCTTTTTCAGCAGCGATAACGCGCCCATGCGTGCCAGTGTCTGGCCCATGTCGTACGGCAGGTCGGAAACGATGCCGGCCATGTTGCCGCCCTTGACCATATCCAGCGCATTGGCGGCGCCGAGGTCCATGGTGACCACCTTCAGGTCTTTGCGCCCCGCGGCGCGGGCCGCTGCGGTCACGCCTTCGGCAATGGCATCCCATGGCGCATAGATGGCTTTGACGGAAGGATTCTGCGTGAGGATGGCCGAAGCGATCATCTCGCCATCATTGGGGTTGGCGATGCCCTTGGAGGCCACCACCTTGATGCCGGGATACCTGGCGGCCAGCACCGACTTGACCGCCTGATCGCGCTGGTTGGTCACATAGTAGTTGGCCGCGTGGAACATGATGGCCACGTCACCCTGGTTGTTGATGCTGGCCGCCAGCATTTCCGCTGCGGAGCGCCCCATGCCGTACAGATCGTCCGTGACGATGCCGGCGTAATCCTTGCCGGCCTTGAAGCCCTGCGGCGCATTGCTGATGAACACGAGCTTCACGCCCTGTTCCGTCGCCTGGCGGAATGCCGCCGCGCCGGAGACCGGATCGATTACCAGCGAAATGATGATGTCCGGCTTGAGCGCCAGCACCGTTTCCAGATCGGTCCGCTGCTTTTTGGGGTCCATTTCCGCATCCGTCACCGCCACCACCTGGATGCCCAGTTCGCCAAAGACCTTCTTCGCACCTGAAGTCAGCGCGGTCGCGAAGTCCGAGCTGGTGTGCATGAGGATGGCTGCCTTGTAGCCCTTGCCCTTGAGCCCGCTGACATCCTGAGGGCTGAGCGTGACCTGGGTATACGGCGTGGGCGTTTCACCATTGGGGCCGAGCGTGCGCTCGGCGGCAGCCCAGGTGGCGGATACAGGTAGCAATGCAGCGGCAAGCAACAGTGTTTTACAGAGGCGGAGAGGCATGATCGGCTTCTTGTAGGGTGATCTGGAGCTGATTATGAGTGATACGTAGGTGTTGTCAAGCGGGTGTCATGTAACCGTAGCGGCCAAAGTACATGACAAGTGAGTAGTTTGTGGGAAACCAGACGAGCTATTTGTCGGGTGATGTCCGCTACTAGTAAGCGTGTTGCCGATTTATGCGGTAATAGCCATGGTTTTTTGCTTTTTACGGCATTAATCCTGCCGTGCGGAAATTTTTTGCTTACAGCAGAACTTTTTCAGACTTTTGACAAAGGTATTTTTGCTACCTAGACTGCGTGCGTAACACCTATGTATTACCCTTTTTGCTCGTAAAGATAAGTGGTTTGCCGGGCCGGAGCCCGCTTGCCGACAATGCCATCCCCAATGGCCTACCCAAAACTGGAGTGGATACGATGTTCAAACGCTGCACAAAACCGTTGTTGCTGCTGGCCTTGCTGGCGCCGGCGCTGGCCCACGCTGACCGCACCAAGGTCGAGTTCTGGACGTTCAATACCGTGCAGTTCGCGCCGTTCTTCAACGACGTGATACAGAAGTACAACAAGGCCAACCCGAACTACGAAGCGGTGTGGACCGATATGAACTGGGATCAGATCCAGCCCAAGCTGGTATCGGCGATTGCTGCGGGCACGCCGCCGGCACTGGTGAACTTCAACGTGCCATGGACGCATGAATTCGCCAACAAGAACCTGCTGTTGCCGCTTGATGATCTGATGGGGGAGGGCAAGACCGTCTACCTGCCGGGGGCGCTGAAGGATCTGTCGGTGAAGGAGCGGATTTATGGCTTCCCGTATTACAACTCGGTTTCGGTGATCGCATACAACAAGGATCTGCTGGCCAAGAGCGGTATCAAGACCCCGCCGAAAACCTTCGATGAGTTCATTGCCGCTGCGCGCCTCGTTACCGAGAAAACCGGCGTGCCGGCATTCTCGCCCAAGCTGGCCACCAAGAGTGGCGACGGCGGCATGATCCCGTGGTTCGTTTATATGGGGCTGCCGATTTTCGAGAATGGCAAAGCGGCCTTCACCAGCAAGAAACATGTGGAAGCGCTGGAGCTGTTTGCCGATCTGTACAAGAAGGGCGTGGTGCCCAAGGACAGCTTCCGCATCGAGTTCGAACAGGAAATCGCCAGCTATGGCGCTGGCCGACTGGCGATGATGACCACCGCGCCCACCGCGCTGAAGAAGCTCAGCGCGCAAAGCAATGCGATGTATGAAAAGACCGCCATCATGGCGTTCCCGCTGGGGGGCGCCAACATGGCCTTGGGGGGCTGGCTGATGTCGTTCGTGATGCCCAAGGGCACCAAGGACCCGCAGGCTGCTGCCAAGCTGGGCCTGCTGCTGACCAATGACGATGCCCAGCTGGCGTTTGCCAAGGCCACCGGCACCACCTTCCCGTCGTCGAAAAAGGCCAACGAGAACGAGTTCTTCTCGTCTGGCGCCAACGGCAGCGATCCGGTTGGTCTGGCGCGCGCGACGGCCGCCAGATCGATGGCGTATGCGCGTACGCCCATCCTGCCGGCGGAAAACATGCCCGATGAAGCGGCGATGCGTACCGAATTCAACGACGAAATGCAGGAAGCCATCGAAGGCCGCAAATCTGCCAAGGCTGCGCTCGACGCCGCCGCCAGAAAGTGGAACGACCGGCTTGCGAAGAAGTAAGCGCGCATCCTCCTCGGGATCTGCCTGTTCCCCTGCCGCAAGGCAGGGGTTTTTTATTGGCGGATTTTTATGGCCCGAGGTGCTTGAACGCGCGCCATCAGATCCGCGCGTGCAGCATTTCCACCAGTGGCTGGAAGTACTGTGCTTCGTCGGCCGAAATCTGGCTTGAGCGCAGCGCGATATCGCGCGCCAGCTCGCGCAGCCGCCAGCGGATTTCATGCAGGATCATGTCGATCTCGGCAAACATCCAGTCGCTGGCATCGGTATCGAGCGGGTTGCTGCTGTCCTGGATGTCGAGCCCGGTGCTCGAGTACGCGCGGATGATCAGCTTGAAGCGCGTGAACGCGCGCTCCAGCAGTTTCTGGCTGGGGCTGCCGTGTTGCGGGCTGGCCGCTTCATACTGCTCGAACAGGCCCAGTGCCCGGGCAATGGCCTTGAGCAAGGCCTGGATCTGCTCGGTGGGCAGGATGTGCTGCACGCCGAATTTGCCATTGCGCGCATCACCCAGCGCGCGTGACAGCACCGAGATCAGCTCACGATCGTATTCGCCGGGAACGATGCGTGCGGCTACTTCAGCACGCTCCAGCGGGTATTCGGAAAAATTGGCGAGGGATGCCACCATTTCCGCGGTGCCGACGATGCGGGCCGGCAGCGCCAGCTTGGCCTGCGTGATGCCGCTGGGGTAGCCGCCGCCTTCGCCACGCTCGTGGTGATGCAGGATGGCTTCGCCCACCTTGCTGGAAAAACCGCATATCTCGGTCGCCAGCCGGAACCCCACCACCGGGTGTACGGATAAATGCCGCCATTCTTCCGGCGTGAGTACGCGCGAGGTATCCAGGTAGCGCTGGTCGATATACAGCTCGCCCACATCGTGCAGCAGGCCGGCCGAGGCCAGCACCTGCATGTCGTTCTCGCCCAGCTGCAGCTTGTAGCCCAGGCCCAGCGACAGCAAGGCCACGAGCAGGTAATGATCCAGCCCTTCGGCGCCGTGGCTTTCCGCCACGCTCAGCATGGCCAGCGTGGGCGGGTTCAGCGGCAGTGCAGTGATGCTGCGGCTGAGCGAGCCTTTGCCGATCAGCGGGTGCAATGCGGTGTTCTGGTCCAGCACGCGCTCGATGGTGCGTGTGAGATGAGCTTTGTCCATGCCGGACTTCACCGCCAGGCAGTTTTCCAGCGGCTTGCGCAGCTTGTGGATCGCCAGCTTGTCTTTCACTTCATGCGAAATGCGTGCGCCCTTGCTCAGCAGCTTGACCCCGCTCTGCGTGTACACGTCCTCGCATGTTTCGATCTCGCGATGCGCGGAAGCCGCCATCACGCGTTCAAGATAATGCGGGTTTACCGCATTCAAGGCTCCGTCTTCCATCCATCCCCCTGTACGGGTGTATTTTGGCCGTCAACTTTGTATGAAACGACTTGCTAATATAGTAGCTTTTCCTAATCTTCTACAGGAACCACGCCAGACGGCGATTTGTATGCCAACGGCAAATCCGCACAGGCACGCATTGAGTGCCTGCCGGAAGCAAATTGCTGCTCCGGGCTATTGATTCTAGCTAGGACCAACAGGATTTGTGACGGATTTGCACGGCGTGAACATGCGGACAACTTGCGCAATACTGACATCGAATGATCAGACGAACGGTAGTTAAAAGCAAATCTGTTTGTTACATCGGATGCTGCTGCCAGCCACAGCCACAGCCACAGCCACAGCCACAGCCACAGCCACAGCCACAGCTAAGGCTGTTGCGCCGGGTGCTTCATTGCATGCGCGGTTTCTGCCAGCTGCTGCCGGTAGCTGACCGGATCGGGCTGCAGGCCCATTTCGCCGTTCTGGTAAGCCATGGCCAATGCCTGGCTGGCGGGCGGGTATTCCAGCTCGGCACTTTCCCGGTACAGCGCCAGCGCGCGCTCATTGCTTTGCGGCACGCCATCGCCATTGCGGTAGGCGTTGGCCAGCATGAATTGCGCTGCTGCCGATTGCTGGCTGGCAGCCACCCGGAACCAGTGCGCCGCTGCAGCGGTATCGGCGGGTACGCCATAACCGTTGCGGTACAGCAGGCCCAGGTAATAGGCCGCGCCAGCGTGGCCGCGGTCTGCACCTGCCTGCAATGCCGGGCGGGCCTGCGCGTAATCCTGCCGCACGCCGTCCTGCCCCAGCAGATACGCTTTGCCCATGGTGGCGTTGGCTTCCGCATCGCCCGCGCTGCCGGCACGCTGCAGCCATACCAAGGCGTCGCGGCTGTCGCCACGGGCCAGCAATACCTGGCCCAGCGTGCGCTCGGCATCGGCACTGCCGCCTTGCGCCAGCTGATGCAAGGTGGCCAGTGCATCCGCATCGCGGCCAGCCTGCGCCAGCACGCGCAGCTCGGCCAGTTTGCCGGCACGGTTGCCCCCTTCCGGCAATACCGGGGCCCGCCAGCCGCCTGCGGTAATGGCAAGCGTTGCGACGCTCGCTACCCCCACCAGGCTGACCAGCAACGCGGTTTTGCGTCGTCCGGCCATGCCCGTTGCCAGTGCCATGGATTTACTTGGCAAGGTCGATACCGTACAGCGCCAGGCCCTTGCCGCTGCCGTCATCCGCCTGCAGCTGGGTGATATTGCCCAGGCCTGCAGCCTGGGCAAGTGCCAGCTGGCCGGCGGCGGAGTGGAATACCACCGCGCCTTGCGTGGTTACCTTGGTGAAGCGCCAGCTGCGATCCGAGCCATTGACCGCGCGTTGCACGTTCCTGATGGCCTTGATGTAGTCGATCAGCACATCGCGGTTGGCATCGGGCGAGGCAAAAATGGTCTTGCTGCCATCCAGGCCCGGGAAGTTGCCGCCACCGCTGGCGCGATAGTTGTTGGTGGCGATGATGAATTCCTGGCTGGCGGCGATTGGTGCACCCTTGTACATCAGGTTGACGATGCGGCTGCCGGCAGGCTTGGTCACGTCGATTTCGTAGCTGATGTCCTTGCTGGTGAACATGTCGAAGTTGTAGCCCGGGAAACTGCTGATCAGTTCCTGCTGCGCGGTCTTGGCCGGGTCGATCTGGTTGAAGCGCTTGGCGCCGGTTTCCAGCCAGTTCTTCACATCGTTGCCATTCACCTTCACCGCGTAGATGGTGTTCGGGTACAGGTAGAGGTCGGCAGCGTTGTTGATTGCCACGTTGCCGGCGGCTACATCGGTGAAATCGTTGCCACCACCGAAGCCGCTCTTGAACGGCGCGCTGACCGACAGTACCGGCAATGCTGCATATTGCGGCAGGTTGGCCTTCACGTAGGTAGCCACGTAGCCGGCCTGCGCCTGATTGACGATCTCGATCGCGCCCGGATCGCCCACATCGGCAAAGTAGCTGGTCATGCGGAAGTCGGTGCTGCCGATCGGTGTTTTCACATAGTTGATGGTGGCTGCATGTTCGGCGGCGATCAGTGCGCCGATGCTCGGGTCCACCGCCACATAGCTCTTGTCCGCGTTCTGGATCGAGCGTGCTTCAACCGTGGTCTTGGTCTTGTCCACCGCCCACTTGCCGTTGGTGAAGCTCAGGTTGAGGCCGATCACGCCCAGGTTCTTGCCCCAGTAGTTGGCCATCACCGTCGGCACGCCGTTCACGGTGCCCTTCACCTTGTCCACGCCTGGCAGATTGAACTGGGCGACGGTGCTGGTGGCATCGGGGAACAACTGGTGCGAGTGGCCGATCAGCATGGCATCCACACCCGCCACTGTAGACAGGTGATAGCTGCCGTTTTCCATCGTGGGCGAATAGGCCGAGTTATCGAGCCCGCCGTGCGAGATCACCACGATCAGGTCGGCACCCTTGGCGCGCATCTCGGGAATGAACTGCTCTGCAGCCTCTTTGGCGCCCACGGTGTAGACCTTGCCATCCAGCCAGCGTTTGTCCCAGGCCAGGATGGCAGGCGGGGCAAAGCCGATGATGCCGACCTTGACGGTGGCAGTGGTCTGCTTGCCGTCCGGCGTGGTGGCAGTGATGGTCTTGTCGATGATCGCGTACGGCTGGAACAGTGGCTGCTTGGTCTTGACACTGTAGACGTTGGCCAGCACTTGCGGGAACTTGGGGCCGGCGCAGGTTTTCTGGGCGGCAGGCTCGGGCAGGCCATCCACGTTGAAGCGGTTGGCGGTGACCTGCGCCAGGAAGGGCAGGCCGTAGTTGAATTCATGGTTACCGATGCCGCCACCTTCGAAACCGGCTGCGTTCATCGCCTTGTAGATAGCCAGCGTCTGGTCGCAGCCCAGCGGGCTGACCAGCGCCTGGTAGTCGGACAGGGCGGTGCCCTGGATGGTGTCGCCGTTATCGAGCAGCAGCGTGTTGGGGAAATCCTTGCGGGCCTGGCTGATCAGCGTGGCCACGCGCTCGAAACCGAAGGATTTGTCTTCGGCCAGCTTGAAGTAGTCGTAGCTCATCACATTGCTGTGCAGGTCGGTGGTTTCCAGCAGCGCCAGCCTGGCCGTGGTGCCGGCGGCGATCTGCGGCACGGTGGTTGGTGCCGGCGTGGGGGTGGCCGGCGTGCTGTCGCTGCTATTGCATGCGCCCAGCAGCGTACTTGCTGCGGTGGTGATCAGAATGATGCCCAGACTGCGTTGCATGGCTTGCTCCCTGAATTTGTGGGGGCGAGTCTGCACTTGGCACATGGCAGGAAATTAAAAAAAACGTGACAGCTTTTTGAAATTTATACACAGGAAATGTGACAAAACATTCTGTGCTGTATGTCATTGGGATAAGGGGCGATTGAAGTGCGGTAATGTGCTGCCTGCGGGCTTGCCCGGGCGTACCACCGGGCAGGCGATGCAAGCCATTGCGCTGCAGGTACCGATACCTCAAGCCTGTGGCCGTTTGAATATCCACATCCGGTTGGCGGTGCTGTCCGGCGCCTGTAGCAGCTCCCAGCCTTCGGCACCCAGCTTGTTCAGTTCAGTTGAAACGGCTTGTGCATAGGCGCTCAGCCGTTCTTTCTCCCGGCCGCCAAACGCGCGGGCGGCATTTTCAGCGGCTTCGTGGAAGTCGCTGCGGGTCAGGTATTCAAAACGTTGCATGGGGCCGGTCCGGTGTACGTGCCTTGGACCACGCAATGGCGCGCGGCTGCACGTCGACACAGGGTGCCTGCACAGTATGGACCCATAAGCCCGCTGCTGTTTGCACGGTGCGACCATTCATGAATTCAGATGCGCTGATGTGTAAATTTAAGTATTTGATTATTAATGGATTTGTTGAAATTTTACAACGGTTCGTGAACCGGCGCATTACAGCGGTACTCCTGCTTGCTGTGTGTGTTTATAGTCAGTCACGCGTAAATAACGCGCCTGCCCTTGCTGCATCTTCTGGATGCAGCGGCAGATCACAACAGGACGGAGACAAATCGATGCGAAGCAAGCAATGGATGTTGCTGGCGCCGTTGGCCATGGTGGCCACGGTGGCAGTTGCGGCCCCGGCATGGGTCAGTACCACCGCCTATACCGGCGGCACCACGGTGACCTATGCCGGCCAGGATTGGCGGGCCAAATGGTGGACACAGGGCGATGTGCCCGGTGCAGCCCAATGGGGGCCATGGGAAGTGGTGGCCGGCACCACACCTACCCCCACCGTTACCCTGACCCCCACACCGAACGTAACGCTGACTCCCACGCCACGCGTGACGCCCACACCGACACCCGGCGTGACGTTCTGGCAGGCCAGCCAGGCGTATACCGCCGGGCAGGTGGTTTGCTATGGCAGCTCGCGCTTCGAAGCCAAGTGGTGGGTGCAAGGCGAAGTACCTGATCCGACCAATACCTGGGGGCCGTGGAAAGTGATTTCGCCGTGCGAAATCCTGCCTACGCCGCCGGTTACCGCCACGCCGAAACCCACCGCGACGCCGACCCCATCGCCCACACCATCACCGACCCCGCCAGTGACCGGCATACCCAACCCGCTGCCAACAGGCAGCCCGATTGCGATCAACTGGACGCTGGCGGCCACGGGCACCAACTCGGCCAATGTGTCGTGGAGTGTCGATAGCGCGCAACTGGCAGGCGTTGCACCGGCCAACTGGCATGTGGTTTTTGCCGGCGTCATTCCGGTGCTGGACAGCACATCGATCTGGGTAGGCGACGACTTCATCAACAACAAGGCTACCTACGGTGGTAGCGGCAGCATTGCCGGCAAGATGATCGTGGCCAACCTGGCGTACAAGTTGCTGGTTTGCAATGCCGCATATACCAAGTGCGTGGAAAGCATTTCGGTACAGTCGTTTACTGGGCAGGTGCCGGTAACCCCGACCCCCAAACCGGTTACACCAACACCGCTGCCAGCGCAGACCCTCAGCGCAGTGAAAGTGGAAACCTGGCGCAATGGTGCAACCGGCGCGTACTCGATGGTGCATGACGACTATTGCTCGTACCTGAGCGATACGCAGATCCAGACTGCAGAGCCGGCTCTGGCACAGCGCGGGCTGGTGGCTGCATTTGCCGCCATCACCTCGCAGTGCGATGCAGCGCGCTGGGCATCGGCACGCACCTTCATTGCCCATGGTCATGAAATTGCCAGCCATAGCCGCAACCATTACGACAGCAGCGCAGCCAACTGGGTGAACAGCGTGGAAATCGCCCAGTCGCAACAGGATATTGCCACCAACCTCAGCGGTTATCAGGCCACGTACTTCGTGTGGCCTTCCGATACCGCGACCGATGCCGCGCTCGCTTACCTGCGTGCGCAGCCGGGTTACCTGGGCGGGCGTGCAGGCAACCGCGATCTGGGGGGCGGCAATATCGAGTACGGCCATGCTGCCGGCGTGAACGGTGCGCAGTTTGCCGATCCGTACGCAGTGCTATGGGATGTGTTCACCAATGCCGGCGAGTATTCGATCTACCCACCGGGCACTGGCGACATCCTCAACCTGCACGTGGATGCAGCCATTGCACAGGGCGGCTGGGCTACGCGCACCATGCATGGCGTGGGCACGCTACCGTGGGAACCGGTGCCGGTCGATCGGTATCTGGCGCATCTGGACTACGTGAAGAGCAAGGTGGATGCCGGCCTGCTGTGGGTGGGCACGCCATCCGACGTGATCCGCTACCGCTTTGCCCGCAACTACTGCGCACCGGTGATGTGGGCCAACGCACGCGGGATGGATTTCCCGGTGAGTGATCCGCTGTGCGTGAAGTATGCAACACCGATCACCCTGGACCTGACTGCCACCGGCACCTCGTTGCCGCTGTTGCAGGGCGGGACCAAGGTCATCAATGCGCAGCCGCTGGGTAATGGCCACTTCCGCGCCACGGTGCTGCCGACCGATGGTTCGCTCACCATCTTGCCGCCGCCACCGCAATAAGCTGCCTTTGCATTAAAAGGCGGGTGAAACGACGAGGGGTGCCGATAGAGTCGGCGCCCCTTTTTTTGATCGGCTGCGGGTTCATTTAATTGATGGCCATCTGGCGCCATCGAATGATTCCTGCACGACAGGATGGCTGGTACGACGCCCGGCCAGCAATGGCTGTCCGATCCCGGCGTGTCACAGCGCAGCCGCCGCTGGTCATGGTGACCTTAGGGTTTGCTGGTCGCTATTTCCCGGCCGTTTGCCGGTCAGCCTCCACTGCCAGCAAACGGGCCTTCAGGCGTGGTGTGGCAAAGTCCAGAAACGCGCGCAACTTGAGCGGCAGCATGCGCTGCCCGGCATGAACAAGGCTGACAGGCAGTGGCGCAGATTCGAATGCCTGCAGCACGATTCCGAGCGCACCGCCATGCAGCGCGTTCGCCATCTGGTACGACAGCACGCGGGTAAGCCCGATACCGGCAACCGCTGCATCGATTGCGGCTTCCGCGGTGCTGACGGCAAGCCGCGAACGGATGGGCACCACGATAGCGGATTTGCCGGGCATGAAGTGCCAGACCTGCCTGGCGGTCACCTGTTCGTGGGTAATGCACGCATGCGTGGCGAGTTCTGCCGGGTGCAGCGGTGTGCCGTGTTCAGCCAGATAGCCTGGGCTGGCGCATACCACCCGCCGTACTGTGCCAATACGGGCTGCAACGAAATTGCTGTCGGCCAGTTCGGCAATCCGCACTGCGACGTCAACGCGGTCTTCCAGCAGATGCACCACGCGGTCGGTCAGCAGCATCCGCACGTCGATACCCGGATAAGTTTTGAGGAAGTCCGCCACGACCGGCAACACGTGCAGCCGCCCGAAAACCACCGGTGCGGTGAGCACCAGCTCGCCTTTCGGTACCGCATATTCGCCGGTTGCGGCACGCTCTGCTTCGCCCACTTCCTCGAGTATGCGCCGGCAGGCGGCAACATAGGCCTGGCCAGCTTCGGTGAGCAAAAGTCGCCGGGTGGAGCGATGCAGCAAGCGCGTTTCCAGATGCGATTCCAGTTCCGCTACCTTGCGGCTTACCGTCGCAAGCGGAATCTTGAGCTGGCGCGCCGCAGCGGAAAAACTGCCAGCGTCGACCACCGCCACCAGGATGGTCATGGCTTCGAAGCGATCAGGCATATTCTCATATTCCGGGAAGATGATTCCTGATCATGCCGGATTATCTTGTCGGCGAGCAGGAAATACCATGGCCTGTACCCGAAAAAACGGGGCGCAGCGCCAATTGGTGTTGCGCACGCCCCAGACTGGAGAACGCCATGATCACGCTGTCGAGCACCCATTCGCAGCCGCTGCAAAACGCGGCTTCAATCCGCAATCTGCCCGTCAACCTGTTTGCATCGGTGATGGGTCTAGCCGGGCTGGCCATTGCATGGCGCCAGGCCAGCCACCAGTTCGGCGCCAGTATGCTGGTAGCGGAAGTCATCGGCATGCTCGCCCTGAGCGTCTTCCTGGTGCTGGGCGTTGGCTATCTGGTCAAGGCCATCCGCTATCCGGGAGTGGTCGTTGCCGAGTACCGGCATCCTGTCACCGGCAATTTTTTCGGCACCATCACCATCGCCATGCTGCTGCTGTCATCAGTGCTTGCCCCATTGAGCCAGCCGCTTGCCGAAGCCGTGTGGACAGTGGGAGCCGTGGCGACGATCACGTTCTGTTTCATGATTGCCACCCGCTTGCTGCAGGGAAGGATAGATGCCGCGCATGCGGTTCCCGCTTGGTTCATTCCCGGGGTGGCTACGCTGGATATCGCCGTTGCCGGCAGCGGCATGAGCATGCCGTGGGCGCACGAAGTCAACCTGTTCGCGCTGGCGGTGGGGATGATGCTTGCGCTGCTGTTCTTTACCATGATCATGTCCCGGCTCATCCATCACGAGCCGATGCCCGCCGGCATGGCCCCTTCGCTGTTGATCCTGGTAGCGCCATTCGCGGTCGGTTTTCTGGCGTACGGCAACGTGATGCAGCGGGTCGATACCTTTTCTGGCCTGTTGTTCTACTCCGGCCTTTTCCTGTTCCTCACACTGGCGCCCAGGGTTTTCTGCAAGGGCATACCGTTCGCCAGCAGCTGGTGGGCCATCAGCTTTCCGCTGGCAGCGCTGACGAGTGCGGCGCTGAAATACGCGATGTTCGTACAGGTCTGGCCGGTGACGGGCATCGCGATCATCCTGCTTGCGTTGCTGAACGTGGTGATTGTGGTGCTGGTTGCCAGAACGCTGCATATTCTCTTCAACGGTGAAATGCTTGCCGGTTGAAACGGCATGTTGTCACCCGCAGCTTGCTGCGGCCGTGTATGCATTGGGCCGATGCCGTGTAGCAATGGCCAGTAAACATCGACATGGCGGACGGGAGGAAAGGTGGAGCGCGAGATGGTCAGCAATCAAGGTTTGGGTTTGTTGCCTGCTGCAACCGACAATACACCCGCTTCCGCCTTGCCGGATGTGCTGGCGGACGGTCTGGCGGTGGTGTTTTGCGGCATCAACCCCGGTCTGAAAGCAGCAGCCACCGGCCACCATTTTGCCGGTAACGGCAACCGTTTCTGGCGGGCGCTGCATCTGGCCGGCTTTACGCCCACGCTGCTGCGTGCCGAAAACGATGCCGACCTGCTCGCCCATGGCTGTGGTCTGACCACCGCAGTTGCCCGGCCAACGCAGCGGGCCGATCAACTTTCACTGCAGGAATTCCGTGACGCACGCTCGTTGCTGTTGCAGAAAATCGAACGGCATCGCCCCGGCTGGATTGCCTTCCTGGGCAAGGCCGCATACGCGGCCATATCAGGCCAGCGGCAGGTGCAATGGGGGTGCCAGAGCGTGCTGTTCGGGGGCGCAAACGTGTGGGTATTGCCCAACCCCAGCGGCCTGAATCGCGCGTTCAGCCTGGATGATCTTGCCGCCGCCTACAAAGCGCTGTTGCTGGCGATGCATTGATGCCTGCGGGGTATCAGCTCAGCAAGCCACCCACCACATTGATCGACAGGCCAAGGAACACCAGGTTGAACACGAAGGCGAGCACCGATTGCGCCAGCACCAGCCGCCGGGCGCGCATGGTGCCCACGGCAATGTCCGCCGTTTGCGCGGCCACCGCGATGGTGAACGAGAAGTAGAGGAAATCCCAGTACACCGGCTCGCTGGTCTGATCGGGAAAGCGCAGCGGGTGGTGCTTGCCATGGCTGCCGTAGAACAGGTGCGCGTAGTGGATGGCAAATGCGGTGGGCAGCAGGATCCACGCGCCGATCAGCGTGATCGCGGTCAGCGCAAAACCGAAAACCTGGGCATTGCCGGCCATATGCCGGGCACTGCCCAGCTCCAGCAGGATGGCCAGCAGGCTCATCGCCGCAGCAAAGCTCACCAGCGTGAGCATGGTGCCGGCGCTTTCGTCCTGCAGGTCTGCTACTTGCCGGATGCGCGCCGGGTCGGCCCGCAGCATCAGCCACCACTGCACGATCAGGTAAGCCCATGCGGCGATATTCCAGCTGCACAGGCCGCGCGTCAGGCCGCTGATGCCGGAAGGCAACAGCCAGTAGGCCAGCGTGCCCAGCCCCATGGCCAGCACGAGGCGTGGCCGTGTCACGAAAAGGTGTCTGAAATTGAACATCGTTGCTTGCCCGGTGGAAATAGCGTGCGCTGCCGCTTATGGTTTGCCGCGCTCTTTGCGGCTCAGGTGCCTGATGATGAGCCAGGCCGAACCGGCCGCGCCAGCTACCACGGTAGCAGCCAGCAGCAACGTGGCGAAGAAGGAAAAAGCCAGTGAATGATCAGCCATGGGCGCCCGGCAGCAAAGCATGCAATGGCGCAACCCTAACCGGGCTGCGTGCCGGTGCGCAGATTGTTTTGTACAACAGCTGTGCCGGCAATAGCCCGCGTGCTGCATCGGCCTGCGGGCGATGCTTCAGGCAGCAGCCTGGTAGATGCGCTCCAGCAGCTCGCCCGGATCGCCATTGAGCACCTTGCGCAGCTCGATCCGCACATCATGCTGCGGCAAGCCCAGTGTGGCCAGCGTATCCAGTACTTCTTCGAATTGCGCACGCAGCGGCGGGGTGCCATTGCCGCGCCGGTCGCTGAAGCAGGCGGCCAGCGTATGGCCGCAGCTGCAGAGGCGGCGGGTTTCCACCATGCCGGGCTGCGGTTCGGCGGCGGGGCCGGGCAGGGCGCCGGTTTCTTTCAGGTAATGGCTGAAGGTGGTATAGCCGTGCCCGCAGTGCGGACAGTGGCGCGGAAAGGCCAGCAAGTGGGTAGGGGCGGGGTCCGTGGTCATGTTGCTACTCCTGAACGGCGTCTGATGACCGTTCTGTTACCACTATAGCGCCGTGTTTTATGCATTTCGAATGAAGTTGCCCAGCGTGGTTGCCAGCGCGCTGCGATGATCGATACCGCCGAACACATGATCCGCTTTGGCTATCGGGTGCCACAGTGCCGCGGGTATCGCATCGGCCACGCGCTTGCCCTCGTGCATGGGTACGGTGCTGTCCGCTTCGCCCTGGATCACCTGCACCGGCATGGGCAGCCTGGCGAGGCCGGCCAAGGGATCCAGCGCGGCGGTTTCCGCCAGCAAGGCCTGGCTCACTTCCAGACCAAACCAGTCGATATTGCCGTTGTCCAGCTTGCGCGCGATGGACCAGATGCCGGTGAGGATGCCATGCAGGTTGGCCGCTGGCGCAATCAGCTGCAGCGATGCCACGTCGGCATCGCGCGCTACCTGCCCCGCAACGAGGCCGCCCATCGAGAACCCGGCCAGATGCCAGCGCAAGCCGGGATGGCGGGCGCGCAGTGTTTGCAGCAGCCAGTGCGTTTGCGCCACCTGGCCAGCCACGGTGACATCGGTGAAGTGCCCGCTGCTCTCGCCGCAGCCCAGAAAATCGAAGCGGAATACCGCAATGCCCTGCGCGGCCAGTTGCCGTGCCACATCCACGAACAGATAGGTGAATTCGCCACGGTTGCCGGTAAAGCCGTGCAACAGCAGCACTGCATCGCTTGCCGTATCCGGCACATGCGTGGTGCCCACCAGTGTTGCGTTGCCGTCATCGAGGTAAAGCGTGGAAACCGTCATGTGCACTCGCAGGTAAGGTGGATCAGCGCTGGGGGCGCCGTGCCAGCAGCGTATCGAGCTGGCGGGCAAAGCGTTGTTTGTCCGCGGCGGACAGCGCGGCCGGGCCGCCGGTCTGGATGCCGCTGGCGCGCATGGTTTCCATGAAATCACGCATGGTCAGCCGCTCGCGGATATTTTCGGTGCCGAGTATTTCACCCCGGCTGTCGAGCACGTGTGCGCCCTTGGCAATGACGTCGGAAGCCAGCGGGATATCGCCGGTGATCACCAGATCGCCCGCTTGGGCACGCGCGGCGATCTCGTTGTCCGCCACGTCAAAGCCTTGCGGCACCTGCAGCGCGCGCAACCATGGCGATGCCGGTACGCTGAGCAACTGGTTGGCAACGAAGATGGTTTCCACCTGCGCGCGCTCGGCCGCGCGGAACAGGATTTCGCGGATCACCTTGGGGCAGGCGTCGGCATCCACCCAGATACGCATTGCTCAGTGCGCCGCCTTGAGGATAGCCACATAGCGTGCGATGGTGGCTTCAAAACCGTACTGCAGCGCTTCCACCGTCAGCGCATGGCCGATGGACACTTCCAGGATATCGGGGATCACCAGGAAATCACCCAGGTTATCCAGGTTGAGGTCGTGCCCGGCATTGATGCCCAGCCCGGCCTGAGTTGCGGCGGCGGCGGCCTCGGCAAAGCGCGCAAACTCGAAAGTGAAATCGCCCAGTTCATGCTGGTGCGCAAACGATTCGGTATACAGCTCTACCCGGTCGCAACCGGTGGCGGGCGCCAGCGCGATCTGTTCGGCATCGGGGTCGACGAACAGGCTGACGCGGATGCCGGCGGCTTTCAGCTCCGCCACGATGGGGGCAAGCTTGTGCAGGTCACGCTCGATATGCCAGCCATGATCCGAGGTCAACTGGCCCGGTTCATCCGGCACCAGCGTGCACTGCTGCGGCTTTGCGGCCAGCACCACGTCCAGGAAGGTGCGGTCCGGGTAGCCTTCCACGTTCAGCTCGCTGCCCGGATAGGCATCGACCACGGCCTTGAGTGCGGCCACATCGGCATAACGCGCGTGGCGCTGATCGGGCCGTGGATGGATGGTCACGCCATGTGCGCCCGCTTTCAGCGCCAGGTGTGCAAAATGGACCACGCTGGGAAAATCGCGCCCGCGCGAATTGCGGATCAGGGCGATCTTGTTCAGGTTGACGGAAAGTTGGGTGGGCATGGAATGGGCGCCGTTTTCAATTGCAGTCAGGCAAAGCGCTATTGTCGCTGCCTTCGCCCGTGCGTGCCATAGACATTTTCAGCCTGACCGGGGGCAGGGCGCGATACATCGGCAAGCATGATGGCGATGGCCACCAATGCCGGTGCGCTTTCAAAAAACAATGCCCCGCAGCGCGGGGCATTGTCATCATGCAAGTGCAGATCAGACAGCCAGTGCGCTGAAGATCTCGTTCTTGATCGCGTCCACGTCGCCCACGCCGTTCACCTTCACGTACTTCGGCGCCTTGGCGTCGCCTGATGCAGCCAGCTTGCCGTAGTAGCTCACCAGCACTTCGGTTTGCTCGTGGTAAACCGACAGGCGCTTGAGGACGGTTTCTTCACGGTCGTCATCACGCTGGATCAGGTCTTCACCGGTTTCGTCGTCCTTGCCTTCCACCTTGGGCGGGTTGAACTTCACATGGTAGGTACGGCCCGAAGCCACATGCACGCGGCGGCCGGCCATGCGCTCGACGATGGACGAATCGGGGACATCAATCTCGACCACGTAGTCGATTTCCACGCCGGCATCGCGCATGGCATCAGCCTGCACGGTGGTACGCGGAAAGCCGTCGAACAGGAAGCCGTTGGCAGCGTCCGGCTGCGCAATGCGCTCTTTCACGAGGCCGATGATGATGTCGTCGCGCACCAGGCCGCCGGCATCCATGATCGCCTTGGCTTCCAGGCCCAGCGGGGTACCAGCCTTGACGGCGGCACGCAGCATGTCGCCGGTGGAGATTTGCGGGATGCCGAACTTTTCCTTGATGAAGTTGGCCTGGGTGCCTTTGCCGGCACCGGGTGCGCCAAGAAGGATCAATCTCATCGCTGTTTCCCTGTTTTACGTTGGTTTATGGATTCTGTTGACCGAACACCGCGCGCACGCGCGCCAGGTCTTCGGGGGTATCTACACCGGCTGCCGGGGCATGCGCGGCGATATGCACGCCGATGGCGTAACCATGCCAGAGCACGCGCAGTTGCTCCAGCGCTTCGATCTGTTCCAGTTGCGAGGCCGCAAGATCGCGGTAGGTACGCAAAAAGCCGGCGCGGTAAGCATAAATGCCGATGTGCCGGAGCGCGCCAAGTTGTTCAGGCAGGTGTTGCGTGCTGGCGACGCTCTGTAGCGCAGCGCCGGTATCGGGCCGGGCGAATGCATCCCGTGCCCATGGTATCGGTGCGCGGCTGAAGTACAGCGCCCGCGAGCGCGCATCCAGCACCACCTTAACCACATTGGGGTTGAAGAAATCGGCGGCATCGTGGATGGGATGGGCGGCGGTGGCCATCGGCAGGTTGGCATCTGCGGCCAGTTGCGCGGCAACGGCATCGATCAGCGCCGGGTCGATCAGCGGCTCGTCGCCCTGCACGTTCACGATGATGGCTTCGTCGGGCAGGCCCAGCAGATCGACTGCTTCGGCCAGCCGGTCGGTGCCCGAGCTGTGGTCGATGCGCGTCATCAGCGCGCGATGGCCGGCAGCGGCAACGGCCGCTTCGATGCGTGCATCGTCACACGCGGCGTAGACTGCGCTGGCACGGGACTTCTGCGCCTGCTGCAGCACGCGCACCACCATGGGTGCGCCGCCGATATCGGCCAGCGGCTTGTCGGGCAGGCGGGTGGATTGCATCCGCGACGGGATGAGGACGGTAAACGGCGTCGCCATGGCTGCGTTGATCAGGACGGCACGTCTTCGGTGGGGTCGAGCTCGCGCGCTTCGCCCTCCAGCATCACCGGAATGCCATCCTTGATGGCAAACGCCAGCCGATCACCACGGCAGATCAGCTCCTGGCGGGGCTTGTCATACACCAGCGGGCCTTTGCAGACCGGGCAGACCAGAATTTCGAGCAATTTAGCGTCCATCTTCAAGCTTCTCTATCAGCCATGCAGCAAGATCGGGTTGCAACACGGCGGTAACGGGCAGGACCCAGATTCTAGCACCGGCAGCGCCCAAATCCGGCAATGCGGCGAGTTTCACCGCGTCTTTCTCGGTGATCAGCAGCGTGCCGGCCGGCAAATCGGCCACGCTGAACGCGTGATGATCGGCAAACGGCCGCTCGGCAAACTGCAGTTGCAGCCCGCGCAGCGTGGCAAAAAACCGCTGCGGGTTGCCGATGCCACATAGCGCGGTCAGTGGCTCGCCGGCAAAGTCGGCAGCACTGCGCGTGTACACAGCAGCATCCAGCCGGTAAAACGCGCCGGCCTGCAGCGCCATGCGGAACGGCGCCGGATGGCCGGGCATGTCGCCCGCACCGTTGAGCACCACCGCATCCACCGTTGCCAGCCGTGATACCGGCTCGCGCAGCGGCCCGGCCGGCAAGCGTTTGCCGTTGCCGAAGCCGCGCGCGCCATCCACCACGCAGATTTCGATATCGCGGGCCAGTGCGTAGTGCTGCAGGCCGTCGTCGCACAGCAGCACATTCACGTCCGTATGGGCGGCCAGCAAGGCCTGGCCGGCGGCTGCGCGGCTGCGGCACACGAACACCGGCGCATGCGTGCTGCGGGCCAGCAGCAGTGGTTCGTCACCCACCAAGGCGGGATTGCTCTCCGCATGCACCGGCGTGGGCTGCTGCGCATTGCCGCCATAGCCGCGCGAAATGATGCCGGGTGTATAGCCCGCTTCGCGCAGGCCGAGTACCAGCGCTGCAGTCAGCGGTGTTTTGCCGGTGCCACCGGCGGTGAGGTTGCCCACCACGATCACCGGCACCGGCAGGCGCACCGCCTGCTTGAGGCCGCGCGCAAACAGCCACGCCCGCAGGCCGGCCACCAAGCCGAACAGCCAGCCCAGCGGGGCCAGCAGCACGGACAGGGGATGGGCAGGGCTGTACCAGCTGCGTTCAATCAATCGCATGGCGCCTCAACAGGTTCAAGCAGGGGGCAAAAACGGCAGCGACGAAAAACGGGGCCGTGGCCCCGTTCTGGCAGATCGACAAGCACAAGGCAATGCCTTACTTGCTGTTGGTCTGCGTGGCAAAGGTGAGCTTGCCGTAGCCCGCCAGCCTTGCCGCTTCCATCACGTTGACCACGCTCTGGTGGCTGGCCTGGCCGTCCGCATTGATGACAATCATCGGGTCCGGGTTATTGCCGGCTGCCTTGCGCAGCTCCAGTGCAAACTCCTCCGGCGAGCTGAACGTCAGCAGCTGTTCGTTCAGGCTGTACTGGCCGTTGGCCGATACGGTGATCTGCACCGTTTGCGGCGTTTCCGCAGCTTTTTCGGCGTCTGCCGTCGGCAGGTTGATCTTGAGCTCGGCAAACTTCGAATACGTGGTGGTAGCCATCACGAAAATCAGGATCACCAGCATCACGTCGATCAGCGGGATGAAGTTGATTTCCGGTTCTTCCCGGGGGCGGCGTTGGCGGAATTTCATGCGTGCGCGCTCAGTGACGGTCGCCGTGGACAACTTCCACGAGCTTCACCGCTTGTTGTTCCATCTCGACGATGAAACCGTCGACCTTGCTGCGGAAGTAGCGGTAGAACAGCAGTGCCGGCACGGCAACGATGATGCCGAACGCGGTGTTGTACAGCGCCACCGAGATACCGTGTGCCAGCAAGGCCGGGTTGTTGCCGCTGGTGGGGCTTTGCGCGCCGAAGATCTCGATCATGCCGATCACGGTGCCGAACAGGCCCAGCAGCGGGGTAACGGTAGCCAGTGTGCCCAGCGCCGGCAGGTAGCGTTCCAGGTCATGGGCGACGGCGCCGCCGATTTCCTCGATCGATTCCTTCATGATTTCGCGGCTGCTCTTCACGTTCTTCAGGCCGGCGGCCAGCACACGGCCCAGCGGGCTGGTGGCGGACAGCTTGGAGAGCATTTCCGGGGTAACGCCATTGCTGCGGTATTCCTGCACCGCACGGGCCAGCAGGCCCTCTGGCAGCACCAGGCTTTTGCGCAGCGTGAGCAGGCGTTCGATGATGATGGTCACAGCCGTGACGGAAGCGGCGATAATCAGCCAGATCGGCCAGCCGGCGGCTTCGATGATTCCGAGCATGGTGCGTGTGTCCTTGGTGAGACTTTGAAAACCGCGTAACTGTAGCCGGATTGCGCAATGCGGGAAAGGCCCACCGTGCATGCATGCCCGCCAGACTGATGGACGTCAAGACTTGACATCGGCAACTACAACACCCCGGCAAGGGTCAGCCGCAGACCGACATCGGCGTGAACCCGCGTGCTTGCTGCATTTACCGCCTTTACCCACAACATCTGTGGATAACTTTGTGGGAAACCGCCAGAAACAGCCAATAAACCCTTGATGAATCTAGGCCCGGCCCAGATTGACCCATTTTTGATCTTTTTGTTAAATTCAATAAAAACAATAACTTGCAGAGGCTACTTGCACTACAGGTTTCAAATTTACCGGCCAGCCCAGCAGGGGCGCCATTTTGTGGATTAAAGAGCTGAATCTTACGATGTTTGATCCGTTGTCAAGTCCTACAAATCGTTCCGTCACCGTGAGCGAGCTCAACCGTCAGGTCCGCGATATTCTCGAAGGATCGTTTCCCATCCTGTGGGTGGCGGGGGAGATTTCCAACTTCAAGCGCTATGACTCGGGCCACTGTTATTTCAGCCTGAAAGATAGCGGCGCGCAGGTGCGCTGTGTGATGTTCCGCAACCGCGCCGCCTTGCTGGACTTCCAGCCGCGCGAGGGCGCGCAGGTGGAAGTACGCGCGGTGGTATCGCTGTATGAGGCGCGTGGCGATTTCCAGCTCACCATCGAAGCCATGCGCCCGGCTGGCCTGGGTGCCTTGTTCGAGGCTTTCGAGAAGCTCAAGAAGAAGCTTGCCGCAGAAGGTTTGTTCGAAGCGGCCAGGAAAAGGCCGATTCCCGCCTTCCCGCGCGCCATCGGCATCGTCACTTCGCTGAAGGCCGCCGCATTGCGTGATGTATTGACCACCTTGCAGCGGCGGATGCCGGCATTGCCGGTGGTGCTCTACCCGTGCGCGGTGCAGGGCGCCGCCGCCGCCAACGAGATCGCTGCCGCAATCGCTGCCGCGTCCGAGCGGCGCGAGGTGGATGTGTTGCTGGTGTGCCGTGGCGGCGGCAGCATCGAAGACCTGTGGTCATTCAATGAAGAAGTGGTGGCGCGTGCCATCGCCGCCTGCACGGTGCCGGTGGTGTCCGGCGTGGGCCATGAAACGGACGTGACGATTGCCGATTTCGTGGCCGACATGCGCGCTGCCACGCCCACGGCGGCGGCCGAGCTGGTCAGCCCCAACCGGCAGGAGCTGCAACTGCGCGTCGATCACCTGCAGGGGCGGTTGGCGCGTGCACTGCGGCGCGAGCTGCAAACGCGCATGCAACGGCTGGATGGCCTGCAGCGCCGCTTGCGCCACCCCGGTGAAACGCTGCAGCGCCGGCGCGAGCAACTGCAACAGGCGCGCGAGCGCATGCGCCGTGCACTGCGCAGCCGGCTGGATGCACGCGGGCAGCAACTGGCCAGGCTGGGCCTGCGGCTGGCACACAATGCGCCGGATCTGCCGCAGAAACGGCAGCGGCTGGCGCGGCAGGCCGAGCGCCTGGCGGCAGCCAGCCAGGCCATTGCCGCGCGGCGCACGCAGGCGCTGGCCCTGCTGGGCGCGCGTTTGGCCGCACTCAACCCCAGCGCGGTGCTGTCGCGCGGTTACGCGCTGGTGGAGCGCAAGGACGGCCATGTGGTGCAGGCTGCCGCGCAGCTCAACCCCGGCGATGCCATCACCGTGCGCTTTGCCGATGACGCCATCAACGCGCAGGTCACCGGCACACCGCACGACATACAGCAGAAGCTGTTCTAGCGCCTGCTGACGCGCGTTTCACGGGTTGCGTTCGGGACAGTTCGGGATGGGGCGCAAGGTGCGAAGCGCCGCTGTATGAGTGCCGCAAGCGGTTTGCAACACAGCGCGCCGCCCGAAATGCCCGAGCCGGCAGGGCTGGCCGCGAGCGTGAAACGCATGTTCACAAACCCTTTCAGATTCAGCGGGCTGTGGGCGGTGGATCAGCTACGCCAAGCTGTGACAGCCCCGCTGCTACTGCTGCCGTTCCGTTGTAGCCTCCGGCAAGGGCAGGGCGCTTTGTATCGGCTTGCCAACCGCTGCTTACTGCATAAGCGGGCTTCATCGCTCAATTTGCCGCTATTCTTACGGTATGTGCACCGTTCGTCGCCGATCGTGCCGCTGTACATTTAAGTGTTTGACGCAAAACGGGCTTCTCTCGGTAAATCACGTTCGGGCATGCCAGATGGTTTGCCCGCCAAAAATATTATATCTGGAGGAGTACCCATGAAATCGTTCCCTCACGGGCACGGCAAGCTGGCGCTCGCGCTGCTTCCGGCCACCCTGGCTGCATCATTCGCCTTGTTCGCACCCTCCGCGCTGGCAGCTTCCTACCCTGCATGGCAGGCAGATGTGTATTACACCGCCGGCACCATCGTTTACTACAACGGCCACGACTACAAAGCACTGGTCAACCAGACCGACTACGCCAGTACCGGCTGGAACCCAAGCAATGCGGCGCTGTGGACGGACTTGGGCCTGGATGGCGGCGCCACTACGCCCACCCCCACACCGACCAGCAAGCCCACGGTAACGCCCACCCCGGGCGGCACCACGCCAACGCCCACCACCAAGCCTGTCACCCCCACGCCGGTTGTCGGTGGCTGCAGCGCCGCCGCGTGGAGCAGCACTGCCACTTATAACGGTGGCGCGCAGGTGAGCTACAACGGCCACACCTATACCGCCAAGTGGTGGAGCAGCGGTGATATCCCGTCCAGCAGCACCGGCGACGGCAAGCCGTGGACCGACAACGGCGTATGCGGCCCCACGCCAACGCCAGGCCCGGTAACGCCCACACCGATCGTCACCGTCACCCCCACTACCAAGCCGGTTACACCCACGCCAATCATCACCGCCACGCCCACGCCGGTGGTTACCAGCACGCCGATCCCGACCGGCCCGGCGCTGGGCTTCATCTACAGCCCGTACAAGGACGTAACCGTCAGCACCGACTGGAACACCGATACCATGCGCAGCACCGTGGCCACCGGCAAGGCGCAGGTCATCACCGTCGATATGCCCGCCAAAGTCACCACGCTGACCTGGGCCTTCGTCACCGGCGAGTGCGGCTCCACTTCGCCATCGCCGATCGGCGAAAACCTCGCCGGCATGCTGCCGGCCACCTTTGCCGCCGCCAACGTGCCGCTGTTTACCGGCTCGGGCAAGAAATACATCGTCTCGACCGGTGGGGCTGCTGGCTCGTTCACCTGCGCGAGCGATGCGGGCTTTGCCAAATTCGTGAACAACTATTACTCGGCCAATATGGTGGGTATCGACTTCGATATCGAAGCCGGTCAGAGCCAGGCGCAGGTGAACGAGCTGGTGCAACGTGTGATTACCGCGCAGAAGACCTGGCCGAACCTGCGCTACAGCTTCACGCTGGCCACGCTGGCGCAAAGCAAGGCGGGCTCTGCCGTTGCGGTGGACCTGGGCGCTGCATCGCCCAATCCGCTGGGTGATGCCGGCATCACGGTGATGAACGCCATCAAGGCGTATGGCCTGAAAAACTACACCATCAACCTGATGACCATGGATTACGGCAACCCGCCGAGCATCAATCTGTGCGTGGTCAGCGGTGGCCAGTGCCAGATGGGCCAGTCCGCCATCCAGGCAGCGATGAACCTGCACAACTACTACGGGCTGCCGTATAGCCAGATCGAAGTCACACCGATGATCCTGGCCAACGACGTGGCGGGCGAAAACTTCTCGCTCTCCGATGCCGACCTGGTAGCGGCGTGGGTGAAGGCCAACGGCCTGGCGGGCCTGCATCACTGGTCGTACGACCGTGACCAGAGCGGTGCCGCATTCTCGGTGCGGTTTGCCAATGGGCTGGGGCTGTAAGCGCAGCAGTTCAAGCAGCGCATGTAGTGGAAAACCGGCCTGTTCAAGGCCGGTTTTTCTTTGCCATGATGAAGGCCTGCGCATGCTGAGCGCGTCAGAACCTGTTTCGGTTCTGGCGAGCTAAGGTCAGACAAGGCGGAAATCGGCGAAAAAGCGGAGTGTACGCAAGGTACATGAGCATTTTGAGCCGATTTTCCGACACAGTATGGCCGTGCGCAGCCGATCCGAGACTGGTTCCAATCACCATTGCTGGTTGCCATGACACCCTCCCGTTCCTGGGCCATTGCGGCCATCCGTACCATCGAAGCGGATTTCAACCGCTCTGCCGATACGCACCTGATCCCGCTCGATCTGCCGGCATTTCCCGGCATCGATGTCTATCTGAAAGATGAATCGAGCCATCCCACCGGCAGCCTCAAGCACCGGCTGGCGCGCTCCTTGTTCCTGTACGCACTGGCCAATGGCTGGCTGCACGCGCGCAGCACGGTGATCGAAGCGTCCAGCGGCTCCACCGCCATATCGGAAGCCTATTTCGCCCGCCTGCTGGGCCTGCCCTTCATCGCGGTGATGCCGGCCACCGTCAGCCCCGACAAGATTGCCGCCATCGAGTTTTATGGCGGCGGCTGCCACCTGGTGCAGGACCCCACCACGATCTACAGCGAATCGGAACGCCTGGCGCGCGCTACCCGCGGCCATTTCATGGATCAGTTCACCTATGCCGAGCGCGCCACTGACTGGCGTGCCAACAACAATATTGCTGAATCCATTTTCAAGCAGATGGAGCTGGAGCAATACCCGCAGCCAGCATGGATCGTCGCCTCCGCCGGCACCGGCGGCACCACAGCTACGCTGGGCCGCTATGTGCGCTATCGCCGCCATGGCACGCGCATCGCCTGTGTAGACCCGGAAAACTCGGTGTTCTTCGATTTTTATGCCGCGGTTGCCAATGGCGCACTGCCGCAGGATGTACGCGGCCATTTCAACCTCGATTGTGGCTCGCGCATCGAGGGCATCGGCCGGCCGAGGGTGGAGGCATCGTTCCTGCCCAGCGTGATCGATACCATGTTCAAGGTGCCCGATGCATTATCGATTGGCGCCATGCGCTGGCTGGCCAGCAAGCTCGGCCGCCGCGTGGGCGGCTCTACCGGCTCCAACCTGGTCGGCGTGCTGGCGCTTGCACATGCGATGCACACCGCTGGTGAGCAAGGCAGTATCGTCACTCTGCTGTGCGATAGCGGGGATCGCTATGGGCATTCGTATTACAACGATGCATGGCTGGCAGAACGGGGGCTGGATGTGGCGACGGCACAGGCGCAGATTGCGGCGTGTGCGGAGAGTGGTGCCGCGTTGCCACGGTCTGTGCAGCATGCCCCGCAATCGTAATAAGCTGCGGCTTTTACTGGCAGCGGGATGATGGAATGAATCTGAGATACCGGATTTTTGCCGCCTGCCGGCGGCTGGGGCTGATGCGAAGTGGCCCCCATTGCCCACCGCATATCGAGCGGGCGTTGCTCGATGTTCTGTACTACACATTGCTGTTTATCCGGCATTGCGAGAATCTCAGGGTGGCACAGGTTGCCGCCAGCCATGTGCATAATATTCCGGACCTGATCAGCAATTACTCGGTAGAGAAACTTGCATTGCGCTACAGCGACAGGAACCATCTGATCCGGGTTGCTGGAGAGGAGCGTTACGAGATTGATATGGTCCTAAATGCGTGGAACGATACTGGCATAATGATCGAAGCGGAAATTGGCCGGTTGCACCGGAGTTTATAGTATTTGCCGATAAAGGGCTTTCTTGACTTAATACTGGTTTTTGAAGTTTTAGTGGATTGTCCTGTTTGCGAAATGCCAGGTTTGGGGATTTAGCGCCGGTGGATGGGTAAAGTGGTGTATCGCTTGAGTTTATGCCTTTTGCATCTCAATAACATATTTTTATGAGATTTAATGAAGTTGAATAATAAGTTAGGTGATCAACAATATGGGTTGCTCGGATATTCTTGTGTTTCTCGTCCACGGTGCACTCAAGATCATCCCGATGCGCCGCTTATGTATGCTATTGGCTATGCATTGGATTCAAGTGCGGGGTTGGATTTTTATTTGAGGGCTATCTTCCCACCCTATCCTGAAAACTCCCCGGGTGGAGGTGATCCAGGCTGGCTTTGGTACTATGATAAAACTGCCGGGGTCTCTGGTTTGGTTACTGTTGAAATTGATGATGTAGTTGCACCACCAAGTGGCATGTGGAATGAGTACTCGAATGAAAAAATCAGGTATGAGATTCGTGCAGCATTGAATAACTTGGTAGTGCGCAGTCCTGAGAGGTTAAAGGAGGTTGGAGTTGTAATAGATCAATTTGATTTGTTTAAAGTGATGGCTTTTGAAGGGTTGGTGCCTATTGCTGATTGGGATGGGGGTTTGCCATGCGGTGAAATCATTAATTCATGATGATTCGAAGGGCGGAGATTGATGTGGGTGTGGTCAAATTTTATGTTTCAGGTTTCAATTCAGCCCATTAAGTGGATGCCACGATGCCATATCGCGTCTATGCCTGATGTTGGGGGCCATCCCTGATTGGCTTCATTCGCTGGCGTAATAAGGGAATGCGTTTCCACACATGGTATTGTGCTGCCTGCGTGTGGCAAGGGGCTGACCAGCGCCACGGCCACACGCGTTAGGCCGGATCAGCCGCTAAACACCGTATCCTTGCAAATCAGCTTTTCACCAGCCTTGAAAGCGATCACGTTGGTGCCGCCGGGTTGCACCAGCCAGATGGTTTCACCCGCACTGCCCGCTTGTGCGGTGTAGCTGCGTTTCTTGCCCGGCTGTGCATAGCCGAATACCTGGCTGACCGGCTTGCCATTGACGGTGCAGGTGGTGACCAGGTCTCCGCCTTCCGGGCTTGCGGCGACGAAGCGCAAGGTGCGGGCTGCGGATGCAGCTTGTCGCACATCGACCACGCGCTGGATGCCGTTGCCCGCGTTGGCCGTGGGAATTAGGGGACAGA